>NZ_KB907308.1:0-1200000 GCF_000381925.1 Nocardia sp. BMG111209
TCGTCCCTGTCGAAAGAGGTTTACAACCCGAAGGCCGTCATCCCTCACGCGGCGTCGCTGCATCAGGCTTCCGCCCATTGTGCAATATTCCCCACTGCTGCCTCCCGTAGGAGTCTGGGCCGTGTCTCAGTCCCAGTGTGGCCGGTCACCCTCTCAGGTCGGCTACCCGTCGTCGCCTTGGTAGGCCATTACCCCACCAACAAGCTGATAGGCCGCGGGCCCATCTCGCACCGATAAATCTTTCCACCACCAGACATGCATCCAGTAGTCCTATCCGGTATTAGACCCAGTTTCCCAGGCTTATCCCAGAGTACGAGGCAGATCACCCACGTGTTACTCACCCGTTCGCCGCTCGTGTACCCGAAGGCCTTACCGCTCGACTTGCATGTGTTAAGCACGCCGCCAGCGTTCGTCCTGAGCCAGGATCAAACTCTCCGTTGAAGACTCTCGAAACACCCACCGAAGCAGGCGAATCAGAAAAATTCAAAGGCCAGAGTCCGAAAACCCGACATTCAAAAACAACGCCAGCTCAAAAAAGCTGACTAAATGTCCAGTCCCCCACACGGGGGTATGAGAAACCGGAACCAAAAATATTTGGCACTGACATTCATCGACACACTATTGAGTTCTCAAAGAACAGGCGCACTCACCATCCAGCCGGACTAACCGACCTTCTGAGGAGGCAACTTTTCCAGCCTAACCACTTCACCCCAGGGAGTCAAGCTCCGGGTGTCGTGGGCCTTGCATGACGGCCAGGCGCTCATCGTCCGGCCTCGTTTCCGTGGGCCTCTCGGCCCCGGTCGGCGTCCGTGTCGCTCTGACTTGGACTAAGTTACGTGTCGGAAAACGCGGCGTCAAATCCCCAAGACAGCGAGCGTTTGCGCTGGTCACGGCGACGTCACCGAAGGGTGACCGGACCTGGGCCGCGGGAATGTGACCCAGGTCATGCCCGTCGTCAGCGGCCGGCGCGGACGACCCCGGCGAAGTTCTTCTTGCCGCGACGCAGGACGAGCCAGCGTCCGTGCAGGTAGTCGGAGTCTCCGGGGATCCAGTCGGGATCGGAGATCCGGGTGTTGTTCACCGACGCGCCGCCTTCGTTGACCGCGCGACGCGCCGCGCCCCGGCTGTCCGACAGGCCCGAGGCCACCAACAGATCCACGATGGTCGCCTCCGCGGTGGCCGCCGGGACCTCACCGTCGGTGGCGGCCTCGGAGAGCGCGGCCGACAGCGTCGATTCGTCCAGTTCCTGCAGATCACCCCGGCCGAACAGTGCCTGACTGGCCAGCTGTACCGCGCGGGTGTTCGCCTCACCGTGCACGAGCGTCGTCATCTCGGCGGCGAGCCGGCGCTGCGCCTCGCGGGCGTGCGGTCGCTCGGCGGTCGCCTGCTCGAGTTCGGTCAGTTCGTCGCGATCCAGGAAGGTGAACCAGCGCAGGTACCGGACCACATCGGCGTCGCCGGTGTTCACGAAGTACTGGTACCAGGCGTACGGGCTGGTCATCTCCGGATCGAGCCACAGGCTGCCGCCGCCGGTCGACTTGCCGAACTTCTTGCCGTCGGCCGAGGTGACCAGCGGCACGGTCAGCGCGTGCACGTGTTCGCCGTCGACCCGGCGATTCAGCTCGACACCGGCGATGATGTTGCCCCACTGGTCCGACCCGCCGACCTGTAGCCGGCAGCCGTGGTTGCGGCGCAGCTGCAGGAAGTCGTTCGCCTGCAACAGCATGTAGCTGAACTCCGTGTAGGAGATGCCCTCACCCTCGAGCCGCCGCTTGACGGTGTCCCGGGCCAGCATGACGTTCACCGAGAAATGCTTGCCGATGTCGCGCAGGAAGCTGACGGTGCTCAGCGGACCGGTCCAGTCCATGTTGTTCACGATGATCGCGGCATTCGGGCCGTCGCCCAGGTCGACGAAGCGCTCCAGCTGCCCGCGGATACGGCCCGCCCATTCGGCGACGGTGTCGGTCGAGTTCATGACGCGCTCGCCGACGTCGCGCGGGTCGCCGATCAGGCCGGTGGCGCCACCGGCGAGCACGACCGGCCGGTGGCCGGCGGCCTGGAAACGCTTCAGCGCGAGCAGCGGCACCAGGTGCCCGGCATGCAAGCTCGCCGCGGTCGGGTCGAATCCGGCATAGAGGGTGATCGGTCCCTTCGCCGTCTCCGCCCGCAGGGCGTCCATGTCGGTGGACTGTGCGATCAGCCCACGCCAGGTCAGTTCATCGATGATGTCGACGCTCACGTCGTCCTATCTTTCCGCACGTCGCCGGATCGGCTCTGCGCAGGTCGCCGCCCGTCGCGCGCAACGGCCGCCCCGCCTCCGACAGAAGTGCCGGAGGCGGTGCGGGCGGGTCGAGCGATTTTCAGCGAGCGGTGAGGCGCTCGCGGGCGATCCAGGCGAAGATCACGGCCAGGACCAGCGGGAACACCGCCAGGCCCGGGCTGCCCAGCTGGAACGCCTGGGTGGCTGCCGCGCACACCGTGACGATCGCCAGCCCGGCGGCGGCGAGGCCGCTCAGCCGCGGCACCAGCAGGCCGATACCACCGGAGACCTCGACCACGCCGACGAAGTAGCGGTACCACTCGCCCCAGCCGATGTCCTGGAAGGAGCGCACCGCATCGGCCTGGCCGACGAGCTTCGGCAGGCCGGAGGCGAGGATGAAGAACAGTCCCAGCAGGATCTGCAGGGTCCACAGGACCCGATTGCGAATCTTGCGGGGCTGGGCGGGGTTCTGGGTGACGGCGGCGGTGGTCATAGCGAATGTCCTTCCGGTGCTTGGCAGTTCGGCTGTCGAACGCACTCACCGATAAAGACGGGGGCCGCCCCGGAAATTCATCGCACCCGGGCGGATTCAGGCGAAGGCAGTTTTCAGCGCGGTCAGATGGACCCGGCTGGCGGTGGCGGCGGTCTCGGCGGCGCGGGCCCGGATCGCCTCGAACAGCCGCTCGTGCGCGTCGTGGTCGGCATGCGGGTCGGCCAGCGGGCGGATGCGCAGCATGTCGACCATCGCGTGGTGCAGGCGCGGTACGAACGCGTCGAACATCTGGAGCAGTACATCGTTGTGGGCGGCGACGATGACCGTGCGATGGAAGGCGGTGTCGGCGTCGACGAGATCCTCGACCGGATCGCCGGCCGCGGCCCGCTCGGTGAGCGCGCGGCGCATGGCCCGCAGATCCGCGGGGGTGCGGCGGGTGGCGGCCAGCGCCGCGGCCTCCGCCTCGATCGCCAGCCGGGCCTCGATCACCGTGACGATGTCGGCGCGGCGCAGCACCGCCTCCCAGTCCTCCACCACGTCGACCGCGGTCACGAAGACGCCGGCGCCCTGCCGGCTCTCCAGCACCCCTTGACCGGCGAGCTCGCGAATCGCCTCGCGCAGCGTCGAACGGCCCACCCCCAGCTGGGCCGCGAGGGTGGTCTCACCCGGCAGCCGGTGCCCGAGCGGCCACTCCCCGGCGCGGATCCGCCCCAGCAGAACCTCGGCGGCCTGCGCGGCCAGCGGATGCCTCCGGACATGCGGCACGGCGTTCCAACCTCTCTACTTGTCTGAGGAGTTATCGCCGTCTAGTGTAGGCCACATGGCTCAGGGTGTGCTGCTTCTCCTTCTCCGCCGCGGCGGGGTCTGACACGACCGGCACCCCGCTCGCGGGCCACTGTGCTGCGCCGGTCGACCCCTTCGACGCGAAAGCACTCGCCGACAATCATGACTTCCCACTGGAATCGCCAGCGTACTTCCGTCATGCCCTCGCATCGGTATTCCGATGTCTACCACAAGGTTTCGGTACCACTGACGGACCGGCACTGGCCGGCCAACCGGATCACCGCGGCCCCCTTGTGGGTTCCGGTCGATCTGCGTGACGGCAACCAGGCCCTCGCCGAACCGATGGATCCGGACCGTAAGCGCCGGTTCTTCGAACTCATGGTCACCATGGGCTACAAGGAGATCGAGGTCGGCTACCCCAGCGCCTCACAGACCGACTTCGACTTCGTCCGCCTGATCGGTACCGCCGGCCTGGCGCCGGAGGATGTGACGATCGTCGTATTCACCCCTGCGCGAAGGGATCTCATCGAGCGCACGATGGAATCGGTGGCCGGTCTCACCAACGATGTGGTGATCCACATGTACACGGCCACCGCCCCCGTGTGGCGGGACGTGGTGCTGGGCCGCTCCCGCGCCGAGGTCGCGGAACTGATCCGCGACGGTGGCCGGGACATCCTGGAACTGGCCGGCGATCGGGAGAACATCCGATTCGAGTTCTCCCCCGAGGTGTTCATGCTCACCGAACCGGATTACGTGCTGGCGGTGTGCGAGGAGATGACCGCGCTCTGGGATGCCACGCCCCGGCGGCCGGTGATCCTGAATCTGCCCGCGACCGTGGAGGTCGCGACGCCGAACGTGTACGCGGATCAGATCGAGTACATGCACCGCAACCTCGCCCGGCGCGACAGCGTGATCCTGTCGGTGCACCCCCACAACGACCGCGGCACCGGAATCGCCTGTGCGGAACTGGCTGTGCTGGCCGGGGCGCAACGGGTGGAGGGCTGCATCTTCGGCAACGGTGAGCGCACCGGCAACGTCGACATCGCCACCCTCGCGCTGAATCTCCATGCGCAGGGCGTGGATCCGATGATCGACTTCTCGGATATCGACGCGATCCGGCGCACCGTGGAGTACTGCACCCGGATGCCGGTACCCGAACGACACCCGTACGTGGGCGATCTGGTGTACACGGCCTTCTCCGGCACCCACCAGGACGCGATCAAGAAGGGTTTCGCCGAACATCGCGAGCGGGCCGCCCGCCTGGGCCGTTCCGAGCGCGAGATCGCTTGGCAGGTACCGTATCTGCCGATCGATCCGGCCGATGTCGGCCGTTCCTACGATGCGGTGATCCGGGTGAACTCGCAATCCGGCAAGGGCGGGATCGCCTACCTGTTGCAGACCGAGTACGGACTGGATCTGCCCCGGCGGTTGCAGATCGACTTCGCGCACCACGTGCAACGGCGCACCGACGACACCGGCGCCGAGATCTCCGCGGCCACACTCCTCGATCTGCTGACCACCGCCTACTCCCCCACTGGCGGTCGAATCGGCTTGTCCGACTGCACTGTTCAGGCCACCGAGGTACACCTGAACCTCGACGTCGACGGGGTGAGCCGCGAATACCGCGTTCCGGTCGCCGCACTCGCGGAATCGCTGGCGGCCGAATTCGCCTCGGATATCGAGGTGCTCTCGGTGACCCACCAGACCCGTCGTGACGGCTCCGCGGTCGCCTATCTGGAATACCGGATCGCCGGAAAAGTCCACTGGGTCATCGGTTTCGGCGAGACCACTGTCTGCGCGGCGCTGAACGCGGTCATCGCCGTCGCCGAATCGACTCTGCCGGAACGCCGGACGGTGCAGGTTCACTGACGTGCCCGGGGGCGTTCACATTCCGGTCCCGGAGAGTGAACGCCCTCGACCTGCCGCCCCTCAGCGGCGGCGACAATCGGTCCGGGTCAGGCGGATCGGCCGACGGCGGGGGCTCGGGGGCTGCGGCGGTAGGTGGAGACCGCGGTGGAGGCGGGGAGCCAGAAGCGCCAGGGGCGGTCGGCGGCGAGGCTGACGCCGACGCGGGGGCCGGTCGCGATCTCGGCAGGGTCGAGTGGGATGGGGGGTAGCTCCAGGCGGATTTCGGAGGCGGGGTCCAGGAGCGGGGTTCCGTAGTCGGTCAACGTGATTCCGAGGGCGCTGCCGAGATTGCCGGGGCCGCGGGCCAGGTCGGCGTCGGTGCGGGCCGTGGGCCGGCGGCTGCGGGCCGTGGCGTGGCCGGTGATCACCTCGCCGGAGCGGAGCAGGACGGCGCTCGCGGTACCGTCCGGACCCGTCGTGACGTTGATGCAGGTGTGCATTCCGTAGCTGAAGTACACGTAGAGGAAGCCCGGCGGGCCGAACATGACCGTGCTGCGGCGGGTACGACCGCGTCCGGAGTGCGACGCCGGGTCGGGCCAGGGGCCGGCCGGGTCGCCGCCGTACGCCTCCACCTCGACGATGCGCACCGCGACGGGACCGGAGCGCAGGGTCGCGCCCAGCAGGCGCCGCGCCGCCGTCGTCGGGTCGACGGCGAGTTCTTCAGCCGACACGGCGGTCCATTCTTTCGCATCGCCGCGAACCGGGTCGATCACCGGGGGTGCACATGTCTCCCACCTGCGCGGGAACATCGCGGGAACCTCATCCGTTAGCACTCTCAGAGGCCGAGTGCTAATTCCGGGACTCGGCCGGACGACAGGTACACGATCAGGAGAATCGCCATGGCTATTGCAGTTCGCCGAACCAGCTGGGACCCGTTCACCGCGCTCCTGCGCCAGGTCGACGGGGATTTCGACACCATCGTGCGGCGGGCCTTCGCCGGCGCCGGGCCGGCGCACGCCGGTTTCGTACCGGCCGCCGACGTCGCCCGGGACGGGGCCGATGTGGTTGTCACCCTGGAACTTCCGGGTGTCGCCGCCGAGGACGTGGCGGTCGAGGTCGCCGATCATCGGCTGCGCGTCACCGGTCAGCGTCGTGAGGAGCAGTCCACCGACAAGGACGGTGTGCTGATCCGCGAGATCCGCACCGGCTCGTTCCGGCGCGAGTTCGCGCTCCCCGAGCACGTCACCGCCGATGCCATCGAGGCCGAGCAGGCCGACGGCATCCTGCGGATCCGGGTGCGCGAGGTCACGGCGCCGAAGCCGGCCGCCCGCAAGATCGAGGTGCGCGGCGCGGCGCCGCGCGCGGTGGCGTCCACCACGGAGCAGAGCGAGTAATCGCGCTCCACGGCAAGTGATTTCGGCCCGGCAGTACGCTGCCGGGCCGAAATCGTCGGTCTGGCCTCAGTTCGGCACGCTCGCGAGCCAGTGGTCCACACCGCCGTGCCCGGAGCAGGCGCCGCGATGGTGCTGGGCGAAGCTGTACTCGCCGTCCCGGCATTGGACCGTCGCGCCGGCCGGCACGGTCTGTGATTGCTCGGGCCGCTGCACGCAGGCGTGGTCGACGTTCTCGTAGTCGCCCGTGGGGCAGGAGACGAAGGCCGGCGCGGCCTCCGCCGCCGGGGTGACCAGGGTGGCACCGGTCACGAAGATGCCGGCGATCAGCACGATGCGCCATAAACGGACATCGGCGCAACGCATTTCGTTCTTCACTGGTGAAACTCCTACGGCTGTGCAAACTTCCGGCCCGGACGCTCGGGCCGAGACCGCCGCAACTCTATTCGCCCGAGCGTTGCCGCACGGCGAATATCAGGTCACCGTTCGGACTCGGGCAGCTGCAGACCGGTCAGTTTCTCCGGATTCACCTGGAACCAGATGTGTTGCAGGCGGCCGTCGACGATCTCGTAGGTGATCGCGCCGCCGCGATATTCGCCGAGCACCACGAGCAGGCCGAGTTCGTCGTTGATGATCGCCGGCTCGAGCCGCGCGCCGGCCGAACTGGGCTTGGCCATCGCACCGAGCAGCCAGCGGGCGACGTGATCGGGACCGAACAGCGGGCGGCGGGCCGCGGTGACCTTGCCACCACCGTCGTTCCACAGCGTGACGTCGGGGGCGAGCAGTTCCATGAGGGCGTTCACATCGCCGCCGTGCGCCGCGGCGAGGAACTTCCGCGTGATCTCTTCGCGCGCAGTGGAATCGGAGTCGAAGCGCGGACGACGGGACTGCACGTGGCTGCGGGCCCGATGCGCGATCTGGCGGACGGTCGCCTCCGGACGGTCGAGGAATCCGGCGATCTCGGCATGGGAGAAGCCGAACACCTCGCGCAGCACGAAGATCGCGCGTTCCACCGGGGTCAGGGTTTCCAGCAGGACCAGCATCGCGGTCGATACGGTGTCGGCCATCTCGGACTCCTCGGCGGCGTTCGGCGCGGTCAGCAGCGGCTCGGGCAGCCACGGACCGACATAGTTCTCCCGGGTGGCCCGGGCGGAGGTGAGGCGGTTCAGCGACAGGTTGGTCACCGTGCGCACCAGGTAGGATTTCGGATGCTGGACCGAATCACGGTCCACCTCACGCCATTTCAGCCACGCGTCCTGCAGGATGTCCTCGGCATCGGTGACCGTGCCGAGCATCCGGTACGCGGTGCCGAACAGCAGGCGCCGATGCTCGAGGAACGGGTCGGGAAGGTCGTCGTGCACGATGTCATCGTCTCCCAGGGTGAACGGATCCGAACGGTGTTCGGCGCGACCGGAATCCGGTCGCGCCGAAGAGATCACGCCGTGGCCTTCGCCGCTCGGGCGGCGGCGCGGGCTCCGGTGGAGAACTTCGCGGGGATCGAGATCCGCCGGCTCAGCCGGAACGTGGGCCACGGGCTCGAGCTCACGAACTCCTTGTAGCGCACCGCCGCACGACCGGTCAGATACCAGGGACCGGGCGTGTCGTCGCCGCGGGTGAACTGGATGACGCCGTCCTTGCGGCCCAGGCTCACCGGCTGGTGGATGTAGCCGAAGCGGAACGGCTTCACCTCCTTGCCGCGCAGCCGCCGCGCGACGGTGTCGGCCACATACGCGGCGATGGGCATACCGCTCTGGCAGGTGCCGTGGATGTGCCCCCACGGCTGGCGGACCGAGGCGGCGTCGCCGACGGCGTAGACATCCGGATGCGAGACCGAGCGCAGGGTGGCATCGGTGACGATCGCGCCCTGGGCGTCGGTGTCGATCCCGGCCGCGGCGGCCAGCGCGGGGGCCCGCACGCCCGCGGTCCAGAGGATGAGGTCCGACGGCAGGATCTCGCCGGTGTCCAATTCGACGGCATCCGGCAGCACCTTCACGACCTGCGCGCCGACGCGGCGGTTGATGCCGAAGCGATCCAGTGCGCGGACCAGGTACGCGCGGGCCTTCGGGCCCATCATCGCGCCGGGTTCGCCGGTGCCGATCATCGTGACCGTGACACCGGGATGGCTGTCGGCGATCTCGGTGGCGGCCTCGATACCGGTCAGTCCGGCGCCGACGACGGTGACCGTGCCGCCGGCCTCGGCCAGGGCGGCGAGCTGTCCGGCGAAACCGCGGGCGAACTGCGGGGTGTTCATGGTCCAGGCGTGTTCGGTGGCACCGGGCACGCGATCGGTGTCGGCGCTGCTGCCCAGGGCGTAGATCAGGGTGTCGTAGGGCAGTTCGGTGCCGTCGTCGAGGGTGACGCGGTGCGCGGCGGTGTCGATCGCGGTAGCCCACGCGCGCCGGAAATCGACGCCGGTATCGGCGAGCGCCTCGGGAATGCGCAGGTCGGCGAGTTCCTGGCCGGTGGCGATCTGATGGCTGCGCAGCCGTTCGGTGAACCGCTCGGACGGGTTGACCAGGGTGATGTGCACCGGCAGGCGACGGGTGCGGTGGGCCAGGCGGACGGTGGCCATCATGCCGGTGTAGCCGGCGCCGAGGACGACGATCTCGTGGGTCGGGGTGGCGTTCATCGTGACTCCCGGAGGGGGTGGTGGATTCGATGTCGGCCATGGGACAAGGCAGGCGGTCCGTCCGTGACACCCCGTTTGCGTGACGCACGTCACTGTCCGGAACAGCGATACCACTCGCGCGGGTTGACTCGATCGGAGCACAGTGCCACCGAACCAGCGAGGATTCCATGACAGTGCAGGTCGAGATCTGGACCGACATCAATTGCCCGTTCTGCTACCTGGGCAAACGCCGGTTCGAGGAGGCGCTGCACGGGTTCGCGCATCGGGAGGCCGTGCAGGTGGTGCACAGGTCGTTCGAGCTCGATCCGACCATGCCCGCCGGGCACAGCGAGGCCGTGGTCCCGCACATCGCGAACAAATACGGCATCAGCGAGGCGCAGGCCGAGGCGAACGAACGCGGCCTGGGTGCGCAGGCCGAGGCGATGGGCCTCCCCTACCGGACGTCGGGCCGCGACCTCGGCAACAGTTTCGACATGCACCGGCTCCTGCAGTACGCGCTGGCCCGCGGCAAGCAGGAGGCGATGCTCGACGCGCTGTACCGCGGCAATTTCGCCGAGGCCCGGCCGTTGTTCGGCGATTCGGAGCGGCTGGTGGAGCTGGCGGTCGAAGCGGGTTTCGACGAGGCGGACGTCCGCGCGGTGCTCGCCGATCCGGATGCCTACGCCGATGCGGTCCGCGACGACGAGCGGGAGGCCGCGCGCCTCGGCGCCACCGGGGTTCCGTTCTTCGTCTTCGATCGCAAATACGGTGTTTCCGGTGCGCAGCCGGCCGAGGTGTTCGGCCAGGTGCTGGAGCGGGCGTGGTCCGACCACGCGCCGGCCCTGGAGGTCGTCGGTGACGCGGACGCCTGCGGGCCCGATGGGTGCGCGCTTCCGGATCGGGGCTGAGGTGGCGGTCCGTCGCGCCGCTCAGGCGTCGCGACGGACCACGCGCAGCACGGCGGTCGCGGGGCTGACGTAGGTGCTGCTGTCGCCGCGGCGCAGGCTGATGTAGTCGTCGGCCACCACGGCGAGGAAGGCGACCACCAACAGGACGGCCAGCTGTGCCCACCCGGCCCAGGTGGCCCCGATCGGCGCCGTCGCCAACGTGAACGGCACCGCGGCCAGCCTGGTCCAGGCCCGCGGCAGACGCAACGTCGTCCGGAACAGCGTCTGCCCCAGGAAGAACAACGCGACGCCGCCCGACAACGCCCATGCCGCAGGCCAACTCGACGCGCCGTGCCCGTGCGCCACGGTCAGCCGAATTCCGGCCGCTGTCACGATGATTCCGATCAACAGCGGAAACATCGAATAGCCGTAGGCCAGTACCGCCGGCCGCACCCGCTCGGTCCGGGGCAGGGCCTCCAGCGCCAGCTCACCACGCTCGTCGTCGAAACCGAAATAGGCCCACCACAATACGTAGGCCAGCCCCAGCCCGAGCGCGACCGTCGTCACCAACCCGACGCTGATCTCCTCGCCCGCGAGCGCGGCGCCGACGGCGACCACCGATTCGCCCAGCGCGACGATGATCACCAGCCCGTGCCGCTCGGCGAAATGGCTTGCGCGGATGACGAATCCACCGGTGTCCACGAGATACGGGGTGACGATCTGCACCGCCAGCGCCGCACCCCAGATCAGAGAGCGGGGCCACCCGTGCACCAGCCCACCGGCGAGCACCAGCCCGGCCGACAGCAGATTCATCGGCGCGATCCGGAGAATCGCCGAACTCGCCGACCGGCCACCGTTGGAGTAGAACAGCCCGGTGTGCACGGTGTTCACCACGAAGTAGCCGATACCGAACGCCAGCCCCGACCCGGTGAACGCCTCCGGCACCGCGAGCGCCACGACGAAGAACCCCAGCATCCCCACCAGCAGCCAGCTGCGACGCACCGTACTGCTCGGAGCCACCTCGTTGGTGAGGAAGACATAGCCCGAATACATCCACCAGATTACGCCGAACATCAGTGCCACGCGGCCGAGTTCGAGCCAGCCCGGATGTTCGCTGAAGGCGTGGGTCAGCTGGGTGATGGTGAAGACGAACACCAGGTCGAAGAACAGCTCCAGGGTGGAGGCGCGGAGTTGCCCGCCTTCGGCGGCGTCTTCTACCTGGTCGGATACCTCGTTGCTCACGCGGGTGAGGGTAAACGACGGATGTGGGTGGGCGCGAGCGGAAATAGTGTCTCGCAGTTCGCTGTCCGGTCGGTTCCGGCTGTCCGAGGGCCCGGCACGCGGCCCGAAAGTGGTCCATACGGACTCACGCGGCCAGAAATTCCAGTTTTGTTCCAGTTTTCGCCGGCTGGAGGCTGCTCAGCGGGCCGGAGTAGTCGACCACGCGCTGGACGTATCCGCGGCTGTCGATGTAGTGCCGGGTGGCCACTGTCGAGTCCTCGGAGTGCCCCAATTGCGCACTAGCACATCTCGAGTCGCCTGTCACGCCCGCGACATGGGTCGCGACGGTGTCCCGGAAGTTGCCGAAAAGCACCCACTCGAACGGCGAATCAGCTGTCGCGGTGCTCAACGCCGTGTCGGCGGTGCCGGGAGCAATCATCCCGCCACGTTGAGACAGGAACACAGGTGTGTCCGGATCTGTCGGGCAAACTCGCGCCTTCCATACCCGCAGCACGGTGGTCAGCCACTCCGGCAGGGTCAGGTAATAGGCAGGGCCACGTTTGCGTGCCAGCTGCCGGAACGACGGGCCTCCACTACCGGCGATGACCGTGGCATGGACGTGCAGCAGTGCCGTCGACGCAGTCGGATCGTCCAGATCGGGAAGGTCCGACCACAGAATCGCGAGCGCTTCGGACTTGCGGGCACCGGTACCGAGCAACGTCAGGCACAGCGGCAACAGATACCGAGTTCGCTTCTGCCGCACCATCAACAGGTCGAAGAAACCATCCAGCTCCACCTGTTCCAGTGCGCGTGCGTTCCCTTCGATCACCGGTTCCGGGACCGGCGTCGTGGGACTCACATCGAACAGGCCACCCAGAGTCAGGATCCTGAACACCTCGTTCAGGATGATGTGGTGAATGTTGGCCGTGGCCACGGACAGCTCGGCGATATCCTCGAGGTGGTCGTACAGATAGGACGGGCGGCCAACCTCTCCGATGGCGAGATGCCCGAGTTCCAGACCCAGTTTGATCGCGTTCGGATTGGCCCGGGGTGAGTCCGGCTTGTAGATCGCTCGCACATACTTGCGGTACGTCTGCTTGCGTATCTTGCGTGTGCGTTCGGATCCTTTCGAGCGGTTCTGCTCGAAGTTCCGTTCGAAGTCTGCAAGGCATTCTTTGCTGGTAGCACCGATTCCCGATGTCCTGCGGTAAGCGCCGTTGAACGCACGGTGCCGGCCTGAGAAGGCCATCGCATCGCGGATCTGCTCGACGTTGCGTACAGCGACGATCCTCGCGGCCTGGACACCTACCCACTACGGAGAAGGCAGATGGCAGCTCAGAAGTCGTGGCCCCCGGCGACGGCACTGAGTATTCCGCGGAAGCTGGGCACGGCATCGACTGATGCAAGCTCAGCGCCCGCAGAAGGACTTGTCGAACCTCGTTGTTTCTGCGCCAGTCCGTTCGTTCACCAGCTCGGCAGACCCTCATCGAATCGAATCTGAAGGTCGGGGCTGTTCTCGAACCTTTCGACCCACGGGCCGTTGTCGGTATCGGTGCGTGATGGGACGGGAATCTTCGGATACCTGAACGACCCGACGGTTACGTCACGGCCAGTTCTCGCTGTCGCCGGTTCGGAGTGGATTTCGGGGATCTCGAAAGTCGAGGACAAGGGGTGGCGTGCCCGGATCACGGTCGGGTCTGCGGATTTCGATGTAACCCTGATGTTCCCGTGACTTCAGGTATGGGCCTTCGGCCAAGGGAAGCGACAGGAATGCGCCTACGCTGGGCTGGTCGTCGACCGGGAAGACTATCTGGCCGTTGACTTTGAAGACTCTCGGCATGTATTTGTGTTGATCGGGCCGCATCCAGAATTCAATAGTTTGCATTGAATCATCAGAGGTGAAGAAGGTATAGATCTCACCCCACTCGAATGCAGTGGGCAACGACGTGTTCCGAGTTTTTATCCGATCCGCGAACGTAGCGAAGTCCATGGTTGCAGCCTCCACAGCGTAGAGGATTCCAAAATTGTCGGGAACGGTGTCGTAGGTCGCCTTGAGGCGATCCCGATCCGGTTCGCTGATGGATGTGCGATAGATCGCCACATAGAAGCCGAGTCTGCGTTCTGCACGCGTGTTGTCGTCGAGGTTCAGCAGCAGCCATGAGCCGTCCGGTGTTGCGCCGACCAGCTGTGGCCATCGGTCGGGGACTCGGAGGTTGGCACCGCAGGCGAACCCGAGATGCACGCCTATGTTGACCGCATCGCGCTCGTCCGGATAAGGGTCGAACCGAATGAGGTCCGAGAAGGTCGCATCGGCCGCGGAGGGTATCAACGTGGTGGACTGAGCAATGGCGACTTGTGGATACCCTGTCAGGTCGTCGTGCCCGTATCCGCTGTTGAGCCATACACCTCCTGCGGTCAGCAGGAACGAAGTGGATCGGAAGTACACCTCCACCCCGCCTTCGGCCTGGTCGGGGGAGTCGGTCATCTTGGGTCTGTTGCCGTGATAGAAGCGGTGTTGAGTCGGCGGATGCGCCGTCATGGCGATCAGGTATGCGGCAGCAGGGGGCCGATACGGAGCCAGGCCGGCGAGGACACCGTTGAATGTCCAATTGTCGACGAACACAGGTGCCGGTCGTCCGTTGGCATCGATCGGACCTGTGTAGGTCAGGAACAGTTTCGCGACCTGGTCAGTGTTCAACCCCATGAGGTCGTTGTTGTCGGTGGTATTGTTTACATGCTCCTTGAGCCGCCGGAACGGGGCTATACGGCGTCCTCGGCTACTGGACACCGCGAATTTCGTCATGATGTAGTCCAGGACGAGGCGCGCGGCTGTCGATATCTTCTCATCACCGAATTCGTGGAGGTTGAGAAGAGCGTGAAGGGCCAGGCGCTGATATGGCCGAGCGTTGAATTCCATGAAGTCGTAGCGGACGAGGGTCTGCAGGTGATCGAGCAGCCAGTCTCGCACACCATTGGTCGTATTGTCGAGCTGGGGTTCGTGATTCTTGGCGAAGAGGATGTCGTTGACGATGTATTTGCTGCTGTTGATCATGAGCAGATGGTTTTCCGTTTCCGGGATCGTCATGGCATTGAACCTTACAGGCGGCGCCGGCGGCGGGAAGATGAACCCCGTCTCACTTTTGAGTGAGTAGGACTCGATCCCAGGGTTTATCGGGCCTGCGAGGGTCGGCGGCAGGAGGTCACGCAGTACAAAGTCGATCTGCTCAGCGGTCAGCATGTCCACGTAGCGGCGCACGAGAACGACGAGGCCCTTGACCGCCATATCGTAGTCGCCCAGGCGCGATTCGAAGTTGAGGGTATGGTCGAGTATCGGCCAGCCTCCGATGTCACCGAGGGCGCTCTTCTTATCGTAACCAGTTCCCATCTGACCGTGCCCGCGAATTGTTGTGCGGAGCAGGGAATGGACCACGGCTCGGTGCAGGGGTTCACCCGACACCTGGAATTCGGGATCGTTGGACAGGACGTGGAAGTGGGCGAGGAGTTCGACGCCGATGTTCTCGTTCGCCATCCCTACAGGGAATGCTCGCCGTTGAGTCTGCACGAAGTATTTCGCGATGGCGTTCGCGCGTGCGGCATGGGAACGGTACGCAGCTTCCGGTGAACCATCGGCTGGCAATGGATCCAATGGTGCGTCGAGAACTGGTTGCTTGTAGGCGATGGACAGCGGTGTCGTGGCAGAAAATGGCGAGAACAGGCCTGGTGTACCGAGCGGACCCAGACCCGGCCACACCTGAATGGTGTAGGTGGCGTCACCTGGGACGGTTTCGAGGCCGAATCGAAGCGTTCCACTGCCTCGGCCCGTGCGCGCCCAGTCCAGGCGCGTTACCTCGACGTCGACTCCAACGCCCTGATCGCCTGTCTGGGCCATTGTGATTGTCCGAAACGGAGTTCCGTCGCGAGAAATGTCGACCCGGAAGCGGTCGAACGGCGTGTCCGCTCCACCCCAATTCAGCTCGACCGACTGGTGAGCCTGATGAGCAGACACGAGTAGTCCGTCGCCGAGCGTCGGATCTCGCAGTATGGCGCCCCGATCGAAGTTCTGGACCCTGGTTGTAGCGACATGCGGATCGGCGAACTCGGCCGTCGTCGGTGGCCCCAGAGCGCCGTCTGCGCCACCCAATTCTTGCCACCGTTCGCCGAACAGGCCATCGACCGGAAAGGACTGAGCCGGAGGCTCGCCCGCCGGTGGCGCGGCGAAGGCTAGGTGAACGGGCTCGGTCCAGCCGTGCACAGTGTGGTCGTTGTCGTCGAAGCTCGCGACGGTGAACCCGTAGTCGCCGAAACCCTGCATCCGCATCCACAGGTGCATATCGGAACTGGGGAATGCCGGCTGGACCGTCTCGTCGACGTCCAGACCCTGCGATATACCGTTGAACAGGACATTGCATCGAAAGTACTTTTGCGCGAACGACGGAAACGACCACATGAAACACGCGGCGTTGCGGAGCCGGACCACGCTGACAACCATGTCCTGATCGGGTGCCCAGAGTATTTCACCGCCGTCGAACCGTTGCCGGACCGCGGTTGCGCCTTCGACAGGTGCTTCCGGTCCCGCCGGTGCTCCGAACGGACCTGCGGCCGCTCCCCATTCCCGCCATCGCGTGCCTATCAGGCCTCCGACCGCGACGTTCGGGGAATCGTTCACGGTCAACCAGTGCGTTCCCTGTCCGCTCAACAACCAGTCCAGGCCCGTATCATAGACAATTGTTCCCCGGGTGGTGACCGTGAACGCAAATTGAGTGAGTGCCGGATCCGGGGAATTCAACTCATAGGAAGCGGGCACAATTGTCAGCTGCTGTATGGCGTTCCGATGGAGTACAACCCCCGGGTTTCCCAGCATTTCCGGCATCAGATCATGTGGCAATTCCTTGAGATCGAATGTGATCGTATAACCGGTGAAGGTCAGGGTGTGGCCAGCGATTAGAGCGCACCCCGCCAAGGCGGGATCGACCAGGCTCAGTTCACCGCCTCGGCTGACCGTTACACCGAAATCCGCCATGCCCCGCGCCAGGACATACATGTACGAGCCGGGCAGCATCGTCAACTCCTGAGGCGCAACCCTGCTCAAATGCGCTGCCGGATTCCCCAACATTTCCGGAGTCAGGTCGTGCGACAACGCCGTCAGATCGAACGTAATCGTATAACCGGTGAAGGTGAGAGTATTCCCGTTGATCTCGGCGCAGCCGGCCAGGGCGGGGTCGGACAGCGACAGTTTCCCGTCGGTGGCCAGCGTCAATCCGAAATCGGCCATCCCCCGGGCCAGAATGTACACATAGCTGCCCGGGATCAGATTCAGTTGCCGGGGTGCGGCACGGGACAGGACGTCATCGCTGTTGCCGAGCAGGTCGGCGCGCAGGTCGTGCGACAGTACACTGAGGTCGAACGTGACCGGATAACCAGTGACTGTGACCGTATGCCCGTTGATCTCCGTACAGCGGGACAGCGCGGGATCCGACAGTGACAGTTGCCCGTCTGCGGCCAGCGTCAATCCGAAATCAGCCAATCCCCACGCAAGGATGAATGTGTAGGCACCCGGCACCCATCGCAGTTCGTGTGGCGTATCGCGGGTCAACGCGTTTGGGCCGCCAGTGATATTAGGGCGCAAATCGTGTGACAGCCCGGTCAGGTCCATCGTGACCGGATAGCCGACGACAGTGAGCGTGTCGGTCCCACGACCGTTCAGAAAGCCGTCGTTCGCGGTGTCATAGTCGACCAGTCCGGCCGAGGTCACCTCAAAGGAAAAACCCGGCCCACCTTGCCAAAAGAAATAACTACCCGGATCCAACGACACTGCCGGACCGGCGGTGCCATCGAGGATGGAGGTGAGCACACCGGTTATCTCGAAATCGGGATAGCTCAGACCGCTGGTATCAAAACGAATACTTGCCATCGAAACCCCTTCCCCAGGCAACGATCGCCGACTGCAGCGCCCATCGAGTCGATCAGAACCACGCCGGTCTGACGTGCGAGGCCGTCCGCAGCGCAACGATTATCCCACAGCTTCCGTCGATATCATGAAGTAGATCACATCGCGTATCGGGCGCCCAAGTTTCCCGGCTATACGTTGCGTCCCGCACAGCAGCTCATGGCGTCGACCACGATGGCGAGTGTCGGTTTTTGAAAATACAAGCCTTCGCTTACCAGAGGAGTCCGATGGCCGATACGCCCGGCGTACGAAGTGCGCAGCGGCGCGTGTAGATGCTGATCTACGTAAGCCGCCGCTGTGCGCTTGGGCGCATGGTCTCTGAACTGTCACGGGTTGGGCGCGCCGCCGGCCGATGTGCATTTCGAGACGCTGCGGATCTGGATCGAGAAGGCCCTGGCCGACCGTACGTGGCCCGGCAAGCCGGTCGCATCAGGGTTGTCGCCGGCCGAACGCGACGAGTTGCAGAAACTGCGCAGAGAAATTCGAGATCTGAAGCAGGCCAACGAGATTCTCGAGCCGGCGTCGGCTTTCTTCGCGCGGGAACTCGACGGGCGACACCGGTGATCGTCGGGTTCATCGACGAGTACCGCCGGGTCTACGGTGTCGAGTCGATCTGCCGCGCATTGTCCGCGCACGGAGTGCAGATCGCGGCGAGGACCTACCGCAAAGCCCGCCACCGGCCACCATCGGCACGCGACATCGCCGACGCGTATCTGCAGAACGCCCTTCGTGATCTGCGCGAGAAACCCGAGGCGATGTACGGGCGCCGGAAGTTGACCCACTACCAGCGCCGTCAAGGTCACGAGGCTGCGTTCTGCACCGTGGATCGGATCATGGGCGTGCTCGGCCTCAACGGTGTGGTTCGGGGCCGCAAGCAGCGCACCACGATCCCGGGCAAGGACGGTGGGCGTGCCACCGACAAGCTCAACCGCGACTTCACCTCCACCGCACCGAATCTGGTGTGGGTCGCCGACTTCACCCATGTCTCGACCTGGACCGGGTGGGCCTAACCACGGCGGCATCGAAAACCGCGGCACTCGTGACCAGAGCACTCAATTCGCGCTCATGGAACGGGCCGACTGGTACAACAACGCCCGCCTCCACTCACGCCTGGACTATCTCACCCCGGCCGAGTACGAAGCCGCGTACTACGCTCAAAACCCGCCACGTCGACCGGCGCTGGTCTGACACCGAAGCCGGTCCCCAACCCGTGACGGTTCAGTTTCGACACGACGGTGCGGTTGTGGAAGTAGTGTCGTCGGGGTGGCGGCGGTTCAACAGCCGACCCGAACTCCAGCACCGGCCGCAGGCGAATTCTGGCTGCGGGATCTGCCGGGACGATCGTGTCGGCCAGGGCACGGGCCTGTCTCGCGGACAGGAGACGTTTCCCGCCGCCGGGCACCAGCTCCATCAATAGTCGGCGTATCCGGTTCAGTACCTCGGTGCGGGTGCGGCCGAGTTCGTCACGCCGGTCGACCAGCAGACCCAACGCGATAGCTCCGGATCTGCTTGTACCCGAAGCAGATTCGGCGATCGCGAAGCCGCCGACGCGACCGGGACAAACGCATTCCAGCCTCGCCCGCACGGTAATCCGGTGGAACGTAAGCGCCGGCAGACCGTCAGAATACGATCGCGCCGACCGACGCTGCTCTGCCCGATAGAAAAACCTTCGCCACCCACACGAACACTTCGTTGAGACTCGCCCGCCATGCCGAAACATCTTCCACGGCAGCATTACCCGGGACCGGCCGACCGGCTGTCGGATGATCAAACCAACGGCAACACAACGAAATACAACTGTCGGGGTGATCGGAAGGATCAACATTCGGGCAGCTAGCTCGGACAACCGAAGCCACTTGCCGGCCACCGGCGCCGAAACTGAACTGCCCGGTGTGATCGCCGGCTGGGCAGGGTTATGTCGTCGAGGTCCGGAGTGCTCTGGGGTCTGCCTCGACCTCGTCGGGGGCGGGGTGATTGCCGCAGTGCTCGCATACGGTTTCCAGGTGCACCTCGCCGGCGCACTCGCCACGATGTCTGAAGGTGACCGGGGGATCGCTCGGCGCGGCCCATCGGTCGCCCCAGTGGGTGAGGGCGATGACGACCGGTTGGAGCTCACGGCCCTTCGGGGTCAGGACGTACTCGTGGTAGGCCGATCCGGCCGCGTCGGGGCGGCGGGTCATCAGCCCTTCCTCGACGAACCGATCGAGTCGTGCGGCGAGCACGTTGCGGGCGAGTCCTAGTCGCCGCTGGAAGTCCCCGAAGCGGGTCAGTCCGAGGAACAGCGCGTCTCGAATGATCAGCAGGCTCCAGCGCTCGCCGACGATCTCGAGAGCGCGGGCGGCGGAGCAGTCTTGCGTTTCATAGATTCGGCCGAGCATGCAGCCAGCCTAGCGAAAGTGGTTGCATGAAGCTACTGCATCCTGATAACTTGTCCTAGTTGCATCAAGCAACCAGTTCGGCGGATGCGGCTCGCATCCGACCGGCTCTCCGCACAGTCCCCCCGAATGTTCAGGAGTAATACCGTGCTGCTCGAAAACAAGAACGCGATCGTCTACGGAGCCGGCGGAGCGATCGGAAGCGCTGTCGCACAGGCATTTTCCGATGCGGGCGCACGTGTGTTCCTCACCGGTCGCAACCGGACCACGCTCGAGGCCCTCGCGGAAGAAATCCGCGGCGCGGGCGGCGCTGCCGAGGTGGCCGTGGTCGACGCGCTCGATGCCGATGCCGTCGAAGCGCACGCCGACGCGGTGATTCGCGATGCCGGAACCCTCGACGTCTCCTTCAACGCAATCAGCCTGCCGCAGACCGGCATCCAGGGCATCCGACTCGTCGATCTGACACCCGAGAGCTTCGACCGGCCCATCGCCACCTATCCCAGGGCGCACTTCCTGACCGCGAGGGCTGCCGGGCGACGCATGAGCGCACAGGGATCGGGGGTGATCGTGACCATCACGGCGTCGCCGTCGCGGACAGCGACCCCGCGCATGGGCGGGATGGCACCGGCGTGGGCTGCTGTCGAATCGCTGTCGAGAGGTCTGGCCGCCGAACTCGGTCCGCAGGGTGTGCGAGTCGTCTGCATCAATGCGGCGGGCATGCCGGAAACGGCACAGCTCACCGAGGTGTACGGCCTGCACGCCGCCGCCTACGGCATCAGCCACGAAGCGTTCACGGCCCGTATGACCGACCTGACCGTCCGCAAGCAGTTGCCCACGGTCGCGGAGATCGCCGATGTGGCCGTGTTCGTCGCCTCGGACCGGGCCGGCGGCATGACCGGCGCGATCGCCAATGTCACCGGCGGCTTGTTCGTCGACTGACCAGCGCGCCGAACCCGCGGTAGCGCCTCGATCGGCAGGCCACGGCCTCTGGGTCTTCGACGGGTGCTTCGACGAGGGTTGATGCGGCTGGTCCCGACCGTGGTCAGACGGTCGGTTGTTGCGGCTGTTCGTCGGTGGTGTCGGAGACGAGTGCGCGCAGGACCGGGAAGTCGACCACGGGTAGAGCCGAGATCGGGATCTCCCATCTGGCAATCGACCAGGCGAGCGCCAGCAGGTGTCTGCTTCGGCGGGGCGCGGGGCCGGCTGTCGCTGCCGCGACGCGGGTGAGTGCTTCGGCTTGTTCTCGAGGGTCGCGGATGTCCCGGGCCAGCGTCTCGGCGCGGTCTGCGTCGAGGACTGCCACCGCTGTTGCCAGGTCGGCCAGCATGCCGGCTTGTTGTTGTGGGTCGGGGATGTCGCGAGCGAGGGTTGTGGCCTCGTCGATCAGTCGACCACGACGATTCGGGGCGATGACAGATACTGCTTCGATCGCACGGATCAGTACTGCCGTGTGTTGCTGTGGGTCGGGGAGATCGCGGGCGAGGGTTGTGGCCTCGTCGACAAGTCGACCGGCACGGTCGGGGTCGACGGATGCCATCGGCAGGGCCAGGGCGGCGAATATCTCGGCCTGCGTTCCCGGGTCGGGGAGAGCGCGAGCGAATGCCTCGGCACGATCGGCGTCGATCACGGCCGCCGCTTCGATCAACTGTGTGAACACCACTGTCTGTTGCAGTTGATCGGTGATGTCGCCGATCAGGATCGCGGTTTCGCCGATGAGCCGACCGGCGCGGTCGGGGTCGATGCCCGCCACCGCTTCGGCCAGCGCGGCGAGCACCCTGCCTCGCATCGCCGGGTCGGTGAATTCGCGAGCGAGCATCTCCGCGCGATCGGGGTCCGCACCGGCGATCGCTTCGGCCACACCGGCGAGCGCGTAGGTCTGCCACGGGCCCACGATGGTGCGGGCGAGCGTCTCGGCGCGGTCGGGGTCGATGTCCGCTACTGCCTCGGCGATCTCGGCGAGCGCACCGGCCTGTTGTTCGAGGTCGGGGATTGTGCGGGCGAGAGTTTCGGCAAGGTCGGGGTCGATGCGCGCCATCGCTTCGGCCAGTTCGACGAGTGCGGCGGCGTGCGGGCCGGCGTCGACGATGTCGCGGGCGAGGGTCTCGGCATCGTCGGCGAGCCGACCGGCGCGATCGGGGTCGGTGGCGGCCACTTTCTCGGCCACGGCGGCGAGCGCTTCGGCGCGCTGCTCCTCGTACGGGTTGTCGCGCGCAAGGGCCTCGGCACGTTCGGGATCTGCGCCGGCCAGTACTCGGGCCGCGCCGGCAAGGGCGTCGGCCTGCTGCCCTGAATCGGGGAGGGTGCGGGCGAGGGCTTCGACCGCAGTGGCGAGCCGGGCGGCGCGACCCGGGTCGATATTCGCGATGATCTCGGCGACGGTAGCGAGTGCGGCAGCCTGTTGTGCGGGTTCGGGGAGGGTACGGACGATGGTTTCGGCGCGGTCCGGGTCGGCGCCGGCGATGGCCGCGGCCACTCGGCTGAGCGCGTCGGCCTGCCGTTCGGCGGGCAGCGTCCGGACGATCGCCTCGGCGCGGTCGGGGTCCGTGCCCGCCAGCACTTCGGCCACGCGGGCCAGCAGCCCGGCTCGCTGCCCCGGGGCGTAGGAGTCGGCGGCGATGGTCGCGGCTTCTTCGGCGAGCCGACCGGCCCGGCCGGGATCGATGCGCGCGGTCAAGGCGGCGAGGTGGGTCAGCACTTCGGCTTGTTCTCCCCTGGCGGGGTTGTCACGAACGACGGTTTCGGCGCGATCGGCGAGTCGGCCGGCGCGATCGGGGTCGATGCCTGCCACCGCATCCGCGATCCGGGCGAACGCATACGCCTGTGGCCACGGCAACGAGATGCCGTCGGCGATGGCCTCGGCACGGTCGCAGTCCCGACCGGCGACCGCTTCGGCCAGGTCGGCGAGCAGGTGCGCCTGTCGCGCGGGGTCGGCGACCGTACGGATGAGCGCTTCGGCACGGTCGGGGTCGACATTCGCCACCACCCGGGCCAGCCGGGCGATGGCTTCGGCCTGCCGTGTCGGGTCGGGGATACTTCGGGCCGATACCTCCGCACGATCCGCGAGCCGGTCGGCGCGATCGATGTCGGTTCCGGTCACCACTGCTGTGATGCCGGTGAACGCATGCGCCTGGTGCACCGGGTCGGAGATGCTGCGGGCCAGCGCTTCGGCCCGATCGGGATCGCCCAGGCGTGCCCACAGCGGCAGGAGCGACTGCGGAATGCCGGCGTTGCGGTCGTGGAGATGGTCGCGATGGCGTGCGAGACGGGCGGTGACGAGGAGGTCCGGGTCGGGCTGGTCGCAGATGCGCTGCTGCACGGCGCGGATCTCACCGAGTGCGATCTGGTCACCGCCGGTCCGTGCGCGTATCCGGCTGTGGCGGGTGACATCGAGGGCCAGTGCGGTCATCCGCGGCAGGTCGTCGTGTCTGTCCAGGATCGGGAAGTAGCGGCGGAGGAAGAAATCGGGTGTGTCTGCAGGCCAACGCAATTCACGGTAGTGGTCGGCCCAGGCGTGCAGCCGATCGCGGCGGGCCCGCAACCAGGAGGCGCCGAGTCTCTGTTCGGAGGTGCGCTGCAAGGTCTCGTGGGCCAGCACATACACCGGATCCCCCACGCCGTGTGGACCGGCCGGGAACGTGCGGGTACGGAAGCTGCGGCCGGCAACCGTCCGCAGCAGCCCGTCTATCTCGAACGGCGCCATGTCGGTGAGCTCGGTGAGCTCGGATCCGGTCAGGCCGTTGGCGGCGGTGATCAGTGCGAGCAGATCACGGTGTTGAGCGGGTCCGCTCAGCAGGGCATCGAGTTCGGCGACGGCAAGGTCGCGCACATCGGCGGCGAACGGGGACGAGGACAGCGCGTAGCGTCGTGCGCCGGTCAGCGGATGAGTCCTCGATACCCGCAGGCGGGGCCCGTATCGGCTGGCGACGACGACCCGCAGGTTTTCCGGCGGCCGGGCCGGCAGCAGGCTGACGATCGGTGGTTTGCCGGTGTCCTCGTCGAGACCGTCGACGACGAGCACCAGCCGTCGCCCGGCGGTGGCCTCGCGGTCGGCGGCGGTGGTGAGCAATTCGTTGCGCAGGCCGTCCCGGTTGATCGTCGCGGCCGCGATCAGTGCTCGCTGGTCGGGTAGTAGTACCGCGAGCTGGTCGAGAATCGCGGCGGTGAAAGCGGTGTGGTCGTTCTGGTCGGCGAGCCGATCGGTGACGAAGAACGCGATCACGGTGACCGCAGGCGGTGGATACAGCGCGAACCATGCCAGCAGCGCCGATTTGCCCGCCCACGGCCGGGCCCGGATCCACAGGTACGGGTTGCGACCCCGGCAGAACTCGGCCAGGACCTCGAGTTCGCGCTGCCGGCCCTGTAACCCGCCGATCGGGGCGATGAACTCCCGTATCTGCGAGATGTACAGCGACGACCCGCTCAACAGTGCCGCATCCGAGACCACACCGACCTCGAAACGGTTGACGGTGGTGTGGGAGATGCGCAGATCGCCCGCGACCTCCACCCGGTCCAGGTCATAGGTCGGCGCCGCGCCCGGATACTCCCCTGGTGCTGGTGACGCGCTCGAGCCGGGGGTTACCCGAGCGCGTCGAAAGGGTCCTCGCCGGGACTCCCGACGCGCACCCCGCTGATCCTGATCGACCCGCCCGCAGTGACATCGGTGGCGACCACGGCACTTCCCGCTCGGACCGTCACATCGGACACCTCGATATCGCCGCCGGCCTCCGTGCGAATCAGGCCGACTCCCACTGTCGCTGCGGCCTCGGGGGTGTGCTCGGCGACGACTCGCAGCAACTCCGCGGCGGCGGCGCGCACCTGTTCGTCGGCACCGGCACCGGCCCTGCCGAGTTGCTCGGCCAGCAACCGACGCCGCGACGGTTCCGCCGGATCGGATTCGACGCCCGCGATCCGATCCTCGACCACGCCGTAGCGTCGGACGATCAAGCCCTTCAACGCGGTATACGCATCGCGCACAACCTGTTTCGCGGTGTCACCCACCCCCGCGGCAGCGCCCGCAGCGACCGCTGCGGCGATCATCGTCACCGGATCCACCTTGTCGACCTCCCCACTGGGCAGACACGCCGCCGCCTGCCCAAACCTAGCCGAAACCCCAGCCTCGCAACGCCATACGGTCGAAAGCCGGTGAGCCACAGTGGTGGCCTCGGCCGGGCAGTCCCGTGACCTGCGGAGAGTTCCTTTTTCGGGGTCGGGGGACGTCTGTATCGGTGGTGGTGCCGGATGGCCGGGCCGCCAGGACGACTCGCTTCGATCAGAGAGCAGCGGCAGTATGAAATTCAGTCTCTATCTTCCCACCGGGCTGGGGCACGATTTCGCGGGGTACAGCGATCCGGTGGCGGCGTATGAAACCATTGCCGAATTGGCCGGTGCGGCCGAGGAATCCGGGTACGAGACGGTGTGGGTTGCCGATCATTTCGTGCCGTTTCCGGCGGCGCCGGATTATATGTTCGAGAGTTGGACCACGCTGACGGCACTGGCGGGGCGGACCAGTCGGATCCGGGTGGGGCAGATGGTGACCGGGAACAACTATCGCAATCCCGCGTTGCAGGCGAAGATGGCGTCGACGCTGGATGTCGTTTCGCGGGGGCGGTTGACGTTCGGGATCGGGGCGGGCTGGTACGAGGACGAATACACCGCTTACGGTTACCGATTCGACGACGCGCGCACCCGGTTACGGCAACTCGACGAGGCTGCGCACATCATCCGGTCGTTGTGGACCCAGCCGGAGACCAGCTTCGAGGGCGAGCACTATCGGGTGCACAAGGCGCTCAACGAGCCCAAAGGTGTTCAGCGGCCGCATATCCCGTTGTTGATCGCGGGGTCCGGGGAGAAGGTCACGCTGAAGTTGGTCGCTCGCCATGCCGATGCCTGTAATGTCCAGGTGTCGCCGGAGGAGCTGGTGCGCAAGTACGGGATCCTCGAAAGTCATTGTGCGGCAATCGGTCGCGACTATCACAGCATCACCCGCACGTCCTCCAGTTACTGCATCATCGCCGATACCGATGCCGAGGCCCGCGCACAGGTTCCGCCGTGGGCGCCGATGGTTTTTCCCGGTGAGCTGGCCGACTACGGGCTCATCGGCAGCCCGGATACGGTCCGTGAGCGGATCGCCGCCTACGAGGCCGCCGGGGTCGACGAATTGCTGATCAGCTTCCACGAATCCTTGGATCCGGGGGCGGTTCGCGATTTCGCCAAAGAATTCATTCGGTCCTGATCCGGCCGTTCACAATCCGTAGCGGAGGAACGCAGATGCGAAAAGTATTCCAATCCACCATGATCTCGCTCGACGGCGTGATCGATGCCCCCGGCGCGTGGGCGATGCCGTATTTCGACGAGGAGGGCGGGCGGGAGGCGGCGGCACAGCTCCGCCGCAGCGACGCCGTGCTGATGGGCCGCAAGACCTGTCTCGACCTCGCCGCGCAATGGGCGAATGCCGACGGTGAATTCGCCGACGCGATCAACGGGATCACCAAGTACGTGTTCTCCGCCACTCTGACGCAGCCGGTGTGGTCCAATACCCGGCTGATCACTACCGACCCGCTGGCGGCGGTGGCGGAGTTGAAAGCCGAGGGCGACGGGGATCTGACGCTGTACGGCCACGGTCAGCTCGGCCGTGCACTGGTGGAACACGCGCTACTGGACGAGATCAGGCTGCTGGTGCATCCGGTGACGGTGAACTCGTCGGCGCGCGTCTTCACCGTGCCCGAGCGGACTCGGCTGACCCTGCGGGAAAGTCACGCCAGAAAATCCGGGGTCGTCGTGAGCACGTACGGCGTCTCCTACGAGTAGCCGGGAATCCTGGAGGGACAATGGCTTTCGCGGGCTGGACGGCGGCGGCGCCGGAATTCTATGCCGGGCTGGAGCAGGACAATTCGAAGTCCTACTGGTCGGCACACGAGACCACGTACCGATCGGAGGTTCATGCTCCGCTGGCACTGCTGCTCGACGAGATCGAGGGCCTCGGGGCGGGCCGGATCTACCGTCCGCAGCGGGACACGAGGTTCAGCGCCGACAAATCCCCCTACAAGATCGCGGCGTGCGCATCGCTGTACGACGGCGGGATCATCCAGATATCGTCCCGCGGGCTCGCGGTCGGAGCGGGTTGGCAAACCATGGCGCCGGACCAGCTGAAACGATTCCGGGCGGCCGTCGACGACCCGGTCGCGGGCCGGGACCTGTGCGAGGTGATCGCGGCGATGCGCGGCGGCGGCATCGAACTCGAGCCGGGTGACCGGCTGAAGCGGATACCGGCCGGCTATTCCGACGACCATCCCCGGGCCGATCTGCTGCGCCGGAGGGATCTGTTCGTCTGGCGGGAATGGCCGGTCGAGCCGTGGCTGGCGACGGCGGAGGCGAAAGGGCGGATAACCGGATTCCTGACGACGGCCCGGCCGCTGGACGAGTGGCTGACGGCGCGGGTCGGGCCCACCGAGCGGCGGCGCCCGCCGCTGCGCTGAGCGCGGTCGTCCGCATCGCGGCGCGGAATGAGGAAGCCGCGCCCGGTGCGGCGATCGCGCAGGTCCCGATGGCGGCCTGGCCTGGGCAGAGTTACCTTTCATCCGGCGAAGCGGTCGATACTTGCGATGGTTCCGATCTGCGGAGCCCGGCCGCCGGCAGGAGTAGTGGTGACGCGTGAGCGGGACACGGCAGCGTGACGATATCGGGTTCGCGGGCGGCAATACCGGCGCCGCGGACCTGAACGAACGGTTCGTCGCCGATACCGAGGGGTTTCGGCGGGAGTTGCTGGCCCATTGTTATCGCATGGTCGGCTCGGTGCACGAGGCCGAAGATCTGGTGCAGGAGGCCTATATTCGCGCCTGGCGCGGGTACGAGCGGTTCGAGGGCCGGTCGTCGGTGCGCACCTGGTTGTACGCCATCGCCACCAATGTGTGTCTCGATACGTTGCGCGATCACCGGCAGCGGGTGCTGCCCACGGGGCTCGGCGGGCCCTATCGGGGACCGGACATGCCGCCGGATCCCGATGCGGGCGCCGGTGTCGACTGGTTGCAGCCGCTGCCGGACGCACTGGTCGCGCCGGCGGCGGACGAACCGGAATCGCATGTGATCGACCGTGAATCGCTGCGGCTGGCGCTGGTGGCCAGCCTGCAGCATCTGCCGGCGCGGCAGCGGGCGATCCTGATGCTGCGGGATGTGCTGGCCTTCACCGCCGCCGAGACCGCCGCCATGCTCGGCACCACACCGGCCGCGGTGAAGACCGGGCTGCAACGAGCCCGCGATCGGCTCACCCGGCTCGACACCACCGCCGACGTCGTGATCGAACCCACCGACCCGCGCGCACGCGCCCTGCTGGCGGGCTATATCGCCGCCTTCGAGCATTCGGATGTGAGCCTGCTGGAACAGGTTCTCCGCGCGGACGCCACCTTGGAGGCGACGCCGATGAAGAACTGGTACGCGGGCCGGGTGGCCTGCATGCGGCAGCTGGACAGATACGTTCTCGGTGCACCGGGCGACTGGCGCATGCTGCCCACCCGGGCCAACGACCAGCCGGCCGTGGTCACCTACCATCGCGACCCCGGCGGCGTCCTCGTCCCATACGGAATCGCGGTATTGACCCCCACCGCAACCGGTGTCACCAGGGTGGTCGCCTTCCACGACCCCGCGCTGGTCGCCACGTTCGGCTTTCCCCCGGCGCCGCCGCAATTCGGTTCTGCCGCAGGGACTGTCGGATGAACGCCGGTGCGAGCGCCGAAAGCCTCACGCCGACAACGGCTCGGCCTGTTCGGCCTCGATCTCGGCGAAGGCGTTGCCCGCGTGGCCGGCCACGATGCCGCCGTCGACCGGTAGCACCGTGCCGGTGATGTAGGCGGACCGCTCACCGGCGTAGAACACGGTGGCGGCGGCGATGTCCGAGGGGCTGCCCTCGCGCGGCAGTGGCCGGATGGATCGCATGACCTCGCGCAATCGCAGTGTGGCCGACTCGATGTCGTCCAGGTGCCCGAGGGTGCTCGCGAGGATGGGCGTGGGGATCGCGCCCGGTGCGATGCTGTTGACCCGGATTCCGTACTCGGCCAGGTCGATCGCGGCGCATTTGGTGAAGTGGATGACGCCGGCCTTGGCGGCGCGATAGACGGGTTCACCACGCCCGGCGCGGATTCCGCCGATCGAGGTGGTGTTGATGATGGATCCGCCACCGTGGCCGGCCATATATCGGGCGGCGTGCTGGGTGCCGAGCATGACACCCAGGAGATCGACGGCCATCAGGCGGTGGAAGTCGTCCAGCGGCTCGTCGAGCAGGCCGGCGCGCATGGTGGTCGGGATGCCGGCGTTGTTGAGCATGATGTCCAGGCCGCCGAAGCGTGCCACCGTCACGGCGACCAGTTCGGCGACCTGCGCGGCGTCGGAGACGTCGGTCCGCTGGAATGCGACCTCCGGGCCGTATTCGGCGGCCACGGTGGCGCCGAGTTCGCCGTTGATGTCGGCGATGACGACGCGGGCGCCTTCGGCCACGAACGCGTCGACGGTCGTGCGGCCGATTCCGGAGGCGCCGCCGGTGACGATGGCGACCCTGCCGGTCAGTTCGTTTGTCATGGTGATCGATACCTTTCGGATGGCGGGAACGGAAGTCGTTGCCCGCCGGTCTGTTTCGGACGGGCTACCAGGTGACGGGCAGAGCGTGGACGCCGTGGGCGAAAGCGTCCTCCTTGAACTCGATCCGATCGATCGTGGTGGCGAGTCGCAAGGTGGGGATGCGGCGGTACAGCGTGCTGTAGACGACTTGCAGTTCCACGCGGGCCAATTGCTGGCCGACGCACTGGTGGATACCGAATCCGAAGGCGTGGTGCGCTCGCGCCTGCCGGTGCAGGTCCAGGCGCTCGGGGTGCGGGAAGACGGCCGGGTCCCAATTGGCTACCGGCAGCGGGACCACGATGCCGTCGCCCGCGCGGATCGTCTTGCCGCCGACCTCGATGTCCGCCAAGGCGATTCGGCGTAGGCCGTGCTGCGCGATGGACAGGTAGCGCAGCATCTCCTCGACCGCGGCGGCGATCACCGTCGGATCGTCGCTGTCCCGGAACACCGCGAGTTGGTCCGGATCCTGTAGTAGCGCAAGGGTTCCCAGCCCGATCATGTTGGCGCTGGTCTCGTGCCCGGCGATGAGCAGCACGACACCCAGTTGCGCCGCCTCGTCCACGGTGATCTCGCCCGCGGTGACCCGCTCGGCCAGGTCGGAGACCCAGCCCTCCCCCGGTGCGTCCAGCCGCGCGGTGATCAGCCCGGCCAGGTATGCCAGGATCTGCCCGGCGGATCGCGCATTCGCCGCCGCGGTGGCGTTGCGGTCGACCGCGACGGCGGCGTGCCGGTGGAAGAACTCCTTGTCGGCGTAGGGCACGCCCAGGAGTTCGCAGATCATCAGCGACGGCAGCGGCAGCGCCAGCGCGGTGACGAGATCGACGGGATTCGGGCCGGCCAGCATGTCATCGATCAGATCGTCGGTGATCCGCTGGATCGCCGGCCGCAGCGCCTCGACCTTCTTCAGGGTGAACGGGAAGGTCATCAGGCGGCGGAACCGGCTGTGCTCGGGGGCATCGGTGTTGAAGACGGTCGGCGGCCGGTGTTCCAGGGTCTCGGCCATGCCGGCGTTCTGGTGCGGGAAGCCGGGACGGCGCTCGTCGGCGCTGACGCGCGGATCCGACAGCACCACACGCTGTTCGGCGTGGCCGGTGACCAGCCAGTGGGTGCTGCCGTCCCAGATGCGGGTGCGGGATATCGGCTTTTCGGCACCCCGGTCGCGCAGCTGTTCGGGCGGGCCGAACGGGCAGCGGCCGGTGCGGGCGACGGGGAAATCGGGCAGGACGGTCGTGGGCTCGGACATGATCGGACCTTTCGCTGGTTCGCTATTGCCGGAAGGTGATGACGAGGGCCGGGCACACCGCGGCCGCGTCGCGGACGTTGAATTCCTGTTCGGCGGGCGGACTCTCGTCGAGCAGCACCACGATGCCGTCCTCGTCGCGCTGGTCGAACACCTCGGGGGCGCTGGCCACGCACTGGCCGCAGGCGACGCATTTGTCCTGGTCGATGAAGACTTTCATGGGAGTTCTCCTGGTGGATTCCGGTGATGTCAGCGCGCGGCGACGGGAGCGTCCACGACGTCCCGGCGGCGCAGCCTGGTCTGTTTGGGCATGTTCCAGCCGATGACGCCGGTGATCTGCCCGTCGTAGTGGCAGCGGGCGACGAACCTGCGGTCCCGTGGATCGCCGTCGACGAATTCGACCTCGGCATCCGGCGGCAAGGTGCCGTGGACCTGGATCCTGGCGTCGAATTGATCGGTCCAGAAATACGGGATCGGGGTGTAGGGCATCGTGGCGCCCAGGATCGCGGCGGCGACCACGGCCGCCTGCTCGGTGGCGTTGGTGCGGTTCTCCAGCCGGACCAACGCACCGGCCCGCTGGTGGTGGAAGCGGGCGACGTCGCCGGCGGCGTAGATACCGGGGGCGGCCCGGCAGTACGCGTCGGACACCACGCCGTCGTCCAGGGTCAGTCCGCTGTCCGTGAGCCATTCCGTGGCGGGAGTCGCGCCGATCGCGACCACGACCACATCGGCGGGCAACTCCTCGCCGGTGTCCAGGTGCACGCCGGCCACGCGACCGTCGCGGTACCTCAGTGCGGTGACGCCGGTGCCCAACCGCAGGCGGACACCGTGGTCGGTGTGCAGGTCGCCGAGCAGCGCCGCCAGCCGGGGACCGAGTTGTCCGGCCATGGGTGCCGAGCGCGGGCCCACGAGGGTGACGTCCAGGCCCGATTGCTTTGCGGTGGCGGCGATTTCGGAACCGAGCACGCCCTCACCCACGACCACGAGCCGGTCGGCGGTGAGCAGGTCCGCACGCAGGGCCTGTGCGTCGGCGAGGGTGCGCAGGACGTGCACGCCCTCGGTCGCGGTGGCCCCGAACAGGGTTCGCGGACGCACACCGGTTGCCACCACGACGGCCTCGGCGGCCAGGGAGCGGCCGGATTCGGTGTGGACGGTCCGTTGCCCGACATCCAGCGCCGCCGCCGGGTCGCCGAGCACGAACTCGATGTTCAGCCGGCCCAGGTGGTCGGCCGGACGAAGCCGGGTCCGTATCGGCTCCCAGGCGCCGGCGAGTACCTGTTTGGACAGCGGCGGGCGGTCGTAGGGCAGTTCGGGTTCGGCTCCCAGCAGCGTTATGCGACCCTGATATCCGTTGCGGCGCAAGGCTTCCGCGGTGGACAAACCGGCGGCTGAGGCGCCGACCACCAGGACGGCGGCGGGTACGGTCATCGGGCTTTCCTCCTGATGCGGGGCGGTGATTCGCTGGTATCGACGATTCCGTCTCCAGCGCCCGGCAACGAGAGGGCACAGTCCCGAACTCGGGGTGTAGCGGACTACACCACGCGGCGGTCACCGGCTCGACCACACACCCGAGGCGGGGTCGGGCGGGCGATGACGGCCGCGTTCCACCGACCGATCGCGGCGGCGACCGTGAACGAGTCCGGGCGCGGCGGCAGTACGAACTCGATCAGGGTGCGGGTCGGCAGCACTCTGCCCGGCCACGATCGTGAGCAGCGGGCAGCGTGCTGCCCGGACACGCGGCGCTGGACGCGGGCCGCGATTCGGTAGGGCGGGTCAGAAGTAGGTCGGCATGCGGGGGACGTAGGGCTGTTCGAGCGCGTGGATCTCGTCGTCGGTCAGTTCGATATCCAGGGCCGCGACCGCGTCGGTCAGGTGGTGGACCTTGGTGGCGCCGACGATCGGTGCGGAGACGACCGGGTTCTTCAGGACCCAGGCCATGCCGATCTGCGCCATCGAGACGCCGCGGGCGTCGGCGATCTTCTGCACGGCGTCGACGATGGCCCGGTCGGAGTCCAGGAACAGGGGGCGACCCCACGGGTCGATATCGGGGTTGACCTGGGCGCGGGCCGTCGAACCCTCGCCCCAGGGGCGGGCCACCCGGCCGCCGGCCAGCGGGCTCCACGGGATCGAGCCGACGCCCTGATCGGCGAGCAGGCCGAACATCTCGCGCTCCTCCTCGCGGTGGATCAGGCTGTACTGGTCCTGCATGGCGACGAACCGGGTCCAGCCGTGCGTATCCGCGGCGTGCTGCATGGTGGCGAACCGCCACGCCCACATCGACGAGGCGCCGATATAGCGGGCCTTACCCGCCTTGACCACGTCGTGCAGCGCCTCCATCGTCTCCTCGACCGGGGTCTGCGGGTCGAAACGGTGGATCTGGTACAGGTCGACGTAGTCGGTGCCGAGGCGGCGCAGGGAGGCGTCGATCTGTTCCATGACGGCCTTGCGCGACAGGCCCGAGCCACCCGGGCCCGGATGCATCGGCATGTACAGCTTGGTGGCCAGCACGACGTCCTCGCGCGTGGTGTACGTGCGGATCGCGCGGCCGACAGTTTCCTCGGAGGTGCCCAGGGCGTAGATGTTCGCGGTGTCCCAGAACGTCACGCCGAGTTCGACGGCCTGGCGGAAGATCGGCTCGGCCGCGTCGTCGTTCAGCACCCAGGGCATGCGCTTGGCCGGGTCGCCGAAGCTCATGCAGCCCAGCGCGATTCGGCTGACCTTCAGTCCCGAGTTTCCCAGGCGGGTGTACTGCACGGCCGACTCCTCTGCTCGCTGAATTCGATTCGAGGCGGGCCGCCGGGTGCCCGTCCGCTGGCGGAATCGAGCATACGCCCGACGCCGCGAGAGCGATCTTCCCTAAAAGCTACCGGTGGACTATATTCCGTTGGTAGGAAATCTTGACGCGGCATCGAACGGAGATACCGATGGGCGAAGCAGCGCGTCTGGCAACGATCTACGATGTCGCGGGGGCGGCGGGTGTCTCGCCCTCGACCGTTTCGCGAGTTTTCTCCCGGCCCGGCGTGGTCAGCGCGCATACCGCGGAGCGGGTCCGGACGGTGGCCGCGGACCTCGGATACCGGGCGCAGTCGCCCACGGGTGAGCATCGGAGGACTCGCGCCGGCACGATCGCGCTCGTCGTACCGGATGCCACCAACCCCTGGTACTCGAGCATGATGCGCGGCTTCGAGGCCGCCGCGGCCGACGCCGGGTATACGACCCTGCTGGCGGATACCCGGGAATCCCAGGCGACCGAGCGAGCGGCGCTCGAACGCGTCCTGCCGAATGTGGACGGAATCATCCTGGCCGGTTCACGAATGAACGACCGGGCGATACGGACGGTCGCGAAACAGCGACCGACCGTCTTGCTGAACCGGATCGCCTCGGGCAACCATTGCGTCGTTCCCGACACCGACTCCGGCGTGCGTGACGCGATGGCGCATCTGCGGGGCCTGGGCCACACCGCGGTGACCTACGCCGGTGGGCCGGAGGAATCGTGGGACGACGGGGCGCGGTGGCGGGCGATCCTCCGGCTGGGATCGGAATTCGATATCGCCGGCACCCGAATCGGGCCGTTCCCACCGACTTTGGCCGGTGGGCTCGCCGCGGCGGCCGACATCGAACGGCAGCGGCCGACGGCGGTGATCACCTACAACGATCTGCTGGCGATCGGCCTCATCCGGGGGCTGGCGGCCGCGGGACTGCGGGTACCCGGGCAGATCAGCGTCATCGGATTCGACAACGTGTTCGCGGGCGAACTCTGCCATCCGGCGCTGACCACCGTCGCAATGCCGTTGCGCCGCATGGGTATCACCGCGTTCCGGCAGTTGCATCGGCTGATGCGTGGCGACCCGATCGGCCCCTCACGACATTTCATGGTGCCCGACACCCGCTTGATCGTGCGTGAATCCACCGGGCCCGGCAGAGATACCGGCGCGACGACGATCGCTGCCGAGAAAGAGCAACCGTGACAGAGACATTCAGCGCCTCGATGATCACCGCGGATGTGCCGCGGGACTGTGCGCCGTTGCTGCGCAAGGAATTCGACCTCGATTCCGGGCACGGCGAGGTGACCGGCGCGCTCCTGTTCGCCACCGCACTCGGGCTGTGCGAGATGACCCTCAACGGGAAACCGGTCGCCGGCGACGTGCTCACACCGGGCTGGAGCAGCTACGAGTGGCGTGTGCGTTATGCCCGATGGGATGTCACCGGCCTCGTCGCGCAGCGCAATGTGCTCGGGATCCTGATCGGGAACGGCTGGTACGCGGGCCATCTCGGATTCTTCGGCACCAAGGGGCTCTACGGTACCCAGCGGTCCGCATGGGCCGAGCTGCGAATCACGTTCACGGACGGCCATATTCAGACCGTCGGCACCGACGGCAGCTGGCGCTCGGGCCCCGGCGCCGTCCTCGCGGACGACCTCTACCAGGGTCAGACGATCGACGCACGCCTGCTCGACGACGCCTGGACCCGCACCGACGCGGAGCTGCCCGGGTGGACCGGTGTGCGCATCGTCGAATTCGACCACGAGCGGCTCACCCCTTATCTGGGGCCGGGGGTGGTTCGTCGGGAGGAAATCGCTCCGCAGCGGATCTGGAATTCGCCGTCGGGGAAGATGCTGATCGACTTCGGTCAGAATCTCGTCGGATGGATTCGGATGCGGACCCGCGGGCCCGCCGGACAGCAGGTCGTGATCCGGCACGCCGAGGTCCTCGAACACGGTGAACTCGCGGTACGTCCCTTGCGCACGGCCGAGGCCACCGACACCTTCATTCTCAGCGGCGGCGACGATATCTTCGAGCCGACCCTCACCTTCCACGGATTCCGATACATCGAGGTCAGCGGCTGGAGCGGGACCACGGAGGCGCTCGGCGACGCCGTGCGCGCGGTGGTGATCGGTTCCGAACTGGAGCGCATCGGCTCCTTCGAATGCTCCGATCCGCTGTTGAATCAGCTGTATTCGAACATCGTCTGGAGTATGCGCGGCAACTTCGTCGACCTGCCCACCGATTGCCCGCAACGCGACGAGCGGCTGGGGTGGACCGGTGATATCGCGGTCTTCGCCGAGACCGCCGCCGACCTCTACGACGTGGATCTGTTCCTCCGGGACTGGCTCCTGGATCTGGCGGCCGAACAGCGGCACGCCGGCGGACGGATTCCGGTGGTGATTCCCGACTGCCTCAAATTCCTGGACATGGCACCCCTGCGCCCGCAGCTCGACGAAGCGGCCGACGGGGTGCCGGTGGTGGCGTTGTGGAACGACGCCGTCTGCTGGGTGCCGTGGGCCCTGTGGGAGGCCTACGGTGATCCGGAAGTGCTTCGGCAGCAATATGATTCGATCTCGTCCTACGCGCGGCGGATCGGTGCGGCGCTGTCCGGTCGCGGATTGCTGGAAAGCGGTACCCAGCTCGGTGATTGGCTCGATCCCACCGCCCCACCGGAAACGCCGCAGCGGTCCAAGGCCGACCCGTACGTCGTCGCGACGGCGTGCGTGTACCGATCCGTGCGGATCGCCTCGCGGACAGCGCAACTGCTGGGGCACCTCGACGACGCCGAGGAGTTCGCCGGACTCGCCGACCGGATCCGGGCGGCGTTCGGCAAGTACCACGTCACCGACGGCCGGATCACCAGCGACGCGACATCGGTGTACGCGCTGGCCATCTGCCTCGGGCTGCTCGACGCCGACGATCTCCGGGCCGCCGGTGACCGGCTGGCCGAACTGACCGCGGCCGCCGGTCACCACATCACCACCGGATTCGCCGGTACCCCGTTCATCCTGCGCGCGCTCACCGAGACCGGGCATTCGGAGACGGCGTATCGGCTGCTGCGGCAACAGGAATGCCCGTCGTGGCTGTATCCGGTCACCATGGGCGCGACCACGATGTGGGAGCGCTGGGACTCGATGCTGCCCGACGGCACCGTCAACCCGGGCGAGATGACCAGCTTCAATCACTACGCCTTCGGCGCCGTCGGCACCTGGCTGCATCGCGTGGCCGGCGGCCTCGGCCCGCTCGAACCCGGGTATCGGAAGATCCTCGTCGCGCCGTGTCCCGGCGGGCAACTCACCTGGGCGCGAACCGAATTGCGGACACCGCACGGCCGGGCCGAGGTCCGGTGGGAACTCGACGGCGGCACGCTGTCCGTCACCGCCACCATCCCGGAGGGCACCACCGCGGTCGTCCGCATTCCGGGTGCGGAGGAAGTCACCGTGACCGGCGGACTTCACCGATTCACCACGCGCCCAACGGCGTAACGCCACGGCGGACAGTCCGCCGTGGCCGGATCGTGGGACATCCGCCGATCGGTCACCCTCCGCGCGGGCCCGGGAGCTGAGCGGGGGCGGCAGGCGTGCATTCCACGTGCAGCTTCGTCACGCCGCGCAGGATGAAGGTGCGCAGGTAGTTGTATCGGCGGTCGGCGGCGGGGCCGTGATGTTCCTCCGAGATGCCGTCGAAATCTGTGGACATGGTCACCCTGCCTGGAGTGTCGGTCCGGACAATGAGTCGATGCCCAGGCCGAGTGGCCGATCGGGCGACTTGTTCATTGCTATAGCAATCGATTCATCTCGTCAAGGTGCGACTGTGCCCACCCGTAGCACTTGACGCCACGTACACATTGCTATAGCAATGTGTTGGTTGTTTCGTGTAGGAGGTGTGCGACCATGGCGCGTTTCGCGAAGCCGAGCGAGGGCAGTTGGACCGAGCACTACCCCGAGCTCGGGACCGGAGGGGTGTCCTACGAGGACTGCGTCTCCCCCGAGTTCTATGCCGCCGAACGGGAGAAGATCTTCCGGCGGGCCTGGCTGAATGTCGGCCGGGTGGACGAATTACCCAGTAAGGGAAGCTATTTCACCAAGACGATCGAGGTCGCGAGCGCGTCGATCATCGTGGTCCGCGACCAGCAGGGGCAGGTGCGCGCGTTCCACAACATCTGCCGGCACCGGGGTAACAAGCTGGTCTGGAACGAGAATCCGAACGACGAGGTCGCGGGCACCTGCCGGACCTTCACCTGCAAGTACCACGCCTGGCGGTACGCGCTGGACGGGGAGTGCACGTTCGTGCAGCAGGAGCAGGAGTTCTTCGGCCTGGACAAGTCGCAGTACGGCCTGGCGCCGGTGCACTGCGAGGTGTGGGCCGGGTTCATCTTCGTCAACTTCGCCGCCGAGCCGGCCGAATCGTTGCGAGAGTTCTTGCGGCCCATGATCACCGAGCTGGAGGGGTACCCCTTCGAGCGGTTCACCGACAAATACGTCTTCACCGCCGACGTGGGCTGCAACTGGAAGCTGTTCCTGGACGCCTTCCAGGAGTACTACCACGTTCCGGTGCTGCATTCCCAGGAGGCGACACCCGCGGCACGGCCGAAGATCACCGGGTTCGAGGCGCCGCACTATCAGCTGGACGGACCGCACCGTCTGGTCACCACGTCCAGTTCACCGCGGCGGACGTGGCCCGAGGACTTCCAGTATCCGATCGAGATCGTCACGCGCAGTGGACTTTTCGGACCGTGGGACGAGCCGAATCTGGGTGACGAGCTCGGCGGGGTCAATCCGGGGCGGGCCCCGCAGTGGGCCGCCGACAACTTCCAGATCTTCCCGAATATGGAACTGCTGATCTGGGCCGCCGGCTGGTATCTGGTCTACCGCTACTGGCCGACCTCGCCGCGCACCCACCGCTTCGAGGGCACCCTGTACTTCCCGCCGGCCCGGACGGTGGCCCAACGTGTCGCCCAGGAGACCGCCGTGGTGATGTTCAAGGAGTTCGCGCTGCAGGACGCGGGGACGCTGGTCGGCACCCAGCAGGGCCTGGATACCGGTGTGGTCGACTATTTTCCGCTCAACGACCAGGAGCTGCTGGTCCGGCACTTCCACAGGACCGTCGGCGACTGGGTCGGCGACCACCGCACCGCGAAGGCGTGACCCGATGCCCGACACCCTGCTGCCCGCCGAATTCGCCGATCTGGAGCCCTTCGCCGAAACCTGGTGTCTGGCAACCGAACCCGAACGCTGGAACCGGCGCATGGCCGGCACCATCACCGAGATGGAGGCCTTCTACCGGGTCGGGTTCCCGCTGCTGCCGGACGCGATCGCCCATTGCGACAAGTTCCCGGTCGACGATCTGCCCGAGGACGCGAACAATCTACTGCACCTGATCTATTCGATCATCATGGTCGCCATGTGCGTGGAGATCTGGCATCAACCGCAGGTCATCGACAGCGCCGACGCGCAGATCCATCGGCTCGCCGATCCGGTCCCCTGACCTGCCGCCCCGGCGCGGAAACCGCGCCGGGGCCGGTCGTCATCGGGGATCGAATCCGGTGAGGATGACCGCGTTCGAGCGGGCCGCGGCCAGCCGCAACGGCAGCGCCTGCCGGTATTCCGGCGAGTCGTACCACGCCTGCGCGGCGTCGGGCGACTCGAACTCCAGAACCACCGTGCGGGTGCCGTGCCACTGCCCTTCGAGCACCTTCGGCCGGGTGTCGACGGCGAGCACCTTCGCCCCACCGACGACCAGTGCCCGCGTCGAGGCGCGCTCGTATTCCCGCATCCCGTCCGGGTCGACGAACTCCTCGGTGAGGATGGCATATCCCTTCGGCATCGGAACTCCTTCTGTAGCAATCGATTTCAAATCAGAGAGTACACATTGGAAACGAAAATAGAAGAGCGGGAATCGAATTCGACGATGCCCGACTACGAATTGTCGTGCGGCCTGCCGCCGGGACCGGACTTCGCCGATCTGGCGGTCCTCGCCGAGGAACTCGGATATCACCGGGTGTGGATCTTCGATTCGGCGCCGCTGTGGGAGGACCCCTTCGTGCACCTCGCGCTGGCCGCGCGGCGCACCACCGATATCGGTCTCGCGACCTCGGTACTCGTCCCCCAGCAGCGGTCGGAACCGGCGATGGCCGCCGGGATCGCCACCATTGCCCGCCTGTCGGGCAACCGTTTCCGGGCCTGCCTGGGTACCGGATTCACCGCCCGCTACGCGGCGGGACAACGACCGATGACCCTCGCCCGCCTTCGCGACTACACCCTCGCGGTCCGCGAGTTGCTGGCCGGCGGCACCGCGACCGTCGACGGTGCGCCGGCCCGGATGCTCCACGCCCCGGGCCTGGCCGCGGCGCGACCGCTGGAGGTTCCGATCTGGCTGAGCGCGTTCGGGCCCAAGGGAACTCGGCTGGCCGGTGAGATCGCCGACGGGCTCATCGGCGCCCCGCACCCCACGCTGCCGACCGCGACGATCGTCTCCGGCACCGTGCTCGAACCCGGCGAGGATCCCGGCGCGCCACGCGTCCGGGAGGCGATCGGGCCGTGGCGGATCGTCGACTGGCACAACGCCTATGCCACCGGCGGGCCCGACGCCGTCGACGCGCTGCCCGGTGGCGCGGAGTGGCGGAAAGCGCTGGAGGCGTCGACTTCCCCGCACGAACGGCATCTGTCGATCTTCGAGGGCCACGTGACCCACCTGACCGACCGTGATCGGCGGCTGCTCGACCACATCGATGTGAGAACCCTCGTCGGCGACACCGGCCGGGTCCGCAGGCAGCTGAACAAGATGGCCGGATACGGCTTCCGGGAAATCATCTACACCCCCACCGGCCCGGACGTCGCGCGCGAACTGCGCGCCTTCGCGACCACTCAGGAGAGCAATCCGTGAACCCGCAGCCGGTCACCGCCGAGATACCCGCCGCCACCGGCCGCCGGGTCACCGTCGTACTCGGCAAGAAACGAGTGACCATCGAGCACCGGCCGGGCGAGACCGTCCTGGACTGCGCGCGCCGAGCGGGTCTGTCACCCCCGGCGCAATGCGAACTCGGCGGCTGCGGGACCTGTATGGCCAGACTCACCGAGGGTCACGTCACCATGGCCGTCAACAACGTACTCGGCGCGGACGATCTCGCCGAGGGATGGATATTGACCTGCCAGGCGGTGCCGGACGGGCCAGCGACCCGGGTCCGTTACGAATAGACCCGGGTCCGTTACGAATAGGCGGGCAGGTTCGGATCCGCCGTCGGCATCCGGCCGCGGCCCTTGCGGGTCGCGACCGCCGCCGAACGCACCAGCCGCCGCCCCGATTCCCTTATCTGCCCGGCCGGTACGGGATGACCGGGCCCACCCACGCTCAGCGACAACAACACTCGGCCGAGCGGATCGAAAATCGGTGCGGCGACGGTACGGAACACCACCTCCGCCGACTCGTCCAGGTCATCGAACGAGATCAGCAGGTCGTCGCTGTCGTGCAGGATATCCGTCAGTTTCTGCTCGGCGGCGGCGTCGGCCGGCGTATCGCGCACCCGCCGGAGCGCGTCGCGCACGGCCGGCGAACCCATCGACTCCATCGTCACGGTGTAGCCGCGTTCCCGCGCCTCGGCCAGCAGCTCGCGGCAGGCGGCCGCGGGACGCTCGGACAGCTCGGCCCGTTCCAGCCACCCGGCCACCGACGCCTCGTCCGACCACGCCAGGAATACCGCGCCGATCGGCGCGATCAACGGTATGCGGTCGCCGGGATATCCCAGCTGGGAGGTCACCGCCTCCGGGCCTCGGCTGGCCAGGAGGATCGCATCGCGTCCGGCCACCGCGGTCAGCCGCACATCGGCGCCGAGTTCGTCGGCCAGGATGCCCGCCTGCTCGATACCGGCCGCCACCCCGGGACTCTGCTCGGCCGCGGCGTACCCCGTGGCGACCAGCGCCGGGCCCAGGACGTATGTCCGGTGTACCGGCTCCCGGACGACGAACCCCCACTCCGACAGCACCGCCAGCGTCGCGTTCGCCGACGCGATGTTCATGCCCAGATGCTGGCAGAGCTCGGTGATCGTATAGCCGTGGGTCGCGTGGGCGGTCAGGAATGCGAGGATGCCCGCGGCGCGGGTCGAGGCAGGAGCGGGACGAGCCATTCCACCAATCTAACCAACGACAACCGCACTGCAACACTCGCATTGCCATGGCAATGTCGGTGGGACGGGACGTCGGATCATCGGAAGTCGTTCACACTCTTTCCGACGTCGGCGAGCGTCATCGGCCGTCCGTAGTCTCCGGTGAACGCGTACGGGGCGATATCGCAGCGGAACGGTCCGCGGTCCGGCTCGAAATCGGGAATCTTCCACCCGCCGGGGGTCGCCGCCACGGCGAGGAAACAACTCTGCACCGCCGTCGAGGTGGGCGCCAGATCGGCGGGCGCCTGGAGGCCACCGCCGGTCCAGGCGTGTTCCGCGATCGCCGCCTCGTAGACGCATTTCCGCGTGAGTGTGTTGCCGCAACTGCCGGCCGCTTTCGCGAACAGGGCCCATTGGGAAAAGGCGCGCAGCGCCGGGAAGGTCAGATCCCGGCCCGGCGCGTATCGCGCGAACATATCCTTCGCCTGCCGCAGGGCCGGTGTGGTGGTCGCCGATTCCAGCGGCACCGTGATACCCAGGTCGGCATAGTTGTGCTGCGTGGTCAGGGACGTACCGGCCAGTTGCAGGAACTGCGACGTGTAGGAATTGCTGTTCGAATCGATCCAGTCGAGTGTGTAGTCCATGGTGGACAACACATCCTCGAGTTTCGCGAGGCTGTGGAAATCACCGAGGAAGATCAGGCCCTTGACGCCCTTGTCCTTGATCGCCTGCGCGTACGGAGTCCAATCCGGCACGCCCATGGCGGGATACAGATCGTTGTAGACGATCTTCGCCCCTTCCACGGGCAGCGCTTCGGCGTACTGCTGACCGATCACCCGCGTGACCGGGGTGTCGCCGTTGATCAGGCCGACCGCGCTCGCGGACGCCGGATAACGCTCCTTGAACAACCACTCGTGGAAGCCGGTGTACGAATCGTGCGGACCGGCCGCATTCGCGCCGCCGCCCACCTGCAGGTCCGATCCGCTGTTCTGGACCTGGTCGACCTGTGCCGGGAAATCCGGTAGCAGACAGGACAATCGGTCCTTCACGCCCAGCCCGTCGAGGGCCGCGCCACCACCCACCAGGGCGAAGTCGTCGCGGCAGGCGTCGAGCATCCGCTGACGTACTTCCATCAGCTTCGCATCGTGGATGTCGATCACCAGCCTGCGGCCGCCGATCCCGCCGTGGTCGTTGCACCAGGAGGTGAAAACCTTTGCGGTATCGACGAATTCGGAATTCCTCGTGAACCCGGCATCGGTGAAGACCCCGAGCTCGATCTCCCCGGCGGTGACGCCCTGCGCCGGTGCGCCGGTCGCATTTCCGGTGTGGCAGATGCCTTTCAGATCGCCGAAATCTCCCGGGCCGGTTCCCGCCGGGCCGGCATCCTCACTGCCACCGCGGCTACAGCCGCCGGCCAGCAGGACGAGTGCGAGCAAACCTGTTGCGATGGACCTGGTTTTCGCCGCCATGGCGGGTCTCCTGACTACTGGGGTCCCGGCGGCAGGGGAAGCAAGGGAAAGCCCTGCCGCCGGGAGTCGTCACCGCGGGATCGGCCCGGCGTCAGCCGGCGGATCCGCTACCGAGTCCGCCGTACATCGGCGGGAAGGTGGGCCCGCGGAACTGTGAATTGGGAACTCCGGCGTCGTCCGGTCCGCCCATACCGCCCTGGCCGGCGAATTGGCTCTGGCCCGGTGGCGCCATCACGGTCTGGATATAGGTCCACAGACCTTGCAGGATGGTCGGTCCCAGAATGAGGATCGTGCCCGCGGCGCCGCCGACCGCCATGAATCCCAGCACCGTGGGTACCGCGGTGAGCACACATCCGATCGTCAATGCGGCGCATTCGATGACACCCACGACCAGACCGACCAACGCGGCGCCGACGAGTCCCGCTATCGGAGCGAAGAATCCGATCAGGGCCAGATTGCCGACGGCCTGGTCGGCCGCCAATTGGTTCTCGAACGGACTGGCGACGAAGTGGGCATCGCCGTCGACGGGCGGTTGCGCCGAGACGACCGGCCGGAGCGTCAGCGTGCGGGCATCGTCGGCGATCCGCGCCACCACGTCGTAGCGCTGCCCCTTCGTCTGGAATCCCAGGGGAACGGACGCGATCGTCCGACCGGCGTTGTCCTGCACCGTGACCGAGCGAGCGTCGGCGGTCAGGGCGAAGGTCGCACCGGTCACGGTCGTGGTCACGGTGTCGCCGGCCGTCGCGGTCTGCACGCGGATCGGATCGCCGGATGTGTCGTCGCCGGACGGTGTCCGGACGGCGCCGACGGCCGCTGGTGGCGCCGGCGTGGCCTCGGCGGTGGCGCCGGTGACGGTGAGTGCCGACACCGCCAGCAGCGCCGGGATCGCCCACTTCTGCACTCTCACTGCGGGCCGCCCTCGCCGGCCGGCGTCTGCACCGGCGGGTTGTTGTAGGCGGGGATCTGGCTGGCGTAGATGCTCTGTCCCGGTGCCGCGAGCATGGTCTGGACGTAGGTCCACGCCGCGCCGAGCCCCGACCCCACACCGGCGATGTTGATGCCGGCGATCCCGCCGATCGTGGCGCCCAGGGCGACCTCCGGGAATACGGTCAGCAGGCAGCCGATGCTGATCACCAGGCAGGTGGCGCCGGCGACCGCGAGACCCATCCCGGCGCCGATGACCGTGCCGACGATCGTGCCGACGAGGCTGCCGATGCCCAGGCCCGCGCTGAGCAGGTTGAGCGCGTCGTTCATCGCCAGCTGGTTCTCCAGCGGCGACGCGACGGGAGCCGCGGCGGCCGCGGCCGCGACGCCGTCCACCTGCGGTGTCAGGCGCAGTGTGCCGCCGTCCGCCGAGATCTCGGTGGCGACGGGGAAGTGCCGGTCCCCGATCACGAACGAGGTCGGCACGGATTCGAGCACCTGACCGGCCGTGTTCCGGATCGCGATCGTCTTCGTATCGGGCCGGTCCACGAAGGTGGCGCCGTCGGTGAGCGTCGCCACCACGCTGCGATCGACGATCCGGGCCTGGTAGTGGACCTCGGCCACGGCCGGTACACCGGCGCTGGTGGCGGGATCGGCGGCGGGGGACGCGGATACCTGCGTCGCGCCCGCGGTCACCACGGTCAAGGCCGCGGCGGCGGTGGCCGCGGTCACGATCCATCGTTTGGCAAACATCGGTACCTCATCTTTCGAATGCCCCCACGCAGACCCGAGACCGGTTTGTGTCGGGGGTCACAACCGTCGATAGATCGTGTGCTGCGTCACTGCGATCGGACAATCGGTTGCAGCGACTTTCTTCCGGGTGCGTCGCCTCCGGTATTCGCTCGACCCCGCCGACGGGGCAGCTGGCATATTTTCTACCGGTGGATTATATTCCAATGGAAGATATTTCGCGGCGGCCCGGCGTCCGGGCGTCCAGCGCGATTCGGAGGTATCCACGTTGCTGTCTGTCGATGTCCGCACTCGGTCGCACCGCGACGGGACGCCGCTCGAACCGGGGGCGTTCCTCGACGAGCAGGTGGGCCCGCTGCTCGAGGCGCACGGGGTTTCGGCCGGTCGCGCGGCCCGGCGGCTGGGGCTGGCGCCGCTCACCTTCGATATCGAGGGCGAGCGGATGACCTGGCTGCCCGGCGAGGACGCGGTGGAGGTGCGGGCCGGTTCCGGCGGCACGCTGATCGTGGGGCTGGACCGGGCCGCGTTCTCCGATCTGATCCAGGATTCGGCCTCGACCTTCGGGTTGTACAAGACCGGCCGGGCCGTCGTCCGGCAGGGCGGTATCGACGCCTTCGTGGCGTGGGAGCCGGTGCTGCGCTGCCTGCTCGACGGACGCGCGGTCTACGAGCCGGGCAGTATCGGCTTCACGAGCCGGGACGGGTCGGCGCTGGATCTGCGGCGGTCGTTCACGCTCGCCGACGATCCGGCCGAGATCGGGCACTTCCTGGCCCAGGCCGGATTTCTGCACATCGCCGGGCTGTTCACCGCGGCCGAGATGGCGGCGGTATCGGCCGAATTCGATGCGGCGCTGGCCACCGCCGAGCGCGGCGACGGTGCGTCGTGGTGGGCCCGGACCGAACCCGGCGGGTGGTATCCGGCACGGATCCTGGGTTTCGATCGACAGTCGCCTGCGCTGCGGGAGTTGCTGCGCGGCAACCGTTTCGCCCGGCTGGCCACGTTCACCGACGACCGGTACCGCCATCGCGATCCCGATGCGGGTGACACCGCCGAAGGGTTGCTGAAGAAGATCGGCGTCGTCGAGGGCGCCTCGGATGTGAGCTGGCACAAGGACTGCACGATGGGTGGCCACAGCTACAACTGCTGCGGTCTGGTCGTCGGCATCTCGGTGACCGGCGCCGGGCCCGAGTCCGGTGAGCTCGGTGTCGTCGCCGGTTCGCACCGCGCGAACGTCTCCACCGTGGGTCTCGACGGCCTGGATCTGCCGCGGCTGCCGTTGCCGACCCGGATCGGCGACGTCACCGTGCACTGCTCCTGCACGCTGCACATGAGCCGGCCGCCGATCTCGGGCGAACGCCGCGTCGTGTACACGGGATTCTCGCTCGCGCCGCGGGCGGACGACATCCCGGTGGAGATCGGCCGCGAGGAGATCCGGCGGCGGCGGGCCGCGTTGAACGACATGGTCGGCGCGGGACAGTCCGGTTCCCGTTTGTCCGATCACGAACTGTGAGCGCGGACCGCCGGGGCGGTGTGCGCACGGTTGGCACACTGTTCGCGTTGGCCGGAAACGGCGGACCACTGCTGGTGGCCGGATATGGGCTGATTCTGGTCGACGCGGTCGCGCAGAGTCTCGGGCCCGCGGTGTTCCGGGTGGTGCTCAACCGGATTCAGCACGACCCGCACGGGTTCCTCCGGACCGGCTGGCAGGCGCCGGCGCTGGCCGCGATCGCCGTGGCGACCGTATTCCTCACCGCGGCGTACTTCGCGCACACCTGGACCCGCCGGGGTGCGACCCGCTGGGCGAACAACCTGCGGCAGGCGCTGTACGAGCACGTGCAACGCCTGTCGGCGGATTTCTTCCATCGCTCGCGGATCGGCGATATCGCGGGGCGGGTCAACCAGGACATCGAGCGGCTGGAAGCGACGCTGGTGCAGGGGATGGCGCTGTGGTGGGCGGTCGCGCTGCTGATCATCTCGGTGGGACTGATCGCCTGGGTCGATCGGTGGCTGGTCCTGCTGGCGCTCGGGCTGCTCGCCGTGGCGGCCGTCTGGACGGCGGCGATCCTGCCGGCCCTGCACCGGCACACCCGGGACATCAGGGCGGAACTGGGCCGCACCTCGGCGACCCTCACCGAACTACTCGGCGTGAACACGCTGGTCAAGGCCTTCAACGCCGAGGAGGACGCGCTGCGCCGGGTGCGTTCCGGGACCGACGGGGTGCGCAGCCGGACCGAATCGCTGGCCCGGTTGCAGCACCGGTACGCGGATCTGCTGGGCTTCCACCTCGCGTTCGTCGCACCGTTCGCCCTGCTGTTCGCCGGCGCGTGGCGCGCGGCGTCCGGGACGCTCGCCCTCGGCGATGTCGTTGCCGTGTGGGGCTTCTGGCTCCAGGGTTCCGGTGCGCTGTCGACGGTGATCAATACGCTGCCCGAGATTCTCGCCGGCCTGACCGCCGGCGAACGCGCGGCGGAACTGCTCGACGAACGACCGGGTGTGCACGACCTCCCGCACGCCCCGGCCCTGCACGTCACCCGCGGCCGCATCGTCTTCGAGCAGGTCCGCTTCGCGTATCCGGCGCGACCGTCCCGGCGCGTCCTGGACGGCTTCGAGCTGACCGTCGAACCGGGGCAGAGCGTGGCGCTGGTCGGACCCTCCGGCGCCGGGAAATCGACTGTGGCCCAACTGTTGTTGCGGTTCTTCGATCCGGCCGAGGGCCGGATCACCATCGACGATCAGGACCTGCGCGCGGTCACCCAGCGGTCGCTGCGCGCCGCGGTGGGAGTCGTCTTCCAGGATTCGGTCCTGCTCAGCGGGTCGGTCGCGGACAACCTCCGGCTCGGTGACCCGGCGGCCACCGAGGACGAGATCCGGCACGCGCTCGAGGCGGCGAACGCCTGGGAGTTCGTACGCGCCTGGGAGCACGGGATGCACACCGAGATCGGTGAACGCGGGGTCACCCTCTCCGGCGGGCAACGCCAGCGCCTCGCCATCGCCCGGGTGATACTCGAGGACCCGGCGATCATCGTGCTGGACGAGGCGACCAGCGCGCTCGACGCCGGTAGCGAACGCTCGGTCCTCGGTGCGCTGGACCGGCTGCTGACCGGCCGGACGGCGCTGATCATCGCGCACCGGATCGCCACCGTCCAGGCTTGCGACCGCATCGTCGTCGTCGAGGACGGCCGAGCCGGTGCGGTCGGCACCCACGACGCGCTGCTGCGCACCTCGTCGACCTACCGCATGTACTGCCGTGAGCAGTCCATCGCCTGACCTTCACCGATCGGCCCGGCCGATCATGTCTCCTCAGGAGTTTCGGCCATGATTCAGCCTTCCGACGATCAGGTCCGGCAGATATTGCGGCAGCAGCGAATCGAGGTGCCGTCCTGGGCGTTCGGCAACTCGGGCACCCGGTTCAAGGTGTTCGCGCAACCGGGTGTGCCGCGGGACCCGTTCGAGAAGATCGCCGACGCGGCGCAGGTGCACCGCTACACCGGTGTCGCGCCGGTGGTTTCGCTGCACATCCCGTGGGATGCCGTCGACGACTACGGCAGGCTCGCCGAACATGCGGCGGCGCTGGGGGTTTCGATCGGGGTGATCAACGCCAACACCTTCCAGGACGACGACTATCGGCTGGGCAGCGTCTGCCATCCGGATCCGGCGGTGCGGCGCAAGGCGATCGATCATCTGAAGGCGTGTATCGAGGTGATGCACCAGACCGGGTCGGCGCAGCTGAAGCTGTGGTTCGCCGACGGACTGAACTATCCGGGGCAGGACGATCTCGTGGACCGGCAGCGGCGACTGGCCGCAGCGCTGGCCGAGGTGTATGCGGAGTTGGCCGACGATCAGCGAATACTGTTGGAGTACAAGCTGTTCGAGCCCGCGTTCTATGCCACCGATGTGCCGGACTGGGGGACCGCGTTCGCGCACACCGTCGATCTGGGGCCGAAGGCGTCGGTGGTGGTCGACACCGGACATCACGCACCGCACACGAATATCGAGTTCATCGTGGCGTTCCTGGTCGCGCGCGGCAAACTCGGTGCGTTCGACTTCAATTCGCGGTTCTACGCCGACGACGATCTGATGGTCGGCGCGGCCGATCCGTTCCAGCTGTTCCGGATCATGAACGAGATCGCCGCGGCGGACGCGGTGACGCCGGATTCGGGAATTCTGTTCATGCTCGACCAGTGCCACAACATCGAGCCGAAGATCCAGGCACAGATCCGGTCGGTGCTGAATGTGCAGGAGGCCACGGCCAAAGCGCTGCTGGTCGACCGGGCCGCACTGGGCGAGGCACAGCGCGCCGGAGATGTGCTGGGCGCCAACGCGATTCTGATGGACGCCTACCACACCGATGTGCGGCCGCTGCTGGCCGGGCTGCGGATGGACATGGGGCTGGAACCGAATCCGATCCTGGCGTTTCAGCGGTCGGGTTATCTGCGGACAGTGATCGACGAACGGGTCGGCGGGACCGCCGCCGGGTGGGGAGCATGAGATGAGCGACATCGTGGGTGAATTGGTCGCGCGCAGCAATCGGCTCGGCGCGGATCCGCGCAACACCAACTATGCCGGGGGTAACACCTCCGCCAAGGGCAGCGGCATCGATCCGGTCACCGGTGGGCCGGTGGAACTGGTGTGGGTCAAGGGATCCGGGGGTGATCTCGGTACGCTCACCGCGGCGGGGCTGGCGGTGCTGCGCCGCGATCGGCTGCAGGCGCTGGCCGAGGTGTATCCGGGGGTGGCGCGCGAGGACGAGATGGTCGCCGCGTTCGACTACTGTCTGCACGGCCGCGGTGGCGCGGTTCCGAGTATCGATACGGCGATGCACGGCTTGGTCGATGCGGCTCATGTCGATCACCTGCACCCGGATGCGGGGATCGCGCTGGCGACGGCCGCCGACGGCGCTGCGCTCACCGAGCAGTGTTTCGGCGATCGGGTGGTGTGGGTGCCGTGGCGGCGGCCCGGGTTCCAGCTCGGCCTGGACATCGCCGCGATTCGCCGCGACAACCCGGCGGCCATCGGGTGCATCCTCGGCGGGCACGGGATCACCGCGTGGGGTGACAGCTCTGCCGAGTGCGAAGCGAATTCCCTCGACATCATTCGTACCGCAACGGAATTCATCGCGACGAAGGGCCGGTCCGAACCGTTCGGCGCGATCGTGGACCATTACGCCCCGCTGCCGGTCGGACCGCGCCGTGATCGGGCTTCGCAACTCGCGCCGGTGATCCGGGGTCTGGCGTCCACCGATCGGCGGCAGGTCGGCCATTTCGACGACGGTGACATCGTGCTGGAGTTCCTCGCGCGCGCCGAGCATCCGCGGCTGGCCGCGCTGGGGACCTCCTGTCCGGATCACTTCCTGCGCACCAAGATTCGGCCGCTGGTGCTCGACACCGCCGCCGACGCACCGCTCGACGAGGTGCTCGCCCGGCTGCGGGAACTGCATGCGGCCTATCGCGACGACTACGCCACCTACTACCACCGGCACGCCACCGCGGACTCGCCGCCGATGCGCGGCGCGGATCCCGCGATCGTCCTGGTGCCCGGCATCGGGATGTTCAGCTTCGGACGCGACAAGCAGACCGCCCGGGTGGCCGGTGAGTTCTACCGCAACGCGATCAACGTCATGCGCGGCGCCGAGGCGTTGTCGCGCTACTCCCCCATCGATGAGGCGGAGAAGTTCCGCATCGAATATTGGCCGCTCGAGGAAGCGAAGCTGGCCCGCATGCCGAAGCCGAAGCCGCTGGCCTCCCGGATCGCGTTCGTCACCGGCGGCGGTTCGGGGATCGGGAAGGCGATCGCCATACGTCTTGCCGCCGAGGGGGCCTGCGTGGTGGTCGCCGACCGGGATGCCGAGGCCGCGGCCCGGGTGGCGCGCGAACTCGGCTCGCCGGACGTGGCCGTCCCGGTCACCGTCGACGTGACCGACCCGGAAGCCGTTGCCGCAGCGCTCGATTCCGCCGTGCTGGCGTTCGGTGGCGTCGACCTGGTCGTCAACAATGCCGGGTTGTCGATCTCGAAATCGTTGCTGGACACCACCGAGAACGATTGGGACGTGCAGCATTCGGTCATGGCGCGTGGCTCGTTCCTGGTCTCACGTGCCGCCGCGAAGGCCATGATCGCTGCGGGTCTCGGCGGTGACATCGTCTATATCGTCAGCAAGAATTCCGTGTTCGCCGGTCCGGACAACGTCGCCTACGGTGCCGCCAAGGCCGGCCAGGCGCATCAGGTACGACTGCTGGCCGCCGAACTCGGTGCGCACGGCATCCGCGTCAACGGCGTGAATCCCGATGGCGTGGTGCGGGGTTCGGGAATCTTCGCCGGCGGCTGGGGCGCCCAGCGAGCCGCGGTGTACGGCGTGCCGGAGGAGGACCTGGGTGCCTTCTATGCCCGGCGCACCATCCTGAAACACGAAGTGCTGCCGGAGCATGTCGCGGCCGCGGTGTTCGCGCTCACCGGCGGTGAGCTGTCCCGGACCACCGGCCTGCACATCCCGGTCGACAGCGGCGTCGCCGCGGCCTTCCTACGCTGACACCCCTGCCGCGCCTCCTCTCGATGCGATCGAAAGAGTAGTTCCCGATGTTCCCAGCCCGCGACGATGCCGGCCCGGTTCCGGTCCATAGGTCCCGCGCCGACGGGAATGCCTATGCCGCAGTCGATCTCGGTGCCGCCAGCGGCCGGGTGGTACGCGGTGCGATCACCGGGGACCGCATCGAGATGCGAGAGGTGCATCGGTTCGCCAACCGGCCGATGCACCTGCCCGACGGGCTGCACTGGAACATCGGCGGTCTGTTCGAGCAGGCATGTCTCGGTCTGGCCGCCGCAGGCCCGGTCCGATCGGCCGGAATCGATTCGTGGGCAGTCGATTACGGGCTGCTCGACGCAGACGGGCGGTTACTCGGCCTGCCTTACCACTATCGCGACGGGCGCACCGCGAGACCGGATGTTCCGCCGATCGACGCCGTCGAGCTGTTCCAGCGGACCGGTGTCGCGGACCAGCCCTTCAACACCGTCCACCAACTACGCGCCGAACCCCGCTACCGGCTCGACGCGGCCCGGCATCTGCTGCTGATCCCGGATCTGCTCGGCTACTGGCTGACCGGCCGGATCGGCGCCGAACGCACCAACGCGTCCACCACCGGCCTCTACCACGTGAGCACCCGCGACTGGGACCACCAGCTGATATCCCGGCTCGGGCTGCCGCAGCGACTGTTCAGTCCGATCAGCGGGCCGGGAACCCGTCTGGGTGCGGTGCGCGCTCCCCTGGCAGACCAGGTCGGTGGAAAGTATCCGATCGTCCACGTCGCCTCGCACGACACCGCCAGCGCCGTGGCCGCCGTCCCCGCACACGCGGCCGGACTCGCCTACATCTGCACCGGTACCTGGTCGTTGGTCGGGGTGGAACGACCGACACCGCTGCTGTCCGTCCCCGCCCGCGAGCACGGGTTCACGAACGAGGCCGGGGTGAACGGAATCCGGTTGCTGCGCAACGTGATGGGGCTGTGGCTGCTCCAGGAATGCATGCGGGAATGGCCCGGCACGAACCCGGCGGAACTCACCGCGCGGGCCGCCGCCGTGCCCGCGCTCACCACCCTGATCGATGTCGACGACCCCCGCTATCGAGCGCCCGCGGAAACCGGGCAGCCCCCGATGACGCACCGCATCGCCGCCGGCTGCGACGGACCGCCGCCGCTGTCACCGGCCGAATACACCCGCTGCATCATCGACAGTCTCGCCGTCGGCCACGCCCTGGCGATCGCGGATGCCGCGGCCGTCACCGGCCACGGCATCGACACTGTGCATCTGGTCGGCGGCGGCGCGCGTAACACCCTGCTGTGCCAGGCGACCGCAGACGCCTGCGGACTGCCACTGGCCGCCGGCCCCGCGGAAGCCACAGCGATGGGAAATCTACTCGCTCAGGCGATCTCGGACGGAGTACTGCCCGACTGGCAGCGCGCTCGGGAACTCGTCGCCGCCACACATCCGCCGACGCGGTACATACCCAGCGGCGACCCCGCGTGGCGGACCGCCGTCGAGCGCGTCGCGACCCGACGCTGACCGACCAGGTCGATCGGTCACGGCTGTTGTGCTGTGCGGCAGCGGATGTCGCTTGCGCGAGCTGCGCGAGTAGTTGGGCTGTCGCGCAGGGATTGCCGCCCGTCCCGAGATGCTTTCGCCGAGAGAATGTCTCGGCATCACGCGATGTGCGATTGCCCGTTACCGGTTCGGGTGATGATTTCGATCCCGCCCGGAATTTCCCGCAGGTATCGCAGAACGGTTCGCTCGTCCGGGGTGCGATTGGGCTGATGCAGGAGCAATACCGGCTCGCCCGTGGGGAGTTCGGCGATCATGGCGTGCCCGCCGTCGTGTGACCACAACGGCTCGGGTTGCTGGATCCACGGGCCGAGCACGTGCCCGGACTGCGATCGTGCGACACCCAGCGTGTAGCCGGTCTCGCCGAAGCCGGACCACAGCATCAGCAGCGTGCCGTCGGTGGTGCGGTGCAGGAACGGGCCGTCGGTGACATAGGCGGGCTCGTCACCGGCGGGGCGCAGGGAACGCACCCACGGCGCCTCGGAGGCGCGGAACAGCAGCACCGGTGGCTCGTCCGTGGCCGCGCGCAGATCGGCGGTGAGCCGCTGCGCGAGGATTTCACCGTCGCCGGTCTGGACCCATTCGTGGCAGAAGATCATCCACGGCTCGGTGCCGTCGTTCTCGAAATGCAGTGTCCCGTCCAGGCATTGCCATTCCGGTGGGGTGACCGGTCCGTCGCTCCACGGCAGGTACGGCCCGGCGAGGTCGTCGGCGGCCAGGACCGCGGTCCCGCGGACCACGCCGGGGCCGCCGAAGGTCGCGAACATGAACCAGCGACCGGCGTGCGGGTGGACCTCCGGCGCCCAATACTGGCCGGTGGACCAGAAATTCGCGGGTGGCCGGAACGCCGGGACGGGGCCGTGCCAGGCGACGAGATCCGTACTCGTCCAGCAGTCGAATCCGGTGCCGGGCCCGTTCCAGATATCGTGATCGGTGCTGCCGAACAGCGCATAGGTGTGGTCCGGCGCGACGACCAGAAACGGATCCCGGATCTGGATCTCGTCCAGGCCGCGCGCCTGCGGTGGCTCCGGTTGTCGTGCGTTCCGGTCGATCATGGTTCTCTCCTGGGGATTCCGGTATCGACGCCGAGCCGGAGCGGACAGACGGTATTCCTCGCCGAGGTTCGCCGCGCGGGAATTCGGCCGCGGGCCGCGGGTGCGATCGGCCGGGGCCGGGCACTCGTCATGCGGTGTCGGCGAGATCCGGCACTCTCGGCAGTACCAGGTCCGCCGACGGCCAGCGGCCCTCCTCGACGGCCGTGCGGGCCACCCAGATCAGCTCTCGCGCAACGTATTCCGTTGCCGCTGCGGGGATCTTCGAACGCGCGGTGGCCAGCGCCACCCGGCGTTCGATCTCCGGGTCACGCAACGGCGCGGCGGAGAGACCGGCGCGGGCGGCCTCGTCGCCGAGCGCGACACCGGGCAGGGTGGCCCACCCGTGGCCGCGGGTGACCAGCTTTTTCAGCAGTGACAGCGAATTGGCTTGGGCGGCAACGGTGAAGACGATCGAGCGGCCGGTGGCTGCCGCGTCCACGAGGCTCCGCAACGGATCTCCGATTTCCTGCGTCACCAGCGGGTGACGTGCGAGCTCCGCCAGGGTGATCGGGGTGTCGGGGCGCAGGCCGGTCTCGGCCGAGGCGACGGCCCAGAGTCGTTCGGTCAGCAGCGGGACGATCCGCAGGGACGGGGACTCGGAGACGTTGCACAACAGGGCGATATCCAGGCCGCCGTCGTGCAGGCCGCGACGCAGCAGGTCGGTGTGGCCGGTCACCAGTCGGAGTTCGATCTGCGGGTGTGCCCGCCGCAACGCGGCCAGCAGCGGCTCGCTCAGCAACTCTGCCGTACTTTCCGGCAGGCCGACGGCCACGGCTCCGCCGAGCGCGGTCCGCGACGCGATCACCTCGGACCGGACGCGGTCGAGGTCGTGCAGGATGCGTTCGGCGCGGTCGACCAGTACCCGGCCCGCGTCGGTCAGGACCACGCCGTGGCGGGTGCGGTCGAACAGCGCCACCCCCAATTCCCGCTCCAGCGCGGCCATCTGCTTGGTGACCGACGGCTGGACCAGGTGGAGCAACTCGGCCGCGCGGGTGAAGTTGCCGACCTCGGCCACGATCACCAGGGTTTTCAGTTGTCTGAGTTCCACGGCGACTCACCCAGCTCCTTTTACGGTGACGGTGACCTCCACCGGATCGAGGCCCGGCGCGGTGGCGCGCAGCCTGATTTCGCCCGCGCCGCACGGCCGTACGATCGCCAGCGCGCGGCCTTCGTACGTGTGGCGGGTGGCGGCGTCGAAGCGTTCCTCGGCGGCCGGGTCGGCGCTGCCGAGCGCCAGTAGTGTTCCGGCGCCGGTGATGTCGACGGTGAGCGGTACCTCGTTCGCGGTGTCGACGGTGCCGTCCCGATCGGTCAGCGCCAGGGTGATGTAGGCGAGGTCGCCCGGTGCGTCGGTCACGACCGGGCGATCGGGCTCGGCGCACAGCACACGGTCACCGGTCGCGGTGCGCAGCATGCAGGTGCCTACCGCGACGCCGTCGCGGTAGGCGATGGCGACGAGTTCGCCCGGCCGATAGACGGTGTCGAAGGCGGCGCGGTACCGGTGCGCCGGACCGGCCGGCCGGAATCCCAGGCTGCGGCCGTCGAGGCGGAGCTCGACATCGTCGGCGTCGCAATATATTTCGACGGTGATCGGCGCGTCCTCGAAGCCGGGCCAGGTCCAGCTCGCGATGCTGTCGCTCCACGCCCACGGGGTCCCGGTGAAGGTTTCCCCGTGATGCTGCGGCCGCTGCACGGCGAGGTAGGGATCGGCGCGGCGGCCGAACACGATCTCCCGGTAGTAGGAGACCGGGCGCCGATGACCGGTGATGTCGATATCTCCGCAGCCGGCGACGAGATGGGGGTACGGCGCGGTGAACGACGGCGTCTCGCCGGCGTATTGGGGCCGGCCGATGCCGACCTCGCCCAGATAATCCCAGCCGGTCCAGGTGAAGTCGCCGATCACGTGCGGATGGCGGCGCACCAGTTCCCAGTTGCCGTCGATGTGGGTGGGAAAGGTCTCGGTGCCGAGCACGATCCGGCCGGGGAACAGTTCCGCGTCCAGGGCATAACGGCTTTCGGAGTAGTTCATACCGGCCACGTCGAGCACGGCGTACGCCTCGGCGGTGCGCTCGCTGACCAGCTCGGAGGCGGCGATGGCGTTCATCAGGTCGCCCGGATCCGCCATCATGGTGTTGATCCCGGCGCTTTCCGAAAGTGTCTGCCCCGCGCGCTTTTTCAGCTCGTCGATGACGGCGAGCATATTGTTCACCGCGTTGGTGACATAGCGGGTGCCGTCCAGGGCCCGCAGCTTCTCGGCCAGCCGGCGCGACCACGCCGCGCCCGCGGGGGTGCCGACCTCGGGGATCTCGTTGCCGATCGAGTACAGGACGACGCTGGGGTGGTTGAAGTCCCTGTCCACCAGCGCTTCCAGATCGCGTTCCCACCATTGCGGGAAACTCAGGCTGTAGTCGAACGGATTCTTCGCCGAGGTCCACATGTCGAAGGTCTCGTCGACGACCAGCATGCCGAGCCGGTCGCAGGCGTCCAGCATGGCGGTGCTCATCGGATGGTGCGACATCCGGATCGCGTTGAACCCGGCCGCTTTCAGCAGCTCCACCCGGCGCTGCTCGGCGCGCGGGTAGGTCGCCGCGCCCAGCGGGCCGTTGTCGTGATGGATACAGGCGCCGCGCAGTTCGACGGTGGTTCCGTTGATCCGCAGCCCGTGGACGGGGTCCAGTCGCAGCGATCGGATTCCGAAAACCGTGCTGTCCCGGTCGATCTCGGCATCGCCGTCGATCAGGGAGACGACGCATTCGTAGAGCTCGGGGCTGTCGGGTCCCCACAGCACCGGCGTGCGTACGTACAGTCGCCGGCGTGCGGTGGCGGTCTCGTGCGGCGCGACGGTGATCGGGGCGGTGTCAGCGGCGACCACGGTGCTGTCCCGGTCACGGATCTCGGTGACCAGCCGGACCGTGCGGAGGGTCTCCACATCGCTGTCGACGGCCACGGTCACCTCGACGACGGCGCGTTCACCGTCGATATCGGGGGTGGCGACCCGCAGCCCGTGCGGCGCGATCCGTACCGGCCCGCCGACCAGCAGCCAGGTGTCGCGGTAGATCCCGCCACCGCTGTACCAGCGGGAATCCTGGTGATTGCGCGTCTCCACCCGAATCTCGTTGTCGCCGTCGGCATTCAGATACGGGGTGGCGTCGATGTGGAACGGCGCGTAGCCGTTCGGACGCTGACCGGCGTACGCACCGTTGACGTAGACCATGGCATCCCGGTACACACCGTCGAACTCGACGATCACCCGCTGTCCGCGCTGCCGCTCCGGTACGGCGAAAGTCTTGCGGTACTCGAACACTCCGCTCGGGTAGAAGCCGACACTTCCCTCGGCCGCGCTGTCGCGCGGCAATTCGGCGACCGCGTCGTGCGGAATCGTCACCGCGTGGAACGGGACCGCCGCCCCCGACAGTTCGGCGAACGGATTGGGCTTCGGCCTGGCCTGCCAATCGTTGTTGAAAGACGTGCGGAACACGTGACCTCTCATTCTCGTCGGAGACCGGGCGAGGGGCGGGCGCCCACTCTTTCTACCAATGGTTTATTATACCAGTGGTATGTAAGCGAGGAGCAGCAATGAGCACGTCGACCGATCGAGAGGCCGCGCGCCGGAGGTTCACTCCGCCGCCGCCACCACGGACGCCGAAAGCGGCCGGTACCCGGCGCCGGCTGCTGGACCTGGCCGCTCGGCTGTTCATCGAACGTGGTTACAGCGCGGTGTCGATGAACGACATCGCCGCCGCGGCCGACCTCACCAAGGGGGCCCTCTACGGGCATTTCCGGTCCAAGGGACAGCTGCTCGTCGAGGTGATCCGCTGGAAGCACAGCGAGCGGGAACAGGAGCCGGACTTCGTTGCGGCACTGGCCGATCCGGAGCGCGGGCTGGATCTGATGTACGACCGCGCGGGCCGGGACATCCGGCTGCTGGACGTCGACGCGGCCGCCGCCGCCCGGCACGATCCGGACATCGCCGCGGGGCTCGAGGAGATCCACCGGGAGCGGCATGCCTGGATCCGGGAGGCGGTCGCCGACGCTTCCGATCCCGACACCGTCACCTGGCTGATCTTCGCGCTCTCGCTCGGCATCGGTATGCGGGAGGCGGCCGGTACCTCGTCGCCCGACACCGGCCGATTGCACACCGCGTTGCGCGCGGCGCTGGATTCGCTGAGCGAGCACTAGCCGATCGGTCCGGGATCGAGGGGTGGCACTCGATCCGGACCCGATCCACCGGCGCCGCGGGCGGCCGCGACGCGGATATCGCGAAGTCGGTGCATCAACCGGCCGTCGGCGAAGCGGTCGTGCAGCTCGCGATACAGCCGGTAGAGGTCGTCGTACGCGCGGGCCCGCGCGGGGTCGGGCCGGTATGCGTCCCGGTGACGGCGGCCCATGGCCGCGGCGGCGGTGGGAATGTCGGGGTGGTGTCCCGCGGCGACGGCGGCGTGGATGGCCGAGCCGAGCGCCGGTCCCTGGCCGGAGGCGATGACCGACAGGGGCCGGCCGAGGATGTCGGCGTAGGTCCGCATCAGGAAGGTGTTGCGGGTCAGTCCCCCGGCGACGATGAACTCCTCGACGGGAACGCCTGCGGCATCGAAGGTTTCGACGATCAGCCGGGCTCCGAAGGCGGTGGCCTCGATCAGCGCGCGGTAGATGTCCTCGGGCCGGGTGGCCAGCGTCTGGCCGATCAGCAGCCCGGACAGGTCGTGGTCGACGAGGATCGAGCGGTTGCCGTTGTTCCAGTCCAGCGCGATCAGCCCGTGCCCACCCACCGGTTGTGCGGCGGCGCGCTCGGTCAGGTACTCGTGGATGCCGAGCCCGCGCTCCGCCGCGGCGGCGTGATCGGCGGCGGGCACGCAGTTCTCGGTGAACCAGGCGAAGATGTCACCGACACCCGACTGGCCCGCTTCGTATCCCCACAGGCCCGCGACGATGCCGTCGGCGACGACCCCGCACATGCCGGGAACGTCGGCGAGCCGATCCGAGGGCATGACGTGACAGGTGGAGGTGCCCATGATCGCGACCATCCGGCCCGGCGCCACGGCGTCGGCGGCGGCCGCAGTGACGTGGGCGTCGATATTGCCGACGGCGACCGCGGTACCCGCGCGCAGCCCGGTCCAGGCGGCGGCGCGCGCGGTCAGCGATCCGGCGCGGCTGCCGAGCGCGGACACCTGCGGGCCGAGTTTGCCGGTGAGATCGGCGAATCCGGGATGCAGGGCGGCGAGATAGTCGCGGGACGGGTAGTCGCCGTCCTGCCGGATCGCCTTGTATCCGGCGGTGGCGACGTTGCGGGTCTCGACGCCGGTCAACTGCCAGACGATCCAGTCGGCCGCCTCGATCCACCGGTCGGCGGCCGCGTAGAGCGCGGGATCCTCCTCGAGGATCTGCAGCGCCTTGGCAACCGCCCATTCCGCGGAGATCCGGCCGCCGTAGCGGGACAGCCACTTCTCGCCCCGCTCGGCGGCCAGGTCGGTGATCCGATCGGCTTGCCGTTGTGCCGCATGGTGTTTCCACAACTTCGGCCAGGCGTGCGGCCGGCCGGGCAGCAGATCCGCCAGCGGGGTGCCGTCGGCGGTGGCGGGCAGGATCGTGCAGGAGGTGAAATCGGCGCCGATGCCGACGATCCGGTCGGCGGGCACGCCCGCGGCAGCCACCGCCTCGGGCACCGCGGTGCGGAGGACATCGATCCAGTCACCCGGCGCCTGCAGCGCCCAGCCGTCCCCGAGCGGGGTGCCGTCGGGCAGCGTCCGTTCGAGCACACCGTGGCGGTATTCGTGTGTGGCGGAGGCGATTTCGGTGCCGTCGGCGACGCGGACCACCACCGCCCGGCCGGACAGGGTGCCGAAGTCGACGCCGACGGTGCAGTAGCCGGTTTCCACCGTGTTCTCCTCAGAAGCCTTGTGCCAGGCGGTAATACGCTTGGTTCCAGCGGATCTCCCGGATGAACCGGCGACCGGTGGTGTCGGCGTCGATGGTCAGTAGTTCGACTCCGGTCATCTCCGCGAAGTCGGTGAGCGTCTCGATCCCGACCGCGCGGGTGAGCACGGTGTGGTGCGGGCCGCCGGCGGCCAGCCACGCCTCCGCGGAGGTTCGCAGATCCGGTCGCGGCCGCCACACGGCACGGGCCACGGGCAGCTGCGGCAGCGGGGCCGGCGGGTCCACGACGTCGATCTCGTTGGCGACCAAGCGGAATCGCTCACCGAGGTCGATCAGGCCGGCGACGAGGGCCGGTCCGGGTTCGGCGTCGAACACCAGCCGGACCGGGTCCTCGCGGGCGCCGATCGACAGCGGGTGGATCTCGAGGGACGGCCGGTTCGCGGTGATCGACGGGCAGACCTCGAGCATGTGCGCCCCGAGGATCAGCTCGTGGCCCGGCGCGAGATGGTAGGTGTAGTCCTCCATGAACGAGGTGCCGCCCGGCAGGCCCGCCCCCATCGTCTTCAGGGCGCGCAGCAGCGCGGCGGTCTTCCAGTCGCCTTCGCCGCCGAATCCGTAGCCGTCGGCCATCAGGCGCTGCACCGCCAGCCCGGGTAGCTGGCGGAGTCCGCCGAGATCCTCGAAATTCGTGGTGAACGCCCCGAATCCGCCCTCGGTGAGGAAGGTGCGCAGCCCGAGCTCGAGACGCGCGCCGTATCGCAGCGAGTCGTGCCGGTCCCCGCCGGTACGCAGGTCCGCGGCGACGTCGTAGCGGTCCTGGTATTCGGTGACCAGTGTGGTGATCTCGGCGTCGGCGATCTCGTCGACCACGGCGACCAGGTCGTTGACGCCGTAGGTGTTGACGCTGACACCGAATCGCCGCTGCGCCTCGACCTTGTCGCCCTCGGTGACCGCGACATCGCGCATGTTGTCCCCGAACCGGGCCAGCCGCAGGGTACGCAGATCCGCCCGACCGGCCGCGGCCCGTGCCCACCCGGCGACCCGGTCGGTGACGGCCGGATCGCTCACGTGGCCGGCGACGATCGTGCGGGAAATCCCCAGCCGGGTGGCGACGAACCCGAACTCCCGGTCGCCGTGGGCGGCCTGGTTGAGGTTCATGAAGTCCATATCGATGGTCGCCCAGGGCAATTCGACGTTGGACTGGGTGTGCAGGTGCAGCAGGGGCTTGTCCAGCGCGTCCAGACCGGTGATCCACATCTTCGCCGGGGAGAAGGTGTGCATCCAGGCGATCACCCCGAGACAGGTGTCATCGGCGTTGGCGTCCAAGCAGATTCGGCGGATCGCGGCCGCGCTGGTCAGCACCGGCAGCCAGCGCACGGTCACCGGCAGCACACCGGTGAGCCGATCGGCGATCTGCAGGGACTGCTCCCCCACCTGCTGCAGGACCTCGGGTCCGTACAGGCCCTGGCTGCCGGTCGCGAACCAGACCTCCCGCACCGGTTCCCGGTCGGTCGTCGGCATATCGTTCTCCTCGGTCACTGGCCGTAGGCGTTGTGGTAGCGGTCGTACAGGTGCTCGACATCGGCGGCCGGCAACGGCACCGGCTCACCGAGCTGCCGGGACAGATGCACGGTACGGGCGACGTCCTCGCACATCACCGCCGCTTTCACCGCGTCGCGCGCGCCGGCCCCGATCGTGAACACGCCGTGGTTGCGCAGCAGCACCGCGGGGCTGCGGTGGCCCGCCAGCGTCCGGACCACGGCCCGGCCGATATCGTCGCCGCCGATCAGGGCGAACGGTCCCACCGGGATCTCGCCACCGAACTCGTCGGCCATCGCCGTCAGCACGCAGGGGATCGGCTCGCCGCGCGCGGCCCATGCGGTGGCGTAGGCGGAATGGGTGTGCACCACCGCGCCGACGTCGGCGCGCTGCCGGTAGATGTAGGCGTGCGCGAACACGTCGCTGGACGGCTTCAGGGTGTCGTCGGCGACCGGATGCCCATCCAGGTCGCACAGCACCATGGATTCCGGGGTCAAGCGGTCGTACGGCACGCCACTGGGCTTGATCAGGAACCGGTCACCGGCCACCCGTGCCGAGATGTTGCCGCTGGTCCAGGCGACCAGGCCGGAATCGATCAGCACCGCGTGCAGGCGGGCCAGTTCCTCCCGCACGGCGTCCGCACCGGGCGCACCCGGTGCAGCTGGTCCGCGACGTTCCACCGCTCACTCCTTCCGATTCCTCCGGCATCGCTGCCCGAATGCGGTAACCGGCAGGTCACCGGGCCGACGAAGTTTCCTACCAACGGAATATAGTCTAGTGGTAGCTTTCGGGAAAGATCACTTCGCCGGCGACCGGTCGGTGTCCCGGTTACACCCCGGCTGCCATCCCGCCGGTCACGCGCAGTGTTTCGCCGGTGACGAACCGGGCGCCGGCGCCGGAGAGGAACAGGACGGCGTCGACGATGTCCGCTTCGCCGCCGTCGGTGTCGAGGAACTGCATCCGCTTCACCCCGGCTCTGGTTTCCGGGGACAGTTCGGTGGCGATGGTCTCGGTGAGGATCATGCCGGGGGCGATGGCGTTGACCCGGATGCCCAGGGGGCCGAGTTCGCGGGCGAAGGTGACGGTCAGGCCGACGACGGCGAGTTTCGAGGTGCCGTAGGCGGTGCCGCCGAGGTAGGCCGCGGCGGAGGAGATGTTGACGATGTTCGCGCCGGGCCGGTCCCGGAGGTACGGGACCGCGGCGAGGGTCGTCGCGATGACGCCGTGGACGTTGACGTCGAACAGGCGTCGTACCTTGGCCGCTCCCATTTCGGTGATGGGCCGGCTGTAGGCGTCGCTGTGCAGTCCGGCGTTGTTGATCAGCAGGTCGAGCCCGCCGTGCGTGCCGGCCGCGCGGGTCATCACCTCGCCCATGCGGGTCTCGTCGGTGACGTCGCCGGTCAGACCGTCCGCCGAGCCACCGGCATCGCGGATCGCGGCCGCGGCCTCGTGCGCGGCGGTCTCGTCGATGTCGACGAGCACGACGTGCGCGCCCTGCTCGGCGAGCGCGGCGCCGAAGGCCGCGCCGAATCCGCGGCCACCGCCGGTGATCACGGCGGTCGTTCCCTGTCGATCGGTCATGTGCTGCATTGCCTTTCCTGGAGGTTCGCTGCGGCGAGGGCGGCCCGCCGGTCGATGGTGTTACCGGTCCCCGGTTGCGGGATCCGCGGCGGTGGTGTCGTGGACGGTCTGCCCGTAGGTGTCGACGAATCGGTCGAACAGGTCCAGCAGCCGCTGCCGGTCGGTGTCGCCGAGCGCGGCCAGGGCGGTCTCGTAGGAATCGAGCATCTGCCGCGACGCGCGCGCGAGTGCGTCGCGGCCGTCCGGGGTGGCTTCCATCACGTGCGAGGTGGCGCCGGGCTCCCGGTAGCGGCGCAGCAGGCCCGCGGCGAGCGCCGCGTTGACCTGCCGGGACACCGTCGACTGTTCCAGCCCGAACGTGTCGGCGATCTCCCGCTGCGTGCGCGGGGTGCCGTCGGACAACAGCCACATCAGCCGCATATCCGCCGAACCCAGGACGGCGTCCTGTTCCTGGAACCGGCGATGCTGCTGCAACCGGCTCAACGCCTCGGCCAGGCGCAGACCCGCCGGTCCCCCGGCCTCCGGTGGTGTTTCGTTCACGCCCGATCAACCTCTCACTGCGCACCGAGATGCATGTACCATGCATATGATAGGCGATATGCACTCTGCATATCCCGTCTTCCTTAAGGAGACCCGTCGTGAACACCTCAGTCACCGCCGGTCCCACTGCCGCGGCCCTCGGTGGGGATCAGCGGTCCGTTGTCGGAGTCGTCGGGCTCGGTGGGTACGGAGCAGGCGTGGTCGGCGGGCTCGCCCGAGGAGGTCGGGCGCCGCTGGTCTGCGATCCGTATCCGGTGGGAGAGTCGGTGGCGGGTGCCGGAAAGGTGGCCGTATCGGGCGCCGACACCGTGTCGGCAGCGGGTGCCGACGTGGTGTCGTCGCCGTGCCGGGTTGCGGCGGCTTGCGAGACGGTGATCGTGGCGGTGGACGACCCGCAGCAGGTTCGTGCGGTGATCACCGGCGGTGACGGGCTGCTCGCCGCGGACCGGGCGGGACTGGTGATCGTGCTGCTGACGCCCGTACCGGTCCGGGACGTTCATGCGCTGGCCGCGCTGTGCGCGCAGCACGACGCGGTTTGCTCGACACCCACATCACCGGCGGCGGCGGCGGGCTCGCGATGGCCGTCGGCGGGCCCGATGAGGTGGTGCAGCGAGTGCAGGCGGCGCTCGATGACGTCGGCTCGGTCACGCACTGTGGCCCGGTCGGTGCCGCGACGGTTCTGCGCCTGGCCGCCGCCATGATCGGCCACGCCACCCGGGCCGCCGTTCACGAAGCCCGAGCCCTGACCACGGCCGCGGGTATCGCGGACGAGCACCTGATCCGGGCGATGGCTCGTCCCGGTAGCGATCCGATCGACCTCACCGGGATCGTGATGGCGGGACCGGAGTGCGACCGGCCCGAGGCGGTCGGCCGGGCCCGTGCCGAGCTGGCCGCGGTGCAGGACTACGCCGGTGATCTCGGCATCGAGGTCCCGATCACCGATATCGCGGCGACGAGTACGGACGAGGTCTGTGCCGGTACGGTCGCCGTGCCGCTGTCCGCGGACCCCGATGTGCGCGGCCGGGCGATGATGGATCGTGTCTACGGGCCCGGCTTCGGCGCCCGGATCCCCACTTCCGGCAACAATCCACTGACCGACGACATCGTGCACCACCTGTTCGCCGACATCTGGGGCCGGTCCCACCTCACCGTCCGCGACCGGCGCCTGCTCGTCCTCGGCATCACCGCCACCCTCGGCCGCGCCGACCTACTGGACGTCCAACTCCACGGCGCACTGGCCAACCACGAATTCACCCCTGCCCAACTGGACGAAATCCCCCTCATGGTCAGCTATTACGCCGGTGTCGGCACCGGCACGGCCATCAACACAGCGATTCGCGCCGCGACCGGACCCGCCACCCGGCCGACCGACGACCACACCACTACGGCACGCTCGCTGCCCGACGCCCGAGTCGGCCAGAGCTGAACCCATTCTCTACCAACCGATTACAGCAAGTCTGCCCGACCTACGGCTGCCTCGCTGAATCCTTTCTCTACCAACCGATTACGTCACGGCCGCCTGATCTACGGCAACCTCCGGCCGGGTCGATGTGTGAGCGGTTTCCGGATGGCGCGATGGGCAGCGGCGGCCGATCGGACGTGTCTCCGATCCGGGGGTGGTGCGGTGGGTATGACGGGGGTCACGATGGAGCCTGGCCGTGGGAAGGGTTTGCGATGTTCTTCGATTTGGGTGTCCGCGATTTTCTCGATCGGGCCGAACTGGTCTATCCGGATCGGGTCGGTGTGGTCGACGAGCCGGATCAGCCTGCGGCGTCGTGGGGTTCGGTGACCTATCGGGATCTCGCGCGGCGGGCGCGGGGGCAGGCGGCCGGGTTGGATGCGCTCGGGGTGCCGGTCGGCGGGCGGGTGGCCGTCGTGTCGCACAATTCGGCGCGGCTGCTGACCTCGTTCTTCGGGGTCTCGGCCTGGGGGCGGGTGCTGGTGCCGGTCAATTTCCGGTTGTCTCCGGCCGAGGTGGGCTACATCGTGGAGCATTCCGGGGCCGAGGTGCTGCTCGTGGATCCCGAGCTCGAAGGTCTGCTGGAGACGGTTTCCGCGAAACACACCTTCGTGCTCGGGGACAGCGACGATGTCGTGTTCGGTTCCACCGCCGAGCCCGTGCCGTGGGGTGGTGACGAATCTGCCACGGCCACAATCAATTACACCTCGGGAACGACTGCCCGACCCAAGGGGGTGCAGCTCACGCATCGCAATCTGTGGCTCAATGCGGCGGTGTTCGGTCTGCACACCGCGGTGACCGACGACGATGTCCTGCTGCACACGCTGCCGATGTTCCATGCCAACGGGTGGGGGATGCCCTATACCGTGACCGGGCTCGGGGGGCGGCACATCGTGTTGCGCAAGGTGGACGGGACCGAGATCCTGCGGCGCATCGCCGAATACGGCGTCACTCTGTTGTGCGCGGCACCGGCCGTCGTGACCGCGGCGCTCGACGCGGCGAAGACCTGGGACGGGGTGATCCCGGGGCGGGACCGGGTTCGTATCGTCGTCGCGGGCGCTCCGCCGCCGACCCGCACGATCGAGCGGGTGCGGGACGAGCTCGGGTGGGAATTCATCCAGATCTACGGCCTCACCGAAACCGCGCCGCTGCTGACCATCAACCGAATGCGTGCGGAATGGGCGGAATTCGACTCGCACGAACAGGCGCGGCTGCTCGGTCGCGCCGGCGCGCCGGCCTTGGGTGTGCGGGTCTCGGTCGATACCGACGGTGAGGTTCTCGCCCGGTCCAATCACAATCTGGACGGCTATTGGCAGAATCCGGAGGAGACCGCACGGGCCCAGGAGGGCAACTGGTTCCATACCGGTGACGGTGGTTCGGTCAGCGACGGTTATCTCACCATCACCGATCGCAAGAAGGATGTGATCATCACCGGCGGCGAGAACGTCTCCTCCATCGAGGTCGAGGACGCCCTCAATTCGCATCCGGCGGTCCGGGAGGCCGCGGTCATCGGCATTCCGGATCAGCAATGGGGTGAGCTGGTCACCGCGCTCGTGGTGACCGACGATCCCGCGGTGACCGCCGACGAGATCGTCACCCATTGCCGAAAGTATCTGGCGGGCTACAAATGTCCCAAGCGGGTGGAATTCGTGGAATCGTTGCCGCGCACCGCGACCGGGAAGATCCAGAAGTTCAAACTCCGGGATACCTACGGGCAGGGCTGAGCGGCAGCGGGTTCCGGCGCGCACGGTGGCGGGGGCGCGCCGGTTGTGCAGTTGCGACAGGTGATCGGGCCCGGTCTGTGAGTCGGTACCAAGCCGGTGGATCCGTGCCCTGGTTCGTCCGGGCAACCATTAGGTTCGGTCCACCGACAATCCGTCAGGAAGCTTGGGGACGATCATGCGACGAGTTTTCGCAGGAAACCTGATATCACGGGCGCTGTGGCGCCGGATCGCGGCGCTCGCGGTGTGCGCGCTGCTACCACTGTTCTGGGCCGGGTCGGCGACGCCGGCCACCGCCGGAGCGCCCTCGGTCCGGGTGGTGACCGATCCGCGGCTACCCGGCCACACGATCTACCTCCCCGCCGAGCCCACCGAGCACACCCCGGTACTCATCTGGGGCGAAGGTGGTTGTGTCGCAAGGAATTCGCTGTACGTCGACTTCCTGTCGACGGTCGCGGCGCGCGGCATCGTGGTCATCGACAACTCCGATCCGGACGGCATCGCACCGCTCGATCAGACGGCGATGAACGCGTCCGTGGACTGGGCCGTCGCCGAGAACGGCCGACCGGACGGCCCGTACTCCGGCCGCCTCGACGCCGGGCACATCGCCGTCGCCGGATGGTCCTGCGGCGGACTGCAATCCTACGAACTGGCCGTGAGCCGGCCGGAGATCGCGACCGTCGGTATTTTGAACAGCGGTCAGATCGCCGTCGATCAGTCCCAGCTCGATCGGCTGCGCGTGCCGGTGTTGTATCTGCTCGGCGGACCCACCGATATCGCCTACGAGAACGGGGTGCGCGACTTCGGACAGCTGCCGCCGGACCTGCCCGCCTTCCTGGGTTCGTCCGATACCGGCCATTTCGGGACGTACTTCCAGCCCGGCGGCGGCGCCTACGCCGCGCTGCTCGGGAACTGGATTCGCTGGCGTATCGCGGGCGATCCCGATGCCGGGCGGACCTTCACCGGGCCGGCGTGCGGACTGTGCACGACACCGGGGTGGACGGTGCGGCGTCGCAACATCGAATGAGACCCCACGACGCGAGGATCGTCAGCCGATCGCGTGTCTGCCCTTGGCCGCGTGGTTTCGCCGGGCCGTGCGGAGCGCCGCGCGGAGCTGGGCGATCGACTTGCCCGCGATGACCGCGATGAAGGCGGTCACCGCGGCGAGCAATCCGACCGTCGCGGCCTGCCAGCCGAAGGGGTGGAGCAGTCGCAGCCAGGTGATGGTCAGGGCGGCCACGCTGCCCGCGGGGAAGGTGAACGACCAGAAGCTCAGCGAGAACGGCAGCGCGCGATAGCGCGGTAGCAACGCCACCTGGATCAGGACCATGAACGCCGTCAGCGCGGTCAGGCCACCGAATACGTCGTCGGGGCGGCCGCCGGAGATGGACAGCCATGCCGCCGCCGCGACGGCGGGCGGGGCGACCAGGATCGCCAGCGTCGGGATCAGCGGTTCCGGCAGGGTCGGGCGCAGCGCGAGCCGGAGGAAGAAGAACGCCGAGATCACCAGCCAGAAGAAGATCCCGACCGCGAAGGTGCCGACGGCCAGCCACTTCAGCCCGGTCTCGGCGGCGGCGAGCGCACCGACCAGGCCGGCCGCGCTGATCGGCAGGTAGTAGCCGCCGTGCACGGCTTCCAGCGCGAGTTCCCCGCGCATCCAGAAGCTGAGCATCCAGGCGCCGAACGCGGCGCCCGCGGCGACGGCGATCAGGGTCAGCAGGGTTCCGGCGAGCGGAATCGTGCGGTGCAGGCCCGCGCCGAGCAGCATGGCGGCGATCGGCAGCAGGGCCGCGAGCGGTCCGTGCGCGACGTGCGTGAGCTGCTCCGAGAGTGGCTGATCCGCGCGGGTGCCGCGATGCGCGTGCAGCGCGACCGTCACGAGCAGGCCGATCGCCGCGATCAGCCAGAGCGACTGCCCCGGCAGGTCCGTCACGCCGAGCGCGGTGGTCGCTACCGACCAGACCTGAGCGAGGCCGACCAAGCCCATCGGAATGGCCAGCGTGCTCAACGGAATACGGGTGGGCACACCTGCGGCATGCGCGGAGAGCGTTCGACCGGACACGGAAATGTCTTCCTGGCGAGGGGCGGAACGGCCCCGGCGGGTATGAACGGCCAATTGTTGACCTCTGGGTACAATACTGCTCCCGCGGAATCGGGTACAGACGCCGGCGACGTGAACTACGTCGCTTCGGCGACAGCTCGCGCGACTGCGGGGGCGAGGCGGGGCTGGGCACGATCCGGTCGACGGCCGATTCGTCACCGACAGTCTGTTTTCCGCTGTTCGTACGGTGAATATTGTTGTACGACAGGACAATTCGACACACTTCACGCGGATCATCGTTCGATCAGGGCGTCGCCGGGGTCTGCGAAGGCGCGCGGGGTCAGGGGTTCGAGTGGGTGGCCGACGGCGATCGCGCCGAGGGGTCGCCAGTCGTCCGGGAGGCCGAGAACGTCGCGGGTGGCGTCGGCGGCGAAGATCGTCGAGCCGATCCAGCAGCTCCCGATTCCCTTGACGGCCAACGACATCAGCAGGCCCTGGACCGCCGCGCCCGCGGCGACGGTGAACATGGTGGACTCGGCCGCCGTCCGGCGTTCGTCCGGATAGGCGTGAGCGCCCTCCGGAACGCAGATCGGAACGATCAGTTCGCGGGCCCGGAAGAGGATGTTGCCCTTGGCCATTCGTTTCTCGGCGGTATCGCGGTCGTGGCCGTCGCCGGTGAGATCGGCGCGCCAGCGGTCCCGCAGACCGGTGAGCAGAGCGCGGCGAACCTTGTTCGTGCGGATCCAGACGAATCGCACGGGACGGGTGTGATGCGGTGCCGGGGCGGTGAGCGCCTCCGCGATCGCCGTCCGGATCGCGGCGGGATCGACCGGGTCGTCGGAGAAGTGACGGATCGAGCGCCGCAATCGGAGCGCGTCCGCGCGGCCGCGTGTGACGGCCTCGTCGGTGCCGAGCCGGAACAGGTCCTGATCCGGGCGGCGGACGAGGTCTCGTGCGGTCGAGCCGTCGTCCTTCGGCCGCAGGCCGCGGACCACGGCGACGGGCACGCCGCCGAGTTTGCCTTTCACGAGATCGGCCGCCGCAGCGATCTCGTCGGCCGTCGCCACCTCGGTGACGGACAGTTCGTTGCCGTGCGCGTCGCGCGCACCGGCGTAGGCGTGCAGGACGGCCAGACCGGCTGCGCCGATCGCGGCGTCGGTCTGGCCGACGCGCCAGGCCCGGCCGAGCGTGTCGGTGACCACCACCGCGACCCGCACACCGAGCGCAGCCTCGACGGCTTCGCGGAGGGCCCGTGCGCTCGCATCGGGATTCGACGGCAGCACAACGAGTTCGGTGGCGGCGACGTTCGATCCGTCGATCCCGGAGGCGGCCTGCACGATTCCGAGGTGGTTCTCGGTGACGACGATGCGGCCCCGGCGCGCCACCACCCGGACGGCTTCCCGGGTGACGAGGTCGCGCCGGGCGGCCTCACGGGCGGCGGGATCGGCGGGGACGGTCACGATCCGGCCCTCCACCTTGGAGATCACCTTGCTGGTGACCACCAGGACGTCGTCGTCCGCGAGCCACGGCGCCGCGGCGACGATCGCCGCGGCCAGGTCGTCGCCGGGCCGGAATTCGGGCAGGCCCGGCACCGGCCGGATCTCGATCGAGCCGCCGGGGGCGTGATCGTCGGTCACCGCGGGGCTCCGATCAGGTCGATGGCGGTGCGGACCAGGTCCGCGGTGGTGTCGGGGCCGGTCATGATCAGGGGGACGCCGCGCACCTCGACGCCGGGGATGTCGGCGGTGTCGGTCTCGTGGACGAGCCAGCCGTCGAGGATCCCGGGCCCGTACCAGCGGCCGACCGCCTCGGCGGTGGTCCCCACGCCGAGAATGTCCAGACATCGATCGGCCATGCCGCGCAACGGTTTTCCGCCGATGATCGGCGAGATGCCGACCACCGCCGCGGTGGTGCCGCGCACCGCGGCACGGATGCCGGGCACCGCCAGGATCGCGCCGATACTGGCGACGGGATTCGACGGCGCCAGCAGCACGACATCGGCGCCCTCGATCGCCTCGGCCACTCCCGGCGCCGGTGTCGGCCGCTCGGCGCCGACGCGCGTGAAGCCGTGGGTCGGCACCTGCGCGCGGTAGCGGACCCACCACTCCTGGAAGTGGATCGTGCGCCGCTGCCCGTCGCCGGGATCGGTGATCACGACGTGGGTTTCGCTCCGGTCGTCGGTGGCCGGGACCAGCTGCACGCCCGGTTGCCAACGGCCGCACAGGGTTTCGGTGATCTCCGACAACGGGTGGCCGGCGCGCAGCATCCGGGTGCGGATCAGGGCGGTGGCGAGGTCCCGATCACCGAGTCCGAACCAATCGGGTTGCCTGCCGTAGGCGGTCAGTTCCGCTGTGGCATTCCAGGTTTCGCCGGACCGGCCCCAGCCGCGAGCCTTGTCGACGCCACCGCCGAGGGTGTACATGCAGGTGTCGAGGTCGGGGCAGATCCGCAGGCCGTGCATCCACGCGTCGTCGCCGACATTGACCACGGCGGTGATGTGGTGCGCGGCAACGGCTTCCGGCCGGTTCGCGCCGAGCAGCCGGCGCACGCCGAGCAGGAAGCGGGCGCCGCCCACGCCGCCGGTCAGTACGGTCACGTCCACGATCGGTCCATCACTGTCCGCCGGAATGTTCGGTGGTTCCGCTCGCGGCGGATACGGCGCCGCGGCCGGTCAGCAGTCCCAGGGACCACAGCAGGGTGGCCACGGCCCCGATGCCCGCGAGCACGCAGAAGATGACGACCGGTGGCCGGCCCGCGAGCACACCGCCGAGGATCGGCCCGCACACACCGCCGATCCGGCCCAGTCCCGAGACGAATCCGAGTACGCTGGAACGGATTTCGGCGGGGAAGTACGTGGCGACGAAGCCGAGCACGATCGGCTGCGTGCCGCCGGTCCCGGCTCCGGCGAGGAACAGGAAGACGTACAGCAGGGCCACCGGCATGTGGATCGCGAGGGCGAAGACCGCGACCGCGCCGATCGCGATCGCGGCCACGACCGCGCGGCGACTTCCGATCCGGTCGGCGATCCAGGATCCGCCGGACGCCCCCGCCGCGGCTCCGGTGCTGAAGATGAGCAGGAAGACCAGGGACGATCCGAGCGAGTGACCGTCGGCCTTCATGACCTGCGGCAGCCAGGTCAGCAGCCCGTACCACTGGATCTGGCTGCAGAAACTCACGAAGGTGACCACCGCGAGGGCCCGTCCGCCGGTGCGGCCGAGACCAGATACGGCGGCACGCAGGGCCGTTCGGGGGGCGGGGCCGGCCGGTTGCGCGCCGTCCGTGGTGGGCACCCAGCGGCCGAGTCGCACCGCGGCGACCGGAACCACGGTCAGCAGGGGAACGATGCCGCCGAGGAAGAAGACGCCACGCCAGTTCAGCGCGTTCAGGAAGGCCAGCGCCGTGAGTGCGGCGACGACGCCACCGAGCGGGAGACCGGCCAGGACCGCGCCGTTGACGAAATTCTTCCGCTGCGCGGGCGCGACGCTCATCCTGAATCCACTGACGGGGGTTTCGTGCTGGTCCGCGCGCCTGCGGCGCGCGGACCAGCGGGTTTCGGGCGTGGGGTAGCCGCTGGCCTGGCCAGCTTTTCCACGTGAGTCCTCGGTTCGGGCCCGTCGGGCGGGGATGGTCAGATGCTGTCGGGTTGTGGTGGTGTGTAACCGATTGTGTTGTGCCACAACGTGAGCCATGCGTCCGCCCAGGGCCAGCAGCGGGGCAGGTGCAGGATGGGACGCCGTTGAGGGCGAGCGAGCCGGGCGGGGATGGTGATGATTTTGCGGCGCAGGGTCGATCCGCGGGCCCGGCCGAGTCGGCCACCGGCCAGTATTCCGGCGGTGCGCAGCAGGTTGTGGGCGATCGCGGCGCACAGGACCCAGGCGAAGTTGGCGCCGAATTTCCCGGACGGAATGTGAGCCAGTGGCCCGTCGATCAGGTCGGCGAACACGGTTTCGATGATGGCGTGTTTGCGGTGGGTGATGTCGGCATCGGCGACGGGCTCGGTGGAGTTGGTGAAGAACGGGTGATACCGCCAGACCGGGAACAGGGCATCGGGGTATCGGGCGTCTTTCACCCGGCGCACGATCAGCCTCGCGGTGGTCCGGTCTTTCGTGGAAGCGAAAGCGGTATAAGAGATTTCGGCGACCTCGGCGTCGGAGATCCACTCACCGGTATCGGGATCACGCACGGCACCGGGATACCGCACCGGAGTCCATTGGTCTTCGCCGATCGCGGTGATCGCGGCGTTGACCGCCGAATTCTTGGTCAGTACCAGCGAGAACTGTGCCCCGGCGCGCAACGCGGCGCACACGACTTTGCGGGTGCCGTATGCGGAGTCCCCACGCACCAGCACGATGCCGGTGGCGCGGGCGGCACGAGCGGTGCCGATCGCGGCGGTAACCATCGATGCGGCACCTTTGCCCGAGCCGGTCTTACCTGCGCGTAGCCGTATCCCGGCGATCACCGGTGCCGCCAGGTCGGTGCTGATCGTGGTTGCCAGGGGTGAAAGTCCTTTGCGGAGAACCTTTTTCCCAGCAATCTTCGTGTGCCCGTACGACGCGCCCTGCTTCTGGTGGCCATAGACCGGGCGCAGCAGCGAATCGATATCGACGAAGGTCCGCACAGCCGCACCGGGCAACAGATCCGCGCGCGCGGTCAAGGCCAGCAGATGCTCGCGCATCACCGACTCCAACTGCTTGGCGTGACCGAATGTGAACTCCCGCAACAGAGTCCCGACCGTCGAGGGCGCATACACGCCACTGAACAGCGTCTTGCACCCGCCGCTGCGCAGCAGACCGATATCGTCGATGCTGTCCGCACCCGCACACATCCCGGCGATCAACGTGGCCAGTTTCGGTGCCGGGTTCACCGACCCGGACTTGACTCGTGGCGCGTCGATGGCAATTTTCTCGGTCAACAGCCTGGTCAGACCCGTCTGCTCGGCCAGGGTCATCACCGGAACCAACCCCGCCACCGACACGAGGCCATCATCATCGAACCTCGCCGAGGACTCGGCGAACCTGTGGAACAATCGCACTGAAAGTGTCTTTCGGAACTTGTCTTGGTTGTTGTGTGGTAACTCCAATCATCCCAGGTCAGAAGGCACTTTCTTCATTTCGACACACCCAAATACACCGAATTCATCGGTGGATTCAGGCTCATGGCCAGCGCGACCGCGGTCGGTACGACACCGCCGAGTCCGAGGCCGGCCGCGAACCGCGCGATACCCAGCAGTGCGGCGGTGGGTGCCACCGCGCACAGGATCATGCCGACGGAAAACCAGGTGATCGAGAGCAGGAACAATCGCCGGGCACCGTATCGGTCGGCGAGTACGCCGGTGACCACGGATCCGATGGCCATGCCCAGAATCGCCGCGCTGGCGATCACGCCGACGCGCGCGGTGGTCAGACCCCAATCGGCGTAGTGGAGCAATTTCGGTGTCGCGGCGCCGAATACGGCGAGGTCGTAGCCGTCGGCGGCCACCGCGAGGAAGGCGAGGAGGGCGATACCCAGATAGGTGGGCAGGCGAAAACGATTGTGCACAGGGGTCCTCGAAACGAAGAGAAGCCGAAAGTATTTCGGGAGGGGCTGCCGGTGGGATTCCGGAAAACAGCTAGCGATATTTCGACGCCTTACATGTGACGGCCGCCGGTGACCTCGAGCACCGTGCCCGTCATATAGCCGGCGAGGTCGGAGGCGAGGAAACACGCCACCGCCGCCACCTCGGCGGGTTCGCCGAAGCGCCGCATCGGGATCTCGGCCAGTCGCTGCTGCCAGATCTCCGCGCGCATCGTCTCGGTCATCGGGGTGCGGATCAGTCCGGGCTGGATCGCGTTGATCCGGACACCAAGGTGCGCAACCTCTTTGGCGGCGGCCTTGGTCAGGCCCACGATGGCGGCCTTCGCGGCACTGTAGTTGGTCTGGCCGACGTTGCCGACCTTGCCCGAGATCGAGGACATGTTCACGATCGACCCGCCGCCGTGCTCGCGCATGTGCGCGGACGCGGCCCGCACGCCGAGCCACGTGCCCTGGACATGGGTGTCGATCACCAGCCGGAAGTCGTCGAGCGACATCGTCCGCATGGTGGCGTCGCGCAGGACGCCCGCGTTGTTGACCATGATGTCGAGGCCGCCGTAGGCGGTGACCGCGGCCGCGACGAGTGCGGTCACCTCGTCCTCGGACGTGACGTCGCACCGGATCGCTTGCGCGGCACCCAGTTCGGCGGCCGCGGCCCGGGCCCGGTCCAGGTCCACATCGCCGAGGACGACATGCGCGCCCTCGGCCACGAACCGCTCGGCGACGGCCAGGCCGAGGCCCTGGGCACCACCGGTCACCACCGCGACCTTGTCTTTCAGCAACGCCATTGAGATTTCCTTCGTCGTTCGATTCGTGCCACGGGTGATCGCGGGTCACGGTTGCCGGGCGAGGACGGGTGTGCCGGAGCGAGACCGGCGCAGCGTGCGCAGGGTTGCGCGCAGGGCCGGGCCCGGCCGTGTCGTGGCGACGTCCAGCAGATCGGCGAGGTCGTCCACGTCTCGCCGCAGGGATTCGATACCGGGGCAGTCGATCTCGACCGCGCCGGAGTTCAGGTGCGCGCGGCGGGAACGCTCGCCGAAACGTGGATCCGGATCCGCGCCCCCGATCGCGGTCAGCAGGGTCGTCCCCACGCGGTGACGGTCCGCGACGAAGGCGCGCTCGTGCCGCGCGGCCGCCGAGAGTGCTCGGTCCAGATCCACACCGCGCAGGAACGGGAGGTCGGCAGGCAGAACCGCCAGCGGACTGTCCGGCCACAACTCGCGGGCGCGCCGGGCCCCCGCGCGCACGGCCTCGTTCAGGCCGCGGGCGTCGGGCACGAGTAGGGGCACAACGTCAGGGGCCAGCACCTCGGCCGCGTCCCGGAACCGGTCCACGACATCCGGGGCCGATACCTCGACCGCGTCCTGGACTCGGTCCACGACGACCACGACCGCCCGGACCTGCGACGCCGCCCGGATCGCCGCGACCGTATCCCGGAACATGGCACGTACGACCGCCTGCCGGGTGTGCGGCCGAAGCAGCAGCCGCGATTTCGCGGAGGTGATGTCGCGCTGGGGCACGACGGCCACCCAGGTTCCGGGCGGGAATTCGCCGGTCCCCGTTGCCGATTCCGCGTTCATCGGTCGGCCGTCCCGACCACGAGCGGCAGCACGGAACGCACCCGGTCGTCGAATTGCCGTGCCGCAGCGGCACGTTCGGCATCAATCTCGCCGTAGGTGGTGGTGCGCTGCCGGACCGGCCGGCCCGCGGCCGCACCCATCGCGGTGATGTCGGCGACGGTCTTCATCGACCCGTTGGTCGAACCGGCCATGCGGCTGATGGTCTCCTCCATCAGGGTTCCGCCGAGGTCGTTGACCCCGCCGCGCAGCAGTTCCACGCATTCGTCCGGCCCGAGTTTGACCCAGGAGCACTGGATGTTGTCGATGTGGCCGTGCAACATCAGCCGCGCCAGCGCGTGCACCGCGCGGTTGTCGCGCCGGGTCGGTCCCGGCCGCGCCAGGCCGGCGAGATAGATCGGCGAGCTCCGGTGCACGAACGGCAGCGGCACGAATTCGGTGAAACCGCCCGTCTCCCTTTGGATATCGAGCAGCACCCGGAGGTGGCCGACCCAGTGCCGAGGCTGGTCCACATGTCCGTACATCATCGTCGCGGTGGTGCGGATCCCGAGCCGGTGCGCCGTCTCGATCACCCGGATCCATTCGGCCGCAGGCAGTTTGCCCTTGGTGAGCACCCACCGGATCTCGTCGTCCAGGATCTCGGCGGCGGTGCCCGGCACGGAGTCCAGTCCGGCCCGGCGGGCCTCGGTCAGCCATTCGGCCACCGAAATGCCCATGCGCGCAGCGCCACTCACGATCTCCATGGGTGAGAACGCGTGCAGGTGGATATCCGGGCTGCGGCGTTTGGTCTCCGCGGCCAGGTCGAGATGGATGGTGCTGGGCAGGCCGGGATCGATACCGCCCTGCATACAGATCTCGGTGGCGCCGACCGCCCACGCCTGGGCGACCCGCTCCCCCACCTCGGCGACCGACAGCCGGTAGGCGTCGGCATCGCTCGCGCGCTGCGCGAACGCGCAGAACCGGCATCCGGTGTAGCAGACGTTGCTGAAGTTCAGATTCCGGTTGACCACATAGGTGACCGTGTCGCCCACCGTCGACTGCCGGACCCGATCCGCCAAGGCGCACAAGGCTTCCAGATCCGCGCCGTCGGCGTGCACGAGCGCCAGGGCCTCGGCGTCGCTCAGACCGGCGGGGTCCCGTTCGGCGGCGCGCAGCGCGGCGCGCACCTCGCCGTCCAGGCGGACGGGAGCGCCGGTGGCGGCCCGCGCGGACATCTCCTCGCCGAGCACCGCCCAGTCGCCGAAGGCATCGGCGAAGTCACCGCGGGTCTCGGTGCGGCGGCCCTCGGTATCGATCTCCAGGTGCAGATCGGTTCTGCCACTGGACCGATCGGGCACGACGACGTCCTGCCACGGCCGGCCCGCGGGGATCACGTCGGCGGCCAGTCCGGTCGCGGGGTCGGCCAGCGCCAGCAGGTGCGGCCGGACCCGAGCGTCGACCCATCGTTCGCCGGCGAGCACGTACTGCGGCTGCACGGCCAGGCGTTCCCGCAGTTCGAATCCGGCGGCGGCGCTCAGTTCGCGCAGGCGCGCGAGCTGCGGCCAGGGCCGCTCGGGGTTGACGTGGTCGGGGGTCAGCGGTGAGACGCCACCCCAGTCGTCGACGCCGGCGGCGAGCAGGCGGCCCAGTTGCCCGGGTTCGGAGAGGTTCGGCGGGGCCTGTACGCGCATCGAGGGGCCGAGCAGGATTCGGGCGACGGCGATCGTGGCGAGGTACTCGTCGAAATCGGCGTCGGCGGCCGACCGCATCGCGGTGTCCGGCTTGGCCCGGAAGTTCTGGACGATCACCTCCTGGACGGCGCCGTACTGCCGGGCGATCCGGCGGATCCGGAGCAGGGATTCGACCCGGTCGGCGTGCGACTCGCCGATCCCGACCAGGATTCCGGTCGTGAACGGGATGTTCGAGCGGGACGCGTCCTCGATGCAGGCCAGCCGGACGGCCGGATCCTTGTCGGGGGAACCGTAGTGGCAGCCCCCGGGTTCGGCCCACAGCGAGCGCGCGGTCGTCTCCAGCATCAGGCCCATGGATCCGGCGACCGGCTTGAGGCGCTGGAGTTCGTCCCACGTCATGACGCCGGGATTCAGGTGCGGCACCAGACCGGTCTCCTCGAGCACCCGCACGGCCATGGCCCGCACATACGACAGCGTGTCCGCGTAGCCGCGCGATTCCAGCCAGTCGCGGGCGGCCGCCCATCGGTCCTCGGGCCGGTCGCCGAGGGTGAACAGCGCTTCCTTGCAGCCGAGCCGGGCACCCGCGCGGGCGATCTCGAGGACCTCGTCCGGGGACAGGAACGGCTCGTCGACCCGGCCGGGGGTCGTGGCGAAGGTGCAGTAGTGGCAGCGGTCGCGGCACAGCCGGGTGAGCGGGACGAAAACCTTCCGGCTGTAGGTGACCACTCCGGGACGACCGGCGTCGAACAGTCCGGCCGAGCGGATACCCGCGGCGATCTCGCACAGCCGGTCGAGGTCGGCGCCCCGGGCGCCGAGCAGGAGTTCGGCCTCTCCGGCGTCGATGGTCTTCGCCGCGCCGGCCCGCGCGAGCGCGCGTCGCAGCCCGGTCATCTGCTCGCTCCCAGGCCCATGGACCGCGCGATGAAGTCGAGTTGGACCGAGGGCGGTCCCGCCACGACGCGCGCGATGATCCCGTCGGAGTGATGCATCGGCAGGGCGTGGTCGCGCACGTAGCCGTAGGCGCCCTGGATCTGCATCGCCAGCGCCGAGGATTCCGCGTACAGCTGGCCGGAGAGGTATTTCGCCATCGTGCTCTCCACCTCGCACGGCAGGCCCGCATCGAACCGGTCGGCCGACCGGCGGACCGCGCACCGGGCCGCGTCGAGCCGGACGAACATCTCGGCCAGCGGCAGGGTGACGCCCTGATAGGCGGACAGCGCCTTGCCGAACTGCTCGCGCTCGTTGGCGTAGTGGACGGTCAGGTCGATCACCGCCGCCACGCTGCCGAGGAAGCCGGAGCTGATCATGATGCGTTCGAGGACCAGGCGTTCCTTGAGGATCTGCCAGCCCTGACCGGGCGCACCCAGCAGCGCGGTGGCCGGCAGCGCGACATCGCGCAGGAAGACCTCGTAGATGCCGCTGATGTTGCGGCCGAGCGCGGGCATCCGCCGGACCTCGACACCCGGATGATCGACCGGGACCAGGAAGACGGCGAGCTGGTCGCGTTTGCGGCCGCCCCCGCCGACCCGGGCGACCAGTTCCATCACCGCGCCGGGCAGTCCCGCCCCTTCGCAATAGGTCTTCTGGCCGTTGACGATCCATCCGTCGGCGGACCGCTCCGCGCGGGTCGTCACGCTCGCCGCGTCGGAGCCCACATCGGGTTCGCTGACGGCGATCGACAGGCGCGCGGCACCCGCGAGCACCGGCGCCGCATAGGTTTCGCGCTGCTCCGGCGTGCCCCAGCGGTGGAGGTCGCGCAGCCCGCTGAGATTCAGGTTGAACAGGGCCACGAGATCGGAACTGGCCCGGCCGATCTCCTCGCAGAGGGTGATCAGCAGGCCCGCGGTCTCGTCGGCGGTGTCGTCGCCGGTGACGACGTCGTACCAGCCGAGGCGGGCGATCTCGCGGAACAGGTTCTCGGGGTAGGTCCCCGACTCGTCCCAGATCCGCACGTCGTGGGCCGGCGCGTAGCGGGCCAGGAACGCTCGCACGGTGGTGCGCAGGTCGTCGTGCTCGTCGGTTCGGATGGTGCTCATGGCTGCCCTTTCGAGGGTGGTCGGTCGATCGCGGGGGCCCGCTTCCCGGCGGAGAGGCCCGTTTTGAGATCGCGCAACAGCGCGACCGGAAGCGCCGCGAGCCGGGCGGCCGTCTCGCGGGCCCTCCCGTCGAGCGCGGCCGCCGGAACGACCTCCACCAGGCCCAGCCCGGCCAGATCGTCGGCGGTGAAACGTTCGTCGAGGGCGAGCAACCGCAACGCTCGCGCCGGACCGACGGCGGCCCCGAGCCTCCGCACGGTGCTGTCCGGTGGCGGAAACCCCAGCGGGAGTTCGGGAAACCGGAACCACGCGGCGGGTGCGGCGAGGGTGATGTCCGCCGCCGCGGCGACGGCCCAGCCGGCGCCGACCGCGGCGCCCTGGACCGCCGCCACCACCGCCGGAAAGTCGCCGAGCAGGTCCAGGCTCTGTTCGATCAGGCGACGCCGCAGGCCCGGCCGCCCGGTCGCGGTCCCGTCGTCGGAGCGCACGTCGGCGCCCGCGCAGAACACCGGGCCCGTCGCGCGCACGAGTACGACACCGGCACCCGCGCGACTGCCCTCGGCGAGTCCGGCGACGAAGGCCTCGAGCAGCGGGATGTCGAGCGCGTTGCGGGCCTCGGGACGATCGAGGGTCAGCACGACCAGGTTGCCGAGCCGCTCGGCCGGGCACAGCTGCCGTGGGGTGCCGGCGCTCATCCGAGTTCCGCCAGGACCTGGGCCGTCAGCAGGCCGACCGCCTCGCGGGGATCGGGGCCCACCGGCGCGCCGATATAGGCCTCGGTGAATCCGGCGTTCGCCGCGTACTCGAGCAATTCGGCCAGCGCATCGATGCAGTCCCCGGGCGTACCCGAGACGATGAGCTGATCCGCGACCTCCTGCGGAAGCAGTTCGGCGGCCGCGTCCACCCCGTCACCGGCCTGGACCGCCGCGCGCGTGGCCGCGTAGTCGGACGGTTCGAATCCGGCGTCGTGCAGATTCTGCGTGGGCTGCTGGGTGACGATCAGGGTCGCCTGCCGCCGGGCGGCCGCGCGGGCCCGGTCCCGGTCGGCCGACACCGACAGGTTCACGCCGTAGATCCGGGTGAATTCCGCCCGCTCGCTGCGCTGCCGGCCCCGGTCGAGCGCGTCGAGGTTGCTCACGGCGTCGAACCGGCCGCTGCGGAAGGCGGCGAGGCTGTGACCGGGGAAATTGCTGGCGCAGATGACGCCGTCCGCCAGCTCACCGGCCATCTCCAGCACCTTGGGCCCGGTGCCGGCGACCACCACGCGCACGTCGGCCGCGCGGGTCCAGGAGAACGATGCCCGGCCGTCGGCCCGCAGGCCCAGGGCCGCGCAGGTCTGCGGATAGTCACCCATCGTGACCGCCTCGCCCCGCCACAGCCGCCGGCACATCGTGATGAACTCCGCCACCCGTTCGACCGGTTTCTCCGGCGACATGAGCGCGCGGACCAGCCCGCCGCCGGTGCCGACTCCCATGCTGACCCGGCGGCCCTCGGGCATGAACTCCGCCAGCGTGGCCATGCTCGACGCCAGTTCGAGCGGGTTGCGACCGAACGGGAAGGTCACCGCCGTGCCGACCCCGACGCCGGTGCGCGCGGCGATCGCGCCGAGCAGCGCGGCGACCCCGCGGGACTGGAGTTGGTCACTGAGCCATACGGTTTCGAATCTGCGGGCCGCGATCTCGGCCACTTCCACCATCTCCGGCCCGCCGGCCCAGCCGTGGAGCTGGATGCCCTTGAGCATCGCACTTCTTTTCATGATATTGAACTCGAATCATTATGTTGAACAGATTGTGGACAGACCACGGCGACGGTGAATTGCGGGCCCAGGGGGTGTCGGTCAGGGTCTGGCGTAGTCCGGCGTGACCAGCACCGTGCTCCGGATCTCGGCGATGAGCGGCCCGTCGCGCTCGGTCCGCGCCTTCAGCGCGAGCCACCGGGGGTCGGCCCGGAACCGGGCCCAGTGCGCGGCCGCGGTCTCGGCGTCGGGGAAGGCCAGCAGGTAGACGATCCGGGAACGGTTGCCGATCTCGTGCCAGAAGCCCTCGACCCGGAGTCCGAGTTCGGCGAACAGGGCCAGCGTGTCGTCGGCGAAGCGGCGGTGCAGGGCCTCCGAGCGGCCCGGCAGCGCGGTGTACTCACGCAGCTCGTGGATCATGGACCACTCCGTTCACGGCGAGTCCCGAGCGCGTCTTGTAGCGCCGGTTGACGTTGATGAGTACGGCGGTCAGCGGTTCCAGTTGCCGGGCCACCCGCAGCGTCCCGCCGTCGATGCCCGGCCGGCCGGTGATCGCGACCGCCAGCCGGGCCACCTCGTCCTTGGCGGCGCGGTCGTCGCCGCAGACGAGCACGTCCTCGGGCAGATAACCCTCGTGCCCCCAGAGGTTGATCGCCGAGAGGTGATGGAAGGCGGCGACCACGGTGGCCTGCGGCGCGAGGTCGCGCAGCTGCTCGGCGGCGCTGCCCTCCGCGACGTCCAGGCCGTAGGCCCCGGCCTTGTCGAAGCCGAGCGGGTTCACGCAGCTCACGACGAGTTTGCCCGCGAGGACGGGTGCCAGTTCCGTGACCAGTTCCCGGTGGCCGTCGTACGGCACGACCAGTACGACGACGGGACATTCGGCGGCGGCCGACGCGTTGTCGGCGGCGCCGACCTGCGCACCGTCGCCGGCGTGCGCGCGCACCTCCGCGGCCGCCTGCTCCGCGCGTGCCACGGACCGTGATCCGATGACCACGGGCCGACCGGCCACCGCGAACCGATAGGCCAGCCCCTTTCCCTGGGGTCCGGTGCCGCCGACGACGGCGATCTTCTTCGTCATCCATAACTCCTGTGCTGGGACACCTCCGGCGGTGAGCCCGAGGTGAGTGGTCGGCCCTGGCGGGTCGGCCGGGACGGTGTGCCCCGGAAGGGCCACCGCTCGAAGCGAATCGGTCAGTCGAGGCCCGCTGTCCGGTTGGATGCCGGGTAGTCCGCGGGGATGCGTCCGCCGATGTGCGAGCTGATCTCGCGGGATGCCGTGACGAGGTAGTCGGCGATGCCGGCCACCCCCTCGACGGTGAGGTCGTCGCCGATGCCGAGCAGGGAGAGGAACAGGCAGGGCGCACCGTCCCGGTCGAACACCGGGACCCCGACGACGTTGAGCTCGGGCCGGTATTCGCCGTAGACCGCGCCGTAGCCCTGCGCCCGGAGCTCGGCGAGCTCCGCGGCGGGGTAGCTGACCTGCTCGGCCCGGCCCCGGCTCGGCCACGCCGCCGCGAGGCGGCTGATCAGCGGCGTGTCCCGGTCGAACCGCGCGCCGACCTCGATGGTGACCTTGACGGGTTTGCGGCTCTCGATCTTCGCGATCGCCGTGAAGTGCCCGTCCGGCATCGGCTGAATGGCCAGGCAGGCCAGCTCGGTCCGTTCGGCCAGCCACTCCATATAGGTGCGGGAGGCGGCGACCGCCGAGGTCCGCGCGATCGCGGCCACCCCGAACTCCACCAGCAGCGGCCCGAGGTTGTACCGGCGGGTCTCCTGGTCGTACACGACGAGGCCCTCGACCAGCATGGTCCGCAGCAGGACCGACGCGGTGCTCTTGGCCAGCCCGCAGCGCTTGGCCAGCTCGGTGAGCGTGGCCCCGGCGGACTGCTGAACCAGCGCCTCGAGCACCCGGGCGGCGCGCGTGATGGCCGGCACCAGCTGTTCACCCGATTCGTCGGTTGCGTTGCTTCCCAGGCCTTCTGCCTTGGTCACGAGTTCCTACCTTCGTCGTGCCGATGCTTGTCAGCTGACCGTAGCGGCCCGGCCGACCAGTTCGACGAAGTGGAAGAGGGTGCCGTCGGGGTCGCGGGCGAACAGCAGCCGCCAGCCGCCGACCCCGTCCGCCCCGATGACGGACTGTGGCGTGTGCAGGAATTCGACGCCCTCGGCGGACAGCCGCGTGTATTCGGCGTCGATATCGTCGGTCAGGATGGAGAACCGGCACAGGCCCGGGTGCACGAGGTCGCTCTGTGCCCGGCCCTCGGAATGCGCGTCCCGCCATTCGATCAGGTCCAGCATGGCCTCGTCCGGGGAATCGTTCAGGCGCATGTGCGCGAAGCGCAGCCGGCTCGCGCCCTCGACCATGAACGCGCGCGCGAGGTTGGCGTCGTCCACCTCCTGGTCCTGCATGACCTCGAATCCGATGCGCCGATAGAAGGCGATCGAGGCGTCCATATCGGTCACATTGATGCCGACGTGCCAGAACTTTCGCATTGTCTCGTCTTTCTGTGTGTCCGCGGTCGCGGATGTCGTCGGGAGGGCACGGTGTTCACGCCGGATGCACCAGCGCGCGGCGCCGGATCTTGCCGGTTTCCGTGCGCGGCAGTTCGGCGACCGCCTCGATCTCGCGGGGGCGGGCATGTGGTCCGACCGCATTGGCGACGAGTTCGCGCAGTTCCGTGCGCATCTCGTCGGTGAGCTCGCCGGAGGTCAACTGCACGAAGGCCTTGATCCGCTGGCCGGTCTCCGGGTCGGGCAGCCCGACCGCCGCCGCGGCCAGGACCCGCGGATGCCGGCCGAGTACCGCCTCGATCTCCGCCGGGCCGATGCGGTAGCCGCGGCTCTTGATCACATCGTCGGCGCGGCCGACGTATTCGAGCCGGCGGCCGTACGCGATCCGCGCGAGATCGCCGGTGCGGTGCCAACTGTCGGCGGGCGGCACCGGGCGCGCCGACGCGGCGTCCCAATAACCCAGCAGCGCAACCGGATCGGGCAGTTCGAGGGCGATCTCGCCGACCTCGCCGCGCGCGACCCGGGCACCCTGTTCGTCCAGCAGCGCGATCCGGTGGCCGGGATAGGGCGCTCCCATGGTGTCGTCGTCGACGGATCCGAGTACGCCGGAATCGCCGATGAGGGCATTGGCCTCGGTCTGGCCGTAGGCCTTGTTGACCGCGTCGCTGAGATTGCGTCGCGCCCAGCCCAATTCGGCCACACCGGCCGGTTCGCCGCCGGTGACCACCGCGCGCAGGCGGGCTTGGGCCGGTTTCCCGTGTTCGGCGAACATCCGCAGCACCGACGCCGGCAGGAAGGCCGTCGTCACGCCGAGGCGGCTCATCGTGTCCAGGGTCGCGCCGGGATCGAAGCGCCGGGGCCGGTGCGCCACCACGGGCACGCCGAGCGACCACGGCACCAGCAAGCCGAGCATCAGGCCGCCGATCCAGCCCCAGTCCGCGGTGCCGAAATAGATGTCTCCGGGCCGGAACAGCTCGAAGGCGTAATCGACGCCGGCATGTCCGAGCAGGGCCCGATGTCCGTGCACGATGCCCTTCGGCGCGCCGCTGGTACCCGAGGTGTAGATCAGCAGCGCCGGATCGTCGGCCCGCCGCGGGACCGGATCGAGCGGGTCGACCCGGCGGATCAGATCCCCGAGTCCCGGGCCGCCGGCGCTGTCCACGGTGAGCACGTCGACGTCGCGCAGGGAACATCCGGTCGATTCGAGCCGGTCGACGCCGGGACCGTCGGTGACCACCACGGTCGCGCCGGAATCGACGAGCCGGTGCGTCACCGAGGCACCGGTGAGCAGCCGCGGGACCGGCACGAGTACCGCCCCCGCGGTCAGCACGCCGAACACGACCTCGGCGGCCTCCACCGACGGATCGAGGTACAGCAGCACCCGGTCCCCGGGCCCGATCCCGCGGCCCCGGAGGACCGCGGCGATCCGCACCGCGGCCCGCTGGATCCGGCCGAACGTCACCGTTTCGGGCAGGTGGGTCCCGTCGCGCAGCACGGCCACGGCGTCGGGATTCTGCGCGAACAGGGCATCCTCGGTGATCGTGTAGTCCGCGGCGGGCACCCAGTCCGCGCGGTGACGGGCCTGGAGCAATCGGCGGACGGTGCGCGCGGAGGTCAGTCCAGGCGTGCCCATACGCTCTTCTCCTTGGTGAAGCTCTCGACGGCGGCCTGACCCAGGTCGCTGCCGTAGCCGCTCTGCCCGAAGCCCCGGTACGGGGACGCGGGATTGAGCACACCCCAGCTGTTGATCCACACGTTGCCCGCGTCGAGGGTCTGCGCGAACCGCAGCGCGCGGCCCACGTCGCGGGTGAAAATGCCTGCGGCCAAACCGAATACGGTGTCGTTGGCGAGGGTGATCGCCTGCTCCTCGCCCTCGAACGGCAGTACCGACAGCACGGGCCCGAAGATCTCCTCCCGCGCGATCCGCATATCCGCGGTGACGTCGGTGAACAGCGTCGGCCGGTAGTAGAAGCCCGGATCCGTATCTGGCGCCGGATCGCCGCCGCTGACCAGCGTGGCGCCCTGCTCGGCCCCCGACACGACGTACGAGTGCACCGACGCGCGCTGTTCGGCGCTGATCAACGGGCCGATCTCGGTCTCCCGGTCGAGCGGGTCGCCGACCCGGGCGGACTCGACCCGCGCGCGGAGGAGTTCGATCACCTCGTCGTAGATGGGCCGTTCGACGAGCAGCCGGCTGGCCGCCGTGCAGGTCTGGCCCTGGTTGCTGTACATCGCCTGGAAGACCACGGCCGCAACGGCTTTCGGGGACGAGTCGCCGAAGGCCACGAGCGCAGACTTGCCGCCGAGTTCGAGCGAGGCGGTGATGAGCCGGTCGGCCGCCAGGCCCCCGATCTGCTTACCGATCTCGGTCGAACCGGTGAAGGTCACCTTGCCGACCCCCGGATGCCGCACCAGCGCGTTGCCCGCCACCGAACCGCGACCGGGCAGGACGTTCACCAGCCCCGGCGGCAGCCCGGCCGCCAGCGCCAGCTCACCGAGCGCGACCGGCACCAGCGGCGCGAGTTGCGCGGGCTTCAGCACGATCGCGTTACCCGTCGCGAGCGCCGGGGCGATCTTCCAGATCGCTTGCACCGCAGGGAAATTCCACGGCGTGATGGCACCCACCACCCCGATCGGCTCGCGCACGGTGTAGTTGAGGAATCGGCCCGGCGCGGGTGTGGTGCGACCCTCGATCTTGGTGACCAGACCCGCGAAGTACTCGAGGGTCTCGATCATGATCGGCAGGTCGACCCCGAGCGATTCGCGGATCGGCTTACCCATGTCCCGGCTCTGCAACTCGGCCAGTTCGACCTTGTGTTCCTCGAGGAGCGCGGCATAGCCGAACAGCAGCCGGGTGCGCTGGGCCGGCCGCATACGCTGCCAGACCCGGGCCGCGGCCGCGGCCGCCTCGACGGCACGGGCGACGTCGTCGGCCGTGGCCTCGGCGACGGTCGCCAGGTGCGACCCGTCGGCCGGATCGATCGAATCGAAGGTCGCCCCGGTCGAGGACGGACCCGGTTGATCGCCGATGACGAGGGGAACCGAAGTGGTGAGTGCCTGCACGGTGCTTCCTTTCTCAGGCCAGTTTGTGAGCGGTGGGCAGGACGGCCTCGGCCAGCTCGGCGAGCTCGTCCATGGTGGCCTCGAGCGTGTCGTGCTCGAACGAGGTGTCGCAGACGAAGTGCGTGACGCCGAGTTCGCCGTAGGCCTCGATCGTCTCGGCGTTGTACGGCGCCTTGCGCAGCGGCCGCGCGGTGAGGGTGATCTCGGCCATGTCGCGGCCCGCCTCCTCGGCGTACTGCCGGAGGGTGGCCAGGTAGCCGGCGTACTCCTCCGGCCCGATCGCCAGCGGGTGCCAGCCGTCGCCGATGGCGGCGATGCGGCGCAGCGACGCGGTGCTGTACCCGGCGAACCAGACCGGGATCCGGCCGCGCACCGGCTTCGGATACATCTTGAAGTCGTGCAGGTGGTAGAAGTCGCCGTCGAAGTCGACCTCGTCCGCCGACCACATGTGCCGCATCGCGTTCACCATCTCGGTGACGCGCTTGCCGCGATCCTTGAAAGGCGCGCCCAGCACGTCGAACTGTTCCTTCATCCAGCCCACGCCGATGGCGACCGACAACCGGCCGCGCGACAGCACGTCGATGCTCACCAGCTGCTTACTGGTCTGGACCAGCGGACGCCACGGCAGGATCAGGCAGGACGTGCCGAGTTCCATCCGCTCGGTGGCGGCCGCGGCCCAGGTCAGCGAGGTGAGGCAGTCCAGATACGGCGTGGCGGGCTCCCACAGGAACTTGCCGTCGGCGGTGTACGGATAGGCCGTCTCGACGCGGGTCGGCAGGGCGACGTGGTCGGTCATCCACAGCGAGTCGAAGCCGACCTTCTCCGCGAACCGCGACACCTCCGTGATCGCTTCGGGCCCCGCCCACGGTCCCGCTCCGGGGATCCTGATTCCGACCTTCATTGACGCTTCCTTTCGATATGTTCTGTCGTCATCGGACGACCCCGTCGGCCCGGAGGGCCTCGATCCGGTCGTTCCGACAGCCGAGATCGCCGAGGATCTCGGTGGTGTGCTCGCCCAGCGAGGTCGGTGGGCGGTGCACGCGTCCCGGGGTTCCGGAGAGCTTGACCGGGAGACCCGGTACCCGCAGCGGCCCGAGTTCGTCGTGGGTGATGTCGACGACCAGGTCCAGGGCCCGGATCTGCGGGTGGTCCACGGCCTCGCGGTAGTCGAGGATCGGGGCACAGATGATGTCGTGCGCGCAGAGCAGCGCGACCACGTCGTCCCGGTCGTGCTCGGCGAACCAGGGCGCGAGCGCGGTGTCCAGGGCCTCGCGGTTCGCCAGCCGGTCCGCGGCCGCGGCGAAGCGCGGATCGTCGAGCAGTTCCCCGGCGCCGATCGCGCGGGCCAGCTTGCCGAAGTGGCGGTCGTTGAAGGCGACGACGTGCACCGCGCCGCCGTCGCGGGTCGCGTAGGCGTTGTAGGGGGCGTAGAAATTGCTGCCGTTACCCGCCTTGGCCTGGACGTAGTCCGCGAGCAGGTACTGCCCGAGCCACGGCGTCTGCAGATGGAACAGCGCGCCGACCAGGGAGACCGAGCCGCTCTGTCCCTCGCCCGTGCGCTGTTTCGCGAACAGCGCCACCAGGGCCGCGAGCGCGACCAGATAGCCCGCCGCGCTGTCGGCCACCGGCGGTCCGGCCTTCACCGGCATCCCGCCGGGGACACCGGTCGCCTCCATGAATCCGGTGAGCGCCTGGGCCACCGGATCCATCGCCGGGCGGCCCGCGAGGGGCCCGCTGTCGCCGTATCCGCTGACATTGAGGCAGATCAGGTGCGGGTGCCGTTCCCGGAGCTGCTCGGCGGTGAGCCCGAAGCGCTCACGGACGGCCGGCAGCATGTTCTCGATGAGCACGTCGGCCGTCGCGCAGAGCTCGTGGAACAGCTCGCGGCCCGCCGCCGTGCGCAGGTCGAGCGCGAGGGCCCGCTTGTTCCGGTTCACCCCGGAATAGACCCCGCTCATCCCGTCGCGCCCCGGGCCGAACGTCCGCGATTCGTCGCCGTCGATCGGTTCGACCTTGATGACGTCGGCGCCGAAGTCCGCGAGCAGCGACGCACCCAGCGGCCCGGCAACCATCGTCGCGGCGTCGATCACCCGGATGCCGGTCAGCGCCTCGGTTCGGTGGGAGAACCCCATCACTCGCTCCGTTCATTATGATGAACTGAAATCATTATCTGGAACTCCATGGACGTTACGAGCGCTTCCCGTCCGCTGTCAAGGGGTCGGATCTCGATGCTTGACAGGCTTCGCCGCAGGTCGTTACCTTCGTGTTCCATATACGGTATCGAGTTCATAATGATGAACCATCGGGAAACGGGCGGAATCCGCCACAAAGGACGGACATGATTCTTCTGGGCTATCGCGATCACAACGTCCACGAACTGCTGTGCCACGAGATCGCCGACCGCGCGGGCTACTACGACCGGCTGGGCGTCGAGGTCCGCGCGGTGCCCGGCGCCGACCATCCCGACGCCGCACTGTCCGCCGGGCTCGGTGGCTCGCTGATCGAAACGCTACGGGGACAACGCCGTTGGAAGGTCGCGCTGGTGCACACGCTGCACCCGTTGTTCTGGATCTGGACCCGGAGGTCGGACTTCCGCTCGGCGGGGCCGACCGTCCTCGCCGGCTTTCCGGCCGGGTCGATCGTCGACGCCCTCACGCGGAAGATGCTGGAAAATCATTGGGCGGCAGCCGAATCGCCCGAGACGCTACGCTATCCCGGCGGAAGTCTCGGCGATCGCCGCCGGCTCGAGGCGTTGACCTCCGGGGCCGCCGACGCGGCGGTGATCGGTTCCGCGTTCGCACCCAGCGCCGTGGTCCGGCTCGGGCTCACCGATTCGCTGTTCTTCGGCGCCACCCTGCGGTTCCCCACCGCGGGCCTCGCGGTGGACAGCGCGCGAATGAGCCTGGACGACCCGGCGGTACGGAAGATCGTCGCCGCGCAGACCGCGGCGCTCACGGCGATCGGCGAGCGCGATCCCGTGGCCCTGGACGCCGTGACCTCGCTGCTGCACGACGCCGGTCGGCCGGACGCACACCATTTCCTGGCGGACTACCTGTCGCCGCAGTACGGGCCCACCCCCGAGGACGTCCGGACCGCCGGCGCGGACGCACTCGACTGGCTGGCCGCCGCGCTGGGCACCGGCACCGACGCCGCCACCGACTTCTACGAGGCGATCCGATGACCTCACCACGACGGGAACACCTCACCGTCCACGCCCGGTTCGGCGACCACGGCACCACGATCACCGCGCGCGACCACGAACTGACGATCGACGAGGCCCCGCGATACGGCGGTCACGATCTCGGGGCGAATCCGGTCGAGCACCTGCTCGCCGGACTCGCCGCCGCCTCCCTGGTGGTGCTGCGGCTGCTCGGCGAGACCACGATCGCCGAGTCCGCGACCCTCACCGTCGCCGCGCGCCTGAACGTCGATCACGTGATGGGAGCCGACGACGCCGCGGTCATCGAACTGATCGAACTGGATTGGCGGGTACCGACCGCCGCCGACGCCGAGCGGTTGCGCGCGGCACTGCCCGAACTGGCGCGCCGCCGGCCGGGACAGGCCCTGGTCGATGCCGCGGCGGCCGTCCGCGAAACGGTGTCCGTGTCGGCGACCGCGGACCGATAGCGCCGCAACACCTTCGCGCGGTAACCGCCGAGGTCATCGAGAACCGCAGGCCCTGTGACCGGCGCCGCACTCGGCCGCGTGCGGCGCTGATGCGCGATGTTCGCTCAGTGTGCGGTGGTCGCCCGGACCAGCGGCAGGAAAATGCTGTCGACGATCTCCAGCAGCGCACGCTCGTCCACCGGGTTCCGGGTCGCCAGCAGGTCGTGCCGCACCAAATCGGTCGGCAGGGTGATCATCCGCGGAGTCAGCCGTTCCATCCGCACTTCGCCGCGCTCGGCGGCGTGGCGCAGCACGATCGACATCACCTCGTGCGCGGTGGCCATGAACTCGGGATTCTGATCCGGCACCTCGGCAAGCAAGCCGTGGATCACATCCGGGGGAAAATCATGCTGCCGGGATGCGGTGTGGCGCAGCACCGCGAGTACGTCCTGCCGCAGATCTCCGGTATCCGGGACGTGGTCGACGATCGACCCCGTCCGGTGTCGCACCGCCGCGATGACCAGCGCCGCCCGGTTCGGCCAGCGCCGATAGAGCACCTGCTTACCGGTCTTCGCACGGGCCGCCACACCCTCCATCGTCAGCTTGGTATAGCCGACCTCACTCAACTCGTCCCAGGCCGCCGCCAAGATGGTGGCTTCCAGTTCCTCGCCGCGCCGACGGGTGACTCGATTCAGGCTCGTCATACCACCTCAACTGGAGACGTTGCGTTCCTTATATCGGTAGTCTAGCCTTCAGCAATGGAGACGCATCGTCTCTTAAAAAGCCCTGTTGTCGACGGACGAAGAGAAAGGGGGATGTGATGACGACCCCCGAAACGACCACAGCAACCCGAACGAACCGGTTGGACCCGGCAGTACTCGCGCTGGCCTGGGTGCTGATCGCGGGCATGATGGCCCCGTTGCTGGACAGCACCATCGTGAATGTCGCCTTCCGGACGCTCGGCCGCGACCTGCACGCCCCGCTCGCCACGGTGCAGTGGGTCAGTACCGGGTACCTGCTCGCGCTGGCGATGGCCGTGCCGATCGCGGCATGGTCGGTGCGGCGATTCGGCGCCAAGACCATGTGGATCACGGCTCTCGTACTGTTCCTGCTGGGCTCGATATCGTCGGGCGCGGCATGGAACATCCAGTCGCTCATCGGATTCCGGGTGCTGCAAGGCGCGGGCGCCGGACTGATGATGCCCATCCTGCAGACACTGCTCTTTCAGGCCGCAGGTCGCGAACGCATCGGCCGCCTCATGGCATTGATTACGCTGCCCGCGCTGGTGGGCCCGATTCTCGGCCCGACGCTCGGCGGCCTCATCGCCGACAACCTGGGCTGGCGCTGGCTGTTCTACGTCAACGTCCCGGTCTGCGCGCTCGCGATCACCATGGCGGTCCGGAAATTGCCCGACAGCGAACGCCAACCCCGCTCCCGGCTGGACCTGACCGGACTACTGCTGGTCTCGCCGGGTCTGGCCGCACTCGTCTACGGCCTTTCCGAAGTCGGCACCACCGGCGGGTTCGGCCATCTCAGCGTGTTGCTGCCGATCACCATCGGCGTCGCACTGCTTGCGGTGTTCACCGGTTACGCGTTGAGTCGGCGACAGGCCGAGCCGATCATCGATCTGCGCCTGTTCGGCATCCGGTCGTTCAGCGCCTCGATGGCGCTGCTATTTCTCACCGGCTTCATGACCTTCGGGTCGATGCTGTTACTGCCGCTGTTCTATCAAGGGCTGCGCGGCGCCACCGCGCTGACCGCCGGTCTCATGCTGGCGCCTCAGGGCATCGGCAGCCTGATCGCCCGCGGCGCAGGCAGTCTCACCGACCGGATCGGACCGCGTCCGGTGATACTGGCGGGCATCGGATCGACTGTGCTCGGCACACTGCCATTCGTCGTCGCCGACCGGCACACCAATGCCGTCCTGCTCGGGACGGCCCTGGTGGTGCGCGGCATCGGCCTCTCGGCGGTGAATATCGCCGTCATGGTCGGCGCGAACCGGGATCTGCGGCCGGATCAGATCCCACACGCCAGCAGCACCACCCGGATCGCGCAGCAGGTCGGCGGGGCCTTCGGGGCCGCGGTGCTCGCGGTGGTCCTGCAACACCTGCTCGGTGACCCGACGGTCGGCATCGCGGCAGCATACGGCCACACCTTCGCCTGGTCCGCTGCCCTCACCGCCGTCGGCATCCTCCCGGCACTGCTGCTCCCCGGTCGATCGCGTGGTGTCGGCAGCTCCGCTGTTCCGCATCACCGGCCCGTTCCACTCACCACCCACGGTGACAAGCCACCCGCCCCGAACTGAGCGGCCTCGGGGCTAACCGATCAGGGCGAGATCCTCCTCGGTGAGTCGCAGACCTCCGGCGGCGATGTTCTCCTCCAGATGCCGCGGATCCGAGGTGCCCGGAATCAGCAGGATCGAGGGTGAGCGGGCCAGCAGCCAGGCCAGCGCCACCTGCGGTGTCGATACGCCGTGGCGTTCGGCGACGGTACCGAGATGTTCGGTCAGCACCGGCTGGAATCCCCCGACGGGGAAGAAGGGAACGTAGGCGATCCCCGCGGCCTCGCAGGCGTCGATCAACGGATCGTCGCCGCGCATCGCGACGTTGTAGGCGTTCTGCACGCAGACGAACGGTGCGAGGTCGCGGGCCTGATCGAACTGCGCCCTGGTGACATTCGAGATGCCCAGATGCTCGATCGCACCCTCCGCTTGAAGTGCGGCCAGGGCGGTCAGCGGCGCTTCGAGCGACTCCTCGACCGGCGCGATGGCCGCGCCGACCCGCAGGTTGACGACGTGCAGCCGGTCGAGGCCGAGCGTCCGCAGATTCACCTCGACGTTCTTGCGCAGGCCGTCGGCGGTCAGTCCCGGCTCGATGGCCGCGAACTTGGTGACCAGGACCAGATCCTCCGGATAGGGGTGCAACGCCTCGCGGATCAGCTCGTTCGCGTTCATCCCGTCGCGGTCGTAGAACTGGGACGTATCGATGTGGTTCACCCCGAGTTCCACCGCACGCCGCAGCAGCGCGATCGCCGTGTCGCGGGTGGGCTGCTTACCCTGCGGCCATCCGGTCAACTTCATGGTGCCGAAACCCATCCGGTTCACCCGGAACGAACCCAGCTGCGCGTGACCCGCGGCCCGCGCAGAATTCTCAGTCGTCATGCCACCAGCCTCGCCGATGGACTGCGCGGTGACGACCTCACCCCCTCCGGGCGGACCGAGTGCCGGCGAACAGCTCTCCGCCGTAGTGGTTTCGGCCGACAGCACCGTCACCGCCGCCGCGTGCGCGCGGACGTTCCGGCACGATCGCGACGATATCGGCCCGTCCGGCAGCGGATATTCGCCCGGCGTGAACATGTCGGTGCGGGCCTCTATGCTCGGGCTCACACGGACATCGGATCGCGCGGGGCCGCCAGATGGATGCCGAGATCTGGCTCACCGCAATCACTTTCGTGGTTACCGCTGTCGCGGGCCGTTGTCTGTTCATGTTCGGATACGACGTTGTACCGCTGCGGGCGCCGCTCGCAGTGCTGCACAGCCGATGAGGAGGAATCGTGCGAGCGGTGCCGGGTGAGGTGTTCGCGTACCGGATGTGGCGGCGGAACCGGGGGGCCGCGCAGTGGGAACCTGCGCCGCCGGTGGTGTTGCACGTGAGTGACGACGCTCTCGCGGCGCCCGCACAGATCTCCTGGACCACGTGGGAGGGCGTGCCGTCCGCGCTCGGCTTCGCACCGGATATGGCGAGTTGTTACGGGCATCGCCGAGCGGGTGGGGTCGTGCAGGAGTTGCGGGGCGAGCTCGACGAGCGATCGGCGGCGGACCCGGCGCGCGGATACGAATTCGCTACCGAGACAACGGTTGCCGAGAGCTGGAGTCCGGCCGGCCGGCTACGGATCCTGGTCGACGACGGCGACGAGGTGGGCATGTGCTCGGCGGAATGGTCGGGTACCGCGGGCGATGCCCTGTCCGTCGCACTGCTCACGGAGGATGCGAGCGGCCTCGTCCAGGAGGTCTGGGCCAGCGCGGAACATCCGCACGCGGGCGAGGTGGCCGCCAATCTGCTGCGCGGGACCACCCGCAAATGGTTCGCCCCGCGCAATCGCGCGACCCTCGAATTCCGTTTCGCCGCACCGATTTCGGTCGACCAGTACGAGCTGACCTCCGCCGACGACTACCCGGACCGCGACCCATCGGCGTGGACGCTGCGCGGTTCGGTCGACGGTCACCGATGGCGAACGCTCGATACCCGGTCCGGCCGGTCGTTCGAGGAACGGCACCTGGCCCATACGTTCACGGTCGCGGAGCCGGGATCCTGGTCGCGATATCGGCTGGACATCACCGGCAACCACGGCTCGCCGGACCTACAACTGGAGACCGTGCGATTCCTGGTCACCAGCGGTTTCACGGGCTACCGGCGACGCACGGGTGAGGCGCCACTGCCGTTGCGGGGCACCGTCGTCACACCGGCGATCCCGCAACCGAACGAGCTGTCCGCGCCGTTCTCGGTGCGGACGCAGGAGCTGAGCCCGATGGTCGCCGCCGAATTCCGACCGATCGTGGCCGTGAACCGCGCTCTCTCGGCACCGGAACGAACAGACGAGAGGCCGGAGGAAGCGGACACCGAGCCGAGCCGGGCGGATGACAGGCCGCAACAGGCGGAGGCCGGGCCGGAGCGCGCGGACGCCGAGGTGGAGCGTGTGGGCAACGGGGTGGAGCGGGCGGACGCCGGGCCGGAGCCGCAGGCGGGGGGCTCGTGGCTGCCGTTGGGTGGGAGTTTGTCGATGCAGTCGCTGACCTCCCCGTCGGGCCGGTTCACGTTGTTGCACGGGCCGTATGCGCCGTGTTTCGCATTGCGGGACAACCTCACTCGTGATCGGGTGTGGATCAGCGATGCGCCGGGTTCGCACCGGGTGTGCCTGGGGCCCGACGGGGATCTGGTGGCCTGGGACCATCGCGGGAATCGGTTGTGGAACACCGGTACCGCATGGCTGGGTGTGCGGCGGCTGGAGGTGCGTGACAGCGGTGAGGTGGCGTTGATCGGCGCGGACGGTGCGGTGGTGTGGAGTTCGGGGATTCCCGGGCTGCCGGCGGGGGACGGTCCCCGGCCGGTGCCGCGGGGGTCCATCCTGCGCCGGGGCGAGAGCTTGTACGGCCAGAGCCTGACCAGCGCGGACGGGTCGACCGTGCTGTGTCACGACGGGCGGGTAGCGCTGATCATCGTGCACGGACTCACCTCGCAATGGGACCGATTCCCTGATGTCGAGAACGAGCTGTCCCTCGACGAGGACGGATACCTGCGACTACGCGCTCTGAACGGCACTGTGCTGGAAGAGATCTCCGGTCCCGGCGCCGAACTCGTGGTCGAGCGCGGCGCGGCCGAACTGCGCGACGAGGCCGGGGCCGTCGTCTGGACCTCCACTCGGTCGCCGCGGCCGGGTCCGGTCCGGGAACCGCTGCTGGCGCAGGACGACAGCCTGGTCGTCTGGTTCGCCGGGCTCACCGGACGTGGTCACCGCGTGGCGGTGGCGCGGGACACCGGCCCGCAAGAGGTTCTGGCACGGATCGGTGTCACGCCGGTGGCGGGGACCTGGCACGAGCTGCGGCGGCTCCGGGACGGCACGCATCCGGCGGGCGGGACCGTGGTGGCGGCGATCGCCGTCGGTGCGGATGTGCTGCTGGTGTCCGACGATCCCGATCTGCCCGTCGCGACGCTGGCACCGTGGGTGGCGGCCGTACAGCAGCCGGAGGGGTCCGCCTTCCCCACGTTCAGCCTCCATCGGGACGGCACACTCGTGAGCGAGATCCGGCAGTACCCCTCGCGCCACAAGGGAACCAAGGTGCCGGAGGTCGCCGCCGCACTGGCAGAACTCGTGCACCCGTTGCACATTCACACCCTGCTGTTCCGCACGGCCGGTGTCGTGCCCGACGCCGGCCGGCTGGGTGGTGAACTGCTCGGCGGGGTCCTGGCACCCGAACCGGCGCCCGCGCCCGAACCCGAAACTCCGGCCGAATCGCCGCTGGTGCTGGACGGCTGGCAATCCATGAGCGCGCTGGTGGTCCGCACCGACTTCACCGATCCGGACGCATGGGATCGGGTGATCCGGGAGCTGCGGCTGCCGTGGGTCGGCGACGATCCGGAGGAGCCCTACCTGATCTCCGATCCCCGCCTGACCGGCGCCCCGGCCGAACAGGTGCTGCGCGAGGTGCGCGGGGCACGGTCCCCGCAGGGGACGCCGGGGGCGGTGTTCATCGCCGACGGCATCACCATGCGGGAGCCGGGTCATCCGCTGCTGGCCGTCACCACCGAATGGGACGGCCGGCCCTTCGAGGACGACGAGGACGGATTCGTCACCCAGTTCCGCCTGCTGCCCGATGCGGCGGTGGAGATCAGCACGAATCTGGACCTCGGCAACATGGACTTCGAAGACTTCGCCGGTGACGGGGTGCACGAACGTTTCGCGTGAACACCCGGCGGACCGGCGCCGCCCGGCAGGCGGATGCGTTGTGCCGCCGGGCTATCCGTTGACGCGGTGGAAGGTCATGGCACTGTCGAATCGCGAGATGCGCCAGTGCCCGTCCTCGCCGCGACGAACCGACATGAACACGTCGGACAGCAGGGCCGGATCGGCGTGGTCCTGTTTGGCGGGCACACCCGCGGTGGTGAAGTACGCCAGGCCGAATTCGATGGTGGCCGTATCCCTTCCGGTGAAATCGACGCGGAGGTTGTGCAGGGTGTGGCGATGGAACGGCACACCCTCCTCGCTCGCTTCCAGCCGGGCGTAGCGATCCTTGTAGAACTGCAGCACCTCGTCACGGTTACCGCGCAGGCTGCCGCCGACGTTGTAGGCGACGTCCTCGGTCAGCAGCTCACCCATGCCGACGATCCCGTTGTTCACGTCCAACTCGTGGGCCCACTCACTGACGAGTTGCTGGATGGCGACGACCGAAACGGCCTGCTCCGGATCGAATGTGACCATGTGCATCCTTCTTCAACGCGAATTTTCGTGCCCGTTACGGAAATCGACCATAACCCGTGAGCGTGGCACCGCGCCGGAACAGTAGTCCGAAGACGGCCGCGGAGTTCCCGGCCACAGAGAGGTTGATGTCTCATGCGCAGACCACGATCACCCGGTTCCCGCGGTGCCGTGCCGGCCGTGCTCGCGGCGGTGCTGATCGCCGGATGCGGTCACGACGGCCCCGCGGCGCGCGGCGGCGAGCCGCTGGCGGCGGCGGATGTCGGCAATCCCGGCATCGGATTCCGCGACAACCGGCCACCCGTCCTGGCCCCCGGCACCGAATGTCACGCCTTCACCCCGGCCCTGCGCGCAGCCGTTCACCTCTCCCCCGGCGTCGAACCCGGGCCGATGGAACCCGGGCACGGGTGCTGGGCCGAGGCGGACGGCGGCAACATCGTGAGTGTTCTGACCACCGCCACCCGGTTCGGGGAGTTCTGGCGACGCGCCTGGCCGGACGACGACGGCAACGGGCTCACCGCGACCATCGTCGACAAGGACGCGGCCCAGATGTTCGAGCGGTTCCTCGTCGACGACCGGTACTACGCGATACGGGCCGGTAGTCAATGGACCGCCGGACTCGACAGCGGGCTGACCAAGACGGCGTGCATGGTCGTCGCCGACACGGGGGCGGCCGAACCGTTGCTCGTCAACGTCACGCAACAGGTGCCGAAGGTGAGCGGCACGGCGGAAACCGTTGTCCGGCAATGCGATCTGGGCACAGCGGTAGTCCGGACCATCGTCGGCGAACACGATCCCGGTGGCGGTAGCCGGGTGCGGTGAGGTGCGGTCTTGCGCGGAGGCGTTGCGGGGCGCACAATTCATCATACAGTGAATTCAACGCTCGATGAATTGAGATGATCATGACGGCTGCGAGCTCTCCCCCTGCGATCGAGATCGATCACCTGCGGGTCCGGCGGGGGGGCCACGAGGTGTTGCACGATGTCTCGCTCTCGGTGCCGCAGGGCTCCATCACCGGACTGCTGGGACCGTCGGGGTGCGGGAAGACGACGCTCATCCGCAGCATCGTCGGGACCCAGCTGATCGCGTCCGGGGATGTGCGGGTACTCGGCCGGCCGGCCGGATCGGCCGGATTGCGCGCGCGGGTGGGATATGTGACGCAGGCGCCGAGCATCTACGACGATCTCACCGTGACCGACAACGTGTCGTATTTCGCGGCGCTGTACGGGCGGTCCGCGGCCGATGCCTCCGCGGCGATCGACTCGGTGGGACTGGGCGACCACGCCGGGCAGCGGGGGAATCAACTCTCGGGCGGGCAGCGGACCCGGGTCTCGCTGGCGTGCGCGCTGGTCGCCGATCCGGAACTGCTGCTGCTCGACGAGCCGACGGTGGGACTGGATCCGGTACTGCGCGCGGAGCTGTGGAAGCAGTTCCACGCACTCGCCGCGCAGGGCCGGACCCTGCTGGTGTCCAGCCATGTGATGGACGAGGCCGAACACTGTGATCGGTTGCTGCTCATGCGCGACGGGGATCTGCTCGCACAGCTCACCCCGGACGAATTGCGGGCCGAGACCGGTGAAACCAGTTTGGAGAACGCGTTTCTCGCGTTGATCACGATGGGAGAGTCGCGATGACAACCACTTCCGCGTCCCCGGTGGCATCGGTGCGCTGCTACCTCGCCACCACGATCCGGATCCTGCGGCAGCTGCGGGGCGATCCGCGCACCGTCGCGATGTTGCTGCTGGTGCCGACCCTGCTGCTGGCATTGTTGTATTTCGTGTACCAGGACACCGCCTCGCCGCCGGGGATCCCGCGGATGTTCGACCGGGTCGGGATCAGCATGCTCGGGATCCTGCCGTTCATCGTGATGTTCCTGATCACGGCGATCGCGATGCAGCGCGAGCGGACCTCGGGCACGCTCGAACGGCTGATGACCACGCCGCTGTCCAAACTCGATCTGCTCGCCGGATACGGCACCGCGTTCTCGGCCGCGGCCGCCGCGCAGGCGGGGCTGGCGTGCCTGGTGTCGTTCTGGTTGTTCGGCATGACGGCGGCCGGCAGCGTGTGGCTGGTCCTGCTGATCGCGGTCCTCGATGCCGTCCTCGGCGTCGCGCTGGGACTGCTGGCGAGTGCGTTCGCGCGCACCGAATTTCAGGCGGTGCAGTTCATGCCGGTGATCGTGGGACCGCAGTTCTTCCTGTGCGGGCTGCTGGTGCCGCGCGGTGAATTGCCGCGCTGGTTGCAGATCGTCAGCGATGTGCTGCCGCTCAGTTATGCGGTCGACGCGTTGCAGCAGGTGTCGCGGCACACGGGCACGACCGCGGACATGTGGCGGGATCTGGGGGTCGTGGCGGCCTTCGCCGCGGTCGCGCTGGCGCTGGGGGCGGCGACGCTGCGGCGGCGGACCGCGTGAGTTCCGGCGGCGGGGCGACGGAATCGGACGACGGCGGCAACGGCCGCACCGGCCGGCGTCCCGGGCACTCGGGCACCCGGGACGCGATCCTCGCCGCCGCGCGGACCCGATTCGCCGAGGTCGGATTCGACAAGGCCTCGATCCGGTCCATCGCCACCGCCGCGGGTGTGGATCCCGCTCTCGTGCACCACTATTTCGGCACGAAGCAGGAATTGCTCACCGCCGCAATGGATATCCCGATCGATCCGGAGGTGGTGCTCGGCCGGATCCGAGCGGTGCCGCTGGATCGGCTGGGCGAGACCATCGTCCGGGCCGTCGTGGGCCTGTGGGACTCCCCCGCCGGCGTGCAGGCGGTGGTCGCGATCCGCAGCCTCATCGGCGGCGGGGAGGTCTCGCTCGCGCGGGCCTTCCTGCTCGAGGTGGTCCTGAAAGAGGTTCGGACCCGGGTGGATTCGCCGCCGGGCAGCGGGACCACCCGCGCCTCGCTGGCGGTGTCGCAGATGGTCGGCGTCCTGGTCGCGCGCAAGATCATCGGTGTCGAGCCGCTGGCCTCGATGCCGGTCGAGGAGCTGGTCCGGCTGGTCGGGCCCACGCTGCAGCGCTATCTCACCGGCGATCTCGACCTGCCCGGGTGACGATGTCGGTGCCTGCGGCTAGGGTCGGCGACCATGACGACAGACACCACATCCGCGCCGGACGAGACGATGGCGGCCATCGGCGAGGCCGTCACCGCCGGCCACCGGGGCGACCCGGCGCGTGCCCACGCGGATCTCACCGCGCTCTGGGAACGCGTCGGGGTCACCGGTGATCCGTTGCACCGCTGCACGATCGGGCACTATCTCGCCGATCTGTGCGACGATCCGGCGGAGGCCCTGGTGTGGGACATCCGCGCGCTGGACGCGGCCGACGCGCTCACCGACGAACGCGCGCAGCAGCACGACGCGGGGCTGAGCGTCGCCGGATTCTATCCGTCGCTGCACCTCAACCTCGCCGACAACTTCCGGCGCCTGGGCTCGTTCCCCGCCGCGCGGCGGCACCTGGACGCCGCGCGGGACCGGGTCGGCATCCTCGCCGACGACGGCTACGGCAGCACGGTCCGGCTGGGCATCGAACATCTGGAAGAGGCACTCGCGGCCGGGTCCACCGAGCGGTTGCCCAGCCACTGACCCGATGGCTGTCGCGCCGCCGCGGCCCGCCGCCTCGGGCCGCCAGGCGCAGGCCACCGGCGCCGCCGGAGTACGGCGTCTTCAGCCCTGGGCGGTGAACGCCTCGTGCTCGGCCTCGGACACCTCGCGCGCCTCATCGATCAGCAGCACGGGAATGCCGTCGTCGATCGGGTAGGCGCGGCGCAGCCGCGGGTTGTAGAGCACACTGTCGCCGCCCTCGGTCCGGACCAGCGACAGCGGGCCCTTGTCCTGCGGGCAGGCCAGCAGACTCAACAGGGTGGGATCCAAGGTGTGTTCCGGCATGACCGACAACCTACCGGTCCCCCTCGGCGGCAGGTTCCGGTGCCCGCCGGAACGAGAAGTACCGGTGACCGAAATAGCTGGCGACCGCGACCAGACCCATCACCACCACCGTGGCTGGGGTCGCCGGCAGGTCGAAGGTCCCGACCGCCAGCTGGACACCGACCGTATTCAGCAGCAGCCCACCGGAATTCACCACGATGAAGCGGCCGAAGTCGCGCCACAGATGACCCCGCACCCGGAACACCAGCGTCCGGTGCGCCACGAACGCGGCCAGGATGCTGAGACAGTAGGCCAGCACCACCGAAACCGCGGGCGGCCAATCGGATCCGAGCACCTTCAGCCAGAACACCGTCAGCGCCATGCCGAGCAACGTGTTGCCCGCCCCCACGGCCGCGAACGCGATCTCCTGCCGCCGCAACAACCGCAGCAACAGCCCCGGCGCCTGCTCCTCGCCACCTGCCTCGGCTGCTGTCGCCCCCGGCACGGCAGTCGTATCCCCGCACGAAGGTTCGATCAGTTCGCCGGCGCTGTCCGGCGACGGCCCATCCGCCCCGACGCCACCACCCGGTACGGGCGCGAGCAACTCGGCACCCCCACCCGAGCCCGGCGCGAGGTACTCCACCGCCCGCCCGGCACCTCCGCTCTGGGCGAGCCCGAATGGCTCCGCACCTCGATCCGTTGCCGGCGCGAGCTGCTCCACCGCCTGCCCGGCACCTCCGGCGGAGGCCGGCCCGAACGCCCCGGCACTTGCACCCGGGGTGAGCGCCGGCGGCTCCGCTGCCTGCTCGGCACCTTCGGCCTGTGGTCGGACAACAGAGCGGCTGCCGACTTCGTCCGGCATCAAGTGGTTACCCGATCCGGCTGTCAGCGGTCCGGCTGCGACGCTGCCGGTGTCCGGCTCGGACGTGCCGGTCCCCCGCCGCGCGGGAACGGCGGCGGCGCCCGGATCCGGCGGGCAGTCCGGCAGGGTGGTCACGAAACCACTTCCGCCGGTTCGCGTTCCGCGACGGCCTCCGGATCGTCGCCGTCGCGGCGGCGGGTCCGGAGATAGGCCCATTGCAGGACACCCAGTCCGGCCAGGCCGACGACCGCGGTGCCGATGCAGATCTTCCAGCCCGGCGGCCGCCACGACACCTCCAGGTCGGCGTTCGAGGTGCCCGCCGGAATGTCCACCGCCAGAATCGATTTCGACACCGTGGTGATCGGCAGCGCATGCCCGTTCAGGGTCGCGCGGTAGCCGGGCCAGCCGAGCCGGGCGAACACCACGCGGCCGCCCTCGGCCGAGGACACCCGCACGCGGCTGGTGGTGTCGGACTCCGACAGCGAGGTGGCGGTGACGTCGTGAGCGTCGGCGACGCGGCCGTTCACCGTGGAGATCAGCCCGTCCTCGCGCTCGAGCACCCAGATGTAGCGGTCGTGGCCCGGATAGTCGGCCCACTTCCAGCCGTCCGGCGCCGGCTGCTCGCCGACGTCGGGGAACATCGCCTTCTGCAACACCACCCGGTCCAGCTTCAGCAGATCGACCAGGGTGCGGCCGGTGGTCGGCTCGGGGGTGAACAGGCGGCGGTAGGCGTCGGGGCAGACGCTGGCGTCCCAGCGCATGCACAGCATGTCGCCGAACCAGTAGTGCCCGTTGGGGGTGTAGCCGTTGACATAGCTCAGCTCGAGGTCGCGGGCGTAGTTGCCGAACACCAGCGAGCCGTACGCGCCCTCGATCGACTTGTCGTTCGGCTGCAACAGCCCGCGGTCACCGAGCTGGATGGTGGTGCCGGTGAAGTGCGGGAACGCCGCCTTGGCGTCGGAGCGATAGGCGGGCAGATTCCACGACATCGGCGTCGGCTGCACGCTCCACACCTGCGCGTACGCGATCGGGAACATCGCGACGATGGTCAGCGCCGCCGCCGCGGCGGTACCGCGGGTGCGGCCCAGCCACACCGCCGCCGCGCCGAGCGCCGCCACCACGACCGCCGACAGCAGATGCCACGCCACATCGTGCGGGTCGGCGCTGAAGGTGCGCACCCACAGCGCCAGGATCAGCACCGCGGCCGCGATGCACCGGTTGCGCCAACCGCGCACCGTGCCGAACCGGCCGACCAGCACGCAGACCAGGATCAGCAGGCCCAGCGCCACCATCGGCAGCACGCGCGCGGGCCAGCGCAGCGGCCCGACCGTGCCCGGACCGGCCGCCCACATCAGGAACATGATCGCGAACAGCGCGGCGGCCGTGAATTCCTGCCAGGCGTCGCGCGCCTTCCGCCAGTCCACGAACGCCAGCACCGGGATCAGGAACCAGGCGATGTAGGTCATCGGCAGCGGTTGAATATAGCCCCACCAGGAGGTGAACGCCGGAAGTGTGGACGGCAAACTGGCATTCAGCGATTCCGACCACGGCACGGTCAGGAACATGTCGTTGTTGATCTGGGAGTTGCCGCGCCAGCTGACCTTCGCCGACAACATGCTCGGCAGATAGGTCATCAGCCCGGCCAGGCCCGCGCACAACGCCACCGCGGTCAGCCGCGCCACCGGTTCCCATTTGCGCCGATACACCAGTTCGCCGACCGCCACCGCGATCAGCATCAGCGCGGATTCGACTGCGGGGAAGACGTATTCGACCGAAATCGCCAGGTACAGGAAGACGAACACCGGGATCGGGCCCGATTTGCCGCGGGAATAGCGGACCGCCGAGGCCCAGGCGTTGATCATCCACGCCGTGCCGGTCAGCGAGGTGACCCAGCTGGCCTCGTCGAAGAACAGGAACCAGCCGGTGAGCGGGAAGGCGATACCCGCCACGGCCGCCCAGGGGGCGCGCGACCGGTAGGCCAGGCAGACCCGGTACACGCCGAGCGCCGCGATGATCGAGAAGATCAGCTTGACGACGGTGTCCAGCAGGGCCAGGTTGTTCACCGACGGCGCGATCAGATCGATCAGCAGCTGCGGCGGGTTGAACAGGCCCGCCTCCTCCTGGCTGTAGTTGCCGGTCATCCACTGCTCGGGGACGAGGATCGGCAGATGCCCGGACCGCAGCGCGCGGCCGAACATGATCCACAGCGGGGTGTACTGGGATTCGCTGTCGTCGGTGTAGAAGTGCCGCGGATTGGCGAGCAGGACAGCGGCATATCCGGCGACGACACCGAAGACGGTGATCATCGCCCACCGGAACGCCTCGCTGCGCCGGGGGCCGCCACGACCGCGCGGCTGCTCCTCGACGGGCACGTCCGATGCGATCGGGGACGGCTCGGCGAGGGCCGTCGACAGGGCACTATCCACCACGATTGTCAGACCCTACAGGGCCGCGCCGGGCTCGGCAGCCGCCGTGGTCCGACCGGGGTGTGTGGGGCCGCCCGGCCACCTGTGACCGTGTTAGAGTTCACCCCACATTCGGGCCCTGCCATACCATGCGAGGGGTTCCGGCGCGCACCGTCATCGAAAGTCGAACCAGCTGATGCCGATACCCTCCGCACGTTCGCACCACCGCATCCCGGTCGTCCACGCCCGGAGCAACGGTCACCAGGGCCGCGCCCACGGCGTCTCCGTGGTCGTGCCGGTCTATCGCGGCGAGGAGACGATCGCCGATCTGGTCGCCGAACTCCACGAACTCGCGCGGCCGACCACCACCCCCTGCGGCGCCACCTTCGTGGTCGAGGAGATCGTGCTGGTGCACGACCACGGTCCCGACCGTTCCGATGTCGTGCTGGAGCGGCTGGACCGCGAGTACGACCAGGTGCGCGTGGTCTGGCTGAGCCGCAACTTCGGCCAGGACGCCGCGACCATCGCCGGCATGTCCGCGGCCCGCGGCGAGTGGATCGTCACCATGGACGAGGACGGCCAGCACGATCCGGCGTTCATCGGGACCTTCATCGATACCGCGCTGGCCCAGCGGGCCGATCTGGTCTACTCCAAGCCGAGCAACACCCGGCCGCACGGTTTCCTGCGCAACCTCACCTCCCGTGGCGCGAAGCTGGTGCTGGCGACGCTGTTCGCCTTCCCGGATTCCACCCGGTTCGAGAGCTACCGGCTGATCCGCGGCGATATCGGCCGGCAGCTGGCCGGGGTGGCCTCCAACGGGGTGTATCTCGACGTCGCGCTGACCTGGGTGGTCGGCGAGGCCGCGCAGGCGCCGGTGGTGCTGCGGGCCGAGGGTCGCGAGGAGTCCGGCTACAACTATCGCCGGCTGTTCTCGCTGTTCTGGAAGATGGTGCTGTGCAGCGGCACTCGCGGCCTGCGGCTGGTGAGCATGCTCGGCGTGACGCTGGCCCTGGCCGGGCTGGTCTTCGCGGCGGTGATCACCTGGCAGAAGATCTTCGGCGAGGGCAGCAACCCCGAGGGCTGGGCCTCGACGATCGTCGTCCTGCTGCTCGTATCGGGGGCGATCCTTTTCTCACTGGGCCTGATCGCCGAGTACCTCGGGGTGGCGCTGCACGTCCTGGTGGGCAAACCGCTGTATCTGACGGTAGATTCGCCGACACCGCGGCCGGACGCGCTCCCGCTGGAGCTGCCCGAGCCGGAATTGATCACGACGAGCGCAGGGAGCGACCCGGGTGAGCACTGACCGCATCATCTTCTCGCGGCCCCGCCGGGCCGCCGGTGAGCTGGCCAATCTGGAAGCGGTGCTGTCCTCGGATCACAGTCACGGCGACGGCCCGTTCACCGCGGCCGCCACCGAGAAGCTGCGGCGGATCACCACCGCGCCGCACGTCCTGCTGACCACCTCGTGCACGCACGCGCTGGAGATGGCCGGACTGCTGCTGGAGCTGGGTCCGGACGACGAGGTGATCGTGCCGAGCTTCGGCTTCACCTCCACCGCCACCGCGATGGCGCTGCGCGGGGCCACCGTGGTGTTCGCCGATATCGACGACCGCGGCAACATCGACGCGGATTCGGTCGCCGCCGCGATCACCGAGCGCACCAAGGCGATCATGGTGATCCACTACGGCGGGGTGGCGGCCGAGATGGACCGGCTGCTGGCGCTGGCCGAATCGCGCGGTATCGCGATCGTCGAGGACAACGCGCACGGGCTGGGCGGCAGCTGGCGGGGTCGCCCGCTGGGCACCATCGGCGCGGTCGGCGCGCTGAGCTTCCACGACACCAAGAACGTGCACTGCGGTGAGGGCGGCGCGCTGCTGCTCACCGACGACATCCTGATGGCGCGCGCGGAGATCATGCGGGAGAAGGGCACCGACCGGGCCCGCTTCCTGCGCGGCGCGGTGGACAAGTACTCCTGGCAGGACATCGGATCCAGTTATCTGCCCAGTGAACTCAACGCCGCGGTGCTCGACGCGCAGCTCGCCGAATTCGAGGCGATCCAGGCGGGCCGCTTCCGGGTCTGGAACTCGTACGCCGCGGCCCTGCCGGACTGGGCCGCCCGCAACGACGTCCGCCTGATGCAGGTACCGGCCGACCGCGAGCACACCGCGCACCTGTACTACCTGCGCACCCCCACCGAGCAGCGCCGCGACGACCTGATCGATCATCTTCGGGGACAAGGCATTTCGGCGCCGTTCCACTACGTGCCGCTGGACTCGAGCCCGGCGGGCCTGAAGCTGGGCCGCACCCCGACCCCGTGCGTGCGCACCGCAGAGTTCTCGGGCACCCTGATCCGGCTGCCGCTGTGGCCGGACCTCACCGACGCGCAGGTCGCCCGGGTCGTCGACGCGGTCACCGACTTCATGGTCTGAGCGCCGGCCCACGCCTCGGGCGAAGACGGCAGCTCGGCGCCTCAGCCCAGGGTCGGCACCACGGATTCGGTGGTGAGGATCTCGTACGTCTCCGTCGCGCGGTCGTAGAACCAGGTACCCGGGCCCGGCACCGGCTCGATGGTGGCCCGGACCGCCGCGGCGGAGGGCCGGAAGGTGGTACTGCGGGGGATGTCGTCGACGACGAAGACCAGATCGGGACGCTGGGCCCGGTCCAGTGCCCGCATCGCCTCGGTGACATCCTTCGGATCCAGGCGGTGGCCGTCGCGCACGCTCACGGCCACGGCGGCCAGCGTCTTCCCGCCGATCGGCAACGCGAAGGCCACCTCGGTGTCGACGGCGGTGATGTCGTTGACGGTGTCCACGATCGGCTCGGTGTACACCGGGCCGCGCGCGGTGCCGATCACCGTGTCGCGGCGGTCCATCAGCCAGCAGTCACCGTCGCCGTCGCGGCGGAACAGGTTCTCCGTCGGCAGCCACGCGTCGCCGGCGGCGAACAGGCCGCGCAGCACCCCACCGGACAGATCGGTGGCATCGGTGGCCCGGCCGATCAGCAGGCCCACCTCGTTGTCCGCCGCCCGGCGCGCGAAACCCTGTGCGTCGGTGATGATCTCGTCGGTCGCCGGATCGTAGGCGACGAGTTCGACGCGGGCCGTCCCCGGCACCGGCCGCCCCTTGCTGCCGATCTTCAGCCCGGCGACGTTGGCCAGCACCACATCTCCGGAGACCGAGGCGTAGAACTCCAGAACCCTTGCGGGCGCGAATCTCTCGGTGGTGCGGCGCCACAGCCCGGCGGGCATGCCGGAGCCGATGAACAACCGGATGGGATGCTGGTGACCGCCCGGGAAGACGTCGGCGTCGAGGATGTCGCGCATCATCGTCCAGGTGTAGGTGACGACGGTGACGCCGTAGCGGTACACCTCCTCACCGAAGCGGGCCGGATCCAGCGAGCGGGCCAGAGCGATCCGGCTGCCGCCGGCCACCGCGCCACCCAGGCTCACCAGCAGACCGGACGAATGATGCAGCGGCGCAAGGCAGTACACGGTGTCGCCGCGGTCCAGATCGGCCGCGGTGGCGGTACCGAAGGCGGACAACGCCCAGCGATGGTTGGTGACGTACTTCGCCTCCATCCCCGGGCCGGTCCCGGTCACCAGGATGAAGGCGAGTTCGCGGGCCAGTCCCGGATCCGGGCGGAACCAGCCCGGCAGCGCCACCTCGGCGGGGTCGATCTGCTCGAGATCGGTGATGTCACCGGCGGCCGGCCGGTCCAGGCCGCGCGCCTCACCGCCGCCGAGGACGAGCACCCGCGCGCCGGTGGCGGCCGCGTCCCGCAGATTCTCCGGATCGGTGACGACGGTGTGCGCGCCGGTCAGTTCGAGAGCGTGCGGCAGATCGCGGCCCGGGGCCAGCAGCACGGCGACCGCGCCGATCCGCGACAGCGCCGCGACGGCGACCAGCGCGCTGGGCCGGGTCTCCATGACCACGCCGATGCGGGTGGCGGGCCGCACGCCGACCGAGATCAGGCCGCGCACCACATTGTCGATGCGGGTATTGACGGCGGCATGGGTGTGGGCCCGATCGTCGAACAGCAGATACTCCCGCTGCGGGGCCCGCCGGGCCTGTTCGGCGAGCAACCGGCCCAGCGACACCCGGGTGTGCGGTTCGATCATGCCGAGCCGGGTGAGCCGCGGCAGCGCGCGGGCCGCCTCCCCGGTGAGTTCCACCGAACCGCGTAAGGCCTTGCCCGCCAGGGTTTCCAGGGTCCGGCCGATACCCGCACCGGCCTCGGCGATACCGGTGACGGTATCCACCACCCGGGTCATCGTGGAGACGGGCCCGCCACCCTCGACATGTTCGGGCATCGGCTCGACCCCCACCGGCGGCCCGTCGGCGCCCTCCTGCCAGAACACCCAGTCCCGCACGACGGGCCAGGTGCTGACGGTGGCGGTACTCCCGGCGACCAGGCCGAAATGACCGGCGGCCAGATCGGCCTCGTACACGTCGGCGTTCGGTGCGGCCCGCACGATCCCGCGCACGGCGGCGGGCTGGCCGATATCGTCGATCTCGCCGACGAAGGCCAGGATGGGGCATTTCAGTTCGGCCAGTGAGACCGGCTGATCGCCGATCACGAAGCCGCCCAGCATCATCCGGTTGTGCGTGACGAACTGCTTGAGCAGATCGGCGGCGGCGGGCCCGGCGTATCCGACCCAGCCGTCCTGTTCCAGGAATCGCCGCTGCCGTTCCTTCGGCAACAGCGCGTCGCGATCGTGCAGCTGGCGCAGGAAGTCGAAGCGGGCCTTGGCGGTCTTGACCGGGTCCAGCAGCTGGAAGGCGACGCGGACCATCGAGTCGGTGATCGGCAGCCGGTTGAGCACGTGGTCGGCGATGAAGTCGGTCACCTCCGAGACCAGGCCGTAGGGCAGGCCGAACGGCATACCCGCGACGATGTCGACCGGGCTGCCGAAGGTGACGATGCTCGCGACGCCGCGGCCGTGCCGGTAGGCAGCGGCCTGATAGGCGAACATGCCGCCCTGCGAGTAGCCCATCAGGTGCACATTGCGCCCGGTGGTCTCCACGACGGTGTCGATGGCCGCCGACAGCGCCAGCACGTGATCGGACAGATCCCGCTGCCAGCCGCCCTCCTCGGTCGCCGGGGAGCCGAAATCCAGTACCCAGCAATCGATTCCGGCGCGATGCAGGATACCGACCGCGCCGCCCTCGGCGTTCACGTCGTAGACGTCGGCGGACACCATCAGCGGCGGCACGAACAGCGCGACCGGGCGGTCGCCATTGCGGCCCTCCCGGCGCCCTTCGGGGTTACGCGCGCTGCCGCCTCCGGGCGCGTCGCTCGAGCCGCGGTCACCCGCCGCACCCTCGCCGGGGAAGTAGTGCCGCAGCCGGTACATGCGCTTGCGCTCGGCGACCTCGTACGGGGAGGACTGCATATCGTGCGCCAGCCCGCCGAATCGGATCACCTCGAGTCCGTTGCGCGCGGTCGACATCAACCGCCGCGCCGACTCGACCACCGACCTCGTACCGAACTTCACGATTGCTCCCAGCCCTCACACCCGGCGCGTGGCACTCCGGAGACCCGCCCTGTCGAGCTTGCCACAACCCTCGCCTGCTGCGGCAACAGTCCGGCGGCAACTCGCCGCTACCCGATCCGGGCCACGGCGCTCACCGGCCCATGACGTTGTGATACATCGTCACCACCGGGTCCGGGCTCACGCTCAGGTCGCCGCGGAACGGATAGTCCATCGCCGCGATCAGGAAGATCATCGTGCCGAGGAAGAAGGCGAACAGACCACCGAGCAGCAGGTGCGCACCCCGGCCGGACAGGCTGAACAGGCATACCAGTACGAGGTTGACCACCGCGCCGAGCACGATCACGTACCAGAGCACATTCGGCAGCCCGCCGGCCGAGGCGTTGATGCGATGTCGGCGCTGCTCGTCGAACTGGGCGAACTGTTCGATCGCGGCCTGGTGCACGATCTCCTGGGACCGGGTCTGCGGCTGGAAGGCCAGCAGATCCCCTTGGAAGCGGGTGACCAGGGCCGTGCCGCCGGGCGGATCCTGCCCGTCGCGCAGCGCCGGGAAGGCCACGGTGAGCAGGTTGTCGGTGTAGTCGACGAGATCCTGTTGCAGCACGCCGCGCTGCGGTTCCGGATACGACGACACCTCGCGGTACAGGGTGCCCATCGCGGCGGCCTCGTCGGCGACCAGGTTCTGCGCGGTGTCGAACGACTGGTAGGTGGCCGCGGCGACCAGGCCCAGCAGCAGGCCGTAGAAGACGCCGCCGACGGTCAGCACCATGGTGACCTGCTCGTTGCGGCCCGGCTCGGGCCCGAAGAGCTTGTGCACCAGCGGCCGGGCCAGCAGGATGCCGGCCGCCACCAGCAGCACCGAGACGCCGGTGATGATGAGGAAACCGGCCCAGGTCGGCAGGTAGTACATCCAGGTGAACATGCGGAAACCCCTCGAACAGGGTGCGTGGCACGAAGTGGACGAGAATCGGAGGAATGATCCCCGGATACACGGTAGGAGCCGGAAGCCGTACGGGTGGTGGATATTCCGAACGCCGACCGATTTGCCACCGATAACCGCATGGTCCCGAATGTCGCAAACGAGTTTGCCGGACGTCTCGAATCGCCGGACTTGCAGCGCTTTTCGAGCCACGCCGACAACTTTCCGATCGATTTTCCGATAGATGTTCCCAGCGGCCCGATCGGCACGTAAGATCGAGGACGCTGGAACGCACTGCCGCACTTGTCAATTCACATTCTCACATTCGGATCGCGATCCGATGTTTCTCGGCCGCCGGAATCGAACCTGCCGCCGATCTCCGTTGCACCCATTGCGTCGTCGCGCAATGGTCGTCACGAGGTGAGGACCCAGCATGACCCTTGAACTCCCCCTCCAGACCGACAATCACGCTCAGAAGAGCCTCTCCACCACCGCCGCCCGCCCGCTGGCGCACACCACCAAATCCGAGCCCCAGATGCAGGGCATCAGCTCCCGGTGGCTGTCGCGCGCCCTGCCGTGGGTCGAGGTCCGCGGCGGTGTCTACCGGGTGAATCGGCGACTCACCCACACCGTCGGCAACGGCGAGGTGGAATTCGTCGTCGACGGCGCGCAGGCCCGGGTCATCCCGCTCGAGCTGCAGGAGCTGCCGCAGCTGCGGGAATTCGACGACGAGGAGGTGCTGCGGGCGGTCGCGCAGCGCTTCGAGCAGCGCGAGCTCGAACCCGGCACGGTGGTGGCCGAATTCGGCAACCCGATGGACCAGGTCCTGCTGATCGTGCACGGCAAGCTGAGCAAGCTCGGCACCGGCGACTTCGGCGAGCCCACCCGGCTCGGATTGCTCGGCGGCGGTGAGTATTTCGGCGATGCCACCCTCATCGACCCGGCCGCCATCTGGCCGGTGACGGTGAAGACCGTCACCCGCACCACGCTGCTGTCGCTGCCGCGCAGCGCGGTCGACCGGCTCGTCGCTGACATTCCGGCGCTGGCAGCGCATCTGGCCGCGGTGGCCGAGGCGCCGGCCATGGCGCAGAACAAGCACGGCGAGGCCGATATCGAGGTCTCCTCCGGCCATTCCGGGGAACCGACGCTGTCCGGCACCTTCGTCGACTACGACGCCTCGCCGCGGGAATACGAATTGAGCCTCGCGCAGAGCGTGCTGCGGGTGCACACCCGTGTGGCCGATCTGTTCAACGAGCCGCACAATCAGATCGAACAGCAGTTGCGACTGACGATCGAGGCCCTCTACGAGCGCCGCGAGAACGATCTGGTGAACAATCCGGACTACGGATTGCTCAACAATTGCGATCTGAAACAGCGCATCTACACGGAATCGGGCCCGCCGACGCCGGACGATATGGACGAATTGCTCAGCATGCGGCGCAGTACGAAATTCTTCCTGGCGCATCCGAAGGCGATCGCGGCATTCGGCCGGGAATGCACCCGGCGCGGGATCTATCCGGATCCGGTGGATCTCGACGGCCATCGGGTGCCCGGCTGGCGCGGCGTGCCGATCCTGCCGTGCGGCAAGATCCCGATCAGCGGCGGCCACACCACCTCGATCCTCGCGCTGCGCACCGGCGAGAAGGATCAGGGCGTGATCGCGTTGCACCAGACCGGGATTCCCGACGAGTACGAGCCGGGCCTCAACGTCCGGTTCAAGGGCATCGACGACCAGTCGATCATCTCGTACCTGGTGAGCTGCTACTACTCGGCGGCGGTGCTGGTACCCGACGCGCTCGGCATTCTCGACAACGTCCTCGTGGCACGCCAGTCGGACTGACGGGAGTGACGGGACCATGTCGGTACTGTCCCGTGCCGCGGCGCCGCCGGCCACCGACGAGGTGGCCGCGGCGGTCGCGGCACTGCTGAGCGATCTCGGGTCCGCGCCACCGGCGCTCCTCGTCCTGCCGGGATTCGCGAATGTCGTATCCCCCCAACCACCTTCGAGTCCCCTGGCGGCGATGACCGCGAGTACGGTCCCGCGGCGGCTGCTCGGCCCGGCCGGACTCGGCGCCGCCGGACTGCTGCTCGCACCGCCCGATTCGGCGGTCGCCGCGACACCGGATGTCGCGGCGAGCGACCCGATCCGGACCCGGCCCCGCATCCCCGCGGGCCCCACCGGACTCGGCGCCACCACGCTGTCACCCGGCGGCGGCACCGTCGCGCCACCGGCCGCCGAGAGCTCGACAGCCGGTGGGCCCGAATCGATTCCGCCGCTGTACTGCCCGCCCCCGGTGCGCGACGATCCGGCGCTGGCCGAGGCGGTCAACGTCGGCATCATCGCGTGGGCCGAGGCGATCGGGCTGTACGAGGGCCGGCTCGACGATCTGCGCAAGGCCGACTTCGGCCGCCTGATCATGCTGGCCCATCCCGATTGCGACAACGCGGATCTGCTGCTGTCGGTGGCGAAATGCGCTGTCTCCGAATGGTCGGTCGACGACTACTACTGCGAGGAGGACGCCGACCCGCACGCACCCGACGGCACCATGTCCACCCCCGAGGCCGAACTCGGGCCCCGGCTGGAACTGGCCATGGCCACCATGGATCCGGCCCACCTGCCGGCGAAGTACGTGGCCCGGCTCGAACAGGCCCTGAGCGCCGACCCGATCCTGCGCGCGTTCCGCACCTCGTTCGAACATCTCGCGCACTACGCCACGCCGGCCCAGTCGGCGCGGCTGCGCACCGAGATCGGCGGCTGGTTCATCGCGCTCGGCGCGGAGGCCGGCTGGCGGAACGCCGGGCGGATGCCACCGGTGTGGGAGTACCTCACCAACCGGCAGCCGCACAGCTTCCTGCCGTGTATGGCGCCGATCGACGTGGTCGGCGGCTACGAACTCGGCGACGCCGAATACTGCGACCCGCGGGTTCGGCGGGTGGTCACCACCGCGGCGCTGGCCGCGCAGATGGTGAACGACCTGTACTCGATGGCACGCGAAGACCTTTCCGGCGGAAGGGAATTCAACCTGCCGACGGTACTGGCCGCGGAGGAGCGCTGCTCCCGCGCCGACGCCGTCCGGCGCACCGCGGACGTCCACGACGAACTGATGCACCGGTTCGAGCGGGAGGCGGCCGCCGCGGCCGCCGGCGGTTCCCCCGAACTGCACCGGTTCCTCGTCGGACTGTGGTCGTGGATGGGTGGCAACCGCGCGTGGCACGCGCAGAGCCGCCGGTATCACGATCACTGAATTTCGTTGTACCCCGGCATTTCCCGCATCACCCAGCGGTATTTCACAGATCGAGAGGATGATCGTCATGACCATGCTCGACCCCCAATCCCAGTCGGTCCTGCGCACCACCTATCAGCGGTCGGTCGCCGAGTACTGGAACAACAATCCGAACGACGATCGGGTGAACACCAAGCTGGGTGAGGTGGACGGCCTCTACCACCACCACTACGGGATCGGTGAGCCGGACTGGTCGGTGCTGGAGGGCCCCGACCGCACCCGGCAGGACCGGATCGTCCGCGATCTGCACCGGCTGGAGACGGCCCAGGCCGAACTGCTGCTGGATCACCTGGGCGACGTGCGCCCCGGCGACAGCCTGATGGACGGCGGATCCGGCCGCGGCGGCACCAGTTTCATGGCCAATCAGCGCTTCGGCTGCCGGGTGGACGGGGTCACCATCTCCGAATACCAGGTGGGGTTCGCCAACGAGCAGGCCCGCGAGCGCGGCGTGGCCGACAAGGTGCGCTTCCACTTCCGCAACATGCTCGAGACCGGATTCGAGACCGGCAGCAAGCGCGGCATCTGGACCAACGAGACCACGATGTACGTCGACCTGAACGAGCTGTTCGCGGAGTTCTCGCGGCTGCTCGAGCCCGGTGGCCGCTACGTGTGCATCACCGGCTGCTCCAACGACGTCATCGGCGGCAAATCCTCCTCGGTGAGCTGGATCGACGCGCACTACGGCTGCATGATCCACCCGCGCAGCGAGTACTTCCGGGCGATGGCGGCCAACAACCTGGTCCCGGTGAACGTGGTCGACCTGACCGCCGCGACGATCCCCTACTGGGAACTGCGCACCCATTCCGAGCTGGCGACCGGCGTGGAGAAACCCTTCCTCACCTCGTACAAGGAGGGGAGCTTCCAGTACCTGCTCATCGCCGCCGATAAGGTGGGTAGGTGACGAGCAACCAGGCGGCGACACCGGTCGACCGGGAGACCCTCCCGGTCGAGCTGGTGGACGAGCGGGGCCGGCCCGTCGGGTCGTGCTCGGTCCTGGCGGCGCACACCGCGCCGGGACAGTTGCACCGGGCGTTCTCGGTGCTGCTGTTCGACGCCGCCGGGCGGGTGCTGCTGCAGCAGCGCGCCGCGGTCAAGACCCGCTTCCCGTCGCGCTGGTCGAATGCCTGTTGCGGCCATCCCGAGCCCGGTGAACCGGTGCCGGTCGCCGCGGCGCGGCGGCTGGACGAGGAGCTCGGCGTCCGCACCGGCCTGAGCGAGGTCGGGGTGCACCGCTACGACGCCCTCGATCCGGCGACCGGCCGGATCGAGCGGGAGTGGGACCATGTCGTGGTCGGCCGGTTCGCCGGCGCGCCACCGCGACCGGATCCGGCGGAGATCGGCGACTGGGCCTGGGTGGCGCCCGACCAGCTCGCCGCGGCGCTCGCGGCGGATCCGGAGAAGTACACGCCGTGGCTGGGCGGGGTGCTCGGGGTGGCGCTCGCGGCCGACGAGGCCGGGCCGCACCGGATTTCGTCCGGCGCCGACTGATCGGCGGTACGGCACGCGTACGGACCCGGGCCGATCGGCCCGGGTCCGTACGCGTTCCGGTGCCGGAACCGAATCCGGTTCCGGCACCGCACAATTCAGACGCCGGCGGGCAGTGTCACGAATCGCGGGGCGACCAGCCGGTACACCACCAGTGCGACCCCGCAGCCGATGAACCAGCTGTACTGGGCGGCGGTGTACATCCCGGTCAGATGGGTGAACAGCACCGGGAACACCGCGAAGACCGCGCCGATCACGGTGGCGGCGACCGCCGCCGGGTTGTAACCCTTGCGGTACCAATAACTTCCGGCACTCGACATGGTGAACAGATCGTCGACCACGATGTGCCGCTTGCGGATCAGGTAGTAGTCGCAGATCAGCACGCCGAACAGCGGGCCGATGAAGGCGCCCAGCACCTCCAGGGTGTAGTGGATCACGTCCGGGTTGTTGTAGAGATTCCACGGCGTGATCACCACCGAACCGGCCGCCGCGATCATGCCGCCCGCGCGCCAGCTGATCCGCTGCGGGCTGACGTTGGAGAAGTCGAAGGCCGGCGAGATGAAGTTCGCGACGATGTTGATCCCGATGGTGGCGATCGTGAAGGTCAAGGCGCCCAGCACGATCGCGAAGGTGGAGTCGATCCGCGCCACCGTTTCCACCGGGTCGGTGATCAGCTTGCCGTACACCGGGATGGTCAGCGAGGCGGTCATCACGACGATGATCGAGAAGGCCAGGAAGTTGATCGGCAGGCCCAGCAGGTTGCCGCGCCGTACCGCGTTCAGCGACTTCGAATACCGGGCGAAGTCACCGAAATTCAGCATCGGGCCGCAGAAGTACGAGACCACCAGGGCGATTGCCCCGAGCATCACCGGAACCGCGTCCAGGCCATGGTATTTCACATCGCCGAGGCTCAGGTTCACCGCACCCCAGCCGGCCTTGTACACCAGGTAGCCGCACAGCGCGAACATCACCAGATAGACGGCGGGACCGCAGAAGTCGACGAAGCGGCGGATCGCCTCCATACCGCGCCAGAACACGCACGCCTGGATCACCCACAGCAGCAGGTAGGCGCCCCAGCCCAGCAGCGACAGCCCGAGGAATCCGTAGTCGCCGACCTTCGCGTACGGCGCCAGGCCCGGCCACAGTTTGATCGCCACCACGATCAGCGCCGCCGAGGCCAGATACGTCTGGATGCCGTACCAGGCGACCGCCATCAGCCCGCGGATGATCGCCGGGATATTGGCGCCGAGCACCCCGAAGGCACTGCGGCACACCACCGGATACGGCACCCCGGCCCGCTGGCTCGGCGCGGCGACCAGATTGCACAGCCCGTACACGATGGTGATGCCGATCAGCAGCGCGAGCAGCACCTGCCAGCTGGCCAGGCCCAGGGCGAACAGGCTGCCGGCGGTGACGTAGCCGCCGACGCTGTGCACGTCGGACATCCAGAACGCGAAGATGTTGTAGGTGCCCCAGGACTGGGAGCGCAGCGGCGCCAGATCTTCGTTGGTCAGGCGGGGGTCGTACCCGTCCGGTACGCCGACGACCGCGGCGGCGGGCGCCGGCGCGGCAGGGTTGATGGTCTCGGTCATGGTGCAATCCGATCCGAAGTCGAAACTGACTCACCGACCGTAGAAGCGCACCATTGCCCGCCCGTTGCTCCGCCATTTCCCGGTCATTGCGCGAAAGATATATCGTCCGGCGGCGGGTGCGGTGGATGCCGGTGTTCAGCATAGGCGGCGGCCGGGAACGGCCGTCCGCGAGATGACGATCGCGCAACATCGCTGTACTTGCTATGAGATTGCTACGCGCGACGGCGGTCACGATTCGCCACGGTCTGGCAGCATGACGGCCATGACGCTGATCGAGTGGAAGGATGTGGCGGCGGCCGCCCGGTTGCTGGAACCGGTGATCCGCCGCACCCCGCTGGTCGCGTCGCGGGTCCTGTCCGAACACACCGGCTTCCAGGTGTTGCTGAAGTGCGAGAACCTGCAGCGCACCGGATCGTTCAAGCCGCGCGGCGCCTACAACCGGATCGCGAATCTGCCCGCGGCCGACCGAGCCCGCGGGGTGGTCGCGGCCAGCGCCGGCAACCACGCGCAGGGCGTCGCCTGGGCGGCGACCGCGCTCGGTATCCCGGCCACGGTGTTCATGCCGATCGGCGCGTCGCTGCCGAAACTGTCCGCGACCCGGGCCTACGGGGCCACCGTGCACCAGGTCGGCGACACCGTGGACCAGGCGCTCGCGGCGGCGCGGGAATTCGCGGATCGCACCGGCGCCACCATGATCCACCCGTTCGACCACGCGGATGTGGTCGCCGGTCAGGCGACGGTCGGCCTGGAACTGCTCGAGCAGATGCCCGACGTGCAGACCGTGCTGGTGCCGCTGGGCGGCGGCGGACTGCTCGCGGGCATCGCCACGGTCCTGCACCACCGCGCGCCGCACGTGCGGGTGATCGGCGTCCAGGCGGATGCCGCGGCGGCCTGGCCGGAATCCCTGGATGTCGGTAAACCCGTTGCGCTGCAATGGATGTCGACGATGGCCGACGGTATCGCGGTGGGTATGCCCGGTGCCGTGCCGTTCGAGCACGTCGCGAAGTACGCCGCCGACGTCGTCACCGTCGACGAGGACGCGCTGTCCGGTGCGCTGCTGTTGTGCATGGAACGCGCGAAACTGGTGGTCGAGCCCGCCGGCGCCGCCGCGGTCGCGGCGCTGCTCGCCCACGGGCCGGAGGGGCTCGGCGTCACCGGGCCGGTGTGCGCGGTCGTCTCCGGCGGCAATGTCGATCCGCTGCTGCTGACCCGGATGATCGGGCACGGCCTCGCCGCGGGCGGCCGCTATCTGGCCATGCGCATCACCATCCCGGACCGGCCGGGCAGTCTGGGCCGGATGCTGGCCGAGATCGGCCGGGTCGGGGCGAGCGTGTTCGAGATCGCGCACTCCCGCACCGGCGCCTGGCTGGCGATCGACGAGGCCGAGGTCGCGATCACCGTGGAGACCCGCGGCCGGACCCATCGCGACGAGGTGCTGCAGGCCCTGCGCGACTCCGGCTACACCGTCCGGGTACAGGACTGACCCACCTGCGGCGACACGCCACGCGGCTACCGTTCGGCATCGATCGGGGCTATCGTTGGGCAACAGGTCGGGGTCAGCCATGACCCACCCGTGGAACGATGAGCAACTGATGGCCGAATCGAACGAGGCCGCGACGCAGCGGGGCATGTTCACCGGGGTCGCCGCAGAACTGGTGGCGGCTGGTTTCGATGGTCCGGAGGAGGTCGGCCGCGGCGGCTTCGGCATCGTCTACCGCTGCCGCGAATCCGCCCTCGAACGATCGGTCGCGGTCAAGGTACTCACCTCCGAGGTCGGCGGCGACGAGCGCATCCGATTCCTGCGGGAGCAGCGAGCGCTGGGCCGGTTGTCCGGGCATCCGAACATCGTCCAGATCCTGCACGTCGACATCACCGCGACCGGCCGCCCCTATCTGGTCATGCCGTTCTGCGCGCGGGGTTCGCTGGACCGGCTGCTGCGCGCGAACGGGCCGCTGCGCTGGCCGGACGCGGTATCGATCGGGGTGAAGATCGCCGGCGCGCTCGCCGCCGCGCACGCCCGCGGGATGGTGCATCGCGACGTGAAACCCGGCAACATCCTGCTGACCGACTACGGCGAACCGCAGCTGTCGGATTTCGGCATCGCCCGGTTCGGCGACGACGCCACGATCACCTCGGCGCTGGTCCACGGCACACCCGCCTTCACCGCGCCGGAGGTGCTGCACGGCGCCACGCCGACCGTGGCCGCCGATGTCTACGGGCTGGCAGCCACCCTGTTCTGCCTGCTCAGCGGCCATTCTCCGGCGCAGTCGCACGGCACCGGCCCGCGGCACGACATCTCGGCCGCCGAACTGGCCCGCATCGCCGCGGGCGGGCCGCCGGATCTGCGCGAGCACGGCGTTCCCGACGCGGTCGCGACGGTGCTGGAGAACGCGCTGGCCGTCGCCCCGGGCGATCGCCCGGCCTCGGCGATCGAATTCGGTGAGCGGTTGCGCGAGGCACAGCGCGTCACCGGTCAGCCGATCGACGTGATGGCCGTCCCCGCGGCCCCCGGCGACGCCGACACGGCGCCCGCGGCGCCGATCGCGGGTCCCCCGACCCAGCCCCCGCCGCCGTTCGCGGCGACGAAGTTCCGCCCGCCCGCGGCCACCCGGACCGCGATCGACCGGCCCCGGCTGCTGGACGTGCTGCGCGGCGGCGAGCAGCGGCGGCTGGTGGTCATCCTCGGCCCGGCCGGTTTCGGCAAGACGACGCTGGCCGCGCAGTGGGCCCGGCAGTTGCGCTCCGAGGGCGTGCCGGTGGCGTGGCTGACCGCCGATCCGGACGACGACAACGTGGTCTGGTTCCTCACCCATCTGGTCGAGGCGATCCGCGGGGTGCGGCCCGAGATCGCCCGGGAGCTGGTGGCGGTGCTGCAGGAGCGATCCACCGACGCCACCCGTTCGGTGCTGTCGACCCTGATCGACGAGATCCACGAGAGCGGACAGGCGGTCGTGCTGGTCGTCGACGACTGGCAGCGGGTGCACAGCGTCAGCACCCGGGCCGCGATGGCCTATCTGCTCGAACACGGCTGTCATCATCTGCGGATCGTGCTGGTGGGCCGGGATCGCTCGGGGCTGCCGCTGAGCCGACTCATGGTGGACGACGAACTGGTCGAGATCGACACCACCGCACTGCGTTTCGACCCGGCCGAGACCGGCGACTTCCTGATCCGGGCCTCCGGGCTGGAGCTGGATCCGAAGGAGGTCGGCCGGGTCCGGGAGTCCACCGAGGGCTGGCCCGCCGGGCTGCGACTGGCCCAGTTGTCGCTGTCCGGCCGCGCGGATCCGGCCGGCTTCATCGACAACCTGAGCGGCCGCCACCACGCCATCGGCGAATATCTGACCGAGAACGTGCTGGAATCGCTGGATCCGGAACTGCTCGACTTCCTGATGGCCACCACCGTGACCTCCCGGATCTGCGCCGGCCTGGCCGGCGCGCTGTCCGGCCGCGCCGACAGCCGGGCCCTGCTGGAGCAGATCGCCGATCGCAACCTGTTCCTGCAACGGCAGGACGACAACGACGACTGGTTCCGCTATCACCGGCTGTTCAGCGACCACCTGCAGCGCCGGCTCGGCTATCTGGATCCCGACCAGGTGCCGGTCCTGCACCGGCGGGCCTCGGCCTGGTTCGCCGACCACGAGCTGCTCACCGAGGCGGTCGATCACGCACTGGCCGCGGGCGACGAGGAGCGGGCGGTGGATCTGGTCGAATCCCGTGCCATGCGGCTGGTCGAGGCGTCGCAGATGGCCACCTTCCTCGGGCTGATGGCCAAACTGCCGAGCCCGCTGACCGACGACCGGCCGCGCCTGCAACTGTGCGTCGGCTGGGCGAACGCCGGCCTCGGCCGCAGTGCGCGGGTTCGCGCCGCGCTGGCCCGGGCCCGCACCGCGCTGACGACGAATCCGCCGCCGGTGCCGGAGCAGGTCGCGCGCCGGGCCGAGGCGGACCTGATCGCGGGTGTCGAGAGCTATATCTCCGATCGCTTCGAACCGGTGCCGGATTCGGTGACCTCGAACCTCGACATCCTGCCCGAGGCGGGAATGGCCCTGGCGGCGGCCGATCTCGCGGCGATCGACGCGTTCAACCGGTTCGACACGGCCGCGATGGACCACTGGTATCGGACCGCGATGCATCTGGCCCGGAACATGCCGCCGTTCGCGATGATGCATCCGCACTGCATCCGGGGCCTGGCCGCCGCGGAACAACTCGACATCGAGGCCGCCGAGGAGCATTTCGCCGCCGCAGCGGGGGCGATGGCCGGCAGCTCGGAGCTGCGCGGCCGCGCCGCCGTGCTGGCCGGTGCGCTGCTCGGCGGACTGCGCTACCAGCAGGGCCGGCTCGCCGAGGCCGACACCCTGCTGACCGCCGCGGCGACCGAGCACCGGCACCCCGGTACCGGCGATTTCCTGATCTGCGCGTACGGGACCGGTGCGCGGCTCGCGGCCGCGCGCGGCGACACCGAGCGCGCCGCGCATCTGCTGGCCACCGGCGACCGGTTCGCCACCGAACTCTCGATGCCCCGGGTGGCCGCCCGCATCACCAACGAGCGGGTGCGGCTCGGGCTGCCGATCGCCGACGAGGTGCGCGAGCGGCTCGGCCGGCTGCCGGTGTACCGGCAGCAGCCGACCCGGGTGCTGGCCGCGACCGCCGAACTGGATCAGGATTCGGCGATCCGGTTGCTGCTGGCCCAGGGCTCGGCCGCGGCCGTGACGCAGGCCTGCGAACGCGCCGCACAGCTGGTGCGGGAGATCCAGCCGCAGCATCGCGCCGAGGCGCTCGTGGACGCGCAACTGCTGCACGCCTGCTGCCTGTGGGCCGCCGGCCGGCCCGCGGAGGCCAGGACCGCGGCCCGGCCGGCGGTGCTGCTGTGCACCGAGCGCGGGCTGCCCCGGCCGATCGCGGACGCGGGCACCGGAATTCCCGATATCGTCGCCACCCTGATCCCGGCGACGGCTCCCGGCGAGTAGGGCCGACTGCCGGTAGTCCCATTGCGCCGCAACCGATTCGGCGCGGTATCGAAAATCAGTGCGCCCCACCGAGTTCCAGGGCCAGCACCCCCAGGATGAGCAGGCCGATCCCGCCGATCTGCACCGCGGTGAGCCGTTCGCCGAGGAACAGCGCGCCGATGATCGCCACCGCCACCACACCCACCGCCGACCACACGCCGTAGGCGACGCCGACCGCCATGCCGCGCTTCAGCGCCTGTGACAGGAAGAAGAACGCCGCCAGGTAGCCGATCACGACCACCACGGCCGGCCCCGGCCTGGTGAAACCCTCGGACAGTTTCAGCGATATCGTCGCCGACACCTCGGACGCGATGGCCAGCGCCAACAGCACGAACATCATGTCCGCACGATACGGTCAGCGCAGCCGGGCACGGGCCTCGGTCGCCGTCTGCCGGACCTCGTCGAGCTGCTTCGCGACCTGGACCCCGGCGGTGCCGCCGCGAGCGTTGCGGGAGGCGATGGAACCCTCGACGGTGAGGACCTCGCGCACCTCCCCCGACAGCGCCGCGTCGATGGCGGCGAACTCGCCGTCGGTCAGCTCGGCCAGCCCCACCCCGCGTGATTCCGCCAGTCGCACACAGGCTCCCGCCGCCTCGTGCGCGTCACGGAACGGAACTCCCCGGCGGACGAGCCATTCGGCGATATCGGTGGCGAGTGTGTAACCGGCGGGGGCCAATTCGGCCATCCGCCGCGGGTGGAAGGTCAGGGTGGCGACCAGGCCGGCCAGCGCGGGCAGCAGCAGTTCGAGCTGGGCGACCGAATCGAAGACCGGTTCCTTGTCCTCCTGCAGATCCCGGTTGTAGGCCAGCGGCTGGGCCTTCAGCGTGGCCAGCAGGCCGGTGAGGTTGCCGATCAGGCGGCCGGACTTGCCGCGGGTCAGCTCGGCGACATCCGGATTCTTCTTCTGCGGCATGATCGAGGAGCCGGTGGACCAGGCGTCCGCCAGCGTCACGTAGCCGAATTCCGGTGTGCTCCAGATGATCACCTCTTCGGCGAGCCGGGAGAGGTCGACGGCGATCATGGCGAGCACGAACGCGGCCTCGGCGGCGAAATCGCGCGCGGAGGTGGCGTCGATCGAATTGGCCGCCGCCGCATCGAATCCCAGATCCGCGGCGATCGCCTCCGGATCGAGGCCGAGCGAGGAGCCGGCCAGCGCACCGCTGCCGTAGGGCGAGATCGCCGCGCGCTTGTCGAAATCGGCCAGCCGGTCGAGGTCGCGCAGCAGCGGATGAGCGTGCGCGAGCAGCTGATGCGCCAGCAGCACCGGCTGTGCGGACTGCAGGTGGGTCTTACCGGCCATCACCACGTCCGGATGCGCGGCGGCCTGCGCCACCAGGGCGTCGACCACCGCCAGGAGGCCGGCGCCGATGCGGCGGGCGGCGTCGCGCAGCCACATCCGGAACAGCGTGGCCACCTGGTCGTTGCGGGAGCGGCCCGCGCGCAGCCGGCCGCCGAGTTCGGGGCCGACCCGGTCGATCAGGCCGCGTTCCAGCGCGCCGTGCACATCCTCGTCGGATTCCGCGGCGGTGAAGGCCCCCGAGGCGACATCGGCGGCGAGCCGGTCCAGGCCGTCCTGCATACCGGCCAGCTCGGTGTCCGACAACAGCCCGGCCTTGTGCAGGACCCGGGCGTGGGCCTTGGAGGCGCGAATATCGTAGGGCGCCAACGCCCAGTCGAAATGGGTCGACTTGCTCAGCGCCGCCATCGCTTCCGCCGGGCCGGCGGCGAACCGGCCGCCCCACAACGCCCCTTCGTTGGTGCTGCCACCCTGGCTCATCGCTGCGTCGTCTCTCCTCACCCGCGGATCGCGGTCAACAGTGTGTGTCGGTCGATGTCGGCGGTCTCGTCCGCCGTACCCGTACGGCCGTGTGCGGCCAGGACCTCGGCCAGGCTGGTGGTCGATACCGTCCAGCCGTGCCCGGCGAACCAATCCGCCGGATCGCTGCGGTTGTCCTCGTCGTACCAGAGGTTGTCCATGTCGAGCTCGATGCCGATGTCGGCCAGCAGCTTCGTGCGGGCCGCCCGCTCGTGCTCCGAGCGCCGCGACCGGACCTGCCCGGTGTTCAGGGCGATCCGGCTGCCGGGGGCGGCGAGCCCGTCGATGTTGTCGAACAGGCGATCCAGGGCGTCGGCGGGCAGGTACCGCAACAGCCCCTCGGCCAGCCAGGCGGTCGGGGCCGAAGTGTCGAAGCCGTTGTCCCGCAATGCCTTCGGCCAATCGTGCCGGAGGTCGACGGCCACCTCACGGCGATCGACGGCCGGCGCCACTCCGGTCAGCGCTTCGGCCTTGAACGCCAGCACCTTCGGCTGATCGAGCTCGAAAAGCACGGTGCCGGAAGGCCATTCGAGCCGGTAGGCCCGTGCGTCCAGGCCGGCGGCCAGGATCACCACCTGCCGCAGCCCGGCGGCGGTCGCGGCGGCGAAGTACTCGTCGAAGTAGACCGTGCGGCCGACCAGGAAGGCGCCGTTGCCCGCACCCGCGCGGCCGAGCTCCTGCCGCCGCCGCGCGAAGTCGCCGTCGAGCAGCCGCGTCCAGCCGGAGCTACCGGTGGCACGCACCAGCCGCTCCGCGTAGGGGTCGTGGAACAGGGCGTCGTCGCGGCGGGTCTCCGCGGCGCGCATGGCCGCCACGCCGAGCGCGGTCGCGCCGACGCTCTCGGTGATCTCCCAGCTGTCGTCGTCGGTTCGCACCACGCCTCCTGTCGGACTCCCTCGGATATACGTCGCGACCACCGGCTTGCGGCGGGCGAACGCCATCCGACGGTACGCCTGGGCCGCCGCGGCGGCGCGCGGCGGCCGACCGGCGCGGCGGACCGCTACTTCTTGTTCAGGTCCCGGCGGGCGGCGACCTTCGAGGACAGGCCGTGGATCTGCACGAAACCCTTCGCCAGCGACTGGTCGAAGGTGTCACCCTCGTCGTAGGTGGCCAGGTTGAAGTCGTACAGCGACTGCTCGCTGCGGCGGCCGTTGACCACGGCGTTGCCGCCGTGCAGCACCATCCGGATATCGCCGGAGACGTGCTCCTGGGTGTCGCGGACGAAGGCGTCCAGGGCCCGCTTCAGCGGCGAGTACCAGAGGCCGTCGTAGGCCAGCTCGCCCCAGCGCTGCTCGATCTGCCGCTTGTAGCGGCCCAGTTCGCGCTCGAGGGTGACGTTCTCCAGCGCCTGGTGCGCGGCGATCAGGGTGATCGCGCCGGGCGCCTCGTAGATCTCGCGGCTCTTGATGCCGACGAGCCGGTCCTCGACCATGTCCAGGCGGCCCACGCCCTGACGGCCGGCGCGGCGGTTCAGCTCGACGATCGCCTCCAGCACGCTGACCGGACGGCCGTCGATCGCGACCGGCACACCCTTGTCGAAGGTGATGATCAGCTCGTCGGGCGCCTCGAAGTTGACGGTCGGGTCGACGGTGTAGTCGTAGACGTCCTTGGTGGGCGCGTTCCACAGGTCCTCGAGGAACCCGGTCTCGACCGCGCGGCCCCACACGTTCTGGTCGATGGAGAACGGCGACTTCTTGGTGACGTTGATCGGGAGGTCGTTCTCCTCCGCGAAGGCGATGGCCTTCTCCCGGGTCCAGGCGTAATCGCGGACCGGGGCGATGACGGTCAGGTCGGGGGCCAGCGCGCCGATGCCGACCTCGAACCGCACCTGGTCGTTGCCCTTACCGGTGCAGCCGTGCGCGACGGTACCGGCGTTGTGGAATTTGGCGGCCTCGACCAGGTGCTTGACGATCAGCGGGCGGCTGATCGCCGAGACCAGCGGGTACTGACCCTGATAGAGCGCATTGGCCTGGATGGTGGGCAGGCAGTAGTCGTCGGCGAACTCGTCGCGCGCGTCGACCACGACCGCCTCGACCGCGCCGCAGTCGATCGCGCGCTGTCGCACGACGTTCATGTCCTCGCCGCCCTGCCCCAGATCGATGGCGACCGCGACGACCTCGGCCCCGGTCTCCTTGCCGATCCAGCTGATGGCGACGGAGGTGTCCAACCCGCCGGAGTAGGCGAGTACGACGCGATCGGCCATGTTCATGCGCTCCTCAGAATTTTGTACGAATGGGCAGCCCGCTCCACCTGCAAATGATTATGCACGATGATGCAAGCCCATTCACAACCGGGGGTGGCAGTCGGTTCAGCTGTCCTTCGGCGCCGCCGGATCGACACAGTAGTTGCCGGGCCCGGTACACGGCGACAGGATCGTCGTGAAGTACTGGAACGCCGACCACAACAGGATCGGACCGGCCACCAGCGCCGCGCCGGTGATCGTGCCGACCGCGCCGATCAGCGCGATACCGGCGATGCAGCCGATGATCCCACCCGGCAGCATGCCGGTCAGCAGCGTGGTCACCGCCGCGGTCACCGAGCCGACGATCGCACCGGCCAGGCAGCCGAGCCCGCCGCCGACGATCGCCCCGACCACCGCGCCCACCACCCCGGCGATGGTGGCCCGCTGCGAGAAGGCCGTCAGTTCCTGCTGATCGCGCGGGGTGAACGATTCGACGGGCCGGGCCCGCGGCACGACCGGGTCCGGAACTCCCGCGCTGGTCACCGGAGTCAGCCGCACGGTGTCGCCGTCGATCTCGGCGTCGATCGGGAAGGCCACGTCGTCCTTGCGGTAGGACAGCGGCAGCGAGTCGACCACGGTGTCGCCGTCGCGGACGAGCAGGCTGTCGCCGTCCGGGTCGAAGTCGGCGTCGGCGGTGGTGAGCAGTACCGAATCGCCGTCGCGGGCGATTTCGTACCACCTGCCGTCGATCGTGACGGACCGTCCCGGCGCGGGTGGCGGATCGGCGGCGGCCACGCCACCGGTGAGCAGGACGACGGTCACGGCGATCGCGAACGAGACACCCGGTTTCATGGTCTGCGCACCTTCCCTCGATCCGGACCGCGGAAGGCCGTGCTACCGAAGCACTTCCGAGGACCGGGGCAACTTGTTCGGCACGAGCGCACCAAGAGTAGGGCCGGGCGCACCGGCCCCGGGCGGATTCGCCGAACAATTCCGATCGGCCATGATTACCGAAAAATTGCCCTAGAGTGGAGGATTCGGCCCGATGGGGACCGGGCACGAAAGAATCGGGCGTGCCACCGAATTCGGCGGCACGCCCGATTGCGCGCGGCGGCTACTTCGCGTCGGCCGGCTTCGGCGCGGCCGGGTCGACGCAGTACGCGCCGGGCCCGCCGCACGGCGACAGGATGGTGCTGAAGTACTGGTAGGCCGACCACAGCACGATCGGGCCCGCCACCAGGGCCGCGCCGGCGAGGGTGCCGACCGCGCCGACGGTCGCGGCGCCCGCGATGCAGCCGACGACGCCGCCGGGCAGCACGCCGGCGAGCAGGGTGGCGATCGCGGTGGACACCGAGCCGACGATCGCGCCGGCGATGCAGCCGAGCCCGCCGCCGACGATCGCGCCGATCACCGCGCCGGTGACGTTGGCGATGGTGACGCGGGAGGAGAACGCCGAGAGCTCCTGCTGGTCACGCGGGGTGAACGATTCGGCGGCGTGCTGCGCCCGGGCGATGTCCTGCGCGGTGATCGGGTTGTCGACCGGGGCGCCGCCGGTGGTGGCCGGGGTCAGCCGCACGGTGCCGCCGTCGACCCGGGCGTCGATCGGGAAGGCCACGTTGTCCTTGCGGTAGGACAGCGGCAGCGAGTCGACGGCCGCGCCGCTCTCGTCGTCGACGACCAGGCTGCCGTCGACGGCCCGGAAGCTGCCGTTGTCGGCCGTCAGGACGACGGTGTCGCCGTCGCGGCCGACCGTGTAGTGCACGCCGTTCGCATCCACGTCCTGGGTGTCGGTGACGATCGGCTGGGCGAGTTGCTGTGCGGGCGCCGGATCGGCATTTGCCACGCCACCGGCGATGGTCACCGCGCTGATCACGAGCGCGAGCGAGACCGTGAGCTTCCTCATCTACTGTCTTTCCGTTCCTGGTCCGTCATTCGTATCGCGTTGTCTCCGACGCGCATACGAGTGCGGAGTATCACTTCGTCGAGAGCCGGTATCCGGGCTCCTCACCTGCCTTGTCACCACCCGCCGGCAGGCTCGCGCCGAGAGGGGCGCGAGCCGGGCAGAGGAACACCCCGGGATCCGGAACGGCGCCGGTGAACGCGCGCGAGTTTCCGATCTTCGTGGTCCCGAAGGTGTCTGTAACAATTTGCGCAGACAAAGTAACCAAAGGATTGCCGAATGGCAAAGATTGTTCTCGTGTGAATCTGAACATTTGCCGCGCGGAATTCATCCGATGTCATTCGCGCGAGGAGGTACCCGGCATCTGCGGACGGACACGGACATCGGTTCGATTCGGGCACACAAGTGGACAATTGCCCCAAAGTTACTGGCATTCAACGAATTCGCCGGGAACGGTGGCGCGGGATATGTCACGCTGGGACGGACCATCCCTCGGTAGGCAGAAGGACGTGGCGAATGTTGTCGACGTTTGCGGGTATCTTCAGCACCATCGGTTCGGACGTACTGTCCCTGGGGCAATCGATCTTCACCCTCATCGGCGATCTCGCGAATCAGGGCGGCTACGGCTACGGCGGTTACGGCGGCGGCTACGGCGGCTTTCCGCCCGGTCAGTATCCACTGGCGTGACCGGCGGTGCGTGTGCCCGGCCCGGGTCGCCGGGCCGGGCACACGTCAGTCCACGGCGGCGCGCTCGGATTCCAGCGCCACACCCAGCGCGTCCAGCACGGCCGCCGGCGGCGGTAACCGCAACCGGCCCGGCTGCGGTTCCCGGGCCCACCGCCAGCCGAATCCCGTGTCGGACATGGGCAGTAGCACCGATCTGCCGGCCGGGTGCACGGTCACCGCGTGGTCGCCGAACCGGTCCGGGGCGTCGGCGGGTTCGGCCGCACCGGGCCGCCTTCCCGCCACCAGGAACGTCCACATCGTGTCCCGTGGATCCGTGACCACCGGTCCGCAATGGTTGCTGAGTAGCTGCAGGACCCGGGAACCCACCCCGGCGGGCATACCGATCGCGCCGATCACACCGCCACACACCACGGCCGGCCGACCGGCCACCAGCCGCACCGGAAGTCCGAAACGGAAACGCAACAGGTGCGTCACATCATATGGTGTGCAACAGGATTCGAACATCGGCGCTCCCTCCGAGCGGCGCGGCGGTCCGGACCCGCACCATCGAACCAGGAATCGATTTCCGATCCGTTGCTCCCCTGTTGCGACCACATTGCCTGCAATTGCCAGATGATTGCCGTTCGGCCACGGTGGCGGTTCAGTCCCGCAGCTCCGCGAGGGCGTGGTGCAGATATCGGGCCAGATCCCAGACGTCGGGCACACTGTCGGGACACGCCACGATACCGACATCGAGATGGCCGTCGAACGAGATGGCCGTGATGTTCAGTCCGCCGGACAGATCCGTCAGCACCGACACCGGATAACCGGCCAGCACCGGAATGCCCCCGGCGTACAGCGGCAACTGCGGACCCGGGACGTTGGAGATGATCAGATTGGTCAGCGGCAGCGCGGGCGCGGCGGCCCGCAGCAGCGCCCGGGTGGCGGCGCCGTGCGCGAACGACGGCATCAGCCCCGCGGCCTGGTGCAGGACCGTCGGCGTCCCGGCCCGGAACTTCTGCTTCGACTCCAGCAGCCCGGCGTGCAGCAACTTCAGCCGATGATGCGGATCCGCCTCGCCGATCGGCAACTCGCACAACATGACCGAGAACTGATTGCCGGCCGTACCGGCCTGTTCGGCGGTGCGCACCGAGATCGGCACGGCGGCCAGCAGCGGAGCGTCGACCGCGACGTCGTGATCGATCAGCCAGCGCCGTAATGCCGTGGTGCACAACGCCATCACCACATCGTTGACGGTGCCGTCGACGCTGCGCTTGATCTCCTTGATCGGCGCCAGCGGCAGCGAGGTGTAGGCGATACTGCGGCGAGCGGTGTTGGTGGCGTTGAACGGAACATCGGGATGCTTCTTGCGCAGATCCGCCAGCGCGCGCAGCAGCGTGGGCGCGACCCGCGCGGGGGTGCGCACCCGCTCCGCCTGCCGCCCGACGACCGTGCCGACACTGCGCGCGATCATCTCGACCGCACCCGGCGTGTGGTGCAACCGCACCCCGTCCACGGGCAGCGGCGGCGGCACCGGCTCGGGTGAGACGTCGAACACGGCCGCGAAGATCTCCGCCGCCGACACCCCGTCGATGACGGCGTGGTGCACCTTGGCGTACAGCGCCTGCCGGCCGCCGGTCAGCCCCGAGACCAGATAGCACTCCCACAGCGGCAGATCGCGATCCAGCGGCGGTTCGTGCAACCGCGAGATGAGCTCGCCGAGTTCCTCGTCGCCGGCGTCGTCGCCGAGCCGGACCTCCCGCACGTGCCGGCCGAGATCCACGGTGGCACAGTCCTCCCAGTACGGCCGGTCCACGCCGAACGGCACGGTCCGCAGCCGCCAGCGCAGCGCCGGAACCAGATGCAGCCGCTCGGCGAACAGGCGCCGCACCGCCGCCGCGGTCAGCGGCGCGGGCGCGGTGGCCGAATCCAGCAGGGCCAGAACGCCGATGTGCAGCGGGGTCGTATCGAGGTCGGCATCGAGCAGGTGATGATCGAGCGAAGTCAGCTGGCGCGCTGCGGCGGTCGACCGTGCGGCCGTAACCCGGTGCACCGCATCGTCCGTCGGCGGGGGCGGCGATACATCCCGGGCGGTGTCCGGCCGAATGTACTGCCACAGTTGACTTTTCACGATTTCGATGGGATTCGACGAGCTGTCGGCGGGACGGTGCTGGGAACGGGTCATGAGTTGTCTCCGGACGCATTTCGCCACCCGTCACGAGCGACGACCGGCGACTTCCGACAGGCAGGCTGTGCCCGGCGCCATCGACGGCCGCGCCGCGGGCGGCATCATTGGCGGTTGTCGTGCATCGCGGCACGAACGCGGAACGGTCGGCTCCGGCAACGCTGCACGGGAAGCGCCGATCCTCGAGGCCTTGGCTGCCAGCGAGTCTAGTGGGCGATCCACCCGTTTCGTGGCGGTCTGGCCGGATCAATGTGGTATCACCACGCATCCGAACGGCCTGCCGGAACCGTCACAGACTTGGACGTACCCACTCCGAGGACGTCCAACAATCGATCATGGGAGTTCCGGTGGGAGGCGGTGACGTCCGGGCTCAGTCGCCCGCGGCCCGGCCGTCGGTGTGCGGCCACCGCCCGGCGACCCACTCCCCGATCGAATCCAGCACCGCGGAATCGATCGGGCGGCGCACCGTCCGGCGGTAGCCACGCATACCCAGCCGCTCCGGATCCGGCCGCAACAGGTGACCGAGATCACCGACCACCCGGCCGTCGAAGGGCCCGCGGACGAGCCGGCCCATGGCGTCGACATCCTCCGGCGGCACCTGCAGATCGTGGCCGCCGGTGATCGCCAGCACCGGTACGGTGATGCGGCTCAGCGCGGGAGCCGGATCGTAACCGGCGAATTCGCGCAACCAGCGGGCGTTCACCCGGACGCCCTGCAGGCGCATCACCGCCGCGGTCGATTTCCGGATCCGGTGCAGCCGCTTGCGTTGCGAGACGATCGGATCGATGCGAGCGAACCGCAGCGACGCCGTCAGCCAGCCGGGCAGCGTGGACAGCAGCGCGTCACCCTGCCATTCCAGCAGTTGTTCGCCGGGCCGGGCCGCCGCGCTCAGCAGCACCGCGCCGGACACCGCTCCCCGCCCGGCCAGTTCGATCGCGTGCATCCCGCCCTCGCTGTGCCCGACGATCAGCAACGGCACCTCCGGCAGCCGGCGCGCCAGCCAGTCCAGTGCCGCGTGCGCGTCGTCCCGGCGCCGGTCGAAGCCGGTGGACAGATAGTCGCCGCCGCTGCCGCCGACGCCGCGCTTGTCGTACCGCAGGGTCGCGACCCCCAGCGGCGCCAGCGTCTCGGCGAGCAACCGGGTGAGATCCAGCCGCAGCCAGCGCAGATTCGAATCACGATCCACCCGTCCGGATCCGGGCAGCAGCAGCGCGGCCGCGACCGGATCCGGGACGGGCGCGAAGGTGCCCGCCAACCGGCACCCCGCGCTGTCGAACGACACATCCTCTGAGGTCAGCGGGTCGCGCCCTCGTCGGTGGAGTCCCATACGCCCAGTATCGGCGACCGGCGGCGGCGGATCCGGCACGTCCGTCCACGCCGCGAGCCGGACCGTCGCCACCACCCACCGCGCCGCGCTCGGGCCGGTCGACGGCTAGGCTCCGGCGCCGCTCAGGTAGTGGGCGGCGATCTCGTCGCTGGTGGTCAGCCACACCCCCGGATGGTTCGCGACGTAGTCCAGCGCCTCGTCCAGGTAGCGCCGCCGGAACGCCTGCCCGATGACGAACGGATGCAGGGCCAGCGCCATCACTCGGCCGCTGTCGGCGGAGTCGGCGTACAACTGATCCAGCTGATCGCGCACCATCCGGACGAAATCGGGACCGGTCAGCCCCTTGCTGACGAAGACGCCGATGTCGTTGAGCTCCACCGAATACGGCAGGCTCAGCACGCCGGGCACGTTCAGGTGGTAGGGCCGGTCGTCGTTGGTCCAGTCCAGGGTGTAGCTCAGGCCCAGTTCGGCCAGCAGTTCCGCGGTGTGGAAGGTCTCGGTCAGCCCGGGTCCCATCCAGCCGCGTGGGCGGGCGCCGGTGGCCCGCTCGATCGTATCGACGATGTCGCGCAGCAGGTTTCGCTCCTCGTCACGCGAATAACCGCTGTGCAGATGGCTGTTGCTGCTGCCGTGTGCCAGCCAGGTCCAGTCGCGCTGCTTCCCGGCCGTGATGATCTGCGGATATCGTTCGGCGACATCGGAATTCAGCAGTGCGCTGGCCCGGATGCCGTACTTGTCGAGCAGTTCGAGTACCCGCCAGAAGCCGACCCGGGGGCCGTAGTCGCGCCAGCCGTAGTTCAGCGGGTCCGGGGTCAGCGCCGTGGTGCCCTCGTAGGTCGCGGTGCCGGGCAGATCGGCGTAGAAGTGCTCGATGTTCAGGCCGAGGTAGAACGCGACGCGCTTGTCACCGGGCCAGTGGATCGGCTCCCGCTCGGTGATGGGACTGTAGTCGAAGAGGGTGAGGTCGGTGCTCATGCGGCTATCCTCGAACCATCACACAGATGTGAAGGTCAACCGAGAATTCCTGTGAGGTAGGACATATGCGCATCAGCGAGCTGGCGGAGCGCACCGGTACCCCGGCCCGGCTGCTGCGCTACTACGAGGAGCAGGGCCTGATCCGAGTCGGCCGCTCCCCCAACGGCTATCGCGACTACGACGAGCGGCTCGCCGACCAGGTGATCCACATCCGCGGCCTGCTGGACGCGGGGCTGCCCACCCGGCTGATCAAGCAGATCCTGCCCTGCCTCGAGGATCCCGCCGACATCCATTTCGCCGATGCCTCACCGGAGATCATCGCCACCCTGGAACAACAGCGCGACCGCCTCACCCAGCGCATCGAACTGCTCACCCGCAACCGTGACGCGATGACGGCCTATGTCGCCTCGCTGCGCACCTGCACCGGCGTCTGAGCCGCGACCGCGACGCCCGGGTGGTGTCGCGCTCCCCGTGAATCCGCTCGCGCCCGTGCCGGATTCACAGTCACTCGACCTTCCAGGTGACCCCGTGCCCGGTGAGGAAATCGAGGAAGTCGGCGGGGTCGAAGGCCAGGGCGGGCGGTAGCGCGCCGGCGGGCACACCACCCGCCGCGAGCCGGCGCGCACCCTCGACCGCGATCACCGCGGTGAGCCCGTAGGCGTCCGGGCCGGTCACCCATCCCCGGGCCGTGGCGCCGTCACCCGCGGTCGCCGCCGCGAGCATCAGCCAGCGACCGGCCGCGCGCTGCTGCGCGTCGACCACCTCCGGCACCGATTCCACGACGTCGGCGGTCAGGCCCGCGAACAGCGCCGCGGTCTCGGCCCGGATCGCCGAGCGCACCCGCCCCGCAGTGACGTGGCGGGGAATCGTGGCCACGCCGGGCAGCGGGAACGACTGCACCGCAACCGGTTCCGGCTCACCGGGGGCCGTGATCGGCGCGACCGGGGCCAGGGGCGCCGCGCGCCACTGCCCGTCGGCGTATTCGAGCGGCTCCCGTTCGGCCACCGCCACCATGGATCGCGCGGTGCCGCGCGACGCGCCACCGTCGCGGCGCAGATCGGCGATCAGCAGATCGGCCACCTCCGGCAGCCGGGCCGCGGTCAGGTGCGCGATCAGGTCACCGGGCCCGCCGTCGTCGGCCATCCCGGGTACCACGGTCACCCCGGCCGCCTCGGCGGCCGGGCCCACGGTCCGCAGCACCTCGTGCAGATAGTGCAGTTCGCCGGTGGTGTCGACGTAGTGACAGCCGGCCGCGAGGGCCGCGCGGATCACCGGCTCACCCCAGCGGGTGAACGGTCCCGCGCAGTTGACGACCGCCGCGCAGTCGCCGAATGCCCGCGCCAGCGCCGGGATGTCGTCCAGATCCGCCACCCGGATCTCGGCGTCGGCGACGGCGCGCAGTCGTATCTCGTTGCGGCCCACCAGGACCGGTTGCAGTTCGCGGCGGATCAGTTCGGCCGCCACCAGGCGGCCGGTGAATCCGCTCGCGCCGTATACGGCGATCTTCATGAGTCTGGTACTCCGTCGGTCGGAGGTCGGGAACCGGCGGTCGCCGGCTCCCGATCCACGCTAGGAACGCGCGGTCGCGCGGAGGATGTCCGAACTACCGCCGCGGATATCCGATCGTCCGGGACCCGCCCGCGGCGCAATAGGGTTGTGGGGTGGATGTTCTCAGCGATGTCGTGGCCGAGTTGCGGATCGGCGCGCCGCATTCGTCCCGGACCGAGCGCCGCGCGCCGTGGGACGACCGGTTCCCGCCGACCGCGGCGGTGGGATTCCATCTGGTGCTGCGCGGCGGGTGCCGGTTGACCGCGGCCGGGCAGCCGCCGCTGCGGCTCGGCGCGGGCGATGTGGTGCTGCTGCCGCGCGGGGCCGCGCATTCGATCGGCGACCACACCGTCGGCGCACCCACCGTCCTGCTCTGTGGCGCTTACCGTTTCGACCGTTCCCGGCGGCATCCGCTGCTGACCGAACTACCCGAGGTGCTGCATCTGGCCGCCGGGCCCCGGCGGCCCGCCGCCTTGGACACCGCGCTGGACCTGCTGACCCGCGAACTCGACACCGATCCCGATTCCGGCGCCGTCGGGCCGCTGCTGGAGATCCTGCTGCTGTTCATGCTGCGCGCCTGGTACGACGGCCGGGACCGGGACACCGGCTGGGGTGCGGCGCTGCGCGATCCGGACCTGGGCACGGCGCTGCGCGCGATCCACCGCGACCCGGCCCACCCCTGGACCGTGCAGTCCCTGGGCGACCGTGCCCACATGTCGCGCTCGTCGTTCGCGCAGCGGTTCACCGAGACCCTCGGCGTGGCGCCGCAGACCTACCTCACCCGCTGGCGGATGACGGTGGCGGCGCGGCGGTTACGCGATACCGACGACACGCTGCGGGTGATCGCCGAAAGTGTCGGCTACACCTCGGAATACGCGTTCGCCAAGGCGTTCAAGCGCGAATTCGGCGTCGCCCCCGGACGTTACCGGCACACCGCCACGGCCGCGGCCCCCGGCTATCTCGCCACGGGTAGTACCGCGGAGTGATCCCGGAATCACCCTCGGGGGTGATGAGCCGCGCGGCCGCGACCCGCCACGATGAGCCGCATGCGACGCACATCCGCCACCACACCACCGATCGCGCGGTTCCGCCGCACCGCCCTCTGCCGCATGATGCTGGCGCTGTGCCTCGGGATCGGCGTGATCGCCGTCGCCGGCGCCACGGCGGCGGCCGATCCGATCGCGTGGCGGCCGTGCCCGGAGAACGCCGGGGTCGACTGCGCCACCGTCACCGTGCCGATCGACCGGTCGCATCCCGCCGACGGATCGGTCGCCGTGGCGGTGGCCCGCATCCGGGCCCGGGGCGATCGGATCGGCACCCTGATCGAATTACCCGGCGGTCCGGGAAATTCGGGCGTCGACGCGCTCGTGCACGGTGACCGCTTCTCCCCCGCACTGCACGACCGTTTCGACATCGTCGGCTTCGATCCGCGCGGTGTGCGGCGCACCGCCCCGCTGCGCTGCGACGCCGGCCTCGCCGCGTGGCCGAACCTCGTGCCCGACACCGGCGGATCGATCGACGAGATCCATTCCTACGCAAAGCGACTCGCCGACAGCTGCCGCCGCTACACCGGCCCGGTCGCCGACCGTCTCGACAGCGCCACCGTCGCCGCCGACATCGACGCCCTGCGAGATGCGCTCGGCGAGCAGCGGATCAGCCTCTACGGCCGCTCCTACGGCACCATGATCGGCCAGTCCTATGCCGAGCAGTTCGGAAACCACGTGCGCGCACTGGTACTCGACAGCGTCGACGACCATTCGCTGAGCGGTGCCGAATTCCTCGCGTCCGAGGCCCGCGCCGGACGCGACGCGTTCGCCGGATTCGTGTCCTGGTGCGACCGGACTCCCGGCTGTGCCCTGCACGGCACCGACGTCGCGGCCCGCTACGACACCCTGTTCCGGCGCGCCGAACGCGGCGACCTGCCCGACCCGTCCGCACCGGGCCGCGCGTACGACCCGCTGATGTTCAGCCGGGCCGTGACCGCCCGCCTCTACCAGCCCGACCGGCCCGCCCTGGCCGAGGATCTGCGGGCCCTGTCCGACGCACCACCGATATCGGCTGTCCCGCAACCGATTCCGAGCGACACGGCGGCGCCGATGCCCGAGTACGCGGTGTGTGCGGACTGGACCTTCGACATTCCGGATCAGGCCACCTGGCAGCGCCTGTGGGCCGAGCAGAACCGCGAGGCCGGGCCGCTGCACGCGCACTTCGCCTGGGGCGCCGCCGCGATCTGCTCCGGCTGGCCCACCCCGCCCCCGAATCCGGCGCACCTCCCCCGCCTCACCGGCACGCCGCCGATCCTGGTGATGAACGGCCTGCACGACCCCGCCACCCCGTACGAATGGGCCACCTCGGTCACCGCGCACACCCCCGGCGCGACACTGCTCACCTACGACGGCTGGGGCCACGGCAGCTACGGCCGCACCCCCTGCACCACCGCCGCCGGCGACCACTACCTGCTCGACCTCGTACTGCCCGCCCCCGGGACCCATTGTCCCGCAGCGTGATCCGGCGGCGGGCCCGCCCTGCCCGCGGTGCCCGCCCCGGCCGGGGCAACCACCCGATATTTTGACCGAACGGTCCAGATACGGCTAGGGTGACCGGCATGCCGAGAACCAAGGAGTTCGACCCGGCCACCGTGCTGGAACGCGCGGTGGAGCTGTTCTGGGAGCGCGGATACGAGGCGACCTCCCTGTCGGACCTGGTCGCGCACCTCGGCATCGCGAAGGCGAGCATCTACGCCACCTTCGGCGGTAAACAGGAATTCTTCGCCAGGGCGCTGCAACGCTATCTCGACCGCACCGATCCGCTGATCATGGCCCAGTTGTCCCAGCCCGGCCCGGTACTGCCCGCGGTGCGGGCCCTGGTGAACCGATTCGTCAGCGAGGCCGCCGAGGACGCGCCCCGCCGCGGCTGCATGGTGGTCAACAGCGCGGTCGAATTCGCGGGCCGCGACCGCGAGGTCACCCGCCTGGTCGAATCCAGTTGGTCCCATCTCGAAACGACCCTGACCTCGGCACTCCTGCGCGCACGAGCCCAGGGCGAACTACCCCCCGAGGCCGACGCCCGCGCTCTCGCTCGCTTCCTGCTGGTCTTCCTCCAGGGCGTGCGGGTCCTGGAACGGACCCCCGAAGCCGCCGCCCGCCTGCACGACGCGGCCCGGATCGCCCTCACCATCCTGGCCTGACTCCCGGACCGGCCCGAGCGCACCGGCCATCCCCCGCCGCATCGCCACATCCGAATCAAGACCACTCGTTCCAGAAAGAGAGATCCAGTGAGCACCCGTTTCGACGGCAAGGTCGTCCTGATCACCGGCGGCGCCGGAGCCATCGCCGCCGCCACCGCCCGGGCTTTCACCGACCGGGGCGCCACCGTCGTACTGGCCGGCCGCGACCCCGACGCCCTGGCCACCGCCGCGGCCGCCGTCCACACCCCGGGCAACGCCGAAACAGATTGGCTCACCGCCGATGTCACCGACAGCACCCAACTCGCGGCCGCGGTCGCCGAGGTGGTCCGCCGCCACAGCGGCCTGCACGTGGCCGTGAACAACGCGGGCATCTTCGCCCCCTTCAGCCCCCTCGCCGATCTCGACGAAAAGCTCTGGCACACCACGCTGGACGTCAACCTGACCGGCGTCTTCCTGTCGATGAAACACGAGATCGCCCATATGCGCGAGCACGGCGGCGGCACCATCGTGAACATCTCCTCCAACATCGGCGCCCATCGCCGCCTGCGCGGCACCGCCGCCTACACCGCCGCGAAGGCCGCCGTCAGCGCCCTGACCCGCGCCGCCGCCCTCGACCACATCGCCGACGGCATCCGCATCACCGCCGTGAGTCCCGGCGCCACCGACACCCCGATGTCCATGGCCCCCGGCGAAACCCCCGCCGACCGCGACGCCCGCATCGCCGCCGCCACCCCCGCCGGCCGCATCGGCACCCCCGCCGAGGTGGCCGCCGCCATCCTCTGGCTCGCCTCCGACGACGCGAGCTACATAGTCGGCCACGACCTCGTCATCGACGGCGGCACCTCCGCCTGACCCGGAACCCTCTGTGGCACAAGCTATTCGACCGGCGGCCGGCGGTAGCGCCGGAGGGCCTCCGCGTAGGCCTCGTCCACCGTGAGCTCACCGGTGACGAGGCGTTCGCCCGGGGCGACGAGATCCGGGGACGGTTCGGGCCCTTCGGCCCGCACCCGAGGCCGCGGCGGTGGCGTCGGCCCGGCATCGGGACAGCTGTTCCCGCAACTCGTCGCACTCCCGGCGAAGCGCCTGCAACGCTTCCGCACCCTCGCGATAGGCCCGGTAGGACAGCAGTACGGCCTCGGCCTCGTGGTGCGCGCCGAAGACGACCGGTGGCGCGGCGGCGCCTTCGGCCCGGAATTCGCCGACGATCTGCGACAGCTGTTCGTGTACCTCGGCGAGGGGACGGATGAGCAGGGGTGGCGGCACGCTCTCGACGATACCGACCATGCGCGCACCCCCATCGTGAATGAGCTTGCACAGTCGTGCATAATCATCACATGGCGGATACCTCGGGTGGGCCCGTGTTGCGGGTCGCGGTGGCCGGTGCGAGCGGTTATGCGGGCGGCGAAGTGCTGCGCCTGCTCCTCGGACATCCAGCGTACCGAGCGGGGCGCCTCGAGATCGGGGCGCTGACCGCGGGGTCGAATGCCGGCAGCACGCTCGGGGCGTTGCAGCCGCATCTGCTCCCGCTGGCGGATCGGGTGCTGGCCGAGACCACGCCGGAGGTGCTGGCGGGCCACGATGTGGTGTTCCTGGGGTTGCCGCACGGGCAGTCGGCGGCGGTCGCGCGGCTGTTGCCCGAGTCGACGGTGATCATCGACTGCGGCGCCGATTTCCGGCTCACCGACGCCGCGGCCTGGGAGAAGTACTACAAATCCGAACATGCGGGCAGTTGGCCGTACGGGTTGCCGGAGCTGCCGGGCGGGCGGGATCGGCTGCGCGGCGCCACCCGGATCGCGGTGCCGGGGTGCTATCCGACCGTCTCGAGCCTGGCGCTGGCGCCGGCCGTGGCGGCGGGCCTCGTCGAGCCGGCGGTGACCGTGGTCGCGGTCAGCGGCACCTCGGGGGCCGGGCGCAAGCTCGACGTGGGGCTGCTCGGCTCGGAGGTCATGGGTTCGGCCCGCGCCTACAGCATCGCGGGCGCGCACCGGCACACGCCGGAGATCGCACAGAATCTGAAGCTGGCCGCGGCCAGCGGCGGGGCCGAGACCGATATCGCCGTCTCGTTCACCCCGGTGCTGGCGCCGATGCCGCGCGGCATCCTCGCCACCTGCACCGCGGCGCTGCGCCCGGGGGTGGACGCCGCGCAGGCGCGTGCCGTATACGAAAAAGCCTATGCCGATGAGCCTTTCATCCATCTCCTACCGGAAGGCGTACTGCCGCAGACCGGTTCGGTGCTCGGCTCCAACGCGATCACGCTGCAGGTGGCCGTCGACGCCGACGCCGGGCAGCTGGTGGTGATCGGCGCTGTCGACAATCTGACCAAGGGCACCGCGGGCGCCGCGGTGCAGTCCATGAATCTGGCGCTCGGTTTCGACGAGACCGCCGGACTGACCACCGTAGGAGTGGCCCCGTGACCGATACACCCGTGAGCGCCGCCGAGATCGCCGGCGGCACCCTGCTGCGCACCCAGGGCGTCACGGCTCCGCTCGGCTTCCGCGCCGCCGGACTCGCCGCGGGCATCAAGAAGAGCGGAAAGCCCGATCTGGCACTGGTTTTCAGCGAGGGCCCGGAATACGCGGCGGCGGGCGTGTTCACCAGCAACCAGGTGAAGGCCGCGCCGGTGCGGTGGTCGCAGCAGGTGCTCACCGGGGGCCGGTTGCGCGCGGTGATCCTGAATTCCGGTGGCGCCAACGCCTGTACCGGTCCGGGCGGCTTCCAGGACACCCACGCCACCGCCGAGGAGCTCGCGAAGGCGTTGAGCAACTGGGGAACCGACACCGGCGCGGGCGAGATCGCGGTCTGCTCGACCGGTCTGATCGGCGACCGGCTGCCGATGGACAAACTGCTGCCCGCGTGCACCGAGATCGTCCGCGAGATGGGCGGCGGCCTGTCCGGCGGAGCCGAAGCGGCACAGGCGATCATGACCACCGACACCGTCCCGAAGCAGGCCGCCTTCCACCATCCGGCCAAGTGGAACGTGGGCGGTATGGCCAAGGGCGCGGGCATGCTGGCGCCGGCGCTGGCGACCATGCTGGTGGTGCTCACCACCGATGCCGTGGCGACCCCGCAGCAGCTGGATCGGGCGCTGCGCAACGCGACCCGGCTGACCTTCGACCGGCTCGACGTCGACGGCTCCTGCTCCACCAACGACACCGTGCTGCTGCTGGCCAACGGCGCGAGCGCGGTCACGCCGTCGCAGGAGGAGCTCGACGCGGCGGTGCTGGCGCTGTGCGACGACCTCGCCGCGCAGCTGATGGCCGACGCCGAGGGTGTCACCAAGCGGGTGCGCGTCACCGTCGCCGGTGCGATCAGCGAGGAGGAGGCGCTCACCGCCGCCCGCGCGATCGCCCGCGACTCGCTGGTCAAGTGCGCCTTCTTCGGCTCCGACCCGAACTGGGGCCGAGTGCTCGCCGCGGTCGGCATCGCGCCGATCACCCTGGATCCGGATCGGATCCAGGTGTCGTTCAACGGAAATCCGGTGTGCGTGGACAGCACCGGCGCGCCCGGCGCCCGCGAGGTGGACCTGTCCGGGCCGGATATCCACGTCGAGGTCGAACTGGGCCTGGGCCAGGGCACCGCCACCGTCCGCACCACCGATCTCTCCTACGGCTACGTCGAAGAGAATTCGGCCTACAGCTCATGACCGCGACCGTCACGCCGGCGCTGTCGGCGCTGGACAAGGCGCACGTCCTGGCGGGCGCGCTGCCGTGGCTGCAGAAGTTCCGCGACAAGATCGTGGTGGTCAAGTACGGCGGCAACGCCATGATCGACGAACAGCTGAAGCAGGCGTTCGCCGCCGATATGGCCTTCCTGCGGACGGTCGGCGTGCACCCGGTGGTGGTGCACGGCGGCGGGCCGCAGATCAACGCCATGCTCGCGAAACTCGGTCTGCGGGGCGAATTCCGGGGCGGTTTCCGGGTCACCACCCCCGAGGTGATGGATGTGGTGCGGATGGTGCTGTTCGGTCAGGTCGGCCGCGAACTGGTCGGACTGATCAACCAGCACGGCCCGTACGCGGTCGGCATCTCCGGTGAGGACGCGCGGCTGTTCACCGCCACCCGCCGCACGGTCGACGTGGACGGCGTCGCCACCGATATCGGCCTGGTCGGCGACGTCACCTCGGTGAATCCCGACGCGGTGCTGGATCTCGTTCGGGCCGGGCGCATTCCGGTGGTGTCGACGATCGCGCCGGACGCGGACGGCGTGGTACACAACATCAATGCCGACACCGCCGCCGCGGCACTGGCCGAGGGCATCGGCGCGGAGAAGCTGGTGGTGCTCACGGATGTCGAAGGCCTGTACACGAATTGGCCGGATCGATCGTCGCTGACCACCCACATCGCCACCGCGGATCTGGCGGCGTTGCTGCCGAGCCTCGACGCGGGCATGGTGCCCAAGATGGAGGCCTGCCTGCGCGCGGTACTCGGCGGCGTGCCGAGCGCGCACGTGATCGACGGCCGCGTCCCCCACGCGGTCCTGCTGGAACTGTTCACCGGGGAGGGGATCGGCACGATGGTGACCCCCACCGCGGCGGCAGCGGAAACCACGACGGAAACGGCGGTGCCATGACCGAACGCGAAGCCACGACCGAACAGAACGGGACCACACCGGGTACGGCCACGCAGGATCTCCGGCGCCGCTGGTCGTCGGTCCTGATGAACAACTACGGCACCCCGCAGATCGCGCTGGTGCGCGGCGAGGGCGCGGTGGTCGAGGACGCCGACGGCAAGCGTTACCTGGACTTCCTGGGTGGTATCGCGGTCAACAGCCTGGGCCACGGACATCCGGCGATCCTGGCGGCGGTCACCGAACAGCTCGGCACGCTGGGCCACGTCTCCAATCTGTACGCGAGCGAACCGGCGATCCGGCTCGCCGAACAGCTGGTGGCGCGCTTCGGCGACGGGCACGGGCGGGCCTTCTTCTGCAACTCCGGCACCGAGGCCAACGAGGCCGCGTTCAAGATCGCGCGACTGACCGGACGGCACCGGATCATCGCGTGCGAGGAGGCCTTCCACGGCCGCACCATGGGTGCGCTGGCGCTGACCGGACAGGCCGCCAAGCGCGCCCCCTTCGAACCGATGCCCCCCGGCGTGCAACACATTCCGTACGGCGACGCGGCGGCGCTGGCCGCCGCCGTCGACGACGACACCGCGGCGGTGTTCCTGGAACCGATCCTCGGCGAGAGCGGCGTGGTGGTGCCGCCGCCGGACTATCTGGCCACCGCGCGCGCGATCACCGCCGACCGCGGCGCGCTGCTGATCCTCGACGAGGTGCAGACCGGGATCGGCCGCACCGGCCACTTCTACGCCCATCAGGCGGCCGGCATCGTGCCGGACGTGATCACCCTGGCCAAGGGTCTCGGCGGCGGGCTGCCGATCGGCGCGGTCCTGGCCCAGGGCCGCGCCGCCGATCTGCTCACCCCCGGCCTGCACGGCACCACGTTCGGCGGCAATCCGGTGTGCGCGGCGGCCGCGCTGGCGGTACTGCGCACCATCGACGAGACCGGCCTGCTGGCCCATGTCGAGACGGTCGGCAAGACGATCGTCGACGGCATCGCCGAGCTGGACCATCCGCTGGTCGATCACGTGCGCGGCGCCGGACTGCTGATCGGAATCCGCCTGGCCGAACCGCTTTCGGCGCAGGTCGAGCAATTCGCCCGGGCCGCGGGCTATCTGGTGAATCCGGCCAAACCCGATGTGGTCCGGCTGGCGCCGCCGCTGGTGCTGACCGAGGATCAGGCGCACGCATTCCTCACCGACCTGCCCGCAATACTGGACGCTGCCGCCGAGGCGAAGGGATCGAAGTGACCATCCGGCATTTCCTGCGCGACGACGACCTCACACCTGCCGAACAGGCCGAGGTACTCACGCTGGCAACGACTTTGAAGGCCGCACCGTTCTCCCGGCGCCCGCTCGAGGGCCCGCGCGGCGTGGGCGTCATCTTCGAGAAGAACTCCACCCGCACCCGGTTCTCGTTCGAGATGGGCATCGCGCAACTGGGCGGGCACGCGGTGGTCGTCGACGGCCGCGTGACCCAGCTGGGCCGCGAGGAGACCCTCGCCGACACCGGCCGCGTGCTGTCCCGCTATGTCGACGCGATCGTGTGGCGCACCTTCGAACAGCAGCGACTGGACGAGATGGCCTCGGCGGCAACGGTTCCGGTGATCAACGCGCTGTCCGACGAATTCCATCCCTGCCAGGTGCTGGCCGATCTGCTGACCCTGAAGGAGCGCAAGGGTGAGCTGGCCGGCCGCCGGCTCACCTACCTCGGCGACGGCGCCAACAATATGGCGCATTCGCTGCTGCTCGGCGGCGTGACCGCCGGGTTGCACGTGACCATCGCCGCCCCATCGGGTTTCGAGCCGGCCGATTGGATCCGCGAGGACGCGCAGAAGCGGGCCGCCGAGACCGGCGCGACCGTCACCGTCACCGACGACCCGATCGCCGCCGCGGCCGGCGCCGACGCCCTGGTCACCGACGCGTGGACGTCGATGAATCAGGAGGGCGACGGGCTCGACCGGGTGGGGCCGTTCCGGCGCTTCCAGCTGAACGAGGAGCTGCTCGCCCTGGCGAAGCCGGATGCCGTTGTGCTGCACTGCCTTCCGGCCCACCGCAACGAGGAGATCACCGACGCGGTGCTGGACGGTCCGCACAGTGCGGTCTGGGACGAGGCGGAGAACCGGCTGCACGCGCAGAAGGCGCTGCTGGCCTGGTTGCTGGAGCGACGCTCGGAGGAGGAGCACCGGTGACGGACAAGGCCGGCCCGGTCATCGCTCGCACCCGTGCCGGCCGCCAGCAGCGCATCGTCGAACTGCTGACCGCACACGCGGTCCGCAGTCAGACCGAGCTGGCATCGCTGCTGTCCGCGGAGGGTATCGAGACCACCCAGGCCACGCTGTCGCGTGATCTGGACGAACTGGGCGCGGTGAAGTTGCGCGCGGCCGACGGCGGCGCCGGCATCTACGTGGTGCCGGAGGACGGCAGTCCGGTCCGCGGCGTCATCGGCGGCACCGACCGGCTGTCGAAACTGCTCGGCGACCTGCTGGTCTCCACCGATCACAGCGGTAACATCGCCGTGCTGCGCACCCCGCCCGGCGCCGCCCACTATCTGGCCAGCGCGCTGGACCGGGCGGCGCTGGCCGAGGTGGTCGGCACCATCGCGGGCGACGACACCGTCGCGGTCATCGCCCGCGAGCCGATGACCGGCGCCGAACTGGCCGCGAAGATCGAACAGCTGGCCTGAGCACGGGTCAGTCGCCCGATCCGGTGGCCGCCCGCGCCGCCGGGCTGCGCAGGGCCGGCGCCAGATGCGCCGGCAGGTAGCCCTGGTCGGCCAGCCGCGCGAGCAGCCCACCGCTGGTGAGGATTTCACGGATCAGGGGCGGCAGCGGCGCGGTGTGCGCGACGGCCCCGGTGGTCTCGTTGCGGCAGACGCCGACGGCCGGGTCGATCGCGGCCAGGTCGCCGTCGCGGAACATCCCGGTGACGTCCGGGACCGTGAGCGCGGGCAGTCCGGCGTTGATCGCGTTGCGGAAGAACAGCGAATTGAACTCCTCCGCGAGCAGTGCGCCCACCCCCAGTTGCAGCAGCAGCGCGGCCACCGGACGCGAGGAGCCGACGCCGAAGTTCCTGCCCGCCACCACGATATCGCCGGGTTCGACGAGATCGGTCCAGCCGGGCCGGATCTCGTGGAAGACATACCGCGCGGCCTCGGGGATCTCCAGTTTCATCGCATGTGCCGGGTACATCGCGTCGGTGTTCAGCGCGTCGCCGAAAACCCAGGTCCGGCCGGTGATCACGGTCATGCGGTCACACTCCTCGGGTCGGTGATGCGGCCGGTGACGGCGGAGGCGGCGACGGTCGCCGGGGAGGCGAGGTAGATGTCGGCGTCGGGACTGCCCATCCGGCCGGTGAAGTTGCGGGTGCTCGACGTCAGGCACACCTCGCCCGGACCGACGACACCCATGTGGTAACCGAAGCAGGCGCCGCAGGTCGAATTCGTCACCACCGCACCGGCATCGGCGAGAATCTGCAGATAACCCAGTCGCATCGCCTCCCGATACACCTGCTGCGAGGCCGGCGTGACCAGCAGCCGCACCCCGGGCGCCACGGTCCGCCCGCGCAGGATCTGCGCGGCGACCCGCAGATCCGACAACTGGCCGTTGGCGCAGGATCCGATGAAAGCCTGGTCGATGCGCCGGGATTCGATCTGCGAGACCGGTACGCCGTTGCGGCTCACCGTGCCCGGCCGCGCGACGTACGGCTCCAGGGCCGACAGGTCCAGGGTGCGCACGTCGAGGTATGCGGCGCCGGGATCGGCCGCCGCCGCGGCGTAGTCGTCGATGCCGCGCTCGGACAGGTGTTCCCGCAACCGATCGTCGACGCCGAAGGTGGCGAAATCCGCGGAGATCTCGGCGGCCTGGGTCGCGATGGTGCGCCGGTCCTCGATCGGCACGCTCGCCAGCCCCGGCCCGCCGAACTCCAGATTGGAGTTGGTGGCGTCGCCGTACCGCGCGGCCAGGTACAGGAAGACGTCCTTGCCGTTGATCCCCTGGGGCAGTTCACCTTCCAGCTCGTACCGGATGGTGGGCGCGACCTGGAACCAGGTGTGCCCGGTGCACAGGATCGAGAACACCTCGGCGGGACCGAGTCCGCGGGCGGCGGTGTTGTAGGCGCCGCCGGCGCAGGTGTGGGAATCGGTGCAGGTGAGCACCTCGCCGGGCCGGGCCAGTCCGTTCTCGGCGATCACCTGATGGCAGATGCCGTGCCGCCCGACATCGTAGAAGTTCTCGATCCCGAAGTCCGCCACGAACTTCCGGGCCTTCGGGCCACCGGCGGCATCCTTCGCGGTGGGCGCCGGGACCGCGTGGTCCATGACCACCGCGACCTTCGCCGGATCGTGGATGCGGGCGGGCTGGATCCAGGAGGTGGCGAACTGCAGGTCGATCAGGACACACATGTCGACCTCGACGATCACCGTATCGCCCGGCCGTACCAGTGGCACACCGGCCTTGCGGGCCAGCAGATTCTCGATCATGGTCATGGCCATGGCTGGGTGATTCCTTCCGTGGGGTGCCGCTCGCCGAGCGCGGACCATTCGGCCAGCCCGACCAGTTCGAAGAATTCCGCCGGCCCGGACGGGGCCAGCAGGGCGGGATCGCGGCCGGCCAGACCGGCGAGCGCGGTCAGCATGCCGTACGCGGCCGCACCCAGCGCGGCCGACGGGTGGATGGCGATCGCATAGCCGAGTTCGCGCAGCCGGTCCGCGGATTCGAGCGGGGTCAGCCCGCCGATCACCAGGTTGATCAGCTTGGGCGCGGACACTTCCCGCGCGATCCGCTCGATCTCGGCCGCGTCCTGCGGGGCCTCCACGAAGATCACGTCGGCCCCGGCCGCGGCGTAGGCGTTGGCGCGTTCGATCGCCGCGTCCAGGCCCAGCGGGCCGCGGGCGTCGGTGCGGGCGATCACCAGCAGATCCGGATCGCGGCGGGCGTCCAGTGCCGCACCGAGTTTGGCGAGGAACTGCTCCGGTCGCACGAGTTCCTTGTCCGGCAGGTGCCCGCACTTCTTCGGAAAGGCCTGATCCTCCAACTGGATCGCCGCGACCCCCGCCGCCTCGTACTCCCGGACGGTGCGAATCACGTTGAGCGGCGCGCCGTATCCGGTGTCGGCGTCGGCGATCAGCGGCACCGTCCCGAGCACCCCGGTCAGCATCCGGGCCCGCTCGGCCATCTCGGTCGCGGTGACCAGGCCGATATCGGGCAGCCCGAATCCGGCGGCGGCCACCCCGGCGCCGGTGAGGTAGGCCGCGGGAAATCCGACGCGGCGCACCAGCGAGGCCGACAGGCCGTCGAAAACGCCGGGGGCGGTGATCAATTCACCGGTACCGAGCAGGCCGCGCAGGCCGCTGCGGCGCTCGGCCGCGGTCACGACGGGACCTCCGCCGGATCCAGTGCGCCACCGACCGGCGGGGCCAGCAGTGCGGTGAGCTCGCGCAGGTCGGCGAGCCGGTCGAGTCCGAGCACCGCCGCCTGGATCGCGTCCAGCCGCGCGGCGGGCAGCAGGGGGCCCACCAGCGCACGGTATTTGGCGACGATCTCGTCGTCGGTCACCGGATCCGCCGGGCCGCCGTGGGGCTGCTCGATCCGCCGGTGCCGCACGGTGCCGTCGGTCGTGGTGATGGTCACCTCGGTGGCGAAACGCTGTGCCGGCGGGCCGTTCTGGATCTCCTCGTCCAGCTTCACCGCCACCGTGCCGAGCAGCCGCCAGACGTCGTCGGCGTCGAGTCGGGCCGCGGTGAACTGCGGTGGCAGCACCTGCCCGTCGAGCAGCGCCACCGCCGCCGCGTAGCCGAGATTCATCTGCGCGCCCACCGAGGTCAGCGGCCGCTGCGGCGGCCACCAGCCGTGCCGGTAGACGGTGTGCCCGACCCGGATCTCCAGCCGCGACACCGTGTCCGGGTCGATGTCGTACGCAGCGCGCAGTTCCAGCACGGCCTGGATCGTGCCGTGCAGACCGCCTTGCGCCGCATGGGTTTTCACCATGATCAGCTCGGTGTGCCAGCCTTCGCCGAGCCCCGCGACGATCTGCGACGCGTCCGGATCGTGGCCCTCGCCGAACACCGCAAGATATCCGCCGTAGGGCCGGTCGAAGACCTGTTTGATCCCGCTGTACCCGCCGGCGGCCAGCCCCGCGGCGTAGTAGCCGTTGCGCGCGGCGAATCCGTGCTGCATCCGCTTGGACATCGCCTCGTACTGGGCGGCCATCAGCCCGGCCGATTGGGTTCCGGCCATCCCGAACGCGTCCTCCAGCCGACCGGCGTCGAGCCCGCGCAGCTTCCCCGCGGTCGCCGCCGCGGTGTGGGTGCCGAACACCGGCCCGGAATGCCAACCGCGCGAGAGCATCTGGGCGCCGTGCAGCGCCAGCCCGACCCGCGGTCCCACCTCGAATCCGGCGACCGCGGCGGTCAGTGCGGCCGCACCCGAGACGCCGCCGCGATGCCCGGCCGTGGCCAGCAGGACGGGCAGGATCAGCGCGGTGCTGTGCAGCGGGGCCAGCGGATGGAAGTCGTCGAGTTCGAAGCCCTGGATGTAGGTGCTGTTCAGCAGCACCGCGGCCGGGCCGGAGGTGGTGAGACCGGTCCCGATCACCGCGGCCTCCCCCGCGCCCTCCAGATCCAGCACCGACCGGGTGGCGACCCGCGACCAGGGCAGCTGGGCCCCCACCAGCCCGCAGGCGACCCCGTCCAGCAGCAGGTGCGCGGCGCGGCTCCGCACCCGTTCCGGTATCGCCGCCGCGGTCAGCCCCTCGACCCAGCGGGCCAGCGGCACCGTGACCCCGGTGCTCGTCGCTTCGCTCATGCGGACAGTCAACGGCACCTCCGGCGCGGATCCCGGCATCCGACGGTCAGTAGGATCGATGGCGGTGACGCGGAGGGAAAACGACACGGCAACGCCGATCGACGACGGTTCGCGACACGAACCGGACCAGGGCCGTTCCCGGCACGACCCGGACGACCGCTGTGCCCGCGACGCCGATCCGGCCCGGCCGCGCCACGACCTCGACGAGGTCGACGTCCAACTGCTCGACGCGCTGCACGCCAATCCGCGGGCCAGTTTCGAGCGGCTCGGCCCGGTCCTGGGCATCTCGCCGGTCACCGCGGCCCGCCGCTGGCAGCGCCTGGCCGACAGCGGCCGGGCCTGGATCTCCTCGGTCCCGGGCCCTCGGCTGGCGCTGGTCGCCGCGGTCGTCGACGTGCGCACCCAGCCGGGCAGTCTCGCCGCGACCGCAGCGGCGCTCGCCGCGATCCCGCAGGTCATCAGCGTGTACGCCACCGACGGGGAATTCGACCTGCACACCCTGGTGATCGCTGCCGACATGCCCGCGCTGAGCGCGCTGCTGCTCGACCGGCTGCCCGCCCTGCCCGGCGTCGCCCGGATTCGCTCCCATACCGGCCTGGCCTGGCACAGCGGTGTCCGCTGGCAGCTGGGCGCGATGGATCCCGATCAGCAGCGGGCGGTCGCGGGCGACGCACCCGAGGACCCCCGGGCCGCCCGCACCCGGCTGTTCGATCCGGACGACCGCGCGTTGTTCCTGGCCCTCCAGCACGACGGCCGTGCCCGCTACCGCGAGCTGGCCCGCACGCTCGACACCTCGGAACATCTGATCCGCCGCCGCGTCGACACCCTCGTCCGCCAGGGCATGCTCGGCTTCCGCACCGACTTCGCGCGCGGCGAGGGCGGCTGGCCGACCGAATTCGTACTGTGGCTCGCGGCCCCGCACCACCGCCTCACCGAGATCGGCACCGCGATCGGCGGCCGCCCCCAGACCCGCATCTGCCTGTCCGCGGTCGGCACCGCCAACCTGATGGTGATGGCCCAGGTGCACCGGCCCACCGACATCGGCGCGGTACTGGACCTGATCCGCACGATCGACGCCGATACGACGGTGGCCGAGCAGCGCCTGATCCTGCGCGCGGTCAAATCCTGGGGCCGGCTGCTGGATCCGGAGGGCCGGGCGATCGGCCTGGTCCCGGTGGATCCGTGGGCGAAATAGTCACCGGCCCAAGGGTTCCGCGGACCTCAGGGCACGACGATGGCGTCGGTCACGAACGTGGCGATGTTCGCGTGGGTGAGATACCGGCTCGGCGAAACCAACTGCGTGTAGACCGCGCCGACCATGAACTCCACGGCCGCAGCGGTATTCGGCCGCAGGTGCACGGCGAGTTCGGACCCCTCGATATGGGTGAGGGCCCGGTCGGTGACGATATCGACCAGCGTCGGCTTGCCGTCCCGTTTGATCAGCCAGGGCAGCAACGCCGAGCCGTCGATGTGGATGGCCGCTTGCAGCGCAGCATGATTGGTCAGATAGTCGAGAACCTCCCGGACGAGCATGTGGGTGGTCTCGCGCGGCTGATCGGCGAACCGCAGCCGGGCCAGCACCAGCGCCTCCAGCGCATCGAGTTCGGCATTGATCACGGCCGCGATCAGGGTGTCCCGGGAGGCGAAGCGCCGATACATCGTGGCCCGGCTGATCCCGGCCTCCTTGGCGACCGCGGCCAGGGTCAGCGCGGTGATACCCACCCGGCGCACGACGGCACGCGCCGCCGCGGTCACATCCTCGTTCGACACCGGCCGAGTATAGAGCTCCCGCAAGAGCGGCCATATTGAGACATCTATTGCCATCTATGTCTCATTCTTGCGACACTCTTCGGCATGCCCGTTTCGAATCCTCCCCGTGACACGTCCGTGACGACCCTCGGCGGCCGGTCCCCGTGGGACTCGCAACCGCAGGAGTTCGGCTACCGGATCGACGAGGTCGAAGGGCGGCTACCCGAGGGCCTGCGCGGCGATCTGTACCGCATCGGCCCCGGTCGATTCGACGTCGGAGCGCATCCGGTCGCGCACATCTTCGACGGCGACGGGATGGTCTCGCGCCTCGCCATCGACGAGAACGGGGTGCATTTCCGCAACCGGTACGTCCGCACCCGCGAGTACCGCCGGACCGCCGCCGGCGGCGCACTCGGCCGGGGATTCGGCACCCAGCGCGCCGGCGGCATCCTCGCCAACGCCTTCCGACCACCGGCGAACATGTCGAACACCAACGTGCTCGTCCACGACGACAACCTGTACTCGTTGTGGGAGGGCGGCCGCCCCTACCGCCTGGACCCGCACACCCTGGGGACGCACGGCGCGGAGAGTTTCGGCGGCGCGCTGAAACGCATGGGCGCCTTCTCCGCGCACCCGAAGCGCGACCCCGTCACCGGCGAGATCTACAACTTCGGCCTCGACTTCTTCCCGAGACCGATGATCCGCTGCTACCGGCTCACCGGCGGCCGCCTGGAAAACATTGCGTCCGTGCCGATCCGGCAACTCGGCTTCGTACACGACTTCGCCCTCACCGAACGCCACCTGGTCTTCGTGATCGACCCGATCGTGGTCACCCGCCCGATCTCGGCGGCCCTCGGCCTGAGCTCCATCGACCGCGCGATGTCGTACGAACCGCACCTGGGCACCACCATCGTCCTCGTGCCCCGCGCCGGCGGCACCCCGATCACCGTCGAGACCGACGCCCTGTTCCACTTCCACGTCACCAACGCCTACGAAACCGACACGGCCACCACCGTCGAACTGGTGACCCACGACCCCGACCGCGGCTGGTCCGGCTGGAACGGTCACCTACGCCGCTACCGAACCGACCCCGGCCCCGCCTTCGGCGGGCAGCTGACCCGCCTCACGATCGACCGCCGCACCACCCGGGTCACCCGAGAAGTACTGCACGACAACGGCTGTGAGTTCCCCCAACTCGACCCGCGCCACGCCACCCGCCCCCACCGCTACAGCTACGTAGCCGCCGCCTCGACCCCCGGCGGCGACCCGGACTCCATCACCACCATCGATCACAGCACCGGCCGCAACCACACCTACACCACCTCCCCCGGCGACACCGTCTGCGAACCCCTGTTCGCCCCCGCCGAGGGCGGCACCGAGGGCGACGGCTGGCTCCTGACCTTCGAGCACCAGCCCACCACGAAACGCACTCGCGTCCTGGTACTTCCGGCAGACCGACCCGACCGCGGCCCGATCGCCACGATCCCCCTCCGCCACCACGTCCCGATGACCTTCCACGGGGCGTTCGTTCCGGCGCGGGGCTGAGGACGGCCGACACCGACGAGGGCTCGCATTCGTCTCGGTGACGTGAACCATCGGAAGTACCGATCTTCTCGAGATACATTCTGCTGGTGGCACTGTCACGGCAAGAATGCATACTCGATGGCCGCGTCGGGTTCCGAAATCCGACGGCACGGCTCAGACGGCACGCACACCGAGCCGGGCGGCAGCGATGACACCGGACAATGCCGGCGGAGTGCCACGGACGCCAGCGCGGCACCCGAGCCGGTGGCGTGCGGCGATCGCGCGCGCGTGGTTCGAGTTGACCGGTCCGGATCGCCGCGAGCACATCGAAGAGTGGCGGTCGGATTTCACCGAATTCGTCCGATTGCTTCGCCCGCGCCAGGTCCCTACATCCCCAGACCCGATTCGGATATTCGACGACCTGTTGGCAAAGGCACTGGACACCGAAGAGATAAGTGCAGCGACGCGACAGATGGGCGCACCTTCGATCGCCGAACTCAGGCAGGTCAACGACGCTCATCGCGACAGTATCAGGGAACAGGCCGGGACCGCAGAGGCGGTCTTTCTCTCGGCTGCCGCGCGAGCCGCGTCGATGAGCGCGCGGGTGCGCAGGCCCGGGTGGACAGGGATCGCGAGTGGCGCTCTCACCTATCTGGTCGTCATGATGTCGATGGTGTTTCTCGGCTGGCCGCCCAACAAGCTCGACCCATCGCCGTTCGTCGACGGGACGCCCGATGAACAATTCAGCCTCTCCGACTCCTTGGGCTTTTCCTTCGTCATCACCTTCTTTCTATTCGTGGGAATTTTCATGTTCGGTGGGTTGATCCGGTACACAACGTATCTTTGGCCTTCGGTCCGGCGCCACGAATTCGGCGCGGTCCATCTGGCGGCACGGTTGACCGTGTGGATACCTTCGTTCGTCCTCGGATCGATAGTGCTGTTCATCAGCGACAAGGTGAAGGATTACGTCGAGCCCCTGATCCGTCATCGTCACCGTCGTTCCTGCGGCCTGGTGGCTCATACGCAAACAGGTGGAGAGCACGGTCTCGCTGTCTCCGCTCGAGAGCCATTTCGTGTTGTGGGAGAACGAGCTCTTCGACGCGATCCTGGCGTTCCTCCGGCAGCGGATCGGCAACCATGTGAACCGCCCCTACAGCACCACGCTGGAACTGACCACCGGCGCGGTGGGACTTCGGAATGTCCGCAGCCAGACCAGCTACGTACAAACCTCCGCCGATCGCCAGTTGCGTGCCGCGGCGCGCGGTATCAGCGGCGGCAGCATCGCACTGTCCGGCCCACGAGGGGTCGGCAAGTCCGAACTGCTCCACCAGATCTGCCCCCGAAGCCCTGACCAGGCCGGGTTCGTGGTGAATGTGCCGGTGATCTTCGACCGTCGCGAATTCATGCTCCATCTGTTCGCCAGAGTCTGCGAGTTCGCGATCGATCAGGGCCTGGAACCGCGACAGGCCGAGAAAAAACTGATGTCGATACGATATCTGCAAACATATTCGGCGGAGACTACGGCCGGAATCGGCTGGCGGGGAATGAACCTCGGGCGGAAGCACGGTTCCGGCAAGGCGCGGCAACCACTCACCTATCCCGAGATCGTCGACGAGCTGCGACGGTATCTCAGCTTCCTCGGAACCCTGCTGGGCCAAAAAGTTCGGCAGCGCCTCGTAATCGGAATCGATGAATTGGATCGGATCGAACCCATCGACCGGGCGCGCGAATTCCTCAATGAGATCAAGGCCGTCTTCGACGTACCCAACTGCCTCTTCGTGCTGTCGGCCTCCGACGAAGCACTCCACCGAGCCGATCTGGCACAACCCGGCCGCAGAGACGAATTCGACAGCGCGATAGACGAAGTCGTCCGTGTGAAACCATTGAGGTATCTCGAAGCGAAGCAGCTGATCGATCAGCGCGTGATCGGAGTCCCGGAACCCTTCATAGCGCTGTTCCATTGCCTGTCCGGCGGTTTGCCTCGCGAGTTACTCCGCATCGCGCGCGCCACAACGATACATGCGAGCCAGAACCAACCCTGCACTCTTTCCGACGCAACCACCTATCTGATCGACCGGGAGCTCGAGCGCGGTCTGACCGGGCCCGTCCACCAGGTTTTCCACGTCACACTACGACAGATATTCACCGACGGACTGTCACAGCAGCAACTGGCTCGAGCAACCGAAGCCGAGTTCGTCGGGTCGTTCGACGCGCTCGCGGCCGCGCGAGCCGGCGAAGCCTCATCGGCGCTGACAGCAGTCACCACGATCTGCCGCGCCTGGCATATTCGCGTGCCCCATCGGCCGGTCCGGGGAATTCACAAACTGCCCCTCACGAGAACAACCGGGTGAGACCGCGTTCCGGAGAAAGTCACATGCGGGCCCTGAAGAAGACGTTTCCGGCTGCTCTCGCCGACGTCGCCACCCGGATCGAACGGCCGCTCACCGCATGCCGCTCGGCGCAGCTGCGATATCGGATGCCCATGCGGCACCGCCGCTACGACCTGTGACGACGCGACACGAGCCGGTCACGCGCGGCAGTCGGCCGACGCGGATCGGCCCCGGCACAGTGCCCGGTGGACTTGTGCACATCGCGGCCGGTCACGAGAATGACGGCAGTTGCCGGAACACCGGCGGCCATTGCCCGGCACGCAGCGACTTCCCGGCGGGGACGAGACTCGAAGGAGCCCATCGTGATCGGCGACACCGGTACCGTTCCCGCGATCCGGGCGGACGCGGTGGCGGCCCTGCACGACCGGGTGATCGGGCCCGAGCACAAGGCGCTGCCGCCGGCGGCGTGGGGCCGGACGGTTCGTGAGTATCTCGCCACCGGGCCGTATCTCGACGAGTTGCAGACGCCGGTGCTCACCATCGACCGCGCCGCGCTGGACAACAATCTCGCGGTGATGGCCGACTGGGTGTCCGCCGCCGGGGTGCGGCTGGCTCCGCACGGTAAGACCACGATGTCCCCGCAGTTGTGGGCCGAGCAACTCGCCGCCGGAGCCTGGGGCATCACGCTGGCCACCGGCTGGCAGGCGCAGGTAGCGCGGCGGTTCGGGGTGCGGCGGATCCTGATCGCGAACACGCTGGTGGATCCGGCCGGATTGCGCTGGGCCGCCGCCGAACTCGCGGACGATCCGGAATTCGATCTGCTCTGCTGGGCCGACGACGTGGTCACCGTCGAGGCGATGGACCGGCATCTGGCCGGCGCTCCGGCCGGGGTGCGGGTGTCGGTGCTCGTCGAACTCGGCGGGCCGCGCGGCCGTACCGGCGCACGCAGTGTCGCGGCGGCACTGGAGGTCGCCGGGGCGATCGAGCGATCCGACCATCTGGAGCTGGCCGGTGTCGGCGGTTACGAGGGCCCGTTCGCCCGCGACCGCTCCCCCGCCGGGCTCGCGGCCGTACGCGGATATCTCGACGAATTGGCCCGGCTGCACGGGGAATTGCGTGGTCGGTACCCGCGCCGGGCGATCGTCACGGCGGGCGGCAGCGCCTTCCCGGATCTCGCGGCGGAACGGCTGGCCGCCACGGCCGCCGACGCCGAAGTACCCACCACCGTGGTGCTGCGATCCGGCGCCTACCTGATCCACGACGACGGTTTCTATGCCGGACTGTCGCCGCTGATCGCCGGACGCACCGATCGGCCCCTGCGGTCGGCGATGCACGGCTGGGCACGCACGGTCTCCCGGCCGGAACCGGAGCTCGCACTACTCGACGCAGGCAAGCGGGATTTTCCCTACGACGAGGGAATGCCTGTGCCGCAACTCGTTTCGCGATTCGGTGAGGTGCCGGGGGAAATGCCGGTGCCGCACCACATTCCGAATGCCCACGTGTCGAAACTCAACGACCAGCACACCTTTCTCCGGCTGCCCGGCGGTGGCGATGTCCCCATCGGCAGCGTCGTGCGACTCGGACTGTCACACCCCTGCACCGCCTTCGACAAATGGCGGCTGATCCCCGTGATCGATGACGCCGGCGCCGAACGCCCCCGTGTCGTCGACTTCCTCCACACGTTTTTCTGATCGACGAATCTGTTTGCGCGAGAAGGAGAGTCACAGGCCATGACGACGGCTGTGGAGGTGATCCGCTCCGACCGGGCACTGACGGTCGTACGCGCCCCGCACATTCCCGATCCGCGCGCACTCGCCGACACCCTCGCGAGCGCCGGAATCCGTGCCGTGGAACTCACTTTCACCACCCCCGGCGTGGTCGAGGCGCTACGAGCCGCGGCCACGTCCGGGACAGCGATGCTCGGCGCCGGTACGGTGATCACCGCCGAACAGGCCGAACAAGCCATCGCAGCCGGCGCACGATTCCTGGTCACACCCGGCCTACGACCCGAGGTCGCGAAAGCCGCTGCCCGCCACGATATCCCGGTGGTGATGGGCGCACTCACCCCGAGCGAGGTCCTCCGAGCCCTGGATCTCGGCGCCACCGCGGTGAAGATCTTCCCCGCCCGGCTGTTCGGCCCGGGATACCTCACCGATCTGCGCGGCCCCTTCCCTGATGTCGCCCTGATCCCATCCGGCGGAGTGAACACCACCAACGCCGCCGAATTCCTCGAGCACGGCGCGATCGCCGTATCCGCGGGCACCGGAGTCGTCCCACCCGCCGCCGTCGCCGCGGGCCGATGGACCGAAATCGCCGAGCGCGCAGCAGATTTCGTCCGCGCCCTGGGCCCGAATCAGGCTGCGCCGAGAATCTCCAGCACCACATCCGAGGTATAGAACGGCTCCAGCCGAGCCCGGATCAACGTGGCCAGCACGCCGTCCCGCTTCGCCGCCTCGATCACGGCGGGCCCGTACCGCAGAATCTCCCCGGTGATGTCGTCGGCGGTCAGCCCGAGCTCCGGCAGCAGCGCCGCGAGGGTGTGATCACCGTACTTGGTGAAGAAAACCTCCACCGCCTCGTCGAGCAGCAACCCGACGTACTCCTTGTTGCGGGTGCCGGTGGCGATCCGATGCCCGATCAGCACGAGTTCGCGCAGGTCGTGCTGAGTCAGATACTGCCGCAACCCACTGACCGGCTCACCCGCGTGCAGATCCCAGAACTGCATGGCCGCCCCGTGCACCGGCGCCTCACGCAGGGTCTCCCGAATGGCGTTGGTGACCCGCCGCAGCGCGTAGAGCGTCCCCCGATTGGCCATATCACCGACGAAACTGCCCTCCGCGGCCTTCTTCGCACTCTTGACCGCGGACTGCCCGAGCGACATCAGCGAGGTCATCCCCGGCACCTTGCCGACGACCTTCTTGTTCGCCTCGAGGATGTCGTCCACGAGCATGTCGACGAATTTGGACGCGACCGGCGCCGCCAACGGCGCCTCCCCCAGGCGATCCAGCAACCGTTCCTGCGCATCGTGCAGCCCCAGCAGCTTCTCCACCAGCGCCTCGACCGGATCACGATCCACCACATCGCCGAGCGTGTGCTCCTCGTTGCCGACGATGTGGTCGTACAACGCATCCGACAGCACCCCGGTCAGATCCCGCAACAGCGGACTGTCCGAACGGTCCACGATCCTGCGCACAGTGGCCTTGGCCTGCTCGACCCCCACCACATCACGGAAAACGACGGTGTCGGCGACCGTGAGCGCATCGGCGACATCCCGCGCGACCACCTCCGCGAGGCGGTCACCGGTCACCTCCGCCAGCAGGAAGTCGACCTGCGCGTCCAGCAGTCGTCCGGCGATCTCCCGCGGCTCGGTCATCGAACCCACCCTCATCCTCTCCGGGCCGCCGGAGGGCCGGTCACTCGTCGCGCATCGACTTGCGGATCCGATCCAGGCGCTCGCGTGCGGCCTTCTCGCGCGCGTCCCACTGTTCTTCCACGGTGCGGCCGGTCGGCGCCTGCGAGGACAGTTCCCCCATCCCCTGCGCGGTACCGATCCGCTGCTCGACCTTATCCCGAACTGACTCCCAAGTAGGTACGCCACCGGGCCCGTACGCCCCCAGCCCACCCGGCACCGCCGCCCCGGGAATCCCGGCCACACCCCCGACCTGCCCGAACGGCTCCTCCACGATCGGCTCCACCACGATCTCCGGCAACTCGGTGGCAGAACTCACAGCCACCCCCGCCTCCGCATGACCCCCCTGCCCCACCAGATCGGCCGCCACCAGATGCAGCCGATCCAACCGAGGCCGCCCGGTGGTCGCCCCCAGCACCACGGCCAGCAGATCGTCATCCGACAACCCCGCCACTACCGCCGTCACATCACTGATATCCGACATGAGTCCAGGCTACTGACACGACCGGCAGCCCGGCCCGACTCGTGACCTTCCGGCGGCCCGCTACGACGATCGGGCGGCTCGCGCGCGGTCACGGTAGCGGTGGCCGAAACCGATCAGATAGCGCTGCGGCGGCACGGACGACGAGGACTTCTCGACGACGGCGTCGTCGGCGATGTAGTAGACGGCCCGCCCGAGCATGACCTGACCGGGCGCCGTGGGCACATAGACCATCCAACCATGTTGGACCCGTTCGGCTTTGAGCCTGTCCAGCGGATAGGCCGTGGTCTCGTGCCCCTGTTCGAGAATATGAGCGCGGACCCGGGCCACCGCTTCCTGCTGCGGCAGCGGCGATTCGGCGATCGCGGAGGTGAGACCGGCCAAGGTGAGCTGGTTGTGCGCGGCATCGATGTCGGAGGTGTCGCTGTCGAGCAGGCCGGCGAGCAGCGATCGGGTCACGGTGCCGGACTCGGCTGCGGAGATCAACTGCGCCGCAGCAGTTTCGACGTCCGCATCGATACGCCGGCCGACGGCGGCGAGTACCCTGCCCGCGACGCCGGCGGTGGACTCGGCGGTCCACAGTCCCGGCACCGCCGGGGCGAGATCCGGGCCGGCCGGTGACTCGCCGCGATACCATCGGCCGTCGTCCCACCAATAGCAGAACGACAGTGTCCCGGCCGCGGCCCGCGGATTGAGCACCGCGTCGGTGATCCATTCCGGCGCACCGGCATACAGATCCGGCAGCGAATCTTTCCCGTTGTACGCGGCATCCAGGTTCGAGGCGTTCCAGACGCCGCCCGAGATCACCGCCCGGTCGTGGGCCAGCAGGTAGAGGCTGCTGCCACTGCGTCCCATGCCTTCGAACCACGCCAGCGATGGCAGGATCCGTGGTCCGCCCGACGACCCGACGGCGGCGTAGACCGCCGCGAGTGTTGCCCACCGGGCCCACAGCCGAGGCAGATCGGGGAAGTCGCCGGTCGACGGCAGCGGATGTGTCCCGGTGTCCCGGTGGCGGCGAGCCTGCTCGGCCGCAGCGCGCGGTGAGCGGAGTTGCCGATCTCGGTGTCCCACATACGCGGCCAGCCACACCGGCAACCGAGCGCGTGGATAAGCTTGCAGGTCGGCAAGATACGCGTCCGGCGCCAGCAGATCCTCATCCGGAAACGGTTCGTCACCGTAGTCGTAGTCCGTGTCGAGCCCGCCCGCGGCGGTGAGCCGGATCAGCATTCGCCACCACGGCCCCGCGGCCATGCGCGCGGCCGCCTCACGCTGCTCGCGAACCGCCGCGAGCACCCGGATGGACGGCTCCATCCGGGCTGGACGGTCCCCCTCGGTGACGGCGATACGCCACGACTGCGCGGCGACGGTCCACACGAACACCGCGTCGAGGCGTTCCCATCCGGCCGGGGCCGCGGCGGCCAGTTCCCGGGCGATCGTGTGGGTCAGTTCCCGAGTCCGCAGTGCGAGTTGTCGTGGGTCGGTCGGGACCGGTGGGTCGTGATGGGCGAGCGCGAACGCGACATCGGCCTCCTCGGTGGAACCCGTGAGCGAGTTGTCCGACTGCTCACCGGCGGAATCGGCCACCTGCCCAGACACATTCGCGCTCCCCTCCGGTATCGGATGCGACCCTACACATCCGATACCGCGGCCGCATCGGACATTCGGGTTGAATGTGCGGTACGGCTGTGGCAGCGTCGGAGGGGGAGCTTCGGGAGGGAGTCGATCAGCATGAGCGACAGAGTCGAAGTGAATCCGGATGCACTGCGCGCCGCCGCCGGGAGAACGGCCGAGGTGCACGACCGAGTTCACGACATTTTCACATCGTTGCAGAACGCGTTGTCCGCCAAAGGAACTCCGTGGGGGAACGACGAATACGGGCAACGGTTCGCGGAGGGGGAGAACGGCTACCTGGCCCAGTCCCGTAATCAGACCGGGGGGATCGCCACCGTTGCGGCGACCTTCGACGGGTTCGCGACCGCACAGGGCGTGGCCGTCACGACGCTGCTCGGCACCGAAGACGGCAATGCCGATTCCTTCGGCGCTGGCCGATGACCAACGAGCAGGGCAAAGGTGAGCTGGCCGGTCTGCTCGACGAATTCCGGGTGCAGATGCACGCGATCGCCGACATCCATCGCAAGCGGGCCGAACTGCTGGCCGACGGTACCGGCGGGGGCAGGCGGGTGACGGTGACCGTCAACGCCGACGGCGTCGTCGTCGAAACCAAGTTCAGCGCGGACATCCTCGAGCTCGAACCGTCCGACATCGCACGAGCCGTCACCGAGGCCGCACAGGCCGCCGCCGCCGAAATGGCCCGCAAGAACAGCGAAATCATGGCTCCGTTGCACGACAGCCGCGCTCGGGTACCGAAGTTGTCCGATCTGATCGTCGGGCTGCCGGACGTCGAGGACATGGTCCCCGCACCGCAGCCGATCTCCACCGCGCCGCCCGCCGCCCGGGAACGCCTGCGGCACAACGTCGAGGAACAACCGTTCAGCGACGTGGAGTACCTCGATCCGCGGCCGCGCGGCACCGTCGACGACACGAACTGGTAGCACGTCGCGGCGTAGCACGCGACCTCGAATTCGATTGTATGACAATGACACACGGTAAAGCCGCGCCCGCGGACGGAGGTGGGCGATGATTCCGCGCCCGCCGGGCGCGGGCTGGCTGGGCTGGCTGGCGGGTATGAAATGGCCCGACGGCGACGAGGATTCGTTGTGGGACATGGCCCAGGACTGGCACACCCACGCGGATCGGCTGCGCGCCGTCGGGGATCACATCGATGTCGCGAAAGCGGCTGCACAGGTGGCGTATCCGTTCGGTGACGGCGGCCGGGCGATGGTTGCCGAGCTGGACAAGATGCGCACGGGCGACGGCTCGATCGAGGAACTCGCCGACTGGATGCAGCGGGTGGGCGACAGTGCCCACGGCATGGGCACCGAGATCGAGTACACCAAGCTCATGTTCTACGCCACGCTGGTCACACTGGCCATCGACCTGGCCGCGGCTCCGCTGACCGGCCCACTCATGGGCGAGGCCGAGGCGGCCGCGGTCGGCGCCGCTCGGGTGGCGGTGCGATTCCTGACCAGGCGGCTGCTGACGGAAGCGGCCGAGCGGGCTGCCGAGACCGCGACGGCGGCCGTGGTCCGGTACACCGTGCGGCACATCGCGCTGAACACCTTCCTCGGCGGTATCACCGACGCCGGGATCCAGGCCGGCCAGATGTTCGAGGGAACGCGCGACACGTTCGACTTCGGGCAGCTCGGCATGACGGCACTGACCGTGGGCGCCGCCGGCGCCATCGGCGGGCCCATCGGCACCCGAATCGGAGCGGCGATCGCCGTTCCCGCGTCGCGGGCGCTCGGCAACCGGATCGGCGCCTATGCCTCGCATGCCGCCGGTGGCATGGTGGGTGGAACGGTCGCGGGCGGAGCCGGAGGCCTCGCCGCCGTGGCCACCGGCGGCGAATTCGATTGGCGCACGGTCACCGGCGGCGCTGCCCAGGGCGCCACCGCGGGCCTGCGGCACGGTGCAGTCGCCTACCGCGATCACGCCGTCGACGCCGCCGCCGCGCATCCCGGCGACCCGGCCCGGCTCGCCGAGCATTCCGAATCGTCCCGGCAGCACAGCATTTCACCCGACGGCAGCACCGATCGGCCCGCGAGCCGCCCGGGTACGGATCAGGAATCCCGAGGACATCCGCCGGACGACTCGCCGGCCAAGCCACACAGCGATACCCCGGCGCCCGCACACGAGGCGGAACCGAAGGGGGGCAACGTCGAGCAGAGCCCGCGACGAGCGCAGTTCGCGGAGAACAGCCCCGGCGCCGGCGAAAATCACCGCGGCGGGGCAACATTCACCGAGCAGGAGGTGTCGGCCCAGCCGGCAGCGGCCTCCCCACGCGCCGGCACGCCGGCCGCCACCGGTGCGGGATCCCCACTCGCCCAAGCCGATCCGGTGTCGAACTCGCCCGCTCCGGCCCGCAACGACATCCCCCCGGTCGCGAAACCTGCGGACAGTGCGCAGGTCGCACCACGCCCCAGCTCCGACGTTGCGACAGCCGGGTCCGCTCGGGCGGCCGCCGACGCGCGTTCGTCGCTGCCCACGGAGCTCCGATCCGGGGCGGCCGATCGTGTGGAGCCCGCTCCGCTACAGGCACGGCACACCGGCGCGGATGTCACCCCCGCCGCCCCCCGCGCGCAGCAGATCGGTACCGAGAAGGTCGTCCACCCCGTCGCCGGTGATGCTCCCGAGCCCGGAACTGCCGCGCCCGCAGCAATTCCCGTCGCGGTGCCGGTCACCGAGGCGAATCGGCCCGCGTCGCGAATCGGCGCCGAGAACGAGCGGCCGAGGCCCGCGAGCCCCGGTCCCGACCTTCGGACATCCGAGACGCCGACGCACGACCCCGTGCGCCGACGTCCTCCCACCGACGACACACTCCCCGCCGCACCGCACGAACACGTCGACGCCACCACCGAGCACCACGCCACCGAACCGGAGCCGGACAGCTCGCCGGACCCGGCCCGAAACGACTGCGGCCCCGAGGCTCTTCGGGCCGTGCGGGAGTTGACCGGCGCCGACGACGTCCACGTGCCCGACGGCGACCATATCGCCGACCACGGCATGACCGCACACGAGCTCGAGGACGCCGCCGGCGGCGAGATGCGGGAATATCTGTCCCACGACGAGATCGCCGACCATCTCATCCGGCTCGGCGACGGCGCGACCGCCCTGGTGATCGACGAATTCCACGGCGCGAGCGGCGAAGAAGGAATCGGCGCACACGCCTACGTCCTGCACAACGACAACGGCCGGATCGTGATCCACGAGGACGGAACCACCCGGCCCTACCCCCCGGACGACACGAATGTCCGCTCGACGCACGGCATTCTGTACGACCCACGGGGAAATCCGCTGCATCCCCTCGAATCCGGCGGCGGCACTCGTCCGGCCGGCGAACGACCGTTGTCCCGCATCGGCAATGCCGATCCGCACGGCGAGCCCGGTGATCGCCCGGAACCGACCGAGCGTCCACCGACACCGCAGGAGCGAGTAGCCCAGGATGCCTGCGACCGGATGCCCCTCGCCGAACGTGAGGCGATCGCGGACTATGTCGGCGACGCCTACAACGAGATCAACCGCCACCTGCGTTTCGGTGAGGACCTCGTCACGGTGCCACCGGAGACCATCGATCTGATCCGCAGCGGCCTGGACCGGCTCCCGAATCATGTCGGCCCGGTCAAACGTTCGATCATGCTCGGACCGGCAGAGTTGGAGAGGTTCTGGTACGAGAACCGACGTGGCAACGTCGTCGAGGACCCCGGGTTCGTGTCGACCTCGAAGACCAAGTTCAAATGGAACCCGAATGTCAAGCTGACCATCATATCCGCCACCGGCAAGGACATCTCCTATCTGCGGCCACCCGGGATGCGCGGCGAGGCCGAGGTTCTCATTCCCGACGGCAGGCAGTTCCGGGTCCTGGACAGGGAGATGGACTCCGACGGAACGATGCACGTCACCTGGGAGGAGATCACCGAGACAGCGCAGTCGCCGGGCGACCGGGACACGACATCCGCCCCACGGCCACTCGACGAGCCGGATGTTCCCTTTCCCGGCGACGTCGCCGTCGAGCTCGACAAGGGCTTCTCCCTCGACCTCCCGGATTCGCGACCGGCCACGGCGCGCGATCCGTCCGAAGTCGCGGAACCACAGCAACATTCGGCCGAGGCCCCGCCGACACGGGTCGACGCGCCCGATCCGGCGCGAGTACCCCGACCACCGGAAGAAGTCACCCCGCGGATGCGGAGCGTCGTCACCGAACTCGCGCAAGCGTCACGAGATCCGGTCCAGGCTCACCGGTTGCCCGAACTGCGACGGGATTACGCACGTCTGCTCGACGAAGCCGGACTGCTCGATCCGAGAACAGCCGACCCGGCGTGGCGGCGGCTGGCGGCCCACGACAGCGAACTCGCACGATATCTGGCCGACAATCACGCCGCACTGCTGCGGACCCGCGAGGGGGAAAGCGCCGCACCGCACCATGATTCCGGCGGGCACCAGCCACGGCCGGACGATCCGAGCCCACCGGCGCCGCCCGAGAACAGCCAGGCGGAGCAGTCCCGGCAGGCGCGAGAGTGGTACCGCGGACAGCCGACCGACGATCGGACTCCGGTACGACTCGAGGACGGTCCGCCCGCCTATGTGGTCCGGCGCTATCCGCACGGGCCCGGCGGCCCGGTCGCGGTCGTGCGGATCGAGGCGCACGTGACCTACGACCACACGGTCACTCCGGACCGCGTCGCGCGCTTGTGGGAGCGAGCGCAGTCGGCAGTGGACGTTCGCCTGAACCACGCCCGGCAGTTGCTGTCCGGAGACCGGCTGCTGGTCGACCTCGTGCACACCGCGGACCCGGCACGCGCGCACCTGCGCGTCCATGTCACCGACGCGCCCGGCCCGTGGCATCCGGACAGCCCGGCGGCAGACCTCGCCGCGCAACTGCGCCGGCAACTCGGCCTGCCCGACGCCGCCGAAACACTCGGCCGTGGACCGAGTCCCGACGATATCCGCACGCTCAGCAACGCCATCGCCGCAGCCAATACCCCTGTCACGCGCCCCGGCCTGGCCGAGGGTCGCGTGTTCGGGCGCGGCAACCTGCAGCACGTGGAAGACCCGGCGTATCAGCACGTCGTCGAAGACTCGGTACGACAACACAACTCGTTCCGCGTCGGTGCCGATCCGCACCGCTACGCGGACCTCGTCAACGACGGCGGCCCCGCCCGGCTCGGACGCGGAAACGATTGCAGCGAGGTCGCCCTCGCCGTGCTCTCCACGCACAACGGCCGCCCCGTGGTGGCCGCGCCGCGATGGCCGGACCGGTTGGCCGACGGCACACTGGATCTGCGGAGCGGGGAACGCGCCGCGTTGCAACGTGCCGAGCAGTGGATCGGCGGGACATGGCAGAACTTCGACAGTGCGGGCAGATCTGTCCCGGATCAGTTCCGGGCCCTGCACGACTGGATCGCGCAACTCGGCCCCGGCTCGTCGGCCTACGTCCACAACTATTGGCATGCCACGGATCCCGTCACCGGACAACGGCTGTACCACCCGGACGGCAGCCCGGTCGTCGCGGCCTCGCATGCCACCGCGATCGTCTATCCCCACGAGGGCAACGGCCCGTTGTGGGTGGACGCCCAGCCGAAACCGGCGATCATTTCCGATCGGCCACCCGCCCATCTGGTAAATGGTTCGGCGGCAGTGCGTTTCATGACCGTCGACCCGAGCGGAGGATCACCCGGTGGCACCGCAGCTGCACACCATGGAACAAGTCCGGCAATATCTCACCCACGCCTTTCCGAACCAGCGGTTCGGGGCGATCGTCCCGAGCCGGCACGGATGGATCTGCCGCCCGGAACTCACCCCGGAGGAGATCGCCCGGGGACAGGACCTGGGCCTGACCAACTACGTGGTGAATCGGGAGACGGGCGTGGTGACCGTGCACCCGAGCCTGCACCCGGAAACGATCGGCGAGATGTACGACCGGGCGATCTCGACCGGCAGGCCGGTGCAGGGCGCCCAGATCTACCCGGCACTCACCCGGACGAGCGTGCAGCGGATCCACGAGGATTCGGCGACGATCGGCTATCTCGTCCAGATCGAAGCGCTGAGCGGATCGCCCGAAGCGCCGACGGAATTCCGGCTGGACATCGACAAGGACACGCTGAACCATCACCCGACCGGCCCCGCGGCGGCACTGACGACCTCGTGGCTGGACTGGAGACGCGAGCAGACCGGGGAGTGGCCGAGCCAGGGGACGTTCGAGGAGTAGCACACGAGGCCGGAGCGGAACCGTCGGCCACCACGGAACCGCAGCACGGACCGGTGCCGTCACCGTTCGCCGAGGCTCACCGTTATTCGGAGCTGCCGGCGAACCAGCACCATCCGTGGCCCAGTGATCCGGTGACCGGCCATCCGATCCGGCAGCGCGACCTCGACTTCATCGGCCGCGATCCGGAGGAGGTCGGCTGGTGGATGCATCGCGAAGCTCCGCTCGGTATGACCCCGGATCTCTACCGCGGCTGGCGAATGTCATTGCTGGAGGCGCTGGTTCGCGACGGCGTCCCGCTGGATCAGGTGGATGTCCGGCTACGAGGTTCCGGCGCGGACTTCTACTCGGCCGTCCACAAGAAGACCCCCACCGAGGCGGAGTTGGCGCACGACCCCGAGGCTCTGGCCAGACGTCGCGCATGGCTGGGTGACGATCCGGACCAACCGGTCGCCAGGCCGTTCGACTCGATGCACAAGCTCGGTCTGGACGAGCCCAGCGACTATGACCTCAATCTCTCCTCTGGTCACATGTTCGAGCGCGCGCAACAGGGTTGGGATCCGGCCGATTACGCCGAGCCGTTGACGAGGGATCACGGGTATCTGAACAAGAAACTGGTGAGCCGCGAATTCCCGCACTTGACCACCTGGGCGAAGGAATGGACCGCACGCACCGGTCGGGACATGTCGTTCGCGGTCTTCGACGGCAGCGGACCGAAGGATGTGTCGGAACTCGGCTACTTCGTGCATTTCCGGGATTCCGATTGGATAGTGCACAGACCGGACACCGGCACGGCGGACCGGCCTCCGTCGAACCGTGACACGACCATCGCCAGAGAGCACGGTGCCGCACTCGATCCCGATACCGCGGGAGAACGCCGCTGGTCGCAGGAATTCGGCCGGGACATCGTCAGCGACCACGGTGCCGTGCTCCGATCGGAAGAGGCGAAGACGACCGTCATCCGGACGATCACCGACAGTATGCTCGCGCCCACCGACCGGCTGCTGGCCGCCGCCGCGGAAAACCATGTCCCACACGACGCGGCGCGGCACCTGGGCGATCCGAATCGGGTGATCGCACTGAAGAATTCGGAATATCCGTCGATGGGCGGTCGACTGCTGCATCGTTCCGAATTACAGGAGGATAACCCTCGGCACAGTGAATCGAATCTGTTGAATTTGGACTCGCCGCAGGCGGATCGAGTGCTGCGGGAAATGGCCATCAGCGAGCTCGTCATGGCCTGGGCGCACGATTCCAACGGCACAAATGTGCGGTCACTGGCCATCCAGGAGGCCGCGATCGTCGAATTCCGGCTGGACCGTGTCAGCGATTGGGAGATGACCGAACAACTTCGCGCGGAAGTGCAACGAGAAGTCGGCCGGCACGCGGATGTGCACCGCGAGCTGTTGCGCATCCAGTACGACCACACCCAGCAGGAATTGAGCAGGCTGGGCGTCAACAATCTCATCCTCTACCGCGCCTATGCCTGGCCGGAAGGAGGGCCGGGCTGGTCACGGAATCCGGCGGGAGCACGACTCGAGATGCCATTGCAACGACCGTTGTCGTCCTGGTCGAGCAATCGAAGGATCTCGGCCGACTGGCTGCTCGGCTTGGATGCTCCCGGCGTCATTCTCGCGGCCCGATTCCCCCGGGAGCAGATAGTTGCCATGCCGCGAACGGGGATCGGCTGCCTCTGGCAGGACGAGTTCGTCGTCTTGGGCGGACACGGCTCGGCTACACTCGACACGAAACATGAAGGAGCAGCTCGATGACATCTCGCCCGCGACTCATGCTGATTTTTCGTTGCGATATGACGCGGACCGCGCTGGAACGGATACGTTCGGACCTCCACCTGACCGCGATCGGTCGGTTGACCGATTCAGAGGACGAACATTTCGGCTATCGCGATCTGCGGCGCGGCTCCGAGCCGCCCACGATGGAATTGTGGCGGGGCAGGGAGACCTGGTCGCTGACCGTCGATGCCACGGAAGACCATGCGTTCACCGACGAGCAGTTGTCGCAGTGGCGAGTCGAAATGGAACACGCGATATCCGCGGTGGGTGGCACGGTGGTCGAACAGCGCCTCTTCGAAGAACGAAACGAACGCGCCCGAAAGACCGTGGGGCGTAACGAGAATTGGCTGCGCACCGTCGCATGGTCGCTCCCCGCCCAAACTTTGGACGAGCTTTTCGGTGACCTCGGCGTCGGCCCGGGTGCCACCGTGGAACAACGGCGCGCGAAACTGGCGGAATTCGTACAGTCGCCCACCTGGGAGCCCGCGCCGGATCATCTCAAACGAGCGGCGGACGAATTCCTGCGGCAGCAGAGCTGATCGGCGGCCGCCTTCCGAACAGCACAGCGGCATCGGAACCACGCGGAGAGGACAACACGATCGACACTTCGGAAGGAACCCCGGCGGGCTGGGATCCGGAGGTGTTCGCGCGCATCCGGGCGGAGTCCGAGGCGGAGCAGGCGGCACAGTCACCGGAGGAGCGCGCGCGGTTGGCGCAGTACCGGTGGGATCATCTCGACAGTCTCGACGAATCCGGCGACCACGCACCGGAGAGCCTCCGCGAGCGGATGCGTGACGTGCCCGGATTCGACGACGACCTGAATCCGTTCCCGCTCACCAGGGAGCCCGGGGACGACGGGTAGCCGGGCGGTCGGGTCACTCCCCTCACCAACCCTCGAACACCTTGCGCCCCTGCGGGATCGCGAGGTCGAGGAGGCCGGGGAAGCGGGTGTCGAGGTCGGTGCGGCGGAGGCTGTTGAAGCGGCGGGTGCCCTCGTCGCGCTGGCGGATGACGCCGGCCTCGCGGAGGACGCGGAAGTGGCCGCTCTGGGTGGATTTGCTGACCGGGAGGGCGAAGGTGGTGCAGGCGAGTTCGGTGCCGGCGTCGCCGAGGCGGGCGACGATGGCGAGGCGGACCGGGTCGCCGAGTGCGGCCAGGACGGTCGTGAAGTCGAGGTCGGTCACGTCGGGGTGGACCAGGTCGGTGGAGGTGCGGCTCGCCATGGGGACAGCATAGCTTTTATGTTCACATTTTCCGAACATGCGTGTTATGTTCGGATAACTCGAACATATATCGCCGGGAGGCATCATGGCGCACACCCGCGCCCCGTCCCCGTCCCGTGTACACGGGGCGGGAGTGTCGAAAACTGTTGGGGGACTCAGGTTCTGGGCCACCGGATACACCCTGCTGGTGTTGCTCACCGGGACCAATCTGCCGACGCCGCTGTATCACGGCTATCAGCAGAAGTTCGGATTCTCGCCGCTGACGGTGACGCTGATCTTCGCCGTCTATGTGGCGGTGCTGATCCCGTCGCTGCTGATCGCGGGGCCGTTGTCGGATGCGGTCGGGCGGCGGCGGGTGCTGTTGCCGGCGGTCGCGCTCGCGATGCTGGGTGCGCTGGCGTTCGCGCTGGCCCAGAACGTCGTCTGGTTGTTCGCGGCCCGGATCGTGCAGGGCGCCGCGCTCGGGGCCGCCTCGGGGCCGCTGACCGCCGCCCTCACCGAGCTGGAACCGCACGGTGACCGGCGCCGGGCGTCGCTGGTGTCGACCGTGGCGTCGGTGGGCGGGCTGGGCACCGGGCCGGTGCTGGCCGGCCTTCTGGCCCAATACTTTCCGGCGCCGCGGGTGACCCCGTTCGTGCTGGAGATCGTGCTGCTGATCCCGGCCGCGGTGACGATCGCGCGGCTGCCCGCCACCACCACGACCACCCGATGGCGGCCGCGGCGGCCACAGATTCCGGCCGCGATGCGGGACATCTTCGCCACCAGCGGCACGGCCGGATTCCTGGCGTTCGCGGTGGTGGGGTTGTCGCTCACGCTCATCCCGACCTATGTGGCCACCCTGTCCGGCAGCCGGAATCTGCTGCTCGGCGGCGCCGCGGTGGCGTCGGTGCTGGCCTGCTCGGCCGTCGCCCAGGTCGCCGGGTACGGGAGATCCGCTCGGGCGCTGCAACTCTCGGGCCTGCCGCTGGTGGCGGCGGGGCTCGTCCTGCTGGCCGTGGCCGGCAGCGTCTCGTCGCTGCCGCTGCTGCTCGTCGCGACCGTCACCGCGGGGGTGGGTCACGGCCTGGTGTTCCTCGGCGGGCTCACCGCGGTCAACCACGCGGCGCCCGCCGGGCGGCACGCGGAGGTGGCGTCGACCTTCCTGGTGGTGCTGTACCTCGGCACCGGGGTGCCGGCGGTGGGTGTCGGCTTCCTCGCCACCGCGTCCGGATTGTTCACCGCGGTACAGGTTTTCGCGATCGCGGTGGCGGTGCTGTGCCTGATCGTGCTCGCGGCGCTGATCCGCCGGCGCGCGACCGCCGCCGAGATCGAGTCCGGCGCCGCCTGATCCGGCGGCGCGACGCGATCAGCCGATGAGCGGGCTGTGCATGCGGCGGTCCGGATCGACGCGGCCCCGAATATCGTGGTAGCGCTGGTAATTACGGCCGAAGTAGCGCTCGACGCGATCGCCGGGCTCCAGATAGTTGACGTACGCACCGGCGGAGGCGGGCCGAATCAGCTTGTGCGCGTCGGAGATCCAGGCCCGGGACTCCTCCGGCGGATTCGGTTCGTAGGCACCCCATTCCACCAAGGCCGCGTGATGCCGCCACGGGAAGGCGGCCTGGTCGGGTGTGGTGTCGCGCACCGCCCCGTCGAGGGAGTTGATCTGCACCCAGCCGGTGTGGCCGGACCGGGAGAACATCGTGATCGCCTCGACGATCACCATGATCACCTCCGGGGTGAGTTCGCGGACCACGTCGGAACCGTTGGCGAAGCCGGATCGCGGTTCGGTACCGCCGCCACCGGCGAGAAAGGTGACGGTCTCCATATGCGACAGCGTGCGGCTCTCGACCGTCAGCGGTGCGGTGCCCACCGCCTCCGCCAGCGCGGCGGTGGCCGCGGCGCCGGTACCGGCGGGTACCACCAGTTGCAGCCAGCAGCGCAGTCCGCCCTCACCGTCGGCGTCCACGCTGATGTCGGCCCACTGACTGCGATCGGCCGTGGTCACCCACGACGACCACCCGGCGATCGCCCGCGCCGCCAGATTACCGGGAAAGGTCACCTGCACAAGGTCTTTCGCGGCCGCCGGACAGGTCGCGTAGGTGAAGGAGGTGACCACGCCGAGGAAGTGGCCGCCCCCGCGCAGCGCCCACAGCAGATCCGGATGCGAGGTCTTCGACACCTCCGCCACCCGGCCGTCGGGCAGCACCACCGTCGCCGCGGTGAGCCGATCACAGGTCATACCGTAGCGCCGCGACTCGAAACCCAGTCCGCCACCGAGGGTCAGCCCGGCGATGCCGACCATCGGGCACATGCCGGTCGGGATCATCTGCCCGAACCGATCCAGCGCGCCGTACACGTCGTAGAGGGTGAGTCCGGGCTCCACCACCGCCGCGCCGTCGAGATAACTGACGTCGCGCATCCGCCGCAGGTCGATGATCATCACACCGGTCGCCGCGGAGACGCCCAGATACGAGTGCCCACCCGAGCGGGCCGCCACCCGCAGGTTGTTCTCGGCCGCGAAAGCCATTGCGGCGGAGACATCCTGGGTGTTCGCGACCTGCACGACCGCCGCCGGGGTCTCGGCATCGTAATAGGTGTTGAAGATCTGCTTGGCCGCCGCGTAGTCCTCGTCGCGCGCGAGGACGACCCTGCCCTGGACCCGCCGCTGCAACGCGGCCCAATTCGCGTTGGCGGCCGCCGCCGACGTCGACGGGCTCGGATCCGCGTGCGCCAGAGGGAATCCGGCGGCCGATGCACCTCCCGCGACTGCGATCCCGAGCATTCCCCGCAGAAACATGCTGCGCGGGAAGGCGGTGTAGGTGGTGTCGATCTCGACCCCTCCTGTTCTCCCGTCGTATTTACCTCTGTTCCAGATTAGTTGCCGAAAGGAGTTCCCGGCAGGCTGTTCGGTCAGAACGTCCCGGCACGGCGGCGGGGTCATCCGCGCTGCCAGGCCGGACTTTCCACGAAACGGTTGTCGAACCGGTCCCCTGTGCTGAGAAGTTCCCGAAGGCCGGCCTCGCCCTTCGGGATTCGCTCGCCTGCTCGATCACCAACCCGGACAAGCCGTCCGGCGTCCGCGGCCAGTTGTTGACCCGCGAGTCGACAATCATTACTGTGGCCGCCATGGGCAGGCCGCGCAACTTCGAACCGGACGCGGTGGTCCAGCGGGCCATGGAGGTGTTCTGGACGTACGGGTACGCCGGCAGCTCGCCGGCCCGGCTCGCCGAGGCGACCGGTATCGGCAAGGGCAGCCTCTACCACGCGTACGGCAGTAAGCGGCAGCTGTTCGAACAGGCGGTCGCCCGCTACGACCGGCTCGGCCGGGAGAACGCCCTGCACTTCCTCGACCGCCCCGGGCCGGTGCGCGAGGTGATCCGCGCCTTCCTCTACGACCTCGCCGATACCGATGTGGCACAACCGATTCGGCGCGGATGCCTCGCGGTGAACACCGCGACCGAACTGGCCGGCCACGATCCCGACATCAACCGCGCCGTACGCGAGATGCAGGAGCATGTGGTCACGGCGCTGACCGAACGGCTCGAGCGGGCCGCCCGCGAGGACGACCTCGATCCGCAGACCGATCCGCGGGCCGCCGCCGAATTCCTGATGAACACCCTCGTGGGCCTGCGGGTGATGGCGCGGGTCTACGACGCACCGGTCCTGCACCGCATCGTCGACACCGCACTGACCACCCTCTGAACACCGGCCGCCGACCGGCGGCCTTTTCTGCACCCTAATTATTGACTCCGAAGTCAAATACTTCGGACAGGAGAGGACATTTCCATGGATCTCGGACTCGAAGGTCGCACCGCCGTCGTCACCGGCGCGAGCCGCGGCATCGGACTGGCCGTCGCACAGGCATTGGCGGCCGAGGGCGTGCGGGTACTCGGCGCGGCCCGGACCATCTCCCCGGAGCTGGAAAAGGTCAGCGCGGCAACCGTTTCCGCGGACCTGTCGACCGCCGAAGGCGCCACCGCGGTGATCGGCGCCGCACTGGCCGAACTCGGCGGGATCGACATCCTGGTCAACAACGTCGGCGGCGGTGACGCCGACGAACTGCGCCTGGGCGGATTCCTCGACATCGATGACGTGCAGTGGCGAAAGCTGTTCGACCTCAACCTGTTCAGCGCGGTCCGGACCACCCGGGCGGCGCTGCCCAGCCTGCTGGAGCGGCGCGGGGCGATCGTCAACGTGTCGTCGATCAACGCGCACCTGCCGGCCGGCGGACCGGTCGGCTACAGCGAGGCGAAGGCCGCGCTCACCAATCTCGGCAAACGACTCAGCGAGGAGTTCGGCCCGCGAGGTGTACGGGTGAACACGGTCTCGCCGGGCCCGGTCGGCACGCCGCTGTGGCTCGCCCCCGGCGGTTTCGGCGCGAAAGTGGCTGCTGCACAAGGTATTGCGCACGAGGACCTGATCGCCTCGATGGCGACGCGGTTCGGTGTCGCCTCGGGCCGGATCAGCGAACCGGAGGAGGTCGCCGCGCTGATCGCCTTCCTGGTCTCCGATCGGGCGGGCAATATCGTCGGCGCCGATCACATCATCGACGGCGGCACGGTGAAGACCGTCTAGGGAATCGGGGTGGCGCCGCCCGCCGACGCCACCCCGCCCGGATCCGGGACGGCCGCCTACGCGGCGGCCGGGAGTTCTCTGGTCAGCTTGGACGACCACGGACACCAGAAACAGCCCGGCAGGAATGCGCCGCACGCCTCGTCGAGATGGTCCTCGGTGTATTCGATACTCGAATCGCAGACCTCGATGGCGACCGTGAAGAACGAGATGGTGTCGGGATCGAGGTGGAAGGTCCATCCCGGGTTGTACTCGGCCTGCCGTTTGCGGATGCGGCCCATGACGTGCACGGACATCTGTTCCCTGCCGGACAGGATGCGCCGCGCCTCCTCGATACGTTGCTCATTGGTCAGCCGGATGATGAACTCCTTGCCGGAGTAATCGGTGAAGGCGAAATCGGTCATGATTTTCTCCCTCGAACAAGCCGGACAGTGACTGAGTAGCAATCCAAGAGTAACCGCACAGCATCCACCGACACGCGGAAAACATTGCGCCACTTGAACTCCGTATCGGCGTGTCGCGGACCGGGCAGCCGTCAAGGCATGCCGCTACGCTCCAATCCCGAACCACGCTGCGCCACCGCACCGTTCGCGGATACGATCAGTTCACGAATCGCCATCGGCCCCCGGCCCACCGGCGCCGCGATCCGGCCGTCCGGGCCGACCAGCACCGCCGAGGGCGTTCCCCGCACCCGATAGCGCAACGCCGCCTCGTTACCCTGCTGCACGAGAATCGCCAGCTCACCGAGGCCGAGCTCACGTCCCCACGCCGCGTACCGCTCGACATCACCGTTGCCCACCACCACGATCGTCAGCGTGCCGCCCCGCCGCGCCTGCCACCGCGGCAACTCCCGCGCCAGCGCGGCACAGATCTCACACTCCGGGTGCACGAACACCAGCAGCAGCCAACGCCCTTCTGCCACAAGCTCGGTCAGGCCGACGCGACCGCCACAGGTATCGGCCAACTCGAACTCCGGCGCCGCCGAACCCACCGGCAGTCCCTCCCTGCCGAGATCCGCGAGCGCGAGCCGATCCACCTGCCGGCGCAACGCCGTAACCCGCCCCTGGGTCCACACCTGCCAGGCGATCAGGCCCGCGATCACCGCCGACCCACCCCACTGCGCCACGGACAGCACCCCCGGCACGCCGGGATTCAGCGCGGAACCGACCGCCGCGACACCGGCCACCACCACCAGCATCACGTTCCGAAACACCGTGACCGCCCCGATCGGCTCGGCACTGGCCGCCCCGAAACACGCACACGCAGGCCGCGATCCCCGCACCAGCAACCGCACCACCGCCGCGGTCAACACCACCAGCAGCGCGACCGCACCACCGGCCGCCGCGACCGCGGTCCGCCCCGGAAGCACCCCCACCGCGATCACCCCCTCGACCACGGGCAGCCCCACCGCCACAGCCGCGGCCCACCGGATCGGCACCCCGAACTCGCGCGCCGCCTCGGCCGTCGCGGTCCGATCGGCCAACTTCCCGACCGCAGAAAGTCCGAATACCCCGGCCACAGCTAACCTAGAGACCCATACTCCGCATTCGATCAGCATCCCGGCACCATCCCACGAGAAGAGCATTCCCGGAGGCGAAACAGCACAGGCCCAGCCGACCGATCCCGTCCGCTGCCGGCACGACCGTCGAAATTCCCCCGCGCTCGGATCAGTCGTCGTCGTTGTCGTGCGCTTGTTCCCGCTGCTGTTGCTGGATCTGGCAGGCCCACACGGGCATCGCGTCGAGGCACTTCTGCCAGATCCCGGGCTCGTCGGCCGACTCGATATTCGACGTCGCGATACCGGCGGCGATCCCCGCCCCCACCAGCGCCCCGGACAGGCATCCGACGGGAATGGTCACGAGCTCGATCGGCGGCAGGGCCACACCGGTGAGCGCTCCGAACACACAACCCGGCACGACACCGATCGCGGCCCCGGCCAGTCCCGCACTCGCGGCCGCCGCATTCTCCTGATTCTGTTCGTCGGCGATGGCGCTCTCGTAGTCGTCCATGGCATCGACGGGGCGCGCCGCCGCGACCGAGGAGGGCGGCGCGACAACCGTTTCCGCGTTCGCCGTCGCCGCCGCGACTCCGGTCGCGGCCGCCATCGACACCAGTACCGCCGCGATGTGGCTGATTCTCATGATGTTTCCTCCGTGTCGAGTCCCGGTTCGGCACAGCGGGCCGATGCGAAGACGGTAGGAACCGTTCCCGCCCTACCGATCCCAGGTTCGTGCCGGGTCACGCCGTCGTGGGCTAGGACGGGCCGAGGAGATCCCACCGGTTGCCGGATATGTCGAGGAAGACGGCGACCCGTCCGTAAGGCTCGTCTCGGGGTTCGGTCACGAATCGCACTCCCGCAGACAGCATTCGGTGGTACGCCCCGGAGAAGTCTTCGACACGGAGGAAGAACCCGACGCGGCCGGCCACCTGGTTGCCGATCGCCGGGAGTTGCAGGTCCCCATCGGCTCGGGCCAGGAGGATTCCGGTCGAACCGGCAGGTGGCCGAACAACCACCCACCGTTTCGGTCGCCCGTCATTCGTGAGCGACGGCGAATCCTCGATCAGATCGAAACCGAGGCATCCGACGAAGAAGTCGATGGCGGGGTCGTACTCCGCAACCACGATCGTCACCAATTCCACATGCACGATGCCACCGTATTGCGCGCAGGCCACAGCTGCCGCGAGCCAGCACCGAGAATGCCGCGCTGCCATCGACATCGAGGACGAACGGAAACACGTTCAGCTGCCATCGCTGTCATGGGACATCGCCCACAACAGACCTCCCCCGACGAGCAATGCGAGCAACCCCACGATCCCCACGCCGATTCCACACACGAGCCCGAATCGGCCGCCGAACTCCCAGCCCAGCCAGACGGGTGCGACGACGAGCATCAATCCACCGAAGACGGCGCCGCCCCCGAACACCGCGAGTCTCTCGCCTTTCCTGAACCCGGACACAGAGATCAGGGTAATACTCTGTCGGACAACGCTGGTCAGGAAAGCGCTCGGCATGTGGCTGGTCGCCGAGGTGTCGGCGCGGGGCCGGATCACAGACCCATCTCGTCGCAGAGGCCGATGTAGCGGTCGAGGTATTCGGGTGTCGATCGGTGGGCACCGAGCCCGACGGTGTCGAATTCGTCCAACCCCGGTGCGCCGGTGATGCCGAGCATGCGCAGCGCGGCGTTGATATCGGAGGCCGAGCGGATCGTGCCACCAGCGGTACAGGTGGCTGCCCACTGATCGCCGACGCCCGCGTGGTAATCCGTGTACACCACGGCGAAGCTGGGATCGGGCCGAGCCGAGAGATCGGCTGCGATGACCCGCACGACGCCTTCTGTCGGGAAGAGTATGGGGACCTCGGGAGACGGTTCGATATGTTCGGTAATACCGAGTGCCGCTTGCCAATACATGGTGTAGTAGTGCGTCAGGTGGAGCAGACTCAGGCCGTGGTGTAGCGGGATCGGCACCAGGTCCCATCGGATCGCCGCATCGGCATCGACCGATCCCGGAACGATGAGCGCAGTAATCGAATGTCCCACGGCCGGAACCCTATCCTTCTTCGAATGTCCGAACCTACCGGCCGACAACACTTCTCAACACGCGCTCATGCCGATGAGCGAGTGATCACGAGGCGCTGGCGTAACAGGTTCGGTCCGGAGCGCTCACTTGCCGACACCGGTTCCGGCGAACCGGCTAGGCTCAGGGCATGAGGGCAAGGGGGCAAGGGGGCAAGGGGGCATATTCATCGTTCGGTCTCGACCTGGCAACAACCTGTTCCCCTGCCTGCTTCACCCGAGCGTGCCGCATTGATCGATCAAGTCGCCGAACGTGTTTTGGCACTGGGTCACCATCGGCTGACAGTGGGCATCGACGGATTGACCGCCTCGGGTAAGACCAGTTTCGGCCACGAACTCGCCGAACGAATCGCCCGAGCCGGACGGCCCGTGCTGCGGGCAAGTCTGGACGATTTCAAGAATCCCTGGCGTGATCGGCACCGCTACGATCGCGAGTCCGGAGAAGGCTACTATCGCAACGCCTTCGACTACCCGCGCGTTCGGGCACTGCTGTTCGAACCGTTCGGCCCCAACGGTTCCGGCGAGTGCGCGCTGTGCGCGATCGACCCTCTGACCCAGATCGATCATGCCTCGGTACTGACCGCGGCCGACGACGATGCGGTACTGATCGTGGACGGCGTCTTCGCGTTCCGCCCGGAGATCAACGAATACTGGGACTTCCGCATCTGGCTGGAAGTGTCCCCCGAGATTTCGGTCAGCCGCGGCGCCGAGCGGGACAACGACGAGACGATCCACCGCGACCGGTACCTACCGGCCGAACAGATCTACCTCGCCGAAGTGGAACCGTTGCCTTTCATGGACGTCATCATCGACAACTCGACCTTCGCCGATCCTCGGCTCCGGTAGCGGATGCTTCCACCGATCGGCCCACCTCCGCACTCGTCAACTCGGCTGCCGAACATCCTCGATTGCCACTGCTCGCGCGAATCCCGTTGCGCAGCACGGTATCCGCTCATGCCGAGTCGCGTGCGTTCCGGATGTTGTCATCGGGCGACCGGTCGTGCATGATCGCGAACGTGTCCATGACACGTGCGTCGTGGAGCCGCTATGCTCGGCGACGATCAGTTGACGCTCGACGTTTCCGAGGAGGCGGTACTGACATGCCGGTATCGCGTCGCATATATGCAGCGGACATGATGGCGATCTCGACGGTGCCCCGGCGCGCTCATGCAGCCCGGTGACGGCCGGCCGGCATTGCGCGCGCCGGTGCCGGATGGAGCGGAATCACGCTATGCGACAGTCAACGGCGTACGGCTCCATTACGTGATCGCCGGCAGCGGCGATCCGGTTCTCCTGCTTCATGGTTGGCCCGAGACCTGGTATGCATGGCGCAAGGTCATTCCGGCACTGGCAGACCGGTTCACCGTGATTGCGCCCGATATGCGCGGCTACGGTGATTCCGAGCGCCCCGCCGTCGGCTACGACAAAGTAACGGTCGCAACCGACCTGCACGAACTGATGCGAACGCTCGGATTCGGCCGCATTCACCTCGTCGTCCAGGACCTGGGCGGGCCTGTGGGCTTCGCTTATGCGGCAAGCTTTCCGGCGGATGTGCGCGACTTCATCTTCATCGAGAGCGCTGTTCCGGGGTTCGGCCTCGAAGCGGCGATGGATGTAGCCCACGGCGGCAGCTGGCACATGGGTTTCAACATGGCCCAGGGGATCAACGAGGTGCTGGTCGCCGGACGCGAGCGGCCGTTCATCGAGTATTTCTACCGCCGCGGCACGCTGCACCCGGACGCGCTGACGCCGGCCGACATCGATGAATATGCGCGCAGCTATGCGGCAGGCGGCCTCGTGGCGAGCTTCAACTATTACCGGACACTGCTCGACGACGCGAAAGTCAATCGCGACAAGCTCGCCGTGAAAAGGCTTGCCCTCCCGGTACTCTCGCTCGCCGCCGAACAGGGGTTCGGTGACTTCTCCCACGCCTCGATCGCGCAGGTCGCCGACCTTGTCGAGCGGCAGACGATCGCCGGGGCGAAGCACTTCCTAGTGCAGGATCAGCCACAGGCGGCGACAGAAGCGATTCTGAGCTTTTTGACGCGCACAGAGTAAGACGCCGCAACCGGATCGGTTGCGGCGACGCATTCGTCACCTCGGCAATGATGCGCTGCAATGCCGATGGTCGAGTGAATCCCGTTGCACTGTACGGACATCCGCTCATGCCGACTACCGTGCGTTCGAAATCGGTCGATGAAGACCAGATCCTTGACCCGCAGCGGACCACGCCACGGACTGGTCGGTCGATCGATCGACTCGAATCCCGTTGCAGTCCAGTATGTTTCACACTGCATATTGCGGGCTGCGATCCTCGCGCGGTGGCGTGTCCGGTTGTCGCGAATGCTCCGGCACGGGGGTGTGGATGTGTGTACGGTGGGCTCGACCGGCAGGGGTTGCTCGGGGCACACCTGATTGTCGAGGGTCTCGGTGGACAGGACCGATGCCCGACGATGCGGCCGGCAAGCCGGTCACGGATCGCCGGCCAGCGGCCGGACGTGAGCAGGTGCGGTGCGCGGCAACGACTTCCCGACGAGTTCGGAGGGATTTCTCACCGACGGTGCGCCATTCACGCCCTGCCGGCATTTCGGTGCGCGGGCAACAACAGATCAGGAGCTACCGTGAGGTTCAATCCACCGCCGACCTGGCCGGCCCCGCCACCGGGCTGGGAACCCGATGCATCATGGTCACCCGACCCGAGCTGGCCGCCCCCACCACCGGGGTGGCAACTGTGGCTGGAGGATCCGACCGACGCAACAGTCGATGCCACGCAATCGGTCCGGCGACCGGCGACCGGCCAGATCGAAGCGGCGCTGCGAAACGGCTCGATCGCCCAATGGGGTGCGCTGGGCGCTGCCGTGTCGACATTGATCGCCAGCCTTCTGCCGTGGTGGACCGATTCCGCCACGTCGATGGGGTACACGGTGTCCGCATCGGCGAGCGCCTGGCATCGATTCTGGTGGATCGGGCCACTGATAGCGGTCGCGGTCGGCATCGTCTACGCCTTGGTGATCGTCAAAGCTGTTGCTGCGCAACCGAAGACTCTGTTGCTGCTGGCAGGCGGCGGGTTCGCGTCATTTGTGCTGACGCTGATTTCGCTGATCGATACGATCAGCCGCCCCACCGGTATGGGCGTCCCGCAGCTCGCGTCTCCCGGCCCGTCGGCCGGGGTGTTCCTCGCACTCGTCACCACGGCGGTGCTGTGCTATTTCGGTGCCCTCGCCGCGCAGGACGCCGGCGCACGGCTGCCGATCGTGATTCCTGGTCCGCGACGGGAGTAGCAGCGCAACCGAGACCGACCATCACGCTCCAGCCCTCGCCCAAGGGGCGGTGACCCGGCTGCGGACGGCGTCCACGACAGCACGGTCCGGGCCGAACACCACCGACGCTCATGCCGCATTCCGAACGAAATCTGTTGTGCCGCAGAACATCTGCTCAGGCCGATGAGCGTACTTCGGCCGTCGGTGTCCACCCGCGAATAGGGTTACCATCGGCGCCCGCTGTTGTTGCGTCGATCCGTCAGTCGACGGGCCCTCGGGCGGTCAGGACGGTCCTGAGCACGTGCTCGACCGCCGATTCGAACAACGCTCCCCGTAGCTCATTTCGCGCAGCCAGATTGCGGGTGGCGAGGTCGAGCACCTGATCGGGAGTTAGCCGGCGCACTACCAGGGCGGCAACGTCTTCCAGATCGAGGTCGCGGTTCGAGTCATCCAGTCTGATCAGGGCGAACGAGACGACGATCTCCTCGTCGGTCATACTTCGCCTCCGCCGTTCGCTCACTCGGCCACACCGGGGTAACCAGGCCCGATACTACGGTATCGGGCAGTCCCACGACAGCTGACAATAGTCAGCACAAGTGAGCGGCAATGCCGCGATTGGTGTGTCCGGTTGGCGTGCTTGCGGGCATCGTGGTTCATGGATACCTCGATCGACGTCGCTGTCGCCTTCGCTGGTGATGATCTCGTACTGCGGCTGGCCTGCGCGGCCAATCTCGCCCGCTACACCGGACAGTCCCGCATCCACTGCACCTCGGACCTGCGCATCTACATCTGCTGCCGCACCGAACGGCAACTCACACCATTGACCGTCGTACGGGCGGACGTGGAGCGATATGTGCGGTGGATGCAGGAGGTCCGCCGGTACAAGCCCGCCACCGTGGCCCGCCGCACCGCCGTGGTCACCGGCCTCTACCGCACCTGCGTCATCGACGGAGTCCTCGAACACTCACCGGCGGAATACATTCGCCGACCAAGAGTCGGTAACGAGTCACCCACACTCGGACTTTCACATCTACAGTTCGAAGCGCTGCTCACCGCCGCCCGAGACTCGCTCCACCCCAGCGACTTCGCGCTGGTCACCATGCTCGGACTACGCATCTTCGAAGCCTGCCAAACCGATATCGCCGACGTCGGTGAGGAACACGGCCACCGGGTACTACGCGTGGCCGGCAAAGGCGGCAAGGTCGTGCTGGTGCCTTTACCGCCGGCGGTCGGCCGCGCGATCGACCGGGCCTGCGGGGACCGGGTCCACGATCCGATCCTGCTCAACACCCGCGGTCGGCGGATGGACCGGCACTGCGCCACCTGCTGCCTACGGCTGCTGGCACGGGTGGCGGTGGTGCGTTTGCCGTGGATGCACCCGCACATGCTGCGGCACACCTTCGTCACCACCATGCTCGATGCCGGCGACTGCGCGATGTTCAGATCGCGGCCCGCCACGCCGACCCACGCACGACGATGCGCTACGACCGCGCCCGCACGAACCTCGACCGCCACCCCAACTACATCCTCGTCGCCTACATGGCCTCCGGCACATGACAAATCGAGAAACCTGCATGCCGATGAGCGGACGGGAACAATGACCGCCGACCAGCGATCCGCCTACTCTCGGTTGTCCAACCACCGCGGGAGATCTAGTTCCGGCCTGTCCGGACTGGCGAAATGGAACGGCACACCCAGGGTTTCGGCGAGAGCGAGGCCGACGGAGGTGGCCTCTCGCGCCTCCGGATACGGAGGCACTTCGCCGTTGAAAATCCGGATGTCGCCGCCGTGCCGGATCTGTGCGAGATGATATTCGGCGCGAGGGCTCCGCATGACGGCGACCAGGCAGACTGCCCAGCCGAAAGTGTCGCCGTCCCAGACCGCTTCGATCGCGTCGGGACATTCGGGCAGTTCCGCTACCTTGTCGGCCAGATCCTCGTGATTCAGAGGCGGAGTCGGTCTGATCCACGGCTGCCCGAGCTCGGTACACCGCTCGGCGAGCAGATCCAGGCATTCGTTGATACCCGGTCGAGGATCACCGAGGATGTCCCGAATCTCCTTGACGGCCAACACCTTGCGGTCTTGGATGATCAGCTCATCGACCCGAACTCGAAGATCAGCGGACAGCCGCTCCCACAACGGATCCTTCACACACCAACCTCGCGTCCGCGCACGCTCACGCTGTCGAGTGTAGACATTCGGCCAGGCAACAGATCACGCAGAACACGCCCATCTGCCGACTACAGCGTCTATCCGCCACGGCCATGGGATCGGTTCCCCGACAGTGTTCAGTCTTGTCTCGACGGCAGGTCGAGCAAGCAGGTAGGAAAGGACCTCTGGACGACGCATCGGCGCTAGGCTCGACATCGTGGTGAGCGGCTCCTTCTTCGGCACGACGGCGCAGGTGCTGCCCGCATTGCTCATAGCCTTGGTCATCGAGTTCGGCTACCTCACGAACCTCGCGACGAGGCGTCAGTTGCGCCCGTTCGAACGCTCCTTCACGGTCCGGCGCCTGCTAGGGCAGACACGACAGGCCGCGGCGCAGGCGTCGGCGGACGCGTCGAAGGAGTTCGAACGGTGGCAGCGCCGTTTCCTGAATCTCGGGACAGTCTTTCTTCTCGGCGAGACGCTGTCGCTGGTCGCGCTCATGTTCGATACCACGCCAGCATGGCTCTCCTGGGTCATGGCAGTTATCGTCTTCGGCTGCTTCTTCATTCTGAGCAGAGCGGTGGCATTGATCCCGCTGGTCAGATTCACCGCCTTCCACGTCGATCAGCTGACCTCCGGTGGACCGGGCCGGCCGGATGACTAATACTCCCGAGTCGTTCACGACTTGATTGGCAACAGCGAAGACGGGCCCGCAGTCGCGAGGTTCTCGAGTCATCCGCTCATGCCGCTGGTCGAGTGAATCCCGTTGCACTGTACGGACATCCGCTGATGCCGATTACCGGATGTTGTTGTCCGAGTGGGGTGTGTCCCGGCTATAGGATGCCATGACGGCAACGACTCTGGCTGTGCTCGCAAATCGCAATCAGATCGAAACCGCTACACTTGTCGCTTCCGACCAGCGGGTTTCGTGGGGAACGTTGACGAGCGAAGCGGATTCGGCCGTCGCCAGCCGGATTGATGCACGATCAGGAAATCGAACCCCGAACCCGCTGTGTGGGTTCGGGGTTTTGTTGCATTCACGCTGCTGGTCCGAAGTCCACCACTCCACGGGACGCTATCTGACGGTCAGTCGGCCTCAACTCTTACATGGGTGGTCTCCCCTCCAGGGGCCGGATCAGATGGTCGCGTCACCAGGGGCCGCTGACTCGAGCTTTGTTCGATCGCAAACACCGTCGATCTTCATTCCCGCGCGAGTTGAGCCGGCGATGGATCTGCAACCAACCGTCGCGGCGCGGCGCGCCTGTGCGGTGGTCAGCCCTCGAGCAACTCTTCGCTCAGATCCCAGAGTCGCTGGGCGGACTTCGGGTCGAGAGCGTGGGGGGGCGGCGTCGGAGATGATGATCGGCTTCTCACCGACCGGGGTGGGGCCCCAGGGGGTGGGGTCGAGGGGGGGCGACGTCGTTGTTTTTGAGGTAGACCCCGCCGATGCCGTGGAGCAGCGGGCTGGTGGCGCCGAACACGATCGTCGCGGCGGCCTGCTCAGGTGTCTTCTTCTCGTGCGCGGGGTCGATGATCGGCTGTCCGTGGTCGTCGACGAGTTCCATGGCCTTTAGCTGGTCCATGGTGAAGGTGCCCTGCTCCATGTGGGCCAGGTTCGAGGCGATGGAGATGCCGGGGTGAACCGAGAAGGCGCGGATCTCCTCGGCCGCCCAGCGACGGTCCAACTCGACGGCGAAGAGGACACCGGCGGTCTTGGTCTGCCCGTACGCGAGGTTTCCGTCGTAGCCCGGGCGAAGTGCAAGTCGTCCCACCGGATGTCGCTGGTGCGGTGGGCACCGGACGACACGTTGACGACACGGGCACCGTGTGCGGCCCGCAGTGCGGGGTGCAGGGCGAGAGTCAGTTGGAAGTGGCCGAGGTGGAACGCGGCGAAGGACCTCTCGTAGCCGCGGGCGTCCAGGACGAGCGTGCCGTAGGTGTTGCCCGCGCCGTTGATCAGGGCATGCAGGGGCCGTCCGGACTCGAGGTAGCGTGCGGCGAACGCGTCGATCGACGCCGGGTCGAGCAGGTCCAGCCTGCTGATCTCGACGCGCTCGACGCCCGCGAGCTTCGCCGCAGCCTGTTCGGGGTTGCGCGCGGCGACCACGACCGTGGCGCCTGCCTTGCTCATCGCCCGCGTGGCCTCGAGCCCGAGGCCACCCGCGCCGCCGGTGACGACGACGTTCCGGCCTGTCAGATCGATTCCCGCCAGCACGTCGTCGGCCGTCGACGCGGCGGTGAACGGGGTGCCGATCAGGTGCTGCTGTTCAGTGGTCATGCCTTCACCCTGCCCCTCCTCGTCCGTACGGACAATGCTTGACGATCCGCCTTTTCTTTGCGATAGTCCGGCCATGGATGAGCTGTCCGAGGTTTTCGACATCGTGGAGGCACGAGGGCAGGTCACGGGCCTATTCGCTGCGCGGGGCCCGTGGGTGGCGCGTGCACATGGCAGCAGCCTGCTCAAGCTGACGGTAATGGTGCGCGGTCGGGCGCGCCTGTCCGCCGACGGCCTCGACACACCTCTCCAGCTGGAGCCGGGCGACGTCGCGATCCTGAACGGCCGTTCCCACCTGGAACTCGAAGGCGGAGCGGGCGGCGGCCCCCCGCTGGAGATCGAGCCCGAGGTCATCGACCTGGCAGGCGCTCTGGACGCCGCCGGCAGCGACGGCGATCTCGTGATCGGCGGCCGGATCCTGCTCAACGCGGCGGGCCAGGCACTTCTACTGCAGGCCCTGCCACCGGTCGGTCACGTCCGAGGAGCGGCCCCCGGTTCCGCGCGGCTGCGCGCCATCACCGACCAACTCGTCGACGAACTGACCGGCAGGCAACTGGGCTCGGACTTCGCCGTCCGCCAATACTCACAACTGCTGATCCTCGAGGTCCTCCGGGCCTACCTCGAGCACACCGCCCTGCCCCCAGGACAACTGCGCCTACTGACCGACGAGCGCCTACGCCCCGCCGTCACCCGCATGCACTCCGAACCCGGCAAGCAATGGCTCCTCGACGACCTCGCCCGCGTATCGTCGATGTCGCGAACCACATTCGCCGAACGCTTCCGAGCCGTAGCAGGCGTACCACCGCTCGCCTACCTGAACAGCTGGCGCATGGTCCTGGCCCAACGCGCACTCCGAGAAGACGACACCCGTATCGGCTTCCTCGCCGCGAACCTCGGGTACACCTCGGAGAGCGCCTTCAGCACAGCGTTCAAACGAGAGGTGGGCGAGTCCCCGCTGCGCTACCGCAGCCGTATACGCCGAGAACGACCAACCGCGGAGAACGGTCCGGCATGGACCTCATGAGCACCATGCCCGTCGTCCCACCCAGGCGGTTCGTTCGCCCGGTGTGTGCCGCCGGACCCGACGCACTGGGGCAATCAGCGCAGCTGGGATCCTTCATCGTGGTCACCGTTGCCGACCACCCGGCCCCGCCTCGGTGAGTTCCGCCTGGATCGCGAACGTCGACCCGAGTGGGGTGGTCATCTTCGCCCCGATTGTCAGGCGACGGGCTTTGTCATCCCGAGCGGTCTCATGTCCACTCCCGAGACGTCCCGGGCAGAGTGGATGGAGGCCGTGCGTGGCACGGTGTGGGGCGCCCGGCATTCGGTGCTGGCACACGAGAGTGCGCGATAATGCCGCCGAGCGCGCCGACCACCAGATGTACTAGGCCACAGGGCATCTGGAACTGCAGATATGCGGGCATCTCGCTCGGCGCGTAGTACGCAGTCCCTGGTCACACGAGAGCGATTGCCGCTGACGGTACGACATAAGACACCGTGACCTCGATAGGCCCAGGCCAGGCCGGCTCAGCCATCGCAGGGTCGAGCTACTAATACTGCAACGTCACTCGTGTGGATCGCTGCTGGTAGACCTGTCGGGTGATGTTGGATCGGCTGGTGGTCGAGCTGGATTCGTTGATGGCACGGATCGGGGACCGGTTTTGCCGGTCCGAACCGCGTGCGAGGGCGCGGGAGTACGTGGCCGGGCTGGTCGCGGGCCTGGAACGCAAGAACGGCTGGACTTTGGCCGAGCGTGCTGGTGAGGTGTGCCCGAACGGGATGCAGCGGTTGCTTCGCAAGGCCGACTGGGACATCGGTGGTGTCCGCGACGAGGTCCGTGCGTACGTGGTCGAGCACCTCGGCGATCGGGAGGGTGTGCTCATCGCCGACGAGACAGGGTTCTTGAAGAAAGGCGTGAAATCCGCTGGGGTGCAACGCCAGTACTCCGGCACTGCGGGACGGACGGAGAACTGTCAGATCGGGGTGTTCCTGGCGTATGCCTCCCCGCGTGGGCATGCCCTGATCGATCGGGAGCTGTATCTGCCCGAGTCGTGGACCACCGACCGGGATCGCTGCCGCGCCGCGGACATCCCCGACGAGGTCGAATTCGCTACCAAGCCGCGGCAGGTGATCGCGATGCTGGAACGGACGTTGGCCGCGAACGTGCCGTTCGCCTGGTTCACCGCGGATGAAGCCTACGGTCAGGCCGGATATCTACGGGAATGGCTCGAAGACCATGATGTGTTTCATGTGATGGCGACCCGGCGCGACGACCGGTTCGCCACCCGCGCCGAGCGGACCGGCCGCGCCGACGCGCTGATCGCGGGACTGCCGGTTCGTGCGTGGCAGCGGCTGTCGGTCGGCGCCGGTTCCCACGGCCCCCGCGAATACGACTGGGCCAGAAAGCCGATCGACGGACGCTGGGCTGCTGGGCGAGGACACTGGTTGCTGGCGCGGCGGGCACTGACCCCGAACAGCAAAGGCGAACTCGAGATCGCCTATTACGTGTGTTACGGCCCGGCCCGAGCGCGCCTGGTGGATCTGGCCTGGACCGCCGGCTCGCGCTGGCATGTCGAAGAATGTTTCCAGCAGGCCAAGAACGAGGCCGGGCTCGACCACTACCAGGTGCGTTCCTGGCGGGCCTGGTACGCCCACATCACGCTCTCGATGCTCGCCCTGGCCTGGCTCGCGGCATCGAAAACCATTGCCTCAAAAGGGGAAACGACTCCCGCGCCGAGGATATGATCGCGCTCACGCTACCGGAGATTCGCCGCCTGCTGGTGGCGTTCGTGCTCACCCGCCACCATCACGCCGACCACATCTGGGCATGGTCGCACTGGCGACGCCGCCGACAGCACCAGGCCCGGTTATCGCACTACCGACGCCGCGGCCACCCACTCACCTGAGTGGCGTTGCAGTACTAATGGGCGTGGTGAGCATCCGACTTATTGTTGGGCGCGCACGCACCACGCACCACAGCGGAAGCGACTTACCGCGTCGCCCGATCTCGGCGGAGACCCGATGGGTCGAGCACCACTTGGGCGCTGCTGTCCGGGACTCAATCACACGGGTAGCGGAAGTATTCCAAGCCGTTGGGCACGTTCAGGCTGTAGCCCTGGGGCAGTCGCGAGTCGTCGGATTCGCCGCCGGCACGACGCGCAGCCTTGTACGCGGCGATATCCGGAGTATCCGGAATCAACTCCGTCGCACCGATTCCCCACTCGAAATAGTGCAGGCGGTCGTAACACGTTCGGCAGCGTGGCTCACGATCACCGTCCGCGCCTCCGGCCAGCTCTGCGAAGGTGTCACCGGCGTGCAACAGCGGACACTCGTGGTGCGTGGCATGGCCGCAGCCCCGGCAGGTGGTACAGGCGGCGGGGATGAGAACAAGTCGGCTGCGGCGGAGGTCGTGTGGGTGGAATTCGCTCGCGAGGCCGCCTTTCAATCCGGTGCCGTCACACGCCGGGCATGGCTCGATTCTCCCCGAGCGCAGGACGGTGACGATAGCGGACTCAGGTGATGCGGGAGTAAGCCTTCGCGGCGTTCTTCCGGGCGTGGTTCTCGACCATTGGATGCTCACTCGATTCCGACGCGCGGTCCCCCGTGACCTGACACGCCTTTTGGTGGCAACCGGGAAGGATGAGTCGCGCGGTGCGGAGCACCTTCGGGCCGTGAAGACGATCGGTCACGGGCCGATCGAAGCCGAGGCCGCCGACCAGCGGCCTGATTGCGGGCAATGCAACAGAGTTGCACCGCCGTGAGCAATCCGGGCACGCCGAATCAATGAGCTCCGGCTGTGCTACCTCACTACCGAAGTAGTTCGGCTCGCCCAAGAATGTCCCGTATTGCCACCTTTAACCTGAAATCTGTTGTGCCGCAGAACATCCGCTCATGGCTCCCCTACTTATGGCTGGTCGGCGAAAACACAGTCCATCCCAAAGGCCTTGCGGGAGCGGGTATGGTCGATCGATCGGAAGCAAAATGGTGGTGTTCGGCTCCACCATCGAAGATGGCACGATCGTCTCCACCGACCTGATGGCCGACCACGACCAGCTGGAACGACTCGACGTGGAGAATCCTGGAAGATGACCGAATTTCTATTGCGGCCGGTCGGCCGAGTCGAGTCCGAACTCACCGACCTGGCGGCAGCGCCGCGCCAGGGTGACGAGGGAGCGCCGGATTGCGATCTGGTGCTCGAGGAGGGCCTGATGCCCGCCGTCGCCGATCTCGCCGTCGGAGATCGGGTCGTCGTGCTCACCTGGCTGGACCGTGCGGACCGCGACGCCCTGGTGGTGCATCCACGTGGCGACCGCACCCGACCGCCGACCGGTGTCTTCGCGACCCGCTCACCGGACCGTCCCAATCCGATCGGTTTACACACCGTGACCGTCCTGGCCGCTGAAGGCACCCGGCTGCGAGTCCGTGGCTTGGAGGCCTTGAACGGTACGCCGATCCTGGACATCAAGCCGGTGCTCGGCCCGGTTGACCAGCGCTGACAGTCGTACAGGCAACATATCGAGGCCCGGCGCACTCCGCGTGTGTACGACGTCCGAACCCGGCGAACATCCGCTCATGCCGCTGAGCGAGCGAAGCGGTTGTGCCCGTTCGGTATCCGCTCATGCCGAATACAGACCGGAGGATGTCGAACGCAGTCCCGAGCGTGTCGTTCGGCGTGTCGAGCGACGATACCCAGGTAACGGCGCTGATCCCCTCGTGCCCACCCATACTGAGGGTCACGGATCGAACAATGGAGATTGTCGTGGCTCATCCCGCCAACGCCAACCAGAATGCGGATGTCGTCGTCGCCGCAGCAAACTTGGCGGCAGACACTGTCCTCGGAACAACAGCCAATCCGATCACCCAAGCTCAGCTGGCGCAGAACACAGCCGCCGGCATGCGACAGAACATGCACGCCGCGCTCGAAGTCCACTCGGATGCCTTGGACGCGTTGGACGACACCCCTGAGATATTGGCAGCCACCGCACGCGTGCAAACCGCACTGGATCGGCTCGAGGCTATCGACCCGTAGCAAGCTCTCCACTCGGCCGACCCCTCCTCGATGAGCATCGTCAGACCGTGGAGCTCACTCCGGCGAACATCCGGTAATACCGCTGGTCGAGAGATGGCTCCCACCTCTGATCTCGATGTCACCTTCGCCGACGACGATCTCGTGCTCCGCCGACCCGCACTCGTCCGCTACATCGGCGACAAAGTCATTTCCTGACTCCGAACCTCAGGTGCAGCACTCGCTCGCCCTGAATGACCACGTGCGGGTCTTCCAGTAGGTGCTGGCCGTCGATGTCGCCGAAGAAGCGTTTTCCGGATCCGAACACCACGGGGACCACGTCCATCGCGACCTCGTCGATCAGCCCGGCCGCGAGGAACTGGCCGCCGACCTGTCCGGCGTTGACGGCGATGGTGCGGTCGCCGGCAAGTTCTCGTGCGGTGGCGACAGCGGCGTGGATGTTGTCGACGAAGTGGTAGGAGGCCTCCGGGTGCCAACCGTGCGGCTTGGGGCGATGCGAGACCACGACCACGTGCTCACCCGCGGGTGGCTGCCCCTCCCAACCGTTCACCAGGTCGAACAGGTTGCGGCCCATGACGATCGTCCCGATCGACGCCCACGTGGCGCGGACGTAGTCCGCCGAGGCACGCGCGACCTTGAATCCGGCTCCGATGCCGGAATGATCGAAGTCCTGCTCGCCGGCGGGTTCTGTGATCGGGGTGTCACCGCTGAAATACCACTCGTGCAGGGGGCCGACGTCGTCGTTCTTGTCGGCGATGAAGCCGTCCACCGACACCACGTTGTGCATGATCACCGTGCTCACAGGGTCTCCTCCGGATCGATAGGGCGTGGATTCCGATTCTGTGGCACCGCCGGGTACGCACGCTTGTAAAAAATCACTCGATCGGCATCGGCCCGGCATCCGGCGGGAATCGGTCCTGGGCCGGAAATCTGCGCCGCAGCGCAAGGTAGTCGGTGGGGGTGTGGCCGGTGAAGTCCTTGAACTCCTTGCTGGCGTGCGCCTGATCGAAATACCCTGCGGAGTGCGCGAATTCGGTCCAATAGACCGGACCGCGCGCGTCGACGGACAGGATCAGGCGGGCAAAACGATAGATGCGGGCCACGCGTTTGGGTGTGACGCCGACATGAGATTTGAATTGTGTGGTCAGATAATTGCCACTCACCCCGGCGGCGTCGCCGAGCGCCGCGACCGAGACCGAACCGTAGGACCTCTCCAACCGTGTCCCCACCTGCGTGACCAGGTCGAGAGTGTCTGATCGGGTTTCCACGAGACGCGACCGCAACTCCTGCTCGACGAGGTCGAGCGCGTCGGCGGCATCGCCGAGCTCGCCGAGGCGACCGCGGATTCGCTCCAGCGCGCGCTGCCACACCGCGTCGACGGGCACATAGCGATCCCGCAGTTCGAGCGCCGGAATGCCGGTGAACGCCGAAAGTCCCCAGGGCTTGAAATGCACTCCTACCAGTCGCACACGGGCCGGATACTCCAACAGAAAACGCTCGGTCCACAACCCCATGAACCACCCGTCGACCAGAGTCGCGGACGGCACCGCGGGGTCGGGCACAGACAGCTGGACCGGGGCGCCGAGATTGATGAACAAATGCGCCGAAGGCATCGGAGGAACGAGCACGCGGCGATAACGTGGCACCCCGGACAGACAATAGATGTCGTCGATGAACCGATCGAGCGGTGGGCCGGGAACCCGGCCTGTGTAGCGCATACTCCAGTGTCTCGCATCCCGGTAGCAACGTCAGGAAACACCGGCACAGCCGACGCGATCCAGTACGGTCTCCGGCGCGGGTTGGGACCGCCGACGGAGCCTCCCTCGCCGGCGGACCGCGCCATCCCCTAACCGTCGCCGAACGCACTCGTCTGCCGCTGGTCGCGCGAAGTGCCTGTGCCCGTTCGCAATCCGCTCATACCGAATTTCGGGCTGCTCCTGTTGCGCCACAGGGGTATCCGCTCATGCCGATTACCGGATGTTCGGAAAGGTCTCACGAGAGAGGTCTGTCCCGGCGGCAAACTGGCCCAGAGCGATTCTGCGGGCAGGGTCGTCGACAGGTTGCCGGTCTACCGGCGGTTGCACTCAGGAGGTAGCCTGCCTCGCAGATAAGGCGACCGGTTGGAATCTTTCGGCAAACACGGTGCGGTGTTGAGGTTTCATCAGGGGAATGAGCGGCGAGGTCCCGCCCAAGTGTCACGAAGCAAGAAGCGCAGACATATGCGGCTGCCGGCTACGGGTTCGCGGGACCGAAGGCGAAATTTCTGGAAACCGGCCAGGACTGGCGCGGTGCGCGGCGACGGTGGAACGCTGGTCACCATCAAAGCTTCAGCTGCACCACGAGAAAGACTGGTATCGACAATGCTCGATGTTCTCCGTCGACCTTACCCCTGGGATCCGCGGCAACTGCAGGCAAGGGTGGTCATCCTCATTATCGTTGTCGCATCGATGACGACGCTGATCGGGCTAGGAGTTGCACCTCGCGCGGTGGTAGAGATCCTTGTCGCTGCGGTACTGACGGCAGGTGAGGTCGCCGAGCTGATCCTTCGACCAAGGCCTGGAGCTCAGCGATGACCAACAAGGTTGCCGAATTCAAGCGGCAGCTACGGGATCTGGTCGACCAAGCGAAGGCAGCAGGCGCAGGCAAAGCAGAGGCGCTGGCCCGTGAGGCCCATGTCGACGGGTCCACTGTTAGCAAAGCGATTGGGCAGAACCATCGCTTGCCGACAAGGGAAATCACCCGGGATCTCGTCGCAGTCTGCCTGCGGTACATTCATCCCGACATTCCGCCTGATCAGCTGGAGAAGAGCCTGCGCTGGTGGTTGAACCGCCGCGAGGATGCTGATCGCCACGCTCGATCGTCACGTATGGACGACAACTCACTGCCTTTACATACTCTCGCGGATGTTGTAAGAAAAATCGCGGATGCTCGAAGCGCGGTGGTCTCTGTGCTGTCCATATACCGCGACCGCGCAGAGCAGGTGCAGAAGTTCGAGAAAGCCTTCGATGAGCAGATCCTACGCAGAAGAAGCGATCTGGAACTGCGTAGAGGCCAACGTGAGCGTCTCGAGGCCGGATACAGGGATATCCAACTCAAGGTACACAACGGAGGCCTGGATGCGGACGGGGTCGAGAAAGAAGTCGCAGCCGTGCTCGAATCGTCGGATCTCGTTTACACGGCCCTAATTGGCGGTGTATCGGTACGCGCTCTAGGCGATACGACTATAGGAAGCTTCGGGTTCGACGATTATGACCTCGACAAGGCTACGAAGGATCGGATCCGCCGAAATTTCAAGAGCATCGTTTTCGGATATGTCCATCCCGATTTACCTCACTCCGACTCATCCGATTTCTATATCGCATTGGATCTGTTGAGGTCATGCGATTACACGCTGATGGAAGCGTTTACAATCAAGTATCACTACAACGTCGGCGCAGATAAGCATAAAAAACCCCTCACAGAGGCGGAGCTGGCGAATCGTTTGGACGAGTATGAGGATGCGTTGAAACGGCTGGAGAATCGACTGAGCGCGCTAGAGCGCGATGCTGTGTCTATCGGCTTGAACGCACCAGAGGCAGCGTATTACGGAATGCGGCGAGAGGCCGACAGAATCCTGATGGAAATCAAGGCAGAGGCGGACAGGATCTATGTGTTGGAATGTGAGCTCCAATCGCTGGTCCAGTCCGCCCCCGACACCGATGATGGCCCGGAGCTGCCGGACACCGACCTGTCCTACACACCGGTCCCGACCGCTGGCGGCGACTGTGGCGGAGGCAGCGATGAATAAGGGGATAGTAGCGCGGAGTGCGTCGTCCGGACTCAAACGCGACAACCGGTGGCAGCAGATGCGTGAGTTCGCCATGAACGGAGCTGGAGACCTACCTGTGGTGAGCAGCCGACATCAGCTCATAGGCCACACCAAGTCGGTGGTGTCGGTGGCGTTCAGTCCGGATGGTCGTCTGTTGGCCACCGGCAGCCGCGACGGAACGACGAGGTTGTGGGATCCAGCCACTGGGCAACCGACGTGCGATCCGCTCGATGTCACCCATACCGACTTTGTGTCAGTAGCGTTCAGTCCGGATAGCCGCCTGCTGGCTACCAGCAGCCACGACGGGATAACGCTATGGGATCCGGCCGACCGACGGATGGTCGACAACCTGGCCACCAGATGGCTCGGGACGTTCAGCCCGGATGGCGGTCTGCTTGCCACCACGGGCCGCGATGGCACGGTGCGGTTGTGGGACCAGGCGACGAGGATGGTCGGCCACCCGCTCATCGGAACCGACAAGGTGGGGTCGCGGTCGGTGGCGTTCAGCCCCGATGGTCACCTGTTGGCCACAGGCCACCGTGACGGGACTGCGAGGTTGTGGGATCCGACCACCCGACGGCCGACGGGCGACCCGCTCATCGGCCACACCAAGTGGGTGGTGTCGGTGGCGTTCAGTCCGGATGGTCGTCTGCTGGCCACCGGTAGCGACGACGGGACTGCGAGGTTGTGGGATCCGGCCACCGGGCGGCCAGAGGGCGGCCCGCTCGACGGACACACCGGCTGGAGTGCCGGGCAGGTGGCATTCAGTCCAGACGGTCGTCTGCTGGCAGTTGCCGGTGACACCGGGGTCGAAATCACGCTTTGGGATCTGACGACTGGGCAAATGGTCGATGACATACTCGCCAGTGACCAACATGTGGTGTTCAGCCCGGATGGTCGTGTGCTGACCTGGCGCGCCGCGACGGCGCGGTTGTGGGATCCGACAACCTGGGAGATAGTCGGCGACATCAGTACTCCCGACTGGATGTATTCGGCAACATTCAGTCCGGATGGCCGGCTGCTGGCCACTCGCGGAAACGACCCGACAGCGCAGTTGTGGGAGGTCCGTGACCAAAGAGTTCCAGTGTCGCTTGGCGACCGAGCACGCTCCGATCTACCGCACGCCGTATTGGTCCCACCGAACCGAGCGCCGACTACAGGACATCAGTTGCCCTGATGTGCGGGGTTGGGATCGCGAAAGAACTGAGGTTCCCTGCTTCTACGGAGTCGGGTCGCTTGATCGAGATCGGGGCTGCTGTGCGTTCGGGTGACAGTGTGACCTGACCTGCCCCGTACAGCAGCCCCATTGCGGCGACAAGCCGATGCTCGCCGGTGAGTTCGCAACAGCACACATGACCAGATGATCTCGGCACAGGTCACCGGATGGCCGACCACGCCCGACGGGCAGAACACTCTCGATCATCGCTGAGGGCCAGTTCGAATATCCCACAATGCCGCATTTCGGGCGGTTTGGGCCTGGGCCGGCCGGACAGCGTGTATCGGTGTACCTGCTCAGGCTGCCGTGCGAGACGGCGCAGACGAGGCTCGGGAGCACCGGCTGGTTCGGCGACGACTGTGCCGCCGATATCCCGACCTGTGGCGCTGTCCGTCGGCTAGTCGTCGGGGGAGGCGCGGCGGTTGCGTTTGGTGACGCCGCGCCGCTTCTTCGCGGCGATGCGACGTTCCTTCGCTCCGCGCGAGGGCTTGGTGGCGCGGCGGACGGGTGGCGGGGCGGCAGCGGCGTCACGCAGTAACGAGGCCAGGCGGTCGCGGGCGGCGGCGCGGTTCTGCAGTTGTGCGCGTTGCTCCGATGCGACGATCGTGAGCACGCCGTTGACCAGGCGGGTGGCCAGGCGGTCGAGCATCCGGGTGCGCAGCGACTCCGGCACGGACGGCGAGTTGGCCAGGTCGAAGGACAGCTCCACTCGGCTGTCGGTGGTGTTGACGTGCTGCCCTCCCGGACCGGACGACCGTGAGAACCGCTCGCGTAACTCGGACGCAGGGATCACCAGCACCCCGGTCACGGTCAGGTCCTCTGCCATGATCCGACGCCGCTCTTTCCGATCCGCGAGCCGACCGGGCCGTGTCGGTCCGGTGGCGACTGAATGGTGACCTTGTCGTTCACGATAGCGACGACCTCGGCGCCGTGTAACGAGCAGACCTGCCGAGCGCGCTGTTGCCGCTGACCGCGCTGATCGGAACAGCCGGCGCGGCACCTCGGAAGATCAACGGGCAGAGCGTCGTACGATCGCCGGCGGCTCACAGTCGATGAGCCGTCGTTCGCGGGAGATCGGGGAGCGGATACCGTCACCGGATGCGGACCGATGGCCGCCCGGGCCGGGTGATCTTCCTCAACGGGACATCGAGTGCGGGCAAGACCACCCTCGCCCGAGCCATCCAGGACGAAAGCGATACCCCGATCGTCTATTGGGGTATCGACACGCTGTTCGGCCTGGTGCCGCCGAACTGGGGTGGGGGACGCGACGGTCCGCTCAGCCGCGACGGTTTCTGGTACGACCGTACGGGCGGCGCCGATGGGCACCCATCGGTGGTCATCCGGTACGGCGACGTCGGACGTCGGATGCTGCGGTCCGCCCGAATCGCGGCCGCCGCATTCGCGCACGGAGGCGACGACCTGGTCATCGACGAGATGCTGCTGACCCCGGATCTGCTGGAGAAGTGGATGGACGCGTTGTCCGGCCTGGAGGTGCTATTGGTGTGCGTCACATGCCCGCTCGCGGTTGCCGAACAGCGCGAACGCGGCCGCCGCAACCCGATCGGGCTCGCACGAGGACATTTCCGCATGGTTCACGATCACGGCGCCACCTACGACATGACCGTCGACAGCACCGAAGCAACGCCGGAAACACTGGCCGGAGCCGTACTCCGCAGGCAACTCGCCCGGTAGGAACCTCATCCGATAGACGACGGGAGCGGCGGGACGGCCGCGGGTGTTAGTTTCTCGGCTGTGAGCCTCGAGCAGCGCCCGTCCGATTCCCCGTATGTCGAGCGGGTCTATCGGGCTGGGTCGGTCGCCGGCGGGGTGGTGCCGGCGCGGATGCGGTCCGTGGCGAATTCGAACTGGGAACTCGTCGTGTGGCGCGACCGTGGGAAGACCCATGTGTCGGTTCGCGGCCCGGAGACCGGTCCTACGGTGGTGGATCTGGGGCCGGGTACGGGTGAAACACTCGGGATCATCTTCCGGCACGGTGCGTTTCTGGCGCCGCTGCCGGTATCGACGCTGGTCGACAGCTCGGTATCGAGTCCGCACACCACGGCCCGCTCGTTCGTGCTGCAGGGCGAGGAGTGGGAAATCCCGGCCTACGACAACGCCGACGTTTTCGTCGACCGTCTGGTCCGCGCCGGACTGCTGATGCGTGATCCGCTGGTCACCGATGTGCTCCGCGGTGACGTGACCACTCTGGTCACGCCACGGTCGGTGCAGCGGCGGGTGGCCGCGGCGACCGGGCTCACGCAGGGCGCGATCCGGCAGATCGAGCGGGCCAGACAGGCTGTGCTGCTGTTGCAGCAAGGGATGCCGGCGATCGAGGTCGCGCAGCGGACGGGGTACCACGACCAGCCGCACCTCGCGCGTTCGCTGACCCGGTTCACCGGCCGGACGGCCTCCCAGCTGCGGCGCGCCGACGGCGACGAGATGCTGTCGCTCCTGTACAAGACCGAGGTCGAGGTGCGTCCCTAGGTTCGTGGTGTCGCCGGGAACACCCGGCCCACCGGAAATCCTTGGAGGCACGTCGTGGCATTCACGCAGATCTACGTCAACCTGCCGGTCACAGACCTGGAGGCGAGCAAGAAGGTGTACACGGCGATGGGCGCCACGATCAACCCGGACTTCACCGGGGACACCTCCGCTCAGCTGGTCTTCGCCGACGCGATCGTGGTGCAACTGATGACGCGCGAGATGTTCGCGACCTTCACCAAGCGAGACACCGCGGACGGTCCGCTCGAGGTGATCAACGCGCTGGCTGCCGGATCGCGTGCAGAAGTGGACCGCCTCGCCGACGCGGCGCTGGCCGCGGGGGCCACCGAACCACGGGAGGCCCAGGACATGGGCTGGTTGTACAACCGGGCGGTCGACGACCCGGACGGCCACTGCTGGGAACTGCTGGCCTACAACCCGGATGCCCTGGGCGACGACACCACGACCGGCCAGGGCTGATATCGCCGGCGGGTCGGATCGTCCCAGGTGCAGGCGGGGTGACCGAGCGCGGGCCGACGATGTCGGTGCGCCTGCCACAACGAACCCCGGAAACCTTCATGGGCCACTGTGGATGAGCCCGGCCCACAGATCAGGGCGTGTCGGATGCTCGGCTCGCAGGGTTCGAATGACGCGATGTAGCGCGGTCGCGGCCTGATCGGCCGTTGGCGATGACGGCAGCTGCCGGTAGAAAGCGGTGGCAGCGGCCGGGGCCGCGAGGTCGGACAGCGGCCAGAGGCTGCCGACGACATGCCGAAATCCCGCCGACTGGAATGCGGAAGCAGGATGCAGGAACTCGTCGGAATGCAGGACTGCGGCGTGTGCGGTCGAGCAGGCCGACAAGTAGGCCAGCTCGGCGTGGGCGAGTTGAAGTCGGCTGATCTGCGGTAACGACAGATTCCCGTTGTGCAGGCGCAGCCCGCTTCGGGAGGGGGCGACGAGATCGACGCCGGCGTGGCAGGCGAAGTGTGCCCACGTCGCCTCCGGGAGGGCGGCCAGGACACGATCGACGGTCGCGGTGTCGTCGACGAGGAGCACTGTGTCCGGGTGGTCGGCGTGCAGATGGGTAGCCTCGGCGACGGTGCCGGGCAGGTCCGGCTGGCCAGGGGTGCGCTGGAGGGCCACGGTCAGTTGGCGGCGCTCGACAGCCGGCGGACGGGTGCGCGCGTGCGCCAACGCGCGCAGGGTCGGGGTATAGGAGCTGATCATCGCGTCGAGGGCACCGGGCCGGCCGAGATGGCCGGCGGCGTGCAGCGGAAACAGGCCGAGGGTGCCGGTCGGCATCCACCACACCCGCGGCAGCGACTGTCGGGCGCCACGCAGCGCCGGCGCGGTGTGCAGGATCGGCTCCACGATCGTGTCCCACAGCCACGCAAGAATCTCGGGGAGCTCGCGCTGCCACCGCAGGACGCCGGCCAGGCTGTTGTCGGCACTGCCGCGCAGCAGCGTCATGGCTCGGGAGACAACGTCGGTGCGAACCAGATCCGGCAACCGGACACCGACGGGATCGGCATCTCCGTCGAGGATGATCGCGTCACTGCGGTGCCGTGCGGCATTGACCACGACGACGGCACCCGCGGCGAGGGCGGGTCGCAGATCGGTCAGGCGAGGAGGCCGGAGGAACCGTTCGAAGCGAGGATGCCCGCGGATCTCGGCGAGCAGCCGGTCGTGTTCGCTCCACCACCGTCTGCGGTCGTCGACGAGTTCGGTTGCCGCGCCACGTATCTCGCCCGCGATGCGGTCGTCGGCGGGCAGAAGGCGCAGCGATTCGCGCACCGCTCGCAACTGTCCGGCCAGCTCGGGAAGTACGCGTTCGAGTTCGACGAGATCGGTCCGGGCGTCCACATGGGCTGCGAACAGCACACCCCTCCCCCACTCCGCGTTCTCCACCGCACCCCCGGGGTCGTCGACAGCGCAATGCGCGGCGACCGTCTCCTCCACCAGACCGAGATCTCGGCCGAGCCGGTATTCCTGGTCTTCCCATCCCGACTCGCGTGGGACAACCGCCGGCCACTGTGCCACCGCCGCATCCAGCAATTCCACCGCGAGCGACGGCTCGTTCAGCGCGTTCGCCAGTATTCCCAGCATCCGCCCTGCCCGCGCCCGGAAAACCACCGGAGAAGGCACCGCCACCGCCAGACCTCCGGCCAAGCTGTGGAGGACGTGCCGATCGATGCGCTGTCCCGTGGCCTCGAGGCGCGCGTAATACGCGAGTGCGAGATTCGACAGGAACATCGCATGGTTGAGATGACTGGGGGGCGCCGCGGCAAGTGCCTGCTCCAGCACATCGACAGCCGCATCCGAATCCTCCACCGACCCACCCCGCTCGAAGCGCTCACGGTAGGCATTGCCCAGGTTGGACAGGAGCTCCGGACGATTGGGGTGTTCGGGGGACGCGGCATCCATCGCCTGCTTCATAGTGCCGATGGCCTCGTCCAGATCGGCTGCCACCCCGGACCGCTCGAACTGCGACTGATAGGCCATACCCAGATTCGACAGAAATACGGCGCGGCTCGAGTGGCCGGCGGGCGCGGCGTCCACCGCCTGCCGACCCAGTTCGATCGCCCGATTCAGGTCGGCCTCCAGGCGAAATCGCTCGAACCGCCGCATGTAGGCGGCTCCGAGGTTCGACCGGGATCCGGCCAGACCGGAGGCGTCGGGAGGCGCCTCGGTCAACACCTGTTCGCCGATCTCGATCGCACGGTCCAGATCCGCCGCCACGCCGGTCTGCTCGAACCGCATCCGATAGTAGTTGCCGAGATTCGAAAGACTGCCGACTCGACCGGGGTGGTCCAGGGGAAACGCGTCCGTCGATCTCCTCGACAGGCTGATCGTCTCGTCCAGGTCCGCCACCGACCCGAATTGCTCGTACCGCGTCAGGTAGGCATCTGCAAGGTTCGACAGGAACCTTGTCCTTTCGGAGTGGCTGGGTGACATGGCCGCTACTGCCTGGCGGCCGACCTCGATCGCCCGGTCCAGATCGGCCGGCTCTCCCATGTGCTCGAATCGTCTCCGACAGGCGTTCCCGAGGTTCGACAGAAATGTCGAGTAACCGGGGTGGCCGGCGGGCGTCGTCGCCACCTGTTCGAGAGCATCGACGGCCCGGTCCAAATCGGCGGCCACTGCGTCCCGGTCGAACCGCTCACCGTATTCACCGCCGAGGTTCGACAGATACGCCGCTCGATCGGGGTGGTCGAGAGGCATGGCCGCCACCACCTGCTCGTCCGCCTCGATCATCCCGTTCAGATCCGCTGTCGCGCCGCTGCGTTGAAACCTCGCGCGGTAGGCGCCGGCCAAGTTCGCCAGGGCCGGCGCCCGGTCGGAATGGTCGACGGGAGTGGCGTCGAGCGCCTGCCGGCTCAACTCGATCGCTCGGTCCGCATCGGCCATCGGCCCGCCCGCATCGAACCGACACAGAGAGGCAGCGCCGAGATTCAGCAGATATGCCGTTCGATTCGGGTGATCTGCGGGTGTGATGGCGATCGATTGCTCCAGGGTCTCGATCGCCCGGTCCGCATCGACGGGCGCACCGGTGCGCTCGAACAGTCGCATGTGGGCGATGCCCAGGTTCGACAGGTACGCGGCTCGGTGCGGATGATCGCCCGGCAGTGTAGCGAGTGCAGCATGGAACAGGATGACGCCGGCCCGGAGCAGTACCACGTGATCGGAGCTGACCTCGGCGCGCCGCAACAACTTCGTCGCGAGGGTGATCTGATCGCGGGCTTGCGCGAAAGCACCCAGAACCGCGCGCAAAGACTTGGGTATCGCCGTCGGATCGTCGGCCGATGCCGCCAGATATATGACCGCCCGAGCCAGATCCGACAGCCCGGCGTCACCGGACACGACGGTGAAGCGCTGGGCGTACAGCCATCCCAGCGCACGACGGGCCATCAGCAAGCGTCGCATGTCGTCGCGTGTGGGCCGAGCGGGATCGAGCGGACGCGCCGCTTCCCACAGGGCCGCGGCCTCGGCCGGCGCCGAGTCGTCCAGCACGATCTCGGCGCGACCGTAGCGGTCGAAGTCGACCACCCGCTGAGTAACCTGATTCAGCAACGGCTCGAACGACATTCGCGAATCCCCCATTCCGTCCGACCGTACGCCGGCGGCTGCGTCTCCGCTGGCAACATCCGGAAAACATTGCCGGAAAACTGATTCGAGGAACCACGACTCCAGGACGGGCTCGACCGGTTCAGCGTCCTTTGCGGAGGAGAGTGGTGAGTTGGCGGCCCTCGTCGAGGGTGAGCGGGCCGACCCGGTCGGCCTCGGCGACGCCGAGAGCCGTTGCGAGACTGCGACCGTACAGGTCCAGAGCGGCTTCGGAAACGCCGGTCAGATCCGCGACCGCGGCGCGAGCCTGAATCCATCCGGTGATGCCGATACCGATACCGACCAACAGCGCCGGCCACCATATGGTCCCGAGCAGCAGGCAGGGCCAAGCCCACGTGCCGGTAGCGGTCGCAGCGGCGAAAGCCGCATTGGCAGCAGTGATCTCGGTACGAGTGGTTTCCGGCAGCACCAACCACAGTCGGGGCCAGGCGAATTCCAGATCGAGTCCGTAACGATTCATCGCAACGGCTTCCAGAGCATGGATGCGGTCCCCCATCCAGGTGGGCCGTCCCGGCTCGGCGAGCGCGAATTGATTGACTCGCGCTGCGGCAGTATCGATTCGGCGTTGCTGCTCCGGAGTGCGGTTCGCCACCGGGTAGGCGTGCTCCAGGGTTCGCCGCTGTCCGACCCGCGCAAGCCAACGGCGCTGCCGGCTCTCGGTCCGCCAACGTTGCAGCGGCGTCAGCAGCCGAGGCCACAGACCCAGCCACACCGTCCGTGTCACCACGGCCGCCGCCTGCACCAGCAGCCCGACTCCTGCCGCGGCCAGCAGCACCACCACCGCCACCATGGCCTGACTTCCGCTGGGCTGCCGCCCTATCCAGCCCGAGGCATCGGTGAGGATCGCCCGCAGACGGGTGTAGTCCAGGGCATGCGGATGCCGCAGCCGGACACCGACTCCGGTGATCGCCACATACAGCGCGCCCGGGATGACCAGCAGGGTGACCCATCGTTCGGCGAGTTTCTTGGCCAGTTCCTGGAAGAAGGTACTCAACGGTGTCTACCGTCGCCGCATGTGAGCGCCGGTGAGCACACAGTTCGGCAGCGGCCCGGCCGGCAGCGGCGTGGTCACCAGATCGCAAGCGCCGTCCGGGCAACCGAAGGATTCCTCGTCCGCACGACCCGGCCCGAGCCCCGGCGGTCCACTGGCGATCATCCGCCGAGTCTCGTCCGGGCTCGCGTCCAACAATTCCGCGACCAACGCCAGAACAGGTCTGCGGGCCCGGGCCTCATCCTCGATCCGCGTCAGCAACTCCCGGCGGGCTTCGGGCCACCGTGCACACTCCGCCCGTAGTGCCTCGAGCCCTTCACACAGCACCGTCAGCACGGCGCGCTCGGCGTCCTCCACCCGATTCCCCTTGTCTCACACGAGAATTCCCGCCACCGCTACGCTGTGCCGTAACTCATGTCACATCATCGCGATGATCCCACCGACGAGTGCCCGGGAACAACAGCATGCACCACATGCCGACACAGATGCGGCAGCGGGTGGCCGCGACCTGCGCACCCGATACCCGAAGCGGCCGCACCCATGGGCATCGCTGATCCACAGCGGCCCATGACCCGTCGCCGCCGGCCGCTCGAAATCCATTGCGCTGCTGGGTATGCGCTCACAGCCATCGCCGTGAGCCGGTCGGCCGCCGACCGGGTCCGTTGGGGTGCCGGCCGATCGTGGCGGTTTCGGTTGCCGCGGTGGTTGTTTCGCTTCCTTCGGGGTTACCGTGGAGGGGGTTGCGGTCGAGCGATCGGGAGGCGATCGGGTGGACGGGAATCGAGTCGGGATCATCGGGGGCAGCATCGCCGGGTGCGCGGCCGCCACGGTACTGCGGCGGGCGGGTTGTGAGGTCACGGTATTCGAGCGCAGCGCGGGGGTGTTGCGCGATCGCGGCCACGGGGTGAGCCTTTCCGGCGAAGCCCGCGCCGAGTTGGTGGACGAGGATCTGATCGATGCCGACCTGCCCGCGTGGCCGATCACCGAGCGGTCGTGGTTCGCTCGCGACGGGGATACGCCGCTCGGCCGATTGCTGTGGCAGCAGCCGTTTTCCGGGATCGTGCACAACTGGGGCATGCTGTGGGCGAATCTGCGGGATCGGGTTCCGGGCACCGATTACCGCGACGGTGTTCGAGTTTCCGGTATCGAGCCTGCCGACGACGGGGTCACCGTGCACATGGACGGCGCTGCGGCAGAGCATTTCGATCTCGTCGTCGGCGCCGACGGTTACCGGTCGTCGGTCCGGGCCGCGGTGGATCCGGTTGCGGAACCCACCTCCGCGGGCTATGTGCTGTGGCGCGGCGGATATCCGGTCGCCGAACTCCCTCAGCCGGTACCCGATGTGCTGCATCAGCAGACCGTGACGATTGCCTTCCCGGGCGGGCATGCCTTGGTGATGATCACTCCGGGTGAGGGCGGTTCGCGGATCTACTGGGGCGTCTATCATCAACCGGCCGAGCCGTTGCCGTCCGACGTCGACCATCTGTCGGCCGCGGATCTTCCCGGTCTGGATGCGCTGCTGTCGCAGCACTTTCCGCCGTATTGGGCCGATGTGGTCGGCCGGACGCCGCGCGACGCCACGGTCGTTCATCCGGTGCTCGACATCCAGACCTCCAGCTACACCGCGCAGCGGATCGCGCTGCTCGGCGACGCGGCCACGCTGGCGCGGCCGCATACCGGTAGCGGTGCGGTCAAAGCCGTGCAGGATGCTTTGGCGCTGGGCCGCCTGCGCCGCGAACACGGCGACTGGGCAACGGTTCTCGCCGAATACGACGCGGCGCGCCGCCCGGCGGGTACCGCACTCGTCGACCTCGGCCGCCGCATCGGCGAAGCGCAGGTGACCGGTACGCCGCCCTGGATGTCCATGAGCCCGGACGATTTCAGCGCGTGGATTCAGTCGGTACTCTCCGGCCGCCGTCTCTACCTCTACGACACCCCCCGCTGACCGGTTATCGGGTCCGCTCGGAGCGCGGCGGTGATGCTCGTGTTCGAGTAAAGTTGACTGGTTCCCGAATGCTGCTGGGGCACAGAACCGCTGGGGGTCTTCATGTCGGGGCTGGGACGGCCAGGCTGGGTGCTCGCCGATCGCTATCTGTTGATCGAGAAGCTGGGCAGTGGGGGATTCGGGACCGTATGGAAAGCGCGTGATCAGCGGTTGCGGGTCGATGTCGCGGTGAAGGAAGTGCTGCTCCCGCAGGCCGAATCGAGTACGGAGCATGCCGAGCGGGTTGCGCGGGCCGAACGTGAGGCCCGCAATGCCGCCCGGCTGCGTGATCATCCGAATATCGTCGGTGTTCTCGATGTGGTCACCGACGGTGTGACGCCTTGGATCGTGATGCGGTTGGTGTCCGGCCGATCGTTGAAGGAGCGGCTCGATGGTGATGGGCCGGTGGACGTCGCGGAGGCCACCGCCGTCGCCGGCGCGTTGTTGCAGGCGCTGCGGGCCGCTCATGATGCGGGTGTGGTTCACCGGGATGTCAAGCCTGGCAATATTCTGCTCGCCGGCGGTGGTGAGGTGCTGCTCACCGATTTCGGGACCGCTCGCCATCATTCCGATCACACGCTGACCGCCAAGGAGACGATCATCGGGTCGTTCGAGTACATGGCGCCGGAACGTATCGACGGCGAGGGTACGCCGGCGGGTGATCTGTATTCCCTCGGTGTCACGCTCTATCACGCGGTGGAGGGAGTTTCGCCGTTTCGCCGCGACACCATTCACGGAACGATGAAGGCGGTGATGTTCGGTGCGGCTCCCCCGCCCGCGCGGGCCGGGCAACTCGGCCGGCTCATCACTCGGTTGATGGACAAAGAGCCGGAGTTGCGTCCTTCCATTTCTCAGGCGCTGACTTTGCTCACGGCCCGGACGCCGGCGGTTCTCGCTCCGAAATCGGCTGGGCCCGCGGAGAATTCACGATTACCGGGAGTGGGTCGTCGGCGTGGGGAGGTCGGTCAGTTACTGGCGCGGGCCCGCGATCATCAGAAGCGTGGCGATATCGGTGAAGCCGAACGATTACTTCGCCAGGCGGCTGCGATGAACGACGCGCTCTCCATGTCCTTCCTCGCGCGGCTTCTCGAAAACCGGGGTTCTCGCACCGAGGCCGAGCATTGGTATCGGCAGGCCGCTGAAAGTGGTGAAACGTTGTCGATGCTCACTCTGGGCCATATGTGTATGAAGTCGGGTGACCTGAGTCAGGCCGCCTACTGGTATCGGCGTTATGTCGACCACGGCCATATCCTCGGAAAAGTCCATCTGGCAACGGTTCACGAGGCCTGGGGTGAGGACGATCTGGCCGAACAGCTCTACCGTGAGGTGGAGCGGGACGGTGACATGGTCGCCCTGAAAGCCTTGGGCGACCGATGGAAGTCCTCGGGGCGTACGGATGCCGCCAAGCGCGTGTATCACAAGTCCGCCCAGGCCGGTTATGCCCCGGCGAAGGCAGCCCTCGCGAGCCTCAGCCCGCGTCATCCCTCGCGCTAGCTGCTTCGACCTGGAAAACGGGCGGCTCACCGAGCACTGCGCATTGCCCTCGGGGCGGCTATCGGCTGAAGGCCAGGAAGCTGACGTTCTGCTTGGTGCCCAGATCTCGTTCGGCGGCAATGGGTTTCACGCCCATTTGCGGGGTGGTGCCGATCTGCGGGCCCTGTCTGTCGGGTCGGTCCGTCTGATAATCGACGAAGACCAGGCCGTCGGGGGTGCGGCGCGCCAAGTTCCAGTGTCCGGCCGACGCGATGAGGACCGCGAAGACGCAGCCTTCGTACGTCGGTTGCAGCATTGCTTGTACTGCTTCCGCGAACGGCAGCGCGTCGGATTGGGTGCCCTGTTCGGCCACGCCGAACATCTGCGCCACTTTCTTGATGCCCGCGGCCGCTTTGACGTTCACCTCGGCGGTTTTCGCGAGGTCGGCCATGCTGTTGCCACCCTGGAGGGTGCGGTCGAACCTCACGAACGATTCCGGGTGCTGGTAGACCGTGGCGTAGTCGCGGCCCGCGAGTCCCGTCTTTGCCGCGTCGACCAGTTGGGGGTTCGGGGATAGCATTCGGACCACGTCGGATGTGGTCACGAAACTGCCGGTGACCGCGGTGATCACGGCGGCTGCGGTGCACAGGCCGCAGTTGATGTCGGCCGGGACGGCCATCCTCGGTTTGGTGTAGTACCACTTGTCGGCGACCAGGTTGCATTCCGCCGTGCTCCCGGTGTTCAAGAGCATGGCGTGGGTCATCTTGTGGTACATGATCCGGTCACGGATCTCCGCGACGATGGTCGCGTCGTCGGTCTTCGCGAATTCTCGTAGGTAGGCGTCGGTGGCGAGGAGGACTGCGTCCGCGTGCCGGAAGTTCGGATCGGCGGTCATGGCTCGGTCGGCTCGATGCACGGTCGCCAGCAGTACTCGACCGGTTTCGGTGTGTGCGTCGTCGCGCACCCGGGCCACGGCGGCGTTCCGCTCCTCGGTCGGGTGCTGGGTGAGTTGTTGCTCGGCTCGGTCCCGCACCTGGCGTAGCACCGGCACCAGGCTCTGATCGTCCGGATCGGTCTTGCCGGCGTCTGCGTAGAGGTCCAGGGCTGTCAGGAGTTGTTCGTATTGGGTGTTCGATGGCCCGATATTTCCCACTCCGGGAGTGTCCAGGTTCGCCCTCGTCCATTTGAGCATGCGTCGACCCACCTCGAATCACCATGGCCCGAGCGAGTTCTCCGACCAGGTCGGCCTACCGCGCATCCGTACCGATGTCCTGGCGAACCCGTACCGGCCACCCCGGATGGGACGACCGGTGCCGTGCGGCGTGCCCCGCTCAAGTGTGGCACGCTCAATTTGCTTGGGGCAGAACAACTGTCAAGATCATGGCGCCGATGCGGAACCGACCGGTAGTGATGCGATCGGGTGGATCAGGTGCGGGTGGTCAGGTGCCGGCGGACGATCTCCAGCAGGTCGTTGCCGCGGGGGACGCCGAGGCCGGTGCAAGGGTCCCAGCCCGCGCCGGCTCGGTAGGCTCCGTTGCTGCCCTGGGTGATGTCGCGGAAGCCGGGGGCCGGTTTGCCGGCGGCGACACCCTGGTAGAACACCGGCTGGGCCAGGCCGATCGGCCGTTGCACGGTTTCGGTGATGCGGCTGATCAGCGCGGCCCACAGGGGGGCGGACGCGCTGGTGCCGCCGATGCTCTGGTCGCTGCCTCGCCAGCGGACGATGTATCCGGTGGCGGGGTCGGCGTCGGCGGCGACGTCCGGTACTCCGCGGCCCGGGCGGCCGTTGCGCGACGGGACTCCTACCGCGGACTGCCAATCGGGAACGGGGAAGACCGAACTCACTCCGCCGCCGGTGGCATTGTCGGCACCGGCTCCGCCCCAGACGGTTTCGGAGTCGACGGCGTGGGTGTCGGGCCGGGCCGACAGGGTGGTGCCGCCGACGGCGAGCACGTGCGGGCTCGAGGCCGGGAAAGCCTGGTGCGGGCCGGGGCTGTCGTCGCGGGAGCGGCTGCCGTCGTCGCCGGACGAGACACAGACGGTGACGCCGAGCGCGGCCGCGTCGGCGAAGGCGGCGTCGATGGATTTCATGGCCTGGGTGGTCCAGCGCTCCTCGGACAGGCCCCAGCTGATGCTCATCGCCACCGGTGCGGGATTCGCGTGCGCGGCCGTCGCGATGGCGTCGAGGAAACCGCGGTCCGACCACGGTGCGAAGTACACGACCTGCGCCGCGCCGGGCGCCGCCGCACCCAGCACCTGGATGTCGAGGGTGACCTCGCCGGAGACGTCGTCGTCGGCGCTGTTGCTGTTCTTCTGGCCGTCGATACCGACCGAGGTGATCTTCGGTGCCGGGATCCGGAGTTCGGCGAAATAGTCGTCGATATCCTGCTGATCGAATCCGCCGCCGAACTCCAGGATCGCGACGGTCTGACCCGCCCCGGTGGCCGGCGGGAAGTCGTAGATCGCCGCCAGTTGCGGTGGGGTGTATGCGGTGGCGCGGGCGGCCTGGGCATCGTCGGGCAGCCGGAAATTCGGACGCACCTGCGGGCGGTCGTCCAGGCCGAGGACCGCGGTGACGACACCCGCCCAGGCGGCCGGGACGTACAGCAGCCCGCTGCGCATGCGGTACGCCGCCGGCTCGCCACCGACGGGATCGATGTCGCGTACCGCGGACAGCTCGACCCCGAACAACCGCTGCGCCACCGCGACCGGCGCGCTCGCGGACACCCGCCGCGAACCGGCGTGCTGCTCGTGTACCCGGGCGCCGGCATTCTCGAGTGAGGACACCACCAGCTCGAGGTCGATCGGGTCGGCGCCGTAGCGGGCGGCCAGTTCGTCCGCTGTGATCGTCGCGGTACCGGTCACCAGCTCGGCGGGTAGTTCGGCCCGGCGGCGCAACACCACGGTGAATTCCACCGATGCCGCGGGATCGACCGGTCCCAGTTGCTCCACGTGGTGGAGCACGCCGCGCTCGCTACCGGCCAGTGCCACGAGATCCGTACCGTTCATCGGCTCCGCCCCTCCCATAGTGAAACACCAAGGGGCGCCTACGATCTCCACCCCGAACAAGTCCGCACGAGTGTATCCGCCGGGCGGTGCCGCTGCAATGTGAGCGCGGTCGTGGCAACGCTCCGGTCACCTACAGGTGAACAGTCGGTTCTCGCCCGTATCACCGAAATTCGCCGAGGACATCGGGGCGACCCGTCCCCCGTTGCGGCGGTGGCCCTCCGCCGCATGTCCGGACGTCCGGCCGGTAGCGACCCTCCCGCAGCCCGCCACTCGGTACACGGCGGCATCGAGTTCTTGCCGTGGACGCGAACCGTCGTACCGGTCGTCTCGAATATCGGCGCACGTTCGAAACGGCCGGCCGGAGACGCGACGATGCCTCCGGTGGACACTCGGTACGCTGGCACGATGAGCGTCGTGGTGGCAGCGGAGGATCTCGCGGGGACCCTCGCCGGATACAACATCGCCTATCTGATCACCGTCGGTGACGATGCCCGGCCGCATGCGGTCCAGGTCCGTCCTCGGCTCGACGCCGATCGAATCGTGGTGGCGGCCATGGGGGCCCGGACTCGGCGCAATGCCGCCGAGCGGAGTACGGTCACGCTCTTGTGGCCGCCGCCGGAGCCGACCGGTTACACGCTGCTCGTGGACGGCACCGCCACGGTGACCGACGCCGGTGTCGAGATCGCGATCACCCATGCGGTACTGCACCGTGCCCCTGCGGATCCGGTTGCGCCGACCGGGGACGACTGCGGTAGCGACTGCCGTCCGGTTCCGCTGGGAGCAGCGGCAGCCGATCACGATTCCGCCATACGCTGACCGTCGGATCGGTTCGATCCGTGCGCGGCGGCAGCCGGAACACCGCTTCGAGCGGAATTACCTGTTCGAGAAGGTACGAGTACCGATTCGGGTGATGAAACACGGTTCGATTTGCGAACATTCGTTCCGCGGCCCCGAGTACGGTGTTTCGCATGCCGTTACAGCCCCAACGCTGGACTCCGCCACCCGCGCCGCCGCGGGCCCGCCTGCCACACAGCACTCCGCCCATGCCGGCCCCGCGCCTGCTGCCGATTCCTGGGCGTGGGCCGGAGGATGTGGTGATCGGTGCGGATGGGCGGCTGCTCACCGGGATCGAGGGTGGGCCGGTGCTGGCGGTGGATCCGCAGGACGGGCGGTTGGAGCAGATCGCGTTCACCGGCGGGCGGGCCCTCGGGTTGCATGCCGGGGCCGACGGAAGCGTACTGATCTGCGATGCGGAACGCGGACTGTTGCGGCTGGATCCGGTCTACAAGGGGCTGGAAGTGCTCGTGGACGCGGTCGACGGTGAACCGTTGCGGTTCGCCAGCAATGTCGTCGAAGGGCCGGACGGCAGCATCTATTTCACCGAATCGAGCCGGCGCTATCCGCTCTCGCGGTACATGGGCGATTTCTACGAGCATTCCGGAACGGGGCGGCTGTTCCGCCGGCATCCCGACGGTGGCGTCGAAACCCTGCTCGACGGACTGCAATTCGCCAACGGGCTGGTGGTCGCGCCGGACGGGTCCTGCGTGGTGGTCGCGGAGACCGCGGGGTATCGGCTGTCCCGGTACCGGCTCACCGGGCCGGACGCGGGGCGCCACGATCTGCTGGCCGACAATCTGCCGGGATTCCCGGACAATCTCGGCCTGGGCAGCGACGGGCTGATCTGGGTGGCACTGGTGACGCCGCGAAATCCGTTGCTGGACAATCTTCTTCCGCGTCCGGGCTGGATTCGGAAACTGATCTGGGCGATTCCGCCCGCGTTGCAACCCGGGCCGGCGCGCACCGTCTGGGTCCAGGCGTTCGACTTCGACGGCGCCCTCGTCCACGATCTCCAGTGCGAGGGCGGCGATTACGCGCAGGTGACGGGTGTCGCCGAACGCGACGGCACGCTGTATCTCGGTAGTCTCAGCGAGGCGGCGATCGCCGTCACCCGGTTGCCGGAGTGAATGCACCGGCCGGTCATCGCGATACTGGAGGTGGGATGGACGCGGCACAGGTGCTGGAGATCCGGCAGGCGCTCCGATCGGTGGGTGTGGAGAGCTGGATCGACGGCGGCTGGTGTGTCGACGCGCTGCTCGGCACGCAGACCCGGGAGCACGAGGATCTCGATATCGCCGTGCACCGCAACGATGTCGGCACGCTGCTCGAGCGCCTGGCGGAGATCGGCTACACCTACACCGGTGACGAGTCCAGCACCGACTGGAATTTCGTGCTCGCCAGGAAATCCGACGGCGGCTCGGTCGATGTCCACGTCTTCGAATTCGATGAGGACGGCAATCACGTCTACGGGATCGCCTATCCCAGCGACGCTTTCACCGGTGTCGGCATGATCGACGGCGAAGAGGTGCCGTGTATCAGCCCGGAGCGGATTTTCCAGTTCAAGACCGCGTATCCCCCGGCGCACAAGGATGTCCGGGACGTCCGGGCTCTCGGCGACCGGTACGGATTCGACCTGCCGGCCGCCTATCGCGAATGATCGGCGCGCCGGACAGGTCGCGTGCGGCCGTTGGGTCCGGCCGCACGCGGTGTGTCCTACAGCACGGAGCCGGTGCCCGAGCCCGTCTTCGGCAGGAACGGGTGCAGCAGGTTGAAGAAGGGGTGCAGCAGATCGAAGAAGGGGCCCTCGAAAACCATGGTCAGCTCACTTTCCGAATCATCGTTGCGGCCCTCACGGCCGGTGGTGTCCGGGAACGGATCACCCGGAACCGACGGTATGGACGGATCGTTAGCGGACCGGAAACCGTTCTCTGAGAGCATGGTTAAGGTTCGCGGCCGGATTCGGCCGGGCGGCGGCCAGATCCAGCACGAGCCGGACCCCGCCGAGCGGACTGTCGGTGAAATACGCACGGCCACCGTGTAATTGGGCCTGCTGCGCGACGAGGGCCAGGCCCAGGCCGGATCCGTCGCGGGCCGCGCCACGGCCACGATGGAAGCGGGCGAACACCGCCTCGCGCTCGTCGGCCGGGATACCGCGGCCGTCGTCGTCGATCGTGACGCGCAGCCGGTCGCCGGTCGGCTCCGCGGCGATCTCGACCCGGGTGGCCCGGCCGTGCCGGATCGCGTTGGCCACCGCGTTGTCCAGGGCCAGACGCAATCCGGTGGCGAATATCTCGGCCACCAGCGGCGGTTCGCTGAGCACTCGGATATCGGCCTCCGGATAGCGGCGCGCGGCGTCGTGGACGGCCTCGTCGGCCACCTCCACCACATCCGTGGCGGTCCGGCGATCGGTGTGGGCCAGCTCCCCCGAGGCGAGCAATTCCAGTGCGGTGAGCGTGGATTCGACCCGGTTCTGCTTGCGCAGCACATCGCCGAGGATCTCGGTGCGCTGTTCCCGGGGCAGATCGAGGCCGCGCATCACCTCGAGGTCGGTGCGCATCGCGGTCAGCGGCGTCCGCAGTTCGTGCGCCGCCGAGGCGGCGAAGGTGCGCGCGGAGGCCAGCGCCGAATCCGTCCGGGCGTGCGCGTCGCGGATGCGGGCCAGCATGTCGGCGACCTCCGCGGTGACCTGGTTGGCCTCCCGGATCGGGCCGGAGGCCGCCGGAAGCGGTGCGCCCTGGCCGATCCGGCGGGCCAGTTCCACCAGCGGCCGCACCGCGAGACCGCCGAACAGCCAGCCCAATCCGGAGGCGACCAGCACCGCCGCCGCACCCAGCAACAGCACGCGGCGCTGCTGCTTGCGGGTGATGGTCTGCGCCTCCAGGGTCGGCGCGGCCACGGACACGGCCAGCCGTTCCCCCTCCCGCACCGTCGTGACGGTGTCCACCCGGTACCGGACGTGATCGATGTCGACGGTGTGGAAACCGTCCGGCAGCGCCGGAATGTGTGTGGAGGTGGCGACCGCCGGACGGTCCCCGATCCGCATCGACACCGCGAACGCCCCGACATCGCCGAGGCGGCCCAGGACGGGTTCGGCGCTGTCCGCGTTCAGTACGAGAAGCTTTGCCGCAGTGTCGAGTTCGCGATCGAGGTGATCGACGTTGTTGCTGGCGATACCCCACGAGATCGCCGCGGCCAGCCCCGCCACCACGATCAGCGCCCCCAGTGCGGTGGACAGCGCGACCCGGGTGCGCAGCGACAGGGCCCGCCGGTTCACCGGTGATCCTGGCGCAGTACGTATCCGACGCCGCGGACGGTGTGGATCAGCCGCGGCTCGCCGCCGGATTCGAGTTTGCGGCGCAGGTAGCTGACGAATACGTCCACCACATTGGTGTCGGTGGCGAAGTCGTAGCCCCACACCCGTTCCAGCAACTGCTCCCGGGTCAGGACCACGCCCGGATGTTCGGACAGCGTGGTGAGCAGTTCGTATTCCCTTCGGGTCAGCTCGATCTCGGCGTCGGCGCGGTACACGCGGCGACCGGACACGTCGATGTGCAGCGAGCCGACGGTGACCGCCTCGCGCCCGTCGGCGCGGTCGTTGCGGCTGCGGCGCAACAGGGCCCGCAGCCGGGCGGTGAGTTCGTCGAAGACGAACGGCTTGATCAGGTAGTCGTCCGCGCCGGCCTCGAGTCCCTCGATCCGGTCGTCCGCGGCGCTGCGCGCGCTGAGTACGCAGATCGGCACGTCACTGCCGTACGCGCGCAACGCGGTGATGACGCCGAGCCCGTCCAGCCGCGGCATCTGCAGGTCCAGCACGATCGCATCCGGATTGTGCCGATGGTGCGCGGTGATCGCGGTCGCGCCGTCCCCGGCGGTCACCACGTCGAATCCGCACAGCACGAGCCCACGCTGCAACGACTCTCGGACGTCGGGATCGTCGTCGACGATCAGAACCCGGCGCTGTCCCGGCATCTCGATTTCCACACCCACTGTCGCTCCCGGCCTTCCACCACTGGGCCGACTGCCCGCGTCCCGCAATCGGTACCGCACAACCGCAGTCGACAGTCCCCAGTCTCGGGGCAATGCAGGCCCGCGTTCCTGAAGATCCGATGAGGAACCGGTGAGGAATCGGTGAGCGCGGTTGAGCGCCCCGGGCCGGGACCGTACTCTTCGGGCAGCCGGCGCGGGAGGTGGTCAGTCGTTGTACACGACCGAGAGGTATCCGGCGGCCGTGCTGCGCCGTGCCGTACTCGCGGCCGTGCTGTGCGGTGCGGCCGGTTGCGCGCCCGAGGGTCCGTATGCCCTGCCCGACACCACCTTGCGGGTTCCGGACAGTTCGGTGCTGCCGGGTGTGGTGTCCGCCGACGGGACCAGCGATGTCGCGGTGGACATCGGCGCGGTCCGGCCGGTGACCGTGACCCTCGCCGAGGTGACGGCCGGCGACTGCGGGCCCGGGGACGGCGCGGCCCTGTCGGCGGCATTGGCGCGTGCGCTACCCGTCGGAACGCCGGTGGTGCTGGTCCGTTCGGCCACGCCGCCGCAGCGGCGGGACACGGTGTCGGCCTTCGTCCATGTGCGCCCGGCGGATTCGCCGGATGACGCGGTACCCCCGGGCCCGAGCGTCAACGAGCAGCTCCTGGCCGAGGGCGTGGCCCGGCTCGTGCCCACGGTCGACCACGCGGCGGCCGCCGCCCCGATCGACGCGCAGATCACCACCGCGGCAACGGCATTGCCGGCCCCCGACCGGGCCTATCTGCCCCTGCTGGCCACCGCCGAAACCGCCGCGTGGCAGGCGGCGGCCGGCATCCTGCCGGATTGCATCGCCCGGCAACGTGATTCGGACGACACCGGCACGCTCGCCGCGGCCGTCTCCGCGGCCCCGGTCGCCCCGCCCGTGGAATCCGCCGGACCACCGGCGGATACGCTCCGCCGCACCGATATCCGCATCGACATCGAGATCCGGCGGCCGGTCCGGGACCGGCCGTGGTGCCGGTGGTCGGAGCGCTGCTGACTCCCGGCCGGATTCGGTCAGGGCTGCGGGACGCGGGACGCGAGGGCGGTGATGACCTGATGGGTCTTGGTGTGCCCGTTATCGATTCGCAGGCCCTGGCGTCGCAGCGCGGTCTCCAGCCGGGATTGCAGTGCGGCGGCGCGGGTTTCCACCGAGGCGAGCGATTCGCCCTCGCGCGGGTCGATGCGGGCACACACCTCGAGCAGGTCGAACGGGTCGACCCGCCAGCGCTCCGCCTCGACCTGGATGTCGCCGAGGCGTAGCTTGGGCCACTTGACCGACTCGATCGGGCCGAGGGCCACCAGATGATCGATCGCCGCGCCGGGCGGTGTGCAACTCACCAGGAACCGGCGCTGCGCGGAATCCAGCGCGGCGGCGATATCGGCGCCGGGAGTCGTTGCGGCCGACAGTGATCCGGGTGTGCGGCGGCTGACGACCGAGGCCGACAACATCCGGTGCCGGCCGCTCCAGTCGCCGACGAGCCGATAGGCCAGCGTGCCCTCGGTGAACGGCGCGGCCCACAGGCCGGCCAGCTGAGTGCGCTGGCACGGGCGCAGTTTCACGGTCAGATCGTCGCGGTCGCCGCTGCGCAACCGGATGATGATGCGACTGGACAGCAGGCCCAGCGGCTTGCCGTTGCCGCCGACCCTGGCCTCCGCGAACCAGATTCGGCGCTCGATCGCCGGGCTGTCCGTCCCGCGCAGCCGGGCCAGCGCGTCGGCGACGTTCCCGCCCACGTTGACCTTGATCTCGATCGGGGTGATCACGCGCGAGTCCCTTTCCGCTATCGGCCCGAGTCGGTGGCCGCGGTCCGGCGACACCATCGGGGACAGCGTCGCCGGAGACGCTGCCTCCGGGCACGCGTACGGCACTACCCGATTGCGCCCGAACGTATTCCGTCCGTGGCGCCGGGCGCGATTCGCAGCCGACCGGCTACCGCCGGTCGCACCGGATACCTGCCGGGCACACCCGGGTCCGGCGCGTCGCCGCCGCGGCCCCGGCCACCGGCGCGTCCGCCCCGGCGGCGGACGGGCGCGCCGGATCGCTTTGAGGTAGTGCACTACTCGTGCCGCACCCGCAGCCCGGCAGCAACACTGTGCATCCGGTACCATCCCCGGCGAGCGCCGCTCGCGCGTCTCTTCTGGAGGTCCTCGAATGGTCGGGACAGAGCCGTTGGTAGATCCATCGGCCACCGCGGCGCGACCGCTGCCGCGCCCCCACAATCCTTCTCGCGCCACCCGTTTGCTGGAATGGGCGGCGGGCCGGCTGGACGGCACCGTCGGCTGGTCGCGATTGCCGACACCGCTCGGGCTGGCCGTGCTGGTCGGCCTGCGCGGCCGGATGCGCCGGGAGAATCTGTTCGACACCGGCCCGCATCCGGCCGGTCCGCTGCCCGCCGACACCGAGGACAGCGAGCACGGTCGCGCCCGGACCGTGGACGGCACCTACAACCGGCTCGACGACCCGCGGGTGGGCTCGATCGGCTGCCGATTCGGGCGCAATGTGGCACCGGAGCAGACCCGCCCGGAGGATCCGGCCCGGATGTTGCATCCGGATCCGCGGCTGATCAGCCGAACCCTGCTGGCGCGCGACGAGTTCCGGCCCGCCACCAGCCTCAACCTGCTGGCGGCGGCCTGGATCCAGTTCGAGGTGCACGACTGGCTCAGCCACCCCGACTCCGGCGCCCCGCCGTGGACGGTCCCGCTGGCCGACGACGATCCCTGGCCGCAGCGGCCCATGACGATCCTCCGGACCGCGCAGGCGCCGGACCTCGATCCCGCTGCGCCCCCGACCTACGCCACCGGTGATACGCACTGGTGGGACGCCTCCCAGATCTACGGCAGCACACCGGCGTTCGCGCAGGCGCTGCGTGCGGGTGAGGGCGGCCGGCTGCGCCTCGACCATCTCGGGCTGCCACCGGTGGATGTCGAGGCGCTGGTGGACGTCAACGGGCCCGCCGGCAATTTCTGGGTGGGCCTGGCGCTGTTGCATTCGCTGTTCATGCGGGAGCACAACGCGATCTGCGACCGGCTGTCGCGGCGGTATCCGCAGATGTCGGATCAGCAGCTGTACGACACGGCGCGCCTGGTGAATTCGGCGCTGATCGCCAAGATCCACACGCTGGACTGGACTCCGGCGATCATCGCGCACCCCACCACCGTCGCGGCCATGCGCGGCAACTGGTTCGGGATCCTCGGCGAGCAGGTGCAGCGCCGGTTCGGCCGGATCTCGGACAACGAGGTGCTCAGCGGCATACCGGGTTCCCCCACCGACGACGCCGGAGTGCCGTACTCGCTCACCGAGGAATTCGTCGCCGTGTACCGGATGCATCCCCTGCTGCCGGACGAGGTGCAGGTGCGCCGGCTCGCCGACGACGAGGTGGTCACCGCGCACGAGTTCCCGGATCTGCAAGTGGCCCAGGTGCGTTCGCGGCTGGCCGAGACCCCGATGGCCGACCTGCTCTACTCGTTCGGCCGCGCGCATCCCGGAGCGCTGACGCTGCACAACTATCCGCGGCACTTGCAGAACCTCACCCGGCCCGGACATCCGCTCACCGACCTGGCCACGGTGGACATCCTGCGCAACCGGGAGCGGGGGGTGCCGCGCTACAACGATTTCCGCCGCGCGCTGCGCCTGGCGCCGGTCACCTCGTTCGAGGAGCTGACCGCCGATCCGGCCTGGGCACGCGAACTGCGGGACGTCTACGGCGATGTCGAGCACGTGGATCTCATGGTCGGGCTGTACGCCGAGCCGAAGCCGGCGGGATTCGGCTTCAGCGACACCGCCTTCCGGATCTTCGTGCTGATGGCCTCCCGCCGGTTGTCCGCGGATCGGTTCTTCACCAGCGACTTCCGGCCCGAGGTGTACACCGAGGCCGGGATGTCCTGGGTCCGCGACAACACGATGCGCAGCGTGCTGTTGCGCCACTTCCCCACGCTCGCACCCGCTCTCGACGGGGTCGCCAATCCGTTCGCCCCGTGGACGACCACCGCACCGGCCCGATAAGGAAATCCGACTGTCATGACCGATCTGGCCACACCCGACACCACCGGCGACACCTACCTGCGCTATCGCGACGACCTCGAACGGCCGCGGCCGGACGAGGAAGAGATCATCGACAAGATCATCGCGGTGTTGCGCCGCAACAACGAACGGGCCTACCGCACCTACAAGCGCGGCGTCCGCGACGCGCACGCGAAGAGTCACGGCATCCTGCGCGGCGAACTGGTCGTGCCGGACGGGCTGCCGAAGGAGTTGGCGCAGGGCCTGTTCGCCACCGCGGGCAGCTATCCCGTCATCGCGCGGCTGTCGAGCACCTCCGGGGTGATCCGCAGCGATCAGCTGCGCGGGGTGCGCGGACTGGGTATCAAGGTGCTCGGAGCGCAGGGCCCGCGCGCGCTGCCCGATGACGACGCCACCACCCAGGACTTCATCATGGTGACCCACCGGGAATTCCTGTTCGCCGACGCGCACGCCTACCTGACCCAGGGCATGCCGACCGCGTGGGCGCTGGCGCGGTTGTCCGATCCGGTCATGCAGTTCGCGTCGAATGCTTTGGCGGCACTGGACGAGAAGGTGCTGCGCCGCATCCACCGGCCGCTGCCGCCGACCCTGGGCGTATTCGTGCGGCCCACCACCCACATCCTCGGCGACACCTTCTACTCGTCGGCGCCGCTGCGCTGGGGCGACCACGTCGCCAAGCTGCTGTACGCCCCGTCGTCGCCGGAAGTCGTTGCGCTGCAGGATCGCCCGATGAACGCCGCCGGTGTCAACGCATTGCAGGACCTGGTGGTGGACTTCTTCGCCACGCACAGCGCCGAATACGAACTGCGCGTGCAGTTGTGCACCGATCCGCGGGTGATGCCGATCGAGGACGCGACCGTGCCGTGGCCGGAATCGGTGTCGCCGCACCGGACCGTGGCGACCATCCGCTTCGATCGCCAGGATCCGTACACGCCGGAGCGGCGGGCCTTCGGTGACGAAGTGCTGTCGTTCAATTCGTGGCGCGGCCTCGACGCGCACCGGCCGCTGGGTTCGATCAACCGGTTGAAGAAGCGGGTGTACGAGGCATCCAGCAATTATCGCCACGATGTGAACAACGCCGCCCGCGTCGAACCGACCGACATCTCCCAGCTCCCGCAGTGACACAGCGAGACAGGCTCTACACTTCCACCTCATGGATGAGCGCTGGCAGCTGCTCGATCGCCCCAGCGAATTCGAGGTGGTCCACAGGGCTTTGACCGGTGGCGACTCCGGCGGGGTGGTACTCGTCGGGGCCGCCGGCGTCGGCAAGACCACCTTGGCGCGCATGGTCACCGGAACGCTGAGCCGGCCCGTGCGCTGGGCGGCGTGTACCCATTCGTCGCAGGCGATTCCGCTGGGCGTGTTCGCTCCGTGGATCGCCCCCTCGGCATCGCGCGACCCGCTCGCGCTGCTCGGCTCCGCGCGGGAAAACATTCTCGCGCAGCCCAACTCGGTGCTCGGTGTCGACGACGCGCATCTGCTGGACCAGCTCTCGGCGACCCTGCTGCACCAGCTGGCCGTCGACCGCAGCGCCCGGATCGTGGCGACGGTCCGCAACGGCGAACCGGTGCCCGACGCGGTCACCTCGCTGTGGAAGGACGGCTATCTCGAGCGGGTCGAGCTGACGGCGCTGACGAAACAGCAGTGCGTCGGCCTGGTCGAGTCCGTCCTGCAGGGTGCCCTGGAGGGGCTCAGCGCCGACGTGATGTGGGAATCCTCCGGCGGCAACCCGCTGTTCCTGCGCACGATGGTCGAGGGCGCGCTCGAGGCCCGCACCCTCACCGAGGTCAACGGTGTCTGGCAGCTGCGCGGCCCGACGGCGGTGCCGTCCGGGCTCGCGGCGCTGCTCGACGAACGACTGGTTCGCGCAGGCGAATCCGTGCTCGACGCGCTGCAGATGCTGGCGCTGTGCGAGCCACTGGATCTCGACATCCTCACCGGCCTGGTCGGTGAGGAGGCCGTCGACGCCGCGGAGATCGCGGGCCTGATCCGGATCAGCCGCGACGGCCGGCAGGACGTCGCCCGCTTCAGCCACCCTCTACTCGGCGAGGTGGTGCACGGCCGCATCGGCACCGCGTCGGCGCGGCGGCGACGCGGCCGCATCGTCGCGGCGCTGCGCGAGCCCGAGACCGCGGCGGACCGGATCCGGTTGGCGCGCTTGTATCTCGACAGCGATCAGACCGCCGACACCGCGCTGCTGACCAGTGCCGCGAAGGACGCCATCTTCCTGTCCAATCTGTCGCTGGGCGAGGAACTGGCCCGCGCGGCGTGGGAGCGCGACGGGGGCCTGCGCGAGGGTGAGCTGCTGGCGCGGGCGCTGTTGTGGCAGGGCCGGCCCGGTGCGGCGGACGCCATCCTCGACGGCTACGACCCGGACACCCTGGACCAGCTGGAGCTGGTGCAGTGGGTGCTGCCGCGGGCGAGCCTGCAGTTCTGGTCGCTCGGCGATGTCGAGCGCGGCCGGGAACTGATGCGGCTCATGGACACTCGGGTGGAGTACCCGCCGCTGCGGCTGGTCGGCGATGCCGCGGCGGCGGCGATGACGGTGCACGAGAACCGGATCGCGGAGGGCATCGCGGCGGCGGAGAAGGTGCTCGCCGCACCCGACGCGCCCCGGCAGGCGATCGACTTCGCCGCGTTCGCCGCGGGATTGGCGATGCCGGTCGCCGGTCGCGGCGCCGACTTCGAGCCGATCGCGGCCCGCAGCCGCACCGAGAAGCAGCCCACCGACGGCATGATCCGGGTGATGGTGCGCTACTGCGACGTGCTGGCGCTGACCACCGTCGGCGAACTCGACCGCGCCGAGCAGCGCGCCACCGAGTACAGCGAATTCTCCTCCACCGCACAATTTCTCGGTTGGGCCATCGCGAAGATCGCGGTCGGGGTGGTGGCCACCCATCGCGGCCGGTTCCGGGAGGCGGTCACCACCTTCGAACAGGCGCTGGCCGCACTGCACGCCGAAACCTCGCTGCCGTGGCAGCTGCCCGCGCGGCTGTTGCTGGTGCGGGCCTACGCGGCGCTCGGTGACGTGTCGTCGGCCGAGCGGGTGCTCGCCGCCGCCGACGAACATTCCGGACCGCATCTGGCCCTGCACGAACCGCAGCGGCTGATCGCTCGCGCCTGGCTGGCCGCGGCCACCGCCGGCCGCCACGCCGCCGTCGAATTCGCCCGCAAGGCCGCCGCGATCGCCGGTGGCGCCGGGCAATACGCGCTCGAGGCCGAGGCGCTGCACCATGCCACCCGCTTCGGTGACCGCACCCACGCGGCGCGGCTGGCGACCCTGGCCGGGCGGGTGCAGGGGCCGGTGGTGACGATGTACGCGCGGCACGCCGCCGCGATCGCCGAATCCGATACCGAGGCCCTGGATGCCGTCAGTGTCGAATTCGAACAGGTCGGGCTGCTGTTGTCGGCGGCCGACGCTGCCGCGCAGGCGATTCCGCTGCACGACCGGGCCGGGCAGCGCCGCCACAGCGCCCAGGCGTCCGCGCGGGCCCTGCGGCTGGCCTCCCGCTGCGACGGCGCCGCGACCCCGGCGCTGATGGCCACCTCACGCCCGCTGCCGCTGACCGCGCGGGAGCGGGAGATCAGCGCGCACGTCGCCCGCGGCCGCTCCAATCGCGATATCGCCGAACGCCTCGGCGTCTCCATCCGCACGGTGGAGGGCCACATCTACCGGGCCTGCACCAAATTGGACGCGACCGACCGGGACCAGCTGGCGGAACTGATCTGGCACAACCCGATCCAGTGAGCGGTGTTCAGTCCTCGTGCCGCACGTTGGACAGCACCGTCGAATCGCCGTTCCAGGTCAGCTCGGCGGCCATCTTCACCGTCGGGCAGCAGGCGGGCTCGGTCGGGCCGTTGGTCAGCCAGTGGATCCGCACGGCGCCACCGGAGATCTCGAGACCGGTGACCACCTCGCGGCCGTGGGTCACGTCGCCGAGATCCACGCCGCCCAGTCGTTTCGGGCCCGCCGTGTAGACCTGTACGGTCGCGGGCCAGGCGACACCGCCCGCGCTGCAATCGGTCACCAGCACCCCGTCGTCGACGCCGTCGCCCGTGACGTCGCCGAACGCGACCTCGTAATCCGTACCGCCCCAGGTCTTCGTGGCGACGGTCACGAATCCCGTGCCGGGGTCCGATACCGGCAGCTTCCCGTCGACCAGCGTCCCCGGATCGTGGCGGCACAGGCCCGGCACCGGCGCGGACAGCAGGTCCGGCAGCGTGACCGGGTTCGCGGCAACGGGATTCGCGCCGGTCTTCGCGGGTTCGGCCGAGACGGCGCACGACGCGAGGGCGAGCGCGCCGCACACCAGCGCCGTCCGCATCCGGATATTCGCGCGACCGCGCCTCGTGATCCCCATCACCGCATCATAATCCGGCGGCCGCCGCCCGGTATGGGTCATTCGATACTCGAATCACGGCGTTCCGGCTCGGCGTCGCTCTCCGGGGCCGCCGCGCCGGAGCGCGGGGCCTTCGGCACGATCCGGTGCTCGCGCCGGATCCGCAGCCCCCAGCGCAGCGCGCCGACGGCCAGCGCCAGGTGGATGAACAGCGCCAGGTACACCAGGACGATGCCGTAGTCGTCGGCCCAGGCCGGTATCCGCGGCGCGCAGACGAGTACGACGAGCAGCATCACCACCCCGATGCCGAGGGCGGGTTCGGCCAGTGGTTCGAGACTCGGTTCCGAGGGGCGTTCCGCGCGCCGCCGGTCCGGCGGCGGAACATGGTCCGCCCCATCCGATGTCCGGCGGCCGGACCGGGCCAGCGGGCACCGTCCGCCGGGCCCCCGACCGCGCCGGGTCGAATCGAATTGTGCGGCAGCGGAATCGGTTTCGGCGTGGTGCTCGCCGCCGCCGGTGTCGGCCATGGCGAAACTGCAGGCCGCGTAACCAGCCATCGTGTCCTCCGCGGGATCGGCGACGACTGCGCCACCGTGCTCGATGATTGCACCTTCGATCGAAACGGTCGGGCCCGGTCGGCACACGGGTAGCGGACTACCCGAATCACGGATATCGCTCATATCGCCCCGGCGGTCTCCCGCCACGGCTGGGATGGAATCGGCGTCCACGGGTATGCCGTCTACAGCGCGCGGAAGGAGACGCCGATGGTTCTGGACATCTTCGTGTCGATCGCTTGCACGGCGATACTGACGACGACCTGCTGGCTCCTCTCCGGCAACAGCACCGGCTCGCGGGTGAAGCCGAAACGGTCACGTTCACCCGCGCCGGCCGTCACCGACCCGCCACCGCCGATCGCCGCCACTCCCGCCGTCGCGGATCAGCCCACCCTGGAATGGGCCGATCCCGCGCAGATCTGGCCCGCGCTCCGGGCGGCGAACATCTTGCTCGCCGCGCGGCTGAGCGGCCGGATCAGCGCGGCCGAATACCGCACACGCACCGCCGAACTGGCTCGCCGCTGCGAACCGCAATCAGCGGCCGGAACCGACTGACGCCGCCCGGACGGCCCGTACCTCCTGGGTCCACCAGCTGCCGTGCCGCGGTTCGACGGCGGCCCGCAAATCTCCGGAAATCGGTTGGCGGACGGCGTCGAACTCGCGTTGCGGCCGACGGTGGAAAACGATCGTGCACAGAATTCCGGCCACGGCCGCTGTGCGACATCCGGCGCGTAGAATATGCCGCGCCGATCGGCGTACTGCCACCCCGGGCACCGACGAACACGGTCATGATCGGGCCTGCTCACCGGCAAAGTGCGGAGAAGCCGAACGCCGGGGTACCAACGGGCACCCCGGCGTTCCGGCACGGTGAATCAGTCGCGGAACGCATCCTTGACCTTCTCGCCCGCGTCCTTCAGATTCGACTTCGCCTGATCGGCTTTGCCTTCGTTCTCCTGGCGCCGATCGCCGGTCACCTGACCGGACTTCTCCTTGGCCTTACCGGCCAATTCCTCGACCTTGTTCTTCGCCTTGTCGATGGCGCTCATAGTGCTCCTTCCAATTCCTGCTCGAATGGGAGGGACTCGCACTGTCCCTTTTCCCCGTCTACCCCGGCCGACCACACCGAAACGCCGCACACCCGCCGCAGCAGATTTCCGTGACCGCTCACACACCGATTGTCGGACACGCCCTCGTAACGATCCCGCCGGTGAATTGTCGACATCGTGGAAAACGGGTAGCAAACGCCGCACACGTCCCGCCACACCATCGACCGGGACACCGCTCCGCGCGTCGCGCTCCGCCGGATAGGATGACGCGGTCGGAACGCGTCGAGCGCGGGGGTGCAATCGTGGATCCTGTTGTGGTGGAAGCGGGTACGGCGCTGGTGAAATTGATGGCCACCGATATGTGGTCCGGCGCCAAGGATGTCGTGACCGGCTGGTGGCATCGCCATCATCCCGAGTCGGCCGAACAGGTCGGCACCGACCTGGATCGCCTGCACGACGAGGTCGTCGAGGCCGCCGGCGACGAGGCCACCCGCGAGGCGCTGACCGGCGAGTGGCGCGTCCGGCTGCGTCGCCTGATCGCCTCGAATCCCGAACTGGCCGTGGAACTCCGGCGGCTGCTGACCGAGGAACTGACCCCGCTGCTGGCCCGCGCGAACGCGACCACGACGGTCACCCAGACCGCGACCGTGACCGGCGACCGCAACATCACGATCCAGGCCGGTCGCGACATCCGCCGTTCCTGAGGGCCGCCTACGGCCCGCGGTCCCGAATCCGCCTCGCGGCGTTACCGATCCGCGAGTCCGGCCGCGGTCAGTGTGAGGTGGCGGGTCAGCGCCTCGACGGCGGCATCCGCGTCCCGGGCCAGCGCCGTCTCCTCCAGCCGGCGGTGCTCGCCGATCGCGTCCCGGTCCGGATTGCGGTAACTCGACCAGCGCCGGGCCAATTCGGCGGCCGTCCACATCCGGTCGAAGGTCTCCATCAGCACCGGATTGCCGCAGCCGTCCAGCAGCGTCCGATGGAAGATCCGATGCGCCTCGGACCATTCCTCGCTGTAGTACCGGCCCTCCCCGGCATACGGCGGGGTGCGGGCGAGCCGGTGATGGGCGGCCCGCACCCGGCCCTCCCAGTCGAGGTCGCCGCGTTCGACCGACATCCGCAGCACGACGGGCTCGATCGTGCGGCGGGCCTCGGCGATCTGCTGCCAGCGCGAATCGGAGAAGTCCGGCACCGCGAATCCCCGGTTGTGCAGCCGATCGGCCAGGCCGTCGCCGACGAGCCGGACCAGCGCCTCCCGCACGACCGCCAGGCTGACCCCGAATTCGCGGGACAGGTCCTGCGGTTTGAGGGCCGTACCGGGGGCGTGGTCGCCGCGCATGATCGCCTCCCGTAACCGGGCGTAGATCTGCTCCGACAGCATCTGCTTCTCCGACGGCGCCCGCGAGCCGACTGCCTGTGCCATGTGGTCATCATAGACAGACCTCTAGATAATCGATTATCTTGCCTATCATCGATCACATCGACGCTTCCTCAGGAGACCCGAGCACGATGCCGCATATCGCCCTACCCGACACCACCCGTCCGGAGCTGGATCTCGACGCGGTGCGCGAGGCCGCCCTCGCCGTCACCGCGGCCCACCTGTTCGTATATCTGATTCCCGAGATCGCGGAGGAAGCCGCGGGGTTCGGCGTAACCGACCGCGCCCCACGGTATTTCGGCTTCCGCGCGGCCCCGCTGGGTGCCGTCCCGTGGCAGGTCGTCCTCGCGACCTTCTACAACTTCAGCCCGCGGGTCGTGCGGACCGTGGCCGGAGCGTGGGATGCGGCCACCCCCACACAATGGCAGGCGGCCCGCTTCACCGCCGTGGGTCGCGCGATGCGCCGCGTCGGTGTGTCGCTCACGGCCGAGCACATCGCCGCGGCACGGGCACTGATCGACCCGGTCGTCGCGGCCGCCGACTACGCGGGTAAACCGCTGGCCGCCGCGAACGCGGCGGTCACCCTGCCCGCGGATCCGCTGGTCGCGCTGTGGCAGCAGATCACGGTGTTGCGCGAATGGCGCGGCGACGCGCACCTCGTCGTGCTCGCGGACAATCGCCTCGGGCCGTGCGCGTGCAACGTCCTGCATGCCGCGACCGGCCGGCTCCCGGCCGCCGTCCTGCGCGCGACCCGCGATTGGAACGACGCGGAATGGGCCGCAGCCACAGCGGAATTGGCGGCACGCGGCTGGCTGCACCCGGACGGCACCCCGACCGACGCGGGGATCGCGGCCCGCGAACGGATCGAGGTCGAGACCGATGAGCACTGTGCCGATCTCTGGGCGCCGATCGGCGCCACGGGTGCCCGCCGTCTCGTGGCGCTCATCGCACCGATCGCCGACGCCTTCACCGCCGCAGGCACTTTCGCGCAATTGCGGTGAGACCGCGAATCCCGGCCGCCGTGAACGGTTTTCGCACGGCGGCCGGAAGTTCCGATCAGCCGCGGCTCAGGACGTCGACGACCCAGACGATGCCGAACCGGTCCCGCAGCATTCCGTACGTCGCGGCCCACGCCGCGGGGCCGAGCGGAACGACGATCGTCGCCGCGTCCGCCAGCCCGTCCCAGATGCCCGCGACCTCCTCGACGGTCTCACCGCGCACGGAGACGAAGAACGAATTCTCGCCTCGTTCGTGACCCATCCACCCGGGCACGTCGTACGCCATGACCCGGAACCCGCCGGCCTGCACCTGGCCCCACATCACCTGTCCGGCTTCGGATTCCGCTGCGACGTTCCCGGCGTCGGCGTAGGTGACGACGGCGAGTTCGCCGCCGAAGACGGATCGGTAGAACTCCAGGGCCGCGCGGGCCTCACCGCGGAAGTTCAGATGGGTGGTGGTCGTGACGGACATGTGCACTCCTGAGTTCGACTGCAGTCTGATACGGCCACGATCGCGGAGGTAGCGGCCAGGATGTGTCCGCTACCTCGGGCAGAATCGGAAATATGCCGAAGACCTCCGCCCGACTACTGGCGCTGCTGTCGCTGCTGCAGGCCCGCCGGGACTGGCCCGGGATGCTGCTGGCCGAGCGTCTGGCGGTCAGTCCGCGCACCGTCCGCCGGGACATCGACCGGCTCCGGGAGCTCGGCTACCCGATCGCCGCCGTCAAGGGTCCGGACGGGGGGTATCGGCTCGGCGCGGGCGCCGACCTGCCGCCGCTGCTGTTCGACGACGATCAGGCCGTCGCGGTCACCGTCGCCCTGCGCATCGCGGGCACTGCCGGCGCCGGGATCGAGGAAGGCGCGGTGCGCGCGCTGCACACGATCCGTCGGGTGATGCCCGCGCGCCTGCGGCACCGGGTGGACACGATGCGGATCACCGTCGTCGGCGATCCGGCGGCGCCGCCGTCCGATCCGGAGGTGCTCGTGGCGGTCGCCGCCGCCGTGCACGCCCGCGAGGTTCTGCGCTTCGACTACGACCGGCCCGCGGACACCGACCGGCTCACAGACACCGCTCGACCCGCAAACACCAACCAGCCCGCAAACACCAACCAGCCCGCGGACATCGACCAGCCCGCGGACATCGACCGACCCACGGACACCAACCAGACCTCGAACACCAACCGGCCCAAGGACATTGACCGACCCGCGCACACCAACCAACTCGCAGACACCGCTCGACCCGCAGACACCAACCAGCCCACGGACATCGACCGACCCATGGATACCGACCAGACCTCGAAGACCAACCAGCCCAATGGCATTGACCGACCCGCGCACACCAACCAGCTCGCGGGCGCCGATCGGCCCGCCGCCGCACGCCGGGTCGAGCCGCACCACCTCGTGACCCGCGGCGGCCGCTGGTATCTGATCGGCTGGGATCTGGACCGCGGCGATTGGCGAATCTTCCGCGCCGATCGGATCGGCCTCCGCACACCGAACGGTCCTCGCTTCACCCCACGCGACGTGCCGGGCGAGGACGTCGCGGCGTTCGTCACCGGCAGGTTCCGCGGCTCGGACACACCCGACTGGCCCTGCCGTGGCGAGGTGATTCTGCATCTCCCCGCCGCCGCGGTGTCCCCATTCGTCCCCGACGGCATCGTCGAATCCCTGGGCGCCGATCGCTGCCGGCTGATCGCCGGTTCCTGGTCCTGGATCGCGCTGGCCGCCGACATCGGCAGATTCGACGCGGATTTCGAGATCGTCGGCCCTCCGAATTACGTGCAGCCTCAGCACATCTCGCTCATCGGCACGCTGCCGCTGCGCGCGGCTGACACTCTTCGTCACCGCCGGTCACGAGGTGGTGCGGCTCGACCCGGCGGGCGGCAGTGGGCCGGTCGGCGCACTGGCAGCTGAGCGGCGGCAGCGGCAGCGGCAGCGGCAGCGGCAGCGGCAGCGGCAGCGGCAGCGGCAGCGGCAGCGGTGAAACGATACCCGCACGAAGGGAGTTCGGTGACGATCGCGAACGGAGTTCGGTGACGATCCGGAAACCGCGGTCGGCACAGGCGATCTGGGCAGGCGGAGCGTGATCGGGCCCCGGTAGCCAGTTTTCGTGATCTCGGCATCGCTACACAGGCCACCCGCTGACACCGGGCGTTTCCGGCCACGCCGGACGTTCCCACTCACCCCAGGTGGGATACCTCGGTGCGCAGGATGTTCGGACCCGGATAGCCGAGTTCGACGATGACGCCGTTCGGCAGCGGATTCGCCTCGTGATAGGCGTGGAACGCGCGCATGCCGTCCGGGGTGCGTTCGTGACGGGCCTGCACGACGTACAGCACGGCGCGCAGGAAGGTGCCGTGGCTGAAGACCGCGATCAGGCCGTTCGGTTGGGCGGCAAGGCGTTTCAGCAGTTCTTCGGCCCGGTCGAGGAGGTCGGTGAACGACTCCTTGCCGGGGTGCCGTTCCTGCGGGTCGGCGCGTTCCCAGTAGGCGTGCAGGTGCGGGGCGAGGAAGTCCGCGGTGACCACTTGATCCGCGAAGCCGGGCAGATGGTGGAATTCCTGTACCGGCCACTCTTGCCGGGGACTGCCGGGATACCGGTCGGCGGTCGGCTGGGCGGTCTGCTGCGCACGTCGCATGGGTGAGACGACGATCAGGCTCGGCGCGGTGTCGAAGGCCGCGGCCACCCGGCGGGCCTGTTCGTGGCCGATGCCGGTGAGCGGGGTGGTGCCGTTCTTCGTGGGGAGGCCGATATTCCCCTCGCTCTCACCGTGCCGGATCAGCCAAACCCGTTTCGTGGTCATACTTTTCGGTATCCCGTCCCCTCGGCGGATCGCGGCGGGTGACGATCCGGCGTGCCGTCAGCCTATCGGCCGGGGCGGCCACGGCGGCTCACGCCAGTCGCAGAACCAGCTTGCCGCGGGCATGACCGGACAGGCCGAGTTCGGCGGCCGCGCGCCAGTCCGCCAGCGGGAACACCCGGGCGATCGGGACCTCGAATTCGCCCGCGGCCGCCAGGCGGGCGTACTCGCCCAGTACGTGGTTGCCGTCCTGCGGCGCGTTCTCGTCGAATTGGAGGCGGACACCCAACTCGCGGGCCGCGGCGAAATCGGTGATGGTCAACACGTTCCGGGGTTCGGCGACCGTGCGCACCACCTCGGGCAGGGCGGTACCGGGCGGTGCGGTGTCGAGGGCGAGGTCGACATCTCCGCCCGCCAGCTCGCGGACCCGTTCGGCCATCCCGTCGCCGTACTCGGTGACCAGGGCGCCCATCGCGCGCAACGCGTCGGTGTAGGTCTTGCCCGCGGTCGCGACGACCCGGGCGCCACGCCGGAGCACCATCTGCACGGCGGCATATCCGACGGTGGTGCCCGCGCCGTGCACGAGCACGGTACTGCCGTCCGCACGCGCGGGGACGCCGAGACCGGCCAGGGCGTGGTGCGCCGTTTCGACCGCCATCGGAAGTGCCGCGGCCGCAACGGGTTCGAGGCCGGGCGGCCGCGGGAACCAGCGCTCCAGCACGGCGCGGTCGGAGGCGCCGGCCGTCGGTCCCCGGAAGGGGGCCGGACCCAGCACCGCGTCCCCGATCTCGACACCGGTGACGCCGGGGCCGATCGCGTCGACGATGCCGGATACCTCGAGGCCGATGCCGCGCGGCAGATCACCGGCGAACAGGCCGGTGCACAGCGCCCAGTCCGCGGGATTCAGCCCGCACGCCTCGACGACGATCCGGACGCGACCCGGGCCGGGCTCCGGGATCTCCGCGTCGTCGAGCCGCACGACCTCGAGCGGGGAGCCGTACTCGTGAAAGCGAAGGGTGCGCATGCTGCCTCCATCGGTTAGTGACAGCAGATGCTGTCGTCACCAGGCTAGCTGACGACAGCATCTGCTGTCACTACACTGAACCCATGGCACGATGGGAAGGCAATACGCGCGGTCGCCTCGAGCGGGCGGCGCTGGATCTGTTCACCGAACAGGGCTACGACCGCACGACGGTCGCCCAGATCGCCAAGCGCGCGAATCTCACCGAGCGGTCCTTCTATCGCTGGTTCCCGGACAAGCGCGAGGTGCTCTTCGGCGGCGGGGAGGAACTCCAGGAGCGCTTCGTGGCCGCGATCGAGGCCGCGCCGGCGGGAGCGGATCCGCTGGCCATGCTGATGGCCGCCTTCGCCACCGCCCCCGAGGTGATCCGGCCCCGCGAATTCCTGCGGGAACGGTCCGCGGTGATCGCCGCGAATCCGCCGCTGCACGAGCGGGAACTGATCAAGGTCGCCTCGTTGTCGGAGGCGCTGGTCGCCGCCCTGGCGCGGCGCGGTCACGATCCCCGGGCCGCGCGGCTGGCCACCGATGCGGGCATGGCGATCTTCCGGCACGCCGGTCAGCGCTGGATGGCCGACGAGCACGCCGACCACGCGCGACTGCTGTCGGACAGCGCCGCGGACCTGCTGGCCGTCCTGACCCCGAATGCGGTTCCCGGAGGTGCGAACGCCGGTCCCCACCTAGGCTTGCCGGGGACAGAGCAAGGCTGAAGGAGAGATATGAAGGGCTTTCGGACGTTCCTGCTGCGCGGCAACGTCGTGGATCTGGCGGTCGGCATCGTGGTGGGTGCGGCATTCACCTCCGTCGTCAACGGTTTCGTGCGCGCGTTCCTGACCCCGCTGGTCGGTCTGGCGGTCGGCGCGACCGGAGATTTCAGTGATCAGGGATTCAAGGTCGGGAAGGTGGAGTTCCCGGTCGGCGCGTTTCTCACCGCGATCGTCACGTTCGTCCTGGTGGCCCTGTTCGTCTATTACCTCGTGGTACTCCCGGTCAACGCGCTGACCTCGCGCTTCAGCCCGAAGACCGAGGCGATCACACCGAAGCGCGATTGCCCGGAATGCCTCAGTTCGGTCCCGGTCGAGGCGAAGCGCTGCGCGTTCTGCACGAGCGAACTCGTCCCGGTCTGAGGCCGAGCGGGCGGCCCGCCGCATCGGTGCGGGCCGCCGGCGCTCAGGCGTCCAGCGCCTCGTAGGCGGCCATCACGATGGACAGGCCGCGGAGGTAGTCGTCCTCCCACAGGACCTGGTTCATCACATAGGCCACGGTCAGGCGGCGATCGAGGTCGTTGAGCACCAGCGAACCACCCCAGCCGCCCCACGAGCAGGTCCGGTTCTCGAGCCGATACCCCAGGCCCCAGGTGATCGGGGACTGCAGGACGCGGTCGGTCCCGCGGAACTGTTCCTCGAGTACCCGCTCACAACCGGCCGGGGACAGCAGGCGCACGCCGTTGCCGCCCACTCCCCCGGACGCGAGGACCGATTGCACCGCGGCGACCGAGCGCGCGTTGCCGTGCCCGTTGACCGCGGGAATCTCCGCGCGCCGCCACTGCGGCGTATTGGCGTCGGACGCGCCGACCGCGAACCCCTCCGGCTTGTCCCCGCCCGGCGCGGCGATCAGCGCGGCGACGCGGTGGTCGTGTTCGGGTGCGAGGCCGATGTGGAAATCGGCGCCGAGCGGCCCGGCGACCTCCTCCGCGAAGAAGGTGCCGACGCTGCGGCCGCTGACCCGCGCGATCACCTCGCCCACCAGGAATCCGAAGGTGAGCGAGTGGTAGCCGCCCGCCGCGCCGGGCTCCCACCGCGGCGCCTGCGCCGCCAGCCGCGCGGTCACCGCCGGACCGTCGCACAGGTCGGCGACGCTGACCGGCGTATCCCAATCCTGAAGTCCCGCAGTATGTCCCAGCAGATGTCGCACCAGCACATCGTGTTTCCCGGCGGCGGCGAACTCCGGCCAGTACCGGGCGACCGGCGCGTCCAGATCGAGTTCGCCGCGATCGGCGAGGATCAACGCGCACAGGGCGACCATCGGCTTGGTCGTGGAGAAGACGTTGACGATGGTGTCCCGGTCCCACGCGACGGTGCGCGCGGCGTCGGCGTAGCCACCCCACAGGTCGGCCACGGGCTCACCGTCGAGATACACCGCGGCCGAGGCGCCCACGTCGACGGCGTCCAGCGCTGCCGACAACGCCTGCGCCACCGGCGCGAATCGATCGTCGACCTGCCCGTGCAACTCTGCCATGGCCGTCAATGTAGCCACCGTGCGTGCGGCCGCGCGACCGAATTTCCCTGCCCGGCAAGCCGGGTCAGGAGGTGGCGCCGGCGGCGGCGACCAGTCCGGCGCGATCGGTGACGATGATCCGGCCGCGCCGCAGGACCAGGATGCCGCGCTGCTCCAGATCGCGCAGCACCCGGTTGGCGGTGACCCGGGTGGTGCCCGCCATCGACGCGAGATCGTCCTGGGTGAGCCGGATCTCGGCGACCGGGGCGGGCCCGCCGTAGACCCGCGCGAGATTGGCCAGCCGGCGCACCACCCGCGCCTCGACCGGAAGATACAGTGCCTCCAGCACATTCGCCGACAGTCGCCGCACCTGTTCCACCAGGGTTGCGGTGATCATCCGATCGATGGTCGGATGCGCCTCGCGCAGCACCGCGAGTTGCGCCCGGCTCAGGGTGAGGGTTTCGGCGTTCTCGGCCGCCTCCACGGTCGCCGTCCGCCGCGCGTCGTCGCTGAGCAGTGCGAGTTCCCCGAACGAATCACCGGGGCCGATCATGGTCAGGGTGGCGGTGTAGCCGAGCGGGGTCGCCACCCGGATCAGCAACAGCCCGGACCGGACCAGATGCAGCGTGTCGCCGGGATCGCCCTCGTGGCACAGGATTTCGCGTCGTTTGAAGCGCCGCGGCACACAGGAGGCCAGCACCTGGCGGCGCTCCTCCGGCTCCAGGCTGCGCAGCAGGGCGAATTCGGTGGTCATCGCAGGCCCCGGAGAACGAAGCAGGTCACCGGTTCTCGCCGGCCCTTCACCGAGATCGCGTGCAGCGGTTGCACGATCGCGTACGGCCCGAGCTGGTCCCGGGTGAGCGGGCCGATCACCACGTCGCCGGGCTGGGCCACGCCCTCCAGCCGGGCCGCGGTATTGGTGGTGTCGCCGATCGCGGTGTAGTTACGCATCTGTGCCGCACCGATATTGCCGACCAGCGCGGGCCCGGTGTTGATGCCCACCCGGAATCGGGGCCAGTCCGGCCGGCCCGCCGCGATGTGCGCGACGGACCGTTGCAGCGCCAGCCCGGCGCGGGCGGCCCGCAACGCGTGATCCGGTTGCGGCGCAGGCGCATTGAACACCGCCATCACCGCATCACCGACGAACTGCACCACCACGCCGCCCTCGCCGAGGATGACCGGCACGATGGCGCCGTAGTAGGTGTTCAGCATCTGCACAACCAGCGCCGGGTCGGTGCGCTCGGCGAACGGGGTGAACCCGCTCAGATCCGCCATCAGCACGCTGACCTCGGCGATCCGGCCGCCCAGGTCGGCCTCCGCCGGATTCGCCAGCAGCGCGGTCGCCACCTGCGGGGACATGTAGGAGCGGAACAGCTCGTCGAGCTGCCGGTACAGCCTGGCGTTCTGGGTCAGCACGGCGAGCTGACGTTCGGTGAGCCCGAACCGTTTCGACAGATCGACCCCGAGCGAGCCGAGCGGCTGATCGATCGGCAGCCCGGCGGCCTGCCGCTGGCGCAGCACCTCCACGAGTTCGGCCAGGGCCCGGGTGTAGTCGCGCTCCAGGACGGCCATCGTCTGGTTCAGCGTGACGCTGTCGAACAGGCCCAGCGACGAGCCCTCGCGCCGGAACTGGGTGTGGCTGCTCAGCGCGATCAGCGCGAAGGCCAGCACCATCAGCACATGCCATTCCCACCAGGACGCCTGCCAGCTACGTCCGTAGCCGACCGCCAGCAGCGCCTCGATCAGCAGGACGAACGCGGTGAGCACGCTCAGCAGCAACAGGCCGCGGCGGCGGAGGAATTGCCGGGCGTAGGCGATCGCCGCGCCCACATAGGACAGTGAGCCCACATACGCCAGGACCACCAGCGGACCGGAAGTCTCGGTGGGACTGGGCATCCCGTCGAACGGCGGTAATCCGGTGAGCGAGAAGGCCGCCCACACCACGAGCGCCACCGCCGGCAGCGCCGACAACAGCCACATCATGTTGTTGAGCCGGGCCGCCGCGGCGGGCCCGTACTCGATCGCGGAGGCCAGGGCCGCGAATCCGCCGAGGGTCAGCCCGACCGGTACCGCGTAGACGAAGCCGGCGTTGGGCATCGCGAGGATGACACCCGGCGTCGCGATCGCGTGCAATCCCAGGAAACCGGCCGCGAACTGGAACATCAGCGAGACGAGGATCAGCCGTACATCGTGGCGGGTGCGCGCGGCGCGGAACAGGACCACACCCAGCAGCATCGCCAGCACCGCCGCGGCCAGCACCAGCCAGAAATGCTGCGGATGGTGTTCGTAGTGGGCGTCGAGTTTCGGATGCGACAGCAGCAGCCACAGTCCCGCCGCCGGCAGGATGATGGCGGCGGCCCAGGTGAGCACGCCCACTTTCGACACCGTTGAACCCTACCCAGCCCGGGGCCCGGGCGGGCACGCGTCCCCGGAAACGCCCGCACCCCGGCAGCGGATGCTGCCGGGGTGCCGAGGCGGGACGAGGTTGGGTCAGCGACGCCAGTTGTAGTCGTAGCCGTGGTTGTGGCGATCGAACCACTCCCAGTCGCGGAAGTGGCTGCCGTGCCAGAAGTTGCTGTCGCAGTAGTTGTAGTAGTGCCAGTCGAACCCCTCGCGCCATTCGCAGAAGGGATCGAACCAGGTGTGCTCACCGAGCTGCACGACGGTCTTGGCCGGCATGGCGGCGTCCGGCGTTGCGGCACCGGCGATCCCGGCCCCCGCGCCACCGATCACGGTGAGGGCGGCCAGGGTGATCCCGATCCGGCGGAACACATCGGTCATGTTGTCCTCCAAGTCTTTTCGCCGGCCCGTGCGGCCGGCGTCCGGTACGTCACCAATACTGCGTGCGGCGGGCCGGAAGTTCTGCCACCGGAACGACACTCGGTGTGTATCCGCGCATACACAAGGCGGCTTGTCCGGATCCGGTGGCGCCGATAGGGTCCGTTGTTACCCGAGAGTCAGTTCCTTCTTCGACCGGAGACGACGGCGATATGACACGTACCCCCCACCCGCCCCGGAAACGGATCCTGATCACCGGCGCCAGTTCCGGCCTCGGCGCGGAGCTGGCGCGCCGATACGCCGCCGGCGGCCGCGACCTGGCCCTGTGCGCCCGGCGCGCCGACCTGCTGGACGCCCTGCGCGCCGAACTGCTGGCCGCGAATCCGGCGATCACGGTCACCGTCCACCCGCTCGACGTCACCGACGACGCGGCGGTGGGCACGACCTTCGAGGCCGCCGCCGCGGCCCACGGCGGGCTGGACCGGGTGATCGCCAACGCCGGGATCGGCAAGGGCGCGGCCATCGGCACCGGCCGGTCGCAGGTCAATCTGGACACCGCCCGCACGAATGTGCTGGGCACCCTGTCGCAGGCCGAGGCGGCGCTGTCGATCTTCCGGCGGCAGACGTACGGACATCTCGTGCTGGTATCCAGCATCAGCGCCGATCGCGGACTGCCGGGCAAGGCCGCCGCCTACTCCGCCAGCAAGGCGGCCGTCTCCGCCCTGGGCGAGGCGCTGGCCACCGAACTGCGCGGCAGCGCGATCGCCGTCACGACCCTGGTACCCGGTTATATCGCCACCGAGCTGTCCGCCGCGGCGGGTGCGAGCCGTGCGCTCACCGCCTCGCTGGACCAGGGAGTTTCCGCCATGGTCACGGCCATCGAACGCGAACCGGCCCGTGCAGCGCTGCCCGGGTTCCGCTGGCGGGTCATCGATACCGTGCTGCGGCACGCACCGCATCGGCTCACCGATCGGATGGTGTAGGCGGCCGAAACCTCACCCGATCGCGACCGGATCACTGCGCGGGGACGGCGGCCGGTCGCGACCGCAGCAGTCCGATGCCCGCGCCGAGCGAGACGACGCCCATGCCGGCGGCCGCGGCGATGCCTTCCGGACCGTGCAGGAAGATTCCGGCGCACACGGCGACAACCAGGTTGAACAGGAACAGGAACCACAGCGTCGGGCGGGCCGCCAGCCAGGAGCGCAGCGGTTCCTCGCGCATCACCAGCGGACCGGTCACCAGCGATACCGCCGTCCCGGCATAGGTGGCGATGTGCTGATACGGGTCCGGGAGTACGAATCCGGATCCGAGGCAGGCGGCGACCCCGGCGCCGAACAGGATCCGCAGCCCGATCGTGCGGACGCCGGACCGCGCCGTCGGGGCGGCCGGGGCTGTCTCGATGATGTCGGCAGTGTTGCGCATGGCGGGAATTCCTCGTGGTCGGCGCCATCCCGGAGCGGATGCCGCATGGTGTCTTCGACGATGCCGTCGCGGCCGCGCCGCCACGAGGGGGTGCGAACCCGGACCGGGGGTGTAGCCGGCTACACCCCCGCAGTGGATTCGGCACGACCGCGCGCGGCCGACCGGCGATTTAAGGTGACATCATGCGAGCAACCGTCCGGCAAGCAGCGCGGGCCTCGGCGTATCTGGTCCGGGCCCTGGCGCTGGCGTTCGGATGCGTGCTGTTCGTGACGGTACTGCTGCTGACCGTCGTGGGAGCCGTCACCGTCGTCGGCCTCGGGCTCCTGCCGGAGACGGTGCTGCTGATCCGCCGGATCGCCGGCACCAAACGCCGCTGGGTGCAGGCCCGCACCGGCCGGGCCCTGCCCGAGGCGTATCTGCCGATCGACCCGCCACTGCGCGACAGCCTGCGCGCGATCCGCCGCGATCCGTGCACCTACGGCGATCTGCGCTGGCTGCTCGCCCACTACCTCTACGGTTTTCTCGGCCTGGCCGCCGTCCCGCTCTGGCCGATCGGCCTCGTGGTCGACGGGGTGTGGTGCGGGCTGCTGGGCCGGACCGCGCTGGTACTCCCCCTGATCGATCGGCTCGCCGAGCTGGACACCCGCTGGTCGGTGGCACTGCTGCGGCCGCCGCCGAAAGCGCTTCTGGCCGAACGGGTTCAGGAGCTCACTGCCACACGGGCCGGGGCCGTCGCCGCGCACGGGGCCGAGTTGCGCCGGATCGAACGGGATCTGCACGACGGCACCCAGGCGCGGCTGGTGGCCCTGTCGATGCGAATCGGCTTGGCGCGCCGCGCATTCGACACCGATCCGCAGGCCGCGCGCACCCTCCTCGACGACGCGCAGTCCCAGGCCGAGCAGGCGCTGGTGGAACTGCGGCACGTCGTGCGCGGCATCCATCCGCCGATCCTCACCGACCGCGGCCTGTCCGGCGCGGTCCGGGCCCTCGCGGCCGGTAGCGGGCTGACGGTCACCGTGGACGCCGACGAACTCGACGATCCGCCCCGGGCCCCGGCGGCCGTGGAGGCGGCAGCGTATTACGTTGTGGCCGAGGCACTCACGAACGCGGCCAAATACAGTGGCGGCGAACGCGCCGAGGTCCGCCTGACCCGTACCCGTACCGGCGTGCGGGTACTGGTCCGCGACGAGGGCGACGGCGGGGCCCATCTCCCCGACGCGGGTGAGACCGGCTCGGGCCTGCTGGGGATTCGCCGCCGCGTCGCGGCCCTCGACGGGACGTTCACGCTGACCAGCCCCGTAGGGGGACCGACCTGTATCGAAGCGGAGTTGCCGTGCGTGTGGTGATCGCCGAGGACAATGCCCTGTTGCGCGAGGGCCTGGTCCTGTTGCTGACCTCGGCCGGGCACGAGGTGGCGGCGGTCGCCGGCACCGGCCCGGAGATCCTGCCCGCCCTGCTCGCGCATCGTCCCGACGTGGCGGTACTCGACGTGCGGATGCCGCCCGGCTTCCGGGACGAGGGCCTGCGCGCCGCGCTGGACGCCCGGCGGCAGCTGCCCGGCCTGCCGATCCTGGTGTTGTCCCAGTATGTCGAACAGTCCTATGCCGCAGAGCTTCTCGGCGACGGGACCGGCGGTATCGGCTATCTGCTCAAGGACCGGATCGGCCGCGTCGACGAATTCCTCGACGCCCTGGGCCGAGTCGCGGCCGGCGGCACCGCCCTGGATCCGGAGGTGGTGAGCGAGTTGCTCACTCGCCGCCGCGACTCCCCCGTGGATTCGCTCACTCCCCGGGAACGTGAGGTCCTGAAGCTGATGGCCGAGGGCCACGACAACACCACCATCGCCGCGACCCTCTTCGTCACCGAGCGCGCGGTGAGCAAGCACATCGGCAACATCTTCCTGAAACTCGGCCTCCCACCGACGGATAGTGGACACCGGCGGGTGCTGGCGGTCCTGGCGTATCTGAACGGGTGAGGTAGTCGGTGCGGCTCTGTCGGGCCCGGTTCGATCCTGCCGTCGGCGCCGCGACCGATGGACGGCCGCCCGCTATCCGGGCGCCAATTTGCAGGTCTTGGTGACGGGATCCCAATACTGGTCCACGGTGCAGGACTGCGGGGTCGCCGGTTGCGGATTCGGCGCGGGGTTCGGGTTCGGGTTCGGGTTCGGCTGAGGTGCGGGACGATTCGGTTCGGGTTGCGGATCCGGTTGGGGCGGAGGTTGTTTCCGGTCGGGCTGGTGTACCGGGGGTTGCGGATTCGGTTGGGGCGGAGATTGTTTCCGGTCGGGCTGGTGCGCCGGGGGTTGCGGATCCGGTCCCGGCGGCGGTTGATTCAGATTCTTCGCCGGTGGCGGCTGATTCGGGTTCGGTCCCGGCGGCGGCTGATTCGGGCCCGGCGCGGGCGGCGGCTGATTCGGGACGGGTGCGGGTTGCGGCTGATTCGGGACGGGCGCAGGTGGATTCGGGGCGGGCTGCGGATTCGGAACGGGCTGCGGATTCGGCGGAGCGGCAGGGGGTTCCGGTACCGGTTGCGGACCGGCCGCGGGCGGTGCCGGATTCGGCACCGGTGGTGAATCCTGTTCCCCTGGGGACTGATTCGGCTGCGGAGCGCCCGGCATCACCGAGGGTGGCGGCGGTGCCCCGACACCCGAGGCGGGCGGTGCAGCCACACGGGAAGTCGGCGGTGGGACCGCGCCGGATGTCGGCGGTCGGGTCGGTGTCGGCGCGAGACCCGGGGTGGGAGCGGCGGGTTCGACCGCGGCAGGTGGTGTCTGCGGAGCGTGACCCGACAGCGCGAGTGCGGAGGCCGCGACGGCGGCGGTCGCGAGCAGCGCGGCGGCGGCGAAGACCACGAAGGCGATGCGCAAGCGCCTGCGGCGGTCCGGTGGGCGGGGAAATCCGAATCGGTCGTAGGGCCCGGCACGCTCCGATTCGGGGGACGGCCCACCGGCCGGACGGGTCTCGGCGACCAAGCGGACCGCGTCGTCCGCACGCGCCCGTCCGGCCGGAATGAGCAGGGGGACAACGGCGATCAGCTCGGCCGGACGCACACGGCGGGCCTCACCGGCCGCACAGACCGAGCACTGACGGACGTGCCGGTTCACGCGCCGGGTGAGAACGGTGAACTCATCATCGGCCGTGTCGACCACACCGGCCAGGTCGGCGCATTCGCCGGTGCCCTCCCCTGCGATCATCACGGCGGAGGCACCGGCCACGAGATTCTCCTGAGCGCGCATCAGCAGTCGCCCTGCCCGGCCCTCGGGGATACGGAATACGTCAGCGACTTCGGCGATCGAAAGTCGATGCTGGTGAACGAGTTCCAGTGCGTCCCGCTCATCCGGTGCGAGATGGTCCAGTGCTTGTCGGACCGATGCGATGGTTCCCGCCTCGTGCGGCCGGGCATCGCCGGTCACCCAGCCTCCCCCGCACCGGATATTTGGCGCCCCGGTTCGTCACTCTCGGTGCGGGCGAGGTTGTTCGGCAGGGAATCAGCACCGGTTCCGGTGCCGAGCCGGCGACGGCATTCGTTGCGGGCGATCGCGAACAGCCAGGCGCGCAACGCCTCGGGCTCACGGAGGTGAACCATCCGGGACCACGCGGTCAGCATCGTATGGTGCACCACGTCGTCGGCTTCGTCGTATTCGCCGAGCCGGCTCACGCAGTAAGCGTGCAGTGCGGGGGCGTATTCGGTGTGGAGGTCGCGCAGTCCGTCGAGATCACCGGCACGAAGCCGTTGCACGAGTTCATGATCCGGCTGCGGTGGCGACGATACGTCGGTCATGGATTACTGCTCCTGGCGAGATACCGTGCGGCGCGGTCGGCTTCGGGTGAGCCGAGGCCGCGGTAGATGGTGACGGCCTCCGCCAAGTGGCGGGCCGCGGTGGTGCGATCGCCGCCGATGGTCCGGCAGCGAGCGGATCCTTCGAGCGCGTGCGCCCGTTCGAGTCGGTGGTGGATGTGGTCGGCCGCCGCGAGCGCATCGGTGAACGTCCGCAGTGCTTCGGATCGCCGGCCCGCCTCGAGCAGCAGCCAGCCGATCCCGTTGAGCGTTTCGACGTCGCCGACTCGATTGCCGATCCGGCGGTACAGATCCCGCGCCTGCGTCAGCAGTTCGGTCGCGTCGTCGTAATTCCCGGCGTTGCGGTGCACGCGGGCCAGCGCGGCGAGGGTTTCGGCCTCGCCGCGGCGATGGCCGAGTTCCCGGAAGAGGTCCAGGGCGTCCCGGTGCAGTCGCGCGGCCCGTGTGCCGAAATCCTCGTCGCCCTCACACACCAGGCCGAGGCCGGTCAGGGCTTTCGCCTCGCCCAACCGGCTGCCGAGCTCCCGGAAGATCTCGAGCGCCTGCCGATGCAGCTGTTCGGCTACCCCATTGTGCCCCTGCGTCATTCGCACGGCGCCGAGGTTGCCGAGCGCATCGGCCACACCGAGCCGGTTGCCGATCTCCTCGAATATCGTCAGTGCCCGCTGATGCAGCTCGCCGGCCCGGTCGTGCTGTCCGATGCTCTCGTAGACCAGACCGAGGTTGAGCAGAGTTTCGGCCTCGCCCAGCCGATTTCCGGATTCCCGGAAGATCGCCGACGCGTGCTGATGCCGGTGAACCGCCTCGACGAAGTCACCGGTTCGCCACTGCGCCATCCCGTATGCGGTGAGCGCGTCGGCCTCGGCGAGGCGGTTACCGAGTCGGCGGTAAATATCCGCGGCCTGCTGGTGCAACGCTGTGGCATCGTCGCGGCGGCCCTCGATGTGGAGCAGCAGACCCAGATCGCGCAGCGTATTCGCCTCGCCGAGTGGGTTTTCCAGGGTCCGGTAGCTGTTCGCCGCTTGCCGGAGCAGGTCGATCGCATCGCGGTGGTCTCCGGTCGACTGGCGCAGCGTGCCGAGCGCGGCGAGCGTATGGGCCTCGCCGAGCCGATCACCGATCTCCCGGTAGATCTCCCCGGCCTCGGCCAGCAGGTCCGCGGCCCGGCGGTACTCCCCGGCCGCCTGATGGACGCCACCGAGCCGCCGCACAGTGTGGGCCTCACCCAACCGATTGCCCAGTTCCCGGTAGCGGGCGCGGGCACACTGCTGCGAATCCGCCGCTGCCGCATAGTCGCCGACGTTCTCGCTCATCAATCCCAGATCGCTGTGCACGGCGGCCTCGTGCAGCCGATCGCCGCGCCGCCGGAAGACCGCGAGCGCCATCCGGAACGCATCGCGCGCCGGGAGGTGGTCGCCGAGCAGGTTGTGTACCCGGCCGAGATTCGTCCGAGCGTGGGCCGCGCCGACCTCGTCGCCGAGCCGAACGGCCGCCTCGGCCGCGCGCTCGTGCAGGGAGCGGGCCTGCTGCCACGGTCCGTCGAGTATCAGCAGTTCGGCCAGATGCTCGGTGAGTGCGACCGTGCGAGCGGAATCCGTTGTGGCGCAATACTCCAGACAGGCGAGCAGATTCGCGCGTTCGCGGCGCAGCCACCGCAGCGCCGCCGCATCGTCGGCGAATACGGTGTCGCCACCGGTCACCGGCGTCCCGGTGGGACGAGTCCGGCCGGACAACCACCGATCGGCGTCGGCGGCGGTCCGCTGATAGTGATCCAGCAGCCGGTCGACGGCAATCACGTTGTCGGCGTTGGCATTCGATTCGGCGAGTGTGCGCGCGTACCCGCGGAGCAGATCGTGCAGCCGGTACCGGCCGCGACCGGTCTCCTGGAGCAGGTGATCGGTGTAGAGGGCATCGAGTTCACGCCGCGCTGTCCGCCGGTCCACTCCGGCCAGCGCGGCGACCGCGTCCGGTTCCAGATCGGGGCCGGGGTGAAGTCCCGAGCGGCAGAACAACAGTCGCCGCTCGGGCGGTAGATCCCGGTACGAGAGATCGAAGGCGGCCCGCACGGCCGGTTCGTCGGGGCTGTCCACCACGGACAGCCGATCCGTTTCCGCCGCGAGTTCCGCGGCCAGATCTTCGAGATCCTCGACCGTCCAGTGCGGATGGTGGGCCACCCGGCCGGCCACCAATCCGACTGCCAGCGGCAGATATCCGCACAATCCGGCGGTGCGCGCGACGATCTCGCGGATACCGTCCGGATCACGACCGGCGACGGTACAGAACAGCGCCTCGGCGGCTTGCGGCCCGAGGACGGCCAGGGATATCGGCCACATATCCGGCAGCAACAGCCGGCGGCGGCTGGTGACCACGGTCAGGCAGCCGTCCCCGCTCGGCAGCAACGGTTCCACCTGACCGCGGTTCGCCGCGTCGTCCAGCACCAGCAGGGTTCTGGTCCCGGACAACAGATTCCGCCACAGGCTGCGGCGGCCGGTCGGGGTCGGCGGAATATCGGCAGCGTCCACCCCCAGCGCGGCCAGCATCTCCGCCAGTACCTCCGCCGGATCCGCCGGCCGCCGGCCCGGGGTGTGACCGTGCAGATCGATGAAGTACTGCCCGTCGGGAAACCGCTCGGCCAGCGCATGCGCTGCGCGGACCGCCAAGGCGGTCTTCCCGACCCCCGGCATACCGTCGATCGCGCAGATCGGCACCCGCCGCGGCGGCCCGGTCACGTCGAGAATCTCCCGGAGCTCCCGGTCCCGGCCCACGAGGACGCGTGGCCCGCCCGGCAGATTGGTGATGACCGGCTCCCGTGGCGGCCGCGGTGCCTCCCGCCAGGAGATGTTCACCCCACCGTGAACATCTCCGCCGATGTCGACCTGGTTCGCGTGATCCTTCGCGAGATGTACCGCCGGCGCGGTGCGGCCGGCCGTACTACGAGACGTTTCCACGGTCAGAGGTGCAGACCGGCCATGACCCTCGCTCCGCTACAGGCACACCGAGCCGAGGTTGATGCCGGTACCGACATCGACGGTGGTGTGGTCGGCGGAGCCGTCACCGGTGTAGGTGGCGGTCAGGACATGAGTCCCGGTCGTGGCCGGATGCCATTCGAACGCGGCGACGACGGTCGCGCCGGTCGGGGTGGTGGTCTGCACCGTGGCGAGGACGATGCCCAGTGTGGTCGTGCCGTCCCCGAACAACACCGCGCCCGGGGAGCCGCCGTTCGCGGCGAGGTCGACGCCGGTCACGGTCGCCGTCACCGTCGCGGGGCAGGCGGTCGATGCCCGCCCGGACAGCGTCACCGTGGTCGTCGCGGCCCCGGCCACGCCCGGCGCACTCAACGCCACGATCGCCGCCACGACCAGCGCGGTGCGCGCGGACCCCGCCCGCAGCCGCCGACCGACCGGACCGAATCCTTTGATAGACAACATCTTCAGCTCCTGACCTGTCCCAGCCCCGGCACCACGACCAGTGTCGGGTCGATCCGCGGCGGTGTCGAAGTCGGCGTGCCTATGCCGGTATAGGCACAACCGATCGACCGCGGACCCGGAAAACGCCGACTGTCGCCGGAATCCGGTGTAGGGGATACTGGGCCGAGCGGGGCACATCGCCACGAGGGGAATCGAAAAATCATGGAGTTACGTCACTTTCGCTACTTCGTAGCGGTCGCCGAGTGTATGAGCTTCACCGGGGCCGCGGCGCGGTTGTACGTGTCCCAGCCGACGTTGAGCCAGCAGATCCGCGGTCTGGAGCGGGAACTCGGTGTGCAGTTGTTCGATCGGCAGCCGGACGGGGCCCGGCTGACGGTGGCGGGATCGGTCTTCTACGAACGCGCGCAACGGATTCTGGGCGAGGTGGACAGCGCGGTCGCCGATACCCGCCGCGCCGCACCACATCTGTCGGAATTGCGCATAGGTGTCGCCGGGCCGCTGCCCGATTCGATCCATTTCCCGGTCATCAGCTCGTTCACCGCGGCCTTCCCGCAGGTCCGGATTCGATGCCGGGAACTCGTCATCCCCGAATACGAACAACCGCTGCTCGCGGGCGATGTCGATGTGGCCTTCCTGCGCTCACCGCTGGATTTCGATCGGGTCGTCGGGCAACCGATCGTCGGCGACGAGCCGTGCGTGATCGCGACCCCGCACGGCCATCCGTTCTGGGATGTGGACAGCGTCGATGTCGCGGACTTTCTCGAGCAGCCGTTGGTGAACTATTCGCCGCGGATCTCCCGGCGGGCCCGGTTGCACTGGCAGCTCTCGGGCGAACGCAACGGCGCCGCACCGCGATTCGTCGGCGACCCTGCCGCCACCAATGCGGAAATCACCCTGTCGGCCGGATTGAACAAGGTCGTGATCGCCGGACCGGCCACCCTGGGACACGGGCTGGCCGTGTCGCGATTCCGGGTCGTCGAGCTGCGCGGTGGCCCGACCTGCACGACCTACGTGGTGCGCCGGCGCGACGACACTCGCATGATGCCGGCCACCTTCTGCGATTTCGCGCACCGGATCGCCACCGAACTGCCGTCCGCGCACGAACGGCCGGGCTTCGATCACCTTTCCGCGGCCGACCGCTGAATCGACCCGAATTGTTCGGTCCGCGAGCACGATTCGGGCTCAGGCGGCGGGCCGGAGGCCGTCCATCAAGAGGTTCAGCAGGCGGGCGGCCTTGGCGGCGTGCTCGGGCCGGGGGGCCACGGTGAAGAGGCCGATGAGGGCGGAGGCGATGTCGTCGGCGGTGACGTCGGAGCGGAGGTCGCCGGTGACCGCGCCGGCGTCGAGGATCGTGGTGATGGCCGCCAGCAGCTCGGTCCGGGTCCGCGCATGGGCGATCTCGCCCGCCTCGATCATCGTGAGCAGCGTGTCGAGCATGCCGTTCTTGGTCGCGATCCAGTCCCCGAACAGGTCCATCCAGCGCCGCATCGCCGCGGCCGGGGGCAGTTCGCCGAGCAGTTCGCGAGCGCCGGCGGTCAGCCGCACGACCTGGTCCCGGTAGACCGCGTCGACCAGCGACTCGCGGGTGGGAAAGTGCCGGTAGAGCGTGGCGATGCCCACCCCGGCCTCGCGGGCGATCGCCCGCATCGACGGCTCGGCGTCCGCCGACGCGAATACGCGGGTCGCCACCGCGAGCAACTGATCGCGGTTACGGGTCGCGTCCGCACGGGGCGCGCGCATCTCCACCTCAGCCAAAACGGATCATGCTCCGTTTTGTGTTACCGTCGTCCATGTAAACGGAGCATAGTCCGTTTCGAGGTGCCCAGACCGAGGAGACAGGCGTCCATGCAGGAACAGCGCGATCGACGGCCCGCGGACAGCAGCAGGGCGGTCCGGCTCGAATCCTTCGGCGGCCCCGAGGTGCTGGACATCCGGGAGATTCCCGCGCCGCAGGCCGGTCCGGGACAGGTCCGGGTGCGGGTCACCGCGGCCGGTCTCAATCCGATGGACTGGATCATGACCGCCGACGCGGACACCGCCGCGCGGTTCGGCCTGAGCCTGCCGGCCGGATTCGGGACCGACTACGCGGGCGTGGTCGACCTGGTCGGCGCCGGGGTGACCGGCTTCGCACCCGGCGACCGGGTGTTCGGGAGCGCCCTGTCCCGAGCGGTCGCCGACTTCGTGGTGGTCGACGCGGCCGGGGAGGTCGCGGCCAACGAGGTCCATCACACCCCCGACGGCGTCGACGATCGCACCGCCGCCACCCTCGCGATCGCCGGCCGGACGGCATCGGCCGCCCTCGCCGTGCTCGAGCCCGGCCCGGACGACACCGTGCTGATCGGCGGCGCGGCGGGCGGGGTCGGGGTGTTCGCCGTCCAGCTGGCCCGGATCGCGGGAGCGCGGGTGATCGGCACGGGGTCGGCGGCCTCGGCGGATTTCCTGCGTGAGCTCGGCGCCGAACCGGTCGCCTACGGCGACGGCCTGGCCGACCGGGTCGCCGCCCTCGCCCCCGGCGGCGTCACCGCCGCCGTCGACCTGCACGGGGTCGAGACCGTATACGCCGCAAGGGAACTCGGCGTCGTGGACGGCCGCATCTGCACCGTCGCCGCACAGGTCGACGGCGTGCCCGCGGCCAACGGCGCGAATGCCGCGCCCGGCGCGCTGCCCGAGATCGCCCGCCTGGTCGCGGCGGGCCGGCTCCGGGTGCCGGTCGCGGCGAGCTTCCCGGTCGAGCAGATCCGCCACGCGGCCCGCGTCCAGGCCGACCGGCACGTCCACGGCAAGCTCGTCATCGACCTCTGACCCGGGGCCGTCGCGGCTCAGAGTCCGGCGGCGGTGAGCTGATGATCCACTTCCAGCAGCATCCAGCCGCTGAGCTGGACCGACAGGTCGCGGCTCAGATTCGACGAGGCCGCGGCGGGGGCATGGGTGAGCTCGGGGAAGGCGCGGGGGTGGTCCGGGGCGGGGACCGGGCGGGACCAGTCCATCCCGAACAGCGGCAGGCCGTCCACCTCGGCGCGGTGGTCCCAGGCGGCCCGGGCGGAGGCGTGCACGATGCGGGCGGCGGTGGTGTTGCCCAGGGCCAGCGCCGTTTCGGCCAGATAGCGGGCGAGAATGCCCATGAACAGGCCGGAGTCGTCGGCCGAGGCGCCGGCGATCACCCCGGCGTTCGTCAGGTGGGCCTCGGTGGCGGCGACGAGGTCGGCAGCGCGGTCGTGATGGGCCGGATCACCCGTGCGCACGGCCAATTCGGTTTCCAAGCCGATGGCCACGCCCTGACAGTAGGTGTGGATGGTCCGGTCCACGCGGTTCTCGGGTTCGCGGACGCCGTCGAGGGTCAGGCCGGTGTCGGGGTCGCGCAATCGGGTGTGCAGGAAATCGGCGAGTTGTTCGGCGCGGGGCAGTTCACCGAGGCGGGCCAGCGCGGTGGCGGTCGGGCCGATCGCGGGGGTGTTGTAGAAATGGTCGCCGTGCCGCCACGGCACCGCACCGACGGCCGGATTCCAGCCGGCGAGCAGGGCGGTCCGCAACTCCGCGAGCGGACCGGTGTAGCGCAGGCCGAGCAGCCGTTCGGCGCGTTCGAGGGCCAGTGCCAGCCAGGCCATATCGTCGTAGTACCGGTTGGTCCAGCCGGTGATGTTGCGGGTCCGGATGCCGTTGGCCATGGCGGTGACCCGATGGATCCGCTCGCCGGTGGGTGCGCGGCGCGCGGCGTCCACCGCACAGTCGAGGAGATGGGCCTGCCACCAGTAACACCATTTCAGGAACGACTGGTCGAGCAGGGCCGCGGGCCAGGTGAGGGTGCCGAGTTGCGCCGACGATCGACCCCAGAGGGTGCGGACATGACGTTCGGCGATCGCCTGCTCGGCCAGTTCCGCCCGCTTCACGGGCTCCTCCGGCCCGGCCGACGCGATCGGCGTGATGGCCGCCGCCTGCGTGGGCTGGGCGACCGTGGTGAGCGCGACCGCCGCCCCGGCCGCCCACAGCACACTGCGTCTGCTGATCCGCTGGTCGTGCAGACCCATCCGCTCGGACTCCTCCACTGCGCAACACGGAACCCGTGGAGGACATTCTATCGTGCGACCGGCGTCACAGTGCTGAGAGGATCACCACTGCGACGGTCGCCGCGGACTTCGGTTGTACGTTGAAACAAGCTGTCGCTCAGTCGATCTCGCCGCCGGAATCGCCGCCGGGCCGGATGGTGACGGCGATCTGCCCCCTGGCCCGGTGCCCGAGCATGTGCGTGATCGCGGCGGCGGCCTCGGCGAGCGGATAGGTCCGTTCGATGATCACCTTGACATCGCCGGACGCCAGGAGTGCGGCGAGATCGCGCAGGTTGCCGCGATCGGGGACGCAGGTGACGCTGCGGACATCGGCCGAGCCGAGGCCCATCAGGTGGGCCCGGCCGATTCTCGGCAGGCCGCCGAAGAGGCCGGCGGCATTCCCGATGCTGTTGGGGATGAACGTTCCGGTGGGCGTCAGCAGGGCGGCGTTCGCGGCGGGCGAGTGGTTCAGCACGTTGTCCAGGATCGCGTCGTATCGCTGTGCGCCGCGGGTGTAGTCGTCGCGGGTGTAGTCGACGACCTCGTCGGCGCCCAGCGACCGCACGAATTCGACGTTGCGGGTGCTGCACACGCCGGTGACGTGCGCGCCGAGGGTCTTGGCGATCTGGATCGCGAATGTGCCGACGCCGCCGGAGGCGCCGTTGATCAGGATCCGCTTCCCGGGCCCGGCCCGGCTCACGTCGCGCACCGCGAGCAGCGCCGTGATTCCCGACATCACCGCGGCGCCGGCCTCCTCGAAGGTGAGTTCGGCGGGTTTGGCGATCAGCCGATCGGCCGACGCGAGCGCGAATTCCGCGAAGGTGCCGGGCCGCGATTTCGTGCCCCATTGGGAACCGAACACCTCGTCGCCGATGCGGAGGTCGGTCACATTCTTTCCCGTCGCGGCGACGACGCCCGCGATATCGCTGCCGCGCACCGGCGCCGCCGGGCGCCGCAGCCCGGACTGCAGCCGCAGGAGATAGGGAACACCCTGCACCGCAAGCCAATCCGGGGTGTTCACGCTGGTGGCCCGCATCCGCACCAGGACCTCGTCGTCGCCGGGTACGGGCCGGGCGATCTCGGCCGGGGCCAGTACCTGTTCCGGTGCGCCGTAACGGTTCTGGACGATCGCGGTCATCGCGGTGTCGCGGGCGCTGCCGAGGGCTTTCGTCGATTCCGACACGATTTCCTCCTTCGATGGTTCCTCACCATCGTGGCGATCCGCGCCGGTGCGCACATCGGGCGAGCGGCCCGATCCCGATCGGCCGATACGCCGATGCGGCGGTGGTACTTTCGGCCGATCGGCGTCGCTCAGCGCCGGACCCGGTCGGTCTCGTAGGCCCAGATGACGAGTTCGACCCGATTGCGCACGCCGAGTTTGGCCATCAGGCTCGCGATGTGGGTCTTCACGGTGCTCAGGCTGATGTGCAGTTCCGTGGCGATCTCGCTGTTGGTGCGGCCGCGGGCCACAGCGGCCAGCACGTGCTCCTCCCGTTCGGTCAGTGTGCCGGCCGATCGGTGTTGGGCCGCAGCCGGTTCGGAGCCGACGAAGGCGGCCAGCAGGCGTGCGGTGACACTCGGGGCGATCAGCGCGTCACCGCGCGCGGCGGCGTGCACGGCCTGGGCGAGCAGCACGGGTCCGGCCTCCTTCAGCAGGAATCCGCGCGCCCCCGCCCGCAGCGCGGCGTAGACGTACTCGTCGAGATCGAAGGTGGTGATCACCACCACCGCAAGCGGATCCGCGACCGCCGGACCGGCGAGCCGGCGGGTGGCCTCGATACCGTCCAGGCCGGGCATGCGAATATCGAACAGGCACACGTCGGGCCGTCGTTCCAGGGCGAGCCGGACGGCCTGTTCGCCGTCCGCCGCCGCGCCGATCACCTCGATACCGGGCTGCGCGTCGAGGATCATCGCCAGTCCGGTGCGGACGATCTCCTGGTCGTCGGCGACCAGCACCCGCAGCGCGGGAGCGTTCATCGCGCCGCCCCCTCGCGGGGCAGTACGGCGGTCACGGTCCATCCGCGGCCCGGATCCGGTCCGGCCTCACAGGTACCGCCGAGCAGGACGGCTCGTTCGGCCATGCCGATCAGCCCGTATCCGGGGGATCCGGTCACGAACGCGCGGCCGGGATCACCGTCGTCGCGGACGCGCAGTCGCACCACCGTCTCGTCGGCGTCGATCCGCACCTCGACGCGAGTCGCGTTGCGCGCGTGGCGCATCGCGTTGGTGACCGCTTCCTGGGCCATGCGGTACAGCGCGGTGCCGACGGTCGCGGGCAGATCGCCGATCCCGTCGCCGATCTCGACCGCCACGGCGGGACCGCTACCGGCAAGTCCGGCGAGTCGTTGCAGATCGGCGAGACCCGGAGTGGGAAAACAGTTTTCGTCGTCGTCCGGCCGGTCCCGGCGCAGCGCGCGCACGATCGAGCGCATCTCCGTCAGCGTGCGCGCGGCCTCGGTCTCGATCAGCCGCAGCGCGTCGCCGGCGGCGCCGGAGGTGGACTCCGCGGTCGCGAGCCCGGCCTGCGCGCGGATCGCGATCGCCGACACGTGATGTGCGACGGTGTCGTGCAGGTCGCGGGCCAGCCGTTCCCGCTCGACCAGCTTGATCTGATCGAGTTCACGCACCTTCGCCCGAGCCCGATAGCGGAACGCCGCGCCCAGCGCCACGGTCGAGACCAGCACGAACAATCCGGCGGCGGCGTCGGCGCCGCGCAGATCCGCCGCGACGATCCCGATCCCCGGGCCGGCCACCACCACGACCGAACCCAGCACGATCGCGCGCCCGGACCCCCACCGGTACAACGCGTACGGCAGCAGCAGGACCGCTCCCTCGACAGCGATGTTCGATTGCGCGCCGCCGAGCAGTACCGTCGCCGCGGCCGAGCCGCCGAATGCGAGGGTGATCATCGGCAGCGGCCGGCTACGCCGCCACAACAGCGTCAGCATCATGCCGACGACGACCGGCAGCCAGATCGCCCGGTACGGAACATTGTGCCGCACAGTGCCTTCGACGATCGCCACCGCCACGAGGACCAGCACCAGCAACCGGTCGCGCCACGACCGCGCCGGCACATCCGGCGCGGCGGGCTCGAACCATATCGACCGGAACAGACCACGCACACCCCCATGATGGCCCGCAACGTCCGCCGGCGGAACCGGTGCCGGTCGCGGGCCGCGGCGCCGACGGGATCACCGCGCGGTCCGCCGGGTTCACCGCACAGTAGGGATCGCCGCTCAGTCCCACCACAACTGCCACAGCGGGGCCGCGGTCTGCGGTTTGAGGTTGTCCAGGGTTTCCACCCCTTGGTAGACCGAGTCCGGGCAGTACAGATGATGTTCCAGGGCGACGGTGAGCGCGTCGGGGTCGGTGCGGGGCGGGGCGTCCACCCGCAGCGTGATGGTGTCGAGCCCGAGGGCGAGCAGTTCGGCCCGCCAGTGCCCGGCCCAGCGGTGCAGCATCGCCGCGTGGTCCGCCCCACCGAGGTCGTAGTTGCACGCGCCCCACCAGTTCAGCAGGTACGGCACCAGCCAGGGGGCCGGCGCGGGGACCAGGGTGAGGGCGGCGAACTCGTCGCCGACGACCGCCCAGGCATCGGCCCAGCCGAATCCGGCGTGGTCGAGGTCGTCACTGGTCAGCGGCCGGGGTGAGCGCGGGAAGTCGGCGCCGTCCCGCGTGGCGGCCGTATAGGCGCGGTCCAGCCAGCGCACCCCGTCCCATTCCCCGGGCCCGATCGCCGGTCCGGCGGTGCGCACGGCCTCTTCCAGGCCGTCGAAGGTGCGCGGCTCGGTGAGCACCGGCCACCACCCGGTCCCCGGGAACCAGTCGCGCGCGGCGGTCCACAGGTCGGCGGCCGGATAGCCCGGTTCCACCTCGCCGGACCAGATGGGCTGCCCCGCCACGGTTCTCCCGATCACCCGCATAGCGGGCAGCGGCACGCCCAGCGCGCCGAACACCTGGGCCGGATCGCCCTCGGGTACGGGCACTTCCGCGGTTGCCGACGGGCGATCCGGGCGAAACGGGGGCGCGGGCAGGTCCTCGAACATGTCCGGCATTCAATCAGTGACCACCGACACGGACACATCCCGGGTCGAGTGGGATCGTCGCCGCTCGGATTCGGACCCGCGGGCGTACGACCGCCGCCGCGGCGGCGGCGCGGACTCCGGCGGCACAATTCGCCGGCAACGGCGGCAGACGCCGACTCCGACGCGCCGTACGAGAACGCGCGGTGAACGTTCGACGACCATTCCCCGGCTCGCGGACGAGAACGCGGAGACGGTCACCACCGAACGGTCGGACGGAAATTCGGTGGCCCGAAAAAGAAGGTGGCAAATATTCGCACGGGACGTTTGGACCGGCCCCCGATGGTTACTCGTGCTGCCGCCTCCGCACCTGCCCACCCCTTGTATGCAGCACTGTTCCAGAGCAGGTGAAATGGCTTTACAGAAACGGGTCGGCGTGTCGTACCCACCGGACTGATCCGTCCGAATTCCCTGAATGTCCAGTTTGGTTTCCACCCCACCCAAAGGAGCGTACAGCAATTTGTCAGTAAATATCCAGAATTCTGTGACGCGGCGCGGGTAACTATTGTTTTATTGATTTGCAGCGACATAGCGTCATCGATGTCACTGTGAGATCTCCATCGAATGCGGGAGGGGGTGAAGACAATGATCCTCGGATTCCTCGGCACGCTGCTGGCGACGCTGCTCGCGCTGATCGGGCTGTAAGCGCCATGGGCCGGGGAAATGAGCCCGGCCGGCGGCCCGTCAGCAGGCCACCGACCGGATAACGACCCTCATTCGAGCCATCCCGAGAGTCGTTGCTCATGGTAGACCCGGCCGACCGCCCGCCACGGAACTTCCGTGGCGGGCGGTTGCCGCTCTACCGAAAGCCGCACGTCACAGCGCATTTCACCGAGGCCACGACTCCCGAATAGTCGCGAGTCGCCGGTACCCGGCGTGTCGCCACGCTCGGGCTCGGCACCGGCCCGTCAGGGGTTGACGTGGGCCACCGGGGACGGTGGCAGGCGCACGATGCGCAGGAAGAAATTGTCGATCTGCCGGACGGCGGCGAGGAACTGGGTCAGGTCGACGGGCTTGGTGACGTAGGCGTTGGCACGCAGCTGATACGAGCGGAGGATGTCCTCCTCGAGCGCCGAGGTGGTGAGCACCACGATGGGGATCGAGGCGAGTTCCGGATCGGATTTGATGCGCTGCAACACTTCCCGGCCGTCGTATTTGGGCAGGTTCAGATCCAGCAGGATCAGGTCCGGGGTGGGAACGGTGATGTGGGCGCCGCGCCGATAGAGGAAGTCCAGCGCCTCGGCGCCGTCCCGGGCCACATATAATCGGTTCTGGATCTTGTTGTCCTCGAACGCTTCCCGGGTGATGAGTACGTCCGCGGGGTCGTCCTCCACCAGCAGGATCGTGATGGCGGTGGCGGGATCGGTCACTGGACTGCTCCTTCGGGGGCCGCGGCGGGTTCGCCGGAATCGGTGGCAGGATCGCCGGTTTCGCCGATTTCCGTGGCCGGCAGGGTGAATACGATACGGGTACCGTCGCCGGTGTAGCCGGTGTCGACGTGGATCTCGCCACCGTGTTGTTCGACGATCTTGCGGCACAGGGCAAGTCCGACACCGGTACCCGTATAGGTGTCGCGGGTGTGCAGGCGCTGGAAGATCACGAAGACCTTCTCCGCGAATTCGGGGGCGATGCCGATCCCGTTGTCGGTGACCTCGAATCGCCACATCTCGGGCCGGTCCGGTTCCGCGGCGGAGATCCGGGCGGCGGTGACGGTGACCACCGGGGCGAGATCGGGGCGGTGGAATTTGATCGCGTTGCCCAGCAGGTTCTGCCACAGCATGCCCAGCAGTACGCGATCCCCGATCACCTGCGGCAGATCCGCGGGATGGTCGATGCGGGCGCCGGACTCCTCGATCGCGGCGGCGAGATTGCCCACGGCCGCATCGAGCACCGGTGACAACGCGACGGGCTCGCGGGCGTCGTGGACGCGACCGACCCGGGAGAACGCGAGCAGGTCGTTGATGAGGGTCTGCATACGTTTGGCGCCGTCGACCGCGTAGTGGATGTATTGGCGGCCGCGGTCGTCGATCACCTCGCTGTAGCGTTTCTCCAGCATCTGGCAGAACGAGGCGACCTTGCGCAGCGGCTCCTGCAGATCGTGGGACGCGACGTAGGCGAACTGTTCGAGTTCGTTGTTGGACCGCTGCAATTCGATCGTGCGGGCGTCGAGCTCCCGGGCCTGACGGGCCAGCTCCTCGCCCTGCCGCCGCGAATCCTCCAGTGCCGCAACGATCCGCCGCCGCATGTTCTCCACGTCCTGCGCGACCGCGGACAGATCCGCGGGCCCGCGCACGGGAATCTCGTACTCGTAATCACCGTCGGCCACGCGCCGCGAGGCGGCCTGCAGCCCCGACATCGGCCGGGTCACCAGCACCCGCACCAGAATCACCAGCGCCAGCCCGGCCAACAGGAACACCCCCACCAGCGCGCTCAGCACCACATCGCGCACCATCCGCACCCGCGACAGTTCGCTGTGCCCGCGCGCGGCCGCCCCGGCGAGGTCGTCGTCGAGGGCCGACCAGGTCGCGCGCAGCCGGTCGAACGCGACCTTGCCGGTATCGGTGTTGGCCCGGTTCAGGCCACGGGGTGTACCCGGCGTGACGCCGGCGACCACCGGCTCGGCGTAGTCGCGCTGCCAGGCCGCCGCGGCGGACTGCGCGACATCCAGATCGGTGACCAGCTCCGACCGGCCTGCCAGCAGCCGCCGCAGGCGCGCCGCCGCCGCGGCCTCGTCCCGCCGGCCCTGCTCGTACGGTTCCAGGAACTGCCGGTCGGCGACCATCGTGTAACCGCGCACCCCGGTCTCCTGATCGATCAGCGCCGCCTGCATCCGGTACGACTCGGTCCGCGCCGGTTGGATCTGCTGCACCAGCTGATCCGACACCTTCGCGGTATGCGCGAGCAACCCCGCACCCACCCCGGTACCGATGATGACCAGTAACGCCATCAACCCCACCACCAGCACAAACCAGCCCTGCACCGTGATTCGCCGCCACCCGCGCGGCGGCGACTGGATATCGCTATGCATCAGTTGTGCTTCTCCACTGCCGAGCCGACCTATGGACACTACGCCACCCGGCACGACCCCGGCCGGTGCGAACGCTGCCGCAACCCTATCCGGCCCTTACACCGCGACCGCGCCTCCCTCACGCAACCTTCCAGCCGCCGGAAGTTTCCCGATGCGCGGTCCGGTACGACATGACGAAGGGCCGGGCGATAATTCGCCCGCCCCTTCGAATCACCACGCGGAGCGCGTGGCCGGTGGCTCAGCGGCCGCCGTGGCTGCGCTGCCCGCCGCGTGCCTTGGCTTCGGTGGGCTGGGCAGCCGCGCCCTTGCGGCCGGCCTCACGGGGATCGGCGGAATTCGGCCCACCGAAACTTCCCGTGCTGGCCCGGCCCCCGCGGCGGGCCTGCTCCGCGGTATCGCTCCGGTTGCCGAACTGACCAGGATTCTTCGGATCGGCCATGTCGAACCTCCTTCGATCGATCCTGCACATCGCGACGCGGTGTGTGCGCCACACTGACGTGCTACCCGGACGGCGGCGGGTTACTCGCCCGAAGCGGCGGTGCGTTCCCCCGGCGGACTCGAACTCGCAACATCCGGTACCCGAGACCTGTATCGCTGCCATTCGGGCTGCGGCGAAAGGGATTTACCGCGTGCGGTCGGTGCGGGCCGGGGCGGACCGGTCGGCGGGGGTCAGGGTGGCGCGGGCCCAGTCCGCCACGGTCGGGGCCCAGGACGGGTCCAGGACCAGGTCGTTGTGGTGGCCGCCGGGGTAGGCGCGCCACTGCTTCGGGCCGGGCGCGGCCTCGTACAGGGCCCGGCCCATCCGGATCGGCAGCAGTTCGTCGGCGTCGCCGTGCATCACCAGGGTCGGCACGTGGATGTCGCGGATCCGCTGGAGGCTCGGGAAGGCGTTGGGGATCAACGACTTCGGCAGGAAGGGATAAATCGACCGGGCGGCCTCGCGCAGTGTCGTGAAGGTCGACATGAGAATCATTGCGGCGGGCGGGAATTCGGTGGCGAGTTCGACGGCCACCGCGCCGCCGAGCGACTTGCCCAGGTACAGAACCCGTTCCGGGTCGAGGTGCGGGTAGGCGAGCAGGGCGGCGCGGGCCGCGCGGGCGTCGCGGTACAGGCCGTGTTCGCCGGGGCTGCCGGTGCTGCGGCCGTAACCGCGGTAGTCGAAGGTCAGCACGTCGAAACCGGCGGCGGACAGCAGGGCCAGGATCGGCGACCGGTCGCCGATGTTGCCGCCGTTGCCGTGGGCGTAGAGGATGTGGCCGATCGGGGTATCGGTGGTCGCGCGGACGAACCAGGCGTGCAGGCGCGCGCCGTCGCCGGTGGTGAGGGTCAGATCCTCGTGGGGCAGGCCGTAGCGTGCGGGGGTCAGCGTGATCCGCCGCTGCGGCTGGAAGGTCAGCGCATTCATGATCGGGCGGGCGGGATGGCGCATACCGTCATTGATACCCGTCCTCGGATCCGCTGCGGGCGGGACGTCACAGATTCGTCTCGCGGACTAGGCTGCCGGCCGTGCCGATCGTTGTGCCGCTGCGTTCCGTGGACGCCTTGCTGGGGCTGCTGGCCGACTGCGCCGACGCCTGGGATATGCCCGATCGCAGCGGTGATCCGGTGGATCTGCTCGATCACGACCGGCAGTGCGCCGAACTGCTGCGCCGTGCCCATCCCGGCGACGAGCAGTTGCAGGTCGCGGGGCTGGTGCACGATATCGGGCATCGGCTGGTCCCGGGCGACGACGCCGGGCACGGGCGGCACGGTGCCGAGGCGGTGCGGCAGTTGCTGGGCCCGCGGGTCGCGCGGCTGGTCGAACTGCACATCCCGGCCAAACGGTATCTGGCCGCCGCGGATCCGGGGCACGACCTCTCCCCCGCCAGCCGGCGGACGCTGATCGCCCAGGGTGGGGCGATGAGCGCGGCGGAACGGGCCGCGTTCGCGGCGGATCCGGAGTTCGCGGCCGCGATCGCGCTGCGCCGCGCCGACGACGCGGGCAAGGTGGTCGGGCTCGCGGTCGCCCCGCTCGAGAGCTGGCGCGCGACCGTGACGCGGGTCGCGGGTCGGCACTGAGCAGACGCGCGAACAGGCCGCCCGGACCCGGCCCGGACGGCCCGACGGAGGCTCAGAGCTTGTCGACCGGCGCCTTGTTCGAGCCCGAGACCGCCTTGTAGAGCAGGTACAGGCCGAACACGATCGCGCTGATCATGAGGATCGGGAACAGCGCCTTGATCAGCGCGCCGATCACGATCATCGCCACCCACACCAGTGCGACGATGCCGAGGATCTTCCAGAACATGACACTTCCTCCCGAAGGTTTCGCAGATCGCCTTTCGTACGACCCGACCTCTCCACAGTGGCATGCGGATTCCGGAAAAGCACCGGTCGCGGGCCGAATTCCGGGTCCGTGCACGGGGAAATCAGGGAGAACCCTGATCCCGCGAGTCAGTCCCGCTCGACGAGTGCGTAGACGCGCGCGGGGCTGCCGGTGCCGCCCACGATCGGCAGCGGGGCCACCACCAGCACCGCACCGGTGACCGGCAGCCGATCCAGGTTCTGCAACTGGGTCAGGCCGTACTTGTCCGCGCCGAGCAGGTGGTAGTGGACCGGGAACGGCGGTTCGAGGCCGCCGGCCTGTCCCGCATCGATGCCGACGGTCTCCACGCCGAAACCGGTGATCGGCGAGGCGGCCAGCCACTGCGCCCCGGCCGCGGACACGCCGGGGGTGTGCGGGCCGTTCCCGTCGGCGTTCGCGAAGGCGACCGGATCCGCCGAACGGCTGCCCCAGCCGGTGCGGAACAGCAGCCAGCAGCCCGCGGGCAACGGACCGTGTTCGGCCACCCAGGCGTCCAGATGGGCCGGTTCCAGCAGGAAGTCGGCATCCGCGGCGGCCTGTGCGGTGAAGTCCGCGACCACCGCCGGGCCGATCAGCCGGGCGGGCGGAATCCGGTCCACGCTGAGCCCCTCGCGCCCGGACGCCCAGTGCACCGGCGCGTCCAGGTGGGTGCCGGTGTGCTCGCCGGTGTGGATGTTGTTCCAGCTCCAGAACGGACCGGCCGCGTCGAAATCGCTGACCTTCTCCAACGCCAGCGGGATCGTGTTGGCGAACGGCTCCGGCAGTTGCAGCACCGGGGTCTCGGGGCTCAGCGGGGCGGTGAGGTCGAGGATGTCGAGGCGGCCGGTGGACAGGGCCTCGACCAGGGCGGGGATAACGCTCACGAACACACTCTCTCTGCGCGGGTGGACCCGGACGGCGGGACGGTTACGTGCGAGCGTATCGCGGCCGCACCGCCGGATCCGGGCGAATCACCCCGGCGCTCAGCCCTGTTCGGCGAGGTCCGCGAGGCGGTCCAGGGAGGCGTGCAGACGTTCGGCGGTGGTCGCGCGCGCGGTGGCGAACCGGTTCTCGTCGGTCAGTTCGGTCCAGTCGTAGGTGTGGGTCACGCGGGTCCGGCCGGCGTCCTGCGGGTCGAGTTCCCAGCGCCACAGATGGCCGGGCGGCCGCTGCCCCGGTTCCGAAGGGCGCCAGGCGATCCGGCGGGTCTCCTCGAATTCGACCACGTGATTCTCGCGGACGGATCCCTGCGTGAGGCTGGTCTCGAAGACCGCGCCCGCGGCGCGCACCCGCTGCCCGGCGGCCGCGTGGGCCAGGTTGTCGTTGCCGTCCCACTCGGGCTGCCGCGCCGGGTCGGCGATGAGTTCGAAGATGCGAGCCGCCGGGGCGGCGATCTCCCGGGTGGCGGTGACGACCCGGGGAATGTCGCTGTTCGCGTTCATGACTCGATCACAGCACACGGTCCGGCGGATCCGGCGGCACCGGGGCATTTAGTTGCCTTACACAACTAGATTGATATAGTAGCTCTGAGCAACTAACTGCCGGAAAGCGAGGATACGGTGACCCAGCTGTCGGAAACCGATCGCGAGCAGGGCGGGACGACACCCGCACAGCCGCCGATGACTCATCGCCAGATCATGGAGACCCTCACCGGCCTGCTGACCGGCATGTTCGTCGCCATCCTGTCCTCCACGATCGTCGCGAACGCGTTGCCGCGCATCATCGCCGACCTGCACGCCGGGCAGACCGCCTACAGCTGGGTGATCACCTCGACGCTGCTGGCGATGACGATCACCACGCCGATCTGGGGCAAACTGTCCGACCTCGTCGACAAGAAACTGCTGGTCCAGCTCAGCCTGGTGATCTTCATGGTGGGCTCGCTGATCGCCGGATTGTCCGTCGGCGTCGGGCAATTGATCGCCGCGCGGGCGATCCAGGGCATCGGCGCGGGCGGTATCTCCGCCCTGACCCAGACCGTGCTCGCGGTGATGGTGTCGCCGCGCGAACGCGGCCGCTACTCCGGCTACAACGGCGGCGTGTACGCGCTGGGCACCGTGGTGGGCCCGCTCGTCGGCGGCGCCATCGTGGACACCTCCTGGCTGGGCTGGCGCTGGTGCTTCTTCATCGGCATCCCGGTCGCCGCGGTCGCGATGGTCGTCCTGCAACGGACCATGCATCTGCCGACCGTGAAGCGGCCGGTGACGATCGACTGGTTCGGCACCGCGCTGGTGACCGCCGCGACCTCGCTGCTGCTGGTCTGGGTCTCGTTCGCGGGTGACAAGTACGCGTGGCTGTCCTGGCAGACCGTCGTGATGGTCGGCGGGACACTGGTACTCACGGCGGCGCTCGTGGTGGTCGAGTCCAGGGCGAGCGAGCCGGTGCTGCCGGTACGCCTGCTGCGCAGCCGCACGGTCGCCCTCGCCGTCGTCGCCTCGCTGCTGGTCGGCATCGCGATGTACCTCGGCACCACCTTCCTGAGCCAGTACTTCCAGCTCGCCCGGGGCGCGTCGCCGACCACGGCCGGGCTGGAGACCCTGCCGATGGTGCTGGGCCTGGCGCTGATGGCGATCGTCGGCGGCCGGATCATCACCGGCACCGGCCGGTGGAAGCCGATCCTGGTGGTGGGCAGCCTCGCCACCCTGGCCGGCGTCGGGCTGCTGGGCACCGCGCGCAGCGACACCCCCTATTGGCTGCTCGCGCTGTACATGGTGCTGCTCGGGGCCGGGGTCGGTATGACCATGCAGAATCTGGTGCTCGCCGTGCAGAATCAGGTGCGGATCCAGGATATGGGCGCGGCGAGCGCCCTGGTCTCGGTCATGCGCTCACTCGGCGGCGCGGTCGGCGTCGCCGCGCTCGGCGCCATCCTCGCGACCCGGATCTCCGGATACGTCGACAACGGCCTGGCCGCCCTCGGCACGCATGCCACCGCCTCCTCGCACACCCTGCCGAAGCTCGCCGACCTACCGGGCCCGATCCGGGCGGTCGTGGAGGCCGCCTACGGGCACGGCATCGCCGACATCTTCCTGATCGACGCGCCGCTGGCCCTGATCACGCTGATCGCGGTGCTGCTCATCAAGGAGGTGCCGCTGCGTTCCTCGGCCCACGCGGCATCCGCCCCCACCGCGCCGCTCGCGGCGGATACGATCGCCTCGTCCTGACGGGCGACGCCGGAGGGCCACGCATCATGACGACACGGGATGTGGACGCGATGAGCGACACGGTGGACGAGATCGAGCAGCAGTTGCTGGTGGCGCTGCGCCGCGTCCGCCGGGTCGCGCGGGAGGCCGCGGAGAAGGTGCATCCGGGCCTGGAGGCCGCCGCCTACGCGTTCCTGGTGCGCCTGGACGCGATCGGCCCCAGTCGGCCCAGCGATCTGGCCGCCTACTTCCACATCGGCAAGGCCACCGCGGGCCGCCAGCTCGCCGCCCTCGAACAACTGGGCCTGGTGACCCGCCAACCGGATCCGGAGGACGGCCGCGCCCATCTGCTGGACCTCACCCCCGACGGCCGCCGCCGCCTGTCCGCCTGCCGCGCCGACCGGCATCGCACGCTGCGCGAACGACTCTCGGGATGGTCCGAGGACGACCTCACCGTCCTCGCCGGGCTGCTGATCCGGCTGAACAACGACGACACCGAACAGTCACTCCCCGGCCGGTGAGGCGGCCGGCGCCGACATGATCGAGACGTCACCCTCCGACCACACGCCGATCAGGACCCGCTCCGCGATGAGCCACCCGGAACCGTTGCGGCGCAGCCGATCCCGGTACCGGCCGCCGGAGACGAACTGCCTGTCCCCGCTGAGGTGCCGGGCCTGGTAGTAACAGGTGTGGGTCGCCTCGTCACCGGCGACACCCACCACGTGGTTGGTGACGTAATGCTGTGTGGCATCGAACTTCTCGACGCTGCGCACGCGCGCGACGATGGCCTCGGGACCGATCCGGCGCTCCCCACCGGCCCGGTACTCCCACACCGCGTCGTCGGTGTACAAGCGCGCGAACGATTCCCAGTCGCGGGTGTCCACGGCGGTGGCGTAGGCGACGACGGTATCGATGATCGCGAGCCGGTCGGCGGGATCGGTCGGCGTGGTCATGGGTTCCTCCGGTGCGGCGGCGATGTGCTGTCGGGATCATGGTGGTGTCGGCGTCCTCGCAACGGAAGGAGGCACTTTCGTGTCACCCGGTCACATCGATGTAGCAGTCCTGGCAGGGCAGGCGTGCCCGGTCTCGGAGGTCCTCGACCACGTGTCCGGGAAGTGGAGCATCGGCATCATCGCGGCGGCCGCACAGCGCCCGGTCCGGTTCGCGGAACTGGAACGCGCGCTCACCGGGATCAGCCGCCGGATGCTCACCCTGAAGCTGCGGCAACTCGAACGCGACGGCCTGCTGATCCGCACCGTGTACCCGACCGTCCCACCGCGAGTGGAGTACACCCTCACCGATATGGCTCTGGAACTGCACGAGACCTTGCAAACCCTCAAGGGCTGGGCTGTGCGCCACCGCGATTCGGTCGCGGCCGCCCGGACGGCCTACGACGCCAACCGCTAGCGGGTACCCGCAACCGGGCGGTGGACCGTGGCGGGGACGGGCACGTTCGCCCGGCAGCGGATGCCGGGGGTCGGCTCAGCGGATCGGCGGGCGGTTCCGGTCGGCGAGTTCGGCGAGGGCGTGGGCCCAGCCGTCGAGGCGGTCGGCGGCGTCGCGGAGGTCGGTGAGGGCCCAGCCGAGGTGGTCGGGGATCGCGGGGTCGTGGGGGGCGGCCAGGATTCGGCCGGCGGCGGCTACCAGGAGTTCGTATTCGTCGACGCCGGAGTCGAGGCGGGCCACCACGACCGCTACTCGCGTGGTCAGGTCGGGGGTCGAATATGACTGTCCGACAAGGCCGATCGCCTGTTCCATGGCGGTGACGTCGGCGGCGAGCGCGTGCAGGGCGGCGGCGCCGGAACCGGCGGTCTCCAGGGTGTCGGTCAGATCGTCGGCGGGCAGGCGGCCGTGCCGGGCGATCTGGGTGCCGAGGGTGTGCAGGGCTCGTTCGGCCCGGATCAGGCGGGAGATGGGTGCGCGTGCGGCGGATCGGACCGGCGGTAGTTTCGCGGGCACGAAGGCGGCCTGCGGCAACGGGTTTCGCTTCAACGCCAGATAGCGGCGGGTGCTGACGGCCGCGCCGGTGACCAGTGCGGCGGCGCCACCCGCGACCACCACGACGGCCCAGGCCGGGGCCGAGAGGATCACCAGTCCGGCGGTGCCGAGGGCGGTGATGCCGGAGGCCGCACCGAGGCGCAGGGTGCGGCGCCGGAAACGGCGGCGGCGCCGGAGTTCCCGCTCGCGCGGGTCGGCCCATTTACGCACGGCGTGCAATGCCTGCTCGCCGACCTCGCGGACCGTTTCGGACGCCTGCCGGGCCCGTTCGACCCGTTCCACCTCGATCCCCGACTGCGACAACAACTCTCGCACCACACCCGGCATCGTCTGTCCTCGGGCCGCACCGCGTCCGGCTCCGGCGCGGGCACCACTCGCTCCAGCCATTCCGGCATTATCGGCCGGACCACCGACATTCGGCCGCCGGCCCGTCGAATCTGCCCGTCCACCTGCCGAATTCGTCCGAGTCCGCGCACCGGCCGAGCGCGGCGGGGTCGGATGCGCACCACCGCGCATCGGGTCGCCCGCCTCGGCACGCGCACCCGGCGGTACCGGCCCGCGCGCTCCGATGTGGCCGTCGGACACGTCGTCACGACCCTTGGGCGTCGCTCCGGCAGTGCGGCTTGTTCCGGGCTCGGCGTGGGCACGACCGGTAGCACGGCCGGGATCGGTACCTCCGCGATCCGCGAACGGCCCGGACGCAGCGCGGCCCGCGGATTGTGCGGGCCTGTCCGCGGTGCGATCGGCGGGATCGTTCGCGGCAGTGGGGGGAGGCGGCGCGGCGCCGAAGGTCCACCTGCCCGGGCGGGCGGGCGAGCGGGCGCCTCGATCCGGCGGCCTCCCCATCACATGGTCCTTCCGAGCAAGCTGTTTACTGCTGGGCGGCCTGGCCCTTGTCGAGCTGTGCGGCGGCCGGGTTCGGGATGGGCTGCGGGGCAGCGGTTCCGCCGGCCGGCAGCTGGTCGCCGCGCATGGAGGCGCGGATCTGCTCGAGGCGGGAGTGGCCGGCCATCTGCACGCTGGCCTGCTGCACCTCCATCATGCGGCCCTGCACCGTGTTCTGTGCCAGTTCGGCGGCGCCGAGCGCGTTGGCGTAGCGGCGCTCGATCTTCTCGCGCACGGCGTCCAGGCTCGGGGTGGTGCCCGGCGCGGACAGGGTGGAGTCCATCCGCTGCAGCGAGGCCGAGACCTGCTCCTGCATCTTCGCCTGCTCCAGCTGGGACAGCAGCTTGGTGCGCTCGGCGACCTTCTGCTGCAACAGCATGGCGTTCTGCTCGACGGCCTTCTTCGCCTGCGCGGCGGCCTGCAGCGACTGGTCGTGCAGAACCTTCAGATCCTCCACGGCCTGCTCGGCGGTGACCAGCTGCGCGGCGAACGCCTCGGCGGCGTTGGTGTACTGGATCGCCTTGTCGCTGTCGCCGGCGGTGGTGGCCTGGTCGGCGAGCAGCACGGCCTGGCGCGCGTTGGCGTTGAGCTTCTCGACCTCGTCGAGCTGGCGGTTCAGCTTCATCTCCAGCTGCCGCTGGTTGCCGATCACCGAGGCCGCCTGCTGCGACAGGAGCTGATGCTGACGCTGAGCTTCCTCGATCGCCTGCTGAATCTGGACCTTCGGATCCGCGTGCTCCTCGATCTTCGAATCGAAGAGGGCCATGAGGTACTTCCAGGCCTTGACGAACGGATTAGCCATCGGTTGATCCCGCCTCCATCTGACGCGCCGCACGTTTCCCGCGCGACTGTAGTGCGCGACCATCACGCACCCGTATATGTCCCTATCCTCCACCACGCGGGGCCCGATGCGGAGAAACCCGACCGTCACCGACGCTTACAGAGAAATCTAACTGCTTCCTGCGATCACGCCCAGGTTTGTCGATACCGATCACGTCGCATTCGGCTGGTTGTCACTTGGCCTGCACCAGGACCAGCCGCTCCGCCTTGGGGGCCGGGATGACGATCCGGGTGTCGGCGGCCAGGTGTCCCACGGCGGCGGTGGCGGCTTCGGCGGGCACCGCGTCGGTGGCGGGTACCGGTACGGCGGCCGCCTCCCGGTCGATCGCATCGGCCCCGGCCATACTGGCGCTGACGTCGGACAACACCTCCGACAGCGGCAGGTCCAGCGCCTGGCAGATGGCGGCCAGCAGTTCGCTGGAGGCCTCCTTGCGGCCGCGCTCCACCTCCGACAGATATCCGAGGCTGACCCGCGCGGCGGTCGACACCTCTCGCAGAGTCCGTCCCTGGGCGACCCGAGCGCGCCGCAAACTATCCCCGATGGCCTCTCGCAGCAGCGTCATGTCGCTCTCCTCACGTTCTCTGTCGCCGGACCGAGCTTCTGCTGTGACAACGTCACATGCCGCCCGCTTGGTTCCCGCGCATCCGGTGCTGATTCACACGTCTTCGGGTGAGCGCGAACCGAGCGTGCGGATCAACTCGGTGACAGCCGCACGAACCGTTTCCATTCTGATGGTCCACCGGTCGCCCGACAGTTTCAACCGGATCACCTCGGTACCCTCCGGCCCGGCGAATCCCAGATAGACCGTGCCGACCGCGTGACCGTCCTGCGGATCGGGCCCGGCGACCCCGGTGAGGCCCACGCCCCAGTCGGCGCCGCAGAGATTGCGCGCGCCGACGGCGAGTTGCTCGGCGGTCGCCGGGGCGACCGGACCGTCGGTGGCGAGCGTCTGCGGCGTCACACCGGCCAGGGTGTGTTTCAGATCCGTGGCGTAGACGACGAGCCCGCCGCGCAGGACGTTGCTGGCGCCCGGGACCCCGGCGATCGTGGCCGCCAGCAGGCCCGCGGTGAGCGATTCGGCCGTCGCCACGGTCGACCCCGCTTCCCGCAACGCCCGGACCAGCTCGGCGGCCGGCGCCGCGGCGGTCAGCGGGTCCGGGCCGCCGGCGGAGCCACCGCCGATTCCTGGTGACGACACGAGGACTCCGCGGATCCGGTCAGGACCGCGGCCGGACCGGCGCGGACCACAGCCGGATCGCCTGAACGACGTAGTCCAGGCCGGTGACGACCGTCAGCACCACCGCGACCAGCATGAGGACCAGGCCCGCGGTGGCCCAGGCGCCGGCCAGCGGCAGCAGCAGTACGCCGATCGCCAGTGACTGGACCAGCGTCTTCAACTTCCCGCCCCGACCGGCCGGGATCACCCCGCGCCGGACCACCGCCAGGCGCAGCAGCGTGATGCCGACCTCCCGCGCGCAGATCACGATGGTCAGCCACCAGGAGAGGTCGCCGAGCAGGGACAGGCCGATCAGCGCGGAGCCGATCAGCGCCTTGTCCGCGATCGGGTCGGCGAGTTTGCCGAAATCGGTCACCAAGCCGTATTTGCGGGCCAGTTGCCCGTCGATTCGATCGGTGATCGCCGCCACCCCGAACAACACGGTTGCGACGATCCGCCACATCGGCGCGTGCCCGCCCCCGGCGAACAGGGCCACCAGGAACAGCGGCACGATCGCGATCCGCAGCACGGTGAGAATGTTGGCGATGTTCAGCAGCGGGACCGCCGCCGGTTCGACCGCCCGGACGGGTTCACCGGTCACGGGCACCACGTTCGCGCGCGCCCGGGTGGCCTCGTCCAGCCAGACGCGATCCATATCGTCGCTCTGCACCGTCACCGGCACCCCCGACCAGGCCCGGCCCGGCCGCGCACCCTGACAGCAGGGGTCGAGCGGCAGGGCGAGATGTACGGCACTCCACCAGACTATCGGTAAGCCCGCCGACTACTGTGCACCCCATGACAACACGGGTACCGCACAGCGATTCGATCGGTGACGTTGATACTCGACGCCCGGTCGTCCGACGTGCCCGTGCCTCCGACATTCCGGCGATCAAGGGCCTGATCGACCTGTACGCGGGCCGGATCCTGCTGGAGAAGAATCTGGTCACACTGTACGAGTCGGTACAGGAATTCTGGGTTGCCGAACTGGACGACCGGGTGGTCGGTTGTGGCGCATTGCACGTGCTGTGGGCCGACCTGGGTGAGGTGCGCACGGTCGCGGTGCACCCGGACGCGCAGGGTCGCGGGGTCGGACATCTCGTGGTGCGGCAACTGGTCGACACCGCGCGGGAATTGCAGCTGCAACGGTTGTTCGTCCTCACCTTCGAGGTGGACTTCTTCACCCGGCACGGCTTCGCCGAGATCGACGGCACCCCGGTGACCGCGGAGGTGTTCGCGGAGATGTGCCGGTCCTACGACACCGGCGTCGCGGAATTCCTCGACCTCAGTTATGTGAAGCCCAACACACTGGGGAATACCCGGATGCTGCTGACGCTCTGATCCGGTTGCGCCCGCGCAGCTCTCGTTCCCGATTCCGCTACCAGCACCGAGGAGTTCCCGTGCCGATCTTCGCCGTCCACTACACCTATACCGACGCCACCGCCGCGGGCCGCGACGAGCATCGCCCGGCGCACCGGGACTGGTTGTCCGGTCGGGTCGACGCGGGCGTGGTCCTCAGCACCGGGCCGTACACCGACGGCTCGGGCGCGCTGCTGCTGTTCCGCGCCGACGATGCCGAGGCGCTGGAGAAGGTGCTGGCCCAGGATCCGTTCTCCCGGGCGGGCGTGATCGACGCGGTGCGGTTCGCCCAGTGGCAGCCGGTGTTCGGCGCGTTCGCCGACTGAGATCCGGGTATCGCGGCGGTACCGTGAACCGGTGCGGCTGGACGAATCCGAAGCGTGGCGCCGGTTCCGTGCGGCGCGGGTGGCCCGGCTGGCCACGGTCGGCGCCGACGGCGCACCGCATGTGGTGCCGGTGACCTTCGCGGTGTCGCCGCCGTCCGAGCCGCCGGCGGTGGTGATCGCGGTGGATCACAAGCCGAAGACCACCACGAATCTGCGGCGGCTGCGGAACATCGCGGCCACCGGACGGGCCTCGATCCTCGCCGACGAGTACGACGAGGACTGGACACAGCTGTGGTGGGTGCGGCTCGACGGCCGAGCCGGCGTGCTGACCGACCCGGCCGGCCGCGCCGCGCCGATCGACTGGCTGGTCACCAAATATGCCCAGTACCAAGGCAATACCCCGCAGGGACCGGTGATCCGGATCGAGGCGGACGTGATCACCGGCTGGTCCTACACCGGCTGAGCTCCGGCACCGTTCCTATCGCTGCTCCGGCACCGTTTGCGCCGCTCGCCTCCGGCACCGTTGGGCCGCCTCACAGGGCGATGCGGACCTCCGGGACGCTCGCCATCAGCTCCGCCCACTCCGGAAACTTCTCCAGCTTGCGCTGATTGATCTCCATGATCTTCGTGGCCAGGTCCGGGTCCGGGTCGTCGGTGACATCCGGGCCGATGACCAGCGTGTCGAAGTGCGGGACGATGTGCGGATCGCCCTCGAGGTGCACCGGGTCGTACATGTACCGCTCCAGCGCCGCCAGATCCGCGATGCCGACGTAGTAGCCGTGGGTGAGGCCGTCCGTACTCTCGCCGATGCGGCGGCCGACCGTGGCGAAACTGACGGATTCCACCGCCGCCGTGCGCCGCAACCGGGCCAGCACGGCCTCCTGCTGCTCCTCGGTCGTTTCGTCCCGGAATTTGAATCGTAGCTGGTGAAAGATCATGCCGACCTCCTTGATTGAACTTGCCAGTTCAAAATAATGCTCTGATCGGTCCATCCGCAAGAGTGAACCGGTAAGTTCAAGTAAGTTGACCCGCGATACCATTCGAGGGTGACGGGAGCTGCGACCGGCCGGGGCCGGATAGACAAGCGCCGCGCCATCCTCGACGCGGCCTTCACGGTGTTCGCGCGCCGGGGCTATGCGCAGGCCTGCGTCCAGGACATCGCCGACCAGGCGGGTGTCGCCAAACCCACCGTCTACAACCACCTCACCGACAAGGAGACCCTGTTGCGCGAGGCCGTGGCGGCGGTGGCCGACGTGATCAGCGCGGAATGTCTGGACGCGGTCGGTCGGATATCCGAGCACGGACCGAATCCGGAAGCAGCACTACGTGATTCGGCACACCGGATGCTGCGGATCTGCAACAGCGAACGAGCGCGGTCGCTGCGTGCCCTGACCTACGCGCAGCTGGCCACCTTCCCGGATCTCGCCGATACAGTGCAGGACCGCACCTCGCGCCGGATCGCCGAGGCGCTGGCCGACCGGTTCGCGCGGCTGGTGGTGGCCGGACGGCTGCGGGCCTGCGATCCGGTGCTGGCCGCGGAGCAGTTCCTCGCCCTGCTGACCGGCCCGCTCGAGGCGCGCTCGCGCCTGGGCACCCGGAAAGTGCCGGTCACCGAGCTGAAAACGATCGCCGACGCGGCAGCCGACACCTTCCTCAGCGCCTACGCGGCGCGCTGAACCGACACCGCGACCCTAGTGGTCCGCGTCCGAATCCGCCGAGACGGGACCGCCCCCGCGGATCGAGTACAGCAACCCGTCCAGTTCGTCGGGTTTGACCAGCACGTCGCGCGCCTTGGAACCCTCGCTGGGGCCGACCACTCCGCGGGTCTCCATGAGGTCCATCAAGCGGCCCGCCTTGGCGAAACCCACCCGCAGTTTGCGCTGCAACATGGAGGTGGAGCCGAATTGCGAGCTCACCACCAGCTCGACCGCCTGCACGAACAGATCGAGATCGTCGCCGATGTCCGGGTCGATCTCCTTCTGCTCGCTGGCCTTCGCGGAGGTGACACCCTCCTGATAGTCCGGCTGCGCCTGGTTCTTGGTGAACTCGACGACGCCGTGGATCTCCTCGTCGGAGATGAACGCGCCCTGCAACCGGGTCGGTTTGGAGGCGCCCATCGGCAGGAACAGAGCGTCGCCCATGCCGATCAGTTTCTCGGCGCCGGGCTGGTCGAGGATGACGCGGGAGTCGGTCAGCGACGAGGTGGCGAAGGCCAGCCGGGACGGCACATTGGTCTTGATCAGGCCGGTGACCACGTCGACCGACGGCCGCTGGGTGGCCAGCACCAGATGGATACCGGCGGCGCGGGCCTTCTGGGTGATGCGCACGATCGCGTCCTCGACATCGCGTGGCGCGGTCATCATCAGATCGGCCAGCTCGTCGACGATGGCGAGGATATAGGGGTACGGGCGGTAGACGCGCTCGCTGCCGAGCGGGGTGGTGATCTCCCCCGACTTCACCTTCCGGTTGAAATCGTCGATGTGCCGGACCTTGCTGGCCTGCATGTCCTGATAGCGCTGCTCCATCTCCTCCACCAGCCAGGCCAGCGCCGCGGCGGCCTTCTTCGGCTGGGTGATGATGGGGGTGATCAGGTGCGGAATGCCTTCGTACGGTGTGAGTTCCACCATCTTGGGGTCGATGAGGATCATCCGCACCTCTTCCGGCGTCGCGCGCTGCAGCAGCGACACCAGCATCGAGTTCACGAAACTCGACTTACCGGAACCGGTGGAACCGGCCACCAGCAGATGCGGCATCTTCGCCAGATTGGCGGAGACGAATTCGCCCTCGATGTTCTTGCCGAGGCCGATGATCAAGGGGTGCTGGTCCTTCCGGGTGGAGGGAGCCTTGAGCACATCGGCGAGACGGACCAGTTCCCGGTCGGCGTTGGGCACCTCGATACCGACCGCCGACTTGCCCGGGATCGGCGCGAGCAGCCGGACATTGTCCGTGGCAACGGCATACGCGATGTTGCGGGCCAGCGCGGTGATCTTCTCCACCTTGACGCCGGGCCCGAGTTCGACCTCGTAGCGGGTGACCGTCGGCCCGCGCACGAATCCGGTGACCGCGGCGTCGATCTTGAACTGCACCAGCACCTCGGTGATCGCCTCGATCATCGATTCGTTGGCGGCACTGCGCTTCTTGGGCGGATCGCCGTCGACCAGCAATGTGAGCGGCGGGAGATGGTAGTCGCCGTCGACCTCGCGCTCGGTGACGAATTCCATCTGCTGCGGTTCCGGCGGTGGCGGGGTCTGGTCGACCACCTTCGGCGCCCGCTTGGCGCGGGACCGGGGCTTCTCCGCCGCCTCGGCCGGCGCCTCCGGCGGAGGGTCCGCCGGCGTGGTCTCGGCGCCGATCTCCTTCGCGTCGCGCAGCGGCGGCTCGCCCAGAATCTCGGTGGCCGAATCGGAGTCGCCGAATTCGTCGGCCGGATAGTTCTCCGCCGGGGAACGGCCGCGGCGGCGGGTCGGCGTTCCGTGCACCGGGAAGCCGTCGGCGTCGAGGTTCTCCGGATCGTACGGGTCGTAATCGTCACCGGCGCCGCCGAAGTCGCCGAACCACAACCGCCGCAACCGCTCCGGCACCTCACGGACCGTGGTGCCGGTGAGCAGCAGCACACCGAAGGCCATGGCCAGCAACAACAGTGGCACCGCCAGCCAGGAGGTGAGCCCCTCGCGCAGCGGGCCGCCGGCCACGTATCCGACGAAACCACCGGCATGTTCGCGGCCCTCTTCCTCGGCCGGCGCGCCGGCGAGGATGTGCCAGATACCCAGTACCGGCAGGCCCACGAGCAGACTGCCCAGGACCAGCCGGGGGCGGATCTCCGGGCGCGGCTCGGTACGCATGAGCATCACGGCGATCACGACGGCGACGAAAGGCACCGTGGCGGAACCGGATCCGGCGACCCAGCGCACCGCCGTGTCGACGCAGCGACCGACCGGGCCGCCCGCGCCCAGCCATACCGCGGCCGCGATGACGATGCTGAAGGCGATGAGCGCCAAGGCCATTCCGTCGCGCCGGTGACCGTGTTCGATCTCACCACCGCGGCCCAGCGCGCGCGTGGTGGCGCCGAGCCCGCGGGCCATCATGTTCCAGCCGTTGCCGAATACGGCCAGTGGCGCGGTATTCGACGCTTTCCGCCGCGCCGGGCGGCGGGCCGGAGCGCGGCGCGGCGCCGCGGATGTGCGTGGGGTGGGGGTACGCGGGGTGGCGGTACGTGGCGTGGCGGTGCGGGATCGGCCGTTGCCACGGCCGCGAGCCGAGCCGGCAGCCCCCGCCGCCGTGGCCCCTTCCCGCCCGGCTCTCGCCCGGGTGCGAGAGGTCGTGCTGCTGCGGGGCTTACCTGCCATGTCCCTCAGGCTAGCCGCAACGGCCCCATCCAGACCATCCGCAACACCCTCACCACATATCTCATCGGCGACGCACCGGGCCACACGCCGGGCCGTGACGAATCGGACAAGGTTTCGGAACCCGGAGACAGCCGGGACCGCACGCGTAGAATTTGCATATTCAATCGACAGATTCTCTTGCACCTGATGGGACATATGAACGACAACGATGTCCGAGCAGGTCAGGCCCGGCCGAGCATCGCGAGAACGTACGATTATCTGCTCGGCGGTCGTGACCACTACGTCATCGATGAAGAGTTCGGCAGATACTTCGAGCAGGTCCTGGCGGGGTCGGAACAGATCGCCGTATCCAATCGCCGCGCGCTCGAGCGCGCCGTGCGAGCCCTCGCCCACGCCGGAGTGGATCAGATCATCGATCTCGGCTGCGGCCTGCCGGCCAAGGAGAACGTGCACCAGATCGCCCGGCAGCACCTACCCGAGACGCGGGTCGTCTACGTGGACAACGATCCGATCGTGATCTCGCACGGCCAGGCCATGCTGGCCGTCGACGACGATGTCGCGGTCTTCCAGGCCGATGTCCGCGAACCGGCGGCGATCCGCAAACATCCCGAGGTCGAACGGCTGATCACCTTCGACCGCCCGGTCGGCGTGCTGTTGAGCGCGGTACTCGGATTCATCGAGGAGGACGACGATCCGGTCGGCCTCGTGCGGTACTGGACCGAGGTGATCGCCCCCGGCAGCTTCGTCTACGTGTCATGTTTCCGGTCCGGCGACGATCGGCGGACCGCGCTGGTGCAGGAGCAGGTGCGCAAGGTGCTCGGCCGCGGCGGCTGGCGCAGCGGCGAGACCATCGCGGCGATGTTCGAGGGCCTGGAACTGGCCGGGCCCGGGGTGATCCCGTGCGTGCAGTGGCGGCCGGACGGCGCTACCGGGCCGGAGCCCACCGACTGGGAGCGCCTGATCGTCTCCGGGCTGGCGCGCAAGAACTGACGCTCAGAGGCTGCGGTCGCAGTCGTGTACGGCCTGCACCGCGGCCTCGGGTCCGTCGGCGTCGACCCGAACGGCGCTGCGGCCGAACGCGTGCAGCAGCAGTTCGGAGGGACGGCCGGTGAGCACCACCGGTTCCGTGCCCTCGTCCGGTTTGCGCGCGACCACCCGCCGGCCGTCCGGCGTGGCGAGCACCAAGCCCACCGGCGCCTTCCGGTAGGCCAGCCGGCCCATGCGCTGCAACGTCTTCCACAGCTCGGCCTCGTCGGCGTCGTCCAGTTCCCGCGGCTCCCAACCGGATTCACCGCGGCGGACGTCCTCGTGGTGGACGAACATCTCGGTGCTGTTGACCAGCGAGTCGAGCGGACGCATCGGCGACCACCACGGCGGGCCGGTGCGGATCTGCTCGAGCAGATCGGTGAACGGCCGCTTCGCCGCCTTGCCCTGCACCGAATCCAGGTATCCGGCAAAGGGTTTCAGCATGATGCCGGGAGCGGCGTCGAGCCGGCGCTCCCGGACCACCAGATGTGCGGCCAGATCCCGGACGGTCCAGCCGGCGCACAGGGTGGGGGCCTCCGGGCCCGCCGCCGTCATGGTGTCGACCAGTGCTCGGCGTTCCCGCTGCGCCAGACTCATGCGCCCGACCATAGTCCACGCCGGGCCCCGGCGCGAGCCCCTGCCGATCGGTCCCGGTGCGGTCAGACCCCGATCACGGTCGGCACGATCATGGGCCTGCGCCGGTACTTCTCGGCCACCCAGCGACCCACCGCACGCCGCACACCCTGCGCGATGCGATGCGTATCGGTGATGCCCTCGGTGGCCATCCGCAACAGTTCGACCTCGACCAGTTCCAGCGCGCCGGCCAGCGCCTCCGGATCGTCGGAGAAGCCGCGCCCGGAGACCTCCGCGTCGCTGACCGCCTTACCGGTGGTCTCGTCGACGGCCACCGTGATCGAGATGAAGCCACCCTCGCCGAGGACCAGCCGGTCCGACAGGGTGGATTCGCCGACGTCGCCGACCGACAGGCCGTCCACGTACACCTGGCCGACCGGATACCGGCCCACGATCGAGGCGATGCCGTCGACCAGGTCGACCACCACGCCGTCCTCGGCCAGCATCACCCGCTCCTCCGGCACGCCGGTCGCGACGGCCAGCGCCGCGTTGGCGCGCAGATGCCGCCACTCGCCGTGCACCGGCATCGCGTTGGTCGGCCGCACCGCGTTGTACAGGTACAGCAGTTCGCCGGCGGAGGCGTGACCGGAGACGTGCACCTTCGCGTTCTGCTGGGTGACCACCGAGGCGCCCAGCCGGGCCAGCCCGTTGACCACCGCGAACACCGCGTTCTCGTTACCCGGGATGAGCGAGGAGGCCAGCACCACCAGATCGTCGGGGCGGATGTTGATCTGGCGGTGGTCGCCGCGCGCCATCCGCGACAGCGCCGACAGCGGCTCGCCCTGGGATCCGGTGGAGATCAGCACCAGTTTGTGTCCGGGCAGCGTGGCCGCCTGATCCAGATCGACGACCAGTCCGCTCGGGATCTCCAGATAGCCCAGGTCCTGGGCGATCTGCATATTGCGGACCATGGACCGGCCGACGAAGCAGACCCGGCGGTCGTAGCGCTGCGCGACGTCCACGACCTGCTGGATGCGGTGCACATGACTGGCGAAGGAGGCCACGATGACCCGGCCGCGGGCCTTGCCGATCACGTTGTCGAGCACCGGCCCGATCTCGCGTTCGGGGGTGACGAAGCCCGGCACCTCGGCATTGGTGGAGTCGACCAGGAACAGGTCCACGCCCTGGTCGCCGAGCCGGGAGAAACCGGCCAGGTCGGTGAGGCGGCCGTCCAGCGGCAACTGGTCGAGTTTGATGTCGCCGGTGTGCAGGGCCAGCCCGGCCGGGGTGCGGATCGCGACCGCGATGGCGTCCGGGATCGAGTGGTTCACCGCGAAGTACTCACAGCCGAACGGGCCGTGCGTGGTGTGCTCCCCTTCGGTGACCTCGACCAGCTTCGGCTGCAACCGGTGCTCCCGGCATTTCGCGGCCACCAGCGCGAGGGTGAACCGGGAACCCACGACGGGGATGTCGGGCCGCAGGCGCAGCAGGAACGGCACCGCGCCGATGTGGTCCTCGTGGCCGTGGGTGAGGACCACCGCGGCGACATCGCCGATCCGGTCCTCGATCGGCCGGAAGTCGGGCAGGATCAGATCGACGCCGGGCTGCTGGTCCTCGGGGAACAGCACGCCGCAGTCGATGATCAGCAGTTTGCCGCCGTACTCGAAAACGGTCATGTTGCGGCCGATCTCGCCGATACCGCCGAGTGCGAACACCCGCAGGCCCTGCGCGGGCAGCTTCGGGGGCAGGCCACGCTGATGCGGGTCGGGTGTGATCTCCTGCGGCACAACCTGTTCCGAGCGGCCGCGACCGGACTGCCGGCCCCGGCCGGGACGCCGGGACGACGAAGTGCGTTCGGACGCCGCGGAATTGCGTTCCGAGGCCGAATTACGTTCGGCCGGTGCCGAATTGCGTTCGGCGGACGAATTGCGTTCGGCGGGTGCCGATGTACGTGCGGCGGACGCGGCCGTGGCGCCGGATTCGGCGGGCGCGGCGGTCCGGGCGGCGCGCCGGCGAGCGGGCTGCTCGACCTCGGCGGCGGGTGCGGGTTCGGCGACCGGTTCCGGCGCGACCGGTTGCCGCTGCTGCGGTTCCGGCGCGGGTTCGGGGGCGCCGGCGGCGCGGCTGGCGGTTCTACGAGGGCGACGCACTGGATCGGTCATGCAAGCACCCCCGCCTGCCGCAGGTCGTCCGCGATCACCGCGGTCTGCTCGGGATTCGGCATCAGTTGCGGCAGCCGCGGCTCACCCACCTCGACACCCATCAGGCGCAGACCGGCCTTGCTCAGCGCGACCCCACCGACACGGGTCATCGCGCGCGACAACGGCAGCATGCCGGCGTTGATCTCCCGCGCGCGTACGACCTCACCGGCGGCATAGGCGTCGCGCAACTGCACCAGCCGCTCCGGCACCAGATGTCCGACGACACTGATGAATCCGACCGCACCGACCGCCAGCCACGGCAGATTCAGCACGTCGTCACCGGAGTACCAGGCCAGACCAGTCTCGGCGATCAACTCGGCGCCGGCGGCCAGATCCCCCTTGGCGTCCTTGACCGCGACGATCCGCGGATGTTCCGCGAGCCGCCGGATCGTGTCCGGCATGATCGGTACCACCGAGCGGGGTGGAATGTCGTAGAGCGTCACCGGCAGGCCCGTGGCGTCGGCGATCGCGGTGAAATGCGCGACCAGCCCGTCCTGGGAGGGCCGGGAGTAGTACGGGGTGACCACGAGCAGGCCGTGCGCCCCGGCACGCTCTGCGCCACGGGCCAATTCGATACTGTGCGCGGTGTCGTAGGTGCCGGCGCCGGCCACCACGGTGGCCCGGTCGCCCACCGCGTCGAGCACGGCCTGCAGCAGATCGAACTTCTCCGACTCGGTCGTGGTCGGCGACTCGCCGGTGGTACCGGAGACGATGAGCAGGTCGACCCCCCGATCGACCAGGCGGGCCGCCAGGGCGACCCCGGTATCGACATCGAGCTTCCCCTCCGGGGTGAAGGGGCTCACCATCGCGACACCGACCGTGCCGGAAGCGCGCAGCTCCGCTTGCGTCGATACACCGTTCGTCATGGTCAGAAAGGCTACCCGGTCCCGGAAACGACTCTGCACCGTTGTCGGCATCATCGGCGACACGGCAGCGCGGATGACACTACGCGACGTCACAAGTTTCTTGCGCGGCGTCAGATATGGCGTCATTCTGGTGTCATGGACCTCGAGAAGTACACCACCCGCCTGCGCGAAGATCTGATCGTCGCGGCCGCACTCGGCGACGAGAAAGCGCAGGCCACCGCGGCCGCCCTGGCCGCCGCCACCGAGAACTCCGCCCGGCTCACCCTGCTGTCGGCGCTGTCCGATCTCGCCGCCGAGATCAGCGCCGAACTCGATGGCCGCACCGTGCACATCACGTTGGACGGCACCGAAGCCCGCGTCAACATCCGCCGCGACCGGGCCGAGGAGACGCACCAGACCTTCGAGGAGATGACCGGCGACATCAGCCGGGTCACCCTCCGGCTGGTGGAGAATCTGAAGTCCCGCGCCGAGGAGGCCGCCTCCCAGAGCGGGCAGTCCCTGAACTCCTGGGTCTCCAGCGCCGTCCAGGGCGCCCTGCGCGAACAGCGCCGCTGGCAGGGCTACGGCGGCTGGCGTCCGGCGGAAGAGGAATAGCCGTCAGGTCGATACCGTCACGTTACCGTCGGTATCGATCTCGGTGCGGCGATCGTGCCGCGGCGAGTGCGCGAGGACGGTCGCCAGCACGCGGCGGCCCAGCGGCAGCACCCGGACCGTGACCGAGCCGGTGTTCGCCGCATCCAATTCCCGCACCGCGGAGTCGATCACCCGCTGCCGCACCCATTGCGGGACGCCCGCGAAACCGCCGTCGTCGAGCAGGATCACCTCGACGCCGCGGGATCGGGCGCCGCGGGCCGCGCCGCTGAGCTCGTCGGTGACCAGTTGCGGGGCCCGCAGGCCGTCGCGCAGTTCGGCCTCGAGCAGCCGGCATTCCTCCCGTTCGGCGGGGGTCAGTTCGGCGCCCTCGGCGATCCGTTCCAGGATGGGCCGGGCCACCCGGTCCAGCCGGTTCAGCTGCCGCTGCCGCTCCCCGTCGGCGGCGGCCATCGTCGCCTCCGCGGCGGCGCGAATCGTGGCCTCCTCCCGCAGGATTCGCAGCGAGCGCTGGGTCGGCCGCATGATCAGCGCGAACACCGACAGCGCGATGAGCGTGCCGATCGGCACCACCGAACCCACCACGTCGCCGACGCGCATATCGGCCCGCACCGCCTCCGCGACGATCACCGCCGCCACCCCGGCCATGCCGAGCCACGCCGACAGCACCCGGCCGCGCAACACCAGGACCGACATCAGATACGACGAGGCGTAGGTGGTCCACATCATGTGGTGCGCGACGTCGGAGGTCAGATTGCCGACGGTGAGCAGCGTCGCGACCGGCGCCGCCGCGGCGACGAACACCGTCACCGGCAGGGGCAGCGGATCGACCGGGATCACCAGCACCATCGCACCGGCCACCACGATCACCGCGGTGCCGGCCAGCACCGCCACCACGGAGGCGGCGGCCAGATTGCGGACCATGTACAGCACCATGGTCAGCTCCAGCATCAGCAGGAACAGCCACGCCCCGCCGCCGCGCATCCCGAGCAGATCCCGCAGCCCGAACCGGACCTCGGCGTCGTCAGAGCCCACCGCCACCCCACACCAGGGTCACCGTCGTCCCCTCCCCGGGCTGCGATTCGACGAAGGCCGCGCCACCGGGCAGTTGCCGCATGCGGCCGAGAATGCTCACCGAGACGCCGAGCCGGTCCGCCGGGATCCGGGCGACGTCGAATCCCGCGCCGTCGTCGGCGAACACCAGCCGGATACTGCCGGCGCTGATCGTGCAGGTGACCGTGCGATACACGCTGCGGCCCGGCACCGCGGCGTGCCGCAGGCTGTTGCGGACCGCCTCGCCGAGCGCCGCGGCCACCGTCGCCGCCGTGTGCAGCGGCATCCGCAGATCGTCGAAACCGGGCCAGGTGCGGGTGGCGAAGCGGACGCTCGGATTCACCTCCTGCACCGCCGAGCGCAGGAAGATCACCGCGGAGCGCGCGTCCAGGACGTCGGGCTCGCGGACGTCGACGCGGATCTCGTCCAGCTGGGTCAGGGTGTGTTCGGCCTGGCGGCGCAGCACCACCGAGGGCTCGGCGTCGCGCGAGGCGTCCAGCAGCGTCGACAGCACCGCGTCGTGGATGAGGGCGGCGAACCGGGCGTGCTCGTGGTCGCGGGCGGCCGCGGCGGCGGCCACCGCCGCGCGCCGACCGGCGAGGGCCGATTCCCGGTCGACCCGCGCCGCCGCACCCAGCGCGGCCGTGATCGCCCACAGGAACAGCGCCGACAGGCCGAAGGCCCGCATCACGGTGGTCGTCACCTCCGCCACGGTGAACGGATCGACGGTGTAGTAACCGGCCAGCGCGACCGCCACGGAGACGAGGACCAGATATCCGGTCGAGATCGACAACCGCCAGGCCAGGCCCGCGGCCAGCACACCGAGCGGCGACATCCGGTACAGCCACACCACCGAGGCGTCCAGCGCGTGCGCGTGCAGCGCGAACGGCATGGTCGCCAGCGCCGCCAGGTAGCACAGCGCGGCGATCCCGGCGAACGAGCGGATCGTGCGCGGCGTGGCGCCCAGCGAGATCAGCGCCAGGATCGGCAGCAGGCCGAAGGCCAGCACGGCCGCGGTCGGCCCCCACCAGAACGCCGCCGCCCGATTCTGTGCCGCGATCTCCGGGACCTCGACCGAGCCCATGATCACCCCGGCGAGCCCGACCGACAGGCCCAGCCGCCGGACGATCCGGTCGAAGGCGACGACGGCGGTATCCGATCCGATACCCGCCCGGCCGCGCCACCACGCCCCGGCCCGGCGGCAGAACCGTGGTCGCAGGACGGGGGCCGCCACGGCTCCCGCGGTGGTCATGTGCGCTGATTGCGCTCGGGTACCGGCAGCCATCCGTCCTCGACGGCACGTTTGTAGAGGTCGGTCTTGGTGGGAGCGGGCCGGCCGGCGTCGGCGTACTTCTGCCGGATCCGGCCGAGATAGTCGTTGACGGTCTGCTCGGACAGGCCGGTCATGCGGGCCACCCGCGAGGCCTTCTCCCCCGAGGCGTACAGGGTGAGCACCTCCTGCTGGCGGGGGCTCAGGCCCACATCGGACAGCTGCGGATCGCCGTCGATGGCGGCGGCCCAGTCGGTGGTCACCACCTGCTGCCCGGACGCGGCGGCCCGCACCGCCTGCACGACGGTCCGCAGATCCTCGGATTTGCGCACGACGCCGAGCACCCCGGCCCGGGCCGCGGAGCGGACCAGATACGGATTGTCGGCGCCGGTGAACACCAGCACCTCCACCCCGCGCTCGCGCAACTGCCGCACGTTCTGTTCCGGCGTGGAACCGTCGGCCAGCCGCAGATCCAGGACCACCAGATCCAATTCCGGTGCCGCCGAGAGCAATTCGCGCACGTTACCGGCGGTGGTCACCAATTGCAGATCGGGTTCGCCGGCCAGCATCGCCGCCAGCCCGATCGCCACCGACTCGTGGTCCTCCACCAGGCCGATGCGGCGCGGCGCCGACGCAGACCGTTCGACCGTATCTTCCGCTGTCGCCTCCACGGGTCGAGTATGCCCGGGACCGGCGGTATCCGGTGAGACACCAGAATTCGGGGGACGAATTCACTGCATGAGCTGGGCCGCCACGGTAGCGCCGAGCTCCCGGCAGCGCTCGAGTTCGTCCTTGCCCGGCTTCGCCGACACCACCACCGGCGCAGCGGATTTCACCCAGCCCAGCCCGGTGGTGACGGTCTCCACGCTGCGCTCGGCGCCCTCGGTGCCCTGATTGCCGTGCACGTACAGGCCGTAGGGCCGGCCGCGGGTGGAATCCAGGCACGGGTAGTAGCAGACGTCGAACGCGTGTTTGAGCGCGCCGCTCATATAGCCGAGGTTGGCCGGGGTGCCCAGGATGTAACCGTCGGCCTCGAGCATGTCGACCGGTGAGACCGTCAGCGCCGCCCGGCGGACCACGTCGACGCCGGTGATCTCCGGGTCGGTCGCGCCCGCCAGCACCGCCTCGAACATCTCCTGCAGGAACGGCGACGGCGTGTGGTGAACGATCAGCAGCCGGGTCACGCCGCCAGCGTAGCGACCCCGCGACGCCACCCGGCGTACCCCGGGGTCGGTTACCGTACCGAGGGTGCCCTCTCGACCCCGCCTGCCGCAGTTACCCGATGTACCGCCGCCGGAGGATCCGCATCGCGGCTACACCCAGTCCGAGATCCTCGCCGCGCTGCGGCGGCTCGTCCTGAGCGGGAGCCTGCCGCCGGGCACCGGACTGCCGCTGCGGGAATTCGCGAAACTGTTCGGCGTCAGCGCGATTCCCGTGCGCGAATCGTTACAGACGCTCATCGGCGAGGGTCTGGTGGAGCATCGGCCGCATTTCGGTTACACCGTCACCCGGCTGACCACCGCCGAACTGCGGGAGTTGTACCTGGTGCGGGAACGGCTGGAATCGGCGGCGCTGGCGGCCGCGGCCCAGCGGGCCGGTGGCGAGGACCACCGGGCGGCGGTGGAGGCGCTGCGGCGGATGGAACAGGCGGTGCAGGCCGACGATCCCGCCGGTTACCACCGCGAGACCCGCAACTTCCACCTCGCGCTGACCCGGCCCTCCGGCATGGCCCGCTTGGTGCACATGCTCGAATACGCCTGGAACATCACCGAACCGGTGCAGCCGATGGTGCACATCAGCGCCGCCGAACGCGCCCGGTTACAGGCCGATCACCATCGGCAACTGGCGGCCTTCCTGGCCGGGGACGCCGAGGCCCTGCTCGCGGCAACCGAACAGCATCACGACCGGCTGAATCGGGTGGTGGCCGAGCTGCCCACCGATATCGGGTTGTTCGCGGAACCCGATAGCCCCTAGAAGACCGGGCCCCGTAAGATATACGGTGGTTGCAACATATCGGCAATACCGGCCCGATACCGTCGAATCCATGGCGATCATGAGAATTCGCGTCGTCAATCCCAACACCACAGCGGCCATGACCGAACTCGCCGCACGTTGCGCCCGCGCCGTCGCCGGGCCGGACGTCGTCATCGAGTCGGCCACCTCCCGCACCGGTCCGGTCTCGATCGAGAGTCATTACGACGAAGCGCTCGCACTCCCGGGCCTGCTGGCCGAGATCGCGCGCGGGGAGGCCGAGGGTGTCGACGGATATGTCATCGCCTGTTTCGGCGACCCGGGACTGTACGCCGCGCGCGAGTCCGCCCGCGGGCCGGTGATCGGCATCGCCGAGGCCGGAATGCAGGCGGCGGCGCACCTCGGCCGGGGTTTCAGTGTGGTCACCACCCTGGCCCGGACCGTCGGGCAGGCCGAGGATCTGGCCGAGCGCTACGGCATGCGGCGGTTCTGCCGCGGCGTGCACGCCACCGACATCCCGGTGCTCGAACTCGACGATCCGCTGGTCCGGACCGTGATCGCCGAGGCCTGCCGGGACGCCGTGGCCGCCGACGGTTCCGATGCGGTCGTACTCGGCTGTGCCGGGATGGCCGGGCTGTGCGAATACCTGACCGCGGAGATCGGGGTGCCGGTGGTCGACGGCGTGGCCGCCGCCACCCTCACCGTGCAGGGCCTGATCACGATGGGACTGCGCAAGTCCGGGCGTGGTGAGTTCGCCGCGCCGCCGCCCAAACCGTATACCGGGATGCTGTCCACCTTCGGGAGCAAGGGAGCGATGCCATGAGCGAGGACATCCATGACGGAGCCGGCATCGGATACGGTGCCGGCGTGGCGGTTTCGCGGCCCGCGCTGTCACCGCAGTTCCTCGACGCGGTCGCGGACCGGGTGCGGGCCGTGGACGCCGAACTGGCCCGCAACTATCCCGGCGACCGGCCCGGACAGCCGATCCACACCGCCTACGTCTGCGCCGCCGACGCGAGCAAGGAATTGCCGCACGAGTGGAGCGCGGCCGCGATGGAACTCACCGACGACCATATCGATCTGCTCGCCGAGCTGGCCGACACCGATGTGCTGGCCCGGGTCCGGGATGTGTTGCAGCACCGGCCGATCCAGGATCTGCGGCTGGACTTCGAGGACGGTTACGGCACCCGCGGCGATACCGCGGAGGACCGGGATGCGGTGCGGGCGGGGCAGATTCTGAACGCGCTGCCCGCGACGGTGGCGGGCCGGGGCATCCGGCTCAAGGGCCTGACCGGCGGCGAATGGCGGCGGGCGCTGCGCACCCTGGAGCTGGTGCTCGACGGGGCGGGCGGGGTCCCGACCGGATTCGTGTTCACCGTCCCCAAGTTCCGCGCGGCCGACCAGGTCGACATCGCCGTGCAGTTGTGCACCGCGCTGGAGTCCGCGCACGGATTGACCCCGGGCACCTTGCGTTTCGAGTTGCAGATCGAGAGCCCGCAGGCGGTGATCGCCACCGACGGCACCGCCACCGTGGCCCGCGCGATCCACCGCAGCGCCGGTCGTTGTTCCGGATTGCATTACGGCACTTACGATTACAGTGCTGCGTGCGGTATCTCCCCGCAGTTCCAGGCGCTGGATCATCCGGCGGCCGACCACGCCAAATCGGTGATGCAGGCCGCGGCCGCACAGACCGGGGTATGGGTGTGCGACGGATCCACGCAGGTGCTGCCGGTCGGCGACGAGGATCAGATGGCCGCCGCGGTGACCCGGCACTACCGGCTGGTGACCCGCTCGCTGCAACGCGGCTACTACCAGGGCTGGGATATGCATCCCGGCCATCTGGTGACGCGCTGGCTGGCGACCTACGCGTTCTTCCGGACCGCGAAGCGGATCGCGGTCCCCCGGCTCGACGCCTACCTGCAGCGGCACACCGCCCGCGGCGGCATCGTCGACGAGCCCGCCACCGCGCAGGCGCTGGCGACCGTGGTGCTGCGCGGACTGGACTGCGGGGCGTTCGGCCCCGACGACATCGAGGCGATGGCCCCGGCCCTCACCGTCGACGTGCTCACCGCCCTGCGCGAAAGGATCCTGCCGAAACCGTGAGTGGCACAACCGATGCGGCACCCGATTTCCTGCTGTTGCCCGATCTGGCGGTCCGCCCCCTCGGCGGGGCCGTGATCTGGGCCGAGGACGAATCCTTCGCGGAGAAGGAGAATCTCATCCGGCCGGAGGCGGCCGGGTTCCGGCCCGCGACCTTCGGTCACAAGGGCCAGGTGTACGACGGCTGGGAGACCCGCCGCCGGCGTGGCCCCGGCGGCGCGGCCCCGGCCGCCGACGACTGCGACGCGGCGATCGTGCGGCTCGGCGTGCCGGGCGTGGTGCGCGGCGTGGTGGTGGACACCGCGTGGTTCACCGGCAACTATCCGCCGGAGATCTCGGTGGACGGCCTGGTCGTCGACGGTTATCCGGCCGCCGCGGAGATCGCCGCGCGCACCGGCTGGACGCCGCTGGTCGCGCGCAGCAAGGTGGCGGGCGACAGCGTCAACCTGTTCCCGGTCGAGTGCGAGCAGCGGTTCACCCATGTCCGGCTGCGGATCCACCCGGACGGCGGCGTGGCCCGGCTGCGGATCCACGGCGAGCCGAAACCCGATCTGCGACAGGTGGATTCGGGACCGATCGATCTCGCGGCACTGGAGTCCGGCGGCCTGGTCACCGATTGTTCCAACCGTTTCTACTCGCAACCGCTGAACCTGTTGCTGCCGGACCGATCCCGGGTGATGGGCGAGGGCTGGGAGACCGCGCGGCGGCGCGACCACGGCAACGACTGGGTGCGGGTGCGACTGGCCGGCGAGGGCATCGCGCGGCTGGTCGAGATCGACACCTCCTACTACCTGTTCAACAGTCCCGGCGCGGCCACGCTGACCGGGATCCGGGCCGACGGCACCGAGATCGAACTGCTGCCGCGCACGACGCTGCAACCCGATACCCGGCACCGGTTCCCGATCGCGACGGCCGAACCCGTCACCGAGGTGCGGCTGGACGTGTACCCCGACGGCGGGGTCGCCCGGCTGCGGGTGCTCGGCACGCTGACCGAGGCGGCGCGCGACCGGCTGCGCGCCGGACTGCGGTGACCGGCAACCGCTGCGGCGCTGCCGATCCGCACGGAGAAGGGATCTACGACATGGGCGACTACCCGCGGGACATGGTCGGCTACGGCGAGCACCCGCCACACCCGCACTGGCCCGGCGAGGCGAATATCGCGGTCAGCTTCGTACTCAACTACGAGGAGGGCGGCGAGAACAACGTCCTCGACGGTGATGCCGGATCGGAGACGTTCCTCTCGGATATCGTTCCGGCGCAGGCGTTCCCGAATCGGCATCTGAGTATGGAGACGCTCTACGAATACGGTTCGCGGGCCGGGTTGTGGCGGGTGTTGCGCGCCTTCGAGAGTCGCGGCCTGCCACTGACCGTCTTCGGGATCGCCCGTGCGCTGGAACGCAATCCGGAGGCGGTGGCCGCGTTCCGGCGCCTGGACTACGAGATCGCCTGCCACGGGCTGCGCTGGATCTCGTATCAGCTGACCGATCGGGAGACCGAGCGCGAACATCTGGCGGAGGCGGTCCGCATCGTCACGAAGTTGTTCGGCGAGCCACCGCGCGGCTGGTACACCGGCCGCGACTCACCGCAGACCCGGGAACTGGTGGTCGAGCACGGCGGCTTCACCTACGACTCGGACTCCTATGCCGACGATCTGCCGTACTGGGTGCGGGTGCGCGATCGCGACCATCTGGTGCTGCCGTACACGTTGGAGGCCAACGATATGCGCTTCGCCTCCCCCGCCGGCTTCGCCAACGGCGACGAGTTCTTCGGCTATCTCCGGGATGCCTTCGACGTGCTGTACGCCGAGGGCGCGGCGGGCGCCCCGAAGATGCTGTCGGTGGGGCTGCACTGTCGCATCGTCGGCAAACCGGCCCGCGCGGCGGCGCTGCACCGATTCCTCGATCATGTCCAGGGGCACGAGAAGGTGTGGATCGCGCGGCGCATCGATATCGCCGAGCACTGGCAGCGGGTGCATCCACCGCGCTGAACGGCGGATATCCGCGGCTATCCGCCCTCGCGCTCGGCGCGCTCCAGATCGACCGCGCGGCGCATGATCTCGCGGGCCCGGCCGCGGTCGCCCGCGTAGTCGTAGGCGCGGGCGACCCGGTAGTTGGTGCGCCAGTTGTCCGGGTCGGCCTCCCACTCCTGTTTGACGCGCTCGAACAGGACGTCGGCGGCGGGTTTCTCGATCCGGCCGGACGGTCGGCGGGGCAGTTCGGAGGCGTCCAGTTCCAGGCCCTCGTCGTGCATGCGACGGGCCAGGCGCTGATGGGCCAGGGCGGCGCGGATACTGCTCACCACCACCCAGAGGCCGATGATCGGCAGGATCAGCACGCCGACGCCGATGCCGATCGCGGCCGGTTTGCCGGTGCCGAGCAGATCGAGCGCGATCCGGCCGAGGAAGGCGAAGTAGAACGCCAGCGCGAGCACGAGGAAGGCGATCACGCCGACGACCCGGATCACCCGGCCACCGGCGCCCCGATCCGGCGCGCTCATCGCGCCGGCCCGTACGCGCTCACAGGTCCAGCAACGGGTCGATGCCGACGGTGAGGCCGGGGCGGTCGGCGATACGCCGGACGCCGAGCAGTACGCCCGGGACGAAGGAGGCGCGGTCGATCGAGTCGTGCCGGATGGTGAGGGTCTCGCCCTGGGTGCCGAACAGCACCTCCTGATGGGCGACCAGGCCGGCCAGGCGGATCGAGTGGACCCGGACGTCGTCGACGTCGGCGCCGCGCGCGCCGTCGAGGGCGGTGCTGGTGGCGTCGGGGCTGCGGCCGACGCCGGCGGCCCGCCGGGCGGCCGCGATGAGGCCCGCGGTGCGGTAGGCGGTGCCCGACGGCGCGTCGGCCTTGTTCGGGTGGTGCAGCTCGATGACCTCGACGGACTCGAACCAGCGCGCGGCCTGTTCGGCGAACCGCATGGTGAGGACCGCGCCGATCGCGAAGTTGGGGGCGATCAGGACACCGACCTCGGGGTTCCCGGCCAGCCGCTCCCGCACCTCGGCCAGGCGCGTGTCGTCGAAGCCGGTGGTGCCGACGACGGCGTGGATGCCGTGGTCGATCAGCCACTTCAGATTCGGCATCACCACGTCCGGGTGGGTGAAGTCGACGACGACCTGGGTACCGGCCGCGGTGAACGCGTCCAGCGCGTCGTCCTTGTCGACCCGGGCCACCAGTTCCAGATCGGCGGCCGCCTCGACGGCCGCGCAGATCGCCTGCCCGACCCTGCCCTGCGCGCCGAGCACACCCACCCGGATCCGGTTCGTCGTCACCTGCCCACTCCTCACATACCTGCGGATCGAAGTCGTTCCGATCGAGAGCCTATCGGTCCGCGGATCGGTGATCGGCACGCCGGTCACGCGGCCGCGGGCGGCGATCAGTCGAACATGATGACCTGACGCAGGCCGTGGCCCGCGGCCAGTTCGTCCATCGCGTGGTTGACCTCGTCCAGGCCGATCCGGGTCGAGATCAGCCGCTCCACCGGCAGGCGGCCCGCGCGCCACATGCGCACGTACTCCGGGATGTCGCGGGACGGCACCGCCGAACCGAGATAGCTGCCGACGATGGACCGGCCCTGGGCGACCAGGCCGAGTGGCGAAATGCTCGCTCGCGCTTCGGGATTCGGCAGACCGACGGTGACGGTGACACCACCCGGCGCGGTCGCGGCGACGGCGGTCTCGAAGGCCCGGACGTTGCCCGCGGCCTCGACCACGATCTCGGCCTGGACATGCTGTTCGGCCAGTTCCGCCGGGCTGAACACGCGGGTGGCGCCGAGTTCGGTGGCCAGCGCCAGCTTCTCCGGCAGCGTGTCGACCGCGATGACCTCGGTGCCGAGTTCCGCGCGCAGCGAGGCCGCGGCCAGGACGGCCGCCATGCCCACGCCGCCGAGGCCGACCACCATGACCCGGTCGCCGCGGCCCGGTTTCGCCGAATTGAACAGTGCGCCACCGCCGGTCAGCACCGCGCAGCCCAGCACCGCCGCGATCTCGGGCGGCACGTCGTCGTCGACGGGAACCACCGAGTGCCGGTCGACCACCGCGTGGGTGGCGAAGCCGGACACCCCGAGGTGATGGTTGACCGGCTCGCCGTGCCGCAGCAACCGGCGGCCGCCCGCGAGCAGCTCACCGGCGTTGTTCGACATACTGCCGGGAATGCAGGGGGTGCGGCCGTTGGTGGCGCACCCCTCGCACCGGCCGCAGCGCGGCAGGAAGGTCATCACCACCCGCTGCCCGACCGACAGATCGCTCTCGTCGCCGCCGATCTGCTCGATCCGGCCGGCGGCCTCGTGCCCGAGCAGCATCGGCAGCGGACGCACCCGGTTGCCGTCCACCACCGACAGGTCCGAATGGCACAGGCCGGCCGCCTCGATCCGGATCAGCAGCTCACCGGGACCGGGCTCGGCGAGATCCAGCTCCGAGACGACGATGGGTTTCGAGTCCGCATAGGGCGCCGGCGCCCCGATCTGTTCCAGTACGGCTCCGCGAATCCTCATGCCCCGACGCTACCGCCGACCCCCGACACCAGTGCGCGGCGGGCGCGGACACCCCGGCTCCGGCCCGGGATGCTCGGCGGGGCTCGAAGTGCTCCGGCAGGGGACGCTCGGCAGGGCTCGCATCGCGGCAGCCGGGCCGCCGCGGCCGGCCCGGCGCACGGCGGCGCGGTGCCCGGCGCGCGGTCCGCGACCGCGGCGGCGGATAATCCGTTCGACTCGATCATCCGACGGCTCGGCGGACCTCCGCGGGTCGTGCGCATCGCAGACTGGGACCAGCCTATGAACAGCACCGCACCGACCCGTGGCTTCAACGAAGTGATCACCGGCTCCTTCGACCGTCTCGCGCGGGTCTACGACACCGCGCTCGTGCAGCAGGTGTTCTATCGGCCGCCGCAGGACGAGACGATCGCCGAGCTGCGCCGCAACCGGTCCCGCCGGATCGCCGATATCGGTTGTGGCACCGGCATTCTCGCCGCGCGGATCCAGCGGGAGCTGCAACCGGACCAGGTGTTCGGGGTGGACGCGTCGCCGGGGATGCTGGAGCAGGCCCGCGCGCGGAATCCGCTGGTCACCTGGCTGCACTCGACGGCGGAGAGTCTGCCCTTCGACGACGGCGCGCTCGACGCGATCGTCACGACCACGGCGTTCCACTTCTTCGATCAGCGGGCCGCCGTGACCGAATTCGCCCGGGTACTGGGCGCGGGCGGTCTGGTGGTCATCGCCACGATGCACTACAGCGGTCCGCTGGCGCGCGGGATCCAGCAGGTCACCCGCAACAGTTTCGCCCCGGCGCACGCCCCCGCCCCCGGCGAGACCCGGGAACTGTTGCGGGACGCGGGATTCGATGTACTGGATCAGCGGAAGGTGCATCGGCCGCTGCCGAATCGGCTGATCCCGGACGTGATCACGCTGGGCCGCAGGCGCTGACGCGCGGTCACACCGGCGTGGCCCCCGGCGGGATCGGCGGCCACAGCGCGGGTGCGATGTTGTCCGGTTTGCGGGACGGGTCGTCGTCCCAGTCGGCGATCACCCCGACCCAGGATTTCGGTTTGTCGAAATCGACCTCGCGGGCCGCGAATTTCGTGCCGCGGAAGGAGATCTCGCCGAAGAAGTCGCCGCGGGTGAAATTCACGGCCCGGCCCTCGAGGACGGCGTCGGCGAACGAGACCGTGCCGTGGTATTCGACGCGAGTGAAGTCGATCTCGGTGGTCCCGGGCCGCCGCCACCGGGATTTCACGCCCAGTCGCGCACCCTCGAAGGTGGTGCGGTCGGCGAAGAACTGGGTTCCGGCGAAGGTGATCCGCTCACCGGCGAATTCGGTTTTGTCGAAGAGGGTTTCGTCGCCGCCGAAGGTGACCGAGGTGAAATCGGTCTGCTCGGCGAGGAACCGGACCTCGGTGAAGGTGGTGTGCGGGCCGAGGAATCCGGCGTTCGGGAACGAGGTTCGACTGCCGCGGAACACGGCCCGCTGGAACGAGACCGGCGAGCCGAATCGCACGCCGCTGAACACCACACCGCTGCCGCGCTGTTCGGACCGGCGCGGCTCGCGCGGCGCGAATTCGGTGTCGCGGAACAGGGTCAGCGCGCCCCGGAACTCCGCGTTGCGGAAATTCACGTAGTGGCCGACGAACCGCGCGGATTCGAAGGTCGTCGCCCGGCTGCCGGTGAACACCGTCCGCGCGAAATACGTTCGTTCCCCGGCGAATACCGTGTAGCGGAAATCGCAGTCCTCCAGCACCGCGTCCGCGAAGTCGAAATCCCGGTCGGACCAGGAGATCTCGGCGGATGGCCGCAGATGGGCCGCGATCACCTCGACGACGGCCCGGCGCACCTCCCGATCGTTCGCGCGCAGTTGGTATTTCAGCTCGGTGGTGGTGCCGTCGGTGGCGCTGGTCTCGGTACGCGCGGCCAGATGGCTGGCACCCACCTCCGGTTCGTACGGCAGGCGCAGATAGCCGCACAGCACGTCGATGCACTGCTGCCGCCGTCCCGGCGCGGCGAAGTCGTCGGCGACACCGGCCATGGCGTACACGCCGGCCATCCGCACCGCGGCGTCCACGTCGCCGAGTTGCCTTGCGGCCGCACCGAACAACTCCGCGAACCGGCCCCGCTCGGAGTCGCGCTGCCGCCGATACGCGACCACCAGCCCGACCACGCCGCCGATCCCGACGGTCACCGAGAACGCGAACCGCGTCAGATCCGCCTTGCTCGGCGGCTCGGCGGCCACGCCGAGAACCTGCCGCAACAGCCACCAGGCCGCCGCCGTGACGGCCACCCCGAGGATCACGGCCACCACGATCGCGGTCAGCAGCGACGATCGCCGCAACCGCCGGCTCAGCCGGTCACCACGTGTTCCCTGTTGCCACATTGCGGCATCGTAACCACGAAACTCGCGTCGCCGCAGCACGATCGGCGACCGACCGACCGGCCCGATTGCGCCACCACATCACCCCACCGGCACAGCCGTCGGCCGGCGTGCCGCGCTGCTGCGCGGTGCACGCCGGCCGATCGGCGCAAGCCGCTATCGGGTCGCGCGGTCGCCCCGGACGCCGATTCCGGCCGCCACCAGGCACTCCACGGCCACGACCGCGACAAACCACGGGAAGATCCGGCTGATCCCCCAAGCGCTCGCCGCCCAGCCGGCCAGCACGGTCGGCAGCGCCATCGCGGTGTAGGCGAGCAGATAGTAGGCCGACATGGTCTCGCCGCGCTTCTTCGGGGGCACGACGTTGGACAGATGCCGCAGCGAGCCGCCGAAGCCGAGGCCGAAGGTGCCGCCGAGCAGGACCCCGGCCAGCAGGACCACCGGCCAGTCGTGGGTGTCCAGCGCCGGGACGGTGAGCACCAGCGCGATCGCCATCCCGGTGTCGCCGATGATCGCGGCCCGGCGGGCGGGCACCCGCGCGGCGACCAGTTGCACCAGCGCACCGGATGTCGCGGTCGCCGCGACCACCGCTCCGCCGAACACCAGGTTGTGCACGCCGGTCTGCTGCGCGGCCAGCGACGGGTACAGCGACAGCAGCACCCCGAGGACCGACCAGGACGCCATCACACCCAGTGCGGAGAACCAGAAGTCGCTGCGGATCTCCTGCGGCACAGCCGGTTTCGACACCCGGATGGGTCCGGCCACGCGCGCGGTGTGGGTCTCCTCCATCGCCACCACCCCGACGCCGATCAGCAGGCACAGGATCGTGATGGTCACATACGGCGTGCGCAGCGGATACGGCACGTACTGCGCGAGGATCGAGGAGCCGAGGATCGCCACCGCCATCCCCACGTTGAACGCCACACCGGACAGCTGCCCGGTCCGCGCGCCGTGCTGCGGCCGCAGGTCCAGCAGTGCGGCGGCGCCGGCCACCACCGTGGATCCGACCGCCAGGCCGTGCAGGGCACGGGCCACCAGCAGCATCGCCACATTGTCGGCGAACAGGAACACCACCAGGCCGACGATCATGGTCGCGACCGCGGCCAGCAGTACCGGCTTCCGGCCGACCGCATCCGAGATGCGCCCGGATACGAGTACCGCCGCCAGCGCGGCGACGGCGTACACCGCGAACACGACGGTCGTGGTCAGCGGCGAGAAATGCCATTGTTTCTGGTAGATGCCGTACAGCGGCGCCGGAACCCCGGAAACTCCCAGGGCGACGCCGGTGGCGGCGAGGATCAGCGCGTACGCCCAACTCTGGGTGCTGCGCTCGGCGGCGGGCGCGGTGACGAGTGCCGTCATCGTTTCATCTCCATCGAGGTGGCCGAGGTGGTTCGATTACCATCGAACCCAACACCACCCATTCCGGTTTGATTCCCATCAAACCACGGCACACTGTGACGGTGATCATGACGGAGACGAAGCCGGCCGTGGAGGCCCACCCGGTCGGCCCGGTGCAGACGGTGCTGGCCGCGTTGCAGGATCCGGTGCGCCTCGAGATGGTGCGCCGGCTCGCCAACGCCGGTACGGCGATGCAGTGCGGACTGCTCTACGAGACGATCAACAAGTCGACCGCCACCCATCACCTCAAGACGCTGCGCGAGGCCGGGCTGACCGAGCGCATCACCGAGAACGGCCACACTTACGCCCGGCTGCGCACCGACGAGGTCGACGCCGCGCTGCCCGGCCTGATCGCGTCGGTCGTGCGCGCGGCCAACCTCGCGCACGACACCCCGGACGCCTGACCACCACACACCGTCCGGCACGAGAAAACCGTCGCGGCGCCGAAATCACGGCGCCGCAACGGTTTCCGGCTAATCTCAGTCCACCAGCCGCCGCACCGCCGCAGGCAGGTCCCGGGTACGCCGGTACGGCCCGGCGACCGCGACCCCGACGGGCCGGGCCAGCAGCAGCCGCGCCACCGCCGTCACCTCCTCGGTGGTGACCTGGTCGATGCGGGTCAGCGTCTCCGAGACGCTGCGATGGTTGCCGTAGGACAGTTCGCTGCGGCCGATCCGGTTCATCCGGGAACCGGAATCCTCCAGTCCCAGCACCAGACCGCCGCGCAGCGAACCCTTCGCCCGTGCGCATTCGGCGTCCGTGATGCCGTCGGCGACAACCTCTTCCAGCACACCCTTCGCCAAACTCGCGACCTGGCCGAGGTTTTCGGGCTGGCAGCCGATGTACACCGAGAAGGCGCCGGTGTCGGAGAAGGTGTCGAGGCTCGAGTACACCGAGTACGCGAGACCGCGCTCCTCCCGGATCCGTTGGAACAGACGGGAACTCAGCCCGCCGCCGAGCACCGTGTTGAGGACCGACAACGGCCAGCGCCGCGAGCCCTCGTGCCGGCCGAAGGCCCGCACACCGAACACGAGATGCGCCTGCTCGCTGTCGCGGTACAGCCGCAGCAACTCCGGCTGGGTGCGCATCCGGAACCGGCCCTCGCGCCGCGGCGCGGGCTCCCGCGCCTGGTCCAGATGACCGGCGAAGGCGCGGTACACCAACTCCACGGTGTGCTCGTGGTCGATGTTGCCGGCCACCGCGATCACCATCCGGTCCGGCGTGTACCGGCGCAAATGGAAGCTCCGCAGTTGGCCCGCGCTCATCGACTCGATCGATTCGATGGTCCCGATCACCGGGCGGCCCACCGGATGGTCGCCGAACAGCGCGGTCAGGAACGCGTCGCCGACCATATCCTCCGGGTCGTCGTCGCGCATCGAGATCTCCTCGAGCACGACCTGCCGCTCCACCGCCACATCCTCGGCCCGGCACAGCCCGTTCAGCACGACGTCGGAGACCATGTCCACCGCCAGCGGCAGATCCTCGTCCAGTACGTGCGCGTAGTAGCAGGTCTGCTCCTTGGCGGTGAACGCGTTCAGCTCACCGCCGACGGCATCCATCGCCTGCGCGATATCCAGCGCCGACCGGCTGGGTGTGGCCTTGAACAGCAGATGTTCGAGGAAGTGCGCGGCGCCGGCCACGGTCGGGCCCTCGTCGCGCGAACCGACCCCGACCCAGACGCCGATGGAGGCCGACCGCACCCCGGGCACGTGCTCGGTGACGACCCGCAGGCCGCCGGGCAGCACCGCCCGCCGCACACCACCGTCCGCGTTCACGGTGTCCGTCGCGTCAATTCCGAGAGAAGAACCCCCCTGCCCGGCGTCGAGCAGGGGGGAACTGTACTTCTTCTTCGTCACACCGAAATGTTTACTCGGCACCGGCCTCGGCCGCAGCTGTGTTGTCGGAAGCGGAGGCAACGGAAGCGTCCGCGGAATCTTCTTCTTCCACCGGCACCAGCGAGATCTTGCCGCGATTGTCGATATCGGCGATCTCCACCCGGATCTTGTCGCCGACGTTGACCACGTCCTCGACCTTCGCGACCCGCTTGCCGTTGCCCAGCTTGGAGATGTGCACCAGACCGTCGCGGCCCGGCAGCAGCGAGACGAACGCGCCGAAGGCGGTGGTCTTCACGACCGTGCCCAGGAAACGCTCGCCGACCTTCGGCAGCTGCGGGTTGGCGATGGCGTTGATCGCGTCGATCGCGGCCTGCGCCGACGGGCCGTCGGTCGCGCCGACGAAGACGGTGCCGTCGTCCTCGATGGAGATGTTGGCGCCGGTGTCCTCGGTGATCTGGTTGATGACCTTGCCCTTCGGGCCGATCACCTCGCCGATCTTGTCCACCGGGATCTTGATCGCGGTGACGCGCGGCGCGTACGGGCTCATCTCGTCCGGGGTGGCGATGGCCTCGGCCATCACGTCCAGGATGGTCAGGCGCGCGTCGCGGGCCTGGTTCAGCGCGCCGGCCAGCACCTTGGAGGGGATGCCGTCGAGCTTGGTGTCCAGCTGCAGCGCGGTGACGAACTCCGGGGTGCCCGCGACCTTGAAGTCCATATCGCCGAAGGCGTCCTCGGCGCCGAGGATGTCGGTCAGCGCGACGTAGCGGACCTCCTCCTCACCCGAGTCGTTCTTCACCACGTCGGACACCAGGCCCATCGCGATGCCGGCGACCGGCGCCTTCAGCGGCACACCGGCGTTCAGCAGCGACAGCGTGGAGGCACACACCGAACCCATCGAGGTGGAACCGTTGGAGCTCAACGCCTCCGACACCTGCCGGATCGCGTAGGGGAACTCCTCCTGCGGCGGCAGCACCGGCTGCAGGGCCCGCTCGGCGAGCGCGCCGTGACCGATCTCACGCCGCTTCGGGGAGCCGACGCGGCCGGTCTCACCGGTGGAGAACGGCGGGAAGTTGTAGTGGTGCATGTAGCGCTTGGAGGTCTCCGGGCCGAGCGAGTCGACCTGCTGCGCCATCTTCACCATGTCGAGGGTGGTGACACCCAGGATCTGGGTCTCGCCGCGCTCGAACAGCGCCGAACCGTGCGCGCGCGGCACCACGGCCACCTCGGCGGACAGCGCCCGGATGTCGGCCAGGCCGCGGCCGTCGATGCGGAAGCCGTCGGCCAGGATGCGCTGACGCACCAGCTTCTTGGTGACCGAGCGGAACGCCGCGCCGATCTCCTTCTCCCGGCCCTCGAAATCCGGAGCGAGAGTGGACAACACGTCGAGCTTGATCTCGTCGATCCGCTCCTCGCGCTCCTGCTTGCCCGCGATGGACAGCGCCTGGCCGAGCGGGGTCTTGGCGGTGTTCTCCACCACCTGGAACACGTCCGGGCCGTACGGCGGGAACAGCGGGAACTCCTCGGTCGGCTTGGAGGCCAGCGCGGCGAGGTCCTGCTGCGCCCGGCACAGCCGCGCGATGAACGGCTTCGCCGCCTCGAGGCCCTCGGCGACCACGGTCTCCGTCGGCGCCGGTGCGCCACCGTCGATCAGGGCGAGGACGTTGTCGGTGGCCTCGGCCTCGACCATCATGATGGCCACATCGCCGGACTCGACCACGCGACCGGCGACGACCATGTCGAACACGGCCTCGTCCAGCTGCTCGGTGGTCGGGAAGGCGACCCACTGGGCGCCTTCGCCGCTGCCGATGAGCGCGACGCGCACGCCGCCGACCGGGCCGGAGAACGGCAGGCCCGCGATCTGGGTGGACGCCGAGGCCGCGTTGATGGCGACCACGTCGTACAGATCCTTCGGATCCAGGCTCATCACCGTCACGACGACCTGGATCTCGTTGCGCAGGCCGTCGACGAACGACGGGCGCAGCGGACGGTCGATCAGGCGGCAGGTCAGGATCGCGTCGGTGGACGGACGGCCCTCGCGACGGAAGAACGAGCCGGGGATACGACCCGCGGCGTACATCCGCTCCTCGACGTCGACGGTCAGCGGGAAGAAATCGAACTGGTCCTTCGGCGACTTGCCCGCGGTGGTGGCCGACAGCAGCATGGTCTCGTCGTCCAGGTAGGCGACGACGGCGCCGGCGGCCTGCTTGGCCAGCCGGCCGGTCTCGAAGCGCACGGTGCGGGTACCGAAGGAGCCGTTGTCGATCAGAGCGACCGACTCGAACACACCGGGCTCGACCTCGATCGCGGAACTGGTCACGGTTTCTGTCATGTTTCTTTTCTCAACCTCTCGTCTGCACCGGATCCAGCGCTGCTCGTGAGCGCGATCCGGTGTCCGTCGGCCGTACCCGGTACGGACGCGCGGCGGCGAAAATCAACCTCTTGTGTGCCACGCGCGTACACCCGGCCGCCTCCCCTTGGAGGCGGCGACGCGGAGGCGGTCATCGATCGAAGCCCTCCGGTGGAATCACCCTGCCGAAAAGCCACTACCGAAGACCGACGCCACGCGATCGGGTGTGTACGGCCGTATGTGTCGTCCTCGTCACATGCGGGCGGGTGCCCACACACGACTGGCCGACGAGGAGATTGTATGCCTCCTCGCCGGCTGCCTTGCGAACTGTCCGGTACAGATCGTGTCGCTCGCGCGAGTTCCCGTCGGGATCCCCGAACTCAGCGACGGAGCCCGAGCCGCTCGATCAGCGAACGGTAACGCTCGATGTCCTTCTCCTGCAGGTACTTCGAGAGCCGCTTGCGACGACCGATCAACGCCATCAGACCGTGGCGGGTGTGGTGGTCGTGCTTGTGCTTCTTGAGGTGCTCGGTGATGTCGGCGATACGCTTGGACAGCATCGCGATCTGGGCCTCCGGCGAACCGGTGTCCTTCTCGTGCACACCGTACTCGGTGAGGATCGCCTTCTTCTGCTCGGTGGTCAATGCCACGGATGATCTCCTGTGTGTTCCAGTCCGCGCTCGAGGTTCCGGGACGCATCCCGGCCGGGCGCCACCGCGGACCGCAGCAAACCCGACGGGCAACATTACCGGACGCCGATCGCGTGGCCGAACTCCGGACCTCCGGACCACGCGGATCGTCGCCGCGACGGGCCGCCGCGGAGGCGCCGCCGTTACCCGGCAGGTAATCGCCTTGCGCCGCCGCCGGTGCGAATGTGGTTCCAGCACGCCACATTCCACGATCCGCATCGAGCGGATCCCGCCGAGAGGACGAGACCATGCCGTACTTCGAGACCACCGACGGCACCCGCCTGGCGTACGAGGACTACGGGACCGGCGCCCCGATCGTGTTCCTGTCCAGCTGGGTGCTCAATGCCGACATGTGGGAATACCAGGTGCCGTACTTCCTGGACCGCGGCTACCGCTGCGTACTGCCGGACCGCCGCGGCCACGGCCGCTCGGACCGGCCCGCCACCGGCTACGACGCCGACACCCGCGCCGACGACGTGGCCGCGCTGCTGGCGCATCTGGACCTGCGCGAGGTCACGCTGATCGCGCATTCGGCCGGTGGCGGCGAGGCCGCGCGCTACCTGAGCCGGCACGGCGAGGACCGGGTCGCGCGGGTCGCATTCCTCGCCGCGACGCTGCCGTTCCTGAAGCTCACCGAGGACAATCCGGCGGGGATCCCGGCCGAGCTGAGCGAGGCGTCGGTGGCCCAGTGGCGGCGGGACCGGCCGAAGTGGTTCGCCGACCGGGCCCAGGGCTACTTCGCCACCCATCTCGGCAACGATGTGTCACCGGCGTTGGTGGACAACGAGATTCGCCGTTGTCTGTCCGCCTCGCCGTACGCGACGACCGCGGTCTGGCGATCGACCTTCGAGACCGACTTCCGCCCCGACCTGACCGGTATCACGATCCCCACGCTGATCGTGCACGGCGCCGCCGACCAGTCCGCGGTGATCACCGTCACCGGCCACCGGACCGCGAAGCTGATCCCGCACGCCACCTACCTGGAGTATCCGACCGCCGGTCACGGGCTGTACGTCACGCACGCGGAACAGCTCGACGCGGACCTGCTGGCCTTCATCGCGGGCTGAGCCGGGTCAGTCGTCGCGATGGGCGGCGAGCACCTCGCGGGTGCGGACCACGTCGCGGTCGATCTCCGCGACCAGCGCCTCGATGGATTCGAACCTGTCCATCGTGCGCAGATGTTCCACGAAATCCACCGCCACGTGCTGGCCGTACAGATCCAGATCGGCGTCCAGCACGAACGCCTCGACCGTGCGGGTGCGGCCGGAGAAGGTGGGGTTGGTGCCCACCGACACCGCCGCCATCCGGCGCTCGCCCGCGAGCATGATGCCGCCGCGTTCGGGCGTGAGCACGGTGAACCACGCCGCGTACACGCCGTCGGCGGGAATCGCGGCATGGTTGGGCGGGGCCACGTTCGCGGTGGGGAAACCCAGCTGCCGGCCGCGGCCGTCGCCGTGCACCACCACGCCTTCGACCCGGTGCGGCCGGCCCAGCGCCTCCGCGGCGGCCGCCATGTCACCGGCGTCGACGCAGGCGCGGATGTAGGTGGAGGAGAAGGTGACGGTATGTTCGCCGATCAGCCGCACCCCGTCCACCTCGTAACCGAACCGGGTGCCGAGATCGCGCATGGACTCGATGGTGCCGGCGGCGCGGCGGCCGAAGGTGAAGTTGTCCCCCACCACCACCTCGAGTACGTGCAACTTCTCGACCAGCAGGTCGTGCGCGTATTCGGCGGGGGTGAGCTTCATGAACTCCTGGGTGAACGGCATCACCACGAAGACGTCGACGCCGAGTTCCTCCACCAGTTCGGCGCGGCGGGTCAGCGTGGTGAGCTGGGCGGGATGCGATCCCGGCCGGATCACCTCCATGGGGTGCGGATCGAAGGTCATGAGCACCGAGGGCACACCGCGGACGGCGGCGGATTTCACAGCGCGACTGATCAACTGGGCGTGCCCGCGGTGCACGCCGTCGAAAACTCCGATCGTCAGCACACACCGGCCCCAATCGGCCGGTACGTCGTCGAGGCTTCGCCATCTCTGCACACACCGCAGCCTACGCAACCGCTCTCACACGCGCCGAAGTGGGAAACGGACGCAGGTTTGCCTAAGGTTGGATTGTGCCCGGAAAACGAGACATCGCCACGCGCCGCGAGCTGGCCGATAGCTCACTGCAGCCTCGATCCGCGGGCACGGCCGCCCTCGCGCCGGAACTCTCCTCGGTCGCACAGGATTACCTGAAGGTGATCTGGAGCGTCCAGGAGTGGTCGCAGGAGAAGGTGTCCACGAAGCTGCTGGCCGAACGGATCGGCGTCTCCGCGTCCACGGTGTCCGAGGCGGTCCGCAAACTCGCCGATCAGGGCCTGGTCGAGCACGCTCGCTACGGTGCGATCACGCTCACCGAGAACGGCCGCCGCGCCGCCATCGCGATGGTCCGCCGGCACCGGCTGATCGAGACCTTCCTCATGAACGAACTGGGCTACAGCTGGGACGAGGTGCACGACGAGGCCGAGGTGCTGGAGCACGCGGTATCGGAGACCCTGGTCGACCGCATCGCCGCGAAACTCGGCCACCCCGACCGCGACCCGCACGGCGACCCGATCCCCTCGGTGGACGGCGCGGTCCCCACGCCCCCGGCGCGGCAGCTCAGCCGGTTCCAGGCCGGCGAGACCGGCCGCGTGGCCCGCATCTCCGACTCCGACCCGGCCATGCTGCGCTATTTCGACACCGTCGGCATCGCCCTCGACACGCCCATCACCGTGGTGGAGCGCCGCGACTTCGCGGGCACCATCGCCATCCGCATCGAGGACCGGCCGCTGGACCTCGGCAGCCCGGCCGCCGAGGCCATCTGGCTCACGCACTGAATCCTCACGCACTTAATCCGGCTCGCGGACAACGGCATTCGAGCCCGGCGGCGGGTGTGCTCAGTCGAGCAGACCGCGCGGCCGGACCACCAGAACCGGCGCGGCCCGCTTACCCTTCTCCTCCAGCAGCGCGATGGCCCGGCCGTCGGCGGTCAGCGCCGCGTAGACGCCCGCGATCCCGGCCGGATCGAGCCAGCGGCCGTCACGCAGGGCGTGCGCCTCGGTATCGCTGATCGCGCGGTGCGGGAAGGCCAGGCGCGCGGCGGCGTCGATGTCGAGATTCAGGGTCGGATCGTCGGCCAGCCGCGCCAGGGTGCGGGCGTGTTCCAGGGTGAACGGACCGACGCGGGTGCGGCGCAGTGCGGTGAGATGCCCACCGACACCGAGCTTCTCGCCGAGATCGCGGGCCAGGGCCCGGACGTAGGTCCCCGACGAGCAGTCCACCGCGACATCCAGATCGACGAATCGGTTTGCACCGGTGTCGATGTCGCGGCGCGCGAGAATGTCGAAGCGGGACACGGTGACCGGGCGGGCGGCCAGCCGCACCTCCTCGCCGGCGCGGGCCCGGGCGTAGGCGCGTTCGCCGTTCACCTTGATCGCGCTGACCGTGGCCGGCACCTGCAGGATATCGCCGGTCAATTCGGCTGCGCCGGAAGCGATCCCGGCATCGGTGACATGCGCGGCGGAGGTGGTGCGCAGTACCTCGCCCTCGGCGTCGTCGGTGACCGTGGCGCTGCCGAGCCGGATCGTCGCCGTGTACGTCTTGGTGGTGAGGGTGAGCAGGCCCAGCATCTTGGTGGCGCGCTCGACCCCGAGCACCAGCACGCCGGTCGCCATCGGGTCGAGGGTGCCGGCATGACCGATCTTGCGGGTGCGCAACACCTTTCGTGCCCGGGACACCACGTCGTGGCTGGTCATGCCGCCGTCCTTGTCGACGATCAGCAGGCCGCCGAGCGCATCGACCAGCGGAGTGCGGGTCGCCTCGGCCATCAGCCGACCTCGATCGCGGTCAGGATCAGCCCCTCGGTGATCGACCAGCGGCCGTCGAACGAGGTCAGCGGCGTACCGCCGTCGACGACCTGACCCGGTATCAGCAGTTCGCTGTGGAAGGTACCGGCGCTGCCCGCGGTGTCGACCGTGAAGGTGATGTGCGCGTCCTCGAAACCCAGCCAGCGCAGCGTCAACGGGAACCACGCCTTGTAGGTGGCCTCCTTGGCGCAGAACAACAATCGGTCCAGATGCAGGCCGGTGTCCGGGATCGCGCCGCGCAGCCAGTCCCGTTCGGCGGGCAGGCTCACCGAATCCAGGACCCCGTCGGGCAGGGTGTCGTGCGGTTCGGCATCGATGCCGATCGAGCGCCAGCGCAGCCGATGCGCGAGCGCCGCCGCCCGATACCCGTCGCAATGGGTGAGGCTGCCGACGATGCCCCGGGGGAACAACGGCATCCCGCGCTCACCCTTCCCGATCGCCACCTGCGGCTCACCCAGTTGCGCGAGCGCCTGGCGGGCACAGTGCCGGGCGCCGATGAAGTCGCGGCGACGCTTCTCCACCGCCTTCGCGATCAGATGTTCCTCCGCCGGAAACGGCTGCAGCCCTTCCGGATAGTCCAGCAGCTCGGCGGATGCCACTCCGGCCGGCAGGATCTGCCCGATCAGCCGCGCCGACCCCACCGTGCTCGCCCGCTCCTCGATGACCGCCTCCTGATTCGAACCGTCCGTACCGATCGAAAGCCTACCGAGCCGCCGATGCGGCCCGTTCCCCCGCGCACGCGGCTCAATTCAGCCCGCGGCGGCGCTGGGCCGCCTCCCGCATCTTCGCCGCGGCCTCGCGCATCTCCTGGGTCAGTGTGAAATGACCGCCCCATTCGTTGAGATCGTCCGGGCCGTACTCGGGGGTGGGCAGGATCTGCCGCAACAGCTTGTCCGGCAGTCCGCGACGCTGCCACTCGCGCGGATAGCCCAGCGACACCTCCTCGAACCGCACGTCGTCGTACCAGGTGGTCCGCGGAATGTGCAGATGCCCGTACACCGCGCAGGTCACGTTGTAGCGGGTGTGCCAGTCGGCGGTCAGGTCGGTGCCGCACCACAGCGCGAACTCCGGATAGAACAGGGTGCGGGTGGGCTCCCGCACGAGCGGGAAGTGGTTGATCAGCACCAGCGGGGTGTCCGGCGCGATCGCGTCCAGCCGCCGCCGGGTGTACTGCACGCGGGCGTGGCACCAGGCGTCGCGGGTCAGGTACGGCTGCGGCGAGAGCAGGAACTCGTCGGTGGCGACCACGTTGCGTTCGCGGGCCACCGCCAGCGCCTCGGCATTGGTGGTGGTGCCCTCGGGCCGCCAGGAATAGTCGTAGAGCACGAACAGCGGGGCCAGCGTGACCGGCCGGCCGAATTCCTCGGCGCCGCCGCCGACCCACTCGGGGAACGGATCCTCCGGGGTCAGCACGTCCAGGTCCCGGCACATCGAGACCAGGTAGTCGTAGCGGGGCGCGCCGTGCATCTGCACCGGATCCTTCGCGGTGGTCCACAGCTCGTGGTTGCCCGGCACCCAGATCACCTTCGCGAACCGGCCACGCAGGGTCTGCAACGCCCACCGGATGTCGTCGGTCTTCTCCCCGACATCGCCCGCGACGATCAGCCAGTCCTCCGGTGATTCCGCCCGGATCCCCTCGACGACCGGCTTGTTGCCCTGGTGACCGACATGGATGTCGCTCACCGCCCACAACTTCGGACTCACCCGGTCCCACCTCTCTGTTCGTTGCCACGGCCTGCGTTCGGCGACCGCGGCGCCGATCTCAAGATTCCCACGCCGCCCGGATACCCGGCCAATCGCCCGGCTCACGCCGCGCGCGGTACCTCCGACCCGAGGTGGGTCCAGCGGCCCGACACCGCCCGGATCGTGACCGCGATCAGCCGCAGCACGATGAAGGCCGACAATCCGGACCAGATCCCGGCGATCCCCCAGCGGCAGGCCAGCGCCAGCCAGATCACGGGCAGGAAACCCACCAGCGCGGCGGCCATGGTGGTGTTGCGCAGATAGGCGGCGTCGCCCGCGCCGAGCAGCACGCCGTCCAGCGCGAACACCACCCCGGCCAACGGGATCAGCGCGACGAAGAACCACCAGATCACGTGCACCCGATCCAGCACCGCGGCGTCGGCGGTGAACAGTTGCGGGATCACCGCCCAACCGGCCAGGAACACCACTGCCAGCACCACCGCGAAAACCGTCGACCAGGCCGTGACCCGCCGCGCCAATCCCCGCGCACCGGGTGCGTCGCCGGCTCCCAGCGCGGCGCCGATCAGGGTCTGGGCCGCGATGGCCAGCGAATCCAGCACCATCGCCAGCAGATTCCACAGTTGCAGCACGAGTTGATGGGCCGCGACCGAGGCCGCGCCGAATCGCGACGCCACCGCACCGGCCGAGACGAAACAGGCCTGGAAGGCCAGGCTGCGCACCAGCAGATCCCGCCCGAGCACCACCTGGGCCCGCATGATCCGCGGCTGCGGCGCCAGCGGCACCCGTTCCCGGACCAGTGCGCCCAGGAACAGTCCCGCCGCCACCACCTGCCCGGCCAGATTCGCCACCGCCGACCCGGTCAGGCCCAGGCGCGGCGCCCCGGCCAGCCCGTGCACCAGCACCGGGCACAGCACGCCGGATACGACCAGGCCCGCCACCACGTACGCCAGCGGCCGCCGGGTCTGCTGCACCCCGCGCAACCAGCCGTTGCCGGACATGGTCAGCAGGATCAACGGCACCCCGAACAGGGCGATCCGCAACCAGTGCGAGGACTCGTCCGCGATATCCGCCCCGCCCGCGATCACCCGGGTCAACGGCCCCGAAACCGCTTCCAGCACAACGAGAATCAGCAGTCCGATGGCGATCGCGGCCCAGCTCGCCTGCACCCCTTCCTCGATCGCGCCGCGCCGATCCCCCGCCCCGAACCGCCGCGCCGACCGCGCGGTGGTCCCGTAGGTCAGGAACGTCAACTGCGATCCGACCTGCCCGAGCACCAATCCCCCGACCGCCAGCCCGGCCAGCGCCAGCGCACCCAGCCGCCCCACCACGGCCATATCCCAGAGCAGATACACCGGCTCCGCGACCAGTACTCCCAGCGTCGGCACCGCGATCCCGAGAATGCGCCGCGGCCCGACGGGCACCCCGGCCGCGACCTCGTATTCAGAGTCGACCACGCCGAACTTCCCGCTTCCTGCCAGAAACCACCATCGACGTCAGCGTACGAAACCGCTCGGACATCGGTACGAGATCTACGACGCGGCGACCGGATCCAGCGCGCGGACCAGGGCGGCGACCAGGTCGTCGGGGGTACCGGTGGTCGTGTACCCGGCGGCGTAGCGGTGACCGCCGCCGCCGAGGAGACCGGCCACCCGCGCGACATCGACCCCGTCATCGGTACCGATTCCGGTATCGCGGGACCGCAGCGACACCGTCCAGGTGTCCGGGGAGCTGCGGGACTGCTTGAACACGGCGGCGACCCCGGCCTCGGCCGTCGTGCGGACGATATCGATGACGCTCTCGACCTCCTCCGAACGGAGACCACCGACATCTTCGCGGCGCACGAACACGTACACCAGGCCCGCGCCGCCGATCTCCGGCAGCAGCCGGGCCGAACCGAGCACCCGCGACAGCATCGGCAGCCAGCCGAACGGATGCGAATCCATCAGGAATCGGGTGATCCCGCCGCCGTCGATCCCGGTCGCGAGCAATCGCTCGGCGAGGGCGTGCGAACCGGAACCACCCCAGCGGAAGGATCCGGTGTCGGTGACCAGCCCGGCGTAGAGGCAGTGCGCCACATCGCGGTCGATCGACTCGCCCCAGGCGTCGAGGATCCGCGCCACCAGCGAGGTCGTGGACGCGGCATTCTCATCGATGACGTTGGCCGTGCCGAATCGGGTGTTCGACCGGTGATGATCCAGCACCAGCACGGTTCCGGCGCCCGCCAGCCGGTCGGCCAGCGCGCCCAGCCGGCCACGGCTGCCGCAATCGACGGTGACCAGCAGATCCACCTCGGCGGGCACCGCACCCGCCGGAACCACGTGTTCCACACCCGGCAGCGAACGCATCGACGCGGGCAGCTCGGCCGGTTCGGCGAACGACACCCACACGGGCACCCCCCGGCGATGCAGTACCTGGGCGAGCGCCAGGCCGCTGCCGAGGGTGTCTGCATCCGGCTGGACATGACACAACACGGTCACCGACCGAGCGGCCGTCAACGCCGAAACGGCGACGGACACGTCTGCGGCCGGTGCCTCGGCCGATGATTCTGCGGTCATCGCTCGCCCGTCAGCCGCCGTCCGCGGCGGTCAGTCGTCATCATCCTGTTCGTCGTCGGACCGGTAGGGGTCCGCGTCACCGGCGTGCGTGGCGCCCGCTGCGACGCGGGCCACCTGCTCGTCGGCCGCGCGGGCGCGCGCGAGCAGTTCCTCCATCTGCCGTGCCGCGTCGGGCACGGTGTCCAACAAGAACGCCAGCGTCGGGGTGAATTTGATGCCGGTCGCCGCACCCACCGTGGAACGCAGGACGCCGGTGGCCTTCTTCAGGCCCTCCGCGGCGCCCTGGTAATCCGGCTCGGCGTCGATGGTCTCACCCATCACCGTGTAATAAACAGTGGCTTCCCGCAGGTCACCGGTCACCTTGGCATCGGTGATGGTGACGAAACGCAACCGCGGATCCTTGATCTCGTATTCGATCGCCGTACCGACGATCGTCACGATCCGCTTCGCGAGTCGGCGTGCCCTGGCCTGATCCACCATGGCGCATCTCCTCTTCTAATCTTCGGGCCCGAAGATACGGCGGCGCACTGCCAGCAACTGTAACTCCGGACGCGCCGCAACGTGGCGTTCACAGCGGTCGAGCACCTCCGTGAGATGTCCCATCTCGGCACTGACCATCGCGACGCCCAGCAATGCGCGGCGGTATTTGTCGTGTTCCCCGCCCTCGGCCGCACACACACCGAATCGTTGCAATTCGGCGATGATCGGCCGGATCACGGAGCGCTTCTCCTTCAGCGAATGCACATCGCCGAGCAGGAGGTCGAATTCCAGCGCTCCCACGAACAACGGCTCACCTTCTTCGTGGTTCGGCTTCGGCACACCCGATCCGCCGTCCCGGCGGGCGCCGGGACGGCGGATCGGTGTGAACTCAGTCCCGCGGCTTCTCTCGGAGCTCGTAGGCCTCGATGACGTCGCCTTCCTTGATGTCGTTGTAGGAGAGCGTGATACCGCACTCGTACCCATCTCGGACCTCGGTGACGTCGTCCTTCTCCCGGCGCAGCGACTGGATGGTGGTCTCGGCGACCACCAGGTTGTCGCGGAGCAGCCGGGCCTTCGCGTTGCGCTTGACCGAACCCGAGGTGATCATGCAGCCCGCGATGTTGCCGAACTTCGACGAGCGGAAGATGGCCCGGATCTGCGCCCGGCCCAGTTCGTGCTCCTCGTAGATCGGCTTGAGCATGCCCTTGAGGGCCTTCTCGACATCGTCGATGGCCTGGTAGATCACGGAGTAGTACCGGATCTCCACACCCTCGCGGTTGGCCAGCTCGGTCGCCTTGCCCTCGGCCCGCACGTTGAACCCGATGATGATCGCGTTCGACGCGGACGCCAGGTTGACGTTGGTCTCGGTGACACCACCGACACCGCGGTCGATGACCCGCAGCCGCACCTCGTCGCCCACCTCGATGTCCAGCAGCGCCTGCTCGAGGGCCTCGACCGTACCCGAGTTGTCGCCCTTGAGGATCAGGTTGAGCTCGCTGGTCTCCTTCAGCGCGGCATCCAGGTCCTCGAGGCTGATCCGCTTGCGGCTGCGCGCGGCCAGTGCGTTGCGCTTGCGCGCATTGCGGCGGTCGGCGATCTGCCGGGCGATGCGATCTTCCTCGACGACGAGCAGGTTGTCACCGGCGCCGGGCACCGACGTGAAGCCGATGACCTGGACCGGACGCGACGGCAACGCCTCGGTGACATCGGCGCCGTGCTCGTCGACCATGCGACGGACGCGGCCGTAGGCGTCGCCGGCGACGATCGAGTCGCCGACCCGCAACGTGCCGCGCTGCACCAGCACGGTGGCCACCGGGCCGCGGCCGCGGTCGAGGTGCGCCTCGATGGCGACACCCTGCGCGTCCTGGTCCGGGTTGGCCCGCAGATCCAGCGCCGCGTCCGCGGTCAGCACCACGGCCTCGAGCAGCGCGTCGATATTCGTGCCCTGCTTCGCGGAGATGTCGACGAACATGGTGTCGCCGCCGTACTCCTCGGTGACCAGGCCGTACTCGGTGAGCTGCTGCCGGATCTTGTCCGGGTTCGCGCCCTCCTTGTCGATCTTGTTCACCGCCACCACGATCGGCACGTCCGCGGCCTGCGCGTGGTTGATGGCCTCCACCGTCTGCGGCATGACACCGTCGTCGGCGGCGACCACCACGATCGCGATGTCGGTCGCCTTCGCACCGCGGGCACGCATGGCGGTGAACGCCTCGTGACCCGGGGTGTCGATGAAGGTGATCAGCCGCTCGGAGCCACCCACATCGGCCTTCACCTGGTAGGCGCCGATGTGCTGGGTGATACCGCCGGCCTCCGCCTCACGGACGTTGGACTTGCGGATGGTGTCCAGCAGTCGGGTCTTACCGTGGTCGACGTGGCCCATGACGGTCACGACCGGCGGACGGATCTGCAGGTCGTCCTCGTCGCCCTCGTCCTCGCCGTAGGTGAGGTCGAAGCTCTCCAGCAGCTCGCGGTCCTCGTCCTCGGGCGAGACCACGTGCACGACGTAGTTCATCTCGCCGCCGAGCAGCTCGAGGGTCTCGTCGTTCACCGACTGGGTCGCGGTGACCATCTCACCGAGGTTGAACAGCGCCTGCACCAGCGCGGCCGGGTTGGCGTTGATCTTCTCGGCGAAGTCGGACAGCGACGCGCCGCGGGCGAGCCGGATGATCTCGCCGTTGCCGCGCGGCAGCCGCACGCCACCGACGGCGGGCGCCTGCATCGAGTCGTATTCCTGGCGCTTCTGGCGCTTCGACTTGCGGCCCTTGCGGGGCGCGCCACCGGGACGGCCGAAGGCACCCGCGGCACCGCCGCGACCGCCACCGCTACCCGGACGGCCACCACCGCCGCCACCGCCACCGGGACGGCCGCGGAAACCACCGCCGCCACCGGCACCCGCACCGGCGCCGGCCGCGGGCGCACCCTGGCCGCCGCCACCGCCACCGCGGTAGCCGCCACCGCCGCCGCCACCGGGACGCGGAGCGCCACCGGGACCACCGCCCGGACGAGCCGGACGACCGGCCCCCGACGGCCCGGGACGGGCCGTGCGGGACGGCATCGCACCCGGATTCGGGCGCGGCGGCATCGAGCCGGGGCTCGGACGCGGGCCACCGGGACGCGGACCGCCCTGCGGGCCACCGGGACCCGGACGGGGACCACCCTGCGACGGGCCGGGACGCGGGCCACCCTGGGCCGGACCCGGACGCGGACCGCCCTGGGCCGGACCCGGACGCGGGCCACCCTGGGCCGGACCCGGACGCGGACCGCCCTGAGCCGGACCCGGACGGGGACCGCCCGGACGCGGCGCGGGCCGCTCGGACCGTTCCGGCCGCTCGGGCGCGGAGGTGAAGGGGTTGTTACCGACGCGCGGGGGCTTCGGACCGGGCTTCGGACCGGCGCCACCCGGACGCGCGCCGCCGCCCTGCGGGGCACCCGGACGCTGCTGCTGCTGACCGGGGCGCGGACCGGGCGTGGTCGGCCGCGCGCCCGACTGCTGCGGAGCGGACTGCTGCTGGGGCGCCACCGGCGCCTGCTGCTGCGCGACCGGGGTCACGGGCGCCTGGGTCGGCGCCGGAGCCGGAGCCGGGCGGGCCGCCGGGCCGGGCCGGGCACCGTCGAGACGCGGCGTCTCGACCCGGGCCGCCGGTGCCACGGGAGCGGCAGCCGCGGCCGCGCCGGGCACGGACGCAGCCGCCGGCTTCGCCTGGTTCTGGTTCTGATTCGGCGCGGGCGGCCGCGGACCGGGACGCGGGCCGGGCGTGGGCCCGGACCCGGGCTTACCCGCCGGGCGACCCTGATTCTGACCGGGCTTGCCGGAGGACTTGGCGGAGCCGTTGGACTTCGACGCGAACGACTCCCGCAACCGGCGCGCGACGGGTGCTTCCACCGTCGACGACGCCGATTTCACAAACTCGCCCTGCTCCTTGAGCGTTGCGAGTAGTTCTTTACTCGTGACACCGAGTTCTTTTGCCAACTCGTGCACGCGGGCCTTGCCTGCCACTGCTCTCCTCACTGAGAGGTCGAGCGTGGCGCTTGTCCCGGCAGGGGACGAAAAGCCCGCACGACCTCCGATTATCTTCGATGGCCGATCATCGTTGGTACTTCACGGTGTGCTCATGAGTGCTCGTGCCTGTTCTCGAGGTAGTGCTCCAGGGCTGAGATATCCAGTTGTCCGGACACTCGTAGCGCTCTGCCGAACGCTCGGCGCCGCTCTGCCGTGCTCAGACAGACCGATGAGGGGTGCAACCACGCACCCCTGCCGGGAAGTCTGCGCTGCGGATCGGGAACAACCGTGACGCTGTCCCCGAAGGACTCCGGGGAAGACCACGCCACGACCCGCAACAGATCGGCGGCCAGCTCTCGCCTCCGGCATCCCACACAGGTCCGAACCGGTCCGGGCCGCCGAAGCGACTCCATCCCGACCCGCGCCGAGTGCGAAGAAACCGAAGGCTCGCGCTGAGCCTGCGTCCACTGTACCGCTGCCATGTCCCGATCTCCGCATCCAGCCCTCTGAGAGTTGCCGACCTGTCGTTCCCGGCTAGCTGCGCTGCACTTCCGAACGGGCCGGACCGTTCACATCGGGGGCCGCGTCGCTGCGGATATCGATGCGCCAGCCGGTCAGCCGAGCCGCCAGCCGCGCATTCTGTCCCTCCTTGCCGATCGCCAGCGAGAGCTGGAAATCGGGCACCACGACCCGTGCGGCCCGTGCCTCCGGGTCGACGATCGTGACGGAGACAACCTTCGACGGACTGAGCGCATTCCCGACGAAGGTCGCCGGATCGTCGGAGTGATCGATGATGTCGATCTTCTCGCCGGCCAGCTCGCTCATCACGTTGCGCACCCGCTGGCCCATCGGGCCGATACAGGCGCCCTTGGCGTTCACGCCCTGCACATTGGACCGGACCGCGATCTTGGAGCGATGCCCGGCCTCCCGGGCCACGGCCACGATCTCCACCGAACCGTCGGCGATCTCCGGGACCTCCAGCGCGAACAACCGCCGCACCAGATTCGGATGGGTGCGCGACAGGGTGATCTGCGGGCCGCGCGGGCCGCGGGAGACCCCGACGACGTAGCACTTGATCCGGTCACCGTGCTCGTAGCTCTCGCCCGGCACCTGCTCCGCCGGCGGGATCAGGCCCTCGGTGCCGTTCACCTCGCTGCCGATGCGCACCACCACGGTGCCGCGGGCGTTCATCCGGGCGTCGCGCTGGACGACGCCGCCGACGATGTCACCCTCGTGGGTGGCGTACTCGCCGAAGGACTTCTCGTTCTCCGCGTCGCGCAGCCGCTGCAGGACCACCTGCCGGGCGGTGGTCGCCGCGATCCGGCCGAATCCCTCCGGGGTGTCGTCCCATTCGGAGATCACGTTGCCGTCGGCGTCCACCTCGCGCGCCATCACCCGGACCACGCCCGACTTCTGGTTGATGTCGATGCGGGCGGTCGGTTGATGCCCCTCGGTGTGCCGATAGGCGGTCAGCAGGGCCGACTCGATCGCGGAGATCACGGTCTCCATCGAGATTCCCTTGTCGGCGACGATCGCCCGGAGGGCTTCGATTTCGATGTTCATTCCACGATCCCTTCGGTCGGCTCTGCTGCTTCTGCGTCATCCGATTGCGGGGCCGATGCCCCGTCGTCGAGGTCCACCGCACCGGCGCCGGGTTCCGGCCGACCGGCCGCGACGCCGGTCAGTGCCAGTTCGGCCGGGCTCGGCGGTGCGAACTCCACCTGCACCACGGCCCGGTCGATATCGGCCAGCGGCACGGTGACCAGCTGTAATTTTCGTCTGCCCGACGGGACCAGCGCCACCTCGGTCTCGCCGACCGGGCCCACCCGGGCCTCGAATCGCGCGTCGGCTCCGGCGGGCGACGGCGCGCCGGAGCGCAGCGCGACACGCACCTTGCGGCCGCGGGCGCGCCGCCAGTGCCGGGGCGCGGTCAGCGGGCGGTCGACACCCGGTGTGGTGACCTCGAGCAGATACGGGGTCTCACCGAAATCCCCGGCGTCGTCGAGAGCCGTGGAGATGTCCGAGCTGAGCTCGGCGATCGAATCCAGGTCCACACCTTCGTCGCTGTCGACGGTCACCTGCACCCGGGCCGGCCCGGCGGCCACTATCGTCACGCCCTCGAGGTCGAGGCCTCGGCGTTCGACGGGTCCAGCAACGAGCTGGCTCACCCTTTCCTCGGTCGGCATCGGCATGTGGGGCGACTCCTGGTTCAGTTGTGACGAGGTTGAGTTGTCGGTATCGGTCCTGGTCGAGCTCGGTAGGCGCGCTCGACGGAGAATTACTCCGCCGAAGATCTAGCGTAACGCGCTGCAAGAGTGTAAAGGACCAGCCGCAGATCACGAGTTTCCGCACCGGTCGTGCGGGTTCACCTGCGGCATCGCCGGATCCGGCGTGGCGGCGCACGCGTGTCGGACGGACCTCGGCCGCCCGGTGGTCACGAACACTGGCACGATATACGCGTGCCGATCCCCGTTCCTCCCGTCCGCAGCGCCCTGGATCGCCGTGCCGCCCTGCGGCTGGCCGGTAGCGCGGCCGTCGCCGCCACCGCCGCGAGCACCGCCGGCTGCTTCCGGCAGCAGCCGCCGCCGGCCCCGGATCCGTTACTGGCACAAGAACTCTCGGCACGGACCGACGTCCTGTGGGCGAAGGCCGCCGCCACCCTCGCCCCCGACCGCACCGCCGCCCTCACGCTGATCGCCACTCAGCGCGGCGACCACGCCGACGCCCTGCGCACCGAGATCGACCGCGCGGCGGGCGTCTACCACGACGGCACCCGGCCGAGCACCCGCACCCCACCGCCCACCGACGTTCCGGGCCCGCCGACCCCGCCGTCGCTGGCCGCGCTGCACGACCAGCTCACCCGATCGCAGCGCTCGGCCGCGGATCTCGCGGTGTCGTTGTCCGGCTTCCGCTCCGGCCTGCTCGCCTCCATCAGCGCGTCCTGCGCCACCCACGTGGCGGTGCTGCTGGGATGAGCGCGCGCCGCCCACGCCCGGGCGCGCTGTGCCCCCGCGATCGCCCCGCAGCACCCGAATCACGCCACCCAGCAGACCTCCCGCATCCACCTCGGCCGCCCGGCGCGACGCGGACCGCACCCGTCCGTCGATCGCGGATCGCGGCCCCCCACGCACAGGATTCCCGCCGCCGAGCGCGACCGCGGCGAACCGCACGCCCGTACCTCCCGGAAGGGGACGCCATGACCACGACCGATCAGCAGGCGCTCATCGACGCCCTGAACGCCGAATACGCGGCGGTCTACGCCTACGGCGTCATCGCCGCCTACGCCTCACCCGAGCGCGTCAAGATCGTCGGCGAATACACCGCCGCCCACCGGGCCCGGCGGGACGCCACCATCGACGCCCTGAAGGGTTCCGGCGCCGCCGTGCCGAGCCCGGCCGCCGCCTACACGACACCGTTCCCGGTCAACGATCCGATTCCGGCCGCCCAACTGGCGAACACCGTCGAATCCGATACGGCGATCGCCTGGCGCTCGGTCGTGGAGCGCACCAGCGATACCGACACCCGTCGCACGGCATTGGCCGCCCTCACCGAATGCGCGATCCGCCAGGCCACCTGGCAGGCGATCCTCGGCGTGAACCCGCCGACCGTCTCCTTCCCGGGCCAGCCCTGAGCGAGGCAGCCGCCCGCTGCCTCCGAGCGTCCGCGTGCCCGGCACAGACAAGACACCGCGAGCGGAAGGCGGTAACCGCCGCAAACCTGCATCAGCGGTCGGTCTCCCAGTCCGCGAGGTGTCGGCGTAGTCGCCGCGCTGACACGCGTCGATCGAGCGGCGGAGACCTGCGTCGATCAAGCGGCGGAGATCAGCGTCGGAACCGAGTCGACCCGCTGGATTATCGAAGCGTCGCGGCCCGACGGCCGCATCCTCCATGCGCTTTGAGGTCATCGTGCGCAGTCGGCGCGCGAGGGCGCGCTGCGAATCCATCACTGAATGCGCATATTTCGGTATGACCGTCGGCATGATCGGTCGGACCGATCGCAGGATTCGGATTCGCCGCGTTCAGGCAATCCCGGGTGGTGTGGGCTGATCAGGACACGAGCTGGGCCGTGTACGGGGCCTGGTCGCCGACCGTGACTTCACCGACGACGGCACCATCGAGGCGGCCGAGGTCCGCGACCGGCGATCCGTCACCCGACGCACCCGGGAGTGGTCTGTCCACGTCAGCACTCCCCTACGAACAGCGTCAGCCACCGACCGGGCTGTACCGCGGCGGTTGCTGATTCCGGCCCGCCTGCCTCACCGATGACGTCGGCATCGGTGAGGCAGGCGGTGGGGTCGCTGCCTACGGTCGGCGAGGGTGGAGGGTCAGGCGCGGGCCTTGGCGAGGACGGCGGTGACGGCATCGGTGGCCGGAACCTCGTCGTTGGTGCCGGCGAAACGGTCGCGGAGTTCGACCTTGCCGTCGGCCCAGCCGCGGCCGACGATGACGATCAGCGGCATGCCGAGCAGTTCGGCGTCCTTGAACTTGACCCCCGGGGAGGCGGTGCGGTCGTCGAGCAGGACCTCGAGTCCGGCGGCGTTCAGGTCGGCGGCGACCTGTTCGGCGCCGGCGCGGGCGGCGGCGTCCTTGTTGGCGATGACGACATGGACGTCGTAGGGGGCCACCGACCGGGGCCAGCGCAGGCCCTTCTCGTCGTGCATCTGCTCGGCGAGCACCGCCACCATGCGGGACACGCCGACACCGTAGGAGCCCATGACCAGGCGGATCGGCTTGCCGTTCTCGCCGAGCACGTCGACCTCGAAGGCGTCGGTGTACTTGTAGCCGAGCTGGAAGATGTGGCCGATCTCGATGCCGCGGGCGGCCGAGAGGGTGCCGCGGCCGTCCGGTGACGGATCGCCGTCGCGCACCTCGGCCGCCTCGATGGTGCCATCGGCGGTGAAGTCACGGCCGGCGACCAGGCCCACCACATGCTTGCCGGGGGCGTCGGCGCCGGTGATCCAGGCGCTGCCGGAGGCCACGCGCGGGTCGACCAGGTAGCGAATGCCGTTGTCCAGCAGCCCCTTCGGGCCGATATAGCCCTTCACCAGGAAGGGGTTGGCCTTGAAGTCCGCCTCGGTCAGCAGTTCGACCTCGGCGGGTTCGACCGCCACACCGAGACGCTTGTCGTCGACCTCGCGATCGCCGGGGACGCCGATGCCGAGGATCTCGGTCTTACCGTCCGGGTAGCGCAGCTTCACCATGACGTTCTTGAGGGTGTCGGCCGCGGTCACCGGGCGGCCCAGCACCTGATCGATCCCGGCCGCGTTGGCCCAGTCCACCAGGGTCGCGATCGTCGGGGCGTCGGGGGTGTCGTGCACCTGCGCGGCCGCCTGACCCTCGATCGGGATCGCGGGCGGCGCGGCGGTCACCACGGCCTCGACGTTCGCGGCGTAGCCCGATTCGCGGCAGATCACATAGGTGTCCTCGCCGACCGGGCTGTCGGCGAGGAACTCCTCGGAGGCGCTGCCGCCCATCGCGCCCGAGGTGGCCGCGACGATGACGTAGCTGACCCCGAGGCGATCGAAGATCCGCTGATACGCCTCGCGATGCGCGTTGTAGCTGGTCTTGAGGCCGTCCTCGTCCAGATCGAAGGAGTACGAATCCTTCATGATGAACTCGCGGCCGCGCAGGATGCCCGCCCGCGGCCGGCCCTCGTCGCGATATTTGGTCTGGATCTGGTAGAGCGTGACCGGCAGATCCTTGTACGAGTTGTATTCGCCCTTCACGGTGAGCGCGAACAGCTCCTCGTGGGTGGGGCCGAGCAGATAATCCTGTCCCTTGCGGTCCTTCAACCGGAACAGGCCGTCACCGTATTCGGTCCACCGGTTGGTGGTCTCGTACGGTTCGCGCGGCAACAGCGAGGGCAGCGAGATCTCCTGGGCGCCGATGGCGTCCATTTCCTCCCGGACCACGTTCTCGACCCGGCGCAGCACCCGCAAACCCAGCGGCAGCCACGAGTAGACCCCCGGCGCGATGCGGCGGACGTAACCGGCGCGGACGAGAAGTTTGTGGCTGGGCACCTCGGCATCTGCGGGGTCGTCACGCAGCGTGCGCAGGAACAAGTGGGACAGGCGGGTGATCACGGATGCACAGAGTAGCCCGTGCCCCGGCGATATCCACAAGGCATTACCGTATCGCCTCGTGCTGGTGCTGCTGCCTCCTTCCGAAACCAAGTCCGACGGCGGAGCGCTGGGTCCCCTGGACCTGGCGACCCTGTCGTTGCCGCAGCTCAACGAGGTGCGCGCCCGGCTGGTCGCGGAGCTGGAACAACTGGCCGGCCGCCCGGACACCGCCGCCCGCGCGCTGGGACTGGGTAAGGGGGCTGACGCCGAGCTGGCCCGCAACGCGGCACTGCGAAGTTCGGCGACCCGGCCCGCACTGGAGCGGTACACGGGCGTGCTCTACGACGCGCTCGACGTCGGCTCGCTCACCCGGGCGCAGCGCGCGAAGGCACATGCCCGGCTGGCGATCGGCTCGGCGCTGTTCGGCGTGGTGCGGGCCGCCGACCCGATCCCGGCCTACCGGCTGTCGGGCGGCTCGAAGCTGCCCGGCCTGCCGACCCTCGCCGCGCTGTGGAAACCGGTGCTGGCGCAGGCATTACGCGAGGAGACCACCGGCGAGCTGGTGGTGGACCTGCGCTCGGGCACCTATCAGCAGCTGGGCCGGGTGCCGGGCGCGGTCACCGCGACCGTCGTCACCGAACGGCCCGACGGCAAACGCAGTGTGGTGAGCCATTTCAACAAGCACCACAAGGGCCTGCTGGCCCGCGCTCTGGTGTGCTCGCGCAGTGAGCCCGCAGATATCGCCGCGGTGGCCCGGGTGGCCGAAAAAGCCGGGCTGCGTAGCGAGATCATCTCTCCCACCGAGCTGTTGGTGTTCACCTGAGTCGGTGCCGAGGTGAATTCCCGGTGCCCTCGGCGATAATCGTTATCGAATTCCGCACGACCGCTCGGCGTCGAAAAGCGTTGTCGATGATCTCGAAAAGGCCGTAGCCACAGCGTTATTGATGCGTGGTCTGTTCGGGATATATTGCAGTTCCTGGGAACACCCGCGGGTGTCCCGTAATGTTGGCGCGGCGCGGTGTAATTGCGGCGCATCCCAATGTGTGATCGTCGTCGATGATTGTCGAGGAGCTTGGCGTGGGTGTCGAAGCCACGGGAGACCACGGAGCCGGTGCCGAGGGGACCGGCAGCGGCTCGGTCGCGACGGTCGTGACGGCCGAATCGCGCACTGCCACAGCCGTTGCCGAGAAGGCTGCCCGTGAAGAGAAAGCGATCAAGGAGCTGACCGGGCGCCTGGTCCAGACCTACACCGAGACCTACTCCGCGGAGCGCGTGGAGAGTGCGGTCGGCGCCGCGCGGCGGCGATTCGACGGCCATGTCGTGCGCGACTTCGTGCCCATCCTGGTGGAGCGGATCGTGCGCCGCGAGCTGGACGGCAGCCCCGACGATCCGGACGCGGAAACCGCTGCCGCCCAGCCGGTTCCGGAGGCGCCCGCACCCTCGCCGATCGACCGGTTGCGCACGCTGGTATCGCCGCCGTGGACCGTCGGCAAGCTCGCGATCCCGGTCGCCGCGCTGATCGTGATCGTCATCGCGGTGGCGGCGAGCATCGGCGGTGGCGGCGGTGGCGGCACCACCGCTCCGGCCGCGGCCGCCGATCAGGTGCTCGTGCACGGCATCGTCGGATCGGAGAAGATGGGCTTCTTCGACGACCCGCGTGTCAAGGATGCGTTGGCCCGCAACGGGATACGCATCCAGGCCGATGCCGCCGGCTCGCGTCAGATCGCCACCTCGGTGGATCTGGACAAGTACGATTTCGCCTTCCCGTCGAGCACTCCGGCCGCCGAACGCATTCTGCGGCAACGGAATATCACCACGAAGTACACGCCGTTCTCGTCGCCGATGGCGATCGCCACGTTCGCCCCGATCGTCGATCTGCTGACCCGGGCCGGTGTGGTGAAGCCCGGACCGGTGCCGACCTTCGACATGAACCGGTACCTCGACCTGACCCAGCACGGCACCCAATGGGACCAGTTGCCGGGCAACACCGAATATCCGGTGAACAAGAGCCTGTTGATCGGCACCACCGATCCGCGTACCTCGAATTCCGCGGCGATGTATCTGGCCGTCGCCGGATATGTGGCGAACGACAACTCGATCGTGCGCGGTCAGACCGCCGAGGATTTCGTGCTCGGCAAGGTGGCGCGGTTGTTCACCAAACAGGGCTACACCGAGAACACCAGCGAGGGCCCGTTCGCGGAATACCTGCAGGCCGGTATCGGCCCGGCCCCGATGGTGTGGATCTACGAGGCCCAGTTCGTCGAGGCGGGTGTGCAGGGCAAGCTGAAGCCCGATATGCAGCTGCTGTACCCCGGTCCGACCGTGCTCTCGCGCCACACCGTGGTGCCGCTGACGCCGGCCGGCGACCGCATCGGCCGGCTGCTGTCCACCGATCCGGAACTCCAGCAGCTGGCGGCCGAACACGGGTATCGCACCGACAGTTCGACCCAGTTCACGAAGATCGCCACCGATCACGCGATCCCCGTGGCCACCGATATCGCGAATGTGGTCGATCCGCCGGCGTACGACACGCTGGAACACCTGCTCGACGGCGTCGCGAAGTCCTACAACTGACCACCCGGCCGCACCGGCGCGCATCCGGTGCGGCCACATGGTAGTAGTGGCCTGGTGGAGACCGAAGGTATGGATCCGGAACTGGTCGAGCTGGCGTCGAAGGTGTTCGGCCTGGCCCGGGCCGGTGACGCGGCGGCGCTCGCCGAGTACGTGGACGCCGGTGTGCCGGTGAACCTGACCAACGACCGGGGTGACACCCTGCTGATGCTGGCCGCCTACCACGGCCACACGGATGCGGTGCAGACGCTGCTGGACCGCGGCGCCGATCCCAACCTGGGCAACGATCACGGCCAGACCCCCGCCGCCGGTGCGGTGTTCAAGGGTGAGGACGCGATCCTGCGGGCCCTGCTGGCCGCGGGCGCGGATCCGTCCGCCGGTTCGCCCTCGGCGCGGGACGCGGCCATGATCTTCGGTAAGACCGAATACCTGCAACTGTTCGGCAACTGATCCGGCGCGACGCCGTCCGGATCGGTGAGGGTGGTGCGCACCGGATACGGCACCGCGGTCGACAGTGTCCCGGTGTGCACGGTGGCCGGCGACGGCCGGTACTCCCCCGACTCGTGATCGAGCCAGAATTCGTGGACCAGCGGCCGCTCGTCGTGACCACGCTCGACCCGCCAGTAGTGACCGATACCCGCGGCGGCGTACAGCGCGGGTTTGCGATACCAGACATCGGTGCCGCCGCGGCCCGGCGCGATCTCGACCACCAGCGCCACGGCCGCAGGCGGAATCGGTTCGGCCACATAGAGATCCGCCATGGTCTGGTCGACGACCAGCAGATCGGGACGGACCGGATTGCGGTCGTCGATGCCGACGCACTGATCGGCGAGCACCGCGTACGGCGCCCGCCGCACCGAGCCCAGCGCCGCGAGCAGCGCATCCCGGACCCGGCGGCGCCAGTGGTCCTCCCGATCGCGGACCACGAGCATCCCGTCGGTCAGATCCCAGTCGAACGGTAGCGGCCGATCCCGTAACTCTCGATAGCGCCAGCCCCGCGGCGGCAACTGCGGCCGATGGATCATCGCGACACCCCCTCGATCGCTCGATTTCTGCTACCGCCACGCTAACTCGCGTGCGCGCCCCGCGCAGCAACCGAGCGACAGCCGCACACCTCGGCCGGCAGCCGCACCCCTTACCGGCTCAGGACTGCTGCGCTTCTTCCTGCGCGTGCTGGGCCTCGGCGAGCTGACCGGGGGTGTAGCGAATGGTGAGCACGATGAGGATGAAGACCACCGACAGCACCGCGCAGATGAACAGCACCAGGGTGTAACCGCTGCTCAGCGCCGAGATCTCGGAGGTGGTCAGGGTTCCGGTGGTACTCCTGCGGCCGCCCAGGGACAGCGTGCGCGACAGCGCGATCGGGCTGAACATGCCGACCGCGATCGGGCCGCCCAGACTCAGCGCCATCTGGCCGATGGCGGTCAGCGGGCCGACATTGCTCGGGGGCACGCCGACCAGCAGGCACAGCGGGATCAGCACGATCATCACGCCGACGCCGAAACCGATCACCATGAGCAGCGACACCAGCGTCGGCGAGTAGTCGACGTACTGGTCGAGCGTGGAGCCGAACAGCAGACCCGCCGCGAGCACCACGCCGGCGGCGGACAGCAACCAGCGCGGCCGGAACATCAAGGCGAGTTTCGTGGCGATCGCGCTGCCGATACCGACCCCCAGCGTGAACGGAATGGCCGCCACGCCGGCGATCAGCGGGCTGTAGCCGAGCACGTTCTGCAGGAATTGCGCGACGTAGAAGGTCATCGCGCCCATACCGCCACCGGCGAGCAGCAGCGCGAGCAGCGTCGCCACCCGGTCCCGGCTGCCGAACAGCGACCACGGCAGCAGCGGATTGCCCGCGTAGCGCTCGGAGAGGATGAACACGATCAGCAGCAGCAGGCCCACCGACGCGGAACCGACGATGATCGGATTGTGCCAGCCCAGATCCGGTCCCTCGGTGGCGCCGAAGACGATGCCGACACAGCCCAGGGTGCCGAGTACGGCGCCGCGCGCGTCCAGGGCGAGCCGATGGTGTTCGGTGTCGCGCAGGTAGAGGACGGCGCCGAGCGCGATCAGCAGGCCGATCGGCACATTGATCCAGAAGATCCAGCGCCAGCTGAACTGGGTGAGCGCACCACCGACGACCAGACCGCCGATCGAGCCGATTCCCGCCATCGAGCCGAAGATCGCGATCGCCTTGTTGCGCACCGGCCCCGGTTCGAAGGTGCTCGCCACCAGCGCCATGGCGGTCGGCGCCGCGATCGCCGCGCCCGCGCCCTGGAGCGCGCGGGCCCCGATCAGCATCCAGTCCGCCTGGGCGGTCCCGCACAGCGCGGACGCGATCGTGAACAGCCCGACACCTATGATCAGCATGCGTTTGCGGCCGAAGGAGTCACCGAGCCGCCCGCCCAGCAGCATCAGCCCGGCGTACGGGAGACCGTAGGCCGTCACCGTCCAGGCGCTCGCCGAGCTGGACAGGCCCAGCTGCTCCTGCAGTCGCGGAATCGCGAAGATGACGACGGTGCCGTCGAGGATCACCATCAACTGCAGACCGCTGAGCACCAGGATGGGCAGTCCGAAGGCGCGGTTCGTCACCGGGTACTGCGTCGTCGTTGCCGCGGGGTTGTCCAGCACAGTGAGTCACTGTAACCGATGCCGATGAGGGGCCGGCACGACCGCGCGGCCCGGTACCCTCCGGCTATTACCGGGCTCCCGAGGTCGACGGCTCGGGCCGCGCGGCCCCGGCCGTGAACCCGGCGGTCGGGCCGATGACCACGATCGCGGGGGGCCGGATACCCTCCGCGCGGACTCGTTCGGCAACCGTGGCGAGTTCCGCGCGCAACACCCGCTCGGTCCGCAGACTGCCCTCCTGGACCACCGTCACCGGGGTGCCGGCGGGACGTCCGCCGGAGATCAGGGCCGCGGCGAACTGCTCGATCCGTTCCACCGCCATCAGCAGCACGATCGTGCCGCGCAGCCGGGCCAGCGCGGGCCAGTCGACCAGGGAATCCGGATGATCGGGCGCGACATGGCCGGACACCACCACGAATTCGTGGGTGACGCCGCGGTGGGTGACCGGGATGCCGGCCAGGGCGGGAACCGAGATGGCGCTGGTCACGCCGGGCACCACCGTCACCGGGACGCCCGCCGCGACACACGCCTCCAATTCCTCGTAGCCGCGGCCGAACACGTACGGATCGCCGCCCTTGAGCCGCACCACGAACTTCCCGGCCTTGGCGCCCTCGACGAGGGTGGCGTTGATGGCCTCCTGGGCCATCGCGCGGCCGTAGGGGATCTTGGCCGCGTCGACCACCTCGACGTCGGGGCCGAGTTCGGCGAGCAGTTCCGGCGGCGCGAGACGGTCGGCGACGACCAGGTCGGCGCGGGCCAGCAACCGGCGGCCGCGGACGGTGATCAGGTCCGGATCGCCGGGGCCGCCGCCGACCAGGGCGACGCCGGGTGCGACCGGATCCGAATCACCGGTCACCACACCGGATTGCAAGGCCTCGAGCACTGCCGTGCGCACGGCGGCCGACCGGCGATGACGGCCACCGGCGAGTACGCCGAGGGTCATACCGTCGTAGCGGGCCGTGGCGGGAGTCACGGCGGTACCGAGGCGGGCGATGTCGGCGCGCACGCAGAAGATACGGCGCGCGGTGGCCTCGCCGACGATGGCGGCGTTGGTCTCCGGTTCGTCGGTGCAGGCGATCGCATACCAGGCGCCGTCGAGATCGCCGTCGGCGTAGTCGCGCTGGTCGACGGTGATCTGCCCGGCCGCGGCCATCCCCTCGACGGCCGGGGTGACCGCCCGGCTGATCACGTGCACATCCGCACCGGCGGCGATGAGCAACGGCAGCCGGCGCTGGGCAACGCTACCGCCACCCACGACGATGACCCGGCGCCCGGCGAGATCTATCCCGACCAGGTAATTCGGGTCTCCTGCATGCTGGTCGTCTGGTGTGTTCGGCACGAACAGCGAGATTACGGCGTGCCGCGGCACCGGCCGCACGCACCGTGCGGTCTGCACCGCACCCCCGGGCCCGGCGATCCGGACCACCCCGTCGAATACCACAAGAACACGTTGCAGATGCCGCAAATGTGCCGCGGGGTCCGATCACCGGACAACGGCCGGATCGGCGGCCGATTTCACCGCGCCACCACGTTGAAACACGTTACATTCCTTCCACCGCGTCGCCCGGGCCGTCGACATCCGCCCGAGGCCGCGGCGCATGCCGCGCAGTACGGCGTGCCGAGCGTTCCCGGCGTCGAGGAGGACAATATGGCGGCCGAATCCGATCCAGAATTCGAAACACGGCGGCAGTTGACCACCAGCGAACGCGATCTCGACGATCTCGCCGCGCGGCTCACCGACTGGCTGGCGGACCGGATCCCCGCCGACTCCGCGCCCGTGATCACGGAGGTCAGCCGGCCGCAGTCCAGCGGCCTGTCGAGCACCTCGGTACTGTTCCGGGCGTCGTGGCAGCGCGAGGGCCGCACCGAATCGGGTTCGTACGTCGCGCGGCTCGCCCCGGAGGCCGGATCGTTCCCGGTGTTCCGGCACTACGACCTGGCCGCCCAGTACTCGGTGATGGCCGCGGTCGGGCAGCGCTCCGATGTGCCGGTCCCGCCGCTGTGCTGGCTGGAGACCGACGAATCCGTGCTCGGCACACCGTTTTTCGTGATGGGCCGGGTGGACGGGCGTATCCCCGAGGACAATCCGCCCTACGTGTTCATCGGCTGGCTGTTCGACGCCACCACCGACGAGCGGGCACGACTGGCGCACAACACCATCGACATCATCGCCCGCCTGCACGCCATCCCCGATCCGGAGTCGGCCTTCCCCGCGCTGCGCGCCGGCGGTAGCGGGCTGCGCGCGCACGTCGACGCCACCCGTGCCTGGTACGACTGGGCCCTGGCTGCGGACGGTTATCGAATTCCGTTGCTGGAGAGGGCCTTCGACTGGCTGGAGCAGCACTGGCCGGCCGAGCCCGGACCGGACGTGCTCAGCTGGGGCGATTCCCGGCCCGGCAACATCATCTTCGACGGCTGGGATCCGATCGCGGTCCTGGACTGGGAGATGGCGGCGATCGGGCCCCGCGAACTGGATGTGGCGTGGCTGATCTTCATCCACCGGTTCTTCCAGGATATCGCCACCGGTTTCGATCAGCCCGGTCTGGCCGACTTCCTGCGTCGCGCGGACGTGGTCGGCGACTATGCGGAGATCACCGGATATCACCTGCGGGACATGGACTTCCATCTGGTCTACGCGGCGCTGCGGCACGGCGTCGTGATGGCCAGGATCAAGCGCCGGATGATCCATTTCGGCGAGGACACCGACACCGCCGACCGTGACGACTACATCATGCACCGGGCCGCGCTCGAGGCGCTGCTCGACGGCACCTACGAATGGGATCGACCATGAACTTCCCTGTCCCCCTGGACGAATACCCCATCCACCAGACCCCGCTGTCGCTGGGCCGCGTCGCGAGCAGCGACCGGAACTTCTACGACCGCTGCTATTTCAACGCCCACGACCGCGCCGGCGGCACCATGCTCATCACCGGCTTCGGCATCTATCCGAATCTCGGTGTGCGGGACGCCTACGCGGCGGTCCGCCGCGGCGACACCCAGCACGCGGTCCGGTTCTCCGACGCGCTCACCACGCGCGATCTGGACCAGCGCGTCGGCGGCTACCGCATCGAGGTGCTGGAACCGCTGCAACGCATCCGGATCGTCTGCGAGCACGAGGATCTCGGCTTCGACCTGACCTGGACCGGATCGTTCCCGGCGGTCCAGGAACAGCCGCACCTGATCCTCAACGGCAGTCGGCCGATCATCGAGGCCAGCCGGTTCGCGCAGCTGGGCACCTGGTCCGGCACCCTGGCGGTGGGCGGCACCGACCTGACCGTCACCCCGGATCTGTGGCTCGGCAGCCGCGACCGCTCGTGGGGTATCCGCCCGGTCGGCGAGGCCGAACCGCCGGGACGGGCGGCGGACGAACCGGCCGGCGGCTTCTGGTGGCTGTACGTGCCGCTGCGATTCGAGGATTTCGCGATCGTGGTGATCGTGCAGGAGAATCCGGACGGTTTCCGCACCCTCAACGATGCGGTGCGGATCTGGCCGGACGGCCGGATCGAGCAGCTGGGCTGGCCGCGTGTGCACATCGAATACCGTTCCGGCACCAGGATTCCGGTGGCGGCGCGGCTCGATCTGACCGCGGCCGACGGCAAGCCGCTGGAACTGGAGATCCGCCCGCACACCTTCACCGCGTTGCACATCGGCTGCGGTTACGGCGGCGACCCGGACTGGACACACGGTCAGTGGAAGGGCCGGGACTGGTCGCTGAGCAGCACGTACGACCTCACCGATCCGGCCGTCGCGGGCCGGGTGCCGTGGGGCGTGATCGACCATGTGGCCCAGGCCCGGTGCGGCGACGCCGAGGGCTGGGGGCTTTTCGAACACGCCAGCGTCGGCCGCCACGACCCCACCGGCTTCGCGGACTGGATGTCGGTGGCGCCCTGAGCGGTCGCACCCGGCCCGCGGGAGCTGTCGGTCCCGTCGGCTATGGTCCCGGGTCATGGCCTCGTTACGGAGTCGAGTGCACCAGGCCGCCGAGGCGGCGCTGACCCAGCGCAAGTACGCGTCGGCGGTCGACGTGTACACCCGGCTCGGCTGGCTGCGTTCCACCCAGGTGGACCAGTGGCGGCAGGGCCGGGCCGCCACGCTCGAACGCCTGGCCGCCGTCGACGGCGCGCGCCTGCGCGAGGCGGCGGAGTTGTTGCGGGAGTGGGCCCAGCAGCGCGGTCTCGACTCCAGCGAGACCGCCTACCTGTCCAGCGCGCGCGACCAGGAACCACTGGCCTTCGTCGCCCAGGGTGACGATCCGATCTTCCGGATCCATTGGCTGTCCGCGGATCTCACCCCGGCCCGGCGCGAGCAGTTGGTGCGGCGGCAGAACAAGGCGCCGGATCTGGTGGTGGTCGCCGCCGAGCAGCCGTTCACCTGCGTCGAATGTGCCGACACCGGTTCGTATCTGATCATGTCGGCCACCGGTCCCCTGTGCCTGACCTGCGCCGATCTGGACCATCTGGAATTTCTGCCCGCCGGTGACGCGGCCCTGAGCCGCCGCGCCAAGAAGGAGAGCACCCTCGCCGCAATCGTGGTGCGGCTCAATCCGCGGCGAAAACGCTACGAGCGCAAGGGAATTCTCATCGAGGAGCAGGCCCTGGCCCGCGCCGAGCAGCAATGCCTGGCCGACGAGGAGGCCCGGGAGCGGCGCCGCGATCGTGACCGGGTGCGCCGCGACGCCCAGGATGTCGAGTTCCAGGCCCGCTTCGCCGCGGAGATCCGGCGGCTGTTCCCCGGCTGCCCCGCCGATCGGGCCGGCGAGATCGCCGACCACGCGGCGGTGCGCGGCAGCGGCCGGGTGGGCCGCAGCGCCGCGGCGAAGGTGTTCGACGCCGAGGCGGTCACCCTGGCCGTCATCGCGTCCGTCCGGCATCGCGACACCGATTACGACCGGATGCTGATGGACGGCGTGGCGCGCATGGACGCGCGGGCGGCGATCCGACCCGATCTCGATCGGGTACTGGAATCCTGGCGGGGCTGAACGGAGCTGGTAGCCTGCCAACCCGACTCACTCCCGGTCTCGATCGGGCCGGGTAACTGGCACAGCGGAAGGCAGGGCGGTATGCGCGTTTTCGAGATGTCACGCAACACGGCCGGTGTCGTGCTCACGGCGGCGGCGCTGGCGGCGCCGCTGGGGTCCGCCTCGGCGGCCCACGCGGCGGTCACCCCGATACTGCAGGTGGCGATGACGGGTTCGGTGCTCGGCGTCGCCAATACGGCGTCGGTCGGCTGTCGGCAGGTCGCGCACGCGACACTGCACAATCCCGACGGCAGTCCGGTATCCGGGGGCAGCGTCGACTTCTTCAGCCATCTCAACGGCCAGGCCGGCAATGTGGTCGGCACCGTGCCGGTCAGCAACGGCGCGGCCGAGATCTCCTGGGTTCCGGATGCCCCCGGCACCCATGTGATCAGCGCGATGTACCACGACGGCGGCCCGGACTACCAGCCGGTCGCCGGTTCGATCACGATCAACGCCGTGAACCTCGGCGGCGCCTGCCTGTAGCGCGTCAGTGGGCGGCGGCCACCGTGACGTCGCCCACGACCCGCTTCGGCACGATCAACGTTCCGTCGGCCGCGGCGAGCAGCGCCGCGGCCTCGGCGACGCTCGCGGTGCCGACGGCCTCGGCCACCCGCGACGACGAGGCCGGTACCGGCACTTTCGCCAGCTCCGCCGCCGGGAACACCACGATCGGCACCCGGAGTTCCTCGGCCACCGCGATCAGCCCCGGTTCGCTGCCCCGCCGGTCGATGGTCGCCAGACATCCGATCTCACTGTCCCCCAGGCATTCCCGCAGCGCGGCGAGGATCGAGGGTCCGTCGGCACCCGGCCGTAACCCCACCCCGACGGACAGCGGCCCGTGCGCGCCACCCACATCCGGAGCACGGTTCGCCAGTTCTCGCCCGGTCATCGAATCCTCCTGCCACAGCTGACGCTCCCGCCGGCCCGTACCGTGATCGCCGATCGATCACCGGGCACCGGACCGGCACCGGATATCCGGGCCGGACGCGGTGTCGGCGGCTCCAAGAAATATCAGGCATCGACCGCATTCGATGCGAATTCGGTCGCGACGCTGACGAATCGGCCGATCGCGGCGGGATTGCCCGCCGGGTGGGTGTGCAGATACGAGGCATGCACACGGTGAACCAACGAGCCCTCCCGGGCCGCGCTGCCGTCCGGGGTGCGCCAGCCCCAGGCCGGGGTTCCGGGGGCGATGTCCACCAACCGGGTGCGGTGGAATTCGTGACCGCGCACCCGCGATCCGGCGGCCCAGAGCACCGAATCGGACAGCGCGACGGCGTCCCGGTAACCGAGGGTCAGTCGCGGGCCGAATTCGGCGGTGGCATCCACCACACCGGCCATCCGGTGACCGTCCAGGGATCGGGTGAGATACAGGAGGCCCGCGCATTCGGCGTGGACGGGCAGGCCGCGCCGCGCGGCCGCCGCGACGGCCGTGAGCAGCGGCTCGTTGGCGGCCAGCGCGGCGGCATGCTCCTCCGGGAAGCCACCGGGCAGTACCAGACCGGCTGTGCCGGTGGGCAACTCGTCGCGCAACGGATCGAAGACCACGACCTCCGCACCGGCCGCGGACAGGAGTTCACGATGTTCGGCGTATCCGAAGGTGAAGGCGGCGCCACCGGCGACCGCGATCACCGGGGGCCGATGCGGGCCGGCGGCGGCCGCGACCGGGACGTTCCGGTCTCCGGCGTGCGTCGCCGAGTCGGCTCGATTCGACTGTCCGGCAACAGTTTCGCCGTCGGCGGCGAGCGGGGTTCCCGATCGGGTCTCCGCGGCCGGATCCCACGCCGGGCCCGGAACCCGGGAGGCGGCCAGCGCCACGACCGCGGGCAGATCGATGTGTGCGGCAACCAGTTCCGTCATCGCGTCCACCGCCGACCGGGCGGCAGTGCCGTGTTCGACGGCCGGGATCAGGCCCAGATGCCGTGAGGGGACGGCCAATTCGGCCATGCGGGGTAGTGCGCCGAGTACCGGCAGGCCGACCCGGTCGCAGGCGGCCCGCAGCACCTCCTCGTGCCGAGCGCTGCCGACCCGGTTCAGGATCACGCCGCCGAGCCGGATCTCGCTGGAGAAGGTGGCGAAGCCGTGCAGCAGCGCCGCCAGGCTCTGACTGTGCCCGCGGGCGTCGACGACCAGCAGTACCGGAGCACCCAGGGTCGCGGCGATCTGGGCGGTCGAACCCTCGGCGACCGGTCCGGGGAAGTCCGCGTCGATACGGCCGTCGAACAGGCCCATCACGCCCTCGACCACGGCGATATCGCAGCCGCGGCTACCGTACCGATACAGCGGGGCCACCCGCTCGGCGCCGACGAGTACCGGGTCCAGGTTGCGGCCGGGACGGCCCGCGGCCAGGCCGTGATAGCCGGGATCGATGTAGTCCGGGCCCACCTTGAACGGCGCGACCTCGTGTCCCGCGCGGCGCAGCGCGCCGATCAAACCCGTTGCCAGCGTGGTCTTTCCGCTACCGGAGGCGGGAGCGGCGATCACGATCGCGGGGACGCTCACGACAGACTCCACGGCGATCCGGGGCCCGTGGCCGAACGGGTCACCATTCGATGCCGCGCTGGCCCTTGCGACCGGCGTCCATCGGATGCTTGACCTTCGTCATCTCGGTGACCAGGTCGGCAACGTCGAGCAGATCCGCCGGGGCGTCGCGGCCGGTGATCACCACGTGCTGGTTGCCGGGGCGGCGCTGCAGCGTGTCGACCACCTCCCGCACGTCGACCCAGCCCCATTTCAGTGGGTAGGTGAATTCATCGAGAACATAGAACCGGTGCTGTTCGGCATCGAGGCGCCGGGCGATCTCCTGCCAGCCCGACAGGGCCGCCGCCGCGTGATCCTCCTCGGATCCCGATTTGCGGGTCCACGACCAGCCCTCGCCCATCTTGTGCCATTCGACCGCACCGCCCGTGCCGGTCTCGTCGTGCAGGCGGCCGAGGGTCCGGAACGCGGCCTCCTCGCCGACCTTCCACTTGGCGCTCTTCACGAACTGGAAGACCGCGACGTCGAAGCCCTGGTTCCACGCCCGCAACGCCATACCGAAGGCCGCGGTCGACTTGCCCTTGCCGGGCCCGGTGTGCACGGCCAGTACGGGCTGGTTACGCCGCTGCCGCGTGGTCAGACCATCGTCGGGGACCGTCTCGGGGATTCCCTTCGGCATCGGCGTGTGCTCCTTTTCACTGCGGTGTCCGGTCCACGTTGCCATACCGGCCGGGCGGGACCGGCGGCGGATCGGTGGTCGTACGCTGGTGGCATGCCGAACGCCGGGTATCTGAGTGCCGGTCTCCGAGCGACCGGAGCGAACGACCCGGCGTCCGGGTCCGAGGTCGATCGTCTGGTCCGATTGATCGACGGCCGGCGGGTGACGGTGCTCACCGGCGCCGGCCTGTCCACCGACAGCGGGATCCCGGACTACCGCGGTCCCGATTCGCCCCCGCGCAATCCCATGACGTATCAGCAGTTCGTCGGCGATCCGGTGTTCCGGCAACGGTATTGGGCCCGCAACCACGTCGGCTGGCGCCGGATGGACGCCGCGCGACCCAATCCCGGGCATCGCGCGCTGGCCCGCCTCGAGCGCGCCGGTGTCGTCTCGGGCGTGATCACGCAGAACGTGGATCTGCTGCACACCAAGGCGGGCAGCCGCACGGTGATCGACCTGCACGGCACCTACGCGCGGGTGCGCTGCCTGTCCTGCGAATCGCTCACCTCCCGGATGACGCTGGCCGACCGGCTGGAGGACGCCAACCCGGGCTTCGCCGAGGCCGCGCTCGCCGACGGGCTCGAGGTCGCCCCCGACGCCGACGCGGTGGTCGCCGACACCGCGAGTTTCCGCATGGTCGACTGTCACCACTGCGGTGGCATGCTCAAACCCGACATCGTCTACTTCGGCGAGAACGTCCCCAAGGATCGCGTCGCCGCCGCCTACGGCCTGGTCGACACCGCTGACATCCTGCTGGTCGCGGGCTCCTCGCTGACGGTGATGTCGGGCCTGCGCTTCGTCCGCCACGCCGCCCGGACCGGCCGCCCGGTCGTCATCGTGAACCGGGGCCGCACGCGCGGCCACGACCTCGCCCACCTGGTCCTCGACACCGGGTGCTCCCCCACCCTCACGGCCCTCGCCGACCACTTCGACCCGGTCGACGCAGCCGGGTCCGGCCGCTGAACCCGTTCGGGCACACCATCACTCAGACGGCGCTGCAACTCACCACGGTGGCGTCACCGCCGGCGGTCTGCGTGTCCTTCACCACACCGTCGACGGTGATGCGGCAGGAGATCTCACCTTTGCCGTTGGTCTGCGCGGTGATCTCGTAGCTCGGATCGGCGGAATCGTTGTCCACCTCCACCTTCGCGGGCATCCGCACCTCGGCCGAGTCCTTCAGCGTATTGCTGCCGTCGAAGTAGACGAGCGACGCCGACCCGCCGTTGCCCCAGACCTCGTACACCACATGGTGTTTCTCCGCGGCATGAGCCGGTCCGGCCCCGAAAGCCCCGATCACCACGGCCGCCAGCACCGCCGGAACCCCCACAGCACGCATCGTCTCGTTCTCCTCGCCGATCGAACAGATTGAGCGACAGCCTGATTCGCCGCCGCCCGGCGTCATATCGAGGGACTCGGAGACGCCGTTACAGCCGCGCACCACCCAGCGGTCGGTCTGAAAGGCACCGGACGCGGGGATGCCGTTACAGCCTCTCGCCGCCCAGCGGTCGGTCCGGAGGGTGCCGGGGACGGCTATTGCAACCGCTCGCCATCCAGCGGTCGGTCCGGAGGGCGCCGAAGACGGCTATTGCAACCGCTCGCCATCAAGCGGTCGGTCCGGAGAGCGCCAGCACCAGGCACGCTATTGCAGCCGATCGTGACCTAGCGGTAGGTCCGGAGGGCATCGGGCATCGGGCATCGGGCATCGGGCATCGGAGAGGATGCCGCACCGGTCAGTGCGGCGGCGTTGGGCTCAGGCGGCGCGTACGCCGCGGACGACACCCGCCACCGAATCGCCGGTGAGCTGGTCGAGGCGCAGGTAGGTGGCGCGGAGGGTGCGGGCGAGGTCGGCGGCGTGGCCGAGGCGGATCATGCCGCGTTCGCAGTCGACGACGACGGACGTGACCGCCTCGCGGGCTAGGACGGCGGCGGCGGTGTGGGCCCGCGGGATCGGCTCGAGGCCGCCGGTGGCGCGGCCGTCGGTCAGCAGGACCAGCATGGGGCGGCGGTGCGGATCGCGGACCCGTTCCCGCCGGATGATCTCGCGGGACTTCAGAAGTCCTTGTGCCAGTGGGGATTTACCGCCGGTGCGCAAGCCCGCCAGGCGGCGGACGGCGATGTCCACCGAGGAGGTGGGGGGCAGGACGAGTTCGGCGTCGCTGCCGCGGACGGTGATCACCGCGACCTTGTCGCGACGCTGATAGGCGTCACGCAGCAGGGTCACGACGGCCCCGGTCACCGCGGACAGCCGGTCGCGGGAGGCCATCGAGCCGGAGGCGTCGACGGTGAAGACCACCAGATTGCCTTCGCGCCCTTCGCGATACGCGCCGCGCAGGTCGGCGGACTCCAGGGCCAGCGGGCCGGCGGTGCGGCCACGACCGTGCTGGTGGGGTGCGGCGGCGAAAACCGTGCCGAGCAGATGCAGCCCGCCGGTGGTTTCGGTGACCGAGCGCACCACGCGGCCGTGCCGGGTATGAGCGCGGGAGCGGCGGCCCGGGGCACCCTCGCCGATGCCCGGGATCTCCCAATGTGGCGGCCGGACAATGGAATTGACCGGCACCCCGGCAGTACCGGGGCGAGCCCCGCCGCCGGGGCCACCATCGGGGTCGTCGTCGGGATCGCCCGGCGCGCCGGAACCGGCCGGACCCTGATCGACGGCGTCCGGCCCGGCCGGGGAACCGGAATCGGGGCGCTCGGGCCCGGAATCCGTAGGATCGGAGCCGGGATCGGAGCGATCGGAGCCGGGTTCCGGGTGTTCGGCAGCCGAATCCGACTGCGAGGCAGCATGTTCCGAGCCGGAACGATCGTCGGCGCCACTGTCGGACCCGTCACCGGATTCACCCGGCGGCTCCGGTTCGCTTGCGTCCCTGGCCTTCTCGACCTCGTCGTCGGCCTTGCGCATCGCGTCGTCGAGTTGTTCGGAGCTGATGCCGGGCTCGTCGAAGGGGTCGCGGCGACGGCGATGCGGCAAGGCCAGTTCGGCGGCCACCCGCACGTCGTCGGCGGTGACCCGGTCGGCGTTGCGCCACGCCGCGTGCGCGGTCGCGGTGCGGGCCACCACCAGATCGGCGCGCATACCGTCGACATCGAAGGAGGCGCAGAGGGCGGCGATGCGGCGCAGTTCGCTCTCATCGAGCTCGACGGTATCGATGCGGTCGCGAGCGCCAAGGATGCGTTCGGCGGTCGCGTGGTCGGCGGCCGCGTAACGAGCGGCGAAGGCGGCCGGGTCGGCCTCGTAGGCCAGGCGGCGGCGCACGACCTCCATCCGGGTCTCCACCTCACGCGAGGCGATGACGTCGACGGTCAGGCCGAAGCGGTCCAGCAACTGGGGGCGGAGCTCGCCCTCCTCCGGATTCATGGTGCCGACGAGCACGAACCGCGCCGGATGCGAATGCGACACCCCGTCACGCTCGATGTGCACCCGCCCCATCGCGGCGGCATCGAGCAGCACGTCCACCAGATGGTCGTGCAGCAGGTTCACCTCGTCCACGTACAGCACGCCGTGATGGGCGGCGGCCAGCAGACCCGGCCGGAACGCCTGCTCGCCGTCGCGCAGCACCCGCTCCAGATCCAGCGATCCGACCACGCGATCCTCGGTGGCGCCGACCGGCAGTTCGACCAGTCGCGCCGGGCGAGCGCCGGATTCGTCGGTGACCGGTGGCAGCAGCCGCGCCAGCGCGCGCACCACCGTCGACTTCGCGGTCCCCTTCTCCCCGCGCACCAGCACACCACCGATACCCGGATGCACCGCACACAGGATCAGCGCGAGCTGCAACTGTTCCTGCCCGACCACCGCCGAGAACGGGAAACCCGCCTCGCCGTCGGCCGAAGGGTGCTGGGTGGCGTCGTTTCGGGGATCGGACACGCCCCCACTGTATGCGCGGCGATCACCACGGCCCGCGTCGCCCCGTGCGGACCCACTTCACCCTCCGGCCGGACCCGCCGAGGCCGCGCGCGAGACCACATCCACCGGTCGCGGCGGGTCCGTCCACGTCATCGCGCCGGATCCGCCCCCGGCGTCCGGGTGCGGCCCCTACATCCCGGTGCACCCCCAGCGCCCCGACTTCCCGTTCGCCCCCAGCGCCCCGGCGTCCCGGTTCGCCCCCAGCGCCCCCGCATCCCGGTGCGCCCTCAACGCCCCGGCGTCCCGGTGCACGCCAGCGTCCCGGTGCGCCCCCTGGACATTCCGACGCACCGCCAGCGTCCCAGCGCGCCCCAACATCCCGGTGCGCCACCGGCCCCCGGCCTCCGGTCCGTCAGCGAATGACCATCGGGGCGCGATGGTGCCCCCTTCACGCGCCGAGCGCCTCCGGATCGTAGGCGTCCACCAATTCCGTCCAATGCTCATCGGACCACGCGCACATCGCGTTCAGCGGCGTGAGCAGGCTGCGGCCCAGTGGCGTGAGCGCGTAGGTGACGCGGCGTCCGTCGATGTCCCGGGCGACCAGGCCGAGTCGTTCCAGTGTGCGCAGCGAGTGGGTCATCGCCTTGGGAGTGATGCGCGCCAACGGGATTCGCAGTTCGGAGTAGCGGCGCGGACCGTCCGCCAGGCACCGGACGAGCAGCGCGCCCCATTTGTCGCCGATCCGGACGGGCGACAACGTCGACGGGCACAGGTCGTCGAACATCTGCGGGTCGAGCGGGCGCATCCTGTCAGCGTAGCGGCGCTCGAGGTATCCGCGGGGATACCACCGGCGTCGTTAGCGTCGCGGCCATGGCAAAGATCATCGTTTTCGGAGCGGGCGGCCGGGCCGGACGCACCATCGCCGCGACCGCCACGGCGCGCGGGCACAACGTCACCGGCGTGGTACGCGATCCGGGTCGGCACCGCGATCTCGACGTGGTCACCGGCGACGTGACCGACGCCGCGGCCGTCGCGGCGCTCGCCGCCGGTCACGACGTGGCGGTCCACGCCGCCGTCGATCTCACGGATCCGGATTTCTTCGCGAAGGCGGCGGACGCGCTGACGACCGCGCTGCCGGCGGCCGGTGTGTCCCGCCTGATCGCGGTCGGCCTCGCCTCGAATCTCCCGACCGCGGACGGCACCCTGCTGCGCGACACCCCGGACTATCCGAACGAATATCGCGACTTCTACCTCGGCCACGCGGCCGGCACCGACCGGCTGCGGGATGCCACGGTCGACTGGACCGTGCTGGCGCCCGCCGGGGATTTCGACCACGCGGGTACACCGGTCGGCGGCTATCGCGTCACGAACGCCGATGCCGCCCTGCGGATCACGTATCGGGACTTCGCCCGCGCGGCGCTGGACGAGATCGAACGCCCCGGGCCCGGTCGCCGGTACCTCGGCGTCACCGCCGCCTGACCTCCCCGGAAGATACGGTCCCGCAACCGGATTCGGTTGCGGGACCGCCGTCTGTCAGCCGCGCCGCATGGGCAGGTGCGGGATGCCGTCCTCTTCGTACTCGTCACCGTCGGGCGCGAAGCCGTGCTTGGTGTACATCTCGACGAGGTAGGTCTGCGCGTTCAATCGGACTGTGGCCGAACCGGTTTCGGCCAGCGCCGCCTGCAGCAGCCGGGTGGTGTAGCCGTGCCCGCGGGCCGACGGCGTGGTGCACAGCCGGCCGATGCGGAACGACTTCACGCCGTTGTCGTGCTCCTCGAGCAGACGCAAGGTGCCGATGATCTCACCCTCGTCGTCGAGCCAGAAGTGCCGGGTCTCTGCCAGTAGATCCCGCCCGTCCAGTTCCGGATAGGCGCATTTCTGCTCGACCACGAAGACCTCGACCCGGACCTTCAACAGCTTGTACAGCGTGGCGGTGTCGAGATCCGCCGCCCACGACCGTCTGAGCGCAACCGTTGACATCATCGAGTCTTGCTATCACATATCGGTCAGTGCTGCGCGGCTTCTGCGAGCTTCGGCGTTTTGTCGGTGAGCCGCAGCGACTTCTCGGTCCAGTCCCACACCTCGTGGTACAGCGGCTGATTGTCCGACAGTTTGGTGCCCAGTGAGGGGACGATGGTCTTCAGCGTGGGGGTCCATTCGGCGTACTGCTTCGGGAAGCAGCGCTGCAGGACGTCCAGCATCGCGCTGACACAGGTCGACGCGCCCGGGGAGGCGCCGAGCAGGCCCGCGATGGAACCGTCGTCGGCGGTGATCACGGCGGTGCCGAATTCCAGCACGCCACCGGCACCCTTGCGCCGGATGACCTGCACCCGCTGTCCCGCGGTGATCAGCTCCCAGTCGTGCCCGTCCGCGCGCGGCACGAACTCCTGCAGGGAGTCGACGCGGCCCGCCGGGGACTGCAACAGTTCGGAGACCAGGTACTTGGTGAGGCTCAACTCGGTGACACCCACGCCGAGCATGGAGAACAGGTTGTTCGGCTTGACCGACCGGAACAGGTCGGAGTACTTGCCGTCCTTGAGGAATTTCGGGGTCCAGCCCGCGTAGGGGCCGAACAGCAGGCCGCGGTTGCCGCGGATGACGCGGGTGTCCAGGTGCGGCACCGACATCGGCGGCGCGCCGACGGCGGCCTTCCCGTACACCTTCGCCTCGTGGCGCGCGACCAGCGTGGGGTCGGTGCAGCGGAGGAACAGACCGCTGACCGGGAAGCCGCCGATGCCGCTCATCTCCTTGATGCCGGCCTTCTGCAGCAGCGGCAGCGCGTAACCGCCGGCGCCGACGAATACGAATCTCGCGTTCACCGTGCGGGTTCCGCCGGTGCGGGTGTTGCGCACCTTGACGTTCCAGCTGCCGTCGGACTGCTTGTCCAGGTTGCGGACCTCGGTGCCGAAGGCGATGTCGACGCCGGAGCGGCCCAGGTAGGCCAGCAGTTGCCGGGTCAGCGAGCCGAAGTCGATATCGGTGCCCTTGTCGGTCCAGTTCAGCGCGACCGGGTCGGAGAAGTCACGGCCCTTCGCCATCAGCGGCAGCCGCCGGGTGAACTCGTCGCGGTCGCCGATGTACTGCATACCCTCGAACAGCGGGTGCGCGGACAGCGCGTCGTAGCGCTTGCGCAGGTAGTCCACCCCGTCGGCGCCGTGGCAGAAGCTCACGTGCGGGATCGGATTGATGAACTGGCTCGGGTCGCCGAGCACGCCGTTCTCCACCGAGTAGGCCCAGAACTGCCGCGACACCTGGAACCGCTCGTTGATGTCGACGGCCTTGCTGATGTCGACCGAGCCGTCGGCGTTCTGCGGGGTGTAGTTCAGCTCACACAGCGCCGAGTGGCCGGTGCCGGCGTTGTTCCAGGGATCACTGCTCTCCGGGGCGGGTGCGTCGATCCGCTCGAACACGGTGATCGACCAGTCCGGCTGCACCTGCCGCAGCAGCGCGCCCAGAGTGGCACTCATGATGCCGGCACCGATGAGGACGACATCGGTCTTTTCGGTCTTCGCAGCGTTCGGCACGGGTACTTCGACTTCCTTGTCCTGCGCGGTTCGCCCCGAGAGGCGCACCAACTGGGGGTGGTGTAGTGCGTCACCGACCGCCGACGGCGACTGGCGGGAATGAGGTTACCCGCCGTTCACTTCAACCCAATTGTGCCCCTTGGGATGCCTGATTTCGAAAACGGATGTACCGGATGTGACCGAATCAGCACCGCCGCGACGTCGTTGAGCGGGTCGAATACGCTGAACCCTGTGACGAACGAGACGCCGATCGCCGCCGCCACCGAGGACACCTGGCAGCCGGACGTACTGGGCGAGGGATACGAGCAACGGACCATCCCCCTCGGCGCCGATCCGGACGGTGAGGGCACCGTCGTAGCCACGCTGGTGCGGTACACCGCGCCGGTTCCGGACGCCACGAGCGCGGTGCTGTACGTCCACGGCTTCACCGACTACTTCTTCCAGAAGCATCTGGCCGAGCATTTCGCCGGCCGCGGCTACCGGTTCTACGCGCTGGATCTGCGCAAGTGCGGTCGTTCGCAGCGGCCGGGCCAGACGCCGCACTACGTGAGCGACCTCGTCCGGTACGACGAGGAGTTGAGCCGCGCGGTGCGCATCGTCCGCGAAGAGACCGGTCTGCCGGTGCTGCTGAACGCGCACTCCACCGGCGGCCTGGTGCTGCCACTGTGGCTGGATCGGCTCCAGCGCACCGAAGGTGTTGCGGCACAAGGGATCAGCGGGCTCGTGCTGAACAGTCCGTGGTTCGATCTGCAGGGCCCGCCGTACTACCGGACCGTCGGCACGGCGCTGATCAACGGGCTCGGCCGGGTGCGGGCGAAGTCGCGGCTGCCCGGCGGGGGCGTCAACACCTACGGTTCCAGCCTGCACACCAGCGCATCGGGCGAATGGGACTACGACCTCGATTGGAAGCCGCTGGCCGGGTACCCGGTGCGCTTCGGCTGGCTGCGCGCCATCCGGCAGGGACACGCCCGGCTGCACCGCGGGCTCGACGTCGGGGTGCCGGCGCTGATCCTGCGGTCCAAGCTGACCACCTTCATGCGCCGCTACGGTCCGGCCGCCGACGTCTCGGACACGGTCCTGGACGTGCGGCAGATCCAGCGCTGGTCCGGCTGCCTCGGGCAGCGCACGACGATCGTCCCGGTCGAGGGCGCCCGCCACGACGTCTTCCTGTCCTCCGCACCCGTGCGCAAGCAGGCGTTCGCGGAGATGGACGCCTGGCTGGACTGGCTGCACGGCCACGGCACCGGGGAGGGCGGGGTCGCGCCGAGCTAGGCGGCGGGTTTGCCGCAACTTGGTCGGCCGTCGCTTGCCCAACCCCACACCGGCAGGCCGCCTCGGCCCTGTTCGGAGGCCCGGCTGCCACTTGCCCAACCACACCGGCAGGCACCTCAGCCCGGCCCGAAGACCCGGCCGCCACTTGCCCAATCACCGCGGCCGGCCGCCTCGGCCCAGTTCGGAGGCCCGGGCGCCACTTGCCCCAACCACAGTGGCGCACCTCGGCCCGGTCCGGACGCTCGGTCGCCGCGTGACGAGCGTGTACCTACCAGCGGCCGGTGCGCAGCACGATCTCGGTGGCCAGTTCGTGGTCGGCCTCGGCCAACGGGTCGGCGGTGTCGAGTTCGGCGATGCGGAATTCGCCGTAGACGTAGCGCATGCAGCCGTCGGCGAGGGTTCGCGGCAGCCGTTTGGTGGCGACGACGGTGGTCGAGATCTCGACGGCCGGACAGCCGGCGTCGGGAACCGTGCCGCTCGCGTCGGCGAGGGCGGGGTGGCCGCGGCCGATGGCGACCATGCCGATGAACCGGCCGTAGCCGCGGGCGGCGAGTTGCCAGGCCAGATCGGCGCCGGCGCCGTTGCCGACCAGCACGGCCCAGGGGGCGTCCAGCTGGTCGAGCAGCGCGTACCCGGTCTTGGCGTCGAGCCCTGCGACGGTCTCGAAGGTGACGGTCCGCAGATCGGAATTGTGCAGCCGGGTGATCACCCGATCGAAGGCGTCCTCCGGATCGCTCGGATCCGGCAGTAACACCACGGTGTGCCGGGATTCCGGGCCGTCGATGCGCACCGTCCAGCTCCGGTCACCGACCGAGATCTGCCGAGTTTCCATGCCGCCCCACGGTACACGGGAGGGTCCCCCCGGGTGCCCGGAGGAGTCGACTGCCACAGTGCCCGCACCACTCCCGCCGAACGACCTCGACAGCAGGCGCGATCACATTCCACGGAGCGTGGCCGAACACACCCTTTTCGTGCGGTAGAAGGCCCGCGCACGCAGCGATTCGCAGTGGATCCGGGCCGGCCCGGTGACCTCGCCGGGAGCCGCTCACCGGGTCCGGTGACCTCGCCGGGAGCCGCTCGCCGGGGTCCGGTGGCCGGGGTCCGGTGGCCGGGGTCCGGTGGCCTCGCCGGGAGCCGGTGACACCGCCAGAAGCCAGTGACCTCGCCGGGAGCCGGTGACATTGTCAGAAGCCGGTGACACCGCCGGGAGCCTGTGAGGGTGCTCCACCCGGCCGGGGTTACTCGTCAGCGTCCGACCGTGAGGACCGGTAGTCCCGCAGGCGCTCCGGATTCGATCAGCCGCGCCAATCCGTCCGGGTCGACATGTTTCTCGATCAGGTCGGCGAGCAGATCCAGCTGCGCCGAACGCACGGCGGCCACCGAGACATCCTCGGCGGCAACGAATCCCGTGCGTCCGGCGGCGGCCGCGACCTGCCGCAACCAGGTGCGGCGGAAGTCGTCGGACTCCAGCAGTCCGTGCAGATGGGTGCCCCAGATCGCTTCGCGCACACTGCCTTCGGGTCCGGACTCCAGGCTCAGCCAGCTCGGATCACCGTTGCGCAGCACCCGGCCGTGATGGATCTCGTAGCCCGACAACGCGATCCCGGCGGCCGCACCGGCGCTGTGGCACAACGTCTTCGCGAGCGCGAATTCGATGTCCAGATCCAGCAGGCCCAGTCCGGCGACGTCTCCCGCGGCCGATTCCACCCGGTCGACGATGCGCCGGCCGAGCATCTGATACCCGCCGCAGATACCCAGGATCGGCCGGCCGGCAGCGGCGCGGGCGGCGACGGCGGCCGCGATTCCGGTGCGGCGCAACCACTCCAGATCGCTCACCGTCGACTTGGAGCCGGGCAGCACCACCAGGTCCGCGTCCGCCAGCCGGGACGGATCGGTCACCCAGCGCACCGCGACACCCGGTTCGCAGGCCAGCGCCTCCACATCGGTGGAATTGGAGATGCGCGGCAACCGGATCGCCGCGACGGTCAGCCACTGCGTACCCAGCGGCGGGCGGGGGCGGCCGACGGGCGCGTCGGCCACGGTGCCGAGCGAATCCTCGGCGTCGATCCACAATTCGTCGGTGTACGGCAGCACGCCGAGGGTCGGGCGGCCGGTGAGTTCGGTGAGCCGGTCCAGTCCGGGGGTCAGCAGGTCCACGTCGCCGCGGAACTTGTTGATCAGGAAGCCCGAGATCAGTTGCTGGTCTTCGGGTTCCAGGATCGCGACGGTGCCGAACAGGTGGGCCAGCACTCCGCCGCGATCGATGTCGCCGACCAGCAGCACCGGCAGCCGTCCCGCCTGCGCCAGGCCCATGTTCGCCAGATCCGTGTCCCGCAGGTTGATCTCGGCCGGCGAGCCCGCGCCCTCGCAGATCACCACGTCGAATTCGGCGCGCAGCGCAGCCAATTCGTCGGCGACCAGCTGCCGTAGCCGGGTGCGGTGCCGGAAATAGTCCCGGGCGCCGACGGTATCGATCGCCGTGCCGCGCACCACCAACTGCGATCGCCGATCGCTGCCCGGCTTCAGCAGCACAGGGTTGAAGCGCACGCTCGGCTCGAGCCCGCACGCCTGTGCCTGCAACGCCTGCGCGCGCCCGATCTCACCACCGTCGAGGGTCACCACGGAGTTGTTCGACATGTTCTGCGCCTTGAACGGCGCCACCCGGATCCCCTGCCGGGCCAGCATCCGGCAGACGCCCGCCACGACGACGCTCTTCCCGGCGTCGGAGGTGGTTCCGGCGACCAGCAGCGCGCCCTTCACCGCCGGCTCACGGCAGCGTCAGGATCTCGGCACCCTCGTCGGTGACCACCAGGGTGTGCTCGAACTGCGCGGTCCACTTGCGGTCCTTGGTGACCACGGTCCAGCCGTCGTTCCAGATCTCGTAGTCGATGCCGCCGAGGTTGATCATCGGCTCGATGGTGAAGGTCATGCCCGGTTCGATGACCGATTCCACGGCCGGCTGGTCGTAGTGCAGGATGACCAGCCCGCTGTGGAAGGTGGGGCCGACGCCGTGGCCGGTGAAGTCGCGGACCACGCCGTATCCGAACCGGTTGGCGTAGGCCTCGATGACCCGGCCGATCACGTTCAGCGCCCGGCCCGGCCGTACGGCCTTGATCGCCCGCATGGTCGCCTCGTGGGTGCGCTCCACCAGCAGCCGCGCCTCCTCGTCGACGTCGCCGGCGAGGAAGGTGGCGTTGGTGTCGCCGTGCACGCCGTGGATGTAGGCGGTGACGTCGATGTTGACGATGTCGCCGTCCTCGATCACGGTCGAGTCGGGGATGCCGTGGCAGATCACCTCGTTCAGCGAGGTGCAGCAGGACTTCGGAAAACCCTTGTAGCCCAACGTCGACGGATAGGCGCCGTGATCGCACATGTACTCGTGCGCGATCCGGTCCAGTTCGTCGGTGGTGACGCCGGGCGCGACCGCCTTGCCCGCCTCCTGCAGCGCCTGCGCCGCGATGCGGCTCGCGATGCGCATCTTGTCGATGGTCTCCGCGGTCTGCACCCACGGCTCACGGCCCTCGTCGGCGGTCTTCTTCCACGCGTACTCGGGCCGCTCGATCGCGCGCGGCACCTCACGGGTCGGCGAGAGGGTTCCGGGAGCGAGCGGCTTGCGGGTGCGGACAGACATGGCATCCAGAATATCCGCACCCGTTCGGCGATTCTCGCTGTGCCGGGGACGGGCCACCCGCGACCCTCGGCGGCCGGGTCGTGGTCCGAGGGGCCGTGCGGCGGCAGGATATCGGTGGACGGCGCATCGGCGAACCGCGCCCCCGCACCGGAAAGGACACTGATGTACGTACGCGACGCCATCGGGCAGACCCTCTTCGACCTGGGCGCGCGGGTCGCCTTCGGCGTCGTGGGCAGCGGGAACTTCCACTTCACGAACGCGTTCACCGCGGCCGGCGGCCGCTTCGTCGCGACCCGGCACGAGGGCGGCGCGGCGAGTATGGCCGACGGGTACGCCCGGTGCAGCGGCGAGGTCGCGGTGCTGTCGCTGCACCAGGGCTGTGGTTACACCAATGCGCTGACCGGCGTCACGGAGGCAGCCAAATCCCGCACCCCGCTGCTGGTGGTCACCGCGGCGGCCACCGCGCCGACCTCGAACTTCTTCATCGATCAGGCGGGTATCGCGCGCGGCCTGGGTGCGGAACCGGCGCGGGTGCGCTCGCCGCGCACCGCCGTCGCGGACGTCACCCGCGCGTTCCGGCGGTGCGCGCAGGGCCGCACGGTGGTGCTCGAGGTGCCCCTCGATGTCCAGGACGAGCTCCTGCCCGACGACCCGGAGACCGCCGCCCCCGAGCCGATCGCCGCGCTGCCGCAGCCCGCCGCGGCCGACCTCGAGCGATTCGCCGATCTGCTCGCGGCGGCCCGCCGGCCGGTCTTCGTGGCCGGGCGTGGCGCCCGCGCGGCGGGCGGTAAGCAGGCGATCGCGCGGCTCGCCGAACTGTCCGGCGCGCTGCTGGCCACCTCGGCGGTCTCGCGCGGCATGTTCCGCGGCCACGAGTGGGACATCGACGTGTCCGGCGGTTTCGCCACCCCGCTGACCGCCGAGTTGATCACCGGCGCCGACCTCATCGTCGGCTGGGGTTGCGCGCTGAACATGTGGACGATGCGGCACGGCAAACTGATCGCGCCGCAGACGAAAGTCGTTCAGGTGGATACAGATCCGGAGGCGCTCGGCCGCACCCGCCCGATCCACCTCGGCCTCTGGGGCGGGGTCACCGAGACCGCGGACGCGACCGCGCGCCTCCTCGGCGCGCGGACCGGATATCGGACCGCCGATGTCGCCGCGCGGATCCGCGCCGAGAAGCGCTGGAACGACGTGCCTTTCGAGGACACGAGTACCGCGGACCGGATCGATCCGCGGGTGCTGTCGGCGGAACTGGATCGGATGCTGCCGCGCGAGCGGGTGGTCTCGGTGGATTCCGGCAACTTCATGGGCTATCCGAGCATGTATCTCGACGTGCCGGACGAATTCGCGTTCTGCTTCACCCAGGCGTTCCAGTCGATCGGGCTCGGCCTCGCGACCGCGATCGGCGCGGCCCTGGCCCAGCCCGCCCGGCTGCCCGTGGCCGGTTGCGGCGACGGCGGATTCATGATGGGCATCGCCGAACTCGACACCGCGGTGCGCCTGGGGCTGCCGCTACTGGTCGTCGTCTACGACGACGCGATGTACGGCGCGGAGGTGCACCACTTCACCGGCGGCGAGGATCTCGCCATCGTCACCTTCCCGGAGACCGATATCGCCGCTGTCGCAAGGGGTTTCGGCTGTGACGCGCTGACCGTCCGCTCCCGCGCCGACCTGGCCGGGTTGCGGCCCTGGCTCGACGGCGACCCGCGCCGGCCGCTGGTGCTCGACGCCAAGGTCGTCCGCGACACCGGATCATGGTGGCTGGCAGAGGCTTTCGGGCACTGAGCGGTCACGGTTCGGCCGTCGCCCCCTCCACCCCGGCCGCCTGCCGGACCGCGGTGAGGGCGAGCGTCTCGCCACCGGCTTCGTGGCGGACCTCGGCGCCGAACAGATTGTCCTCGGTTCCGGCGACCGCGACGGTTTCCGCGATCTCGATCAGCAGGGCACGGAATTCGGTGAGTTCGTCCGGCGCGGCGACCGCGACGATGGCGGTCGCGGCGCGGATCGCCTCCAGCGCCGGACCCTCGTATTCGCCGTAGTGGGTGTCGGCGCGCAGCGTGGTGTCGAAGACCGAGGTGGCGGTCAGTTCGCGCAGGAACCGGCTGGGGTGGGTGAGGCTGACCTGCCGCACGGTGTTGATCAGCGCGGTGATCTCCGCGTAGTCCGCGCCGTCCTCGCCCAGCGCCACCACGATGCCCGCCGCCATCAGCGCGCGATGCAGCGTCGCCCACTGTTCGGTGGTGAAATCGGCCTCGGTGAGCCCGTCGTGGTCGCGGCGGACCACCTGGAAACCGGCGCGCGCCAACATCTCCGGGATCAGGCGGGCCGCCTGCAGATATCTGATCCGGGCCGGATCGGGCAGGTCGTCCCAGGGCAGCGGATACGCGTCGTCGCGGTCGCGGCGGCCGGGCGAGTAGCGTGCCCGCGCCATGGTCTTGGCGGCCATCCGGCGTTCGTATTCGAGCCGGGCCAGCACCCGCACCTCGTCGTCGTCCAGTTCGGTATCGGGCGCGGTGTCGGCGGCGGGCATCATCACGCAGCCGACCACGGTCAGGTTCTCGCCGAGGCGGCGGGCCTGAACACGGTAGGAACGCTTGCGCTCCTCGGGCAGGTCGTCCCAGTCGCGCAGCGTGCCCGCCTCGACGGGCACCCGGCCGGTGGCCATCGAGGCGTGCGCGCGGGCCTGATGTTCGACCCGTTCCTCGGTGGCGTGCACCGCGCGCGCCAATTGTTCGGTCACCTGGGTGGTCATGTAGCCGGTGACGCTGTCGAGGACGCGGTCCTGTGCGGTGAGGCGGGCCTGCATGCGCCGGCATTCGTACAGGACCGCCTCGGCGTCGAGATAGGTCTGCTCGGCGCGGCGGTCGCCGGTCCGGTTCAGCACGTCCTGGCCGACCATGATCACGATCATGAAGATCAGCTGGGCCAGCGTGGACAGGAACGTCATGAACGCGAACGGATACGGATCGAAACGCTGAATTCCCAGTTCCGCCAGCACCATCCACACCGTCTGGGTGCCGGCCGCCAGATAGAACCCCCATACACTGCCCAGCCGCTGGGTCAGCCAGGCCGCGATCCGGTCGTTGAGCCCGATCGCGTGATCACGGGCCTGCGGCGGCGGTTGCACGCGGTGCCGCTCGATCCACGGATGCGGACTCGACTCGAGCAGGCTCACCCCGCGGCTGAGCATCCGATCGTGCCGGTCCAGATGTTCCTGCATCCGCGCCACCTCGGCGAAGATCGCCTCGGTGTTCTCGTAGGTCTGCACCGCCCGCCGGTCGGCGGACACGCTCAGCACCCGCTGGCCGACGAGGATCACCAGGCACAACACCAATTGCACGATGTTGTCGAGGAACAACAGGAACGGGAACGGATAGGGATCCACCCGGTGCAGCGGTCCCCAGACCGCCAGCACCGTCCACCCGCCGAAGATCGTCAGGGCCACGTACAGGGCGGGCATCGAACCCACCCGCTGCGTCAAGGTCGCCGCGATGGCGTCGTTCATCCCGACCCGCTCGGTCACCGCCGGGGCCGGCGGTCGCTGCACCTCCGGGTCGCACACACTGTTCAATTCCACTGTCTTCCTTGCACACCGATCACGAACGCCACACGGCACCCCGGGGCTCCGGCGTATTCCGGCCCCGCTCCTCAGCAAGGGATAACCGGCCCGGCGGTTCGCAATCGCTCGCGCGGCAGGGCAATCGGGAGTTCGGCGGCGTACCTGCGCAACCGGGCCCTTGCCGGTCACCTCGTATCCCCCCGGCCGCGGAACTCGAAGACGGCGTCACGCTCGAGTAGGCTGGCCTCCGTAGTGCGAATCCGTCCGCGCACGAGAGGAATTCGCGATGCCCGGTGGTCGTGTCACCACAGCGGTGTACCTGCTGACCTCGTCGGCGCTGCTGGCCGCCGGTTGTTCGCATGCCGGTGACGGCGCCACCCGGCCGGCCACCGCGGCGCTGTCGGCGCCGCAGGAAGCCGCCCCCGGCAATCGGTGTCAGTCGACGGACCTGCGGATCACTCTCGCCGATCAGCACGATGCGGGCGGCGGTCAGATCCGGCAGAAGATCGATCTCACCTACACCGGAACGCGATCGTGCATCGTGGCGGGCTTCCCGGGCGTGGACCTGCTCGGCGCCACCACCGAGCTGGACATCGCGCCGGACGGCAGCGTCACCGTCCGCGCCGCGGACCCGAATCATCAATGGTCCCTGAGCCGTCAGACCGCCGACTACGCACCCGTCACGCTCGCCCCGCAGGCCACGGCGCATTTCGTCCTGACCTACCTGCCCGGGGATCCGGGCGCGGACCCGAAGACCATGGCCCGCGGGCTGTCCGTGCACGACATCCTCGTCACCGCGCCCGACGACACCGAGCACGCGAAGATCGCCTGGAACGTCACCGTGCTGCTGCAGGACGAGGCGACCCATCCGGGTACGTACGTCGGGCCGGTCCTGCCCGGCGCCTGACCGTTCGAAATACCACGGCGGCAACAGTTTTCGTTCGCTTCCCGGCAGCGGCCGATACCCGACTACAGTGGTGAATCGCGTTGTCCGGACCGCGGACACGGGAAGGTTTGCTGTTATGAGTCTGTTCGGTCTCTTCGATCACGGTGGTGCGCGCGACGCCCACAGCCAGGTGTACGCGGGGGAAGCGCACGAATCCAGTTGGACCCACGAATTGATCGCCGGCGCAGCCGGTTTCGAGGCGATGCGGGCGTTCGAGAAGCACGAGGAGCGCGAGGGCAAGCCGGTTCACCACGAACTGGTGAAGGAACTGCTGGCCGGTTTCGCGGCGGCCGAGGTGGACAAGCTGTTCGAGAGCAAGGGCCTGGACTGGCTCGACCGCGAGCGCGCGAAGGAGCATGCGAAGGAACAGGCGTACGCGCTGTACGACCAGAAGCAGGGCTGAGCCTCCGGTAGCACCGCGGCAGGCGGGGATGTGTGCCCCCGCCTGCCGCGGCCCGGCTCCGGCCCGCGCCGGAACGCACGGCGGCAACTCTTCCGCCGCGACGGTCAGTTCGCCACGGTGTCGAACGTCCCGGCCCGGTAGGAGCCACCCTTGGTCCGTGTGATGACCAGCAGGCGGTTGGCGGCGTTGATCATCGCGACCAGATAGAGCAGGGCGGCGATCTCGTCGTCGCCGTAGTGTTCGCGCACCAGCGCCCAGGTCTCGTCGGAGACACCGGTCGCGGCGTCGGCCAGCCGGGTGCCCTCCTCCGCCAGGGCCAGCGCGGCCTGCTCGGCCTCGGTGAAGACCGTCGATTCGCGCCATGCGGCAACCAGATTGATCCGCACGGCCGGTTCACCGGCGGCCGCGAGTTCCTTGGCGTGCGCGTCGACGCAGTAGCCGCAGCCGTTGATCTGGCTGGCGCGCAACTCGACCAGTTCCACCAGGGATTTCGGCAGCGGCGATTGCATGATCGCCAGGCTGGTGTTCGCGAAGCGCTTGCCGATCCGCGCGCCGAGTTCGTTGGCGTTCAGGTCGAAACGGGGTTCCATGATGTGATCCTCACTTGCAGTTCCGATTCGGACGACCACAGGACGGCGGCCACCGCCCTCCCGTAACGCCGCGGCAACTGTGATGTGGGCCACGGTGATTCCGTGTTACGAAACCTCCGCCGGGAGCGTCCAGTGCACAGTTGCCGTCGAGAGAGAGCAGGAACCCGTGACCCCGGATCTCGCCACCGAAATCTTCGTGGCGCACCGCAATCTGCTGTTCACCGCCGCCTACGAGATGCTCGGGTCGGCCGCCGACGCCGAGGACGTGCTCCAGGAGACCTGGCTGCGCTGGACCCGCGTCGATCTCGGCACCGTGCAGGAACATCGGGCGTATCTGGTCCGGATCACCACGCGCTGCGCGCTCGACCGCCTGCGGACGCTGCGCCGCCGCAAGGAGTCCTACGTCGGCCCGTGGCTGCCCGAACCGCTGCTCACCGCGCCGGACGTCGCCGACGATGTCGAACTCGCCGAACACGTCTCGATGGCGATGCTGCTGGTATTGGAGACCCTGACCCCGATCGAGCGGGCGGTCTTCGTCCTGCGCGAGGTGTTCGACCTGGACTACGAGGAGATCGCCGACGCCGTCGGCCGAACCCCGGCCGCGGTCCGCCAGCTCGCCTATCGGGCGCGCTCGCATATCGCCGCCCGCCGCCCGCGCGGGACCGTCTCGGCTGCCGATACCCGGGGCGCGCTGTCGGCGTTCCGGCAGGCCGTGGACACCGGCGATCTGGGCGGGCTGCTCGAACTCCTCGCCCCCGATGTCGTCTTCCTGGGTGACGGGGGCGGTGTCGCGCAGGCCGCGCCCGTACCCGTCGTCGGCGCGGATGCGGTCGCCGCGCTGCTGGCCGCCACCCTCGGCAACCTGGCCACCCGCTCGCTCGAGTCGGCGCAGGTCAACGGCCACCCCGCGCTCATCCTGCGCCTCGACGGCCGGATCGACACCGTCCTCGCGCTGCGACTCGACGACGGCCTCGTCACCGGCCTCTACTCGGTGCGCAACCCGGACAAGTTCTCCCATCTCCATCGGGAGACGAGTCTGCGCCGCTGACCGCTCCGGATCGCTAGGGTGAAGTCGGTCGCCTCGACCGAGATCATCTGAGTGAGGGAGAGATTCGTGGGCAACCTCGAAGAACAGTTCAGTGCGGCGGACCGGGACGGCGACGGCCGAATCGATATCAAGGAGTACACCGCCTGGAAGGGTACGGTTCTGGGCCGCGCGCTGACCGCCGACGACCTGGACGCAGTCTTCTCGGATTTCGTCGGCGCCGATAAGGACGAGGACGGCACGCTCGCCTTCGACGAGTTCCGGACGATCGCGGGCGAATGACGACCGCCGGGGCCGGTCCGTCGCGGGGCCGGCCCCGTCGCTGCCCTCAGGAACCGTGGAACGCGTCGCCCTGAACCGATTCCGACGAACGGCCGTCGACGCCCCGCGGCACATCGCCCTCGATCGTGACCCGGTAGAGCACGCGGTCCTGGCCGAGATGCCCGGCGTCCGGGATCGCGAGGTGCGAGGTGGCCCGGTTGTCCCAGAACGCGACACTGCCCGGCTGCCAGCGGAATCGGACCGTGTACTCGGTGCGGGTGGCCTCCTCCCACAGCGCGTCGAGCACGTGTCCGCTCAGGCGCGGGCCGAGGCCGCGAATGTTCTTGGCGGAGCGAGTGAATCCCGGGCTGACGTACAGTGCCCGCTCACCGGTCTCCGGATGCACCCGCACCACCGGGTGGAAGGTGCGCAGCGGCTTGCGCGCGATCGTCTCGGCACGCGAACTGCCCTGCGCCGCACGGCTTTCGAAGGTGTGCTCGGCATCGAGCCCGTCCACGAAGGCCCGGACCGGCTCGGGCAGATTCTCGTACGCCGCAACCAGATTGGTCCACGCGGTGTCACCGCCGTGGGTGGGCAGGATGTCGGCCCGCAGGATGGAGAAGGCGGGCGGATTCACCAGCGCGGTGACATCGGTGTGCCAGCTGCTGTCGTACGAGGTGCGCTTGCGGCCGTACTGCACGTCGTAGCGGCGGCTGTCGATCGGCAGGATCTCCGGGAACCCCGCCGGCGGGTTCTCCTCGTACGGATGCGCCGGGGTGACCTTGCCGAATCGGCGCGCGAAGGCGATCTGCTCGGCGTGGCCGATGATCTGGTCGCGGAAGAAGACCACCTTCCAGGTGAGCAGGGCCTGCCGGATCTCCGCCACGACGGCATCGGAGAGTTCCGCGGACAGATCGACACCGGCGATCTCCGCACCGATGTATCCGGCCTGCGGGAGCACCGTGATCGCCGTGTCCGACGAAACCTCTTGGCTCACAACGGTTGTCATATCACTTCACCTGATTTCCGGTTCGGGGGTTCCCGGTCAGGGTAGGTCCGGGCGAGCCCCGGTTCGAGGGTTGCGATCGGTCAGATCGGCTGCGCTGTCGGTGAAGCCGAGCTGAACGACCCGCGTGACGGTACTCGGCGCCTCTCCGAGCGGGCGGAACAAATTCGGACCGCGGTCCGTTTTGTGGGACGATACGAGCTGGTTCACGATCGGATCGAGGCGAGCACATGGAACTGGGACTGACCACCTTCGCCGAACGGCATGCCGTCGGTGATCGGCCCGCGCCGAATGCGGGCGAACGGTTGCGCGAGGTGGTGGCCGAGGCGGTCGCGGCCGAACAGGCCGGACTCGACGTCTACGGCGTCGGCGAACATCATCGGGCGGATTTCGCGGCCTCGGCGCCCGCGATGGTGCTCGCGACGATCGCCGGGCGCACCGAACGCATCCAGCTGACCAGCGCGGTCAGCGTGCTGAGCTCCGACGACCCGGTCCGGTTGTATCAGCAGTTCGCCACCCTGGACCTGCTGTCCAGCGGCCGCGCCGAGCTCATGGCCGGGCGCGGGTCGTTCGTCGAGTCGTTCCCGTTGTTCGGTTTCGACCTCGGCGACTACGACGCGCTGTTCGACGAGAAACTGGCGCTGCTGCTGCGGTTGCGCGCGGACGAGCCGGTGACCTGGTCCGGGCAGTTCCGGGCGCCCCTGCAGGACGCGGTCGTCTACCCGCGCACCGACCGGCCGCTGCCCGTCTGGATCGCCGTCGGCGGCAGTCCGGAGTCCGTGGCGCGCGCGGGCCTGCTGGGCCTGCCGCTGGCGATCGCGATCATCGGTGGGCAGCCGGCCCGGTTCCGGCCGTTGGTGGATCTGTACCACCGCGCCCTCGAGCAGGGCGGGCACGGGCCGCAGCCGATCGCGGTCCACGCGCACGGATACGTCGCCGACACCGAGGAACAGGCGGTCGCCGACTTCTACGCACCGTATGCGGCGGCGATGAGCGGGCTGGGCCGGGAACGGGGGTGGAGTCCGATGACGCCCGCGCAGTTCGACGGGATGCGCGGGCCCGGCGGATCGCTGTTCCTCGGCAATCCCGACCAGGTCGCCGAGAAGATCGCGGACATCCGCGACACGCTCGGCCTGGACCGGTTCATGCTGCATCCCAGCGTCGGCACGCTGCCGCACGACAAGGTGCTGCACACGATCGACCTGCTCGGCAGCAAGGTGGCGCCGCTGCTGCGGTGACGTCGCAACGCGATTCCCGACCCCGCTCGGCAAGTCGCCGGTAAGTTCCCGGAAAGGGTTGCGCGACATGATGTGCGCAACCGAGGGAAAGGCATGATCATGACGGGGAAGTTCACGGCACTGGCGGCAGCTGCCGCGGCGATGGTGACGGCGGCGATCGGGTTCGCCGGGACAGCGGACGCGCATCCCGGTGGGCCGCAGTACTCCTACGACTGGTTCCAGGCGCCGTCGGGCAATATCGCCTGCCAGATCAGCGACGGGACCTCTGTGCGCTGCGACATCCGCGACTATCGGTTCACGCTGCCGCCGCGACCGGCCGGTGGCTGCGGGGTCAGCGGGTACGGGCACGCGGTGACGATGTCGGTCACGGCCGCAGCGCGATTCAGCTGTGCCGGTGACACCGCGCTGGATCCGAACCTGCCGGTGCTGCCGTACGGCACCACCACCGGCGTCGGCGCGGTCGAGTGCTACAGCACCACCGACTACATGTATTGCAGTGCGGGCGACCACTTCCTGCGACTGTCCCAGAACGAGTTCGAACTCCAGTGAATTCCGCCGGGCCGCAACCGGATCCGCAGCAGACCGGATCCTCGTCCACCGGCGGGCGGGCCGCCGCGGCGGATCCGTCGGAGTTGCGGCCCGGTGAACTGTTCGCCGGATATCGCGTCGTGCGCCGGATCGGGGCCGGCGGCATGGGCGTGGTCTATCTGGCCGAACATCCGCGGCTGCCGCGCCGGGACGCGGTGAAGGTCCTCGACCCGGTGCTCGGCCGGGACCGGGAATTCCGCTCCCGATTCCTGCGCGAGGCGGAACTCGCCGCGCGCGTGGACCATTCGAATGTGGTCTCGATCTACGACCGCGGCGCCGAGGGCGATCTGCTGTGGATCGCGATGCGCTACGTCGACGGCGTCGACGCGGCCGAACTGGTGCGCCGCGGCCCGGCGGCGCTGCCACCGCGCCGCGCGCTGCACATCGTGACCGAGGCGGCGCGGGGACTCGACGCCGCGCATCGGGCGGGCCTGCTGCATCGGGATGTGAAGCCCGCCAACATCCTCGTCGCGACCGACGCGGACGGTACGGATACGGTCCGCATCACCGATTTCGGCATCGCCCGGTCCGTCGACGCGAACACCGTGACCAGTACCGGTTCGGTGCTGGCCACCTTCGCCTATGCCTCACCGGAGCAGTTGAGCGGCAACGCACTCGACGCCCGCACCGACGTGTACTCACTGGGCTGCTCGCTGTTCGAGATGCTCACCGGCGCACCACCTTTCGTCCGGCGCTCGCCGATCGCGGCGATGGCCGCACATCTGACCGAGCCGCCGCCCGCCGCATCGGCGGCGAATCCGGCTCTGCCACGGCAACTCGACGCGGTGCTGATCCGCGCGCTGGCCAAACAGCCCGGTGACCGCTACGCCGACTGCGGGTCGCTGGCGGCCGCGGCGACGGCGGCGTTCGAGGCCGGGTCGGCACCGGCGCAGCCGGGGAACGAAGTGCCCGGGATGGCCGGTGACCCGGCGGCCGGTTCCGCGCCGCCTCGGGAGACACGGCCCGGCGCACCGGCCTTCGGACCGGGCCCGCCGCCGTCGACCGGCCCGGGCCGCGCACCTGTCGGAATGCCCGGTGGCACAGCGGGAGACGCCTATCCGCCCGGGGGCCGATGGACCGGCGGCACACCGGTTGTGGCCGGACCGCAGCCGAGTTCCGCTCGCGCGCTGCGGTATTGGGCGATCGGCGCGGCGGCGCTGGTCGTCGCGGCGGTCACGGCGGTGGTGGTGACCCGATCCGGCGGCTCGGAACCCGGTCGGCCCGTGGCGATCACGACCACTGTGGAACCGGCCACCTCCGGCACCGCGGCGCCGGTGTCCTCGGCCGCGACGACGACCTCGGCGGCCGCGGCGTGGGGTGCGGCCGCGTATATCGTCGGCGCGCTGCCGGGTCTGCTGCCCGCAGATCCGGAAGGCAGCGGATACCAGGGCATCCGGTGCGCGTTGAACGACGACCGGGGCACCTGGTTGCAGTGCCAGCCGCCGTCGTCGAGCGGCTTCTACGTGAACATCCACTGCGATCCCGGCAAGCGGCCGATCACCTATTCGCCGGATACCTACGGCGTCGGCAATATTCACGAGGAACGCTGGACCCGGCCGTCGGGCACCGGTTCGGTGCGCTGGACCAGCGATTCGACCGCCGGATACGGCCTGCTCTACGTCGCTTTCGACGATCCGGGCCGCAACTTCTGCATCGTCGGCGCCTCCGGCGGCACCGGCGGCCAGGACGTGTACGACAACTGGTGGCGGGCCGCACCGCTGTAGTCCGGGCCGCCGCGGCACATCCGAAGGCCGCGTTCAAGATTCCGATTCGGTCAACAGGTATTCCAAGTGGACCGTATCATCGGAGCCTGTGCCGACCCCGACCACCGCGACGAACTCGCGATCGCCGACCCGCTGCTGGAGCGGAGCCCAGGAGCCGGCCAGATACCGGCTCGTCCCGGCGGTACCGCGGGGCCCCAGGCCCGCACAGAACATCCAGTACCGGTCGGGGTGCAGATCCGGGCTCGGTCGCACCCGCGCGATGACGCCGATATCGTGGTCGCCGTTCGCGGTGTACCGGCTACCGTCCGCCAATTCCACCTCCGCGGAACGGGAACTGCCCTCGGCGCCGACGTTGACCGCGAACAGTGGACGATCGGCATCTTCGACATACCTTTGTGCGCAGTCGTTGCCCAGCAGCCCGAAGCTGAGATAAGGGCGATCGCTGTGCGCGGCGACATACCGGTCGCTGCGAATATCGATCGGAATTCCGGTGCAGCGCTGAAACGCGGTGAACACGTCGAACAATCCGCGAGTTTCCGGCTCCGGCAGGGCCGTCAGCACATCCGAGTGGCGATCGGCCGCGAATGCGCGCGACTTCCGCGAGAACCCCCACCGATGCGATGACTCGGCCGCCCTGAATGTGTGCGCGGACTCGAGCGGTAGCTCGACGGTCGGGTACACGAGCGTAATCCCGCTGGTGATCACTTCGGCCCCGAGAAATTCCCCGAGCTCGATGTCCGGCGCGGGCACACCCGACGCACGCACCCGTGCGGTAATCGTCGCGGCATCTGCCGTCTGAAACAATCGCTCGACCGTCCAGCCGGGAAACATCCTGACCAGTACCCGGCAGTGGTAGTCGCGGGGCAGTCCCACCATCCGGCCCGAAAACCACTGGTAGAACTGCGTCTTGGCCGGACCGTACCCGGGCGGTACCGGCGGGTCGAGTTGCGCGGCGCATCTGTCGTAGGCAGCCAGAAAATCCGAATGGTTCGTGAGATGCCGTTCCGCCAGCAGCATCCTCAGCACGGTAGCCATCGAAAGACCTCCTTATCCCGCCACCCACCGCCACGGCGACGCGACCGGACCGACAGACCACAGCCCGGACGAGCCACCGATGATTTCCCCTGCCTCGGCCGGTCGCCCGGCCGACCGGTGTCCCGATCGATCCATTAACCCCTGCACACCTTTTACGGGGCAACGTGTCCCCGATCCGTTTTCGTTCGTTTTCACATTACCGCCGGGCCGATCGAGCGTACCGCCGAACAGCGAAGTCGAAAACGAACGAAAGCGAACCGGCAGACATATTGCCGGGCCACCGATCTCGGAGCGTTACTGGAAGCAGCGGGCCCGCTGACACGCCGGACGACCGGCAGCACGTAATCACTGTCACATCAGCACGAGGAGCCAGCACCAATGCCTACCATCACATCTCTCTCACCGACCTCCGGGCCCGCGGCGGGAGGTACCGGTGTCACGATCACCGGTACCGGGTTCATCGGAACTCTCTCGGTGCAGTTCGGTATTCTCCCGGCGATTTCCATCGTCAATTCCGCCACGCAGATCACGGCCATCGCCCCGCCGGGCCTGCCGGGTACCGTGCAGGTCACCGTCATCGGCCTCACGGGGATCAGCAACAGCGTTCCCTACACCTACGTCGCGGCTCCCGTCCTGACCCGGATCGCTCCCCGTTCCGGGCCCGTGACCGGCGGTACGACGGTCGTGCTCACCGGGACGGCCCTGACGGGTGCGACCGCGGTGAATTTCGGTGGGACACCGGCAACTTCGTTCACGGTCAACTCCGCGACGCAGATCACGGCCGTGACGCCCGCCGGTACGGCGGGCACCGTGCCGGTCACCGTCACCACTCCCGGCGGCACCAGCAATCCCGTCGGCTACACCTTCGTCGCGGTGCCGACCCTGACGACCGTGGTCCCGAACGACGGGCCCGTGACCGGTGGCACGACCGTAATCCTCACCGGGACAGCGTTGACGGGTGCGACGGCGGTGAATTTCGGTGCGACACCGGCGGCCTCGTTCACGGTCAACTCCCCCACCCGGATCACCGCCGTATCCCCGGCCGGAGTGGCCGGTTCGGTGCCGGTCACCGTCACCACCGCCGGTGGCACCAGCAACGGAATTCCGTTCACCTACTTCGCGGTTCCCACCCTCACCGCCGTCACCCCCGCCGCGGGGCCGCTGGCGGGCGGCATCACGGTCACCCTGACCGGCACTGCCCTGACCGGCGCGACCGCGGTGAATTTCGGTGCCGCACCGGCGGCTTCGTTCACCGTCGACTCCCCCACCCAGATCACCGCCGTCGCACCCGCGGGGTCGGTCGGGACCGTCCTGGTCACCGTCACCACGCCGGGGGGCACGAGCAACGGAGTCCCGTTCACCTACACCGCGATTCCCACGCTGATCGCCATCGCGCCGCAGACGGGACCGGTCACCGGCGGAACCACCGTCGTCCTGACCGGGACGGCCCTGACCGGCGCGACCGCGGTGAGTTTCGGTGGCACGCCCGCGACGTCGTTCACCGTCGACTCCCCTACCCAGATCACCGCCGTCGCACCCGCGGGCGCGGCGGGAACGGTGTCGGTCACCGTCACCACCGCCGGTGGCACCAGTAACGGAGTCCCGTTCACCTACATCGCGGTTCCCACCCTGACCGCAGTCGCGCCCAACTCGGGACCGGTCACCGGCGGAACCACGGTGGTCCTCACCGGAACCGGCCTCACCGGCGCCACCGCGGTCGCCTTCGGAGCCACACCCGCGGCCTCCTTCACCGTGAATTCCGCGACCCAGATCACGGCGGTCACAGCCGCCGGGATCGCCGGTACGGTACCGGTCACCGTCACCACCGCGGGCGGCACGAGCAACGGGATCCCGTTCACCTACGCCGCGATTCCCACCCTCGTCACCGTCGCACCCCCCGCGGGACCGGTCACCGGCGGAACCACCGTGGTCCTCACCGGAACCGGCCTCACCGGCGCCACCGCGGTCACGTTCGGAGCCACACCCGCGGCCTCGTTCACCGTGAACTCGGCCACCCAGATCACCGCCGTCACCCCGGCGGGCGCGGCGGGCACGGTACCGGTCACGGTCACCACCGCGGGCGGCACCAGCAACAGTGTCGTCTTCACCTACGTGGTGGTCCCCACCCTGACCACCGTCACCCCCACCGCGGGACCGGTGATCGGCGGAACCACGGTGACCCTGACCGGGACGGGTCTGACCGGGGCCACCTCGGTGAATTTCGGTGCCACACCGGCGACCTCGTTCCTGGTGGACTCGGCGACCCAGATCACCGCGATCGCACCCGCCGGGGCCGCCGGGACGGTATCGGTCACGGTCACCACCGGGGGTGGCACCAGCAACGGAGTCCCGTTCACCTACACCGCGATTCCCACCCTGACCGCGATCAGCCCGTCCACCGGCCCGGTCTCGGGCGGAACGACGGTGGTACTGACCGGGACGGCCCTGACCGGCGCGACCGCAGTGAGTTTCGGTGCCACACCGGCGGCTTCGTTCACCGTCGACTCGGCGACCCAGATCACGGCGGTCACCCCCGCCGGGGTCGCGGGCACGGTTCTGGTCACCGTCACCACGGTGGGTGGTACCGGTAACGGCGTCGCCTTCACCTATGCCGCGGTACCCACCCTGATCACGGCGGTCCCGAATGTGGGACCGGTGACCGGCGGGACGGTCGTCGTGCTGACCGGAACCGGCCTGACCGGCGCCACGGCGGTGAATTTCGGTGCCACACCGGCGGCTTCGTTCGCGGTCGACTCGCCCACCCTGATCACGGCGATCGCTCCCGCCGGAGCGGCCGGAACGGTGTTGGTCACGGTCACCACCGGGGGTGGCACCAGCAACGGAGTCGCGTTCACCTACGTCGCGATTCCCACGCTGACCTCGATCACGCCCAGCACGGGGCCGGCGGCCGGGGGGACCACGGTCACACTGACCGGGACCGGCCTGACCGGCGCGACCGCGGTGAATTTCGGTGCCGCACCGGCGGCCTCGTTCACCGTGAATTCCGCGACCCAGATCACGGCGGTCACCCCCGTCGGGGCCGTCGGCCCGGCGCTGGTCACCGTCACCACCCCGGGCGGAACCGTCGACGGGATCGTGTTCACCTACGCCTGATCCGCGCGGCACGGCCGGGCCGCCGGTGGGCACCACGCCCGCCGGCGGCCCGGCACCCGGCCACAGCTGCCACCCACCGGCTCCGCGTTCTGATCCGCGGTCCGGCACAGCCGATTCGGGTGGTGACTCGACGCCCGCCCGCGTTCCGCGCGAGAATCGGTGGGTATGCCGAGGGAGTCGCCGGACGTGAATGACCAGAATGCCACGCAGCGAGCGGGTTCCGGGGCACCGGAACCCACCTCGGGCCGGGTGGTCGCCGGATATCGGATCGAGCGGGTGCTCGGCGCGGGCGGCAGCGGGACGGTCTATCTGGCGCGGCATCCCCGATTGCCGCGCTCGGTCGCCCTGAAGGTGTTGCACCGCGCGGACTCCGGATTCCGCGAGCGCTTCGAGCGCGAGGCCGACCTGGCGGCCCGGATCGACCATCCGAACGTCATCGAGATCTACGACCGGGGTGAGGCCGACGGGACACCGTGGATCGCACTGCGATACGTCGCGGGCCCGGATGTGGCACGGCTCGTCGCGCAGGGCCCCCTGCCGCCGCCGCGGGCCGTGGCGCTCCTGGCCGGCGCCGCGGCCGGACTCGACGCGGCGCATCGCCACGGCCTGGTCCATCGGGATGTGAAGCCCGCCAATCTGCTGGTCGGTTCCGACGGCGGCGCCGACCATCTCGTGGTCACCGATTTCGGGATCGCCCGCTCCGGCGACCTCACCTCGCTCACCGCGTCCGGAACCCTGGTCGCCACACTGGCGTACGCGGCCCCGGAACAACTGCTCGGCGATGCGGTCGACCATCGGGCCGACATCTATTCACTGGGCTGCACCTTCTACGAGATGCTCACCGGCACCGTCCCGTTCGCGCGAGCGTCGGCGGCGGACACGGTACGCGCCCACCTCAACGACCCACCGCCGCAACCGTCCCGGACCCGTCCCGGATTACCCGAGGCATTCGACACGGTGATCGCGACCGCCCTGGCCAAGGATCCCGCCGACCGCTACGACACCTGCGCCGCCCTCGCATCGGCGGCCCGGCAGGCGCTGGACACGATCCCGGCCCGACCACCCACGGGCCCGAACCCGTACGGGCAGAACGTAATTCCACCCTACGGCGCCACCGCCGTTCCCTCGCGGATCGATACTCCCGTACCGCCGGGACCCGTTGCGGGCACATCGTTTCCGCACCGGCCGCCGGCACCGAGCACACCCGGCCGAGGGTGGCCGCCACCCGGCGGATCAATGCCCGTCGAACCGTTTCGGTCACCATCCGGCCCCATCCCCGAGCGCCCAGCCGCCCGCCGGAACCTCTGGGTAGCCGGTGCGGCGGCGATCGTCGTGGTGGTCGCCGCGGCGATCGCGACCGCGACCCTGCTCCCCGGCCGGACGGAACACCCGATCGCCACCACCACCCCCACGCCCACGCCGTCCCCCGCCGTCACCACGACGACCGCTCCGGCCACGAGCACCCGCCCGGCAGTGACCGCCTGGGGGCGGGACAACGATCTGGTGGCCCTGTTCCCCGGATTGCTGCCCACCGCACCGGATCTGCCGGGCTATCAGGGGGCACAGTGCAGCGACACCGACGTGCTGAACAACGGAAGCGCGCCGGCCGTCGAGTGCAAGCAGGACAACGGACTGGAATGGACCGTGTGGTCGTTCCGCCGCGGAGATCCCCGGCGCGACAGCACCTTCCAGACCAACCTGCACGACGCGTCCGTCGTGGAACAACCGTGGTCACGCCCGTCGGGGACCGGCCGGATCCGGACCGGGTACTACTCCGGCGGCAACCTCGGCTGGGCCACCATCGAATTCGACGATCCCGCACGCGCCTGGGTGGTCATCGACCTCCAGTGGGGTTCGCACCCGGGCACCGATATCGCCGACCAGTGGTGGACTCCCGCCCCACTCTGATCCGGTGCGGCACCCGCGGATGATTCGGCGTTCGGCGGTGGCATTCTGATGGTATGGGTGTCGAGCGGCCGATGCCGGTGGTGGATGTTTCGGTGTTGGGGCCGGTGGGGGTGTCGGTCGGGGGAACGGCGGTCGCGGTCGGCGGGCCGCGACGGCAGGCGGTGATCGCGCGGTTGCTCGTGGATCGGCGCGCGGTGGTGGCGGCGGACGCGCTCGCCGATGCCGTCTGGGACGGCGCTCCGCCCGATGCGGGCAACGCGAATCTGCATGTGCTGGTGTCGAAGTTACGGCGGGCACTGGGTGCGGCGGGGGCGGATCGGGGTGAGGTGTTGCGGACCGTGCCGCCCGGATATGTGCTCGCGGTGGCCGAGAACGGTTGTGACATCGGTCGTTTCGACGCGCTGCGCCGGACGGGGCAGGATGCGGCGGCGGGTGCGGCGCACGAGCGGGCGGCGGAGGCGTTCGCTGCCGCGCTGGCGCAGTGGCGGGGAGAGGCGTTCGCGAGCGTGCGGGGGATCGGTTATTTCGACGGGCTCGCGCGGGTGCTGGGGGACTCGCGCAACGAGACTCGGTCGGCGCTGGTCGATTCGCGGCTGGCCACCGGGCGGTGCGCGGAGGTGGTGGCCGATCTCCAGGTGCTGTTGCGGGAGGATCCGTATGCCGAACAGCATTGGTCGCGACTGATTCTCGCACAGGCGGCGAGCGGGCGGACCGCGGCGGCGCTGGAGAGCTGCCGGCGCATGCGCGAGATGTTCGCGGCGGAACTGGGGGTCGAGCCGGGGGCCGCGGTCGTCGAACTGGAGCGGCGGGTGCGGGCGGGGACGGCCGGGCCGGCGGCGGTGCCGGGGTTGCGCACCACGATCGGGACGGCGCCCGCGGGAGCGCGCCGCGGGCGGATGCGGCGGCTACCGGACGGGGCGGTCTTCCCGGTCGGGCCGCGGGGGCTGCGGATCGGGCGGGCCCCCGACAACGATCTGGTGCTGGGCAGCGAGGACGTCAGCCGGTATCACGCGGAGATCCTGTTCTCCCGGGTCGGGCCGGTGATCCGGGATCGCGGCTCGCTCAACCTGACCCGGGTGCGCGGCGCCGATCTGCCGCGCGGCGCGACGGAACTGCTCGACCACGGCGACGAGATCGAGATATGCGGCGCCACTTTCGTTTTCGAGCTGGATTCGCCGATCCCGCAGCGGCAGTGACCTATTCGCGCAGGACCGCCTCGAAGGCGATGCGGTCGCCGCGGTAGAGGGAGCGGACCCGCTCGAGGGGGGCGCCGGCGCTGTCGGTGGTGTGCCGGTGCAGCAACAACATCGGCAGGGCGGTGGTGCATTCCAGCAGGGCGGCCTCGCGCGGGGTGGCGAGCACCGTCTCGAGGCGTTCGGTGGCGGCGGCGAAGGTCACGCCGGCGGCGTGCATGGCGGCGTACAGGGAGGTCGTGGGGTCGTAGTCGGTGCGCAGACCGCCGAATCGGTCGAGGCGCAGGAAGGTGCTCTCCAGGCCGATCCGCTCCCCGTCGGCGAGCAGGATCCGCTCCAGATGCATGACGGGACTGCCGGGGGCGAGGCCGAGCGCGGCGCCGGTGTCGGCGTCGGCGGGGACGTCGTCCCAGGACACCAGCAGGCGGCCCGGAATCCGGCCGTGACCGAGCGCGGCCTCGGTGTAGGAGCGCAGCGACAGGGGTTGCAGCATCTTCGGCCGCGAGACCACGGTGCCCCGGCCCTGCCGGCGAATCCGGCCCGCCACCAACAGTTCTCGCAGCGCCTGCCGGACCGTCTCGCGGGCCACCTCGAAGCGGGCGGCGAGGTCGCGCTCCGACGGCACCGGATCGCCCTCGGCCAGTTCGCCGAGGATGGCCTCGATCTCGGTACGCACCCGGTACGTCTTGGGCACCCGGTGTCCGGTGTCGGCCACCTGCATCGCGTCCATGGCGGACAGCCTACCAATTATTGGTCTATACCAATTATTTACCCGGCGTTTCCACGGGCCACACTCAACGGTCTAGACCATTGCCCATGATTCTGGGCATGCGTTTGGTAGTCATCGGAGGTGGCATTCTCGGCACCGCGCACGCCCTGGCCGCGATCCGCCGCGGCCACGAGGTCGTCCAGCTCGAGCGCGAGGTCGAGGCCCGGGGCGCCACGGTCCGCAACTTCGGCCTGGTCTGGGTGTCCGGCCGCAGCGCCGCCGAACTGGAGCTCACCCTCCGCTCCCGGCAGCTGTGGGAGGAGATCGGCGGACAGGTGCCCGGCGTCGGATTCCGCCCGAGCGGCTCGATCACGCTGGTACGCACCGATGCCGAACTCGCCGTGGCCGAGGCGGCCGCCGCCGCACCGGATGCCGCCGCCCGCGGCTTCGAACTGCTCGACCCCGACCGGGTGCGCACACACAATCCCGCACTGCGCGGCAAATACCTTGCCGGACTGTACTGTTCGGCCGACGCCGCGGTCGAGTCCCGTCAGGCCCTGCCCGCGCTGCGCGCCTATCTGACGGCCACGGGCCGCTACACCTTCCACGCCGGCGCGGAGGCGCGCGGGGTCGGCGGCGGCACCGTCACCGACGACCGCGGCCGCCGCTTCGACGCGGATCTGGTGCTGGTCTGCCCGGGTGCGGCGCACGGCGGGCTGACCCGAGAACTGGTCGGCGACCTCCCGGTGCGCCGGGTGCGGTTGCAGATGATGCAGACCGCGCCGCTGGGCGAGCCGCTGCCCACCGCCGTCGCGGACGGCGACAGCTTCCGCTACTACCCCGCCTTCGCCGGCCCGGACCTGGACCGGCTGAATCGCGAAGAGGCGCAACCGTTCACCGCGGCCCGGCACCGGATGCAGCTGCTCTGCGTCCAACGGCTGCACGGCGGGCTCACCCTCGGCGACACCCACGAATACGACGAGCCGTTCGCCTTCGACGTGGACGAGGCGCCGTACGAACATCTCACCGCGGTCGCGGAGGAACTGCTGGGCCGCAAGCTGCCACAGGTGGTGCGGCGCTGGGCCGGCGTCTACAGCCAGAGCATCGACCCCGCCGCCCTGGTCACCCGCGCTCGCGCCGACGACCACACCTGGGTGATCACCGGCCCCGGCGGCCGCGGGATGACCCTCGGCCCCGCACTCGGCGAGGAAACCGCCGACCTGCTCGGACTGTGAAGGGAGAACCGTTGTCCGAGAATCGGATCCAGCTCGCGGTGCTGGACATGGCAGGCACCACGATCGCCGACGACGGCTTGGTGCTGCGGGCCTTCGCGGCCGCCGCCGACGCCGCGGGCATCCCCGCCACCGGGCCCGAGCGCGAAGCCGCCGACCGGTACGTGACCGAGACCATGGGGCAGTCCAAGATCAGCGTGTTCCGCGCGCTGCTCGGCGACGACGATCGGGCACAGCGGGCCAACCTGGCGTTCGAGACCGCCTACGAGGAGTTCGCCGCCGCCGCGCGGCCGATTCCCGGTGCGGCGGAGGCGATCACGCGACTGCGCACCGCCGGGGTGAAGGTGGCGCTCACCACCGGGTTCAGCCCGCGCACCCGGGACCGGCTGCTGGACGCGGTGGGCTGGCGCGAACTGGCCGATCTGACGCTGTCCCCCGCCGACGCCGGCCGCGGCCGCCCCCACCCCGACCTGGTGCTGACCGCGGTGCTGCGGTTGCGCATCGATGCGGTGGATCGGGTTGCCGTACTGGGCGATACCGCCAGCGATATCGGCACCGGCCTGGCCGCCGGCGCCCGGATCGTCGCCGGCGCCCGCACCGGCGCGCACACCGAGCAGCAGTTGCGGGCGGCCGGCGCGACCCATGTGGTGCCCTCGGTCGCCGAATTCGCCGAGCTGGTGCTCGCCTGAACCCGCTCCCGATGTCCCCCGTCCCTCCCACTCACGTTCCGAACGATACGAAAGTTGCAGTCATCGTGCGCATTTCGACTCAACGACTGGTACGCACCGCACTGGTCCTGGCCTCGGCGACGGCGGTCGCGGTCGCCGCGGCCGCCTGCGGCGGCACCGGCTCGAGCTCCGGCGGCGACAAGACCGTCACCGTCTACTCGGCCGACGGCCTGGGCGACTGGTACAAGACCCAGTTCGCGAAATTCAAGGACCAGACCGGCATTTCGGTGAACGAGGTGGAGGCCGGCTCCGGCGAGGTGGTCAACCGGGTGGACAAGGAACAGTCCAACCCGCAGGCCGATATCGTCGTCACCCTCCCGCCGTTCATCCAGAAGGCCGCGAAATCCGGCCTGCTGCAGGACAGTGGCGTGGACACCGGCGTCGTCGCCGATGCCGACAAGGATCCGGGCGGCAAGTACGTGACCCTGGCCGGGAACTATCTCTGCTTCATCGCCAACCCGCGAGTCGCCAACTCCGACAAGCTGACCTGGGACGATCTGCTGAAGCCCGACTACAAGGGCAAGGTGCAGTACTCGACCCCCGGCCAGGCCGGTGACGGCACCGCGGTGCTGGTGCTGCTGCAGCAGCTGTACGGCAAGCAGGGCGCGCTGGACTATCTGGCCAAATTGCAGCCCAACAACGTCGGCCCGTCCTCCTCGACCGGCAAGTTGCAGCCCAAGGTCGACAACGGCGAACTGCTGATCGCCAACGGCGATGTGCAGATGAACCTGCAGCAGATCAAGGACAAGGGCGCGAAGTTCAACGTGTTCTTCCCGGCCACCGCCGACGGCAAGCACTCCACCGTGGCGGTGCCCTACGTGATGGGTATGGCCAAGGGCGCACCGCACAAGGACGCGGCGAAGAAGCTGATGGAGTACCTGCTCTCGGCCGACGTGCAGAAGACCCTCGGCCCGGACGCCGTCGCGGTGCCGGTCCGCAAGGATCTGAAGGACGCCCCGGCGCCGGCGGGCACCATCTCCCCCGCGGGCTATGTGAAGGACGTCACGGTGATCAACCCGGACTGGACCAAGGTCCTCACCGATCTCGACGGCGACGTCGCCGCGTATCAGAAGGCCACCGGTAGCTGATCGGAAGACACAGGAGCGCAACCATGTCCACGCCCAGGGCAGTCACCGCCGCGACCGGCTCCGCCACCGCGGCGGCCGATTCCACCGACACCCCCGCGATCGTGTTCGATCGGGTCGGTGTCAGTTACGGCCGGGGCCGCAAGGTCACCGTCGCACTGGCCGAGTTCTCCCTTCGCGTCGCGGCCGGGGAAACGGTTGCGCTCCTGGGCCCCAGCGGATCCGGCAAGTCGACCGCGTTGCGGGCGCTCGCCGGATTCGTCCGCCCCACCACCGGCCGGGTCCGGCTGGCCGGGCGGGACGTCACCGACCGGTCCCCCGCCGAACGCGGCATCGGGGTGGTGGTGCAGTCCTACGCGCTGTTCCCGCACATGCGGGTGCACGACAACGTCGCCTTCGGCCTTCGCTCACATCGGGTGCCGCGCAAGGAGATCGGCGCGCGGGTCACCGAGGCGCTGGCGATGGTCGGCATGACCGAGTACGCGCGGCGGCTGCCGCGGGAACTGTCCGGCGGGCAACAGCAGCGGGTCGCGATCGCCCGCGCCCTGGCCATCCGCCCCAAGGTGCTGCTGCTGGACGAGCCGCTGGCCGCGCTGGACGCCCAGCTGCGGCAGAGCATGCTCACCGAATTGCAACAGTTGCGAAAGGCGTTGCCGGACACCGCGATGCTGTACGTCACCCACGATCAGGCCGAGGCGCTGGCGCTGGCCGACCGGATCGCGGTGATGCGCGACTCCCGCCTGGTCGACGTCGATACCGCCGAGAACCTGTGGCGCCGCCCGCCCAGTTCGTTCACCGCGGCCTTCCTCGGCGGCGCGAATCTGCTGCCGGGCCTGGTGAAACACGTCTCCGGCACCGCGGCCTTCGTCGCCGTCGGCGAACTCACGCTACGCGCCGAGGCGCCGAAACCCGGTGTCGGCCAGCTGGAATGGAAACCCGACGACGACGGCATGCTGTGCGTCCGGCCGCACACGGTACGCCTGTGCCCGCTCGGTGAGCAGGAGGCGTTGCGCGCCACCGTGATCTCCGGCGTCTGGCGCGGCGCCACCACCCGGCTGCTGCTCGACGTCGACGGTCTGCCCGTCGACCTCACCACCGACCTGCCCGGACAGATCGACACCGCCCCCGGCACCGTGGTCGGCGTACGACTGCCCGACCCGGCGGGTGTCCTCATCCCCGCCGCCGTGGGGAACGCGGCATGAGTTCCGATCCCGGCGGTGAGACCCGTTGCCACGAGGGCTTTTTCGCCCCGCGCGGTCCGCTCCCGACCCGGCCGCGGTCCCCTCGCGGCCGGTACTCGCCGAGTCCGGACCCGGTGGTGCCGCCCGGCGCCACCTGCTCCGCGGCCGCGTACCCGGCCCATGAGGGGGGCCGGGTACCGGTCGCGGACATCGGCCGTGCAGCGGTCGCGGACATCGACCATGCGACGGTCGCGGACATCGGCCGTACGGCGGGCGCGGGCGTCGGCCATGCAGCGGTTGCGGACATCCGCCGTGCGGCAGTCGTCGGCATCGGCCGTACGGGCGGCGCGGGGTCGCGTCCGGTGGTCGGCCGAGCGGTCCCGAGCAGTCTGCGGGGGTGGCGATGAGCGTGTCGACTTCGCTGGAACCCGCAGTCGGCGAGGGGGATACGGGCGATTCTGCGCGGCGGGGTAGCCGGCGGGCCGTGCTGTGGGCACTGCCGCCGCTGATCGTGGTGCTCGTGATCGCGGTCTATCCGATCGTGCGGGTGCTCACCGAATCGACCGTGACCCCGGACGGGCGCGGGACGGCGGTGTGGTCGCAGGTGCTGGCCTCGCATTCGTTCCGGGACGCGTTGTGGCACACGGTATCCATCGCGGCCTGCGCGACGGCGGGGTGCCTGGTGCTGGGTACGTTCCTGGCGGTCGTGCTGGCGTTCGTGCCGTTTCCCGGTTCGGCGCTGGTGGGGCGGTTGATCGATACCGTGCTCACGCTGCCGTCGTTCCTGATCACACTGGCGTTCACCTTCCTCTACGGCACCGCCGGCGCGCTGAACGCGCTGCTCGCGAAATTCGGCGGAAACCACTCCCCCGCAGTACATTTCCTGACGACTCCGACGGGTGTGGTACTCGCCGAGGTCACCTACTTCACGCCGTTCGTGGTGCGTCCACTGCTGGCGGCGTTCGCGCAGTTGCCGCGCGAGCAGCTGGAAGTGGCCGCGAGCCTGGGCGGGTCGCCGTGGCGGGTGCTGCGGCAGGTGGTGCTGCCGGAGGCGTGGCCCGCGCTGGCCGCCGGCGGCAGCCTGGTATTGCTGTTGACGCTCAACGAGTTCGGCATCGTGCTGTTCACCGGCGCCAAAGGGGTCATCACGCTGCCCGCGCTGATCTACACCCGCGGCATCGTCACCTTCGACCTGCCCGGCGCGGCGGTCCTGGCCTCGGTACAGGTACTGCTGTCGCTGACGCTCTATGTCGGATACCGATTCCTGTTCGCGTGGTTCACCGGAACCCGCCGGGCACAGGAGGTCTGAACATGCTGGTGTGGACCGGACGTGGCCGGGCGGTGATCCTCGCGGTGTTCGCGCTGGTCGTCCTGGTGGTGTTCGCGGCGCCGATCGCCACCGTGGTGGCCGCCGCGCTCGCGGGCCGGTGGACCGGGCCGCTGCCGTCGCAGTTGGGGCTGGGCAACTTTCGCCACGCGCTGTCGGGTGAGGAGGCCGCGAGCCTCTCGGTGAGCCTGCAGACCGCGTTGCTCGCCGGGGCGGTGGCGCTGGTGCTGGGTACCTGGGCCGCACTCTCCGCGCGCGAGACCCCGGAGTGGTTGCGGCGCACCACCGACGCGGTGTTCCATCTGCCGGTGGCGGTGCCGTCGGTGGCGATCGGCCTCGGTGTGCTGATCGTGTTCAATCGGCAGCCGATCCTGTTGGGCGGCACCAAATGGATCGTGATCGTGGCGCACACCGTGCTGGTGCTCGCCTATTCCTACAGCGGGGTGTCGGCGGCGCTGGACCGGCTGGATCCGGCGTATCGGCAGGCCGCCGAATCGCTGGGCGCGGGCCCGGTCCGGGTGCTGACCCGGATCACGTTGCCGCTGCTGCTGCCCGCGCTGGGCGCGGCGGCGGGCCTGGCGATCGCGCTGTCGATGGGTGAGCTCGGCGCCACCGTGATGGTGTACCCGGCCACCTGGAAGACGTTGCCGGTCACCATCTTCGCCGCGACCGACCGCGGCGACGTGTTCGACGCCGCCGCCGACACCACGGTACTGGTGGCCGTCACGCTGGTGACGTTGCTGGTACTCGGCCGGATCCGCGGCCGCGCGGCCCTGCGCTGAGCGAGCCCGCCCCGATTCACTGCGCGCGGTTGAACTCTCGCCGCGGGTCCACTCCGGCGCGCTGCCACGCCGCGGCCGCCCACTTCACGTACAGCACGTTCACCGGCAGCCGGTTGAACACCGGGTTCAGAGCCCGCATCCCGGCAGCGAACCGCTGGAAACGCTTCTCCCGCTTGTCGTCCCAGTCCAGATCGCATACCGCGCGCATCTGCGGCGGCAGCGTGCCGACGATGACGAGCCGCAGGAAGGCGTTCAGCGGCGCGGACAATACGGTCCAGACCGGCTGCGGGATCTGCCGCGGCCGCGGCAGGCCCCGGCGCAGATAGCCGGTGCCGTAGCGGACCGACCGGGTCGGCACGAAGCGGTCCAGCATCGCGTCCCAGTAGGCGAGGAATTCCTCGTAGGTCTGCGGCTCACCGCGGTTGCTGACGCCGTAGAGCCGATACCAGGCCTTGCCCTCCTCGAAGATCTGCACCTTCTCGGCGTAGGACAGCCGGCGGATGAACGTATCCGTGGTGTAGATGACCTGATCCACGAAAGTGGCGTGGCCCCAATAGAACAGCTCCGGATTCAGGGCGTGGTAGCGCGATCCGTCACTGTCGACGGTGCCCTTGATATCGCGGTGGAAGTCGCGCACCTTCCGGCCCCAGTCGTACGGCGTCTCGGAGTACACCGTCTGCATGATCGCCTTGGCGCTGCGGCGGGCGCGGCCGAGGGTGTCGGTGAACACCACGGAGTGGTCCTCGACGGCCTTGCCGAGCTGTTCGATGCAGTTCTCGGTACCGGCGACGCGCTGAAAACCCAAGGTGCCGCGCACATCTCCGTAGAACTTCCACACCAGCGTCCGCGGCCCCAGCGGCGACTCACCGGCGGGTGACTCGTCGTCGACCGGCATCGGCACGGCCTCCCGAATTCCGGCATCGAACCCGGTCGCGTCGAATACCGCCATGCCCAGCACCCCTCGATGGAAGAATGTAACCAACTTTCTATCAGTGTTACAGCGACCCGTTCCGGGGCGCAAGTCGAGTGCGCGCGGTCACACGTCGGCCCAGCGCAACGCCTGCACGGGGCAACTGTCCACGGCGAGTCGCGCGTCGGCCGCGGCCGTCGCGGGCACCTCGCCGGTCACCGTCGCGCGCCCGTCGGCGTCCAGGGTGACCAGGTCCGGAATCAGCGACAGGCACATCGCGTGGCCTTCGCACACCTCGTGATCGGCGATCAGCCGCATGACTTCTCCTCGTCGGTGATGTATCGGAATTCGGCCGGGGTCAGCGCTGCCCGATCCCGGCCGCGGCGTCGACGCACAGCTGGGCGGCGGTGTCGAGCAGCACCTCGGGCGATACCGCCAGGCTGCCGCCGAGGTAGGCGGAGACGTTCTCGGCCAGGCCGCCGACCAGCATGCTGGTGGCCGCGACCAGGTACGGCCGCAGCGCCGGATCGTCGAGCCCGGCCAGCTCCACCATCTGGTCGGCCAGTACCGCGGCGAAGCCCTGCAGCACCGTGTCGCGCAGTTGTTGCAGGTCCTCGCGCGATCCGGCCTCGCGGAAGGTCCGCGCCTTGCGCGCGTCGGCGGCCAGTACGTCGAACATCGCCGTCGCCGCGGCCTTGCAGCGCAAGCGCAGCTCCGGCGGTTCGATGGTCAGCGCGGTCATGATCACGCCCGTGACCTCGACGAGCAGTTCGTCCACGACGGCGCGACGCAATTCGTCGAGGTTGGCGAAACTCTCGTAGAAATACCGCTCGGTGAGCCCGGCCGCCCCGCACACCGCCGTCATGGTCATCGCGGACATGCCGTCGCGGCCGATGACGTCCAGTCCGGCGTCCAGAATCCGCGCACGCCGCTCGGTCCGGCGCTGCTCGGCGCTCAGGCCACCGTAGTTCCGTGTCGCTCGTGCCATGATCCCATCTTGACAGACAATCCTGTCAGATCTACTTTTTCGACAGAGGTCACTGTCAGATGGACGGTGACCACGCGCATCGGTGTCGGCTGCATCCCTGGGGTATTCGGACGGCCGCGCCGGCCGACCACGAATCAGGAGGCCCGGCCGTGAACGCCTCGACCTGGAAACATGCCGCCCGGATCGCTCGCAGCGGCGCCGCCGCACTGACCAGCCGCTACCCCTCCGCGCCGCGCCCGCTGGCCGAGCCGCCGGCCGGCAGCGGACTGCTCCCGGTTCCCGGCGACGGCGGCGTCCCCTATCTGGGCGCCAGCCTGCAACTGCTCGACGATCCGCTGCGGTTCTTCCGCGGTCGCGAACGCCGCTACGGGCCGCTGTTCTGGTGCCGGGCGCTGGGCCGCGAGGTCGTGGTGGTCGGCGATCCGGCCGGGATGGAGCAGGTGCTGCTCGACCGCGAGAAGGTCTTCTCCGCGAAGGGCGGCTGGGACTTCCTGATCGGCGCCTTCTTCGACGGCGGAATCCTGTTGCGCGACTTCGAGGAACATCTGCACCACCGCCGGATCATGCAGCAGGCCTTCACCCGGCCGCGGCTGATCGGTTATCTGGACATCATCAATCCCGCGGTGACGCAACGACTCTCGACCTGGCGGCCGGGCGACGACTTCCGGCTGTTCGACGCCACGAAGAAGATGCTGCTGGAGACCGCCACCGAGGTGTTCGTCGGCGCGGATCTCGCTCCGGGACAGGCCGACCGGCTCGAGCGCGCCTTCATCGACGCCGTGCGCGGCGGTCAGGCGCTGGTCCGCGCGCCGCTGCCCGGCGGGATCTGGGCCCGCGGGCTGCGCGGCCGCCGGGTTCTCCAGGAGTTCTTCCGGGACCAGTTGCCGCGCAAGCGGTCCGGCGACGGCGCCGACCTGTTCAGCGTGCTGTGCCACAGCGCCAGCGTCGAGGGGCACACCTTCACCGACGCGGACATCGTCGACCACATGATCTTCGTGCTGATGGCCGCGCACGACACCAGCACTATCGCGCTGTCCATGCTGGCCTATCACCTGGCCCGGGATCCGCAGTGGCAGGACCGGTTGCGCGCCGAATCGCAGGCGCTGGGTACCGAACACCTCGGCTATCCGGATCTGGACCGGTTGCCGGGCCTGGACCTGGCGTTCAAGGAAACCCTGCGGATGTACTCGCCGGTGAGCCAGCAGATGCGGGAGGCGTTGCGCGACACCGAGATCAACGGTCACCATGTGCCCGCCGGCACGCTGGTGGCGGCCTCCTCGTATCCGATGATGCGCCGCTCCGGCCCCTGGCCGGACCCCGACCGCTGGGATCCGAGCCGATTCGAGGCCGACGCCGCATCGCGACATCGGTTCGCCTGGGCCCCCTTCGGCGGCGGCGCGCACAAGTGCATCGGCCTGTACTTCGGCGGGATGACGGTGAAATCCGTTCTGCACCAGATGTTGCTGCGCTACCGGTGGAGCGTGCCCGACGGGTACGAGGTGCCGCTGGAGATCGCCACCGGCCCGGCCCCCGCCGACGGCCTGCCGGTGCGCCTGGAACGCCTGCCCGCCCCCGCCGGGCTGCAGGTCGGCTGATCCGCCGAGACCGGAAACCAGTGGGAGACATCATGACCAGTACCTCCGTCCCGGTCGAGGCCGCCAACGCCGCCACCCCGCCGGACTCGATCACCCCCGACCTGCTGCGCCGGCTGCGGGAGCACCTCCCGCCGTCGGACGAATCGCGCAGCGCCACCGCGCCGTTCACCGGCGATACCCTGCCCGCGCTGCCCCGGACCACCGCGGCCGGGCTGGCCGATACCGTCGCCGCGGCCCGTGCCGCGCAACCGGAATGGGCGGCCCGATCGGTGCGCGAGCGCGAGCGCGTCGTGCTCCGCTTCGCCGCCGAACTGCTGGCCCACCGGGATCTGCTCTGCGATCTCATGCAATGGGAGACCGGTAAGGCCCGCGTCCACGCCGCCGTCGAGGCGCAGGGCGTGGTGTCGGTGGCCCGCTACTACGGCTACCGAGCCCACCACCACCTCGCCGAACGACGTGCGCGCAGTGTGCTGCCCGGCGTGGTGACCACCCGGGTCGGCTATCGGCCCAAGGGTGTGGTGGGGGTGATCGCGCCCTGGAACTATCCGCTGTTCCTGGCCGTCGGCGATGTGATCCCCGCCCTGCTGGCCGGCAACGCGGTGCTCAGCAAGGCCGATTCCCAGGCGCCCTGGACCCTGCTGGCCGCACGCGAACTGGCCGCGAGAGCCGGTGTGCCGCAGGATCTCTGGCGGATCGTCGCCGGACCCGGCAGCGCGATCGGCCCGGCGCTGATCGAGGCGGTCGACTACCTGTGCTTCACCGGCTCCACCGCCACCGGCCGCGATATCGCCCGCCGCTGCGCCGATCGGCTGATCGGCGCCTCCCTGGAACTCGGCGGCAAGAACGCGATGATCGTCTGCGCCGACGCCGATCTCACGGCCGCGGCCCGCGGCGCGGTGCAGGCGTGCTTCGCCAGCGCCGGGCAGATGTGTATCGGGATCGAGCGAATCTACGTGCACGAGAAGGTCTTCGACCGATTCGTGCGCGAACTGGCCGAGCGCACCCGCCGGATGCGGCTCGGCGCCGGCTACGGCTGGGACGTCGACATGGGCTCGCTGACCACCGCGGCCCAACTCGACACCACCGTCGCGCACATCCGCGACGCCGTCGACCGCGGGGCCGCCGTCGCCGCCGGCGGCCGGGCCCGCCCGGATCTCGGCCCCTACTTCCACGAGCCCACGGTCCTGACCGGCGTCACCGCCGAGATGCGGGTGTGCGCCGAGGAGACCTTCGGCCCGGTCGTCTCGGTGTACCCGGTCGCCTCCGAGGACGAGGCGATCGCCGCCGCCAACACCGGCGAATACGGCCTGTCCGCCAGCGTGTGGACCCGGGATGTGGCCCGCGGCACCGAGCTCGCCCGCCGCGTGGTCGCCGGCGCGGTGAACGTGAACGACGGATACCTGGCGGCGATCGCGTCGGTGGACGCGCCCATGGGCGGCATGCGCACCAGCGGCCTGGGCCGCCGCCACGGCCGCGAGGGCATCATCCGCTACACCGAACCCCAGACCGTCGCCGCCCAGCGCATCCCCACCCCGACCCCGGACACCCTGCGCGACACCTTCTTCGGCGGCTACGCCCGAGCCCAGCGCCTACTCGCCACCCTCCGCCCGAAACCGTGAACCACCCGAGCCCGGCCACCGAACGCCCTCCGGCCACGAGCACGAACCGACCGAACCCGGCCACCGACCACGCACCGACCACGAGCGTGAACGATCCGAGCCCGGCCACCGGACGCACTCGGGCCACGATCGTGAGCCGCCGGAACTCGGCCTCCCACCGCGCTCGGGCCGCACTCGAGCCCAACCGTCGCCACCGTGAACACGATGCACCGCAACCGGATTCGGCAATCGACCGGCGCGGTGCCCGGAAGGACAACCGATGACCTCCACCTCCACGGCGCTCGCGCGGGTGCGCACCGACGCGGCCGCGTTCGGTGTGCTGTTGCGCTCGGGCATGCTGTCGCTGCCGCCGAGAGCGGCACTGGTCAGTGCGAAATCCGTGCGCCGGTCGGGCCCGCTGGGTGGGCTGCCCACCGGCACCGCCGCGGCGTTCGGCGATCGGGTGGCGTTCCGCGACGATCGCGGGACGCTGACCTATCGCGAATTCGGCCGTCGCACCGAACGTTTCGCGCGGCTGTTCGCCACCGTGCCCGCGCGCTCCGGTGACCGGCCGGGCATCGGGATCCTGTGCCGCAACCACGCCGACGCGGTGGTCGCGCTGTGCGCGGCGGGGGCCGTCGGGGCGCGGGTGGTGCTGCTGAACTCCGATTTCGGCCGCCGCCAGATCGACGAGGTGGCGGCGCGGGAGGGCCTCGACGCCATCGTGTACGATGACGACTTCCAGTCCGCGCTGGCCGGATTCGACGGAATCACCTGGTGCGCCTGGCATTCCGGGCCGGAGCCGGACAATGCGCTGGGCCGGGCGGCGGCCGCCTTCCCGGCCGGGCCGCTGCCGAGCCCGCGGCGGCCGGGCATCGTGGTGATCCTCACCAGCGGTTCCAGCGGTACCCCGAAGGGTGCGCCGCGGGAATCACCCAACCCGCTGCTGCTGCCCGCGGGACTGCTGTCGCGCATCCCGCTGCGGCGCGGCGATCGAATCCTGTTGTCGGCGCCGGTCTTCCACGGCTGGGGGCTGATCATCACCACGATCGCGCTGCTGCTCGGCGCGGAGGTGGTGTTGCAGCGGCGCTTCGACGCCGGGCGCGCGCTGGACGAACTGACGGCGCGGCGGTGCACCGTCTTCGTCGCGGTGCCGACGATGGTGCGCCGGGTGCTCGCGCTCGGGGATCGGCTCGCCGCAGCGGATCTGAGCGCGCTGCGCATCGTCGGCAGCGGCGGGGCCCGGCTGGATCAGGAGGTGGTCCGGCAGGTCTTCGAGGCGTTCGGGCCGGTGCTGCACAACCTGTACGGGTCCACCGAGGCGTCCTACATCAGCATCGCGACCCCGGCCGATCTGCTGCACGCCCCCGACTGCGCGGGCCGGCCCGCGCTCGGGATCTCGGTCCGCATCGCCGCCGAGGACGGCCGCCCGCTGCCGTCGAACACCAACGGTCGCATCCTGGTTCGCACATCCGGTCAGGTCACCGAGTACACCGACGGCAGCAGCCGGGCGATGATCGACGGCTTCCTGGACACGGGCGACCGCGGTCATCTGGACGAGCGCGGCCGCCTCTACGTGACCGGCCGCTCGGACGGCATGATCGTCTCCGGCGGCGAGAACGTCTTCCCGGAGGAGGTCGAGCTGGTCCTGCAACGACATCCGCGCGTCGCGGACGCCGTCGTGGTACCGGTCGCCGACGCCGACTTCGGGCAGCGGCTGCGCGCCTATCTGGTCGCGGCCGACAACGGCACGGGCACAGGCGATCTCGACATCGCCGAGGTCCGGGCCCGACTGAGCGTGGAACTGCCGCGCTCCCGGATGCCACGCGACATCATCGTGGTGGCCGAACTACCCCGTGGCGCCTCCGGAAAAGTGTTGCGCCGCACGCTGGAAGAACTCGAGAGGAGTCATCCGTGACCCGCTTCGTCATCGCCGGGAAGGTGGCCGTCGTCACCGGCGGCGCCCGCGGCATCGGCCGTGCGATCGCCGCCGCGCTGCTGGCCCAGGGCGCGCACGTCGCCATCGGCGACATCGACACCGTGACGGTGAAGACCACCGCCGGCGACCTCGGCATCCTGGGCGACACCATGGATGTCACCGATCCCGCCTCGGTCGCGGCCTTCCTCGAACTGGTGCAGCGCGAACTCGGCCCGGTCGACCTCTGGATCAACAACGCGGGCATCATGCCGATCGGCCGGGTGCTGGAGCAGTCCGACGCGCTGGTCCGCCGCACCGTGGACATCAACGTGCACGGCGTGATCAACGGCAGCCGGGCAGCCGCCCGCGCGATGACCGGCCGCGGCGGCCGCATCGTGAACATCGCCTCGATCGCCGGGCGTATCCCGGCGCCGGGTATGGCGCTCTACAACGCCACGAAGTTCGCGGTGGTCGGCTTCAGCGAGGCGCTCGACGCCGAACTGGCGGATCAGGACATCCGGGTGTCGGCGGTCCTGCCGTCGTTCACCGCCACCGAACTCATCAGCGGGATCACGGTCAACCGGCTCAGCAAACCGGTGGCACCCGAACAGATCGCGGCCGCGGTGGTCTCGGTACTCGCGCACGGCCGTCGCCAGGCGGTGATTCCGGGCAGCCTCGCGCCCAGCGCCGCGATGTGGGCGATGCTGCCGCGACCGGTGAGCCGATTCCTGCGCCGCATCGCCGGATTCGAGGACGCCTTCCTGCACAGCGACGGGACCCGCGCCGCCTACGACGCCCGCATCGCGGGCGAGTGAACGCACCGCTACCGCGGTGACCCCGCCCCGGACCGCTCATACGCGCCGGACGGGGTCGCCGCGGACGGATCACTTCAACTGATCCGCGGCCTCGGTGACGAGGGTGACCGAATCGCGCGGGCTCAGCGCCATCGCGCGCAACTGGTCGAACATGACGCCGAAGCGGCGCACGCCGTCGCGGCCCTCCACGATGTCGTCGCCCGCGGCGCCCTCGATGTAGACCAGTTCCGGATCCGCCGGATCCTGGAAGTCGAGCACCACGAACGAACCGATCATCGCCGGATGCGCGCCCGCCTCGAACGGCAGCACCTGCAGGATCACGTTCCGCTTCTCGGACTCGTCGATCAGGCGCAGCAGCTGCTCACGCATCACGTCCGGGCCGCCGACCACCCGCCGGATCGCGGCCTCGTCCAGCACCACCCACAACTCCAGCGGCCGGTCCTGCCGGGTCAGCACCTTGGCCCGCTCGAACCGGGCCCGCAGGCGCTGCTCGATCACGGAACTCTCCGCCTTCGGCATGGTGGTGTCCAGAACCGCCCACGCATACCTCTCGGTCTGCAGAAGTCCGGGGATAAAGGACATTTCGAACAGCCGCGCCGACAATGCCGCATTCTCGAAGTTGATGAAGGCCGCGTAGACATCCGAGACGGCCGCCTCGAACGGCCGCGACATGCCCGGCTTCTGCGCCTCCTGCAGCAACTGCAGGGCATCCGCGCGGCGCTCGTCGTCGACCTCGTACAGGTCGAGCATCGCCATCAGCGTGCGCCGCTGCGGCCGCGCCTGCGCGGTCTCGATGCGGTACAACGTCGTCACGTTGATGCCGCTCCGGGCGCTGACCTCCTCTTTACTGACGCCGGCCAGCTCCCGCAGCTCCGTCAGCAGCACGGCCAGCCGCCGCAACTGCACGGTGAGCACGGTGCGTTTCCCTGCCATCGATACACTGACCTCCAGCCGTACCTCAGCTACCCGATGCATTTCCTAGAACGCATTTTTGCGTTCCAGCCCTTGTGTTCTTGCATCTGCAAGTAGCATCATGCATGTCAAGCCTAGTTCTGAAACACCGATCCCATGACCGGTATAGCTGAATCCGGAGACCAATCATGTTGGTGCGATTAGTGATACATCTGGCTGTGCAGGGGGCGCCGCGATGACGATGTCGATTGCCGGGGTGCTGCCGACCGCACCGCAACTGCTGTGCGCGTTCCAGGGGCGCCGCTTCCAGGACCGGGTCCTGTTGCGGTCGGCACGCGCGCTGGCCGAGTTGCACACGCGGCGGACGGAGATCCACGACCCCTTGATGGTCACCGAGATCGATTGCCGCCGTAGTGAACTCGTCGAGGACATCAACGACTGGGTGGAGCAGGAGCTGCCACAGCATCGTAACGGCGCCTCGCTGCACACCGAGAGCCTGGGTGCGGTGGTCGATCGCATGGCCCGCAGCTGGGTCGACGCCAACCTGGCGATCGATCGCGACGGACCGCGCAGTGACAATACCCATAAACACTGGTACCACCTGGCCGAACTGGTGGACGGTTACACTGATCTCGTGATCGACGTGGCCGGTGGCCGGCGTCGGTTGCCCGAGCAGTGAATCACCACCGAACGCGTTGACGCACACGGTCATTCCCTGCCAGCGGTAACGTCACCGAGCGGCCGTGCGCGGCCCCGGTCCGGGACGTTGCCCGCCAGGTACGGCGGGCGCAACGAGGCGCCCCGCCCGGCGTGCCGCGTAGTCGACTGGCGCGGCACGCCCGCCCTCGGCCGCATCGCTCAGGCCCGGCTCGCCCGCCGGTAGCCGACCGCCGCCGGTACCGCGAACAACGCCATCGCCGCCACCGACCACACCACGGTCGCCAGCAGCGGCCCCCGTACCGGACCGCCCACCGCCAGTCCGCGCATGGCGTCGACCGCACAGCTCATCGGCTGATGCGCGACGAACGGTTTCACCCAGTCCGGGTACGCGGTCAGCGGCACGAATCCGGTGCAGAAGAACATCAGCATCGACGAGCCCAGCGAAATCGCCTCCACCAGAGTCCCTTTCGCTGTGTACACCGCCGCCGTGGTGACCGCCGTGGCGAAGGCCAGGCCGTAGATCAGGGGCACGCTCACCAGCGCCAGCGCCGCCGGCAGGCCCTGCCGGAACCGGAAACCGAGGATCGAGCCGACGCCGAACAGCACCGCGGTGCAGAGCAGGATCCGCACACCCTCGGCGCAGATCCGGGCCAGCACGCCGGAGGCCCGATGCACCGGCAGCACCCAGAACCGCGCCAGCAACCCGGCATCGCGCTCGCGGCCCAGCGTCACCGCACCGGCGAGCGAGCCGGACATCACCGACACCAGGGTGGTCATCGGCACCGTGCCGTACAGCGCGTTGATCCCGGAGAAGGTCGAGATCTGCCCGCCCAGTACGGAATTCAGGATGATCAGCAACAGCGTCGGGAACAGCAGCGCCTGCGTCATCGTCACCGGATCCCGGCGCCAGCGCAACAACAGCCGCCGGGTCTGGATCGCGGTCTGGGGCACCAGCCGGGACCAGGTCTCGGTCCGGGCCGGCGCGATCGGCATCGGGGCCCGCTCCGCGACCGCCGCCGTCCGGGCCGGGGCCGGACGGGTACCCACGGGGATCATCGCTGCCTCCGCACGGCCAGCAGGATCACGGCGCCGCCACCGACGCCGAGGCCGGCGACGGTCCACAGTACGCCGGGCCCGAGCAGTGACCAGGTCACCGGCGGCGGATGCCCCGGCCGGTCACCCGCGAGCGCTCGCATCACGCCGACGAACTGCGAGACCGGCTGATTGCGCGCGAAACCCCGCATCCAGGCTGGGAATTGGAAGGCCGGGACGAATCCGGTGGACACCATGCCGAGGATCAGCTGCGGCAGCACCAGCATCTGCGTGGCCGCCTCCGGACTGCCCGACAGCCCGCCCGCCAGATCGCCCAGCGCGCCGAGCAATACCCCGAGCGACAACGCGAAGACCACGAAAGCCGCGGTCTGCCAACAGCTTCCGTAGAACCGGAAGCCGATCACGTAGCCGCACACCATCGCCGCGGCCAGCGAGATCGCCGTACGGTAGAGCACCGCCGCCGTGCGCGCGACCAACGGCGCGATCAGCGGCATCGGCATGGTGGCGAACCGGGTGTCCAGGCCGTCGCGGGCGTCGCTGGCCGACCGGAACGCCGCGGTGGTCGCGCAGAACGCCACCGCCTGCATCACGATCATCGGCATCAGGAACTGCGCGTACGAGCCGGATCCGTGCCCGACGAAGCTCATCACCCGATTCAGCGGGATGTAGAAGCCGACCGTGAACACCGTCGGCGCGAGCACCGCCATCAGCACCTCGCCGTTGCGCACCGACGGCCGGATCAGCCGCAGCGACAGCACCCAGCACTGGCGGACCGCGGACGGCCGCGGCGGTGCGGGCACCCCGCGGTATCCCGCTGTCACCGTGTCGATCACCTCGACGCTCATCGTCTCCCGCTCTCGTTCGACAACCGGTCCCCCACTGCCGGATCGGGTTTCATCTCACCAGAGTCATCGCAACCGGCGGCGCATCCGCAGCGGTATCGGCAGGTCTCGTGCTGTCAACCCCCGTCGGCACGAATCCGGCGCCGCCACGCCACCGGCCGGGCGTCGGCGCATTATGCTGTCCGCCGTGTTCGAACCCCAGTCAGCCGTCGCGCCCCATCCGGACATCGCCCACCTCGCCCCGCTGCTGGGGACCTGGCGCGGCTCGGGTCACGGTGAGTATCCGACGATCGAAGCGTTCGACTATCACGAGGAGATCCGGTTCGGTCACGTCGGCCGCCCGTTCCTGACCTACCGGCAGCGCACCCGGCACGCGGGCGACGGTCGCTCCCTGCACGCGGAGACCGGATATCTGCGCAGCGCGGGACCCGATCGCGTGGAACTGATCCTGGCCCATCCGACCGGGGTCACCGAAATCTGCGAGGGCAGTGTGAAGGTCACCGACGACGGACTGCAACTGGATCTCGACTCCACGCACATCGGGGTGAGCACCTCCGCGAAGCTCGTGACGGCACTGGGCCGCTCGCTGGTGCTGACCGACGACACCATCGACTACACGCTGCGGATGGCGGCGGTCGGGCAACCGACACGCCATCACCTTGCCGCCAGTTTGCGGCGAACCGGTTAATATCGGAAATCTAGGGCGTGACCTGCGGCATAGCCAATATTGGGCTGCACCTCCGGATGCGGTGGGCTTGTCGGACGGGAGTTTCCCGTTCTACCGTGTCCATGTCAGCTATTAGTTGGCAAACAGATGGTTCGAACTCTTCCCGACTCAGACCGATAAGGGAGAAGGAATATGAAGCGTTCGACGCTGACCCTCATCACCGCAGGCATGATCCTGGCCGGGACAGGCGCCGTCGAGCTGCTGGGCGACGCCTCCGCGGGGGCGACGTCGCCCGGCGACCTCGCCGCCACGATCAACGCTCACGGAACGGAGGTGCAATCGCCGTAACGATCCCACGAGCACGAAGCGACCACGTGAACCGGATGCGCCCCTGCAGAGCGCATCCGGTTCACGCTGTGTAGAGGCTGTGTAGAGAGAGCCCTACCTGGGCTTGCCCTGGAGGAAGGAGTCGCGGATGAGGACGCCGGCGAGGGCGGCGGCGAAACCGATCAGGTAGATGTCCTCGACGTGACCCTTGTGGTTGCCGATGAGCATGCACAGCAGGATCACCACGACAACCCAGCCCGCGCGGCGGAAGGTCTTGCGCGACTCGCCGCTCCAGCCCCAGGCGGCGGACGGAACCTCGGCGGGGTCGACCTTCGTGACGACGGCGCTCTTTGCCGGTTCCAGTTCCGTGGACACGTTCGCTCCCATCGGTTCGGGTAATGGTGCATTACCGCCTGCCATCGTCGCATACGACCGAGTGTCGTAGCCAGTTGGGCCACTGCCGGTGTCGCCGCCGCAACGGGTTCACCGGTCCGGGGTCTTCGGGGAATCGCGGCGGGTGACAATGGGTGCGTGTCCGACGTCGTGAGAGTCCTGCTGCTGGGCAGCACCGGTTCCATTGGCACCCAGGCGCTGGAGGTGATCGCCGCCGATCCGGATCGGTTCCGGGTCGCCGGGCTCGCCGCCCGCGGCGGCAACACCGGCCTACTCGCCGAACAGATCCGGGTCACCGGCGCCACCGAGGTCGCGGTGGCCGATCCGGCCGCCGCGGCGGAACTCGGTGTGGCACTGAGCGGTCCGGGCGCGGTCACCGAACTCGTGCGCCGCACCGACGCCGACGTGGTGCTCAACGCGCTGGTCGGCTCGCTCGGACTGGAACCCACGCTGGCCACGCTGGAATCCGGGCGGCGGCTCGCGCTCGCCAACAAGGAGTCGCTGGTGGCCGGCGGATCGCTGGTGACCCGCGCGGCGGCCCCGGGGCAGATCGTCCCGGTCGACTCCGAACATTCGGCGATGGCGCAGTGCCTGCGCTCGGGGCGGGCGGCCGAGGTCGATCGGCTGGTGCTCACCGCCTCCGGCGGGCCGTTCCGGGGGTGGAGCCGGGCGATGCTGGAATCGGTGAATCCGGCCGAGGCCAAGACCCACCCGACCTGGTCGATGGGCCCGATGAACACGCTGAATTCGGCCACCCTGGTGAACAAGGGGCTCGAGCTGATCGAGGCGCACATGTTGTTCGGGGTGCCGTACGACCACATCGATGTGACCGTGCATCCGCAGTCGATCGTGCATTCGATGGCGACCTTCACCGACGGCTCGACCATCGCCCAGGCCAGCCCGCCGGATATGCGGCTGCCGATCGCGCTCGCGCTGGGCTGGCCCGATCGGGTGCCGGGGACCCTGGCCCCGCTGGATTTCACGCAGGCGTTCACCTGGGAATTCGCCCCGGTCGACGACGAGGTCTTCCCGGCCGTCGAACTCGCGCGCCGGGCCGGACAGGCCGGGGGCAGCGTGACGGCGACCTACAACGCGGCCAACGAGGTCGCCGTCGCGGCCTTCCTCGCCGGGCGCATCCGATTCCCGCAGATCGTCGACACGGTGACCCGCGTGGTCGAGTCGGCCGACATGTGGACCCCGGAACCGGCTACCTTGGACGAGGTGCTCGCCGCCGATGCGTGGGCGCGGGGACTGGCGCGCTCCCTCGTGGACAATTGACGTAACGCGCATAGCAGGAAGGGTCGGTACCGGATGGGATTCGCGTTCGGATTCGTGCTGTTCGCAATCGGCATCACGGTGTCGGTCGCGCTGCACGAGTGCGGTCACATGTGGACGGCCCAGGCCACCGGCATGAAGGTCCGGCGGTATTTCGTCGGCTTCGGGCCGAAGGTCTGGTCGTTCCGCCGGGGTGAGACCGAGTACGGCGTCAAGGCGCTGCCACTGGGCGGCTTCTGCGATATCGCCGGGATGACCGCGCTGGACGAACTGGAGCCCGAGGAGCTCGACCGGGCCATGTACCGGCAGGCCACCTGGAAGCGGCTGCTGGTCATGATCGGCGGCATCCTGATGAACTTCCTGCTCGGCTTCCTGCTGATCGTGCTGCTGGCCGTCGCGTGGGGGCTGCCGCGGCTGGACAGCCCGCCGGCCACCCAGATCGTCCCGGCGGGCTGCGTGGCCGCCCAGAATCCCGACGGCAGCGCGGCGCCCTGTACCGGCGACGGTCCCGCGCAGATCGCGGGCCTGAAGCGCGGCGACCTGGTGACCGCGGTCGACGGCACCCCGATCAAGACCTGGGACCAGTTCAAGGCCCGCACCGAGGCCGCGACCGGCCCACTCACCTACACCGTCCGCCGCGACGGGCAGAGCCTGGACATCCGGGTGGTGCCCGAGCGGGTCGCCACCTATCCGGTGAATCCGGACACCAAGGTCCGCAGCACCACGCCGGTCCTGGTCGGCAAGGTCGGCGTCGGGCAGGACTACTACGACCCGCAGAAGTACAACGTGCTCGCCGCGCTGCCGGCCTCGGCCTCGTTCACCGGCGACATGTTCGGCAAGACCTTCGAATCGCTGGCCCAGATGCCCACCAAGGTCGTCAACCTGTGGCACGCGGTCACCGGCGGCGTGCGCGACCCGGACACCCCGGTCAGCGTGTACGGCGCCAGCAAGATCGGCGGCGAGACCGCCGAGCACGGCATGTGGGGCGCGTTCGTCCTGGTCCTGGCAAGCCTGAACTTCTTCCTGGGCGCCTTCAACCTGCTGCCGCTGCTGCCGCTGGACGGCGGTCACATCGCGGTCGTCCTCTACGAGAAGTTGCGCAACTCGCTGCGCGGCCGCCGCGGCCTGGCGCCCGGCGCACCCGTCGACTATCTGAAGCTGCTGCCCGCCACCTACGTGGTGGTCGTGATCGGCGGCGCCTACATGATCCTCACCGTCGTCGCCGACATCGTGAACCCGATCAAACTGTTCCCCTGATCGTGGGCCGGCCCGGAATCAACCTGGTCGAAACATGATTCGGTTAGCGTCGGGTCCGCACGGAACCGGCGAAGGGATGCGGCGATGACGAAGAAGGCGGCGGGCGAGGCCGTCCTGGCGGCGAAGCAGCGGCTGGGGATCGGCTGGGCGCAACTGGCCGAGGCGATCGGCCGTCCGCCCGCGTGGACGGTGGCGGCGCTGCTCGGGCAACATCCGGTGCCCGAGGCGGAGGCGAGGATCGTCGTCCAGGTGCTGGAACTCGACGACGACGTGCGGTGGGCGTTGCAGGCCCAGCCGACGCGCGGCTCGCTGGAGTCGCCGGTGCCCACCGATCCCACGATCTACCGCTTCTACGAGGTGCTGCAGGTCTACGGGCCCGCGATCAAGGAACTCATCCACGAGGAGTTCGGCGACGGGATCATGAGCGCGATCAACTTCCGGCTCGATGTGCGGCGCGAAGCCGATCCGGCCGGGGATCGGGTGGTCGTGACGCTGGACGGGAAATTCCTCCCTTATCAGTGGTAAGGGGGGTTTCGTGTCCGGATACGCGGGCATCCGGCGGGCGTCCGGCGCCGAATCACTGATGGCGGATCCCCAGAGGTGTGGCTTCCGCAGGGGGATGTCGGTGTCCTCACAGCACCCCCGTCACTCTCCGGCACTAGACTCGGGCGGCGAACGTGGAGCACGCAGACGAAAGTAGGCAGCCGAAGGTGAGTACAGCCGTCGCATTGGGAATGCCAGCCGCGCCAGCGGCGGTCCTCGCGCCGCGCCGTCAGACCCGCCAATTGCGAGTGGGCAGCGTCGGAGTGGGCAGTGACCACCCGATCTCCGTCCAGTCGATGACCACCACCAAGACCCACGACGTCAACGCGACGTTGCAGCAGATCGCGGAGTTGACCGCGAGCGGCTGCGATATCGTCCGCGTCGCCTGCCCCCGGCAGGAGGATGCCGACGCGCTGGCGGCGATCGCGCGCAAATCGCAGATCCCCGTCATCGCCGACATCCATTTCCAGCCGCGCTACATCTTCGCCGCGATCGACGCGGGATGTGCTGCGGTGCGGGTGAATCCGGGCAACATCAAGGAATTCGACGGCCGCGTCGGCGAGGTCGCCAAGGCCGCGGCCGCGGCGGGCATCCCGATCCGCATCGGCGTCAACGCCGGTTCGCTCGACAAGCGCATGCTCGAGAAGTACGGCAAGGCCACCCCGGAGGCGCTGGTCGAGTCGGCGCTGTGGGAGGCCTCGCTGTTCGAGGACCACGGCTTCGGCGACATCAAGATCTCGGTGAAGCACAACGATCCGGTGATCATGGTCGAGGCGTACCGGCAACTGGCCGCGGCCTGCGACTATCCGCTGCATCTGGGCGTGACCGAGGCCGGACCGGCCTTCCAGGGCACGATCAAATCGGCGGTGGCGTTCGGCGCGCTGCTCAGCGAGGGTATCGGCGACACCATCCGGGTCTCGCTGTCGGCGCCGCCGGCCGAGGAGATCAAGGTCGGTTCGCAGATCCTGCAGTCGCTGAACCTGCGGCCGCGCAAGCTCGAGATCGTCTCCTGCCCGTCCTGTGGCCGTGCCCAGGTCGACGTGTACACCCTCGCCGACCAGGTCACCGCCGGTCTCGAGGGTATGGAGGTCCCGTTGCGGGTCGCCGTCATGGGCTGTGTCGTCAACGGCCCGGGTGAGGCGCGCGAGGCCGATCTCGGGGTGGCCTCCGGTAACGGCAAGGGGCAGATCTTCGTCAAGGGCGAGGTCATCAAGACCGTGCCCGAGCACCTGATCGTGGAGACCCTCATCGAGGAGGCCCTGCGGCTGGCCGAGCAGATGGAAGGCAGCGAGGGCGGCGGCGGACCGGTCGTCGACGTCGGTTAGACATACGAAACACCAGCGCATCCGCACAGTTCGTGGCAGGCTGTGAAGGTGCGGAGTGTGCTGGATCCGAGACGGTCACGCAGCACCGGCGTTCGCCAACTGTCCAATCGCGACGTGGCGCAGGTGCTCCGGGTGCTTGACAGTGATCCGGTGGCGTGCTGCATGGTGGCCGCTCGGTTGCAGGAATGCGGTGTGGACACCCGTGCCGGCGGCCATGGTGAGCTGTGGACCCGCAGCAACCCGGTCGACTCGCTGTGCTTCTCCGGCGCCAATCTGATGCCGTTGCGTGGCGATCGGGACGATCTGCGGGCCTTCGCCGAACGGGCGGCCCGCTGGCCGCGGGTGTGCTCGTCGGTGGTCGGCCGCAAGGAGCTGGCGCTGCCGTTGTGGGAGCTGCTGGCCGATCGCTGGGGACCGGCCCGGGAACTGCGCCCCGACCAGCCGTTGCTGGCGCTGGACGGGCCCGCGCGGATCGTCGCGGATCCGCTGGTACGCCGGGTGCGGCTGGACGAACTGGATCGGTACCTGGTCGCCGCGGTGGCGATGTTCACCGAGGAGATCGGGGTCGATCCGCGCGCGGGGGACGGCGGCCGCAGCTATCGCCGCCGGGTCGCGAACCTGATCCAGTCCGGCCGGGCCTGGGCCCGGTTCGAGGACGGCGAGGTCGTGTACAAGGCCGAGGTGGGCGCGATGTCCCGCCGGACCGGCCAGATCCAGGGCGTCTGGGTGCATCCGGAGTGGCGCGGACGCGGTATCGGCACCTCGGGCACGGCGGCGCTGGCGAACGCCGTGGTCGCCACCGGCCGCACCGCGAGCCTGTACGTGAACAACTTCAACGAGGTCGCGCGGCGCTCGTACGCGAAGATCGGTTTCGATCAGGTCGCCACCTTCTCGACCGTCCTGGTCGACTGAACAGTATCTCCGGAACACCACTTTCACAGCGGCGGCGGCACATTCGCGTGTCGGACGGCCGGCGCGGGGGCGGCTGTCTACGATTACGCACCGATGTCGACACAGGTGCTGCTGCGTTGCGTTACCGCCGCCGCGTCGGCCGCGGTCCTCGTCACCGCCGCCGGGGGGTGTGCCGCCGGACGGCACGGTCCCGCCGCCGCGGCCGACGAATTCGTCTCGGCGTTCGCCCGTCACGACACCACCGCCGCGGCGACGCTCACCAACCACCCCGACCATGCCGCCGACGCCCTGGCCGCGGCCTGGGACGACCTACAGGCCGAACAGCTGAGCGCGCACGTCGGCGCCGCCCGCATCACGGGCGACACCGCGACCGTCGACTACACCTATCAGTGGCGGCTGCCCAAGCGGCGCGTGTGGACCTACGGCGGGGTACTGCAGATGGGCCGCAGCGAGGGCCGCTGGCAGGTGCGCTGGTCGGCCTCGGACATCCATCCGAAACTGGGTGACACGCAACGGCTGGAGCTGCGCGCGCTGCCCGCCCCGCGCGCCCGGGTCAACGAACGGGCCGGCAGCGATGTGCTGATTCCCGGTGTGGTGCACACCATCTCGTTCACCGCGTCCGGGACGCCGGAACCCGCGGCCGCGGCCGGGGCGCTGGCCGCCGCGCTGGCGCCGGTCGATCCCGCCGTGACCACCGACTCGATCCTGGCGGCCACCCGCCGCCGGTTCGCGGGCGCGGTCGGGGTCGCGCTGCTGAACGACGGCGAATTCGACCAGGTGAGTGGGCAATTGGCCGGAATACCCGGCGTCGGCGTCGACCGGCAGTGGGATCTGCTGCCCACCGACCGCGGTTTCGCCCCCGATCTGCTGGCCGAGGTGCGCAAGACCGTCATCGACGAGGTGGACGGCAAGGCGGGGTGGAGTGTGGTCACCGTCAACGCGAACGGGGTGGACACCGACGTGCTCACCGAATCGGAACCCCAACCGGCGCCGTCGTTCTCGCTGAGCGTGGACCGTTTCGTGCAGAACGCCGCGCAGCAGGCGGTCGACCGGCCCACCGATCCGGCGATGATGGTGGTGATGCAGCCGTCCACCGGGGCGATCCTGGCGGTGGCGCAGAACCGGGCCGCGGATACCGACGGGCCGGTCGCCATGATCGGCCTGTACCCGCCGGGTTCGACGTTCAAGACGGTGACCGCGGTGGCGGCGATGGATCGCGGGATGGCCACCCCGGACACCGTGCTGCCCTGCCCGCGCAACGTGATCATCGGCGACCGGACCATCCCCAACTACAACGAGTTCACCATCGGCGACGCGCCGATGTCGGACGCCTACGAACGCTCCTGCAACACCACCTTCGCCAAGCTGGCCAGCGAATTGCCCGCGGACGCACTGACTTCCACCGCCGCCGCGTTCGGCATCGGCCCGGACTACACGGTCGCGGGGATGACGACGGTCTCGGGATCGGTACCGCGCGCCGACGACCTGATCCAGCGCACCGAGGACGGTATCGGGCAGGGGCGGGTGCTGGTCAGCCCGTTCGGGATGGCGCTGCTGGCCGCCACGGTGGCGCGGGGTTCCGTGCCGGTGCCGTATCTGATCTCGGGGCACGAGACCAAGATCGGGGCCAAACCGGACGCACCCGAGGTGCCCGCTTTGTCCGAGGAGGTGCTGGCCGGGCTGCGGACGATGATGCGCAAGGTGGTCACCGGCGGTACCGCGGGGCGGATCGCCGATATGGGTGAGGTGTTCGGGAAGACCGGTGAGGCGGAGGTGGACGGGGGGTCGCACTCGTGGTTCGTGGGTTATCGCGGGGATCTGGCGTTCGCGACATTGCTGGTGCGGGGCGGGAGTTCGGATCACGCGGTGGCGGTGACGCGCGACATGCTGGCCGCGTTGCCGCCGGGTACGGCGTAGTTGCGTGGTTCGCGGTGACCGGGGTCGGCGTGGGCGGTGACGGCTCGGCCAGGGTCCGCCTCGGCAGGGTCCGGCTCGGCAGGGTCCGGCTCGGCAGGGTCCGGCTCGGCAGGGTCCGGCTCGGCCGAGTGACTGCTCAGCCGGAGGTCGGCTCGGCCGGGTGACGGCTCGGCCGGGTGACGGTGCGGCCGGGGTCGGTGCGGCCGGGGTCGGAGGTTCAGCGGCCGCGGCGGCGGGGTGGTTTCCGTTGTGCCGCTGCGGGTTTGCGGCCGGAGGGGGTTCGGGGGCGGTTGCGGCTCGCGGTTGGGTTGGGGGACGCGGCGGCGCGGGGGGTGGCTTTGCGGTCCGTTTTCTCCTGTGCCGCACCGTTTTCCGGGGTGGTCGAGCGGGAGCTGCGTTCGGTGCGGCCGCGGACGATGCCGATGAATTCCTGGATCGCGTCGGTGTCGAGGGTGCGGGGCCAGGCGAGGCCGATCTCGGTGTCGGGGGCGTCGGTGATCACGCGGTTCACCAGATCGCGGCGGTGGTGCAGGCGGGCCAGGGAGTGCGGCATGACGGCGGCGCCGCCGACCGCGGCGACCAGTTCCACCGTCGCCGCGAGGGCGTCGAGGTCGGAGGCGTCCTGCATGCGCTCGTCGGCCAGGTCGGCGGTGCTCACCTCGTCGAACAGCGAGATCGGGTGATCCTTCGGGACCACCACGACCGGTCGTTCCCGGTAGAGCGGGATGAGGTGCAGATCCGCGCGCTCGATCGGTTCGCGGACGAAGCACATGTCGACGCGGCCCTCCCGGAGCGCGGTCCCCTGTTCGGCCTGCGGAACCTGGACCAGTTCCAGCGGGGTGTCCGGGAAGCGGTCGGCCCAGCGGCCCGCCCACTTCGCGACGGTCACGCCCGGTACGTATCCGATCCGCAACGCCCCCGCTGCCAACTCGTCCATGCGGGTCAGGGTACGTGAGCTGCGGATCAGTCCGGTCGGCACCAGTCGCTGCGATAGGCGGCGAGGTCGTCGGGGGTGGCGGTGAAGTCGACGTAGAGCGCCACGCCGAAGGATTCCCGGCCCGGCGCGGTGCGACTGAGGCCCAGCCGGGCTCCCCGGACGGCGCCGGCCACCGTCTCGGCGTCGCCGTGATGGCCGTAGTCCTCGGCCCAGAAGACCGGCACGCCCATCAGCAACAGGGTCTGCTGAGGGGTGACCTGCAACGCGAGTTTCGTCTGTTCGGCGAGGTAACCGCCGTAGAGGGATTCGGTCGGCATCCAGGTGTCGTAGGACATCACCGCGATCTGGTCGACCCGGCGCGCGACCTCCGCGAAATACGATTGGGCCCAGAACTTTCCGTGACCGGCCAGGGTCACGTAGAGGTGGTGCAGGCCCGGCAGCGGGTCGATCTGCGGTGCCGACACCGACAGTCGGGCGTGCCGGGCGGTGGTGAGCGCGCGGGTACGGTCCAGCACGGTCAGGTAGTCCGGGGATCCGGAGCGGACCGGCTCCAGATCGTAATGGACGCCGTCGAATCCGAGGTCCAGCACGTGAGTCACGGAGTCCAGCAGCCGATCCCGGGTCGCCGGGTCCTCCAGGTGCAGCGCGTCGTGCTCGGGCGCCACGAAATCGCCGAGCCAGGACTGCACCCGGATGCCGGGCAGCAGCCGATGCGCGGTGGTGACGAACCAGCCCGCCAACGGCGACAGCTGCGGGTCGAGACTGCCGTCGTCGGACAGCGGACCGGTGTGCACGTACAGATCGGTGATACCGCTGCCGGCCAGCCGCCGGCCCAGTTCCGCCACATCGGCCTCGGTCTTGCGGCCGTCGACCCAGGCGTGGCCCAGCCAGAACGCGTCGTGGCCGCGGGTGCGGGCATCGGCGGCGGGACGGCCGTGGTCGGCGGTCCACAGGGTGAGCAGGGCCGTCAGCGGCAGCAGCAGCGCCAGGCACACCACCAGGATCACGCTGAGCGAGACCCGCCGCAGTCGCGACCAGCTTCGCCACCGCCCCACCGCCCCCGCGAACCGTCTCCGCACGAATTCCCGCATCCCGCAATGCTATGCGGTCGCCACCGGCCGGAGGGAACCGTGGAAATATGGATTCATGAGTAAGGTGCGCCGCAGCGTGGGCGGAGAATCGCCGGACAATCGGGCCGCGGGTGTGCTGCGGTTTCTGACCGAGCTCATCGGGTGGGTGGCGACGCCGTGGGCACTGGCCTCCGCGTCGATCGTGTTGTCCGCGGTGTCGGTGATCGTGCTGATCGGCCTGCCCGCGGTGATCGGCACGCCGGGTGACCGGCCGTCGCCGGTTGCGGTGCCGGGGGCGGTGACCATCACGATGATGGTCGTGGAGTTCGCGGCCGCGGCGATTTCGGTGTGGTTCATCTGGTGGCCGGCGATCGGTGTGGTGGTGCTGTTGCTCGTGGTGGCCGCGGTCGTGGCCGGGCTGCCGCGGTGGCGGTGGCTGCTGGCCTACGACCGGCGGCGGCGTTCGGCCTGACCCGGCACTCCGGCAGCATTTGCCGCGATCGGCTGCGGCGGATGTCAGATCGGCAGGGCCGCGCCGGGGATCGCGTCGAGTAGTCCACGGGTGTAGGGATCGGTTGGCGTGCTGAGGATTTCGTCCGCCGGACCCGCCTCCACCACGCGGCCGCCGCGCATCACCAGGACCTCGTGGGCGAGCGCGCGGACGACGGCCAGATCGTGCGAGATGAACAGGTAGCTGACGCCGAGATGTTGTTGCAGATCGGACAGCAGGGTGAGGATCTGGTCCTGTACCAGCACATCCAGGGCCGACACCGGTTCGTCGCAGACCACCAGCGGGGGTTCGGCGGCGAGCGCGCGGGCGACGGCGACCCGCTGGCGCTGGCCGCCGGACAGTTCGTTCGGGTGGCGCCGCGCGACCGCCGCCGGGAGGGCGACCTGGTCGAGTAGTTCCGCGACCCGTTCGCGGCGGGCCGCGCGGCCACCGATTCCGAAGGCGCGCAACGGTTCCGCGATCAGGCGAGCGACCGTCCACATCGGGTCCAGGGAGGCATACGGATCCTGGAACACCGGCTGCATGGCCCGCCGGGCCGCGCGCAACCGATCACCGGTGCGGCCCTGTAGATCCGCGCCGTCCAGGTGGATACTGCCCGCGGTGGGGGTGACCAGCCCGAGCACCATGCGCGCGACAGTGGTTTTGCCCGAACCGGATTCGCCGACGATGGCCGTGGTGCGACCACGGCCGACGGTGAACGACACGTCGTCCACGGCCGTCAGCAGGCCGCCACGGCCACGCAGACGGTACTCCTTGCGCACACCACACACCTCCAGCAGCGGCACTCCGGTTTCGGCCGCCGCGCCGGGTGCCCTTTCGGCCGCACCGTTCGCGCGTTGCGCTGTGCCGGTGACGCCCGACACCACAGTGGCAAGGCCGTTGGTCGTGGCGGTCGCCGATCGGGCGGCCGTGTCGGCGAGCGCGGCGGGGGCGGCGGCGATCAGGCGGCGGGTGTAGGGGTGGTGGGGGGTGGTGAGAACCGTTCGGGCCGGGCCGGTTTCGACGATGCGGCCTTCGGACATCACGATCACGCGGTCGGCGCGTTCGGCGGCCAGGCCGAGGTCGTGGGTCACCAGGAGCAGGGCGGTGCCCAGGTCGCGGGTGAGTTCGGTGAGGCTGTCGAGGATTCGGCGTTGCACGGTGACGTCGAGGGCCGAGGTCGGTTCGTCGGCGATGAGCAGGTGTGGGCGGCAGGCCAGGGCGATGGCGATCAGGACGCGCTGGCGCATGCCGCCGGACAGTTCGTGCGGGTATTGGCGGGCGCGGCGGCGGGGGTCGGGGAGGCCCGCGCGGCCGAGGAGTTCCACGGTGCGGCGGCGGGCCTCGCGGTGTCCGCAGATGCGATGGGCCACCAGGGTTTCCGATACCTGGGTGCCGATTCGGGTGACGGGGTTGAGGTTCGACATCGGATCCTGCGGGACCAGACCGATCTCCTTGCCGCGCAGAGTTCGCAGGTGCCGTTCCGGGACGTGCGTGATCTCCGTTCCGCGCCAGGCGATCCGGCCGCCGGTGACCCGGCCGGATCCGGGCAGCAGGCCCAGGACGGCATGTGCCAGGGTGGATTTGCCGGATCCGGAGGCGCCGACCACCGCGACCCGCTCCCCCGGCGCGAGGGTCAGGTCGACGCCGCGCACCGCCGGTACGTCGCCGAAGGAGACCCGCAGATCGTCGATCTCGAGCAGCGGACCGGGCACGGCGTCCTCCGTCATCGCGCGGTCTTCGGATCGAGGGCGTCGCGCAGGGCGTCGCCGAAGAGGTTGAAGCCCAGGCAGATCAGTGCCAGGGCGATGCCGGGGAAGATGCCGGGCCAGATGCTGCGGGACAGGTACTGCTGGGCGTCGGACAGCATGATGCCGAGGCTGGGGGCCGGTGGCCGGATGCCGAGTCCGAGGAAGGACAGCACCGCCTCCCCCAGCACGGCGATCGGCATGATCAGGGTCGCCTGGACGATCGCCGCCGCGGCGGCGTTGGGCAGGATGTGCTCGGCGAGGATGCGCCACGGCCGCACGTGCATCACACGCGCGGCCAGGACGAAGTCGGATTCCTTCAGCCGCAGCGTCTCCGCGCGCACCACCCGCATCATCACCGGCACCTGCGAGATGCCCAGCGCGACAGCGGCATCCACCAGACCGCCCCCGTTGATCGCGGCCAGTCCGACGCCGAGCACGAAATAGGGGAAGGACAGCACCACGTCGCCGATCCGCGACAGCACCGCGTCCGGACGGCGCCAGTACCCGGCCACCAGCCCGAGCGTGCCGCCGAACAGCACCGCGCACGACACCGACAGCGCGCCGACCTCCAATGAGGCGCGGGTGCCGTAGAGCACCCGGGAGAGCACGTCACGGCCGAGATCGTCGGTGCCGAGGGCGAATCCGACCGTGCCGGGATGCTGGAACGGCGCCGCGAAGTGCACCTCCGCTGGCCCGTAGGGCGCCAGCAGCGGCGCGCATAGACCGGCCAGGACGGTGAGCAGCAGCAGTGCCGCGCCGATGATCCCCTTGGGGTCGCGGCGCAGCCGGCGCCACGGACCGGTGCGCGCGGCCGCCGGTGGTGCGCCGATCGTGTTCTCCCGCTTCGGAATCGTGACGGTCATCGGGTCCTCCCGGCCACGCGCACCCGCGGGTCGATCATCGTGTACAGCCCGTCCACCAGCAGGTTGATCAGGATGTAGGACGCGACGATCACCAGGACGACGGCCTCGATCACCGGATAGTCGCGGCTGAACAGCGAATCCAGGGTCAGTTTGCCGATCCCGGGCAGCGCGAAGATGCGCTCGGTGACCACCGTGCCGGCGATGAGCAGGCCCAGTTGCAGGCCGATCACCGTGGTGACCACGATCAGGCTGTTGCGCAGGCCGTAGCGGAGCGTGACCGTCACCGGCCCGAGCCCCTTCGCGCGGGCGGTGCGCACGAAATCGGCGGTCAGCGTCTCGACCATGGACGAGCGGGTCTGTCGTTGCAGCATCGCCGCGTGGGTGAGGCCGAGCACCAGGGCGGGCAGGGTCAGGTGGTACAGCGCGCGCGCCGGATCGTGCAGTGGCGATACATATCCCGAGGCCGGGAACCAGTGCAGCCGCACCGACAGGTACAGCACCCCGAGCAGTCCCAGCCAGAACGTGGGCACCGACATCGCCACCAGCGAAACCCCGTTCGCGAGCCATTCCGGCCAGCGCCCCCGGTACACCGCGGCCAGCACCCCGCCGGACACGCCGATCAGGACCGCGATCACCATCGCGTATCCGGCCAGTTGCAGGGTCACCGGGAAGGTGGCGGCGATCATGCCGCGCACCGGCGCACCGGTCCGGATGGACCGGCCGAAGTCTCCGGATGCGCTGTGCCACAGGAACTCCCAGTACTGCTCCCACAGCGGCCGATCCAGGCCGAGGTGCGCACGCACCGCGGCGACGGTCTGCGGGTCGGCCTGTTCACCGGCCGTGGTGACGGCCGGATCGCCGGGCAGCGCGCGCACCCCCAGGAAGATCACCATCGAGGCCAGCACCAGGGTCAGCGCCGACTGCCACAACCGGTGCAGGACGAACCGCAACACGGCCGGCGCCTCAGCCGGCCACGAAGGCGGCCCTGCCCAGCCGCACCACCCCGTCCGGGTACACCTCCACGCCGGCGACGCCCGTCGACTGACCGGTGAGCACGCGGATGCGATAGGTGTACAGGTAGGGGTTGTCCTGCTCGATGAGCCCCACCGCCCGGCCGTAGAGGTCGGCGCGCTGGGCCGGATCGGCGACCCGGCCGGCCCGTGCCAGCAGATCGTCCATCGCGGGCGAGGAGTAACCGCCGTAGTTGCCGGGCGATCCGGTGGACAGGAACCGGGCGGTGTTGGCGTCCGGGTCGATCCGGCCGGACCAGCCCAGGAACAGCGCCTCGAAGGTGCCGCGCTTCTGCACGTCCAGCAGGGTCGAGTACTCGACCGGGACGATCCGCAGATCGAATCCGCCCGCGGCGACCGAGGATTGCAGCGCCTGCGCGTAGCGCAGATCGGCCTGGCGGTTGGAGACCTGCAACGTCACCGGGAACGGCATCGGCACCCCGGCCTCGGTGAGCAACTGCTTGGCGCGTTGCGGATCGTATGCGGGACAAGCGGTTCCGGCCGCGGAGGCGAACGTCGAGTTCGGCACGATCGGCGTGCAGGCGGGATCGAACCAGTTGTCGAACACCGCCCCGACCAGTTGCGGCCGATCGATGCTCAGCGACAGGGCCTGCCGGACGCGGGTGTCCTTGGCCAGCGGGGTGTCGATCTGGTGCACGGGCTTGCCGACGCCGTCGACATTGCCGATGTTGATCGTGAGGCCCTGGTATCCGAGCGAACTCGATTGCAGCAGGCGCAGTTTCGGGTCACCGGCGAGGGCGGCGGCGTCGTTCGGGGCGATGGTGTCGGCGACCTGGACATCGCCGGAGCGCAGGTTGGCGGCCCGGATGTTGTCGTCGCCGATGATCCGATAGGTGATGCCGTCCAGATGCACGTGCGCCGCGTCGTAGTACAGCGGGTCCTTGGTCACGGTGATCGACGTCTGCGGCACGCGCGCAACGAATGTGAACGGGCCGACGCACACCGGGTGATCACCGAAGGAGTCCCCGGCTGCGGTCAGCGCGGCCGGGGACATGATCATCCCGGCCCGGTCGGCCAGCGCGGCGGTGATCGGCGCGAACGGTGATTTGAAGTGCAGCACGACATGTCCCGCGTCGGTGGTGTCGATGCTCGCGATCGGCCCCATCTCGCTGGTGCGCTGGGAGGTCTTGAAGGTGAGGTGCCGTTGCAGGCTGGTCTGCACCGCCGCGGCGTCGAAGGCGGTGCCGTCGGCGAACTTCACGCCGGTGCGCAGCGCGACGGTGACGGTCAGGCCGTCCGGGGAGATGTCGGGCAGGGCCGCGGCCAGCTGGGGTACCAGATGGCCGGCGGAATCGTTGTCGTAGAGCTTCTCGCAGATCGAGCTCATCACGACGCGGGTGTAGAGCGAGCTGGACGTGGTGGGGTCCAGGCGATCCGGTTCGGAGGACAGGCCCATCACCAGGTTGCCGCCCTCGCGGACCTGCCGACTGCCGATCGGAGTGCCGAAATCGTCCGCGTGCGCGGCGGTTCCGACGGAATGTTGCGCGGGTGAACATGCGGTGACGGCCGGCACACCGAGTAGTGCCACGGCCAAGCCGACTGCCACCTTCCGTGCCATTCGGGGGAGCATGCCGTACAACATACTTCGCTTCGCGATACTTCGCTTTCCGGACAGCTATCCGCCGATCGGTCCGGTTCTGACGCCTTTCGGAGTGTGCGAAAGTTGCTGTGCCGCTGTTTCTTACATCACACCAGCGCGGCCCGCAAACCGGGGAAGCGGCGCAAAGTGGCAATCGTGTCGCACTAGCGGCAATCGATCAGCGACCGGCGGCGTAGCCCTGCATCCCGCGTGGGTTCGCGCCGGCGGACAGCACCCCGGTCTCGGGATCCCGTGCCACCGCGCACATCCGGCCCTCCGACCACGGACCGCCCACCGTGACCAGGTGGCCGCGGCGACGCAGTTCGGTGATCACGCCGGCCCCGATGCGCGATTCCACGATCACCGCACCCGGGCTGATGGTGCGCGGATAGAACGAGCCGGGGAAGCTCTCCTGATGCCAGTTCGGCGCGTCGATCGCGCCCTGCAGATCCCATCCGCCGCGCACCCGTTCGCCGAGCGCGACCGCGAGGAAGAAGTGCAGGCTCCACTGGTCCTGCTGGTCGCCACCGGGTGTGCCGAACGCCAGTACGGCCCGCCCGTCGCGCAACGCCAGGGTGGGGCTGAGCGTGCTGCGCGGACGCCGGCCGGGGGTCAGCGAACTCGCCAGACCCGGTTCCAGCCAGGTCATCTGCAAGCGGGTGCCGAGCGGGAAGCCGAGTTCCGGTACCACGGGATTGGATTGCAGCCAGCCGCCGCTGGGTGTGGCGGAGATCATGTTGCCCCAGCGGTCCACCACATCCAGATGGCAGGTGTCGCCGCGGGTTTCGCCGGTGGCGGCCACCGTGGGCTCGCCCGCCCCGGACGGAACCTCCTGTGCCGCACGGTCTCCCGCGTACCGGGTGACGACCGGCCGCTGCCCGTCGGGGCTGCCGGGCCGCAGTTCGAGCGAGGCGCACGCCCCGATCAGGCTGCGGCGCCCGGTGTTGTAGTACGACGACAGCAGCGTCTGCATCGAGACGGTGGTGCCGTCGCCGTACCAGGCCTCGCGATCCGCGAACGCCAGCTTCGACCCCTCGACGAGGGTGTGGAAGTACTCGGGCGTCCCGTAGGCCGGCCGCTCCGGCAGCAGGGCCAGCTGTTGCAGGAACACCGGGCCCTGGCTCCACGGCCCGGCCTTCGCGACGGTCCAGCCGTTCCAGTCGTGGGTGACCGGATCCTCGTACGTGGCAGCGTAATTCGCGAGATCGTCGCCGGTGAGGGTACCGGCGTGCCGCGCGCCGGAGGTGTCCAGGGCCGGTCGCGCGGCGGTGGCGGCCAGCGCCTCGCCGATGAATCCCTCGCGCCATACCCGCCGGGCCGCCTCGATCTGCGCCTCGCGATCGGCGCCCGCCGCCTCGGCCTCGGTGATCAGCCGCCGCCAGGTGCCGGCCAACGCCGGATTGGCCAGCAATTGCCCTGGGGCAGGCGGCTTTCCGTCGCGCAGATACACCGCGGCCGAACTGGTCCACTCGGTCTCGAACAGCCGCTGCACCGCCGCGACGGTGGCGCCGATCCGTTCCACCGCCGGGACGCCACGCTCGGCGTAGCCGATGGCGTAGGACAGCACCTCGGCCAGGCGTTTCGTACCGTGATCGCGCAGCAGCACCAGCCAGGCGTCGAAGGCGCCCGGTACCGCGGCGGCCAGCGGACCGGTGCCGGGCACCAGTTCCAGCCCGAGCGAGGTGTAGTGCTCGATACTCGCCCCGGCCGGCGCCGGGCCCTGCCCGCACAGCACCCGCGGCGGCCCGCCGACCGGCGCCAGCAGGATCGGCACCTCACCGGCGGGCCCGTTCAGATGCGGTTCGGCGACGTGCAGCGTGAACGCCGCCGCGACCGCGGCGTCGAAGGCGTTGCCGTCGGCCTCCAGGACCGCCATGGCGACCGCGGAGGCCAGCCAGTGGGTGGTCGACACCATGCCGAAGCTGCCCTGCAACGTGGGACGTGTGGTGAACACACGCCGAGTATCACCCGACGATCGGATGTACGTCCAAGACATCTGTGACACCGTTCCAATAGCGTGGGTGTATGGAACGCAGGCAACTCGAGTATTTCGTCGCCATCGTGGAGCACGGTGGTTTCACGCACGCCGCGCGCGCCCTGCAGGTGGCGCAGCCGTCGCTGTCGCGGGCGATCGCGAAACTCGAGGAGGAACTCGGGGTGGCGCTGTTCCACCGGGTCGGGCGCAACGCGGTGCTGAGCAGCGCCGGTGAGCTGATGGCCGAACGGGCCCGGCAGGTGTTGCGCGATCTGGACGCGCTGCGCGCCGCCGCCCAGACGGTCGGCGAGGGTGCGGTCGGCCGGGTCGACGTGGCCGCGACCTCCTCCTCGGCGCTGGAACCTGTGATCAGCATCATCGCCGAACTGCGTGCACACCATCCGGGTGTGACGGTGAGCACCTCCTCGGCGCTGTCGGCCACCGAGGTGGTCGCGCTGGTGCTGCGCGGCCGGTGCGAGGCCGGGGTGTGCGCCAGCGCGGAGCGGCCGGCGGGGCAGGGCCTGATCTCGCACCACCTCCGCGACGAGCAGTTCCTGCTGGTGATGCCGCCGGGCACGACGGTCGGCGCGGGCGACGGGACGATCACGGCGAGCGATCTGCGCGGTATGCATTTCGTCGTCCCGCACGCCGCCACCGCGGTGCGGGCCCGGTTCGACCGGCTGGCCGCCGAGGTCGGTGAGCTGACCATCGCCGCGGAGGTCGGCGACCGCAGCGTGGTGCTGCCGATGGTGCTGCGCGGGGTCGGCGCCGCGCTGATGCCCGACGGCTGGGACTATCTGGCCCGCCGCTCCGGCGCCTCGGTCTACCGCTTCGATCCGCCGGAACGCATCCCGCAGTGGCTGATCCACCGCACCGGGCCGATCACCGCCGCCGCGCGCGCGTTCATCGACACCACCCTGAGCCGGGCGCGGGACGCCGCCGAATAGTGCTGGGGCACGGCGCATTCCGGGCCGTCTGCGCGGCGCTCTACGGCACCGGTCCGCGTGGCGCGCGACCGCTGCCGCATTCCGATCGCCGGAAAGCGTTGTCCCGGTGTGTGATCAGCGGTCAGGTGGCCGGGGCCCGCAGCCGGTCCAGGCGGCGCACCACCGGTTCGGCGAAGCGGGCCGCGATCGGGCCGAGGACGGCCATCAGGAGTACGTATGTGCCTGCCATGGCGGCGAATTCGGCGGGTACCGCACCCGCCGACACCGCCAGTCCGGCGATCACGATGGAGAATTCGCCGTGCGCGACGAGGGAGGTGCCCGCGCGCAGCCGGCCGTAGCGCGAGGCGCCCGCGCGCGCCGCCGCCCACCAGCCGGTGCCCACCTTGGTCACCACCGTGACCACGACGAGCACGCAGGCCCAGCCCAGTACCGGCGGAATACTCTTCGGGTCGGTGGACAGCCCGAACAGCACGAAGAACAAGGCGGCGAACAGATCTCGCAGCGGCTCCAGCATGGTGCGGGCGCTCTCGGCGGTGGTGCCGGAGATCGCGATGCCGAGCAGGAACGCGCCGACGGCCGCGGAAACCTGGAGCACCGTGGCCATTCCGGCGACCAGCAGCGCCGAACCCAGCAGGGTCAGCAGGAAGATCTCGCGGTCGTGGCTGTCGATCAGCATCGACACGTATCGGCCGTAGCGCAGCGCGATCACCAGCACCACGCTGACCGCGATCAACGCGATCGCGACCGACGTTGCGCCCGTGAGGAATCCGACGCCGGCCAGCACCGCGGTCAGCAACGGCAGATACGCCGCCATGGCCAGATCCTCGAACACCAGGATCGACAGGATGGCCGGCGTCTCCCGATTTCCCAAGCGGCCGAAGTCGTTCAGGATCTTCGCGACGATGCCCGAGGACGAGATCACCGTGACCCCGGCCATCGCGACCGCGCCGGTGAGGCCCCAGCCCAGCAACAGCGCGATCACGACACCCGGTGTGGCATTGGCCAGCAGGTCCACCACGCCCGCGGTCCAGGACCGCCGCATGCTGGTGACCAGTTCGTCGGCGGTGTACTCGAGCCCGAGCAGCAGCAACAGCAGCACCACGCCGATTTCGCTGGCGAGATGGATGAATTGGTCGACGTGATGCAGTTCCACCAGACCGCCGGTGCCGAACACCAGACCGCCGATCAGATACAACGGGATGGGCGACAGGCCGATTCGGGCCGCGAGCCGGCCGAGCAGTCCCAGCCCGAAGAACACCGCCCCCAGCTGGATGAGACCCAGTGCAGTTTCGTCGGCGACCACTCGATTCAGCCGTCCACCAGAATCGCCGCGGCCGCGTCGAGCCCGGCACCGGTCCCGACCACGATGAGCTGATCACCGGCGGCCATCGGAAAGTCCGGGCCCGGTGAGGGAATCGTCTGCCCGCCGCGCACCACCGCGACGATCGAGGCCGTGGTGCGGGTGCGCATCCGGGTGTCGCCCAGCGGCCGCCCGGCGTACGGAGATCCGGTGCGGAGGGACAGTTGCCGGGTGTTCACACCCTCCAGATCGCGTTGCTCCGCGACCAGTTGCCCGACCAGTTGCGGGGCGCCGAGCAGTCCGGCCAGCGTCGCGGCCTCGGTGACCGTCATCGCGACCTGTTCGCACTCGTCCGGATTGCCCGGCCGGCTCAGGATCAGGTCGACCGTGCCGTCCTTGCGATCCACCACCCCCACCCGCCGGCCCGACCCGCCCAGCGGGAAATCCTTCCGTACTCCGATCCCCGGCAGGGGCGTCACCTCGACATCCACACCCCCACGTTTACCGGACAAATCAGACATTCGCCAGGCCGATGCGGACCCGGACGCACGACCGCGGCCCGGCGCCACCCGGGGAACGGGCGGGGCCGGGCCGCGGTGAACCGGGCCGGGACCGGGCTATTTGACGTCGTTCAGGGACTTGCCGACGTCGGCCAGGGTCAGCGGTTTGCCGAGATCCTGCTTGTACACATACGGCGTCATATCACAGCGGTACGGGCCGTTGTCCGGTTTGAAGGGCGCGGGCTGCCAGCCCTGCGGGGTCACCATCTCCACGTTGAAGCACTTCTGCACGGCCGCCTTCGTGGTGTAGTCCTGCGGCGCCACCAGGCCGCCGCCGGTCCACGCGGATTCCTTGGTCGCGGCGTCGTAGAGGCATTTGCGGGTCAGCGCGTCACCACAGCTCGCCGCCGACTTGGCGAACAGCGCCCACGCGGCGAAGGCGCGCACCGCCGGATAGGTGGGTTCGGAACCGGGGGCGTACTTCGCGTACAGCTGCTTCAGCTGCTTGATCGCCGGCAGATCCGATTCCAGCGGGGCGGTGCCGGAGATGTCGGCGTAGTTGTGCTGCGCGGTGGCGGAATTGCCGAGCAGTTTCAGGAATCCGGCGTTGTAGGCGTTGCTGTTGGCATCGATCCAGTCCAGGTGGTAGTCCATGCCGGTCAGCACGTCCTCCAGCTTCGGCAGGTCAACATAGTTGCCGAGGAAGATCAGGCCCTTCACGCCCTTGCTCTTGATGGCTTGCGCGTAGGGCGTCCAATCCGTCACGCCCGCAGCCGGATACAGATCGCCGTAGACGAGGGTGGCACCCTCGGCCGGCAACGATTCCTGATATCCGGACAGCATCGACTTGGTGGCCGGGATGTCGCCGGTGATCACTCCGATCGCCGCCGCCGAATCCGGATACGCCTCCTTGAACAGCCAGCTGTGCGAACCGGTGTAGATATCCGTCTGCGAGGCGGTACCGCCGCCGCCGACCTGGAGATCCGAACCGGCGTTGGCGGCCGAGACCACCTGGGCCGGGAATTCCGGCAGCAGGCAGTTCAACCGGTCCTTCACACCCAGTCCGTCGAAGGCCGCGCCGCCGCCGACCAGCGCGAAATCGTCCCGGCACGCCTCGACCATGCGCTGGCGGACCTCCAGCAGTTTGGCGTCGTGCACGGTGTAGCTCAGCTTGCGCCCGGCGACACCGCCGTTGTCGTTGCACCAGGAGGTGAAAACCTTGGCGGCATCGACGAATTCGGGGTTCTTGGTGAAGCCGATATCACTGAAGACACCGAGTTTGATCTCGCTCGCGGTCACCCCCTGCGCCGGGGCGCCGGACGCCTTCGCGGAGTTGCAGATGCCCTTCAGATCGCCGAAGTCACCCGATCCGCCCCCGCCGCCCCCGGCCACGGTGGTCTCCCCACCGCCTCCGCGGCTGCAGCCCGCCGCGAGCAGCGCCAGCGCGAGCAGCGCAATCAGAATTCGCCTCGGTCTCACCATGTTTCTCCTTGTTCGAGGCCACTTGGAGAGCGATGGTGTCACATACCGGAACTTCAGTTCTCGAAATCAGGAAACTCATTTAGGCGCAGACGGAAATAGGATGTCCGGGCACATTCGCAACCCTGGAGAAATCGTGCGGATCGAACCTGCGGAATGGAATCAGGCACTCCGGTCGATTCGACCCGGGCGGGCCGGTATTCGATCCGCCCGGAATCTCCGGAAATCGGCGGGAAAGGCGGGGAACTGCGGTTTCGTACGGTAGTCTTCCGAACTCGTGGTCGCAGGTGCCGCGCCGAAGCCGCGCAACGACGTGCACGTGTGGGGTTGGGTGACCGCCGTCGGCGTGGCCGTCGGCTACCTGTCCGTCCTCCTCGCGAATCCGCGCCATTTCTACACCGACGACACCGAGGCCCAGTACGGGCCGATGTGGGTGATGCTCGGGCGGCAGTTGCGGGAGGGTCGCTTCCCCGTGCTGGTGCCGTGGGAATGGATGTCGGGCAACTATTCGATGGAGGAGGCCGGACTCTACAACCCCCCGCAACTACTCGTCGATCTGATCGCGCCGTCGGTGGACGATCTGGCGCTGTACGCGACGGTGGTCAAGCTGATCTTCTCGATCGTCGCCGCGCTCGGCGTGTTCCGGATCTGCCTGGCCTACGGCGCGCGGGCGCCCTGGTCGGCGGTGGCCGCGGTGGCGTTCCCGCTGTCGGGCTGGTTCCTGTTCTTCGACGAGGCCAGCTGGATGACCTCGCTGACCGGCACCGCGTGGATGCTGCACGCCTGGGCCTCGGCGGTGCGGTACACCCGCGGACGCGGCGGCCCGGTGAGCGTCTTCGTCTACCTCTACCTGGCCATTTCGGTGCAGTACGTATTCCCGGCGGCCGAGGCGGGCCTGATGGTCGTCGCGGTCGCGGTCGGCGAGGTGGTGCACCTGCGCGACCGGTGGCCGTCGCTGCGGCTGGTGCTGGTGGCCGGGTGCGCCGGGCTCGCCGGGCTGGAGACCTATCTGCCGGGCATGCTGTCCTCGCCCGCGACCTGGCGCGGCAACGAGCGGATCGTCAACGACACATTCCTCGACGTGCCCTGGTCGGAATCGCTGAACGCCAGCCTGCCGAGCACGATGCCGGCCTTCGACGGCTGGTGGGGTTATGTGCAGCCGATGCCGATGGTGTACATCGCGTGGTTCGTCGTGCCGCTGCTGGCGTTCGTGGACTGGCGGGCGGCCCGCGCGGTGGCCCGCGAGCTGACCGGCGCGCTGTTGTTCGGTGCGGCGGTACTGATGTGGACGGCCGGGCCCGGGTACATCGGGCCGCTGCGCTGGCCCGGCCGGGTGCTGCCGATGCTCGCGGTATCGGTGCTGGTGCTGGTGTGCGTCCTGCTGAGCCGCTGCGGCGCCTTCACCGATCCGCGCCGCCGCTACCTCGCCGCCGGTCTGCTGATCGCGCTGATGTTCGTCCGATCCACCTCGGCCGCACCCCAATTGGTGCTGCGGCACCTGATGGCCTCGATGCTGGTCGGGGTGCTGGTGGCGGTGACGGTGTGGCTGGTGCGCCGGCGCGGCGTACCGGCCGCGTGCGCGCTGGCGATCACGGTGATGTTCCCGATCGCCTACGAGCAGGTGCGTGACCAGGGGCCGACGCCGATGTCGTACCACTTCCCGGGCCGTCGATCCGAGATGACCGCCGCCTTCCCGCCGTTCGAGGGCGTGACCCTGCAACTCGGCGACCGCGCGCTGGTCCCGCCCGCGGATCAGGGTGGTGACAAGGCCTGGGCCTCACTGGCTTTCGGCAACTACGCGAAGAACATGGGCCTGGACTACGTCAACGCCTACACCCCGATCGGGCACGCCGCGTTCAGCGCGCTGCTGTGCATGGGCTGGGACGGCAGCACCTGCCCGGACGCCTATCGGCGGGCGTTCGACATCGAACCGAGCACCGGGCGCGCGGTCGTGGACCTGATGAAGGTCGACCGGGTGGTGCTGCAACGGGCCCAATACCCCGCCGCCGCGGATCATCCTGCGCCGCGCGGCTGGCGCTGGGTCGACTATCCGGGCCACGATCGCTACATCTGGGTGCTGGAACGCGACGGCGGGCCCGTCTCGGCCAGAAACGGATTCGTCGCGGACGCCCACAACGTCACCGCCGCGGTGATCGACCGCGACAGCGTCACCAGCCGCCTGCAGGTGACCTCGGTACACGGCGGCCGGATCGTGTTCTCCCGCTTGGCCTGGCCCGGATACCGCGCCGTACTCGGCGACCGCGAACTGCCCATCCGGCCGGTCGCGAAAACCTTCGTCGCCGTGGACATCCCGGCCGGCACCCGCAACGCCGAACTGGTGCTGAGCTGGCGGCCGCCGGGCTGGCAGGCGGGTATCGGCGCCGCGCTGACCGGCCTGGCCGGGCTCGGGGCGTTGCAGTGGTTCCACCGGCGGCGGCGCCGGGTCGCGGCCCCGGCCCCGGCCGTCGCGGTCGCGGCCCCGGGGCCGGATCCCGTTCCGTCGCTGCGGGTCACGCTGCCGGCTCGGACCGGGGAGCAACTCGTCGGTGCCGACGGGGACCTTCTCGTCGGCGCGGACGGGGACCTCCGGTAGTGCCGGGATCAGCCGAAGGCGTTGCGAGACAGATGTTCCTGGGCGAGCCGGCGCAGCGCGGCGAGTACGGTGTCGCCGAGTACCGTGCCGACGATGACGGATTCGACGGTCTGCTCCACCGACGGCTGCCGGGCGACCACGCCCACATCGACCGCCGCGATGCGTTCCACCGCCTCGGCGTAGTCGTCCAGCGCCTCGACGAAGTCGTCGTGACCGAGTTGCCGCAGGGTGGTGCACACCTCGACCAGGGTGGCGCGGGCGGGGTTGTCCTCGAACACCTCCCAGCCGCGCCGGGCCAGCAGGTCGTCGACGGCGGCCTGCGCGATCGGGTCGTCGCCGGGCCCGGGGTCGCGGCGGTGATCGAGCGCGTACTGCGCCTTGCCGACCGACTCCCAGGTGGAATGGTCTCCCCCGTCCAGGATTTCGAGCACCCGCGCCGCATCGGTGATCGACAGGCCGCCGATCTCGATGAGCGCGCGGACCAGGCGCAGCCGGCGGGCATGGGCGGGGCCGTAGTCGACCTGGTTCGCGTGCGTGCGTTCGCCCGGCGGTAGCAGGCCCGCGCGCACGTAGTACTTGATCGTCGCGGCCGACACCCCCGTGGTGCGACTGAGTTCCGCGATGCGCAAACAGACCTCCCGGACGGTGGTTGACAGGTGGGATCGAGTCTACGACACTCAACTATCGATAGTTCTACTATCGATAGTCACGTTTCCACCTTGCCTCGGAAGCAGGTGCACCATGAACGATTCCGCTCTCCCCTTCCCCGACCGCTCGCCCTGGTGGCGCGGGCATACCCCCTTGATGTGGCTCGCGGCGGCGATGGCCGCGCTGGTGGCCGTCTCCCTGATCGGGACGGTCACCGACCATCGCACGCTGACCGGGCTGCCGATCTGGGACAAATCCGTGAAATTCGCACTGTCCGTGGCGATCTACGCCGTCACCTGGGCGTGGCTGCTGGCCGGCACCCGGCGCCGGCACCGGCTCGCGTGGTGGGCGGCCACCGTCGCCGCGGCGGGGCTGGCGATCGAGATGGTCATCATCGTGGGCCAGATCGTGCGGGGCACCACGAGCCACTTCAACGGCACCACCGCGTTCGACGGAATCATGTTCGACGTCATGGGCGCATCGATCGTCGTCGTCTGGCTGGCCACGCTGGTCGCCTCGATCGCGGTGGCGGCCGATCCGGCCGCCGATCGGGCGCGCGCGGCCGCGGTGCGCTGGGGTACCACGCTGTCGCTGATCGGAATGGCGCTGGCATTCCTGATGTTCCTGCCCGCGCGCGGGGTGCCGCGGCCGCCCTCGATCTCCGGCGCGCACACCGTCGGCGCACCCGACGGCGGGCCGGGGCTGCCGTTCCTCGGCTGGAGCACCGCGCACGGCGATCTGCGCATCCCGCACTTCGTCGGAATCCATGCGCTGCAAGCGATTCCGCTGATCCTGGCGGCGGCCGAACTGCTCGCCGCGCGCATTCCGGCGCTGCGGGCGGCCACAGTGCGCATCCGGCTGGTCACGGTGGCGGGGGCGGGCTACGCGGTGATGCTCGCGCTGCTGACCTGGCAGGCCCTGCGGGGGCAGCCGATCGTGCGGCCCGACGGGTGGACCTGGTCGGCGGCCGCGGTGATCCTGGTGCTGGTCGTCGCGGGCGTGGTGCGGGCGCTGCGCGCACCCCGGTCGGCGGCCGATCCGGCTGCGGCGGTGGGGTTCCCGGCATGACACAGACGCTGTTCACCGCCTCGTTCTGGTTCGCCGCGCCGTTCTGGGCGGTGATGATCCTCGCGCCGACGTGGCGGCGCACCGGATGGCTGGTCTCGTCGCCGCTGATCTGCGTGCCGCCGTTGCTGATCTACCTGATCCTGATGACACCCCGTCTCGCACAGTTCTTCCCGGTGATGACCCGGCCGGATCTGGCGGCGTTGCAGGCCCTGCTCGCGACGGCCCCGGGCGCCGCGGCGATCTGGGCGCATCTGGTCGGATTCGATCTGCTGCTCGGCCGATGGATGTACCTGGACAGCCGGCAGCGCGGGATATCCCCGATCCTGGTGTCGCCCATCCTCTTCGCGACGATCTTCTTCTCCGCGATCGGTGTGCTGGTCTACGTGCTGCTGCGTACCGCGTATCGGCCACCCGTCGCACCGGAGGTCGCTGCGGCGCCGGTGACCGGCTGATTGCGCCCGGACCCGGTCACGCGGGCGGTGGCCCGACGGTGAGGGTCGCGATCGTGCCGCCGCCCGGCGCCGGCGCCAGAGTCGCGGTGCCGCCGTGTATTCCGGCCACCCAGCGGACGATCGACAGACCGATGCCGTGACCGGTGCGCGAGGCGGTGGCGCCGCGATCGAACGGATCCGGCAGTGCCGGATCGAGTCCCGGTCCGTGGTCGCGGACCGTGACCCGGCCGGCGGTGACCGGCGCCGCCGGGTCCGGCCTGCCGTCCGCCGTCACCGACACCCCCACCGCGCCGTCGCCGTGGACCAGGGCGTTGTCGACGAGATTGCGGACCGCCAGCGCCAGCAGTTCCGGATCCGCCTGCACCACCACCGATTCCGCGGTGAGGTCGATGCCGGCGACCGGGAAATCGGCGATCACGCCCTCCACCAACTGGTCCAGGCGCAGGGGCAGCCGTTCCGGTTCCGCCACACCGGTTTCCGTGCGAGCGCGGGCCAGCAGGCCCGCGACCAGGCGGGTCATGCGGTCGGTGAAGCGGCGGACGTCGGTGAGGGCGATGCGTTCGTTACCGGAATCGCGCAGGCCCGCGTCGGTGCGCAGGCGCAGCGCCGCGAGCGGGGTGCGCAGTTCGTGGGCGGCGTCGCCGAGGAAACGCTCCTGCTCGTCGAGCAGGCGCAGCGCGGACCGCATGCTGACCCCGGACAGCAGATGCCCGGCGACGGCGGCCAGCAGCACCAGCGCGATTCCACCGAACTCGGTGGCCAGCACCAGGTTCCGGTGTTCGTGCGCGGACGGGCCGGGATCGTCCGCGGCGATCACCACCGCGCCGATCACGGAATCGTCGGTCCACACCGGCACGCCTGCCAGGCGGACCGTGCGGCCGGTGCTGTCGGCGCCGGTCTCGGTGTCGGAATCCTCGTCGGCGGCGATCCGATCGGCGACGGCCCGCAGCGCCTCCGGCGGCGGCGATCCGGCCCGGCGGTGCGTGAAAACCTCACGCCAGGGCCCGTTGTGGTCGCGGGCCAGGATCACGATCGTGACCGTGTCCTGCACCAGATCGTCGTCGTGCACGGCCTCCAGGTCGACGGCGCCGTCGTCACCCCAGTTCACCTCGCGGGCCAGGCCGCCGGCGTACCGGTCGAGGCGGTCGTCGAGCGCGCGGTGGCGGGAATGCCCGTCGACGGTGACGGCGAAGGCGCCCAGCGCGATCAGGCAGATCGCCGTGATCGCGGTGAACAGCGCGGTCTGCACCCACCGGGCGCGGCGCAGCCGGGCGACGGCGGGCCGCCGATCGGGGCGGGACCGGCTCACGGCGTGATCGTGAAACCGACGCCGCGCACGGTCTCGATCAGCGGCGGCGCGCCGAGTTTGCGGCGCAACTGCACGATCACCGCATCGACCACGTTCGAGGCCGGTTCGGCCATTTCGTCCCAGCAACATTCGATCAGTTCGGTACGGGTCACCACCGCACCCGCCCGATCCACCAGCAGTTCCAGCACCCCGAATTCCTTGGGGGTCAACGTCAGCAGGATCCCGGCGCGCTGGACGCGCCGCCGGGACCGGTCCACGGCGAGATCGTGCACCCGGACGTGCGCGGCCGCGGGACGGTCGCGGCGCCGGCACAGTGCCCGCACCCGCGCGGTCAGCTCGTCCAGCGCGAACGGTTTGACGAGGTAATCGTCTGCGCCGTCGGCGAATCCGTCGAGCCGGTCGGCCAGGGTGTCGCGCGCGGTGAGGATCAGTACCGGCGTGCGGCCGCCGGCCTCCCGGTGCGCGCGGATCAGCTCGAGCCCGTCGCCGTCGGGCAGACCGCGGTCGACCACGAGACAGTCGTAGTCGTTCACGCTCGTCTTCAGGTCGGCGTCGGCCAGATCACCGGCCGCGTCGACCGCGAGGCCCGCGCCGCGCAGTCCGGCCACCACCTCGGCGCGCAGCTCGGGATCGTCCTCGCACACCAGAATTCGCATCCCACTCATTTCAGCACAGGCAGCACACCGGGAATCGGCCGTGGCGAACCGGACAACACCTCCGACGCCGGCACACCGAGCCACGTCTGGGCAAGCGTGGCATGGAATTCGGCCATCGGCACGGTGGCGATCACGTTGTCGTCGGCATCGAGGCGGCGCAGCGACGGCGGCTCACCGGCCAGGCCCGCGACGGTGGGGCCCATCAGCAGGGCGGTCCCGGCGGCGCCGTGATCGAGACCGTAGCCGTCGTTCTCCGGTACCCGGCGGCCGAATTCGCTGTGCGCGGCGATCAGCACCCGGTCGGCGAGACCGCGGCGGGCCAGGTCGTCGCGGAATGTGCCCACGGCGGCATCGAATTCGGTCATGAGCGCGTCGAACCGATCGGGATGTCCGGTGTGCGTGTCGAAGTCGGCCTCCATCGGGACGTGCACGATCCGCAGTCCGAGCCGTTCGTCGGCCAACAGCTGTGCGGCCAGTTGCAATTGGGCCCCGAGAGCGGATTCGGGATAGCCCTGCTGCTCCGAGGGCAGTTCGGCCACCGCGTCCGAGAAACGCATCGCGGTGGCCGTGCCGGTGCGGGCCGCGGCCAGCAGCGGACCGTCCGCGGCGTCCGGGCGCGCGGCGGCCCGGTGCGCGGCCAGCCACACCTCGGTCAGCGCGTCGTCCTCGTCGAAAGCCGGGAATCTGCCGTTGTTTCCGGGATCCACCGACAGGGTGGTCACCCGCCTGCAGGCCAGCGCCGGGGTCGCGCCGAGCCCCAGCGAGACGCCGACGGCGGGTGCGCCCGGATCGCCGAGCACGTCGCAGAGTCGGCCGAGGAATCCGGTGTCCGGCCGCACCCGGCCGTCGGGATCCCCGGTCTGCCAGCGGTTCATCATCTCGAAGTGCGACAGGTCCGGCGCGGCGACGCCGACGCCCGCGACCACCGTGGCGCCCTGCTGCGCCACCCGGGTGAGCGCGGGATGGTAGCCCCAGTTCCGGTCGATGGCGTGCAGCTGCCCCGCCGGGATCGCGGTGTTCGGGCGCAGCCGCCGGTAATCGGAGTCCCCGATCGGCGCCACCATCGACAAACCGTCACAGCCACCGGCCATTTCGATCACGACCAGCCGCCGTTGCCCCACCGGCCCGGGGCGCAGGATCGGCCGCCGCCAGCCCTTGCGCGCACACGCGCCGAATACGCCGGTGGCGCCGAGCACTCCGGCCTGCAGCACCTTCCGGCGCTGCACCGTCGTCCGATTCATGGTCGCCGTTCCTGCCTTTCGCTTGTCGTGTCGTCCGGATCGCCTCCCGGGGGAGGGGTGGCGGGCACCGCCGGAATCCGGTGCCCGCCCGGCCGTCGAGGGATCGGCCGTCTGGTGGTCGCGCATCACATATCGGGCAGAAGCGGCGACGGTCCGTGCTCGGCCCCGGGGCACAGCCGAGCACGCGGGTAGGACCGCCGGTCGCTCATGCGAGCGCGAATTCCGGAGAAGCCAGGATCAGCGCGAGCAGGACCGCGGACCGCTGCAGCGGCTCCCGATCGCGCAACCGCACGTGCAGTTCACGTGCGGCGGAAGTCGTTGTCGCGGAGGGCCGGTAGAGACCGGCGCGGGCGAAGGCGGCGGCCACGGGATCCGCGGCGCCGGCGATCTCGGGTAGCGCCGGAGCCCGCACCGCGAGCGCGGACCGGGCCACCGCACAACTCGGCGCGAGCCACTGCGGACCGGTCGGCCACCCCGCGACACTGGGCGGCGCGAACGGCACCTGCCCGAGAGCGGTGAGCGTGTCGTAAGCCGTTGCCGCATCGTCGATTCCGCAGGCAGACAGCGCGGCCACCACCCATTCGATCGGATACCGCGGCCGGGTCTCACGGGCCGCCGGGAACGAATCGTCGTGCAGGATCGCCGAAACCAGCGGCGCGATCTCGAGATTCGCGGTCCGGAACACCGCGGCCAGATCGTCGAGCCGCTCCGGCGACGGATCGGTGCCGAGGAAGAACCGGTGCAGCGCCGCGGCCACGAACCGCGCGCAGGCCGGATGGTCACATACCGCGTCGACCACATCGCGCGCGCCGGACACCAAGCGCCCGAACATCATTCCCGGGAGAACGGCCGCGGACTGGCGATCGAACCGGACCTCCAGATTCTCACCGACGCTCCAGCCCGCCAGCGCGGTCGCCGCCGCGCGCACCTCCGCCTGCGAATAGTTGCCGTGGCCGAGCGCGAACAGCTCCATCAGCTCCCGGCCGTAATTCTCGTTGGGCGCCTTGGCATCCGAGCCGTCACCGTCGAGATAGCGCAACATCGCCGGATCGACGGTGACCGCGTCGAGCAGGGTCCGGAAGTTGCCCAGCGCGTGCCGCCGCAACAGCAGATGCTGATCCCACATCAACTGCCAGGAATCGACCTTCTCGTGACTGGAGGTGAGATGCGCGTGCCAGAACCAGACCAGCTTCTCGTGCACCCCCGCGGCCGGATGCCGCATCGCCTGCAACCAGATCGCCAGCGGCCCGGCGGTATCGTCGTCGGACTCCTCGTCGAACCGCGGCAACCCGGGCGTCACCGGCGGTGCGGCCAGAACGGTCCCCACCACCCGATCCGCATCCTGCCCGAGCCTCGACTCGACGGCCCCGGGTAACGGCCCGAAGGTGGTGCGCCGCAAGATATGTGCGATGTTCGCGCGTTCCTCCATGCCCGCGACGATGCCAGGGGGCGGGTGAGGAATTCGTGAAGGTGCGGGCGGTCCGTGCCGCCCGCGGGATTCAGGCGGCGGCGCCGAGGGCGGCGGCGATCACGACCGGGATCAGATACAGCAGCGGGAATCCCACGTGGCCGTAGGCGCGGGGCGCGACCGACATTGCGCTCTCCGCTCTCGAGGGAGCCGGAACCTTCCGGCTCCCGGCAGAACCGCCGCGGACGCGGTGGTTCTGCGTAGTGGACGGAATCCGCGGTCGGAGTGTGACATCCGTACCCGGCAGCGGCAGCGGCAGCGAGATGGTCGCATCGCCGGTGACGTCGGTGATGGCGGCGGTATCTCAGTCCGCGCCGGGTTGTAAGTGGGTGCAGGCGAGGGGGGTTCGCGGTGGTGCCGGGCCCGGGTCCGGATCCTCGCCACGCATCGCGGTGATGTACGGGCGCAGGCCGAGGGCCATGTCCACGCAGGCGCCGAGCAGGGCGTCGAGTTCGTCGCGGTCCACCCGGCGTTCGACCACCAGCCTGGTGCCGAGGATCGGCACCGGTAGGGCCGCGCCGCCGCGATCCCACCAGAGATGGGTGTCCCACAGTTGATCGATGTGGTGGGGCGCCCAGCCGGCGACCGTGCGGATCACCTGGACCCGGCCGAACTCGTTGCCCGACTGGTCGAGTACCAGCAGGTGGAACAGGTCGGGTGTGCGGGGTTCGGCGGGGTGGGGGACGAAGTGGCAGAGGGTGCCGCCGGTGGCGGCGGCCGCGGTGGAGCTGATGCCGTGCAGGATGGTGCCGATCGCGGCGCCGTCGCCGCGGCGCAGCACGGTCGCGTCGCCGCCGCGCGGCTCCACCAGCACCACCGAACCGTCGGTGTAGGTGAGCCGGTGCCGCGGGCCGGGGGTGCGCCCCCGGCCGAACAGCGCGCCCAGCCGCGAACGGCCCGCGTCCGGAGCGCGGCCGGCGACGGCGACCGGGTCGTCCGGTCCGCGCCGAAAAGCGAGCGTCCACACGCCGGCACCGGCCGAGGCGTCGCGCCCGATCCGGCCCTCGATCATCATTGATCCGTTCCGCAGGCCTGGCATGGATCCGATCGTAGAACTGTGATCTAGATCTCACTGGTAAATGGGACGTATCAAACGCTGGCGAGTCCGCTCGGACGGCGACGGTGGCGGTCGAGCGCGGGTCGCCGCTAAACCCACGGCGTGTCGCACGCGGGAATCGGCCGATCTGTTCCGATTCGCCGGGCAGAACCGCGCGTTACCATCGCAACGGCCGACGCGCTTTCGCGGAACGCGGACACGCACCGGCAGTCGACGGATGGGATCGAAGATGAACTCTCGCAACAGACGACGACACGGCTCGCGGATCAGGCTTGCGGCACTGGCGGTTTCGATCGTGGCGCTGTGCGCCGCCGCACCGGCCACCGGCTCGGCCGATCCGCCACCACCGGCCCCACTCGGCGGTGACTTCCTCTGGGGCGTGGCCTCTTCCGGCTTCCAGAGCGAGGGCTACGCACCGGACAGCAACTGGCGCCGGCACGCCGGCGCGACGGCGCCCGACGCCTACCGCGATTCGGTGGACTTCTACCACCACTATCGCGAGGACATCGCGCTGGCAAAGGATCTCGGCGTGAAGGTGTACCGGGTCAGCGTCGAATGGGCGCGCATCCAGCCGCAGCCGGGTGTGTGGGACGAGGACGGTTTCACCTTCTACGACAACGTGATCGGCGCGATCCGGGCGGCCGGGATGCGGCCGATGATCACCCTCGACCACTGGGTGTATCCCGGCTGGGAGGCCGACCGCGGCGGCTGGGCCCAGCCCGGCATGGTGGACGACTGGCTCGCCTCGGCCCGGCGGGTCGTGGACCGTTACGCCGGCGACGATCCGCTGTGGGTCACGATCAACGAACCGTTCGACTACCCGCGGCTGATGGTGAGCCAGGGCCAGTTGCGCCAGGATCAGATCCCCGCGATGTACGACCGCCTGATCGCCGTGCACAATTCGATCTACGACTACATCCACGCCCGGCAGCCGGACGCGATGGTGACCAGCAACGTGTCGTATCTCCCACTGGTGGAGACGCTGACCGCGCTGGCCTTCGAGGATCGGATCGCCGCCAAGCTCGACTACGTCGGAATCGACTACTACTACGGCGAACCGCCCGGCTCCGCCGCGCTGAACAATCCGCCGTGGCTGGATCCCCTACAGCCCGAGGGCATCTACTACGCGCTGCGGCACTACGCCCGCCAATTCCCCGGCAAGCCACTGTTCGTCGTCGAGAACGGCATGGCCACCCTGGACGGCAAACCCCGGCAGGACGGCTGGACCCGCGCCGACGATCTGCGCGACACGGTCTACTGGCTGCAACGCGCCCGCGCCGACGGCCTGAACGTCATCGGCTACAACTACTGGAGTCTCACCGACAACTACGAATGGGGCAGTTACGCACCGCGTTTCGGGCTCTACACGGTCGACGTCACCACCGATCCGGCACTGACCCGCCACCCCACCGACGCGGTCCCCGCCTACCGGGACCTGATCGCCGCGGGCGGCGTCCCGGGCGACTACGTCCTGTCCCATCCGACCACCCCCTGCTCGGCGGTCGACCCGCCGTTCAGCTGCTTGCAACCGGTGACCGGGCCCTCCCGCTGACCGGCGGTCAATCCTGGTCGTGCTGAAGGTATTCCAGTACGGCCAGGACGCGGCGGTTGCCGTCGGTGTCGGCGGGGAGGTCCAGTTTCGCGAAGATGTTGTTGATGTGCTTGCTGACGGCCTGCTGGCTGAGTACCAGGGTCGCGGCGATTCCGCCGTTGTTGCGGCCTTCGGCCATGAGCGACAACACTTCTCGTTCGCGGTCGGTGAGGCGGGCGAGTCCGCTGTGCCGATGGGCGACCATCGCGGCGACGACCTTCGGGTCGAGAACGGTGCCGCCCGCGGCCACCCGGTGGATGGCGTCCAGGAACATGTCGATGTGCGCGACCCGGTCCTTGAGCAGGTAGCCGAGCGCGCCGTCACCGGAACGCATCAGTTCGCGGGCGTAGAGCTGTTCGACGTATTGGCTGAGTACCAGGACCGGCAGGCCGGGCCGGCGCCGGCGCGCCTCGATCGCGGCGACCAGACCCTCGTTGGTGAAGGTGGGCGGCATCCGGACATCGAGGATCACCAGGTCGGGGCGTTCCCGCTCGACGGCCTCGGGCAGACCCGCGGCGTCGTCCAGCCCGGCCGCGACCTCGATGTCGTGCGCGGTGAGCAGTCTGGTCAGGCCGTCGCGGAGCAGCACCGAATCCTCGGCGATCACAACGCGCACGGCAGCTCCATGATCACATCGGTGGGACCGCCCGGCGGACTGCGCAATTCGAGGGTGCCGTCGAACACCTCCAGGCGGCGGACCACGCCGCGCAGTCCGGTGCCGCGATCGAAGCGGGCCCCGCCGACACCGTTGTCGCCGACGACCACCGACAGCAGACCGTCGCCGTAACCGATCGTGACGGTGGCGCGGTCGGCCCGGCTGTGCTTGACCACGTTGGCGAGGCATTCGGAGACGGCGAAATACAGGGCCGACTCGAGCGGCGCCGGCGGCCGGGCGGGGAGCACCGCGGTCACGGTGGTGGCGACCGACAGGTCCACGGCCAGCGCCTCGAGGGCTCCGACCAGGCCGCGGTCGCCGAGTACCGGCGGGTGGATGCCGCGCATGACGGTGCGCAGGTCCTCGAGGGCCGCGAGGGCGCCGGCCCGCGCCTCCGCGACGAGGTCCCCGGCCGCCGCGGGATCGCGCGCGACCAGGCGCTCGGTCAGGCCGAGTGTCATCGCCACCGACACCAGGCGGGCCTGGGCGCCGTCGTGCAGATCCCGTTCGATGCGTTCCAGCTCCGCCGCCCGCACGTCCAGCGCGTCGCGGCGGGTCCGGGTCAGCACGTCGACCCGCTCGGCCAATTCCTGCTCGCGGCTCGGCGGCAGCCGGCGCAGCACCCGCCAGTGCGCGGCGAGCAATGCGGTCATGATCGGCAACGGCCATGCGGGCCAGAAGAATCCGTCGCCGACCAGGGCCCACGCGCCGATCTGGATGCCGTTCACCAGCAGGAACACATCCCGGTGCACGATCCAGAATCGGCGCCGGCCGGCCGGTGCGCGCACCACGTCGCGCACCGCGAGCACCACCGAAATCAGGATGGCCCAGCCGAACCAGACCCAGCGCGGCCAGAAGTACCTGGCGCCACCGGCATACCACAACCACAGCTGGAAGATCCCGTCCGCCACCGCCAGAGTCGTGAGCGCGGTCAGCGCCACGGCCCAGCGGGACGGCCGCCGACGCACCTCGGTACCGTGCGCGGTGACCGGCTCGCCGGGCCCGCTCATCAGGCCACCTGCGCGTGCAGGACCGTGATCGGATCAATGCGGTTGCCGCGCCGGGTCACCAGCACCGCGGTGACCATGGTCAGCGTGGCGACGACCGCGACGACCGCGAGATAGACGCCGATCGATACGGGCGGGACCGCGCGATGGGTGATCCGGGCGCCGAACGGCACGATGGTGACCAGTGCGCCGATGGTGCCGAACAGCAGTCCGACGCCGAGCACGAGGCCGTATTCCGTGCACACGAGGCCGAGCAGCCGGCGCGGGGTGGCGCCGATCAGCCGCTGCTGCGCGAACTCCCGGCGCCGATCGGCGAGGGTGACGACGACGAGGTTGACCAGCATCACCGCCGCGAACATGGAAATCACACCCACCATTACATAATTCAGGGTCTCGACGCTCCGGTCACCGGGATTCGTCGCAGTGTGAACCGAATTGGTGATCAACTGCATATACAGGGTACCGGTCGCGACGCTGGTGGCGACCACGACCGGCATCATCGGGGTCGCCGCGCGCTGTAGTCGTTGCCGGATCGAGGCGAGGACGATCGCGCCGGACTGCCCGCCGAGCAACCGCACCGCGGGCGCGAGGACCGTGACGGCCGCGCCGACGAGTAGCGGTGCGAGCAGCGCGAATCCGATTCCGGCGAGGATGCATCCTTCCGCGGCAACGGATTGCATCGCCTCGGCGTCACCGGCATCGAGGACGGTCGCCGTCACCACGGCGCACGACAGTCCCCCGACGAGCCCGATCAGCCCGGCCCACAGTTGGATCCGGCCCATCCGCCGAGGGCCGGCGGTCGCGGCGAACAGCGCCTCGCGCACCACACGTTTCGCGGCGCGGCCCGCGGTCAGCCGGGTGGCCGTCATCGACGCGACGATCGCGATACCGACTCCGATGCCGATCGCCGCCGGCCCGAAGCGGTATCCGACCTCGGCCGACACCTGGTGGGTGTGGCGCAGCATCGCCAGCAGCGCGAATCCGCCGCCGCATCCGATCGGCAGCGCCGCCACCGCGGCCGCGGCGACCACGAGCCAACTCTCGCGCATGATCAGCTTGACGACCTGGCGCGGGGTGGCGCCGACGCTGCGCAGCAACGCCAGTTCGGCGGCGCGCTGCCGCGTCGTGACGGCCAGGGCGGCGGCGACCGCGGCCGCCACGATGATCGTGCCCCAGCCGCCCACCACACTCGCGACGATGATCAGGGTGGTCCGGCTCTCCGACGGCACCCCGGGCTGCGCCGCGGTGTCGAGCATGGCGGCGAAGGCCATCACGATGGCGGCGCCGAGGAATACCGAGAGGAATGCGGCGGCGAAGGCGCCCAGGCGATTTCGCAGCGAGGCGAGTGCGACGGCGTTCATGCGCGAGCTCCCGTCCGGGCGGCGGCGTCGCCGAGGTGGGTCATCCGCGCGGCGATCGTCTCGGCGGTCGGGCGGGTCATGGTGTCGACGATCGCGCCGTCGGCGAGGAATACGACGGTATCCGCGCAGGCGGCGGCCACCGGATCGTGCGTCACCATGACCACGGTCTGCTCGAAGGTGTCGACGGCCTGGCGCAGCATCAGCAGCACCCGGCGTCCGCTGGTGGTATCCAGTGCGCCCGTGGGCTCGTCCGCGAACAACACCGCCGGGCGGGCCAGCAGGGCGCGCGCGATGGCGACCCGCTGCTGCTGCCCGCCGGACAACTCCTGCGGCAGGCGATCGGCCGTCTCGGTCAGCCCGAGACGATCGAGCAGATCCGCACAGGCGCTCCGATCGGTCTTCCGTCCGGCGAACATCAACGGCAGCAACACATTCTGGGTGACCGTCAGATACGGGATCAGGTTGTACTGCTGGAACACGAAACCGATGTGCTCCCGGCGGAATTCGGTGACCGCGTTCTCGTTACCGCGCGGCAGTTCCACACCGCCGACGTAGACCCGCCCCTCGGACGGTTCGTCGAGTCCGGCCGCGCACTGGAGCAGTGTGCTCTTACCGGAACCCGACGGCCCCATCACCGAGGTGAAACTCCCGGATCTCAACACCAGGGAGATATTCCGCAATGCCTCCACCGGATTCGCCTCGCCGTATCGCTTCGATACCGACACCAGACGCAATGCCTCAGCTCGACCCGTCATCGCCCGAACCACCCATTTCTCGTAGAAATTCGATGAATTCGACGCTAGAAGCCGCGAGCGGACATCGACATCACGCCAGTATCCGTTCCGGGGTAGAGCCGGCTCTACCCCGTGCGGCCACGAAGGGGGTAGTCGTGGGAGGGGTTTCGCTCCCGGATGCCGCCGGGACGCACGGCCTCGGCCGCGCGCTGCGCGGCAGGGTTCCGTCGCCGGACCGCCGCCAGACACTGCGCGGTAGGGTTCCGCTCCAGACGCCGCCAGGGCACAGGCTTCACACCGCGCGGCAGGGCTTCGCCCCGGGACCGCCGCCGGGGTATACGGCTCCGCGCTGTGCGGCAAGGGGTTTCGCGGCCGCAGTCAGGGCACGAGGACCAGGCGGCCGCGCAGGCCGCCGGCCGACATGCGTTCGTGCGCTTCCCGGGCCCGCTCCAGGGGCAGGGTGCCCGCGACCCGGAGTGTGGGGTGCTCGCGGATCAGGGCGGTCAGTGCCGGGCCGTCGGCGCTGATCCATTGTTCGTGAACCCGGATGCCGCGCAACGGGATCGGGGCCGAACCACCCACCACCGTGACGAACGAGCCGCGGGTGCGGACCGCGGCCAGCGCGCGCACGCCGAGGCCCGCGGTGTCCACGGCGCCGTCCACACCGCCGGGGATCAGGCGGCGGACTTCCGTTGCCGGGTCCGTGATGTCGCGGTCGACGAACCAGGTCGCGCCCCGATCGCGCAACAGCGACTCGTCGGAGGTCGATGCCGAGGCCACGACCCGCAGGCGGCGGCGGACCGCGAATTCGACGGCGAATCCGCCGACCGCGCCGGCGGCGCCGGTGATCAGCACGGTGTCGCCCGGGGCGAGGGCCGCCAGGTCCAGGGCCTGGTGTGCGGTGAGGCCGTTCAGGGGCAGGGTGGCCGCATCGACCGGCGGCAGATCGGAGGCGGCGATCGCGGTCGCGTCGAGGACGACGTAGTCGGCGTAGCAGCCGAGGTCGCGGTCCAGCAGGTCCCGCAGCCCGATCACGGTGTCGCCCACCGAGAATGCGCTCACGCCCGGTCCGGTCGCAGCGATCGTGCCCGCGACGTCCCAGCCGATGCCGGTGACGGCGCGCGGCGCCATCAGACCTGCCGCGGCCAGCGCACCGGACCGGGTGACGAGGTCGACGGGATTGACGGTCGCAGCCCGCACCCGGATCAGGACCTGGCCGGGACCCGGCCGCGGCACGGGTACCTCGATCACCTCCAGCACCTCGGGGCCGCCGTAGCCGCGGGCGATCACTGCTCGCATGGTTTCCGTTCCGGTCATGTCACCAACGTAGGGAGAGTTGCTCTCCATCGGGAAGTAGGCACCTCGAGGTGCGTACCACACCCGGGCGTAGGAACGGGTCCCATGGCGGCCACGGACGACGGATATCGGAACCTCGGCCGCACAACGGGGTTCGGACGCCGGTCGCGAGGCGATCGAGGCGTCCGACCGGCATCGTCCTCGTCGTCTCCGGCCTGCGAAGGCAGTGCCGTTACGCCGTCCGGTGTCGGTGCCGTCCGACACGAGCACTACCGCGACCCGGTCCGGTTTGGGCCGCAGCCGACGCGAGCAGTTCCGTGACCCGGCCCGGTGTCGGCGCCAGCCGAGGAGAGCAGTGCCGCGACCGGCCCGGTATCGGCGTCAGCTGACGAGAGCAGTGCCGCGACCGGCCGGGTGTCGGCGCCCAGCCGACACGAGCAGTTCCGTGACCCGGCCCGGTGTCGGCACCCGTCGACGGGAGCAGTGCCGCGACCGGCCCGGTCTCGGCGCCCGTCCGACGCGAGCAGTACCGTGACCCGGTCCGGTCTCGGCGCCAGCCGACGAGAACAATGCCATGGCCCGGTCCGGTTGCGCAGAGTTGTCCGGGCCGACATCGACAGTTCGGCGGTAGCGGTCGCGCGACGGCGGCGAATCGGGTATGCCGGTGTGGTGCGGATCGATGTGACACCCGGCGCGGGTGCGGGGGTGGGTGGATCATGATATGTCCGCACTGCCATCAGAATGTGTTGCGCAAGGAACGGACCGGGCGGCGCTGCTCGAAATGCCGGAAGGTGTTCGCGCTCGAGCCCAAGGAGAGCCCGCTCGGGATGCACGATGTGCGGCTGCACAAACTGGCCGAGCAACTCGGGGACGGCCGCGGGCTGGCCTATACGATCACCCAGCTCTGGTACGCGGCCGGGCGCAAGAAGCTGCCGGATCCCCGATCGCGAGTGACCGGTATCCGATTCGGCGTTTCCGTGCCGATCGTGATCCTCGGTTTCTTCGCCATGATCTCGCGGCTGGTACCGCCCGCGGTCGGCATCCTCGCGGTCGTGGTGCTGGTGGTGGCGGTCCAGATCGTGATCTCGGTGCGGCGACAGCGCATCATGGATTCGGTGCAGATCCGGATTCCGGTGGACTTCAAGACTTTTCAGCGTGAGGTGGCGCAGCGCTGGGCCGGTGTCTACAGATTTCCGCCGCCGGGCTCGGTGGACGAATCCCTGGCACTGCCGCCGCCGGTGCCGCGGCCGCGCTTCGCGGTGCTCTGCCCGGAGCGCAGCGTGCTCACCTGCCTCGCCGCCAATCACGCGACCCAGCGGCACGATCTGGCGCTGGCACAGCGAATCGACCAGGTACCGCCCGCGATTCCGGTCATCGTGTTGCACGATGCGAGCCTGCCCGCCCTGCGATTCGCCGACCAGGTCCGGGCACAACTGGCGCCACGTCCGGTGCTGAACCAGATGTCGCCGCGAACGGTACTCGCCAAGGGCGGCCTGCTGCGCCTGCGGACCAAGCCGCCGGCACCGGAGGAACTGGCCGCGGCGCCGCGAAACGTGTTGTCGCAGGAGGAGTTCGACTGGCTGGCCGCCGGCTGCTGGTCGCCGATCGCGGCGCTGCCGCCGGCCCGGCTGCTGGCGTTGGTGGACAAGGCCGTCGATCGTATCGAGCAGGCGACCGATCCCGATCGGCGCCGGGCTCGCGCGGTCGGCTTCCTCAGCTGGCCGGCGTGATGCGGGACCGGGTACCGGATCGGCTGCTGCGCATCGCGATCGAGCGTGCCGGTGCGCCGAACGGGTTGTGGTTCACCGAACGTCAGTTGTACTACCAGGCATGCCGGGTGGCGCTGCCGGTACACCGGCTGCCGCACCGGATCACCCGTACCTTCCCGGTTCCGTTGCGCTACGAGGTGTTTCGCCGGGCGCTGGAGCGGTACGGCGCGGTACCGGGACTGCTCGCGCCGCAACCGCCGCGCACCGGCCCGGCGGGCCGGCACACCCCGGAACCGGATCTGTTCGACTACGGCCTGCCGCGGCTGCTGGTCTGCCAATCCGATTCGGTCGCACAGATGTTGCGCGCCAACGCCGTTCCGATGGAATCGGCGTGCCCCGTGGTGAGCGCGGCGGAACTGCCGCTGGATCCGCGGATGACGGCCATGCTGGGCCGCGTCGAGCGGTCCGCGGTGTACGTGCTGCACGATGCCGGCGCCGAGGGCCACGACTTTCCCGCGCGCGTCGCCGAACTCACGGATATCCCGGAAGGCGTACGGCTGGTGCCGCTGGGCCTGCGCGCGAATCAGGCCGCCCGCCTGCACGCCTTCCATCGGCGTGGCGAATCACGGCCGGTGGCAGCGGAACTCGATCCCTGGGAGCGCGCCTGGCTGGCGCGTGGCCGGTTCGTCGAGGTGGAGGCGGTCCGCCCGGCCGCACTGCTGCGCACGGTGCACCGGCTCGTGCGCGACATCCGCCGCCCGCCGCGGACCGTGGTCGGCGAGTGGCGCCGAGCCCGCGAAAGCGGCTTCCTGACCTGGCCCGCGGCATGAGCGGTCAGGGGGCGGAGGCGGCAGCGGAGCGTCACCACGCAGGCCCCCCACTCGTGCCCGATCGACACAGCATGAGCGGTGCCGACAGATCTTGGAGGAGAGGGGCCGACGATGCCGGTGCACCGGCAGATCACCTATACCGATGAACTGCTCGCCGACGGCACCGCGCACCGGCGCTACTCCGACGGCCGTGAGGAGTGGCGCAACCGGACCCCGGCGGGAACGGTGTCGTGGCAGGACAGTCAGGGCAATGCCGGTGTCGACGAGCCGCTGGGCAAGGCGCTGGTGAAGCGCACCTTCCGGGACGGCCGGGTGGTGTACGGACGGGAGGGTGGCTACGGCCGGACCCTGTGGAGCGGTGGGGTTCTCACCGTCAACCGGTCCTCGTTCGGCGGCCGGGTCGGCATCATCCTCGCGGCGGTGGCCGGTGGCGCGCTGCTGACCGCGATGGCGATGCCGCCGGATGTCCTCACCGCGGAGCAGGAGGAGGAACTGCGCCGGCAGGCGGCGGGTCAGCAGTCGAGTTCCGACGGCGGTTCCGACGACAGCGGCTGGGGCGACGACTCCGGCGACGACAGCGGCGATTTCGGCTGAGGGGCAGGATGTCTCGCTGGTGTGCGATTCTCGGTACGGACGATCCGGCCGGCCGGATCCGAGCGCTCGGTGGTGAGCCGGTCGCGGTGACCGGCCGGTACGCGCTGGGCACGGTCCCCGGCGCCGGCGCCCACGCGGAACTGTTCCGGGCCCGGAACCCGTCCCGTGCAGCCGATCTGGTGGCGATCGGCGAGGTGACGCTGTACAACGCCGACCGGTTGCGGACCCGGCTCGGCGCCGCCGCCCCGCCGCGTGATTGCGGCGACGGCGAACTGCTGCTGCACTGCTACGCCCACCTCGGACTCGACGGAATCGCCGCGGCGGACGGCATTTTCGCGCTCGCCATCGCCGACGGCGAGGATCTGCTGCTGGTGCGCGACCATGTCGGCGGCCGGACCCTCTTCCACGCCCGGTCCGGCGGCGCCTGGGCGGCGTCGACCTCGCTGCGCGCGCTCACCCGCTGGCCGGATCTGCGCACCGGCCTGAATCTGCCCGCGGTGCAATCGTTCCTGAGCTTCGCCTATCTGCCGGGCCGGGACACCCTGCTGCGCGACGTGTACGAGGTGCTGCCGGGCCGCTGTGTCCGGCTGCGGCCCGACGGCTCCTCGTCGGAGGAGATCTATTGGGAGCCGCGCGAATTCGAGGAGGACGGACCGGCCGGCGGATTCGCCCGTGGGTTGCGGGAATTGCTGGAGGACGCCACGGCCCGGCGGCTGCCCGCCGGGGAACCGGTCGGGGTGCTGTTGTCCGGCGGCGTCGACTCGAGTCTGGTGACCGCGCTGGCGGCCAAACTGCACGACCATCCGGTGCGCACCTACTCGATCAGCTTCGGCGACACCATGCCGAACGAACTCGCCTACTCGGGACTCGTTGCGGCTCATTGTCATACCCGGCACCGGGTGCTCACCGTCTCCGGCGAGGCGGTGGCGGCCCGGCTCGCGGAGACCATGGGGTTGCTGGACTGCCCGGTCGGCGATCCGCTCACCGTGCCGAATCTGATGCTGGCCGAGGCGGTTTCCGCCGACGGCGCCCGGGTGGTGCTCAACGGGGAGGGCGGCGACCCGGTGTTCGGCGGCCCCAAGAACCTGCCGATGCTGATCTTCGAACTGGCCCGGGACGATCCGGATCCGCGCGCCCGCGCGCAGGCCTATCTGGACAGTTACCGGAAATGTCATGCCGACCTGCCGGTGCTGCTGAGTCCGGAGGTCCGGGCCGCACTGGCCGACGCGCCGCCGCTCACCGACGTCTTCACGCCGTATCTGCGGCAGGGGCAGATGCGCGGCCTGCTCAACCAGTTGCTGCACGCGAATCTGCGCACCAAGGGGGCGCACCACATCCTGTCGAAGGTGGAGCGCATCACCACCGCGGCGGGCGTGCAGGGCCGGTCGCCGCTGTTCGACCGCGCGGTGATCGACTACTCCTTCCGGGTGCCGCCGCGCTACAAGCTCGCCGGGACGAGCGAGAAGTGGATCCTGAAACAGGCCGTGCGCGACCTGCTTCCGGCCACCATCATCGATCGCCCGAAGAGCGGGATGCGAGTTCCGGTGCAGCAGTGGCTCGCCGGACCGTTGCGCGAACTCGGCCGCGATCTGTTGCTGGGGCGATCGGCGCGGGCCCGGGGCCTGTTCCGGGAGGACACCATCCGCGCCTGGCTGGAGGGCCGCGGCACACTGCTGCCCAGGCAGGGCGGCAAGCTCTGGCTGGTGCTGTCGCTGGAGCTGTGGTTGCGTTCCTTCGAGGTCGGCCCCTGATCGGGCCGGCACCGATCCAGACGCGAGGAGTTCGCCGCATGCCGCAGCCACGCATCAAGCACACGGCCGACGACGAGAACGAGGTCCACGACGTCGGCGGTTTCGCCGACGCGGGCCGCTGCGTCGTGACCCCGGTGGTGCGGTTCCCGGCCGGGGTGGCACTGGCCGTGGTGCAGGCGTTCGCGGCGATCGTGCAGCGCGCCAAGACCTCTCACGTCGCGACCACCCCCGACGCGGACGGTGTGGTGCGCTCCCAGACCTTCGAGGAGGGCGACGTCTACATGATCGAGAAGCCCTTCGACGGCTATGTCGCCGACCGCTATCTGATGGATTTCTACGACGTCGCCGAGCGCGACATCTGCTCGCGCATGCATCTGCACACCGGGCTGCGCTTCGTCCGCATGATGACCGGACCGGACACCCGGATCCGGGTCGGCAGCCTGTCCCCCTTCGAGATCACCCACGTCGAGGGCGTGACCCCGTTCCGGCCCGAGGTGTTCGCCGACGACCTGCCCGACACCCCGCCCGGCGTCCACCGGATCCGCCACAACCTGATCGTGCCGCCGTGCTCGTTCGTCGATATGCAGATCCCGCGCGGCACCAGCCATCAGTTCAACGCCGTCGGCCCGCACGCGGTGATCGACTCCGTCCATCCGGAGGAGTCGATCGAGGTGTTCCGCGAACGGATGTCCGGCTATCGGATGATGGCGCAGACGGTCTTCCTGGCCGATACCCTGCCGCCCGCCGCCAGCTGCCTGGCAACGTTGCCGGACGCGTGATCGGCTACTTCGCGTCGCCGAGATCCACGGCCAGCACCGAGCGCGCGGCGTCCAGTGCCCCGTCGCACCGGCTCTGCGCCTCCGCCACCTCCTTACCGCTCGGCTGACCGTCCCGCAATTGCTGCAGCCGCTCGATCCGGTCCAGCGCCGTGAGCACCGCCGTGCTGGACGCCTTCGGGCCGTACAGTTCGATCCGCGTCGCGGCCCGCCGCAGTTCCGCCAGCGCCGTCTCCTGGGACACGGACTCGCCGTCCTGCGGCGAGCGCAGTACCCGCGCGGCGGACAGGAACTGCACACAGGCGTCCTCGTATCTGCCCTGCCGGGCGTCGCGCCGATCGATGTCGCGGATGCGTAACGCCAGCCGCATGGTGTGCCGGCCGCTGAGCAGCCCGCTGACGACGGTGGTGAGGTTGCCGACGATCGCCACGACGGCAATCAGCCACAGCTGGAGTGTCATGTGCCGAGACATACCACCGCGAGGCGGCGGGGGCCACCGGGGCGACCACGAGCCCGAGCTGCTGTGAGGTTGCCGGGACCGGGCCCGGCGTACCATCGGACCCAGAGAGCTTCCACGGCGTCCGGCGGAGTTCGCGGCAAAAGAAATTGGCGCGATTAACACCGCCGTGACGGGTTATCGCTGTGCTGTACCGGTAGGGCCGGTAGGACACGACGACAGGAGGATATCGTGCTCGGGCTCGGAATCATCGGCTGGATCATCATCGGCGGCTTGGCCGGATGGATCGCCAGCAAGATCATGAAAACGGATGCGCAGCAGGGCATCTTCTTGAACATCGTCGTCGGCGTCGTCGGCGGCCTGATCGGCGGCTTCCTGCTGAAGCTGTTCGGGGTCGACGTCGAAGGCGGTGGGCTGATCTTCAGCTTCCTGACCTGTCTGGGTGGCGCCGTCATCCTGTTGTTCCTGGTCAACCTCGTCACGGGTCGTCGCGCAGTGCGCTGACCGGCCCGCGGGCACCCATATCCGACCCTGGTGGCGGCACCGGCATCCGATGCCGCCACCGGTCGCGTCGGGACCGGTGCTCGGATCACCTTCGAGGGCGCTGCGATCATCGCGGCGCCCTTTTCGGTGTGCGTGTCCGGAGCCGGGGCGCGGTATCGGGGTTCGGTGCGGGCCCCGCGCGAGTGTTCGTCGTTTCCGAAATCCAAGTCGGTGAACAGTTCCGGAATCCGACCGGTATCCATTTTCCCGTCCACGGTGAAGCGACGGATGCCGAGAGCAACGCGCGGGTGAATGCTCGGTGACTCCGCCGCATTCGAACGTGCGGCGGATCGTGCGGTAGTACTCTGAATGCGGGAGAGCTGGGGACGGTCGGGGGGCCGGAGCGATTCCGAATTGTGCTCTGCCCGAACGGGAGAGCGCCCATAACCCAGACGCGGACGACCCGCTGCACACGACGAGGCGTCTGCGTCATTGTCTCTTTTCGGGAGGAAACATGTCGCACTCCACCCATCTCGGCGCGGCATTCGAGGATGCTTTGTCGAGGGCCGTCGATCTGGACGAACAAGGCCGGTATCCGGCCGGGAACGACGAATTGTTCCCCGGCCGTACACCGACCAATGTCGAACTCGTCGAGGCGTGCGCGGATTTCTATCACAAACATCGCGCGGTGCTGGATCGCGCCGTGGACGACGCCGTGAAATTCCTCGCCTCCCCGGACGGCGTCGCGTACGCGAAGGCGCTGGAAGGGTCGTTCGAGAGTCCGGAACCCAACCCGCTCAGCGACGAGATCGCGGCGCAGATACTCCACCGCGGTGAATTCGATCTGGCCGTATCGCAGCCACAGGGGTTGCGCGGGTTCGGCATCGGCGTCTCGGTCGGGGTGAGCGCCGTGGTCGGCCTGCTCGCCGGCGCCGATCTCGTCTTCGATTTCGAGGACCGCACCCAGGTGCATCCCCGGACGTGGGCGGGCGGCTCCGTGAAGGGCGGCCTGTCGGCCAGCGCGGGCCTCGAACTGAGTTTCTGGTTCGAGAAGCCCGTCTCGGGAGCGATCGCCGGATGGCTGCTGGACCTGTACATTCCGAACCCGGAATTCGCACTGGTGGTGTTCATCCGTTTCATGTACATCAACCAGCGGCCGCAGGGTGCGACGGAATTCGAATTCAGCGGCGTATCGGTACAATTGCCGTTCGGGATCGGATTCCCGTATCGGCCGGACAAGGGCAAGGATGCGTTGATCGCCCTCTTCGCCGCCGGCCAGAAGGCCTGGGACAGAACCAGACGAGCGACCTTGGACGTCGTGAACAAGGCGACCGGAATCGCGACCATCGCCGTGCAGGAAACCGCCACTCTGGAAGTGACACTGCACAATACCGGCGACGACATCCCGCTGAGCTCCGGAGCGGCCATGACCTTCAGCATGCCGTCCTATTTCACCAACGACGATGTCGCCGCGATGAACATCTCCTACGGGGGATGGACCTTCTCGACGAATACGGGCCCCAACGGCGATCTGCGCCTGGTCCTGACTTTGTCCGCGAACTACACGTGGAAAGGCGGCACCGATATCCTCTTCGCCATCACCGGCGTCAAGAGCAGCAATCAGCCGCCCTACGGCCAGCAGTCGCGCTCGGGCCAGATCATCCTCGCCTTGAGTGACGAGTCCCTCACGAATCCGATCGCGACCAACGCCGATTTCGCGCTCGTGTGGGCCACATCCGAAGCCTCGGTGTCGTGGACGACGCAGATCAAGGACGGGCAATTCAAACTGCTCGGCCCCGCGAGCGGAACCGTCGACGCCTACGCCCAACCGGGCTACCAGGTCGTCCAGCTGACCACGGCCGTGGACACCAGCAACACCGTCTGGGTGCTCGGATACCAGTTCAACTACAACACCGCCGTCCCCGACACCGTACTCCCCCAGATCCGCGCGGTCTGGACCAAACAGGATGCGGCGAAAACCCCCAACACCTATTGGCAGGGAACAACAATCGACCCGTCCTCACCCCCCGGCACGACATCGACCGCCTACTACGGCGGCTCGGCTTCCTACGGAAGTTCGATCACGATCAAGGCGGTTTTCGGATAACCCGCCGCACCCGAGCCGAGGCCGGCCGATCACGAACCGCCGGCCTCGGTTCGAACCTGTCCACTGAACGTCGCCCCTCGGCCGCGAGCTGCCCGCAGGCGGCGGCAATCTCCTGGCCGCGTGCCCCGCACGGCACCCCGCACATCCATGGGATCAATCGAGCAGAAGACTTCTTGTCGGACCCCTCTGCCATGCTCGCATCATGAACGAGGAGGCATGGGAGTACCTACCACTGGCAGGCAAATCCGCACGCGAGGTCGTGTACTCCGGCAACGGGAAGGATCAGGTCGAGCGCGACCACCTGATCTCGTTGCTACTCGCCCACCTCAGGCCCACTACGCCGACGCCGTCGCTTCTTTCGGCGGAACCGCCTTGGCCCGAACACATCTCCCGGACGGACGACTGAGCGAAGACATCGACCTGATCGCCCCGGAGTCCCGGTCCACGGTCGCCGCCGACCTGACCTGCAGTCTGCGGATCGTGAGGGCCAGGCCGACCGTGGAGACGACCACAGTCTGGATATCGCAGATATCTTGGTTGGATGTCCATGATATCCTCACCGAGGAGGTGGTTACGATGGCCATGGTGAAGACGCCGATCGAGATCGACGAGCAAGCGTTGGCTACGGCAGCCGAGGTGCTCGGGACGAAGACCAAGAAGGACACAGTAAACGCTGCCCTGCGGGAGGTCGGCAAGCGCCTCGAGCGGTTGCGCGCGTTGGCCCGGCTCGGCGAGATGGCCGACGCAGGCGACTTCACCGAGTTCCTCGACAACAAGGCGGCCTACCGCAGGTGACACCAGCCCTGTATCTGATCGACACGTCGGGCCTGTTCCGCATCCTGCAAGACAAGGTCCGCACCGCTTGGTCGGAAGAAATTACCGCGGGTGTGATTGCCGTCTGCCCGATCGTGGAACTCGAATTCCTCTACTCGGCGCGCTCTGCGGCAGACCGTATCGAAAAGCTTCGACTGCTCCGGACCCTGTTCGGATGGGTACCGATGAGCGAGCGAGCTCACGAACGCGCAGCGGAAGTGCAAGAAATGCTGACCGCCACTGGGCAGCACCGCTCGGCGGGCCCCATCGACCTCCTTATCGCCGCCACAGCCGAGCGTGAAGGCTTGATCGTGCTCGCCGACGACAACGATTACCGAACCATTGCCCGAACGACCGAACAGCCTGTGCGCATGGTGACCGATCCACCGATGCACCATCCGACCTGAAGCCTGTTCCCAAGGCCGGATGGGGCGTGGAGCGGTTCGTAGACCGCCCGGCCACCGCATACAGATCCCGACCGGTGCCTGAGTGAATATTACCGTGCAGTCGTTGGCATTTCGCCGTCAGCGGCCCTCGCCGAAACCGGTTGTGGACGGTTTCCACCTATGCCCGCTCGAGCTACCCGTCGGCGGCGAGCTGCCCACAGGCGGCGGCGATCTCCTGGCCGCGGGTGTCGCGGACCGTGCACGGGACGCCCTGGGCCTCCACCCGCCGAACAAACTCCCGCTCAACAGGTTTCGGCGACGCGTCCCACTCGCTACCCGGAGTCGGATTCAACGGGATCAGGTTCACATGGACGCGGGAGCCCAGCGCCTTGTGCAACTTTTGCCCCAGCATGTCCGCGCGCCAAGGCTGGTCGTTGATATCGCGGATCAGGGCGTATTCGACCGAGATGCGGCGACCGGTCCGGTCCGCGTAATACTTTGCGGCATCGAGGACTTCGGAAACCGACCAGCGATTGTTGACCGGTACCAACGTGTCTCGCAGCTCGTCGTCCGGAGTGTGCAGGGAGACAGCCAGAGTCACCGACAGGCCCTCGTCGGCGAGTTTGCGGATCGCGGGGGCCAGACCGACCGTGGAGACGACCACGTTGCGCTGGGAGATGCCGAGGCCGTCGGGGGCCGGGGAGGTAATGCGGCGGACTGCGTTCACCACGCGCTTGTAGTTCGCGAGCGGCTCCCCCATGCCCATGAAGACGATGTTGGACAGGCGGCCGGGGCCGCCGGCGACTTCGCCGTCGCGCAGGGCCGCGGCGGCGGCGCGGACCTGGTCGACGATCTCCGCGGTGGAGAGGTTGCGGTTCAGGCCGCCCTGGCCGGTGGCGCAGAACGGGCAGGCCATGCCGCAGCCGGCCTGGCTGGAGATGCAGAGGGTGTTGCGGTCGGGGTAGCGCATCAGGACCGATTCGAGCAGGGTGCCGTCGCCGGCGCGCCACAGGGTCTTGCGGGTGGTGCCGGCGTCGCAGACCACGTGGCGGACCTCGGTCAGGAGCGGCGGGAAGAGGGACTCGCCGATTTTCGCGCGGATCGGGGCGGGCAGGTCGGTCATCGCCGCCGGATCGGACTGGAGGCGGCCGTAGTACTGGCGGGCGATCTGGTCGGCGCGGAATTTCGGGAGGCCGAGTTCTTCGACGGCCTTGCGTCGCTCGTCGGAATCGAGGTCGGCGAGATGCCTCGGGGGCATGCCACGGCGCGGGGCATCGAAGACGAGCGGCAAGGGGGTGGTCATAACCGTTCCAGTGTCCCACCCGGGCATGTGATGGCGGCGACCGGGATGCGCGGGCGGGCGGGGGCACGGCATACTCGCGAGAATGTCGGACTATTCGGACTACGACGAATTCGGATTGTTCACCGAGAATGCGGAGGAGGCCGGGCTGGAGTTGGCCGGGCCACCGCGGGTGCGGCGGTTCTCCGTGGATATCGGTGGCGGGCGGCGGGTCAGCGGGCTGCGCTGGGGTGACGGGGAGCCCGAACTGGTGCTGCTGCACGGCGGGGCGCAGAACGCGCACACCTGGGACACCGTCGCGCTGGCGCTGAATCGGCCGCTGGTCGCGGTGGATCTGCCGGGACACGGTCACTCCGACTGGTGGGACGATCACCTGTACACGCCGGACCTGCTGGCGGCGGCGGTGGCCGTCGTCATCGAGACGATGGCGCCGCAGGCCGAGGCGGTGGTCGGCATGTCGCTGGGCGGTCTGACCTCGTTGCGGCTGACGGCACAGCATCCGGAACTGGTGCGCCGGTTGGTCCTCGTGGACGTGACGCCGGGCACCGGGGACCATCCCGGGAAGACCGCGGCCATCGCCGCGTTCGTCGGCGGGCCCGCGGACTTCGCCTCCTTCGACGAGATCCTGGACCGGACGGTGACCCACAATCCCGGGCGTTCCGTGCGGTCGCTGCGGCGGGGCGTGCTGCACAACGCGCGGCCCCGCGCGGACGGGCGCTGGGTGTGGCGCTACGACCGGCTGCGGCCCACCGCGGACGGCACGATGAATTTCGGGCCGCTGTGGGAGGACGTCTCCGCGGTGCGGGCTCCCCTGCTGCTGGTGCGCGGCGGCCGGTCACCGGTCGTCGACGACGATGATGTGGCGGAGTTGCTGCGACGGCAGCCCGAGGCCCGGGTCGTGGTCGTCGCGGAGGCCGGGCATTCGGTCCAGGGCGATCGGCCGGTCGAACTGGCGGCGCTGATCGACGATTTCCTCACCAGCTGAACCCGGCACGGCCCACCGATCTCCGGATCGGTGGGCCGTCGCGTGCATGGAACCGCGGCCAGCGGTAAATCGTCGGATATGACCAGCAACGCCGCACCCGCGCCGGGACCGGAACGGGCCCCGGGCGACGCACCTGCCGAAACCTCCCCCGACACCGTCCCCGATTCCGGGACATCCGCCACGCCGCAGCCCGTCACCGCGCCGGAGACCGCTCCGGTGGCACCCGAGACCGCTGCGCCCACTCCGAATCTCGCCACCCGGACCGGTTTCACCTGGACCGCCCTGGTGGCCGCCGCCGTGCTCGGCGTGCTGCTGTTGATCTTCATCCTGCAGAATCCGGACAAGACCCGGATCGCGCTGTTCTTCTGGACCCTGACGCTGCCGCTCGGGGTCACGATCCTGCTGTCCGGCATCGCCGGGGCGCTGCTCATGGGGCTCGTGGGCGGGTGGCGGATCCTGCAGTTGCGCCGGGTCGTCAAGAAGGGCTGATCGCGTTCAGAGCAGCGCGGTGAACACCAGCCAGGCCACGAAGGCCGAGGGCAGCATCGAATCGAGCCGATCCATGATGCCGCCGTGCCCCGGCAGCAGCGTGCCCATGTCCTTGATGCCCAGTTCCCGCTTGATCTGCGATTCGATCAGGTCACCGCAGGTGGCGACGAAGACCAGGCCCGCGCCCAGCACCACGCCGACCCAGGAGTTGGCCTGGATCAGCAGGGTGACGGTCAGCAGGCCGCCGATCACGCAGAACACCAGCGAACCGCCGAAGCCCTCCCAGGACTTCTTCGGGCTGATCGCCGGGACCATCGGGTGCCGGCCGAACAGCACCCCCGCCGCGTAGCCGCCGACATCGGAGCAGACCACGAGGATCATGAACGTCAGCACCCGCAGGTTGCCGCGCGGCTCGGACAGCAGCAGCACCGCGAACGACGCCAGCAGCGGGATCCAGGACACCACGAAGATCGCGATCGCGGTGTCGCGCAGGAAGTTTCGCGGAGTGGCGGCCAGACCGTGATCGAACAGCCGCCACGCCATGCACACCAGTGCCGTGGCCCCGAAGGCCCCGGCCACGCCCTGGGTGCCGTACGGCCAGGCCAGCCACACGATCGCCTGACCGCCGACCAGTAACGGGATGCGCGGCACCAGCACGTCGGCCTCGCGCAGGCGTTTCGCGACCTCCCAGGTGGCGACGGCGATCGCCACCGCGATCACGCCGACCAGCACCCGGGGCGCCCACAGCAGGATCGCGATCAGCGACAGGCCCAGGAACATGCCCACCGACAGCGCGGCGGGTAAGTTCCGGCCGGCGCGCGAGGTCGGCTGCCCGGAGGGCGCGGCCGTCGCGTCCACTACGGTGTCGTCTCCGGTCGTCTCGGCTGCCGGCTGACCGGCCGCGGCTTCATCGGCCACGATTGTCCCGTCGCTCACCTGTCGTCCATTTCGTCCCGCAATCCCCCCGGTCGACCGGTATTACCGGTCAGACCTCGAGCAGTTCAGATTCCTTGTGCTTCACCAGGTCGTCGATACTCGCGACGTACTTGGCGGTGGTTTTGTCGAGTTCCTTCTCGGCGCGACCGACCTCGTCCTCGCCGGCCTCGCCGTCCTTCTGGATGCGGCCGAGTTCGTCCATCGCCTTGCGGCGGACGTTGCGGATGGCGATCTTCGCGTCCTCGCCCTTGCCCTTGGCCTGCTTCACCAGCTCGCGGCGCCGCTCCTCGGTCAGCTGCGGGACGAGCACGCGGATGATCTGACCGTCGTTGGTGGGGTTGACGCCGAGGTCCGAGTTGCGGATCGCGGTCTCGATCGCGCGCAACTGGCCCTGCTCGTACGGCTTGATGACGACCATCCGCGGTTCCGGCACCGTGATGCTGGACATCTGCGTGACCGGCGTCGGGGATCCGTAGTAGTCGACGACGACCCTGGAGAACATGCCCGGATTCGCGCGACCGGTCCGGATGGAACCGAGGTCGTCCTTCGCCACCGAGACGGCCTTCTCCATCTTCTCCTCGGCGTCGAAGAGTGCTTCTTCAATCACGACCGTTTCCTCCACAGCGTTCGTCGTGTCGATCCCGGGTATCGGGCGCGCCCGGCGCACAATTCCCGGGCGAGCCCGGCACGGACTCAGGACCGAACCAGTGTGCCGATCTTCTCACCGGCCACCGCGCGGGCGATGTTGCCCTTCGTCAAGAGATTGAACACCAGCATGGGCATCTGGTTGTCCATACAGAGACTGAACGCGGTGGCATCTGCGACCTTCAGGCCCCGCTCGATGACTTCTTTGTGGGTGACCTCGGAAAACATCTCCGCATTCGGATTGGTCTTCGGATCGTCGGTGTAGACGCCGTCGACCGCCTTCGCCATCAGCACCACTTCGGCGCCGATCTCGAGGGCTCGTTGCGCCGCGGTGGTGTCCGTGGAGAAGTACGGCATACCCATGCCCGCACCGAAGATCACCACCCGGCCCTTCTCCAGATGCCGCTTGGCCCGCAGCGGAATGTAGGGCTCGGCGACCTGGCCCATGGTGATCGCCGTCTGCACCCGGGTGTCGACGCCCTGCTGCTGCAGAAAGTCTTGCAGCGCAAGGCTGTTCATCACGGTGCCGAGCATGCCCATGTAGTCGGAGCGGGCGCGTTCCATGCCGCGCTCCTCCAATTCGGCGCCGCGGAAGAAATTGCCGCCGCCGATCACGACCGCGACCTGCACGCCACCGGAGACCACCTCGGCGATCTGTTCGGCGACCGTCTGCACCACGTCCGGATCGAGACCCACCCGGCCGCCACCGAACATTTCGCCGCCCAGTTTGAGGAGTACTCGGCGATAGCCCTTACGGGCCGGCTCCGGCTCGGACATCGGTCTCCTTCTCCTCGGCAGGGGTGTGTACACGCGAATACACCATCCGATATCGCGCAGGCCCTGGACGGCGGCAAAGCTCCACCCATCCTGCCCTACGCGGGGGCGGAAGCGTGAATCGGCCCACAACTGCCGCACCCGTGCGGGAGAGCGCGACGGCGGGAATTCCCGAACCGAACCGTCCGGTCGGCTCGAAGCCGATCCCGGGCAAGCTCACCGGTCGCTCACAGGGACCTCACCGCTGCGCCGGGCTGAATGGAGACCGTGATCGCCTCACTGGACACCTCGACGGTGCCGCCGCAACCCGCGGCCCCCCGCGCTCCCGGCCGGAGCGGCAAAACTGTCGAACGCGCCGGCCTCGCCGCTCTGCTGATCGCAACGGCGGTGATGTACCTCTGGAACATCACCATCAACGGGATGGGCAACCAGTTCTACGCCGGCGCCGCCTGGGCCGGATCCCGGAACTGGGAGGCCCTGCTGTTCGGCTCGCTGGACGCCGGGAACTTCATCACGGTCGACAAGCCACCGGTGTCGCAATGGGTGATGGGCCTGTCCGGGCGGATCTTCGGCTTCTCCAGCGCCTCCATGCTGATACCGCAGGCGCTGATGGCAGTGGCCGCGGTGGCGCTGGTGTACGGCGCGATCCGGCGGATCACCGGCAGTCACTACACCGGCCTGCTCGCCGGGGCCGCGCTGGCGCTGATCCCGGTCGCGGCGCTGATGTTCCGGTTCAACAATCCCGACGCCGCGATGGTGCTGCTGATGACGGCCGGCGCCTACGCCACCGTGCGGGCGCTGCAACGCGCGTCGACGCTGTGGCTCGTCCTGGCCGGGGTGGCCCTGGGCTTCGCGTTCCTGGCCAAGATGCTGGAAGGCGTGATGGTGCTGCCCGCCCTGGGGCTGGCCTATCTGGTCGCCGCACCCAATCCGATCCGCACCCGGCTCCTGCAACTCGGCGCCGCGCTGATCGCGATGCTCGCGTCCGCGGGATGGTACGTGGTGCTGACGCTGCTGTGGCCCGCCTCGAGCCGTCCCTATCTCGCGGGCTCGACCGACAACAACTTCATGAATCTGGTGCTCGGCTACAACGGGTTCGCCCGGATCCTGGGCCGCAACCGCGGTGGCGGCGGACGGGGTGCGACGCCGCCCGCGACCACGACGCAGGTGCCGGGTGCGGCCGGTCCGGCCGCGACGGCGGTTCCCGCGCCGGCCGGACGGGGTGGCGGGGGCTTCGGCGGCAATCAGGTTCGCGGCGTGGAGCGACTGTTCACCGGTGAATTCGGCTTCGAGATCGGCTGGCTGCTGCCCGCGGCGGTGCTGGCCCTGGTGCTGGTGCTGATCGCCCGGCGGCGCGCACCGCGCACCGATCTGGTCCGGGCGGGGGCGATCGTCTTCGGCGGCTGGGTGCTCGTGGACGGTCTCGTGCTCAGCTACATGAAGAATCTGGCCCATCCGTACTACACGCTGTCCATCGCGCCCGCGGTCGCCGGGATGTTCGCGATCGGCGTTCACGAGATGTGGATCAACCGGCACACCGTGTTCGGGCGGCTCGGTCTCGCCGCGCTGATCGCGCTCACGGGCGTCTGGAGCTTCGTGTTGCTGCACCGCAATGCCGGCTGGTATCCGGAACTGCGGTGGGTGATCCTGCTGGTCACGCTGTTCGCCGCGGCGCTGCTCGCGATGCCCTGGGAGCGCGGCGGATCGCGGCGGATCGCCACCGCGGCGCTCGCGCTGGGCCTGTTGGGCAGCCTCGCGGGTCAGGGGGCCTATTCGCTGGCCACCATCGGGACAGCGCACTCCGGCGGCGGGCCGACCGTGGGCCCGGCCCGTGCGGGTGGTCGCGACGGCTTCGGCGGGTTCGGGCAGTCGCAGTCGAATCCGCAGTTGTCCGCGCTGCTCGGGGCGACGAACTCCACCTGGGCGGCGGCGATCAACGGATCCTCCGCGGCGGCGGGCCTGGAGATCGAGAGCGGTAAGTCGGTGATGGCGATCGGCGGCTTCTCCGGCAGCGATCCGACGCCGACGCTGGCGCAGTTCCAGGCCGATGTGCAGGCGGGGAAGGTGACCTACTACATCGTCTCCAACCAGGGCGCGCGTGGCGGGAACGGCGGCGGTGTGCCGGACACCCGGGGCACGACTCCGGGTGACAACGGAACCGGCAACGGTGGTGCGGGCCGGGACCGGAACGGGACCACCGGTAACGCCGGAACCGGCAACGGGACGGCGGGCAACGGCACCGCAGGCAACGGCCGGACCGGCAACAGCACGCCCGGCAACAACGTCACGCCGGGTAACGCCGGAGCGGGCAACGGCACCGCGGGCAACAGCCGGACCGGCAACGGTATGCCGGGCAACGGCACCCCGGGGAACGGTGGTGGCGGGTTCGGCCGCAACCAGCACACCGACATCAGCGACTGGGTGACGGCCACCTTCACCCCGCAGCAGGTCGGCAACGCGACGGTCTACAACCTGTCCGGCCACACCGGGTAGTACTGCGAAAAAGGCCCCCGGCGCAACGAAAGTCGTTGCACCGGGGGCCTTTCGGCTTCCAGGAGCAGGCCGGATCAGGCCTGGCCGACCTCGAACCGCGCGAAGCGGGTCACGGTGACACCGGCCTCGTCCAGCAGCTGCTTCACGGTCTTCTTGCTGTCGGTGACCGACGCCTGCTCCAGCAGGACGACGTCCTTGTAGAAGCCGTTGACGCGGCCCTCGACGATCTTCGGGAGCGCACCTTCCGGCTTGCCCTCCTCGCGAGCGGTCGCCTCGGCGATGCTGCGCTCCTTCTCGACCACGTCGGCGGGCACCTCGTCGCGCGTCACGTACTTGGCCTTCAGCGCGGCGATCTGCATGGCGGCGGCACGCGCGGCCTCACCGGCCGCATCGCCGGAGCCCTGGTACTCGACCAGCACGCCGACGGCCGGCGGCAGGTCCGAGGAACGCTTGTGCAGGTAGGTCGCGACCGGGCCGTCGAACGAGACGACACGACGCAGTTCCAGCTTCTCGCCGATCTTCGCGGCGAGTTCCTGCACGACCTGGTCGGCGGTCCTGCCGTTGACGTCGACGGCCTTCAGCGCGTCGAGGTCCGTGGGGTGGACCTTGGAAGCGGCGTCGACGATATCGCCGGCGACGTTCTGGAACTCGTCGTTCTTCGCGACGAAGTCGGTCTCGGAGTTGAGCTCGATCATCACGCCGTTCTGCGCGGCGACCAGGCCCTCGGCGGTGGCGCGCTCGGCGCGCTTGCCCACGTCCTTGGCGCCCTTGATGCGGAGCACCTCGACGGCCTTCTCGAAATCGCCGTCGGTCTCCTCCAGCGCCTTCTTGCAGTCCATCATGCCGGAGCCGGTCAGCTCACGGAGCCGCTTCACATCGGCGGCGGTGTAGTTCGCCATCCTGGCGAGCCTCCTTGTAGGTTTCGGGTCCTTCGAACAACACCATGCCGACCACTTCCTAACAGGAAGGGCCGGCACGGTGAACAAAGTCGCGGTGGCGACTGCCGCTTACTCGGCGGCCGAGGCCGGCTCTTCGGCGGCCGGAGCGGCTTCCGCAGCCGGAGCAGCCTCGGGAGCCGCGGTGGCCTCGGGAGCCGGAGCAGCCTCGGGAGCCGCAGCGGCCTCGGGAGCCGGGGTGGCCTGAGCCAGCAGTTCCTGCTCCCACTCGGCGAGCGGCTCACCGGCGGCGCCGGCTTCCGGCTTGGTATCGCCGGAGGCGCGCGCGGCGCGGGCCTGCACACCCTCGGCGACCGCGGAGGCGACGACCTTGGTCAGCAGCGCGGCCGAGCGGATCGCGTCGTCGTTACCCGGGATCGGGTAATCGACCAGGTCGGGGTCGCAGTTGGTATCCAGGATCGCGATGACCGGGATGTTCAGCTTGCGAGCCTCGCCGACCGCGATGTGCTCCTTGTTGGTGTCGACGACCCAGATGGCCGAGGGCACCTTCTGCATGTCGCGGATACCGCCGAGGGTACGCTCCAGCTTGGTCTTCTCACGCGTGAGCATGAGGATTTCCTTCTTGGTGCGGCCCTCGAAACCACCGGTCTGCTCCATCGCCTCGAGTTCCTTCAGGCGCTGCAGCCGCTTGTGGACGGTCGAGAAGTTGGTGAGCATGCCGCCCAGCCAGCGCTGGTTCACATAGGGCATGCCGACGCGGGTCGCCTCGGCGGCGATGGACTCCTGCGCCTGCTTCTTGGTGCCGACGAACAGCACGGTCCCACCGTGGGCGACGGTTTCCTTGACGAACTCGTACGCCTTGTCGATGTAGGTCAGCGTCTGCTGCAGGTCGATGATGTAGATGCCGTTGCGGTCGGTGATGATGAACCGCTTCATCTTCGGGTTCCACCGACGAGTCTGGTGCCCGAAGTGTGCGCCGCTGTCGAGCAGCTGCTTCATGGTCACGACAGCCATTGCTGCGTTCCCGCCTTTCGTTGCCGGTTGATGCAGGGATCACTACGACCTCTGCCCTGGCGTCCGCGGCCGCCGGACCCGTGGGGACGGGACCAGCCGACGGCACTGTGCGCCGGACGCGCGAAGTCGGCCCGCCGAGCGGACCGCGGGATCAGTGTACGCAGACCCGGTACGACGGCATAAACGGGGTGGTCGGAGCCGCTTTATCCACAAGCCGGCAATACTCCACAGGGTAACCGTTCGCCCAGGTCGCGTACTCGGTGCGCGACGGCCGGACGCGCAGCCTGGGCGGGTGGCACACAATCTGGCGCTCGGCGCACACGGGGAAGAGCTGGCGGCGCGATTTCTGCGCGAGGCCGGGATGGAGATCATCGCGCGCAACTGGCGGTGCCGGTACGGCGAACTGGATGTGATCGCGCGCGACGGCGAGGTCACCGCCTTCGTGGAGGTGAAGACCCGGACCGGGCTGGGGTTCGGGGTGCCGGCGGAGGCGGTCACGTTCACGAAACAGCAGCGCATCCGCAGGCTGGCCCTGCTGTGGTTGAACGAACAGGACGGACCGTGGCTGCGCATCCGCTTCGACGTGGTCTCGGTCCTCGTGCCGCCGCGGGGCGAGCCGACCGTCGACCACCTGCGGGCGGTGTTCTGATGGCGCTGGGCCGGGCGCATTCGGTCGCGGTCACCGGGGTGGACGGCCAGCTGGTGGAGATCGAGGCCGACGTGGGGCAGGGCCTGCCCTCGATACATCTGGTCGGGCTGCCGGACACCACGTTGCAGGAGTCGCGCGACCGCGTCCGCGCGGCGGTGGCGAATTCCGGGGAGAAGTGGCCCGACGGCCGGGTCATCCTCGCGTTGTCCCCGGCCACCCTGCCGAAGGTCGGCAGCGTGTACGACCTGGCCCTCGCCGCCGCGGTACTCGACGCCGGCGATTCGGTCCCGGCGAAACGACTGTCGGGGACCGTACTGCTCGGCGAATTGGCGCTCGACGGCCGGGTGCGCCGGGTACGCGGCGTCCTGCCCGCGGTGCTCGCCGCCCGTAAAGCGGGCCGCACCACCGCGGTGGTGCCGGAATGCGCGCTGATGGAGGCCGGTCTGGTCGACGGCATCGCCGTACTGGGCGCGGCCACCCTGCGCGAGCTGATCGACTGGCTCCGCGGTGACGGCGAATTGCACCGGCCGGAAGGGTTGCTGCCACCGGCCGAGCGGACCGGTGGCGACCTCAGCGAGGTGGTGGGCCAGAACGAGGCGCGCTGGGCACTGGAAGTGGCCGCGGCCGGTGGCCACCACCTGCTGCTCACCGGACCGCCCGGTATCGGCAAAACCATGCTGGCACAACGCCTTCCGAGTCTGCTCCCGCCACTGACGGAGACCGAGTCGCTGGAGGTCACCGCGATCCATTCGGTGGCCGGCACGCTCTCCGGTGAGCATCCGTTGATCACCGCGCCGCCGTTCGTCGCCCCGCATCATTCGACCTCGGTCAGCGCCATGGTCGGCGGCGGAACCGGTTCGGCGCGGCCGGGGGCGGTCAGCCGGGCGCATCGGGGGGTGCTGTTCCTCGACGAGTGCGCGGAGATCAGCACGAAGGTGCTGGAGGCGTTGCGAACCCCGTTGGAGGAGGGCGAGATCCGCATCGCGCGCCGCGACGGCGTCGCTCGCTATCCGGCCCGGTTCCAGCTGATCCTGGCCGCGAATCCGTGCCCGTGCGCCCCGGCCCGCGACGTCGACTGCATCTGCGCTCCGCTCGCCCGCCGCCGGTATCTCGGCAAGCTGTCCGGTCCGCTGATGGATCGCATCGACATCTGGGTGCAGATGTACGGTCAGGCCGCCGGGGCCTTCGCCGCACAGGAGGCCGAGAGCAGCGAGGTGGTGCGGGAGCGGGTCGCGGCGGCCCGCGCCGCGGCCGTGGCGCGCTGGCGCGAGTACGGCTGGTCCACCAATGCCGAGGTGCCGGGACATGTTCTGCGCCAGCGGTTCCGGCTGCCCCGCGAATCGCTCGCACCGGTGGAGAACGCGCTGCGGCACGGCCGGATGTCGGCCCGCGGCGCCGACCGGGCGATCCGGGTCGCCTGGACCATGTGCGATCTGCGCGGCGGCGAGGTGCCGGCCGTTCAGGATGTGCTGCAGGCGTTGAACTTCCGGCAGCGGGGTGTGGCATGACCGATGATGCCGACGCCCGGCGGCTGGCGTGGGTGTACCTGTCGCGCGTGGTCGAGGGCCCGTGCCCGGCGCTGTCCGCGCTGATCGACCGCATCGGCGTGACGGAGGCCGCTCGCGCGGTACGCGAGTGCGATCTGCCGGAGTCGTTGCGGAGCGCCACCGAACTGCGGCGCGGAACCGATTGCGCGGAACGGGATCTGGATCTCGTCGCCCGGCTCGGCGGCCGGGCGCTCACCCCGGACGATGTGGAGTGGCCGAGCTGGCGGATGCTGGCGCTCGGTCAGCTGGACGCGACCCGGGACCGGAGCGCCGCCGTCCCGCTGGTGCTGTGGGTCCGCGGGCCGCTGTCGCTGCCGGATGCCACCGAGCAGGCGCTCGCGGTGGTGGGTGCCCGATGCAGCAGCGGCTACGGCGAACAGGTGGCCGCCGATATCGCGGGCGATCTGGCCGGCCAGGGCTGGACCATCGTGTCCGGCGCGGCCTTCGGCATCGACGGCACCGCCCACCGCGCCGCCCTCGCCGCCGGCGGCACGACCGTCGCGGTGCTCGGCTGCGGTGTGGACCGGCCGTATCCGGCGCAGCACGAGCGACTGCTCGCCGAGATCGCCGAGTACGGGCTGGTGGTCAGCGAATATCCGCCCGGCACCACCGCGCACAAACATCATTTCCTGGCTCGCAACCGGCTGATCGCCGCCCTGTCGGACGGGGTTCTGGTGGTCGAGGCCGGTATGCGCAGCGGCGCCCGCAACACCGTGAAATGGGCTCGCCGCCTGGGCCGTCCGGCCCTGGCGGTGCCGGGTCCGGTCACCTCCGCCGCGTCTGTGGGCTGTCACCGCATGATCCGGGAGGGCGAGGCCCTGCTCGTCACCCGCGCGGAGGAGGTCGTCGACGAGACCGGGCCCCTGCGCCTGGCGGTGCCCGACCGAGCCGTGGCCGCCGACGAAACCCCCGACGGTGACGAAGGTCTGGTCTACGCCGCCCTCCCTCAGGTCGGCTCCCGGCTGCCGGCCCATCTGGCCGCCGATTCGGGACTGCCGCTGGCCACGGTTCGCGCCGCCCTCCCGGCCCTCGAATTGGCGGGCCTCGTGGGCTCCGACCCCTCCGGCTGGTTCCGTCTCACCCGCACCGAAAGGCTCGTCCGATGATCCGAGTACATCGCCAACACCACACACCTCCGGTCGGCCGAACCGGTGCGGAGCAGGTCACCTCCGGGCTGTTCGAGCGACCGTGCACGACGCTGCCCGGCCGGGGCGGCGACGGTCTCGGGCAAATGGCCTGTGTCGCAGGGCGGCACGAGTGGGTCGGGCTCGCCGCTACCCTGCGGTCACGAGGGCTCGGTCTCGGGCGGCGACCCGGACCACGCATCGCGGCGGCCGGTGCAGGCCAGGGGCGACAGGCTTTCGGCGCGGAGACTTGCGGGTCCGGCAACGGCGGGGGACGGTGGTCGGATGGAGGAGTTGCCCGGCGAACTGGAGTCGTTGCTCGAGGAGTACGGGCAGCATCTGCTGCTGGGGCGGAACCGGTCGGACCACACGGTGCGGGCCTATCTGGGGGACGCACGGTCGTTGTTGCTGCAATTGCGAACGGAGCGCGACGATTTCGAGGTGGCGCAGATCGACCTCGCGGGATTGCGGTCGTGGCTGGCGGTGCTCTCGAAGGGCGGAGCAGCGCGCGCCACGATGGCGCGCCGGGCGTCGTCGGCGCGCACGTTCACCGCGTGGCTGCATCGCACCGGGCGCGTCGCGGTGGATCCGGGGCCACGGCTGGCGGCGGCGCGACCGCACCGGACACTGCCGGCGGTGCTGGGCCGGGAGCAGGCCAGGGAGGCCATGTCGGCCGCGGAATCCGGTGCGGCGCAGCAGGATCCGATGGCACTGCGGGATCGGCTGATCGTGGAGATGTTGTACGCGACGGGGATTCGGGTCAGCGAGCTGTGCGGCCTCGACCTCGACGACGTCGATCGGGAACGGCGGCTGGTGCGGGTGCTGGGCAAGGGTGGCAAACAACGGATGGTGCCGTTCGGGGTGCCGGCCGAGGACGCCCTGGTCGCCTGGCTGCGGCACGGCCGGCCGATCCTCGCCGGCGCGCGATCCGGCCCGGCGTTGCTGCTGGGGCGGCGCGGCGGCCGGCTCGATCAGCGGCAGGCGCGGACCGTCGTGCACGAGGTGGTGGCCGCGATACCGGGCGCGCCCGATATGGGGCCGCACGGTCTACGGCACACCGCCGCCACGCATCTGCTGGAGGGCGGCGCCGACCTGCGGATCGTGCAGGAGGTGCTCGGGCATGCCAGCATGGCCACCACCCAGCTCTACACCCATGTGTCCATCGAGCGGCTCAAGAAGGTGCACGACCAGGCGCATCCGCGCGCCTGAACCGATCAGAGGATGCCGATCGCCGGGTCACGCAGGTTCGGGGGCAGCAGCAACAACAACCGGTGGTTGATCAGGGTCAGTTGCCAATGTTCCCCGGCGGCGATGACGCGGCCGCCCTCGCGCAGCAGACCGGCCGCCTCCGGCGTCGATCGCAGCGCGTCCTCCAGGCTGTGGAACAGCACCACCGGGAAATCCGGCGAACGGCGGACCAGATCGACGTGGTACTCCGAGGCCTCGTCGAGCTGTTTGCGCAGCGCTTTGGAGTTGCGCGTCTCGATGGCGTCCTCGGCTCGGGCCCGCAGGTCGGTGAGCCGATGCCGATCCCGTTCGGTACCGATCTGGTGGACCCGCATCTCGACGTAACCGAGTCGCTCGTCGAGGTCGCGAACCAGTTCCGGCACCGCCAGCGCATCGGCGACGTCGTCCAGTTCGGCGTGCGCGTCGCGCAGGCGGTCCTCGGCGGCGACGGCCGCGTCGGGGCTGGTGTCGGAGGCGGCGACCTGTTCGTGGGCCGTGGTCAGCGTGCCCTGGCGGTCGAAGGTCTGCAGCAGTTGTTCGGCCTGCGGCGCCAGATGCGCGGAGTTGCGGAGCAGGAACAGCCGCTGCTCGATCTCGCGCAGTTGTTCCCGCAGTTGCGGCGGGGTCGGGGCCGCGACACCGTCGAGATTGATCACCGCATCCGTCTGGATCTCGACGGCGGGTACGTCGGCGACCACCGAGACCATCCCGGAGACGTCGATCTCGAAGGTGACCTCCACGTCACTGCCCATCGGCAGATCGACGGTGATATCGGCCGAGCGCACCTCCAGCATGCCCACCTGCCGATTGCGCTCGCCCCGGCTGCGCTCCCCCTCCGCGACCGGAATACGCAGCACCGCATCCAGTTCGGTGCGGCGCAGCGCCCCGGAGGTCTTGAAGGTCCGGTGCCCGAGCGCGGGCAGCGTCACCCCCTTGCGCACGACCACCGAGAATCCCCCGTCGGCATGCTGCACGCCGAGCGAATCGGCGAGACGGACACCCTCGAACTCCGGGCCGGCGCGGTGGGTGATGGTGAAAGTGCCGGGTTCCAGCGAACATTCGGTGCCGGATCCGTCGAACAGTGCGACCCGGAATCGGGAGGTCTGCCGCGGATCGATGTCGACCTCACAAGTGAAGGCGCCGTTGGCGTTCAGCGCGATCCGACCCGAGCGGAACGGCGGGCGAGCGTCCGGATTGCCCAGTTCCACCGCGTATTTCGCCCAGGGACCGACCGGATCGCCGTGCACGCGGCCGGCCACCACCGGATCGGTCACGGTCACGGTCGGCTCGTGGGTCATCTCCAGTGCGAAACCACCGGGCCTGCGGGCCGGGGCGGAGCGGCGCGGGCGCCGGACGGTGCTCGCGAACAGCGCGGCGCCGTGTGCGACCACGGTGGTCGGGTCGGCGCTGAAATCCAGTGGCGCGCCGAGGCCGATCACCGGATCCGCCAGCCGTTCCCGCAGTCCCGGGGCCAGTGTCGTGCCGCCGACCAGCAGCACCCGGTCCAGATGTTCGGTCTGCAGATCGGATTCCGCCAGCGCCGACTTGGCCAGCTCGATCGCGCGCACATAGAACGGCTCGGCGACGACGTCGAGGGCCTCGCGCGGCAGCGTGACCTCGAAGGTCTCCTCCTGCCCGTCCACCACCAATTCGATGATGAGTTCGGCCGATTCGTTCTGCGAGAGGTCGATCTTCGCCTGTTCCGCGGCCGCCTTCAGCCGGGCGAAGTTGCCCCGCCAGCGGCGGACGGATCGGGTGAAATCCTTCAGTCCCAGTTCCTGGGCGACGGCCGGGGCCAGCACCCGGTCCACCAGTGCCCAGTCGATCAGCTTGCCGCCCAGGCTGCGATCACCGGCGTGGTGCAGTACCTGGAGTTCCTCGTCGTCGCGATACAGCACGGCGGCGTCGAATGTGCCGCCGCCGAAGTCGAACACCAGCCAGCGACCGCGGCCGGCCTGCTCCCGCAAGCCGAACGCGAACGCCGCCGCGACCGGCTCCTGCACCAACGGACAGCCCTTGCCGAGCCCGGCCAGTTCCGCCGCGCGCAGGGTGGCGTTGCGCTGATTCAGCGCGAACGCGGCCGGCACGGTGATGACGGCCGCGTCGGGCGGTTCACCGAGCGCGCTCGCCACGTTGTGCCGCAACGACTTCAGCACCTCGGCCGAGAGCTGCTCCGGATTGAGTTCGACCTCGGCGCGGACGAACCGCATCGCCGTGCCCTCGTAACCCATCAACTGCTTGAACTCGGTGGCGGTGTTGTCCGGATCGGTCTCGGCACGTTTACGTGCCCGCTGCCCGACGTAGACCGTATCGGCCCGGGGCAGCCAGACCGCCGACGGTGTGGTGTCGGCATTGTCGTTGTTCTTGACGACTGTGACCCGGCCACCGGCGGCGACGGCCACCGCACTGTTGGTGGTGCCCAGATCAATTCCGACGTCGATGGTGTCGCTCACGGATTCCGGCCTCCCTCCGGTTCGGCACCGCCGGTCCGGTCGCCCGGCGGGATACCGACGATCACCTGCCCTCGCTGAATATGCCTGTCGCGGAAATAGATCGTAGGCCGCACTGTCGAGATCACAGTTTCCGCACCGACTTCCGGGTCTTCCTGATAGTCGAGCACCTCGAGGTCGCGGCCGGGATGGAAGCGCTCACCGTCGTAGTCCTGGATCTCGAGCGCGGCCGCCGCGAAGGCGTTCCGGGACCGCGTCAGATAGCGCCCGACCTGCCGCACGGTATTCGACTGCTCCGCCGCCCGCAGCTTCCGCTCGGCCCGCCACAGATTGGTCGCTGCCTCCGCCAGCGCCCGCTCGTCCACCCGTTCCCCCGACGAACCCGACCCACACCGACCCGAAGTCACCTCCGAACCCGCTGCCCCCGAGCCCTTTTCGACCACCTTCGCTTCGCCCGACACAGCTTCGCCCGACACAGCTTCGCCCGACACAGCTTCGCCCGACACAGCTTCGCCCGACACAGCTTCGCCCGACACAGCTTCGCCCGACACAGCTTCGGCCGACACAGCTTCGGCCGACACAGCTTCGGCCGACACAGCTTCGGCCGACACAGCTTCGGCCGACACAGCTTCGGCCGACACAGCTTCGGCCGACACAGCTTCGGCCGACACAGCTTCGGCCGACACAGCTTCGGCCGACACAGCTTCGGCCGACACAGCTTCGGCCGACACAGCTTCGGCCGACACAGCTTCGGCCGACACAGCTTCGGCCGACACAGCTTCGGCCGACGACGCATCCGCGCGCTGCGCGGATGCTGTCGTCGCCTCGGGCGTGATCGTCGCCTCGGGCGTGATCGTCGCCTCGGGCGTGATCGTCGCCTCAGGCGCCACAGCCTGTTGCGGCACCGCCACCGGGGCGGGTGGGTCCAGTGGTGCTATGGCGGCGACGGCGGCGGCACGTAGTACTGCTCGGGCGCGGGTCAGGAGGCTCATGAGGCACGGCCCTGGGGGGCGATGCGGTAGGCGCTGGTTGTGGTGGGCGGGGCGGGGATTCGGGTCACCGATCCGATGGGGGTGGGGAGGGAGCGGTGGTCGGGCTGCGGGGAGGAGCAGCGGGCGAGTACCAGGATCGAGAAGCCGAGAATCACGGTCACTCCGACGATGAGAAGGCTGGGGCGGAACGGTGGCCGTAGGTTGGTCAGGCTGGGGAGGCGCCTGGCCGTCGTCATCACCGGTAGGCGTTGGCGGCCGACCGGTGGCAGGGTGGCCGGCCGGCGCGCCGGATCCGGTGTCAGGGGTAGGGGCTTCGCGGGCATGGCGAGTCGGTCCAGGGTGCGGCCGGTTTCCGCGAGTTCGGCTTCCACATCGGCCAATTGGGTGCGCAACCGCTCGGCGGCGTCGGGTTCGGCGACGAGTTCCAGCGCGATGCGCAGCCAGTCGGCGGCGTGGCCGAGATTGTCCCGGCGCTGGGACAGGCCTGCGACCTGTCGCGGGTGCGGGGAGCGTGAGACCAGGCGATGCGCGCATTTGCCGAGCAGCGTGGCGGCGCGGTCGCGGATCACCGCGGTCCGGGGGTGGCGGGCGGCCGGGAGCAGGGCTTCCAGTTCCCGAGTGGCGGGGGCGATCGTGTTCTCGACGCGCTGCGCGGCGGTGCGGAAGTCGCCCAGTTCGAACATCTCGTAGGCGGCGTCCAGTGCGGTGATCGTGCTGTCGCGGATGGGGGTCGCGAGTTGTTCCATCAGCCGGTCGCGGACCGGATCGGGCATCGGCCACTCGCGTACCACGTCGTAGAGGTCCCGTTGCCACTCCGGGTGCGAAACCGCCAGTCCCAGTACCGGTTTCACCAGTACGAGGGGTAGTTCGTCGATCAGGACGGTGAGCACCGATTCGCCGAGCCGCGGGTCGTCCAGATCTGCTATCCGGCTCCGGATGTGCTCGGTGAAACCGGCGCTGCGCAGTGCCGCGTCCCAGGATCTGGCCGCCTCCCGCCAGTGCACCGTGGTACTCGCGCCGGGTGTGGCGTGTTCGGCCAGGGCGAAGCGGTGTGCGGAGATCGCCGCGTCGTGGGCGGCGTGCGCATCCGGAGCGCAGCCGCAGCGCCCCGGCGGGGTACCCCACGTCCACAACACCTCGTCGGCGATCCGGCGCCGCGGGTCGCCGAGCAGGAGGTCGAAAGCGGCTCGGGCACGGTCGGTGTCGACGTGGAGCGTATGGTCGAGATCGGTGTCGGCACCGGCGGCCAAGGCGGCGAGCACAACTCGGCGACGATCCCGCAACGTTCGCCGATCGGCGTCGGTCGCGACGTTCACCACCCGGAATGCGTTGTCCCGATAGGGGTCCGGGCCCGCGAGTTCACGCAGACGTGCTGCGGTCACGTCGACCACCTCGCCCACCCCCGTCCCGCATCTTCGCTCGAACCATCGTGGGGACAGCACGAGCAGCCCCCTTACCGGCAGGTTGCTCGTCACTATACGAGCGCGGAAGGGAAAACGCTCGACCGATCGCGCGAATTCTCGTACGGCTGTACGCATACCGTGCACACGGAGATGTACGGACCCGACGGGTGCGCGCCCGGCCGGGGAGCAACGACCCGGCGCGTGGTCAGGGTTCGCACTCGTAGGAGAGTTCGAAGTCGGTGTCCCAGGATTCGCCGTCGGCCGACCGCTCCCACAGTCCGTCGATCCGGGCGCCGCCGGCGGCGAGCCGGCCCGTGAAGCGCTGGGAGAAACCGGGTTCCAGTCGCCACAACCGCCACACATCGTCCGCGACGCTCATGTGATAAACGCGAGCGACGCCTCGGGAGTCGTAGTAGTGCTGCCGGAACAGCCCGTCGGGATCGAGGCCGATGACGGCGATCCCGCTCGGCGGCCCCGCATCGCCGGTCGTGAACCGTTGCAGGAGGAAATGCCGCCCGTCGAGCCACTCGAAGGTGGTGGCGCCCCCGCCCCGGGTGACCGGAGGATCGTCCGCGGCGAAGAAGCCCGCCGGGAAGGTCGCCACCACCCGCCATCGGCCCACCAGGGTGTCGAGGCGATCCAGCGCCGGGTTCCGCGCGGCAGGGATGTCGTGCGGGCCGTCCCCGGCGTCCGATGTCTCCGCTGTCGTCATGGCACGCACCTTCCGATCCCGTGGTTGTCGTCACAGGGTGGACGGTGCGGTACCGCCGGATTCATCGACTCCGGGTTCCGCTGCCCCCGGGCCGGACGGCGGCGAGGTAGCGCCGGGCCATCCAGTGCTGGACCAGCCGCGCCACCGGGCCGCCCAGGCGGGTGTACCAGGAACCCGCCCGGGAGAAGGCCGACACCACGCCGTGGACGGTGTCGTCGGCCGGATCGTATTCGACCGCGAACAGCTCCTCGCCGACCTCCGGATGACCGGGCAGGGTGCCGTAGGCGAAGCCGCGCCGGTCGGGTTCGTCGAGTACGTAGACGACCCGGCAGGGAGCGGTGAGCGCCAGCGGCCCGATCCCGAGCCGGACGGTCAGCCGGGTGCCCGGGGCGGCCTCGGGTGTGTCGGCCGACTCGAAAATGCCTGTGCCGCGCTGCATCCGATATGTGAGGATCTCCGTCGCGACCCGTTCGAACAGCTCGCGGCCCGTGCCGAGGCGGCGGCGGATCCGGAATCCGTGGTAGCCCGGCGGGAACTCACCGCGGGTCGCGCCGACCTCGGCATAGGTGAACGGGGGCTGTTCCGGCGACCTCGACATGCACCCATCCTGACGCCGGGACGGCACCCGGGACACACGATCCTCGTCACAGATTTATTCCGAGCTATCGGCGATATTCCGTGCTACGGTCTTTTAGGTAAACCTAATTATGGAGGTTCCCACATGCCCCGACCACGTGTCCCGCACAACTTCATCGTGCAGCGCACGCAACGACTGACCGACCACCTGATCCGCGTTCATCTCGGCGGGCCCGGATTCGACACATTCCAGCCGAACGGCTTCACCGACGCCTACGTCAAACTGCAGTTCCCCGGCCCCGACGGCGACAGCGTGCGCACCTATACCGTGCGCTCGATCGATCCGGCGGCCCGGGAGATCGCCATCGACTTCGTGTACCACGGCGACGAGGGCATCGCGGGCCCCTGGGCCGCCGCCGCACAGCCGGGCGACCCGTTGATCATGGTCGGCCCCGGCGGCGCGTACTCGCCGCGTCCGGAGGCCGACCGGCATCTGCTCGCGGGCGACGACTCGGCCCTGCCCGCGATCGCCGCCGCGTGCGCCGCCCTGCCCGCCGACGCCGCCGGGCGGGTGTTCGTCGAGGTGGGCTCGCCCGCCGACGAGGTCGATTTCGAGCGCCCCGCCGGGGTCGTGCTGACCTGGGTGCACCGCGGCGACGCGGCCCCGGGCGAGAACCTGGTGGCGGCCGTGCGCGCCGAGCCCTGGCCCGAGGGCCGGGTGCAGGTCTTCATCCACGGCGAGGCAGAGGCCGTGATGCACGGTCTGCGCCCCTACATCCGTAAGGAACGCGGCGTGCCCGCCGACCTGGCATCCATCTCCGGGTACTGGCGCCTCGGCCGTACCGAGGAGGGCTTCCGCTCCTGGAAGCGCGAACTCGCCGACCAGGAGAGCGCGCCGGTCGGCGGACGCGGCCGCTCCTGACCCGCCGGGCCCGGCCGGATCATCCGCCGGGCCCGCCCTCGATTCCCGCCCGGCGCGCCCACACGGCTGCCATCCGAATTCATCACCAAGGCAACAAGTTTCGCGACACACTCGCGACCCCATCCGGCGGCCGGTGCCGATGACTCCGGCCCACCCGGGCGGCGCCCGAGGCCCACGCACGGTATGCGCCGAGGCCAGCGGCCGTAGCCGCAATGGCGCCGCGTGCACGAGACCCAGCGGGTCCAGGTATTCCTGCCCCCGCCGCACACCCCAGTGCAGGCACACCTCGCAGCCGGCATGGCCGGCCACCAGCACACCGATCTGCTCGCCCCGGAACACCCTGTGCCCCACGGCAACCGACGCCAGTACCGGTTCATAGGTGGTGCGCAAACCGGAATCCCGGTGCTCCACCGAAACCACTGGTTTGGTCGCCACCGATCCAGCGAAGACCACCACTCCGTCGGCGGCGGCCAGCACCGGCTGCCCCGCGGCGCCGCCCAGATCCACGCCCCGATGTCCGGGCAGCCAGTCGTGCGCGGGCCGGTCGAAACGCCGCAGCACCACGGGCCGGGGCCGCAGCGGCCAGCCGAAACCGCCCGTCGCCGCCCCGGCCTCGGGTGCGGGCAGCACCACCGTCAGCAGCAGCCACCCGAGCACGATCGTGAGAATCCGGCACATGCGTCCACCGTGCCGGGCCCGGCCGTGTCGCGGAAGGCGCTCCTCGGCGAGTGTGGACAACTTTCCGGCTGTGGACAACATCCCGCGCACCGATCGGTCGGTTATCGTCGCGTGACGGCATGGTGGAAGGATGCGCGGGGGGACCGATCGACCGGGATCACCGGGTGGAGAGGATGCGGGTGATGGGTGCGGACACCGACAGCAGCGAACCCGAGGTGGACTACCGGTTCACCCTCGCCAACGAGCGCACCTTCCTCGCCTGGATGCGCACCGCGCTGGGACTGCTGGCCGGCGGCGTCGCGGTGCACGAACTCGTGCAACCGTTCCGGCGGTACGGAGTCCGCACCGCGATCGCGCTCAGCTGCATCGTGCTGGCGGTCGTCGTCGCGATCGGCGCGTACGGCCGCTGGCGGCACGTCGAGCGCGTGATGCGCGAGGGCACCAGACTGCCGCGCACCCTCATGGTGCCGATCCTGGCGATCGGCATCGCCGTCGTCGCCGCACTCGCCTGTCTGGGGGTGCTGCTGTCGTGACCGCGGCCAGTACGGCGGCCGCCGACGCTGCCGATCCCGGCCTGCAGGCGCAGCGGACCGTGCTGGCGTGGCGGCGGACCGCCGTGGCGGTGATGGCCAACGCGGTGCTGTTACTGCACGCCGCCCTCGACAGTGGCAGGCGCCCTGCGACATTGGCACCGCTGGCGGCGGTGGTCGCGCTGACGGTCGCCGCACTGGTGTGCGTGCGACGCGGCCAGACCCTGAGCCGGCATCCGGACGGTGGACCGCAGGACGCGCGGGCGAACCTCGCGATCACCGTCGCCGTCGCCTTCGTGGCCTGCACCGTCGCGGCGCTGGCCGTCTGTTCGTGGATCGAATAGGCCGGGCGCACCGGCCCTTTCGAGGCCGGACTACTCCGGCAGGCGCAGGTCCGTCTTCTCCAGCTCCTCGATGTTCACGTCCTTGAACGTGATCACCCGCACGTGTTTGACGAACCGGGCCGGGCGGTACATATCCCATACCCACGCATCCGACATGCGTACCTCGAAATACACCTCGCCGTCGGCGTTCTGCGGCCGCAACTCGACGGAATTGGCGAGGTAGAAGCGGCGCTCGGTTTCCACCACGTACGAGAATTGACCGACGATGTCCTTGTACTCGCGATACAGCGAGAGCTCCATCTCGGTTTCGTACTTCTCGAGGTCCTCGGCGCTCATCGGGTGGGACGTCCTCCTTCTCGCCGCGATGCGTGTCCTGACATCATCGCGCATGGGCGGTATCGGTAGCCAGTCGCCTCGATTCGGGCATGTCCGGCACGTTGCGCCACGAACGCCGATGCTCGTCGCTGGGACCGAGCCGGGCGAGCGCGGCAATGTGTTCCGGGGTGTTGTACCCCTTGTGGGCGGCGAACCCGTAGCCGGGGAGTCGCTGATCGACACCGACCATGATCCGGTCCCGGGTGACCTTCGCGAGAATGCTCGCGGCGGCGATACACGCCGCCGAGGCGTCCCCGCCGATGACCGGCAGCGACGGCACCGGAATGCCCGGCACCCGGAAGCCGTCGGTCAGAACGTATCCCGGCGTGTGGTCGAGTGCCGCGACCGCCCGCCGCATGCCCTCGATGTTGGCGACGTGGATGCCGATCGCATCGACCTCCCATGCCGGCACCACCACCACACTCCAGGCCAGCGCGCGCCGCTGGATGATCGGGAACAGTTCCTCGCGCACCGCTTCGGTGAGCTTCTTCGAATCGTCGAGCCCGGCCAGCGAGTCGTACGCCTTCGGCGCGAGCAGACAGGCCGCCACCACCAGCGGTCCGGCGCAGCAGCCGCGGCCGGCCTCGTCGACCCCGGCGACCGGTCCGAGGCCGCTGCGGATCAGGGCGGCCTCCAGCGTGCGCAGACCACCGGCACGCCGCATGACCACCCGTGGCGGCCAATCGCCACTGCGAAATATGGTGTCGCTCTTGCCGGTTGCGCCTCGTACCGCACGCGCCGCGGGCCGGCTCCGCCCCACTGCCATCGTTCGATTATCCCGCGACCGTTCGCGGTCAGTGCGACTGGGGATTCTGCGACCGCACCGGGCCGATCCGCCCCGGCGGCCAGATCTTGAACACGGCCTTGCCGCGAATGTCCTTGACCGGCACCGTACCCGAGAATTCGTCGTCGATGTGGGCCCGCGAATCGGCCGATTCGTTGCGGTTGTCGCCCATCACCCAGATATTGCCGTCGGGCACCTTGATGGGCCCGAATTCCCGGCCGGCCGGATTGATCAGCACACCGCTGGCGGCGGCCGACTTGACGCCGTATGCCAGACCCGGCTGATACGGGTAGAGGTAGCGTGCGTACGGCTCGTCGAGCGGTTTGCCGTCGACGAGGACGCGGCCCTGCGCATCGCAGCACTGCACGGTCTGACCACCGACCGCGATCACGCGCTTGACCAGGTCGTTCTCGTCCGGTGGCACCAGGCCGAAGAAGGAGAAGAAGTTCTGGATACCCCGCACCGCGACATTGCTCGACCGGTTGGAGCGATACGCCTTGTTCCAGGAATTGCTCGGGCCGACGAAAACCACCACATCGCCGGGCTTCGGATCGCCGAAGTCGTAGCTGATCTTCTCGACGTAGATGCGGTCGCCGGTACAGCCGGCACAACCGTGCAGCGTGGGTTCCATCGACTGCGAGGGAATCACATACGGGCGGCCGATGAAGGTCACCACCAGCGCCGCGATCACCGCGGCGATGACGATCAGAATCGGCAACTCCTGCCAGAACGGGCGCTGCTTCTTCACCTTCTTCGCCCGTGCCCGCCGCGGTCCGGCATTTCTCCCACGTTCGCCATCCGCTCCGGACACCGTCACCGACCCGCTTTCGTCTGCCACGCCGAACAGGTTATCCCGCTTACCTGAGCGCCGCCGCCCCGGCTCACAGGGGCGGAAAACAAAAACCCCCGGTCCGATGGACCGGGGGTTCGCCGCGGCCGAGGCCGCCGCGCCGACTTTCGGGTCAGCGCTTTTCCTTGATCTTGGCGGCCTTGCCGCGCAGATCGCGCAGGTAGTACAGCTTGGCGCGGCGCACATCGCCGCGGGTCACGACATCGATGTGGTCGATGTTCGGGCTGTGCACGGGGAAGGTGCGCTCGACACCGACACCGAAGGACACCTTGCGGACCGAGAAGGTCTCGCGGATGCCGCCACCCTGACGCCGGATGACGACGCCCTTGAAGACCTGGATGCGCTCCTTGTTGCCTTCGATGACCTTCACATGCACGTTGACCGTGTCACCCGGGCGGAATTCCGGGATGTCGCTGCGCAGCGACGATTCGTCGACGAAGTCGAGGGTGTTCATTTCCGTCCTTTGGAAAGTTCGCGTGAACAGAGGAACCTGGCGGCAACTGCTCGGCCGGTTCATGCTCCGGACATGGGCGGTGCGCTGGGCATACTCCACCCAGGGCAACCCGAGTATTGTGCCAGACGCGTCCGCGGCCGGAAAAATCGGGGCTGCTCAGCCGCCCGACCGGCCGGAGACGGGGTCTGGTTCGCGCCGATGGAACAGGCCGCCGTCGTGCGGGGCCGGCGGGGCGGGCAGTACCGTCCGGGCCAACTCCTCCTCCGTGGCCCGCCGCACATGTGCGACGTCCGGTTTCCCCGCGATCAGATCCTGCACGAAGATCTTCACCCGGATGACCGGCCGCCGGTATCGGCGCTCGCGCCGGACCGCGCGCTGCATGAGCTTCGGCCGGCCGGCGTAGCGCCAGCGGGCCCACGGCGAGCCCGGCCGGGCCAGCCGCAGCGCGCCCACGACCAGCAGCGGCAGGAAGAACATGCCGAACAGTCCGGTCCAGATCTTGCCCTTGGCGATGACGATCGCCGCCAGCGCCAGGTTCACGAACGAGAAGATGGCGAGGAAGACCCGGCCGGCGGCACTTCCGTCGTGCCGGATGTCACCGAGATCCAGCAACCACAGCGGATGGAAGCCGAGCAACAGCAGCCCGGTGACCGCGAGCGCCACGAACACCGCGTCCACCGAGGTCCGGCCCTGCTCCTCCCAGTAGACGTCGCGCAGGTAGTAGATGAGGGCGAACTCGTCCAGCACCAGGGCCGCACCCAGCCCGAACATCGCCGCCAGCGCGCTGACCGTCCCCACGGTGCTCTGGTACAGCGTCACCAGCCCGATGCCGGACACCAGCACCAGCACCACCCCGAACACCATGTGGTGGACGTGCACGTCTCCGGCCCGCACATTGCCGGGCCACCACCGCACCCGTTTCCGGATCAACCGGACGCTGAGCCGGATCAGCAGGAACGCCCCGATGAATCCCAGCAGGAAGCACAGCAACGGCAGGCGTCCGTCCGCGATCACGGACTCGTCGAGCCACCGCCGCAACCCTGCCATAACCCCACAGTCTCCCGATCAGCACGGACTCACCGTCGAGTTCCCCGTGCCCGAACCTCTCCCCCGCCGATTGTCCCTCTCCTTCGTAACACCTACCCCAACCCCGCCCCAATTCGCGCACGTCGCAGTGGTCACGCCCGTCCGGCGGCGCGGCGGAGCAGATACGGGATCGCTAGTTCGTGGACGGGCCGCACGATATTCCAGACGGGACGAGCGATCCGGCGATCGAACCGCACCAGCGTGGTCCAGGTGACGGTGGAGTCACTCGCCGCCACGATGTTGCGGGCCGTGAGGAACGGCGAATGTGATTCGAGCACAAGGATTTCCGGCTCGGCGCTCGCGATGTGCCAGCCGAGGACGAACCCGGTCGCCGGACGGGGGCCCAGGCGCAATCCGAGCACCAGGCGCCACCCGAGCACGAGCAGGATCCGCATCACGGCCGGCGCGTGCTCGAATACCGAACGCGCCCAATGCTCGGCGGTTCTCCGGGTGCCGTGCGGGTCGAGCTCGAAAGCCGAAACGTAGTCGGCGGACGGTGTTCCGTCGCCGACCGCCGTGGATGACGGCGACACCCGCCGAACCCGCTGGGCAGACATTCGATCACACCCCTCCCGGACAAACTACTACCAACAGTAGTACCAAAATGCCGGGCGGACCCGATGTATCGACCACTCTGGGCGGTACCCACACGCTGGAGTGCGTGGCCCAGCCGGACACGCGGCCAAGCAGGACACGACCGAGGCGCGGCCGAAGCCGAACACGACGCGGCGCGCAGCCGAGGCCGGACGCGAGCCGATAGACCCACGTCGCGGCCTCGGCGAGCTACCGAGCTACCGAGCTACCGAGCTACCGAGCTACCGAGCTACCGAGCTACCGAGCTACCGAGCCCGGTCTACTTCCCGAAACCCGCACGGCGCAAGGCATCCGCCATCGAGCCGGTGGGTTCGGGGGCGTTGCGGCGCTGGGAGTTGTTGCGGCTCTGGTTGCCGCCGCGGTTCTGATTGCCGCGGTTCTGGCCGCCGCCCTGGCGGTTGCCGCCGCCGCGCTGACCGGCGCCGCGGCCGTCGCCCTTCTCCGGCTTACCTGCGGCCGGATCGTCGTCGAGACGCAGGGTCAGGCCGATGCGCTGGCGGGCCACGTCGACCTCGAGGACCTTGACCTTCACCACGTCGCCGGACTTCACGACCTCGCGGGGATCGCGGACGAAGTTGTGCGACATCGCGGAGACGTGCACCAGACCGTCCTGGTGGACGCCGATGTCGACGAAGGCGCCGAAGGCCGCGACGTTGGTGACCACGCCCTCCAGCACCATGCCGGGCTTCAGGTCGCCGACCTTCTCGATACCGGCGGCGAATTCGGCGGTCTTGAACTCGGGACGCGGGTCGCGGCCGGGCTTCTCCAATTCGGCGATGATGTCGGTGACCGTGGGGACACCGAACTTGTCGTCGGTGAATTCGGCCGGGCGCAGCGCCCGCAGCACGGTGGTGTTGCCGATGAGCTCGGCCACACCGCTGCCGGTGCCGTCGAGGATGCGGCGGACCACCGGATACGCCTCCGGGTGCACCGCGGAGCTGTCCAGCGGGTCGTCGCCGCCGCGGATGCGGAGGAAGCCGGCACACTGCTCGAACGCCTTGGGGCCGAGCCGCGGCACCTGCTTCAGGCCGTCGCGGCTGCGGAACGGGCCGTTCTGATCACGGTGCGTCACAATGCTTTCCGCGACCGACGAGGACACACCCGACACCCGGGACAGCAGTGGCACCGAAGCGGTGTTCACGTCGACGCCGACGGCGTTCACCGCGTCCTCGACGACCGCGCCCAGCGAACGGGCCAGCAGCGACTCCGACACATCGTGCTGATACTGGCCGACGCCGATGGATTTCGGCTCGATCTTCACCAGCTCCGCCAACGGGTCCTGCAGGCGGCGGGCGATCGACACCGCGCCACGCAGCGACACGTCCAGCTCGGGCAGTTCGGCGGAGGCGTAGGCGGAGGCCGAGTACACCGAGGCCCCGGCCTCGGAGACCACGACCTTGGTGGGCTTCTTGTCCGGGATGCGCGAGATGAGTTCCGTGGCCAGCGCGTCGGTCTCGCGGGAGGCGGTGCCGTTGCCGATGGCGATCAGCTCGACGCCGAACCGGGCGACCAGCGCGCCGAGCACCGCCAGCGACTTCTCGGTCTGGCCGTGCGGCTTGTGCGGGTAGATGGTGTCGGTGGCGACGACCTTGCCGGTGCCGTCGACCACGGCCACCTTGACGCCGGTGCGGTAGCCCGGGTCCAGGCCCATCGTGGCGCGGGTGCCGGCCGGCGCGGCCAGGAGCAGGTCGCGCAGGTTGGTGGCGAACACGTCGACGGCGTCCTTCTCGGCGGACTGCCGCAGCCGCATGCGCACATCGATGCCGAGGCTGACCTGGAGCTTGGTCCGCCAGGCCCAGCGCACGGTGTCGAGCAGCCAGGTGTCGGCGGCGCGGCCGCGGTCGGCGATGTCGAACTTCAGCGCGATGCGGCCCTCGTAGATCGTGCGCTCGCCCTCCTGCGGCTCCTCTGTGTCGGCCTCGAGGTGCAGGGTGAGCGCCTCCTCCTTCTCACCGCGCAGCAGCGCCAGGATGCGGTGCGAGGGCAGCTTGGTGAACGGCTCACCGAACTCGAAGTAGTCGGCGAACTTGGCGCCGGCCTCCTCCTTGCCCGGGCGCACCCGGGAGGTGATCTGCCCCTTGTTCCACATGAGCTCGCGCAGCTCGCCGACCAGATCGGCGTCCTCGGCGAAGCGCTCGACCAGGATGGCGCGGGCGCCGTCGAGCTGCTCGGCGGTGTAACCGGCCGGATCGGTGGCCGGATCGCTCAGCAACGCGTCGGCGACCGGCTCGTGACCGGCCTCGCGGGCGATCTGCGCCTTGGTGCGCCGCTTCGGCTTGTACGGCAGGTAGATGTCCTCGAGCCGGGCCTTGGTCTCGGCGAGCATGATCTGCTGCTGCAGTGCCTCGTCCAGCTTGCCCTGGCCGCGGATGGACTCGAGGATCGAGTTGCGGCGCTCGTCGAGCTCGCGCAGGTAGTTCAGGCGCTCCTCCAGCAGGCGCAGCTGGGCGTCGTCGAGGGCGCCGGTGACCTCCTTGCGGTATCGGGCGATGAACGGCACGGTCGACCCGCCGTCGAGCAACTCCACCGCGGCGCGCACCTGCTCCTCACGCACGTTCAGCTCGTCGGCGATGCGACGGCCGACGCTGGCTAGGCGCACCGGGGCGAGCGGCGCGGCGGTGGGGGCGCCGGTGGGGGCGGTCTCTGTGCTGACGGATTCGGGTGCTGTCGTCACGCCGCAGACACTACCGCCGCCGCCCGACAACCGGCCACAGCCCCGCGCCGAATCGGCACAGCCGCACCCTTTTCCGGGGGTGCGCGCGAAATATGGTATGTGAACAGCCACAATCCGGCCGCGTACCGGCCGCCCGGTCGTCACCACGCGATCCGCGGCGCGGCGGCCGGGGCGCCGAACGATTCCGGATCACCCCAGATGTCCATCGGCACCGCGCGTTCGGCGCGGCCGCGCTCGTCGAGTACCCGGCCCATCAACTTCAGATGCCGCAGGGTCAGCAGGCGCTGGGCAATGCGGATGACCGGCATCCGCTCGGTCAGCCGCACCTCCAGCGGATGCAGTTCGGCCACCGCACCGAGCCAGACCGTCAGCACCAGATTACTGGCGCCGATCACCGAGGCGCACATCCTGGTCTGCGGTAACGCCGCCAATTCCCTTGCCACGGAATCGAGTTCGGCGGGTGGCACATCGATCCACAGCAGCGCCTGGACCGGATGACCGGCCGCGGCGTGCGACAGTTCACAGCGGACCGTGAGCGTGCCGTCGCTCAGTTGCCGATGCAGCCGCCGGCGCACGGTGGTCGTGCTGATCCGGGCGCGCGCGGCGATCTCGTCGTAGGAGGCGCGGCCGTCCGCGCCGAGCGCCAGCACCAGTTCACGATCGGCCGGTGACAGCGCCGCCGGGGCGGACCGCGGCGGCCGGTGCGGGCCGCGCCGCGCGGTCAGGGCCCGCTGCTGGGTGCGGTCCAGTGCCCGCAGCCGCCAGTGGCCGCCCTCCGCGAACATCTCGGTGGCGACCGACACCCGGCTGGTCAGCACGCCGGGTATCCGGTTCAGCCGGGCCATCAGGTAGCGCGACAGCATGTTCGGATCCGAAACCCACACGGCCACCACCAGATCGGCGACGCCGACGGTGTGCGAGACGGTGACCGCGTGCGGATCGTCGAGCAACGCCTCGGCGGCCTGCGCCACCCCGCCCGCCGTACAGGTGACGGTGACCAGGGCATAGGGCATGGTCCGCATCAGCGGAGACGCGCAGTACGCGGTCACCCACGCGTGCCCCTGCCGCAGCAGCCGTTCCCAGCGCCGCGCCGCGGTCACGGGGCTGACGCCGATGACCTCGCCGATCAGTTTCCACGAGGCCCGCGGCGCGATCTGCAGCGCATTGAGCAAGGCGTACTCGATTTCGTCGAGCTGATCACTTTCGTCCATCACGACCCCCGTGCGCGGCGCAATTCTTCGATTTCGCGGTGATTCGCCTTCCTGCCCTCATCATCTATCCGGGACCATTCGCGGTCATCCGGGCATCCGGCGACCGGCGGATATTTCGACAGAATTTACAGAACCGACATCCGGTGAATCGGATTCACCGGTCACGAAAGGTGGACCCGAATGCCGGACACCCGTTCCGCCACCGGCGGTCACCCGCCGTCGATCGCCGCCCGGATGGACCGCATGCCGATCACCCGCCTGCACCGCGTGGCGGTGGTGTGCGTCGGGCTGGGGCTGTTCTTCGACACCTACGAGGTCTTCCTGGCCGGCACCCTGTCGACGGTATTGAAGAACGAGTTCCACCTCGGCGCGGACGCACTGAAGGCGGTGCTCGCCAGCGCGTTCGTCGGGCAGTTCCTGGGTGCGATCCTGCTCGGCCGGGTCGCCGATCGGCTGGGCCGGCGCCGGGCATTCCTGCTCAACCTCGGCGCCTACTCGGTGTTCTCGCTGATCGGCGGCCTGTCGCCGAATGTCGAACTGTTGGTGGTGGCGCGCTTTCTGGCCGGGATGGGGCTCGGCGCCGAACTCGCCCTCGCCGACACCTATCTCTCCGATCTGCTGCCCGCCCGGGTGCGCGGCCGGTACATCGCGGTCGCCTACACGATCGGGCTGCTCGGCGTGCCCGCCGCGGGATTCCTGGCCCGCTGGCTGGTCCCGCTGGCGCCGTTCGGCGTCCACGGCTGGCGGTGGATGTTCTTCCTCGGCGCGCTCGGTGCGCTGGGCGTCTGGGTCCTGCGGCGGATCCTGCCCGAATCGCCGCGCTGGCTGGCGGCGACCGGCCGGGACGCCGAGGCGGAGGCGATCGTGTCCCGTTGGGAGGACACCGCGCGTCGCACGGGCCACCGCCTGCCGGAACCGGCGCGCGAGTCCGTGGCCGATCCGCAACGCCTGCCGTTGCGCGTGCTGTTCGCCACCGGTTATGCCCGCCGCACGGCGATGGCCTGGGTGATGAACGTCGGATCGGCGTTCGGCTACTACGGTTTCGGCACCATCGCGACCCTGGTGCTGGCGGCCAAGGGCTATTCGATCGTGAGTTCGCTGACCTTCCTGGCGCTGACCTATATCGGCTATCCGGTCGGTTCCCTGCTCTCGCTGCCGATCGTGGAGCGGGTCGAGCGGAAGGTGCTGATCGCGGTCACCGCCACCGGAATGGCGGTGACCGGACTGCTGTTCGGTTTCGCCGGGTCGCCGGCCGCGATCGTGGGCTGGGGGTTCGCGTTCACCGTGATCGGCAACATCTACTCGAACGGCTACCACACCTACCTCGGCGAGCTGTACCCGACCGCCGTGCGCGCGACCGGCGCCGGCGCCGCGTATTCGCTCAGCCGGCTGACCACCGCGGCCCTGCCCTACATCCTGATCCCGGCGTTGTCCGCGCACGGTCCCGGATTCGTATTCGGCATCGTCGCGGTGGCGCTGGGGGTGCTGATCGTCGACGTACTCGCGCTGGGACCGCGCACGACCGGGGTCGCGCTGGAGGCCGTCGCACCGGCCGGGCCGGGGACGGCCGCCGCCGAGCGGCCCGAGGCCGCCGAACCGCTGCGGACGGCCGCCCCGGCCCCGGAAGGCCACTGAATTCCCCGCGCGCCGAGAGGGTTTCATCATGACCGGAATCGATACGGCCGCCGACGAGGCCGTCGTCTTCTGCCGCGATCTGATGCGCATCGATACCACGAACCACGGCGACGACAGCGGGCCCGGGGAACGGCGGGCCGCCGAGTACATCGCCGAACGGCTCGCCGAGGTCGGCCTCGGCACCGAGCTGTTCGAGCCGCGCCGGGGCCGGACCTCGGTCGTGGCGCGGTGGGAGGGGACCGCGCCGGACCGGACCGCGCTGCTCGTGCACGCCCACACCGACGTGGTGCCCGCCGAAGCAGCGGTCTGGCGGTACCACCCGTTCGGTGGCGAGATCGCCGACGGCTACCTCTGGGGCCGGGGCGCGGTGGACATGAAGTACTTCGCGGCCCAGATGCTGGCGGTGGTCCGGGCCCGGATCCGGGCCGGGCTGCCGCCGGCCCGCGATGTCGTGCTGGCCTTCCTCGCGGACGAGGAGGGCGGCGGCCACCTCGGCGCGCGCTGGCTGGTCGACAACCGCCCGGACCTGTTCGACGGCTGCACCGAGGCGATCGGCGAGGTGGGTGGATATTCCGCGCAGCTGCCGAGCGGCCGCCGACTGTACGTGGTGGAAACCGCGGAGAAAGGGGTGCTCTGGTTCCGCCTCACCGCCACCGGCGTCGCCGGGCACGGCTCCATGTTGAATCCGCGCAACAGCGTCACCGAATTGGCCGACGCGGTGCGGCGGATCGGCCGGCACCGATTCCCGATCCGCCTCACCCCGACCACTCGAATGTTTTTCGAGGCGCTCGCGGCGGAACTCGGGGAGACATTCGATCCGGCCGATCCGGCGCCATTGCTGAAAACCGTCGCTCCGCTGGAACGAATGGTCGGCGCGACCCTGCGCGATATCGCCTCACCGACCAGACTCGACGCGGGATACAAGACGAATGTGATACCGAGCGAGGCCACCGCGGAAATCGACTGCCGTTTCGTACCCGGCCTGGAGGAACAATTCGAGGCCGAATTCCGGGCCCTGGTCGGACCGGATATCCGTTGTGAGGTGGTGTTCCGGCTGCCCGCCGTCGAGACCCCGTTCCCGGCGCCGCTGACGGCCGCGATGGCGGCGAGCCTCGCCGTCGAGGATCCCGGCTGCGGGGTGATCCCCTATCTGCTGCCCGCGGGCACCGACGCGAAACAGTTCAGCCGGCTCGGCATGGCCTGCTACGGATTCGCGCCGCTGCGGCTGCCCGACGATTTCGACTTCCCGGCCGCCTTCCACGGTGTCGACGAACGGGTGCCGGTGGACGCCGTGCGCTTCGGCGCCCGGGTGCTGCACACGTTCTTCGACCGCTGTTGACGGTCCGCACCGGAAATCATTGCGGCGGTAGCAGATCCGGGCGCCGGTCGCGGGTGCGGGCCACGGACTGCTCGTGCCGCCAGGCGGCGACCTTGGCGTGATTACCGGACAGCAGGATCTCGGGCACGTCCAATCCGCGCCAGCTGACCGGTCGGGTGTAACTGGGGCCTTCCAGCAGGCCGAGTGCGTCGGGCACCGAATCCGGTTGCGCCGCAGCCGAATCCACCGGGACCGAGAACGAATCCTCCCGATGCGACTGCTGATTGCCGAGCACCCCCGGAATCAGCCGGACCACCGCCTCCGAGATGACCAGGACCGCGGCCTCGCCGCCGATGAGCACGTAGTCGCCGATGCTGACCTCCTCGACCCGCACCCGGCGCGCGGCGTCGTCGAAGACGCGCTGGTCGATACCCTCGTACCGGCCGCAGGCGAAGACCAGATGCCGCTCACCGGCCCAGCGCCGCGCGGTGACCTGGGTGAACGGGACACCCGCGGGGGTGGGCACGACCAGCAGGGCGTCGTCGGGGCACACCTCGTCCAGCGCGTCGCCCCAGACGGTGGGCTTCATGACCATGCCGGGCCCGCCGCCGTACGGCGAATCGTCGACCGCCTGATGCACGTCGTGGGTCCAGCGGCGCAGATCGTGCACCCCGAGTTCCACGATGCCCTTGTCGATCGCCTTGCCCAGCAAGGCCGTTCGCAACGGCTCGAGGTACTCGGGGAAGATGGTCACCACGTCGATGCGCAGCGCCGGCGCCCCGTCGCGCATCCTCACTCCTTGTCCGGCAGGCCTTCCGGGTCGAGCAGGCCCGTGGGTGGATCGATGACGATCAGCCGGTCCGCGATCGAGACCGTCGGCACGATGGCGGTGACGAACGGGATCAGGATCTCCCGGCCGTCGTCGGCCGCGCGTACCGAGAGCAGTTCGCCCGCAGCCGAATGCAGGACCTCGGTCACCGTGCCGACGATCGTGTCGTCGCCGAGGCGCACGGTCAGGCCCTCGAGTTCGTGGTCGTAGTACTCCTCCGGATCCGCCGAGGGCGGCAGATCGGCGGAGTCGACCACGAACAGCGTGCCGCGCAACGCATCCGCGGCGGTCCGATCCGAGATACCGCGCAGGCACACGAGGAGCCGGCCCGAATGTTCCCGGGCCGACTCGATCGTGAAGGGCTGCAAGGCTTTCGCGCGCGGCAACCGTCCCCGCAGGACGGTGCCGGGCGTGAAGCGCTGCTCGGGTTCGTCGGTGCGTACCTCGACGACGAGTTCGCCACGCACACCGTGCGATTTGGCGACCCGCCCGACGACCAGTTCCACTATTGGTCCGTGTCGACCACGTCGACCCGGATACCCCGCCCGCCGATACCGGCGACGAGGGTGCGCAACGCGGTCGCGGTGCGGCCACCGCGACCGATCACCTTGCCCAGATCGTCCGGGTGCACGTGCACCTCGACCGTGCGGCCGCGCCGGCTGGTGATCAGCTCGACGCGGACTTCCTCGGGATTGGCGACGATGCCGCGCACCAGGTGTTCGACGGCATCGGCGACGACCGCACTCATTACTCGGCAGCCCCGGTCGCGTCGGCCGCCGCCTCGGTATCTTCCTTCTTGGCGGCCTTCTTCTTCGGCGTCACGGCCTCGGCGACCGGCTCGTTGTCGGCGGCGGCCAGCGCGGCGTTGAACAGGTCCAGCTTGGACGGCTTCGCCGGCTTGACCTTCAGGGTGCCCTCGGCGCCCGGCAGGCCCTTGAACTTCTGCCAGTCGCCGGTGATCTCCAGCAGCCGCTTCACCGGCTCGGTCGGCTGCGCGCCGACGCCCAGCCAGTACTGCACGCGCTCGGAGTCGACCTCGATCAGCGAGGGCTCCTCCTTCGGGTGGTACTTGCCGACCGACTCGATGGCCCGGCCGTCGCGGCGGGTGCGCGCGTCGGCGACCACGATGCGGTACTGGGGGTTGCGGATCTTGCCGAGGCGGGTGAGCTTGATGCGGACAGCCATGAGCTGAAACCTTTCGGGTGGACGGCCGTCGCGAGGACGGCCGGTGTGGTCACGGCGCAATTCAGCGACCCGTACGAGGGCGGGCCCGGTTTTGCGTAGTGTGTGACCGCCGCGCGGTACGTAACCGGAGACGGGCTGACACTGTCCTCGATGAGGACGGTGGTCCATCTTGCCAGACCGGTGCCCGCGTCCGGAAATCACCCCGCGGTCACCGGATGTTCAGCGATGCGCGGTGACCGGATCGCGCCGGTCGTACACCCGGCCCCGCAGGATCACCCACGCCGGGGCGGCGAGCACCTCCCGGCCCAGGCGCGGATCCTCGAGGTAGACCACCAGGTCGGCGGGGGCGCCGGGCTCGACGCCGGGCCGGCCCAGCCACTCCCGGGCCCGCCAGGAGGCCGCGCCGAGCGCCTCGGTGCGCGACAGGCCCGCATGCGCCAGCGCCTCGATCTCGTCGGCGACCCGGCCGTGCCGGATACCGCCGCCGGCGTCGGTGCCCGCGTAGATCGGCACCCCGGCCGCGTGCGCGTTCGCGATCGTGTCCCGGACCCGGCGGTGCAGATCCCGCATGTGCGCGGCGTAGACCGGGAACTTCCCCGCTCCGTCCGCGATCTCCGGGAAGGTCTCGATATTGATCAGCGTCGGGACCAGCGCGGTGCCGTGCCGCACCATCAGCTCGACGGTCTCGTCGGTGAGGCCGGTGCCGTGTTCCAGGCAGTCGATCCCGGCCGTGATCAGGCCCGGCAGCGCGTCCTCGCCGAAGACGTGCGCGGTGACCCGGGCACCCTCGGCGTGTGCGGCGTCGATGGCCTCCTTCAGGATCGCGTCGCTCCACAGCGGCGCGAGATCGCCTGCCGACCGGTCGATCCAGTCGCCGACGATCTTCACCCAGCCGTCGCCGCGGCGCGCCTGCTCGGCGACGATGGCCGGCAGATCCCGCTCGTCGTCGAGCTCGATACCCAGCTCGCGGATGTAGCGCCTGGGCCGCGCGATGTGCCGCCCGGCGCGGATGATCCGCGGCAGGTCCGCGCGCTCGTCGATGAACCGGGTGTCGATCGGCGATCCGGCGTCGCGCAGCAGCAGCGCGCCCGCGTCCCGTTCGATCTCGGCCTGTTCGACCGCGCCGTCGGGGTCCTCGTGCCCTCCCCCGTAGCGGATGCCGACGTGGCAGTGCGCGTCGACCAGGCCCGGCACGATCCAGCCGGCGGTGCACAGCGTGTCGGCGCCGGTGATCGGCTCGAACGAGATCAGTCCGTCGTGTACCCAGAGGTCACGCACGTCCTCGCCGGGGAGCACCACACCCCGCAGATGCCACCGCATACCACCTCCTGGCCGATCCGCCCGCGACCCACTCAACCTACGCCGCGGGCCCGGCCGAGCGCCGCACAGGACGGCCCGGTCAGCCGCCCAGGTTCACGGTGCCGGCGGCCAGATCCTTCTTCACCTGATCGATGACCGCGACGATCTGCGGGTCCGTAGTGCACACCGTGATGTCGGTCGCGCCGGTCGGCGAGGCGACGCCGAAGGGCACCTGCGCGGCCGTGAAGGTGCCGCCGAGCACGGCGTTCACCGCGTACTCGAGTTCGGCGCCGGTGTCCTCCTTCACATATCCGCCGATGCCGGGCTCGGAGCCGCAGTCCTTGACCAGCGGCCCGCCCACCACGGTCGCGTTCCCCTCCTTCGCCGCCTGGGCCAGACCCTGTTTGCCGAGGTTCAGCTGCTGACCGAAGGCGTCCGCGCCGGCGCCGACATCGGCCTGCCCGGCCTGCTTCGACTTGGCGACGTCGTTGAAGTCGCCGACGTACTGCGGGGGCAGGACCGTCACGCCGGGCTTCACGCGCTTGGCGCCGGCCTCGAAGGCCTTGGCGGTCTTGACGATCGCGGGCAACTCCTGGCCGCCGACGAACGCGACCTTGCCGGACTTGCTGGTGAGGGCCGCGTAGGCGCCGGCGAGGTAACCGCCGTCGGCCTGCGCCGGGTCGTAGTAGGCGAGGTTGGGCAGCGGCTGCGCGTCGGAGGGTCCGCCGATCTCGACGAATTTCACCTGTGGGAAGCCCGGTGCGACCTGCCGCAGCACCGAGTCGGTCTGGCCGCCGAAGGACACCACCAGCTGCGAGGTGGCGGCCAGCCTGGTCAGGGTCTGCTGGTAGTCGGCGGTGGCGACCTGTTCGGCCTTCGTCAGGGCGACCTTGCCGGCGAGCGTGCGCTCGATGCGCTGGTAGCCCTGGTAGCCGGACTGCATGAATCCGTCGTCGGACAGCGATCCGGGGAACATCACCCCGACCTTCAACGCGCCCCCGGCGCCGGTCGGGGCGGAGTTGCTGCTGCAGGCGGCGACCGTGGTGCCGAGTGCGAGGGTCAGGACGGCGGCGGCGAGTTTCTTCATGATCGTGCTTTCCGGTAGGAGTTAACGGTATGCCATTAAGTTGACGGATCCCGATTTCCGGGTCGTTTCGGCGATGTCACCGGGTGGCGACGGATGCGTCCTCGTCGGTGATCCGCCCGGCGTGCAACACCTTTCGCCGCGGCGCGCAGCTCACGACGGCCTCGGCGGCGGTACGGGCGGGGACCGCGACGAGGTCGGCGACGGCCCCGGGATGCAGTCCGTAGTCGTCGAGTCGCAGTGCCCGCGCGCCACCGAAAGTCGCTGCGGTCAGGGCTGTTTCGATTTCGGCGTCGGAGCAGTAGGACATCCGCTCGGCCAGCCGGTGCGCCCGGCGCAGCATGTCGCCGTCCCCGTAGGGTGACCAGAGGTCGCGGATACCGTCGTTACCGGCGGCCACGGTGACGCCCGCGGCGCGCAGCCGGTCCAGCGGGAGCAGCGGATCGTTGTGCGCCGCACAGGTTGCCAGCGCGATCCCGGCCTCGGCCAGTCCGGCGATCAGATCGTCCTGCCGGTCCGCGGCGACGTCGCCGAGGGCGAATCCGTGCCCGATCGTCACCCGGTGCCGCATGCCGGTGGTCAGCGTGCGCTCGATGATCAGCTCGAATTCCCAGGCGCCCAGCGTGCCCCGATCATGCAGGTGCAGATCGATCGGCACGTCGTAGGTGGTCGCCAGCCCGAACACGGTGTCCAGGTGCCGCACCGGATCGCGATCGACACCGGCCGGGTCGATACCGCCGACCACCTGTGCCGCACCGGTTCTCAGCGCGCGTTCCATCAGTTCCGCGGTGCCGGTGTTGATCAGCAGGCCGTATTGCGGAAAGGCCACCTGCTGCACCGTGATCCGATCCGCCGTGCGCTCGGCGGCCTCCCGGACGGCGTACAGGCCGTCGAGGCCGAACTCCGGGGACACGTCGGTGTGGGTGCGCACCCGGGTGGTGCCCGCGGCGGCCATCCGCTGCAACAGGGCGGTGATCCGGTCCGCCGACGGGACACCGTGCGCGGCGCGACCGGCCCGGGTGTAGGCGATCTTGTCCGTCAGCCGGGGACCGGCGGTGTTGGGCACCCACGGGCCGCCCCACAGGGTCTTGTCGAGATGACAGTGCGCGTCGACGAGGCCGGGCAGCAGCACACATCCGGCGAGGTCGATGATCTCCGCGTCCGCGGGGGCGGGTCCGCCGATCGCCGCGATCCGGCCCGAGTCGACCGTCACATCGGCCGGTCCGGCCGCACCCCACGGGATCGCATTGCGCAGCAGCAGTGGCATCGTCATCCGATCAGGTCGATCTCGGTACCGATCCCGCGGTCGCGGGCGGCGTCGATGAGCAGCCGGGCGGCGGCCAGATCCTGGAGTCCGACACCCAGCGAGTTGTAGAGCGTGACCTGATCCGCCTCGCTGCGACCGGGTTTCGCGCCGACCAGCACCTCGCCCAGTTCGTCGCCGACGTGCTCCGGGCCGAAGGCGCCCTCCCGCAACGGGATCAGCACATCGCCGGATTCGGTCAGCGCGGTGGCCCGGCTGTCGACCACGACCCGCGCGAATCGCATTCCGTCACTGTCGATCTCGCGATGATCGGGACGCGGCGGCGCGCCGACGGCATTGACGTGCAGGCCCGGGGGGAACCAGGCGCCGCGCACCACCGGCTCGCGCGCCGGGGTGAGCGTGCACAGCACATCGGCCGCGCGCACCACCTCCTCCGCGGAATCGACCGGCTCCGCGCCGGTTTCGGCCGCGAACGCGCGCGCGGTGGCGGCGGTGCGACTCCACACCACGATCCGCTCGAACGGCAGTACCGCGCGCAGCGCCGCGACATGGGTGTGGGCCAGCCCGCCGGCGCCGACCAGGCCCAGCACCCGGCTGTCCGGCCGGGCCAGGACCGCGGTCGCCACCGCGGACGCGGCCGCGGTGCGGAACCGGGTGACCGTGCCGCCGTCGAGCAGCGCCGCACAGGACCCGTCGGCCGCGGACAGGGCCAGGATCGCCGAACGCTGCACCGGCAGGCCACGATCGCCGTTGCCCGGGATGTCGGCCAGCAGTTTCACCGTGGCCAGCCCGGCGGGACCGGAGAGCGCGGGCATCACGAGAAAGGCCGGATCCGAATCGGGCAGCCGCATGGCGGTCGGTGCGGGCTGCACCGCGGTACCGCGGGCGAGATCGGCGTGCGCCTGCTGTACGGCGGCGATCACCTCGGGGAGGCTGATCAGCGCCAGCACATCGGATCTGGTCAGGACGAGGGTCATCGGGACCGGGCCTCTCGGACGAAGGGACGGGTGAGGGCGGCCGGGGATCGGCTCGCGCCGACCAGCCCGCTGACCGCCAGGACCGCCAGCAGATACGGGGACATCACCAGCACCGCGGTGGGCAGGTGCAGGCCGAGTGCGGGCGCGGCGAATTGCAGGGCCTCCGCGAGTCCGAAGAACACGCAGGCCAGCACCGTCGGCCCGGCCCGCCAGCGACCGGCGATGACGGCGACCACCGCGAGGTAACCCGCGCCGCCGGTGAGGTTGTCGGTGAACGCGTGCACATCGGCCAGCGCCAGATGCGCACCGGCCAGACCCGAGGTCGCGCCCACCAGCAGCACCGCGATCCACCGCCACGCGGCGACCGGCAGGCCGCTGCGATCGGCGGTGACCGCGTCCGCGCCGATCGCGGTGATCGCGAGACCCCACCCGGTGCGATGCGAGAACAGCACCGCGAGCAGCGCGACGAGGGCGAGCGCGAGATATCCGAGCGGCGTCAGGTCGAACAGTGCCCGGCCGAGCAGCGGGATATCGCGCAACCCCGGAATCGGCACCCGGTCGAAACCCGGAACCGACCGTCCCGCAGTGAAATACAGCCGGGCGCCGTAGGTGGTGGCGCCGAGGGCCAGCGCGTTGATCGCGATACCGGTGACGATCTGATCGGATCGCAACGTGACGCTGAGCAGGGCCTGCACCGCGGCCGTCAGCACGGCCGCCAGCAGCGCGCACAGCACCCCGGCCGCCGGGCTGCCGCTCGCCCGAGCGCCGACCGCACCCGCGAACGCCCCCGCCAGCATCATGCCCTCGACACTGAGATTGAGCACACCCGCGCGCTCGCTCACCAGTTCGCCCGCGGAGGCCAGCAGCAGCGGAATCGCCAGCCGCACACCGCCGTCCAGCAGTTCTCCGGTCGCGCTCATGCCACCGCCTCCGACTTCGGAGCGCGACGGGGCCGGCGTTGCCGGAACACCACGGCCGCGGCCACGCACAGGATCAGTACGCTCTGCACGATCTGCACCGAGGACGCCGGAACCGACGCCGCCACTTGCAGATTGATGCCACCGGCGGTGAGCAGGCCGAAGCCGAGCGCGACCCCGCCGACCGCGAGCAGACTCCCGCGTGCCAGCAGTCCCACCACCAGACCCGCGAAACCGTAACCGGAGGTGAAGTTCTCGGCCAGCACGAACGGCACGGTCGCCACCAGCCCCGCCCCGGCCACCCCGGCCAGCCCGCCCGCGGTGGCCAGCGCCGCCACCCGCAGCCGGGTGACCGGCAGCCCGAGCCGCGCGGAGGCCGCCTCGGAATGACCGACCGCGGCCAGCCGGACACCGACGGCCGTGCGCCGCACCACGATCGCGGCGATCACCAGCGCGACGAGCGCGACCACCACGGCGATCGTCGCCGGAGACTGCGCCAGCCCCAGCAGCGGCAATCGCGCCCCCACGGCCAGCGGCTTCGACTGCGGCAGCGTCTCCACCGAGGTGACCGACTGCCGCAGCAACGCGGTCTCGTGCACCGCCAGCGACACCAGACCCAGCCCGACGAAGTTCAGCAGCAGCGTGGTGATCACCTCACTGGTACCGCGCCACACCCGCAACCACGCCGCGATACCGGCCCACAGCGCGCCCGCGGCGAACCCGGCCAGCAGAACCACCGGAACCGCCACCACCGGCGGCACGGAGTCGGGCAGATGCACCCCGACCGCCGTCGCGGCGATACCCCCCAGCGCCAGTTGCCCTTCCGCCCCGACGTTCACCAGCCCCGCCCGGTGCGCGACGGTGAAACCGGTGGCGATCAACGCCAGCACCGCCGCCGTGTTCAGCGCGCTCCCGAAACTGTACGGCGACCCGAACATGCCGTCCCACAACGCATTACCCGCCGCCGACGGAGTCGCGCCACTACCGGACGCCAGCAACACCCCGACGACAGCAGCCGCCGCCACCGCGGTGCCGTACACCCACACATCCCGCGACATCCCCTGGCCGCGTGATCTTCTCGTCAGCCACGCACCCCCACGATCACGCTCCGCTGCCGCCACCGACGCCGGGCCCCTCGCACCGTGTCGATCAGATGCCCCCAGGTCACGTTCCGCCGACGCCACCGATGCCGGACCGGTCGTATCGTCTCGCTCAGACGCGGGCAGCGCGCCACCGTGGCTATCCTCCGCTGCCACCTCCAGCGCCGGACCGCTCATCCCGAGTAGGTCAGGCGCGAGCGACGCGCCCCCATGATCATGTTCCGCCGCCCCCGACGCTTGACCGCTCATGCCGCGGCCCCCAGCATCAGCCGGGCGATGGTGTCGGCCGCGTGCCCGGTGGCCGGGTGGACCGGGCCGAGCAGGCGGCCACGGTAGGCGACGAAGACACGGTCGCAGAGGGTGAGCAGTTCGGGCAGTTCGTGGGAGACCAGCAGCACCGCCGCACCCGCCGCGGCGGCGCCGCGCAGCTGGGTCAGCACGGCGTCCACCGCCGCGAGGTCCAGCCCGCGGGTCGGTTGTGCCGCGACCAGGCAGCGCAGTGGATCCAACGCCAATTCCCTTGCCACCACGACCTTCTGCTGATTGCCGCCGGACAACGTGTGCATCGGCGCGGCCGGCGAGGCGGCCCGGATGCCGTGCGCGGCGATCGCGGCGGCCGCGGTGTCGTACACGGCTCGCCGGTTCAGCAGTCCGCGCCGGCGGAACCGGGACAACCGGCCCAGGCAGAGGTTCTCCGCGACACTCATGGCCGGAATACAGCCCTCGTGATGCCGATCCTCCGGAATGACGCCGAGCCCCGCCGCCGTGCGGGCGGCCACCGTCGCCCTCGTCATATCCCGCCCGGCGAATTCGATCCGGCCGCCATCCGGCCGCCGCGCGCCACTGAGCACCGCGACCAACTCGCTCTGGCCGTTCCCCTCCACCCCGGCGATCCCGGTGATCTCCCCCGCCCGCAACTCCAGATCCAGACCGTCCAGCAGCGGCGCCCCATCCCCCCGCGCCAACCGCAACCCGGCAACCCGCAACACCGGCGGCGAAACTACGCTCTCACCGGCACCGCCCGGCACACCCGCAGCGCCCTGGGCAACACTGACCTCGGTACCCATCGCACCGACAGCGCCTGCATCGGCAACTACTCCACCGGCAAGGCTCGTTCCGACAATCGATACGTCACCAGCACCGGTCGCACCGATAGCGGCGGCTACACCCACCGCATTGACAGCGCTCGCAGCACCGACGGCATCCTCACCAGCGGCAGGTGCAGAACTGTCAGAACTGCCAGCACCGAGTACCTCAGCAGTGCCCGGCTGCGCAGTCAATCCCACGGAAATCTCTGCACCAGTGACGATTTCGTCGGCACCGCCCGAATCGGCAGCGGTCTGCCCGGCGACCGCCGCGGCTGGACGGTCGGCGGTGGTCGCGGCAGCCACACCCGAATCACCCAGGACCAGAAGCGGATCCAGGTCTGCCAGGCGGCGGCCGACCATCAGGCCGACCAGGTCGTCGCGGGTGAACTCGGACAGTGGGCCGGAGCCGACGACGCGGCCCGCGCGCAGGACCGTGGCGGTGTCGGCGACGCGTTCGATCTCGCCCAGTTTGTGGGTGATGAGTACGACCGCGCGACCGGCGGCGGCGATGCGGCGGCAGGTGCCGAGCAGGGAGCTCACCTCCGCCGGGCCCAGTACCGCGGTGGGTTCGTCCAGGAGTATCAGATTTGGTTCGGCCAGAAGGCATTTCACGATCTCGACGGTCTGGCGTTCCCCCACCGACAGTGCCTCGACCCGCGCGGTGGGATCGACGCGCAGGCCGAATTCGTCGGCGACCGTGGCCAATCCGGTGGTCAGGTCCGCGCGGCGCAACCGCAGTCGCGCGGCGGGGCCCAGCAGTAGGTTCTCCGCGACCGTCAGGGTCGGCACCAGGCTGAAATGCTGGTGCACCATGGCGATTCCGCGGCGCAGGGCGTCGGCGGGCCGGCGCGGCCGGTACGGCTCGCCGAACAGCCGCATCCGGCCCTCGTCCGGACTCGCCGAACCGTAGACGAGATTGCACAGTGTCGACTTCCCGGCGCCGTTCTCACCGAGTACGCAGTGCACCTCGCCGCGGCGGACCGTGATGTCCACATCCGACAGCGCCCGCACCGCACCGAACCGCTTGCCGACACCGGCTAGTTCCAGGGCAGTGTCCACGACCGACCTCCAGTTAGTGGTATACCGCTAACTTTCGACGATCGGTGTGGCGGCCGCGTTCCGGCTGTGTTTCGGGCGGGAAAACCGCTCCGGGGCAGCGATAGTGTGGAATGTCGTGACAGCACCAGGATCCTTGCGCGACCACGCCTACGAGTCGATCAAGCAACGCATCATCGGCGTCGAGCTGCGGCCGGGACAGCGGCTGGTCGAGCGCGATCTGGCCGCCGAGCTGCAGGTTTCCCGTATCCCGCTGCGCGAGGCGCTGCGCGTGCTGGCCGCCGAGGGCCTCGTTCTGCTGGTTCCGGGCAAGGGTGCGCTGGTGGCCCCGTTCACCCCCGCCGACGTCCGCGATCTGTTCGATGTCCGGGAGTCGCTGGAATCACTGGCCGCCCGGCTGGCCGCGAGCAACGCCACACCGTCCTCGATCGAGCCGCTGTCGGCCCTGCTGGTGCAGGCCCGGGCCGCCACCGCCGCCGGCGACGCCCAGCGGATCGCCGGCGCCAACGCCGCCTTCCACGCCGGAATCATCGATCTGGCCGGTAACCCCCTGCTCAACACCCTGATGCGCCCGCTGGCCGCCCGCACCGAATGGCTGTTCCGCCTCACCGCGGCCCGGGACGCCGCCGAACAGTGCACCGAACACGAGGCCCTGTTCAGCCTGATCGCGGCCGGCGCCACCGAAGCGGCCGCGGCGAGCGCCTTCGCCCACATCGCCGCGGGCCGCGGCCCCAGCATCACCCTCGCCGCCGAATGGTCCACCCCCGAATTCGACGCCGAACTGGTCGCCCGCGGCCGCCGCCGACGCCGCCCGGTCGCCGACAGCGCCTGACCCCACCGCCGCGACCGGGATGCCGATCGACCGGAATGCGCTCGCGGAGTTGCCTTCTCGGCCGCTAGCCTCGAACCGTGAGATCGGACGGGGATTTTCCGGCCGAGTGGGGACGCACGCTGGTGGGCGAGGTGTTCCGGGACCCGGACGACGAGGAGTGGACCTTCGACGATTGGCAGGAGATCACCTTTCCGAGCGTGGAGGACGGCCGTCACGGCCATCACACGAGCGGATCGGTGGCTCCCGATACGGTGGCGATCGCGCTGGACGGCGAGATCGTCGCACTCGGCGAGACGGGTGGGATGACGCCGACCAACCTCTACGTCTACGACACCGAGTACTACCAATTCCTGCGCCTGCGTGCGGTACTCGATCCGGAGCGCTGGGCATCGCTGCCGTGGGGTCCGTTCCGCAACGGCCAGTTGCTGTACGCCTGGGACAAATTCCACCGCCAGGACTACTTTCGCTACCCGGATCGCCCGCCTGCGCCCGTCGGATACGGGGATTCGCACCAACCGGGGGACGCGGCGGTCATGACCTACGGCGGCGACTGGTACGACCTCGCTCAACAGGTCGAACGCGAATACCCCCTCGGGTACCGCGCCGAACCGGCTGCGTCATCGGAGGCATGCCTGATCCGGGCCACCCAGGACGGGGATCTCGCCGCCGTGCGCGAACAACTCGCGCTCGGCACGAATCCCGATATCGGCGCCGAACCGGCGGGCGTGCACACCTCTTTCTGTACGCGACGCGCATCGTCACCGTTGGCAATCGCCCGCCAGGACCGCCGGCCCGAGATAACGCGCGCACTGATCTCCGCAGGCGCCGACGAACGGGCACAGAATGCCGTTGTCCGCGAACCCATCGACCTCGCGCAGCTGCGCCCGATCGGCAAGCCGTCGCTGTTCGTGCGATTGATCTATCTGGTGCGACCCGATCTCCGGTTGCCCTTCGATCGGCCACAGCGACGAAGCGGCACATCGCCGCACAAGCGGTGGTGGAAAGGAACCGGCTGAGCCGAGATCACCACGGTCGATACGGAATTCGGCAGACTTCCGCATCCGCCGCCGACGTGGCCGGAAATGCCCGGGGCGGACGCGAGATCGCGTCCGCCCCGGGCGAATCGGGTTACTTCTTCGGGAACTTCAACTGGGACAGGTCGATTCCCTCGAGCCCCGGGGGCAGTTCGTCCAGACCGGCGGGCATGTTCGACAGGTCCGGGAAACCCGCGGGCATCCCCGGCATACCGGGCATCCCGGCGGGCATGCCCGGCATCCCCGGGAACCCACCGCGCACCTTCGGCGGGGTCGGGCCGCGGCCGCCCTTCTTACCCTTCTTGCCACCCTTCTTCTTGGTGCCGCCGCGCGCGCCCGGCATGCCGAACTGGCGGCTCATGGCGCTCATCATCTTCCGCGCCTCGAAGAAGCGGTCGACGAGCTGGTTGACGTCGGAGACCGCGACGCCGGAGCCGTTGGCGATGCGCAGCCGGCGGGAGGCGTTGATGATCTTCGGGTTGGCCCGCTCGCCCGGGGTCATGCCGCGGATGATGGCCTGCACCCGGTCCAGTTGCTTGTCGTCGACCTGGGACAGCGCGTCCTTCATCTGGCCGGCACCGGGCAGCATGCCCAGCAGGTTGCCGATCGGGCCCATCTTGCGGATGGCGAGCATCTGCTCGAGGAAGTCCTCGAGGGTGAGCTCGCCGGAACCGATCTTGCGCGCGGCCTCCTCGGCCTGCTGCGCGTCGTAGACCTGCTCGGCCTGCTCGATGAGGGTGAGCAGGTCGCCCATGCCGAGGATCCGGCTGGACATGCGGTCGGGATGGAAGACGTCGAAGTCCTCCAGCTTCTCGCCGGTGGACGCGAACAGGATCGGCTGGCCGGTGATCTCGCGCACGCTCAGCGCCGCGCCACCGCGGGCGTCGCCGTCGAGTTTGGTCAGCACCACGCCGGTGAAGCCGACGCCGTCGCGGAACGCCTCCGCGGTGGTGACGGCGTCCTGGCCGATCATGGCGTCGAGGACGAACAGCGTCTCGTCCGGCTGCACGGCGTCGCGGATGCCCGCGGCCTGCCGCATCAACTCCTCGTCGATGCCGAGGCGGCCGGCGGTGTCGACGACGACCACGTCGAAATGCTTCTGCCGGGCCTCCTCGACGCCGGCCTTCGCGACGTCGATCGGATCGGCCGCGGTGACGATCGGATTGTCGCCCGTGGACACCGTGGTACCCGGATGCGGTGCGAACACCGACACCCCGGCCCGCTCGCCGACCACCTGGAGCTGGGTGACCGCGCCGGGGCGCTGGAGGTCACAGGCCACCAGCAGCGGCGTGTGCCCCTGGCCCTTGAGCCATTTCGCGAGCTTGCCCGCGAGGGTGGTCTTACCGGCGCCTTGCAGACCGGCCAGCATGATCACCGTGGGTGGATTCTTCGCCAGCCGCAGTCGCCGGGTCTCGCCGCCGAGGATCGCGACGAGTTCCTCGTTGACGATCTTGACGACCTGCTGCGCCGGATTCAGCGCCCCGGAGACCTCGGCCCCCTTGGCGCGCTCCTTGATCCGGTTGATGAACTGACGGACCACCGGCAACGCGACGTCGGCCTCGAGCAGTGCCAGCCGGATCTCCCGGGCGGTCGCGTCGATATCGGCCGGTGACAGGCGCCCCTTGCCACGGAGGTCCTTGAGGGCACCGGCCAACCGGTCGGACAGGGATTCGAACACCGATCGCGCTCCTGATCTCGAGGGTGGTCACTCGGGATACCAGGGTAGTGCGAGGATCGGACCGACCGGATCCCCCCTGGTGGATTACGGTGTCCGGCGGCGTGCGCGCGGGGCCTGGCGGATGTCGTGATCCTCGGCCGCGACCATGAACACCGCCTCGCGGCCGGTCAGTCCGAGCTCCAGCGCCATGGTGTCGAGGACGGCCCATTCGGCGGTGGTGGGCTCGTTCCCGCCGGGCCGGGACGCGATCTTCATCGCCGTCACCGCCTGCTGGCCGGTCAGGGTACGGCCGGGCAGCCACGAGACGACCCAGCGATCACCTCCGACACAGCGCGCGATGTGCCGAGTGGTGTCGCTGGTCATCATCGACGCGGACACGACTTCAATTGCCACCGAATCGCTCCCCTCATGCTCGAACAGCCGACAGCACGAACAAGTAGCGCGACAGCCGAAAGCTGATCCGATCGTAGGTGTGCGCTGCCATACCGGATCGCGACGTCAGCAAATCGTTGGCAACAATTGCATTAAACAGTCGAATCGGTCATTCGCCGGACGTCTCGGGCGTGCTCTCCGGTTTGCGCGGCTCCGGGCGCGGGACCACGGCCAGCAGGGCCGCCGCCAGTTCCGCGCGTCGTTCCGGGCCGTCGGCGTCGCCGAGATGCAGGCAGAACGCGTCCACCACCGCGGCGCCGAGGGTGACCACCTTCGCCCAGCGCACGTCCACGCCCGCGCCGGCCAGCGCGTCGGCCAGCCGGCTGAGCAGGCCGATGCGGTCCTCGGCGCGCAGTTCCAGCAGCACCTCGCCGGGATTCGGGGTCTCGGTCCAGATCACCCGCGGTTCGGCCTGCGCGTACGGGCTCGGCCGCAGCGCCGCCTCGCGTTCCTTCTTCGCCAGCATCGCGGGCACGTCGAGATCGCCGTTCAGCGCGCGGATCAGCTCCTGCCGCAGCAGCCCGGCATCCGGCGGATCGCCGAATTTCGGTGTCACCACGAAGGTGTCGATCGCCGACCGGCCGCCGCCGTCGATGGGCGCACTGCCCAGCGAGGCCGACAGCACCCGCAGCGAATGCAGGGCCAGCACGCCGGCCGCCTCCGACAGCAGGCCGGGCGTGTCGGGCGCGATCACGGTGACGACATGGGTGTAGCGGCCGTCGCCGGCCCGCAGCTCCACGTGCACGCCGCCCGCGGTCGCCAGGGCCCGCAGTTCCTCGGGGATCGGATCCGGCGTCGGCTGGCTCTCCCCCGCCATCGCCAACCGGCAGCGCCGCACCAGCTCGCGGATCAGCGACGCCTTCCAATCACCCCACACACCGGGTCCGGTGGCCAGCGAATCGGCCTCGGCCAGGGCGAGCAGCAGGTCCAGCACCTGCGCGTCGCCGTCGAGCGCGGCGACGACCATCCGGACGGTCTCCGGATCGGCGAGGTCGCGGCGGGTCGCGGTATCCGGCAGCAGCAGGTGATAGCGCACGACGGCGCTGAGGGTGTGCACGTCCGAGGGCCACAGTCCGAGCCGGCGGCCGATCTGGGTGGCGAGCTCGGCGCCGACGATGCTGTGGTCCTCGGTGCGGCCCTTGCCGATGTCGTGCAGCAGGGCGCCGAGCAGCAGCAGGTCGGGGCGGGCGACCTGGGTGGTGAGCGCGCCGGCGTAGGCGACGGTCTCCATCAGGTGGCGGTCGACGGTCCAGGTGTGGATGGCATCGCGCGGCGGCAGATCGCGCACCGCCCCCCACTCCGGGAACAGCCGGCCCCACAGGCCCGTCCGGTCCAGCGCCTCGACCGCGTCGATGGTGCCGCGACCGGCGCCCAGCAGTACCAGCAGGTCGTTGAGCGCCTCCCGCGGCCACGGCTCGCGCAGCTCCGGGGCGTCCTCGGACAGCCGGTTGAGCGTGGTCGCGGACATCGGCAGGCCGGTCTGCGCCGACGCCGCGGCGACCCGCAGGATCAGCCCGGGATCCTTCGCCGGGCGCGCGTCCCGGGCCAGCACCACCTCGCCGGAGTGCTCGACCACCCCCTCATCGAGTGGTCGGCGTACCGGTACCCGGCGCAGACGGGCCAATCCACGGCGCGGCAGCGCATTTCCGGCCGTGCGCAGCCCGACGTCGACCGAGTAGTTGACGGTGCGGGCGGCGTCGCTGAGCGTGCGGGCCAGATCGAACCGGTCACCGATGCGCAGCGCGGCGCCGATCTCGTCGGCGTCCTGGGCGCGGAGCTGATCGCGGGCCCGGCCGGCCACCCGATGCAGTTCCGTGCGAACATCCAGCAAACGTCGCTGCGCCTGCTTCAGCCCGCCGCCGGGGACGTCCGGACCGAGCCCCGGCATGGCGTCGGTCAGCTGGGCGATCGCCAGTGCGTCCAGCAGTTGGATGTCCCGCAGGCCGCCGCGGCCGTTCTTCAGATCCGGCTCGGCGCGATGGGCGATCTCGCCGTTGCGATTCCAGCGGGCCTGCGCCTGCTGGACCAGATCCGTGAACCGCGAACGGATTCCGGTGCGCCATTCCCGGCGCACCCCGCCGATGAGCAGGTTGCTCAGTTCGGCGTCACCGACGATGTGCCTGGCCTCCAGGAGGCCGAGCCCGGCGGTGAGATCGTCGGCGGCCACCCGCAGCGCCTGCGGTACGGTCCGCACACTGTGATCCAGTTTGATGTGGGCGTCCCACAACGGGTACCAGAGCCGATCGGCGACCTCGGCCACCCGTTGCGGATCCACATCGTCGTGCAGCAGTACCAGATCCAGATCCGAGTACGGCAGCATCTCCCTGCGCCCGAGCCCGCCGACCGCGACCACCGCCAGGCCGCTGTCGCGGATGATGCCGAGTTCACCGCCCTTGGTGGTCAGCCACAGGTCGTACAGATCGACCAGCGCCTGCCGCAGCGATTCCGCGTCCAGACGCGGACGGCGGTTGTCGCCACCGTCCAGCAGTTGATTTCGCGCCCGCACCAGATCCGTTGCGCCGCCCGACAATTCGTCCTGCATTCGCTGGTTGCCGCCCACTACCGTCCCACCACCCGTCTCACACGAGCGGCCCCGCCCCTACCGGTCGCACCGGGTGGAGCGGGGCCGCCGCTGGATTCGAATATCTCCGGATTCCGGCGCCGGCGCGCCGGCCGGTCCTACAGAGCGTCGGCGCCGCGTTCGCCGGTACGGACGCGGATCACCGCGTCCACCGGGGTGATCCACACCTTGCCGTCACCGATCTTGCCGGTACGCGCGGCCTCGGTGATGACCTCGACGACCCGCTCGACCTGACTCTCGTCGACGACGACCTCGACCCGGACCTTCGGCACGAAGTCCACCGAGTACTCTGCACCGCGGTAGACCTCGGTGTGGCCCTTCTGGCGGCCGTAGCCCTGCACCTCGCTGACGGTCATGCCCAGCACACCCGCCTGCTCCAGCCCGGACTTCACATCCTCGAGCGTGAACGGCTTGACGATCGCGGTAACAAGTTTCATTGTCATGCCTCTTCCTTGACGGCTTCCTTGACGGCGGTGCGTGCCGTGCCACCCACAGCAGCGAAATCGTACGCAGTTTCAGCATGCTCCGAGTCGTCCAAGCCGTTGAACTCCTCTTCCTCCGTGGCGCGCAGGCCGACCGTGAACTTGACGATGAACGCGATGATCAGCGAGGCGATGAAGGAGTAGGCCAGCACGCTGAACGCACCCACCGCCTGCTTGCCGAGCTGCGAGAATCCGCCGCCGTAGAACAGGCCCTTGGCACCGCTGAGGGCGCCCGAGGCACCCGACTCCGGCGCGAGGAACAGACCGATCATCAGGGTGCCGACCAGACCACCGATCATGTGGACGCCGACCACGTCGAGCGAATCGTCGAAGCCCAGCTTGAACTTCAGGCCGACCGCCAGCGCGCAGAGGATGCCCGCGACCAGGCCGATCACCAGGGCGCCCAGGACGTTCACCGAGGAACAGGACGGGGTGATGGCGACCAGGCCCGCGACGATGCCGGAGGCCGCGCCGAGGGTGGTGGGCTTGCCGTCGCGGATCTTCTCGACCAGCAGCCAGCCGAGCATCGCCGAGCAGGTGGCGAACGTGGTGGCGAGGAAGGTCGAACCGGCCAGGCCGTTGGAGGTCACCGCGGAACCGGCGTTGAAGCCGAACCAGCCGAACCACAGCAGACCGGCGCCGAGCATGACGAACGGAATGTTGTGCGGCCGGGCCGGAGTCGTCGGCCAGCCCTTGCGCTTGCCGAGCACCAGGGCCAGCGCCAGGCCCGCCGCACCGGCGTTGATGTGCACCGCGGTTCCACCGGCGAAGTCGATGGCCTGCAGCTTGTTGGCGATCCAGCCACCGGCGTGCACCACGGTGCCCGAGGAGTCGGAGACGTTGAAGTCGAAGACCCAGTGCGCGACCGGGAAGTAGACCACGATCGCCCAGATCGTGGCGAAGACCAGCCACGCGCGGAACTTCAGGCGGTCGGCCACGGCACCCGAGATGAGGGCGACGGTGATGATCGCGAACATCAACTGGAAGGCCACGAAGACCGTCATCGGAATAGTGCCGGCCAGCGGAATGTCCGTTTCCGGCACGGCCGTGGTACCGGCGGCCGCCGGCACGGCCTTCACGCTGTTGCCACCGATGAGTCCCTTCAGCCCGAAGAACTGGCCGGGATCACCGATCACGCCGAACTTGTTGTTGCCGAACGCTTCGGAATATCCGAATATCGCCCAGATCACGCCCACGATGCCCATCGCACTGATGCTCATCATGATCATGTTCAGGACGTTCTTCGAGCGGACCATGCCGCCGTAGAAGAACGCCAGACCGGGCGTCATCAGCAGGACGAGCGCTGAGCTCGCCAGCATCCATGCGGTGTCGCCGGTGTCCGGCACACCGGTCAGGGGATACGCCACCTTGTTCCTCCTCATCTCGGGCCCGGCCAAAGTTCACGGCGACGAGCCTGCACACGAGAAGGTTGCTCATCCGGTGTTTCGTCTGTGCCGCCGACGCGTTTCACCTGCGTGAACGGATCGGCCGGTGGTGTTGCATCTATGTTTCGTAACCCGCACAGCACGTCCGGTTCACCCGCCGAAAACCGTCGCGGTGAGGCCGGGAAACCCGGCGCCACCAGCACGGACGACGACGCGTTGTGATCGGTTACAGAACGGCCGTCCGAAATTGTCCGGACAAGCCCGAAATCGGGGTGAATGCGCCGCCGGAGCGCCGTCCGGACTCAGCCCAGCAACGCATCGACGAACGCGCCGGGCTCGAACGGGGCGAGGTCGTCGGCGCCCTCGCCGAGGCCGACCAGCTTCACCGGAACGCCCAGTTCGTGCTGCACCTGGAAGACGATGCCGCCCTTGGCCGTACCGTCCAGTTTGGTCAGCACCACGCCGGTGATGTCGACGACCTCCGCGAACACGCGGGCCTGGGTGAGCCCGTTCTGGCCGACGGTGGCGTCCAGGACCAGCAGCACCTCGTCGACGGCGGCCTTCTTCTCGACCACGCGCTTGACCTTGCCGAGCTCGTCCATCAGGCCGGTCTTGGTGTGCAGCCGGCCGGCGGTGTCGACGAGCACGGCGTCGACCCCCTGCGCGATGCCGGTGCTGACCGCGTCGAAGGCCACGGACGCCGGATCGGCGCCCTCCCGGCCCCGCACGGTCTCCGCGCCGACGCGTTCGCCCCAGGTTTGCAGCTGGTCGGCCGCGGCGGCCCGGAAGGTGTCCGCGGCCCCCAGCAGCACGCGCCGGCCGTCGGCGATCAGGACCCGGGCCAGTTTGCCGGTGGTGGTCGTCTTGCCGGTGCCGTTGACGCCGACCACCAGCAGGATCGACGGGTGATCGGCATGCGGGAGGGCCTTGATGGACCGGTCCAGTTCCGGCCGCAGGGCGCCGACGAGCACCTCGCGCAGGACCGCGCGGGCCTGGTCGGTGGTCCGGACACTGCGCGATGCCATCTGTTCGCGGAGCCGGTCCACGATGGTGGCGGTGACGGCCGCGCCGAGATCGGCCATCACGAGCGTGTCCTCGATCTCCTCCCAGGAGTCCTCGTCCAGGTCGCCGCCGCCGAGCAGGCCCAGCAGGCTCTTGCCGACGGCGTTCTGGGAGCGGGACAACCGGCCGCGCAGTCGGGTGAGGCGGCCCGCGGTGGGCTCGATCTCCTCGAGCGGGGCGGTCGGAGCCGTCGGGACCGGAGCCGGTGCCGGGGCGGTCGTCGCGGCGGCCGCGGCGGCCACCTGTTCGGCCGCGGCGGCCGCGGCCTCCTCGGCGGTCGCGCGGTCGGTGGCTGGGGCGGTCGGGGTCGCGGCGTCAGTAGCGGAGCCCTCGGCGGTCACGCGGTCGGCGGCGGAGTCCTCGGTGGCCGCGCGGTCCGTGGCAGAGCCCTCGGTGGCCGCACGGTCAGCGGTCTCCCCGCCGGTTGCGCGGTCGACGGCGGCGGCCCCCGCGACCGTGGCAGGCCCCTCGGTGGTCACGCTGCCGTCGCCGTTTCCGGAAGTTTCGGTGCCCACCGGGCCGGAGACGGCCGAATCATCGGTCTCAGGTGTTACAGCATCATCGGCCTCAGGTGTTACAGCGTGCTTCTGCTCCGCACCCGCCACCGCGGCCAGTGCGGCGGCCTGCTCGGCCCGCGCGGCCGGTTCCGGTTCCTGGATACTCGCCGCGTCCTCGGCCGAAAGGCCGGGTTCCGGCAACCGGACATCCGTGATCGATCGGCGCGCCGAATCGCGCGGCACGGCGGCGTCGTCGCCGATGTGCGGCTGTCCCTCGTCGTCGGTGCGCTCCCCCGGCACCGCGACCGGTTCCGGCTTCGCGCCACCCTGACTGAAGCTGAATCCCCCGGCGGCCGTGTACCCACCCGACCGGTCGGTGACCTCGGCGACGGGCGCGGCCGGCGTCAAGGTGACCCGGCGGCGCTTGTACCGGACGAATCCGGCGACGACGAGCGCCACCACCAGGACGGCGACGATTGCGGCGATCAGAATCCAGGCTTGCGCAGTCACAGGCCCATCCTGTCAGAACCTCGGTCCGTCCTCGCGCGGGCCGCCGCCGGAAATGCCTGATCGCCCGGCGCGCTCCCGCCCGGTCCCGCTACCCTGGTGCCCGTGCGGATCGCCTTCGGCACCGACGAGTGCACCTCTCTCACCGACCATCTCGAGACCTGGTTGACCGAGCGTGGCCACGAGCTGCTCGTGATCGGCAAGGGTATCGCCTGGCCCGAGGTCGGCCGCGGCGTCGGCGAGGCCGTCGCCGACGGACGGGCCGATCTCGGCGTCGTGTGCTGCTGGACCGGTACGGGCGTGTCCATCGCCGCCAACAAGGTCCCCGGCGTCCGCGCGGCGCTGTGCACCGACCGCGCCACCGCCGAGGGCGCCCGGAAGTGGAACGACGCCAACGTCCTCGCTCTCGGTTTGCGGCTGACCGCACCGCCGGTGGCCGACGAGATGCTGGACGCGTTCCTGGGCACCGGACCGGACGAATCGGAAGCGGCGAACTACCGCCAACTGGGCTGACCGGATTTCCGATCACACCACGGACCGGAAGGCTCGGCGAATCCGACACCAAGACAATAGGATCGGCTTTCGTGACCGATCGTAATGTGCTTGGGGGACCGCTGGAGGAGTGTGGCACCGATCCTCTCACCGGCTTCTATCGGGATGGATGCTGCAGTACCGGCCCGGAGGACCTCGGCAGCCACACCGTGTGCACCGTCGTGACGGCGGAATTCCTGGAGCATCAGAAGTCGATCGGCAACGATCTGGTCACTCCACGGCCCGACAACAACTTCCCGGGCCTGCAACCGGGGGACCGCTGGTGTGTGGTCGCGGTGCGCTGGCTGCACGCCCACGAGGACGGCGTCGCCGCACCCGTCATCCTGGCCGCGACGCACGAGAACGCGCTCGAGGTCATCCCCATGGAGACCCTCCGCAAATACGCGGTCGACGTCCCCGACGACGTCAGCGACCTGCTCTAGCCCGCAACCGCCCCGGGCGGGGCGTACGGTCGGTGCGGTGAGCTGGTGGCGCCGATCCCGCACCCGCCCGGAGAGCAGACCACTCGGCGCCGATGTCCTCGAGATATTCGGCCCGTCCCGCAAGCACATTCACGACCGCAAGGAGTGGGTGGCGATCGCGAAGGTCGACGACCGGGTCTCCGGCGACGATCCGATCGTGGATCTGGACACCGGCGTGGCGATGATGCCGCCGCACCCGTCCGGCAGGCGCGGCGGCCCGATCATCGGACCGGAGACCGGCCTGCCCTCATCCGGTCCGGCCTAGCGATCGGTCGGTTTCCGCGCTGCCCACAATCGGATTCGACCGCCGGCGCCGATGCGCCTTCTGCCGGCAGGCCGCGGAACAATAGCGCGCGGGCCGCCCGGTGCCGCGACGGCGAACGGCCGCACCGCATTCCGGGCAGTACGTCCCCGGAGTTTCGTTACCCGTTTCGTCACGCACCGCGCCGGCTTTCGTCACGACCACGGCGTGCGGCCGCAACGCGTCGAGGGCGATCCGCGCGGGCCGGGCCAGCTCCGGGCCCGCACCCGAAACCCGCTGGATCGCCGCGCATCCGGTGAAGATGGCGAGCAGGTCGGCGACGGTGATGTCCGGCCGCACCGCACCCGCGCGCTGGGCCGCGAGCAGCAGTTCCCGCAGGGCGGTGTGGAATCGCTCACCGGCGCCGTGCATCAGCGCGCGGGGCCAGCCGTCGTCGGTGGTGATCACATCGCACACCGCCTGGTTGCGCGGGGTCGAAACGACCATGCCCGCACAGAATTCGAAGAAGGCCGCCCCCACGTCCGGCGCGTTCCGGCCCGCGATCACCCGGGCGGTCAGCTGCTCGATGCGCTGCTGCATCACCGCCTCCAGCAGATCGGCCTTGGTCGGGAAGTGCCGGTACACCGTGCCCGCCCCCACCCCGGCCCGCCGGGCGATCTCGGCCAGCGACACCGACACTCCCCGATCGGCGAAGGCCCGTTGCGCCGCGACCAGGACCAGCGCGCGGTTGCGGCGGGCGTCCGCGCGGGTCGCCGGATCCGCGATCCCCGCTGTGGCGGAAGTCATTTCGTTACGCACCCCTCGAGCGGCCGTGGTGGATCCCGCGGGCGCGCCCGTATCGTCCGGGATGCGGGTTACCCGACCCGGATTCTATCGAAACAGACGAGGTGAACATGTCCCATCAGAACGAACTCGTCCTGGTCACCGGCGCCACCGGCAAGCAGGGCGGCGCGACCGCCCGGCGCCTGCTGGCCGACGGCGTCCGCGTCCGTGCCCTGGTCCGCGATCCGCAGACGGCCGCGGCCCGGGAACTGGCCGGACTGGGTGCCGAGCTGGCCGTGGGCGATTTCGACCACCCGACGACACTCGCCGCCGCGGTCGCGGGTGTGCGCGGCGTATTCCTGGTCCCCCCAGCGGCTTTCGGCCCCGACGGCTGGGACGCGGAGCTCGAGGCGAACCGCGGGATCGCGCTGATCGACGCGGCCCGCACCGCCGGCGTCGAGCAGCTCGTCTTCACCGGCGTGGCCGGCTTCGGCACCGAGATCGGCTGGGGCAACCGCGGCAAGCGCCGCATCGAGGAGGCCGCGGCCGAGAGCGGGCTGCGCTACACCCTGCTGCGCCCGGTCCGGTTCATGGAGAACTACCTCGGCCTGGCCGCACTGCCGCTGGACGGTTTCCGGGACGGCTTCCACCGGCACATCTTCCGGGCCGACCGCCCGTTCCAGATGATCGCGGTCGACGATATCGCCGCCGTCGCCGCCCTCGCCTTCGCGGATCCGGACCGCTTCCACGGCCGCGCCCTCGACCTGGCCGGCGACGAGCACACCCCGCCCGCGGCCGCGGCGATCATCGGCCGCGCGGTCGGCCGCCCGCTGGGCTACCGCCGCCTCACCGAGGCCGAGGCGGACGCGCTGACCGCCTCGGTCGGCGACACCTGGCGGCTCGCCGAGGCCGGACAGGGCTGGCAGGCCGATATCGAGGCGATCCGGGCGATCCACCCTGGCCTGCAGAACCTCGAAACCTGGCTCGCCACAACGGGTGCCGCTCAGCTGAAGGCCGTCCTGGCCCCCTGAGCCGGCGCACCCGGCGGCCCCGACCGGCAACCGCAGCCCACCCTCAGGCACGCGGCCGCAGCGCGTCCATCAGCAGGGCCATCATCCGGTCGGCCTGCGCGCGCTGGTCGGGGCCGCAGACGAGGAAGATGCCGAGCAGGCCGACGACGACGTCCTCGGCGGGCACGTCGGTGCGCAGGGTGCCGTCGACGGCACCCACATCCAGCAGGATCTGCACCGCCTCCGAAATCCGTTGCCGCGTCTGCGAACTGGTGATCGCGCCGGATTCGACCAGGGCCCGCAGCGCCCCGGCGATCTCCCGTTTCGCGGCCATGTAGTCGCCGAACCGGTCCATCCAGGCCCGCAGCGCCACATCGCCGGGTCCGGTGCCGGCCGATTCGGCGGCGCCGGCGCACAGGCGGTCCACCTCGGCGCGGTAGACCGCCTCCACGAGCGCCTCGCGCGTCGGGAAGTGGCGGTACAGGGTGCCGATCCCGACGCCCGCGGCGCGCGCGATCGTCTCCAGCGGCACCTTCCCGGTCTCGGTGGCCAGCAGGGCGCGCGCCGTCTCCACCAGATGTTCCCGGTTCCGTCGCGCGTCGGCGCGCCCGGCGGTCACGGCATGCTCGCGGACCACAAGCGGAGGTCCCTCCGTTTCTGCTACGGTGAAGATATCCGGAGGTTCCTCCGGTTCGTCGCGTTCCACTATGCCACCAGGAGACGCATATGACATCCGACGCCCAGTCAGCGCGCACCACCGACCGGACCGGCGCACCCGGGGGCACCGCACTCCTCGGCGACCGGCGGGTCGCCCGGATCGGATTCGGGGCGATGCAACTGGTCCACCGGCGGGTACCGCCGGTCGATCCGGACACCGCGGTCGCGGTGCTGCGCCGCGCGATCGAGCGCGGCGTCGACCACATCGATACCGCCCAGTTCTACGGCGCGGGCGCCTGCAACCGGCTGATCCACACCGCGCTCGCCCCCTACGACGACCACCTCACGATCGTCACCAAGATCGGCGCGGAGAACGACGCGTCCGGCGGGCTCGTCCCCGCGCAGCGACCCGAGCAGTTGCGGGCCCAGATCCACGCGAATCTCACCGAACTGCGGGTCGACCGGCTGCCGGTGGTGAACCTGCGCCGCGCGGACATCCCGCCCGGCATCATCGCGACCGGAGATCAGGCGGTCGGCATCGAGGATCAGTTGGCCGAACTGATCGCCCTGCGGGCGGCGGGCCTGATCGGCGGCATCGGGCTGAGCAATATCGGCGCGGCCACGCTGCGCGCGGCCCTGCCCGCGGACATCGCCTGCGTCCAGAACGTCTACAACCTGCTCACTCGCGAGACCGCGCCGGTACTGGACGTGTGCCGGGAGCACGACATCGCCTGGGTGCCCTACTTCCCGCTCGGCTCCGCGGGCTTCGCCGGTTGGACCACCGTGGTCGACGACCCGACGGTGCGGGCGGTGGCCGACCGGCTGCGCACCACACCCGCCGGCGTCGCCCTGGCCTGGCTGCTGGCCGACTACGACCACACCCTGCTCATCCCGGGCACCGCCGACCTCGCGCACCTCGACGGCAATCTGGCCGCCGGTGAGCTCGTACTCGACCCGGACAGCCGCGCGGAACTCGACGCGCTGGGCGGGCCGGTCCCGGCCGGATAGCCGCCGGGACCGGCCCCCGCCCGTCAGTTCTCCTGCAGCGGCAGACCCTGCGGGTCGCGCACCTTGCCGACCAGGATCATGATGCCGTCGATCAGCGGCCAGAGGGCGCCGATACCGCAGGTCAGCCAGGTGACGGCGATCTGCGCGATACCGATGCCGGTGTAGCCGAGGTAGAACCGGCCCACGCCGAATCCACCCAGGAAGATCTGCAACAGGCCCGCGACCAGCTTCGACTTGTCCGAGTAGGGCTCGCCCTGCGCGTTGCGGCCGTAGGGCGCCTGCGGATCCGCACCCGGGGGTGGGTTGTAGCCCGGCGGGACGGGGGGATTCGGACCGCTGCCGGGCACGCCCTGCGTCGGGTAACCGGGCTGCTGCTGATAGGGGTCGGTCACGTGCTCTCTCTCCTGATTCGTCGAGGTCGTCCGACCCCGAACCGAAATTCGCATGCGAAGAATAAGGAGAGGCGATTGCGATTCGATTGGAATCCGTTGGAACCCGGCGACCGGCCGCTACGAGCCGACGCCGTGCTCACGCGGGTGTGGCCGCCAGATTGTCGCCACGCAGACGCTGCGAGATGACCTGGGTGATCCCGTCGCCGCGCATGCTGACGCCGTACAACGCATCGGCGACCTCCATGGTCGGCTTCTGGTGGGTGATGACGATCAGCTGCGACTTCTCCCGCAGTTGCTCGAACAGGCCGATCAGGCGGCGCAGATTGGTGTCGTCGAGCGCCGCCTCGACCTCGTCCATCACGTAGAAGGGGGACGGGCGGGCCCGGAAGATCGCCACCAGCAGCGCCACGGCGGTCAGCGACTTCTCGCCGCCGGACAGCAGCGACAGCCGCTTGACCTTCTTGCCCGGCGGGCGGGCCTCCACCTCGACACCGGTGGTGAGCATGTCGGACGGATCGGTGAGCAGCAGCCGGCCCTCGCCGCCGGGGAACAGTTTGCCGAACACGCCGACGAATTCGCGGGACACATCCTCGTAGGCCTCGGCGAAGACCTGCAGGATGCGGGCGTCGACCTCGGCGACCACGTCGAGCAGGTCCTGCCGGGCCTTCCGCACGTCCTCGAGTTGGGTGGCGAGGAAGTTGTAGCGCTCCTCCAGGGCCGCGAACTCTTCCAGCGCAAGGGGATTCACCTTACCCAGGGTGGCGAGGTCCTTTTCGGCGCGTTTGACCCGGCGCTCCTCGGTGGCGCGGTCGTACGGCATGGGCTGCGGCGGGCTGACCGCCTCGCCGCGCTCCTTCGCCTGCTCGTACTCCTGCACCTCCAGCGCCGACGGCGGCATCGGCACCTCGGGGCCGTATTCGGCGATCAGGTCGTCCAGCGCGATGCCGAACTGCTCGGCGATGGTCTGTTCGAGCTGTTCGATGCGCAGCGCGGACTGGGCGCGGGCCACCTCGTCGCGATGTACGGCATCGGTGAGCTGGGACAGCTGGGTGTTGAGCGCGCGGGCGCGCTCCTTGACGCGGTCGACGGTGGCGGCGACCTCGGTGCGGCGGCGCACCAGATCGTCGCGGCGCGCGGCGGCCGTGCCGACCACCGTTTCCAGTTCCGCCGCAACCCGTTCGGCGCACTCGGCGACGGCGGCGGCGACCTCGGCCGCGCGCCGGCGGGCGGCCTGGGCGCGTTCGGCGCGGGCCCGGGTCTCGCGTTCGGCGCGGGCCGCGCGGCGCAGCGAATCCGCCTTGCCGCGTACGGATTCCGCGCGTTCCTCGGAGGTGCGGACGGTCAGCCGCGCCTCCACCTCCATCGACCGCGCCTCGGCCAGTGCGGCGGCGGCCTGTTCGCGCTGCTGCCCGGCGGTCTCGGTGCCGGCGTCGGCGTGCGAATCCAGTTCGGACTGTTCGGATTCCGAATGCCGCAGCCGGTCCTCCAGCTCGGCCAGCCGAGTCAGGTTCTCGTCGCGGGCGGCCTCGGCGTCGTCGCGCTGGACCACCAGTCGTTCGCTGTCGGTCTTCGCGGCACGGGCGGTCTCGCCGAGCCGGCCGAGCCGATCGTAGGTGGCGACCATGGACTGATCGGATTCGTGCAGGGCCAGCAGCGCCTGATCGGCGGCGTCCCGGCGGTCGGACTGCTCGTCCAGCGCGCCGGACAGCGCCGCCTCCAGCTGTTCGGCCTGTCGCTGCCAGGACTCCAGTTCGGTTCGCGCCGTGTCGATCTCGGCCTGCACCTCGAGCTGGCTGGGTGCCCGGTCGGAGCCGCCGAGCAACCAGCCCGACCCGGCCAGATCACCGTCGCGGGTCACCACCCGCAGCCCGGGATCCGCGGCCAGCACCGTGGCCACCACGGTCAGATCGTCGGCGACGACGGTATCGGCCGCGAGCGTCGCGACCGCACCGGAAAGCTCTGCCGGGCAGTCGATCACCTCCACCAGCCACCGCGTTCCCGCCGGCGCCGCCGAATTCGTCGCGCCGGCACGGAATTCCGGCCCCGCCGCGGCAGATGCCCGCCGTTGCGCATCCGCAGGCGCCGCCGGATCCACGTGCGCGAATCCGGCGTAGATGACCGCTGCCCGGCCGCCGTCGGCGGACTTCAACGCCTGGATCGCGGCGTGCGCGACGTGGTGGCCGTCCGCGGCGACCGCGTCGGCGAGCGGGCCCAGTGCGGCCGCGACGGCGGCCTCGTAACCGGATTGCGCGCGCAGCACGTCGGACACCCGGCCGCGCAGGCCGTCGCTGTGCTGTTCCAGCAGCCAGGCGCCGCCGTCCTTGCGGGCCAGGCCCATGGTGAGCGCCTCGATCCGCGCCGACAGCGAGGCGACCTTCTTCCCCGCCTCCCGATCGCGCTCGCGCAGTTCGGTGACCCGCTCCTCGGCGGCGGCCAGCGCCGCGGCGGCGTGCTCGTAGGCGGAGTCCAGACTCGCCTCGCCCGCCTCCAGCTCGCCGAGTTCGGTTTGAGCGGACTCGAATTCGGCCTCGGCCGCCTCGCCGCGCCGCCGGGCCTCGGCCAAGGTGGCCGAGAGGCGGGCGATCTCGGTGTCGGCGGACTGGGCGCGGCTGCGCAGCGTATCCACCTGACCGGCCAGCCGGGCCAGGCCCTCGCGGCGGTCGGCGATGGCGCGCACGGCGGCCAGATGGGCCTGTTCGGCGGCCTTCGCGGCCTGTTCGCGCTCGTACAGCTGATCCCGCGCGGATTCCAGGGTCGCGGTCGCGACCTCGACGGCGGCCAGCAGTTCCGCCTCCTCGGCCTCGACCCGCGCAGCCTCGGCCTCCAGCTGCTCCGGATCGCGGCCGCCGCCGGCGGGCTGCGTGATCGCGAGGTTGCGGGCCCGGTCGTGGGCGATGCGGATGGTGGCGTTGACCCGTTCCACCAGCGCCGAGAGCTGGAACCAGGTCTGTGCGGCGGCGTCGGCGGCCGGATTCAGCCGGGACAGCTCGAATTCCTGTTGTGCGAGAGCGGCATTGGCGGCGTCCAGTTCGGCCTGCACGTTGATGTGCTGCTCGCGGGCGAACGCCTCCTTGCTCTGCTGACTCTCCAGATCGCGCCGGCGCGACACGAGATCGTCGGCGGCCAAACGCAATCGGGCGTCGCGGAGATCGGATTGCACACTCGCGGCGCGGCGCGCCACCTCGGCCTGCCGCCCCAGCGGCTTGAGTTGGCGGCGCAGTTCGGTGGTGAGATCGGTGAGCCGGGCCAGATTCGACTGCATGGCCTCGAGCTTGCGGACGGCCTTCTCCTTGCGCCGCCGGTGTTTCAGGACACCCGCGGCCTCCTCGATGAAGGCGCGCCGATCCTCCGGGCGGGACTCGAGAATCGCCGACAATTGGCCCTGGCCGACGATGACGTGCATCTCCCGGCCGATACCGGAGTCGGACAACAACTCCTGGACATCCATGAGGCGGCAGGTGTTGCCGTTGATCTCGTATTCGCCGGCGCCGTCGCGAAACATTCGCCGCGTGATCGACACTTCCGAATATTCGATCGGCAACGCGCCGTCCGAATTGTCGATCGTGAGGGTCACCTCCGCGCGGCCCAGCGGCGCCCGGCCCGCGGTCCCGGCGAAGATGACGTCCTGCATCTTCCCGCCGCGCAGCGCCTTCGCGCCCTGTTCACCCATCACCCAGGTGAGCGCGTCGACGACGTTCGACTTGCCGGAGCCGTTGGGCCCCACCACACAGGTGATACCGGGCTCGAAACGGAGCGTCGTCGCGGACGCGAAGGACTTGAATCCCTTCAGCGTCAGACTCTTCAGGTGCACAGCTGGCCAATCTACCGCGTATCCGGGCGATTGCCGCGAGGCTGCCGGGGGAATCGCGTTCCCCCGGCAGTCCGGCCGGTCAGTATGCGGTGACGGTCAGCGTGTAGTCCGAGGCGCCGTCGGGCGTGGACACCGCGATCTGGTAGTCGTGGCCGTCGGCGACGACATCGGCGTGCGGGACCTCCTGGGCGACCATCGGGCCGACCAGCGGCGCCACCGTCAGCACGGCGCTGCCGTTCGACGAGGTGACGTCGAAGGCCAGGCTCTGGCCGGGCGCCGCGGACACGGAGTAGGCGTCGTTCTTGCCCGGGATCACGCTGCCGCTGGCGCCGGTGCTGTTCTGGCCCGGCAGGATCTGCAGGTGGTGCGACGGGCCGGGGATGCCGAGCGCGGGCGGCATACCGCCCAGGGGAGCCTGCGCGGTCGCCACACCTCCGACGGCGGTGAAGGTCGCGGCGGCCACCACGGCGAGCAGCACCGCCGGCGCGGCGCGCAACAGGGATCGAGTCACTCGAGATGCGGTCATGGAGAACATCTTTCCCCACAACCAGGACAAGATCGCAACTCCCTGGCCGAAAGTCGGGAACCGAAGCCCCTGGAACGGGGGGCATCGGGATCTCGGACAGTTCACAGAATGCCTGGGTGCCGGTTTACAATTCCCGGTGTTAGCGGAGGGACGCAGCGGGAATCGGGGATCGCGCCGCCGGAGGGATCGGCACGAGGATTTGGAATACTTTCTGTTCGGTCCGATGCGGGTGCGGGCCGATAGCGGGGACCTGTCGTTGGGTGGTCCCAAACAACGGGCCGTGCTGGCGATCCTGGTACTGGCCGATGGCTCGGTCGTGCGCTTCGAACGTCTCGTCGACGGGCTGTGGGGACAGCATCCGCCGGAGAAGGCGCTGGCATCGCTGCGGTCGTATATGGCGAATCTGCGCCGGGTGTTCCAGGCCGGCGCCGGTCCGTCCGCGCCCCGGCGCCTGACCACGCGGTCGGTCGGCTACCACCTCGACCTCGGCGATGATCCGGTCGACATCCATCGGTTCGAGGAACTGGCTGCCGCGGGCCGGCGCGCGCTGACCGGCGGCGACGCCGTGACCGCACACGATCTGCTCACCCGCGCCGGACAGGTGTGGAGCGGGGATCCGCTGGCCGAGTTCAGCGGCTGGTCCTTCGCCGATCCGGAGATCGAACGGCTCACCGGCCTGCGCCGCAGCGTGATCGAGGCCCGATTCGACGCCGCGCTGCTGCTCGGGCGGCACGCCGATCTGGTGCCGGAGATCGAGGCGGCGATCACCGCGACCCCGGTGCAGGAACGACTGTGGGCGCAGCTGATGCTGGCGCTGGCCCGGTCCGGGCGCCGCGCCGAGGCCCTGCAGGCGTACGACCGGGTACGCCGCGTACTCGATCAGGAATTGAGCGTCACGCCCGGCGACGAACTGCGCCGCTTGTTCCACGACCTGTGCCACGACAACGCCGACCCGCCGCCCGGCGTCGCCGTCCTGTCCGCCGCCACACCGGCCGCGCCGACGGCCCCCGCCGCACCGGCCTGGACCGGGCAGCCCCTGGCCGGCCGATCCGCCGAACTCGCCTGGCTGGGCCGGATGGCCGACTCCGCGCGCCGGGGGCACGGCGGCTTCGCCGTACTCACCGGCGAGAGCGGTATCGGCAAGACCACACTCGCGGCGGCCGTCACCGGATACGCGCGCCACGCCGGTATGACGGCGGCCTGGGCCGGTCACCCCGACGGCCTGCGAAAACCGTTGCTGTGGGGCTGGATTCAACTACTGCGCGAACTCGGCGCACAGCTCGGCGCCGCGACCCGCGCGGCGGTGTGCGCGGCGGCGCCCGAGACGGCCGCCCTCGTCCCGGAGTGGCCCGAATGGGGTGCGGGCCCGGTCGTGCACCGGACGGCCGACCCCGCCTTCGAGGCCATCGACGGAATCGTCCGGGCGGTACGGGAATTCGCGGCCGCGAGTCCGCTGCTGCTCGTCCTCGACGACGTGCATCGCGCGGACCGGCCCACCCGCGACGTCCTCGCCCTGCTCGCCGACCGGCTGCACCACCTGCCCGCGCTGGTGGTCCTGACCTGGTCCGCGGTCGTCTCGGCCGAGAACTGCGACGAATACGATCGACTCGTCGGCCGCAGCGACGTCTCGGCGCTGGAACTGGCCGGGCTCGACGACGACGGGATCGGCTCGCTCGTGGAGCAGTTGTCCGGCGTCCCGCCGAGTCCGGCCTTCGTCGCCATGATGCGGCAACACTCCGGCGGCAACCCGTTCTTCGTCCGCGAGATCGTCCGATTCCTCTCCACCCGAGGGCATTTCGACGGCCACACGCTGACTCCGGACGGCGACCCGGTACCGGACGCGGTCACCGGCGTGGTCCGCCGGCGCATGTCCGAACTGGCCCCGGACACCCGCGCGGTACTGGGTGCGGCCGCGGTGATCGGCGCGGAATTCGAGCCGATCGCGGTGGCCGAGGTGCTCGGCCTGCCCGCCGTCACGGTGCGGGAGCGCCTCGGCGACGCCCGCCGCGCGGCGATGATCGACGAAACCGCCGGGCGCCCCGGCTGGTTCACGTTCAGCCACGGCGTGACCCGCAGGGCCGTTGTCGCGCAACTGGATTCGGACGAACGCGCCGAATTGCACGCGCTCGTCGCGCATGTGCGGATGCGGGACGCCACGGGCCGGTCGTACGAATGGCTACTCGCGACCGCCGATCACGCCTGGCAGGCGGGGGCCGCGCTGGAGGCGGCGACCGCCCTGGCGATCACCGACCTCGCGCTCGCCGCGGCGACGACGCGGTCGGCCTACGCCGATATCGCGGTCCTGGCCGAACATTCGCTGCAGATCTGTGCCCGGCTGCCGCGCGAACCGGACCGCTTCGAGCGCGAATCGGCCCTGTGGCTGCGGCTGGCGCTGGTGTGGACGGCGCTGAAGGGCCAGAACCACGAGGATGTCGGCCGCGCCTTCCGGCACGCCTTCGACACCGGCGACCGGCACGGCACCGCGCAGATCTCCGCGGTCGTCCTGCACTGCGTCATGATCTGCGCCCAGGGCCGGTACCGCGAGGCCGCGGACATCGCCGACGGACTGATCGCGCGGTACGAGGACACCGTCGATCCGCAGGCCGGCGCGGGCTACTACATCCGCGCGCTGATCGATTGTCTCCGAGGCGATCTGGAGGCGAGTATCGCGAATGTCGAATTCGCGCTGGCGAATGTCCCGATCCCCGGCGACCCGGTCCCGATCGCCCGCTACGACGTCCGGTTGCACGCGGTCGCCGCGGTCGTGCTCGGCCTGCGCGGCGAACAGGAACGGGCCTGGCAGGCGGCCCGGACCGGCATCGATCTCGGCGTGACCACCGGCGATGCCTACAGTACGGCGATGGTGCGGCTGGCCGCCCTGCAGGCGAACGCGATCCAGGGAATCGTCCCGGGCACAGCGCGTTCGGCGGATGTCGTGGCCCGCGAACTGGCCGAACTCGGCATGGCGCAGCTGGCGGCGAGTGCCCGGATCATGCGGGACTGGGCGCTCGCGGTCGGCCCGGACCGGGCGGACACCGCGGCCGCCGCGCACGCGGCCTACGAGATCGTCACCGACGGCGGCAGCACCACCATGCTCGCCCCGCTGTATCTGGCGCTGCTCGCCGATATCGAATCGGCGTGCGGAAATGTCGACGCCGCACGCGAACTCGTGCACCGCGGCGAACTGCTCGCGGCCGCGACCGGCGAACATGCCTGGAACCGGCTGCTCTCGCAGCGACTACACCGGCTGCGGGCCGATTCCGCGCTGCCCCGGCGGGTGGGCGATCTCGGCGCCTGATCCCGTTGCGGCCGGTTCCAATTCGCTTCCAACACCTCTGCAATCGGCACCGGCTAACGTTCGGGCACTTGTGACCGTCGACCAGCAGGTCTCGATCGTGGCTCGACGCGCCCGGGACCGACAACCCGCAGGAACAATCATGAGAATCACCGGCTGCCTGACCGCGGCATTCATCGTGTCCACCACCCTGCTGACCGCGTGCTCGGTCTCCGTGGGCGGTCGTTCCGTCGACAAGGACGAGGTGGCCACGCAGATCAGCAACAAACTCGAGCAGCAGATCGGCAAGAAGCCCGATTCGGTCACCTGCCCGCAGAATCTCCAGGCGCACACCGGCGCCACACTGGTCTGCACCCTCGACGACCAGGGGTCGAAATACGACGTCACGGTCACGGTGACCAGCGTCGACGGCGATCAGGCGAAATTCGACATCCAGGTCGCGGACAGCCCGAAGAACTGACCGCCGGCGGACCGTCTGCCGGGCAGGCAGGCGGTCCGCCGCGGCGGGCCTAGCTCGCCAGCGCGCTGCCCTTCACCCAGTCGTCCCAGGACACCGTCCAGTCGCCGTTGTTCCACATGCTCAGCCCGGGACCGCTGGTGTTGTGGACCTCGACCACGTCGCCCGGAATCGCCCAGTTGTAGAACCACTGCGCGTTGGCGCCGTTGAGGTTGAGGCAGCCGTGCGAGGTGTCGCTGCTGCCCTGCGCCCACACCGTCGTGTCGAGCTGATGCAGATAGATGCCGTCGGCGCTGATCCGCGTCGCCCAGTTGATGGCCTCCTTGTAGCCGAGCCGGTCGTTGACCGGCAGGCCGTAGGTGGAGGAGTCCATGATCACCGGATTGCCCTTGTCCATCACCGTGTAGGTGCCGGCCGGGGTGTTGAAGTAGATCGTCTTACCCGCGAAGGTGTCGCTGCCGCCGCGGCCCATCGAGGTGGGCATGGTCCGGATCAGCTGGCCGTTCTCGAACACCTGCACCTGATGCGTGTTGTCGTCGGCGATCGACACGTGCGACGGGCCGATGGTGAAGTTGGTCTTCGAATCCTCCTGGCCGTACAGGCCGGGTCCGACCTGCGTGCCGTAGAGGTTCGCGTTCACGCTGACCTTGGTCCCCGCCGGCCAGTACTGCTGCGGCCGGAAGTGCGCGTTGCGATCGTCGAGCCAGTACCACGAGCCCTGCACCGGCGGATCCGCGGTGACCTGCAGTTTGCGTTCGGCGGCGGCCTTGTCCGAGATCGCCTCGTCGAAGTGCGCGACGATCACCGTGCCGACGCCGTAGGTGCCCCCGTCGGCCAGCGGCTGACCGAAGGTGGTGGTCAGGTACACCTTGGTCTGATTGCCCGGCGTGAGCGTCGTGAACGTCGAGCCGACCGGGCCGGTGGGGCCGGTCAGCGTGATGCCCTGCGCGCTGACGGTGTAGGTGTGGCCGTACCCGAGCGCGGCGGTGGGTTTCCACGCCGTCCGGTCCGGGGTGAGGATGCCGTCGACCGGTTTGCCCTGCTCGTTGATCATCGTCACCGTGGTCAGGATGCCGTCGGTGGCGGACACCTCGATCTTGCCCAGCGGATCGACGTCGTCGCCGCCGTTCGGGGTGACGACGATCGCCGGGGCGGCGGGGCCGCCCCCGGTCGTCGCCGGTTTCGGCGTGCCCGTCGACGAGGAGCACGCGGCCATCAGCATCGTCACCAGGGTCAAGCCCATCGCGACACTGAATCGGCAGCGGCGACCTGACATGGTGTTTCTCCTGCGCTTCGCCGTGCGACCGCGGGCCCGGGCCCCCAGCGCACCATCACCTACTGATTTCGAATTGCCAGTTTACGGGGCAGATCGCCGATGCGGCATCCGGAGGTGTTGCCGTGGTTTTACGCACAGGTTGCCGGGGTATGTCTGTCACCGGGGCTGTGCCCGCGACCAACCATTCCCGCGAGTACGGATGGAACACGATGCACTCCGTTCGAACAAGATCGTCGGCCGGTAGGATGCTCGTCGTCATGAATGCGAACCTGATGATCGTCGAGGACGACGACCGGGTTCGTGCCGCACTCCGTCTCGCGATGGAGGACGAGGGCTACGAGGTCACCGAGGCCGAGCACGGCGAAGCCGCGCTGGAACGCCTCCGAACGGACGGCCCGCCCGACGTCATGATCGTCGACCTGATGCTCGGCGGCGCGATGGACGGTTTCTCCTGTATCCGCGAGATCCGCCGCGACCACGACGTCCCGATCATCGTGGTCAGCGCCCGCGACGACACCCACGACGTGGTGGCGGCGCTCGAGGCCGGCGCCGACGACTACGTCACCAAGCCGTTCGAGATCAAGGAGATCACCGCCCGGATGCGGGCCCTGCGCCGGCGCGCTCAGCCCGCCGCCGAACCGCCGCCGCCACCGGAACTGGCCCTGGACGCCGACCCGGACGCGCCGCTGTTGCTGTCCCCCGACGCGGGCACCGTGCGCCGCGGCGCGGAGGAGGTCCATCTCACCGTGACCGAGTTCCGGTTGCTGTGCGAACTCGCGGAGACCCCCGGCCGGGTGCTGTCCCGCAGCACCCTGCTGGAGCGGGTCTGGGATCGCGGGCACTTCGGTGACGAGCGCATCGTCGACGTCCACGTGCGGCGACTGCGCACCAAGATCGAGAAGGACCCCTCGGATCCCGCCATCGTGGTGACGGTCCGGGGACTGGGCTACCGGCTGGATGTCCAGCGCTGACGGCCGGGCCGCCGCGGTCGCCGCCGGCGCCGGACTGGCGGTCGTGGCACTGACGGCCGTCGCGGCCCTCGCCGACGGCCCGTGGACCACCGCGGCGGTGTGCGTACTCGGCGGCGGCGGACTGGGCGCGATCCTCTGGCTGGTGCTGCGGCGCTGGGCGCGCGAACAGCAGGCCACCCTCGACTCGCTGCGCCGGCAGGCCGGCCGGGAGGACCGGCTGATCGGCGATCTCGGCCACGAACTGCGCAATCCGGTCACCACCCTGTCCACCAGCGTGGAGGTGCTGAGCCGGCACGAGGCCGAGATCCCGGACCGGCCGCGCCGCGCGCTGCGGCTGGCCCGCGCCGAGATCGAGCACCTGCGCCGGCTGCTGGACGACCTGCTCGCCCTCGCGCGCGCCGAGGCCGGGGTGCACACCGTCGAGTCGCGCCCGATCTCGCTGCGCGAACTGCTCGCCTACGTGCTGACCGGGCGGCAACTGCCGCCGGAGCTGCTCGCCGCGGGCCCCGATCTCACGGTGACCGCCCGCCCCGCCGAACTCGAGCGCGCCCTCGGCAATCTGGTCGACAACGCCGAACGCCACGGCGGCGGGCTGGTCGGGCTCGCCCTGGCGCCGGCCGGGGCCTGGGCGGTGATCACGATCGACGACGCGGGTCCCGGCGTGCCCGCCGCCGACCGGGAGCGCATCTTCGAGCGCTTCGAGACCGGCCGCCGCGGCCGGCGCGGCACCGGTATCGGGCTCGCGCTGGTCGCGGAGACGGTCGTCGCGCACGGCGGACAGGTGAGCTGTGACACCCGGCCCGGGGGTGGCGCGCGGTTCGTGGTGCGGCTTCCGGCCGTGACGGATGTCACTCGACCTGGGATTGTCACAGAACAGTAAAGTTTCCGTCCGGTAAAACTCAACATCGAGTGGCAACTCTGTCCGTGTGACGCAGACCCGAACGCTCAGCCGGACCGCCACCGAGACCGCGGTCATCCGCGCGCCCCGGACCGCGGACGGCGCACCCCTGTGGCGGATCGCCGTGGACTCCCGGGTGCTGGACGCCAATTCCAGCTACGCCTACCTGCTCTGGTGCCGCGACTTCCGATCCACCTCGGTGGTCGCCGAGATCGACTCGGAGGTGGCCGGTTTCGTCACCGGATATCTCCGGCCGCAGGCCCGCGACACCCTGTTCGTCTGGCAGGTCGCCGTCGACGAGCGCTGGCGCGGGCGCGGCCTGGCCGCCGCGATGTTGGACCGACTCGTGGGTAACGTTGCCGGACAAGGCATTTCGACCCTGGAGACCACGGTCTCGCCGGACAACGAGGCGTCGCTGGCGATGTTCGCCGCGCTGGCGCGCCGGCACGACACCGACCTCGAGCGGGAAAGGCTGTTCACCCCACCAGATTTTCCGGACGGGCACCAAGCCGAGGACCTGTACCGGATCGCGCTGCAGACGGCGGCGCACACCGAAGAGGAGATCATCGATGACCACCGCTGAGATGACCGTTTTCGAGACCATGGAATCGAATGTCCGCGGCTACTGCCGGGATTGGCCGACGCTGTTCGACACCGCCTCCGGTGCCTGGCTGCGCGACAGCGAGGGCCGTGACTACCTGGATTTCTTCGCCGGTGCGGGGGCGCTGAACTACGGGCACAACAATCCGGTGCTGAAGGCCGCGCTGCTGGACTACATCGCGCGCGACGGGATCACCCACGGCCTGGACATGTCCACGGTCGCGAAACGCGATCTGCTGCAGACCATCGACCGGGTGCTGCTGACCCCGCGCGGCCTGGACCACAAGGTGCAGTTCCCCGGCCCGACCGGCGCGAACGCCGTGGAGGCGGCACTCAAGCTGGCGCGCAAGGTGACCGGCCGCACCACGGTGCTGAACTTCACCAACGCCTTCCACGGCATGACGCTGGGCGCGCTGGCCGTGACCGGTAACGCCGCCAAGCGCGCCGGTGCGGGAGTGCCGCTGTCCCATGTGAATTCGATGCCGTTCGACGGCTATCTGGACGGCGACGAGCTGTCCTGGATGGAGCGTGCGCTCGACGACGGCTCCTCGGGCGTGGACAAGCCCGCGGCGGTGATCGTGGAGACCGTGCAGGGTGAGGGCGGGGTCAACGTGGCCCGGCCGCAGTGGCTGCGCCGCCTGGCCGAATTGTGTTCCGCGCGTGACATTCTGCTGATAGTCGACGATGTGCAGATGGGCTGCGGGCGGACCGGACCGTTCTTCTCCTTCGAGGTCGCGGGGATCACCCCCGATATCGTCACGTTGTCGAAATCCATCGGCGGCTACGGACTTCCGATGGCGCTGGTGCTGATGCGGCCGGAGCTGGACCAGTGGACCCCCGGTGAGCACAACGGCACCTTCCGCGGCAACAACCCGGCCTTCGTCACCGCGACGGCCGCGCTGGAGCACTTCTGGTCCGACGGCACCCTCGCGGAATCGACCGCGGCCAAGGGTGATCGGATCCAGAGGTCGTTCACCGAACTGGTCGACCGGTATCCGGGCATCTCGACCCGGGGCCGTGGCCTGGTGCAGGGCCTGGTGTTCGACGAGGCCTCGGAGGCGGGCAAGGTCTGCCACGTCGCGTTCGAACAGGGTCTGCTGGTGGAGACCTCCGGCGCCGACGACGAGGTGGTGAAACTGCTTCCGCCGCTGACGATCACCGACGACGAGCTGGATCACGGCCTGGGCGTGCTCGCCGGATCGGTCGAGGCCGTGCGGGGAGGTCACTGAGATGATCGTGCGCACCACCGCGGAGATCACCGGCACCGACCGCGACGTCGCCGCCGAGCGCTGGCGCAGCAAGCGCATCGTGCTCGGCGGGGACGGGGTCGGGTTCTCCTTCCACGAGACCACCATCGAGCCCGGCACTGTCCACGAGTTCCATTATCGGCACCACGTCGAGGCGGTCTGGCTGGTGGAGGGCGAGGGCACCCTGTACGACCTCGACAACGACACGACGTACCCGCTCGGCCCCGGCACGATGTACCTGCTGAACGGGCACGAACGCCATCGCGTCGAGAGCCGCACCCGGATGCGGATGCTGTGTGTGTTCAACCCGCCGGTCACCGGGACCGAGGTGCACGACGAGAACGGCGTGTACCCGCTGGTGGCGGCCGAAGGATAGGAGTCGACCGGATGACCGTGACGACACCGGAACCGGAACCGGCACTGCCGATCCCGCCCACCTGGCCCGCCGGCCCCCCGGATCCGGGGGCGGTCGCGGCCGCTCATCCCCTGGATCGGTACCGCACCCGCACCGTCGCGGCGGTACCGCCGATCGATCGCGACGATCCCACGGTGTGGGGTGATCTGACGACACCGGAGCTGGCGGCCTTCGACACCGACGGCTACACGATCTTCGACGAACTGCTGCATCCGGCGGAGGTGGCCGATCTGGCCGCCGAGGTGCAGCGGCTGGCCGAGGATCCGGAGCTGCGCCGCGACGAGCGGGTGATCGTGGAGCAGGGTTCGAACGGGGTCCGCTCGATCTTCGAGGTGCACCGGATCGGTACCGTGATCGCGGAACTGGTACGGCAGGAACGCATCTCGGGCCTCGCCCGGCAGGTGCTCGGCTCCGAGGTGTACATCCATCAGAGCCGGGTCAACTACATGCCCGGATTCGCCGGCGCCGGATTCTATTGGCACTCCGACTTCGAGACCTGGCACGCCGAGGACGGTATGCCCGCGCCCCGGGCGGTGAGCCTGTCGATCGCGCTGACCGACAATCACCCGTTCAACGGCAGCCTGATGGTGATGCCCGGCTCGCATCGCACCTTCGTGGCCTGCCAGGGTGCGACGCCGCCGGAGAACTACCGGAAATCGTTGCGGGAGCAGCAGATCGGGGTGCCGGATCGCGGGGCGCTGACCGATCTGGCGGACAAGCACGGGATCGCGCAGTTCACCGGGGCGCGCGGATCGGCGCTGCTGTTCGATTCGAACCTGATGCACGGTTCGTCGAACAACATCACGCCGTTCCCGCGCTCGAATCTGTTCCTGGTGTTCAACAGCGTCGAGAACCCCTTGGACACACCGTATGCCGCACCCGCACCACGTCCGGAATACATCGCCGCGCGCAGTGTCGTGCCGGTGCGCTGACCCGCGAGGCCGGGCCGGCGCGCGCACCCGCGTCGGGCCGGCGCCGGTGCGCTGACCGAGAACTGCGCCGCCCGAAGGGTTCTCGCCCCGGGCGGCGCAGTGCGGTCCGGCCGGCCCGGGGCACGAACGTGGGCCGGCCGAAGCTCTATCGGGGATCGGTGAGCGCCGCGTAGCGCGCGGTGTGCCCGTCGGCGGTGCCCCATTCGTACCGGACGGCGGTCAGCCGCTTGAAGAAGTGCCCGATCACCAGTTCCTCGGTCATCCCCATCGCGCCGTGCAACTGCACCGACTCCTGCCCCAGGACCCGGGCGGCGCGGGCCACGGTGACCTTGGCCGCCGCGGCGGCGCGGGCCCGTTCCGCCGGAGCCGCACCGAGTTTCAGCGTCACCAGGTACGCCGCGGCCACCGCCTGCTCGAGTTCCAGATGCATGTCGACCATGCGGTGTTGCAGCGCTTGGAAACTCGCGATCGGCACACCGAACTGCTGCCGCTGCTTCGCGTACGCGACGGTCTCGGCCAGCACCCGGCGCATCGCACCGACCGCCTCCGCCGTGATCGCGGCGATCGCCTCGTCCCGGGCGGCGTCGAGCGAATCGTCCGCTCCCCCTTCGGATCCCAGCAGCGCGTCGGCGGGCAGCCGGACCCCGTCGAACACGAGGTCGGCGGCCTGCCGCTCGTCGATGGTCCGATAGGAGTGCATCGTGATCCCCGCGACGCCGGCGTCGGCCAGGAACAGCGAGACACCCTCGGTACCGGGAATGCGCGCGGTCACCAGCAGATGGGTCGCGATCGGGGCCGCGATCACCACCACCTTGGCGCCGTCGAGCACCCATCCGTCGCCCTCGCGGCGCGCGGTGGTGCCGACCCGGTGCAGGTCGTAGCCCGAATCCGCCTCCAGGGCGGCCAGTGCGGTGATCACCTCACCGGCGACGAGACCGTGCAGCAGATTCCCGGCGAGCTCGCCACCGGCCCGCTGCAACAATCCGGCGCCGACCACCACGGTCTCGACGTACGGCTCCACGACCAGGGCGGCGCCGAGCGCCTCGGCGATGATCATCGTCTCGACCGGGCCGCCGCCGGAGCCGCCGACGGCCTCCGGCAGGCTCGCGCCGAGGATGCCGACCTCCTCGGCGAAGGCGTGCCAGATCTTCGGCTGCCATCCGGCGCCCGTGCGCGCGGCCGCCCGGCTCTCCGCCAGACCGTAACGGGCCGTGAGGTAGTCGGTGAGCGTGTCGCGGAGCAGCTGCTGTTCGGCGGTGTATTCGAAGTCCATCTACAGTCCCAGGGTTGCCTTGGCGATGATGTTGCGCTGAATCTCGTTGCTGCCGGCGTAGATCGAGCCGGCGCGGTCGTTGAAGTAGCGCAGCGGCGCGACGGCCTGCCACGGCTCGCCGCCGAGGAAACCGTCCGCGGGTGCGTGATAGTCGACCACCGGGCCGCCCGGCATCGCGGCGTGCGGCTGGTACATCCGGCCGCGCGGGCCGGCGGCCGCCAGGGTCAGTTCGGTGATCCGCTGGCTCAGCTCGGTGCCGAGGATCTTCAGCGTGGACGCCGCCGGGCCGGGATCCTTCCCGCGCGACACCGCGGCCATGGTCCGGTATTCCAGGATCTCCAGCACATCCGCGCGGATCCGGGCGTCGGCCAGCCGCGCCGCGAACGCCGGATCGTCGAGCAGCGTGCCGCCGGCCGGGCCGGGCTGGTTCGCGGCGTGCTGCGCCAGCGTCTCCCCCAGCGCCTGCAGGGCCGGGCCCAGCGCCCCGCCGCGCTCGAAGTTCAGCAGGTACTTCGCGACGGTCCAGCCCTCGTCGATGCGGCCGAGCACATTCTTCTTCGGCACCCGCACCTGATCGAAGAACACCTGGTTCTGCACCTGTTCGCCGGAGGTCATGACCAGCGGCCGCACCTGGATGCCCGAGGTGTTCATATCGATGAGCACGAAGGTGATGCCCTGCTGCTTGCGCTCCTTGCGCGCGGTGCGCACCAGCGCGAAGATCCAGTTGGCCTCGGTGGCGTGGGTGGTCCAGATCTTGCTGCCGGTGCAGACCAGATCGTCACCGTCGTCGACGGCCGCCATGGTCAGCGAGGCCAGATCGCTGCCCGCCTCCGGCTCCGAGTAGCCCTGGCAGAAGAACACCTCGCCGGTCAGGATGCCGGGCAGGAAGTAGTCCCGCTGCTCCGGGGTCCCGAAGGCGATGATCGCGTGCGCGACCATCCGGATACCCATCGGCGACAGTGCGGGCGCCCCGGCCAGCACCGATTCGCGATCGAAGATGTAGTGCTGGGCCACACTCCAGTCACATCCGCCGAACTCGACCGGCCACAGCGGCGCGGCCCAGCCGCGCGCGTGCAGAATGTGCTGCCAGGCCATGCTGGCCTCGTGGTCCGGGTACACACTGGTGGCCAGGCGCCCGGCGCGGCGCAGGTCGGGGGTCAGGTTCTCGTCCAGAAAACGCCGCACCTCGTCACGAAACGCCAGATCGGTGGGCGACCAGTCCAGATCCACGGAGAACTCCTTGTTCGGTATGTGGTGCTCTACCTTCTCATTCGATGCCAGAGTAGCGCAAATGAAGGTTAACTTACCGCCTTCCTGGGCACGCCTTGACATTCCACAGTGAGAGGTAGATCCTGGGTATACACATTCCACTTAGGAACATTGATCCTGGAGGACCGTCCCATGGACATCGCGACCGGCACCCGCGCCTCCGACGCCGAGCGCCAGGACATCGTCACCCAACTGGCCCGGCACCTGAGCGACGGCCGCATCGACCTCACCGAATACGACCAGCGGGTGGCGGCGGTCTGGGCCACCACCACCCGCGACGACCTGCAACGCGTACTGGCCGACCTGCCGCCGGTCCGGGACCGCGCGAATTCCACCCCCGCGCAACCGGGTTCGCGGCGCCGCATCCCGCTGTGGCAGCGCATCGAGGCGTCCGCCTGGCTCGGGGTGAGCCTGCTCTGCGTCGTGATCTGGGCCCTGGTCAGCATCGGGCTCGGCGAATTCACCTATCCGTGGCCGCTGTGGGTGATCGGCCCGTGGGGAGCGGCCCTGATCTTCCGGATGCTGACGGGCTGGGAATCCGGCGCGGGCTGCGGCGCGCGCCGCCGGTAGCCGCGTTTTACCGGACGAGACCTTGCCCGATCCGGCCGCCACGCGGAAGGATGGCACGGTACGCCGTACGACACGCACCGAAGGACAGCGATGAAGACACGGATCAACTGCCCCTGCGGCGAATACATCACCGGTGAGACCGAGGACGAGCTGGTGTCGAAGACCAAGGCGCATCTCTCCGAGAAGCACCCCGGCCATGATTACTCGCGCGACGAGATCCTGTTCATGGCCTACTGAGCCGGAAGTTCGCACTCCGGGCAGCACACGGGCCGCCTTCCTCGCGAGGAAGGCGGCCCGTGCCGTACGCACTCAGCCCCGGTACGGATACTCCCGGTCGAGGGCGAGGTTGAGCTCCACCACGTTCACCCGCGGCTCACCGGCGAATCCGAGCACCCGGCCGTGGGTGTGCGCGGCGACGAGGTCCCGCACCCGGTCCTGGTCGATACCGCGGGTCTTCGCGATCCGGAGGATCTGGATCGCCGCGTACGCCGGCGAGATATCCGGATCCAGGCCCGAGGCCGACGCCGTCACGGCGTCGCTCGGCACCGGCGTGTCGACGCTCGCACTGCCCGCGACCGGCACGATCTGCCCGGCCGAATAGTCCTCGCCCGGCTTCGCGCAGTCCACCGCGACACCCCGGTAGAACGCGAGGAACGGCGTCCCGGTGACCCGGCAGTCCTCGTTCACGCTGACCACCCGGACCGGATTCGGCACCGTGCCCTTGGCATCGCGCTCCCCGAGTACCGACAGCACCGCGCCGACGCCGCCGGCGGTGCAGAACGGCCGGCCGCCGTCCACCCCCTCGAGACTCCCCACCGCCAGGCTGCGCGCACAGACCGTGGACAGCAGGGCCTGCTTGTCCTTCTTCGGATCGTCCGGATCGATCGTGTCGACGATGCTCTCCGGTCCCTGGTTCCCGAAACTGGAGTTGGTGGCGTCGTAGCCGTCCGGGATACTGCCGTCCGACGGCGCCGCATTCGACGGCCGGGTCTGGAAGTACTGGTTCAGCGCGGCGCCCTTCCCGTCGGTGTAGGCCTGCCCGATCAGGCTGGAGCCCACCACCTTCCCGTCCTGCCGCAGCAGCGAACCCTCGGCCCGGTCGTGCAGGCCGGGCAGTTGCGCGATCGCGAAAACCACCAGCGGATAAGCGATTCCGGTGATCACCGTGAGCACCAGCAGCGCGCGCAGCGCCGCGAGGTGCTGGCGAATCCAGGTCGACATTCTCATCAGGACATCCCGGGGAAGAATTGGATCACGAGGTCGATCAGCTTGATACCGACGAAGGGGGCGACGATGCCGCCGAGACCGTAGACGAGGAGGTTGCGGCTCAACAGCTTCGACGCGCTCGACGGCGTGTACTTCACGCCGCGCAACGCCAGCGGGATCAGCGCCACGATGACGATCGCGTTGAAGATGACCGCGGACAGGATCGCCGACTGCGGACTGTGCAGCCGCATGATGTTGAGCACGTCCAGCCCGGGGAACAGGCCCACGAACATCGCCGGGATGATCGCGAAGTACTTCGCGATGTCGTTGGCGATGGAGAACGTGGTCAGCGCGCCGCGGGTGATCAGCAACTGCTTGCCGATCTCCACGATCTCGATCAGCTTGGTGGGATCCGAATCCAGATCCACCATGTTGCCGGCTTCCTTGGCCGCCGAGGTGCCGGTGTTCATGGCGACCCCGACATCGGCCTGGGCCAGGGCCGGCGCGTCGTTGGTGCCGTCACCGGTCATGGCGACCATGCGGCCGCCGGCCTGCTCCTTCCGGATCAGCGCCAGCTTGTCCTCCGGCGTCGCCTCCGCCAGGAAGTCGTCCACCCCGGCCTCGTCGGCAATCGCCTCGGCGGTCAACGGATTGTCGCCGGTGATCATGACGGTCCGGATGCCCATCTTGCGCATCTCGCCGAACCGCTCGCGCATGCCCTGCTTGACGACGTCCTTGAGATGGATCACGCCGAGCACCCGCGCCGCGCCGCCGGCGATCTCACCGACCACCAGTGGGGTACCACCCGAGGCGGAGATCCCGTCGACGGTCTCGCCGAGCTGCGGCGGCACGGAACCGCCTGCGGCGCGCACCCATTCGGTGACGGCACTGGCCGCACCCTTGCGCAGCCGATGCCCGTCGGCCAGATCCACCCCCGACATCCGGGTCTGCGCGGTGAATTCCACCCAGGTGGCGCCGATCAGTTCGCCCGGCGTGCGTTCCCGCTTACCGAACGCCTGCTTCGCGTACACGACGATCGAACGGCCCTCGGGGGTTTCGTCGGCGAGGCTGGAAAGCTGTGCCGCGTCGGCCAATTCGTCGGCGGAGATATCCGGCGCCGGAACGAAGTCCGAGGCCTGCCGGTTGCCTAGGGTGATGGTGCCGGTCTTGTCCAGCAGCAGCGTGTTCACATCGCCCGCGGCCTCGACCGCGCGGCCGGACATGGCGAGTACGTTGCGCTGCACCAGCCGATCCATCCCCGCGATACCGATCGCGGACAGCAACGCCCCGATCGTGGTGGGGATCAGGCAGACCAGCAGCGACACCAGCACGATCCCGGTGACGCCGTGGACGTCCAGCGCCGGATTGTCCGCCACCCCGGGGTTGTTCGCCTTCGAGAAGATCGCCAGCGGCTGCAGGGTCGCCACCGCGAACACGAAGATGATCGTGAGCGCGGCCAGCAGGATGTTCAGCGCGATCTCGTTCGGCGTCTTCTGCCGCTTGGCGCCCTCGACCAGCGCGATCATCTTGTCGATGAACGAGCCGCCGGGCTCCTGGGTGATCCGGACGACGATCCGGTCGGACAGCACCGTCGTGCCACCGGTCACCGCGGACCGGTCACCGCCGGATTCCCGGATCACCGGCGCGGATTCGCCGGTGATGGCCGACTCGTCCACGGACGCAATGCCTTCCACGACATCGCCGTCACCCGGGACGACCTGCCCGGCCTCGACCACGACGTGATCGCCGCGCCGCAGATCCGGCGCCGGAACCCGTTCCTCGGCAGGGAGTGTCGTACCCGGCTGCCAATCGGGCAGCCGGCGGGCGACGGTATCGGTCTTGGCCTTGCGCAGGGTGTCGGCCTGCGCCTTGCCGCGCCCCTCGGCGACGGCCTCGGCCAGATTCGCGAAAAGCACGGTCAGCCACAGCCATACCACGATCGCCCAGGCGAAGAAGGTCGGCGTCGTGATCGCCAGGACGGTGGACCACACCGCGCCGATCTCCACGATCAGCATCACCGGGTTCTTCCACAGCGTGCGCGGATCCAGTTTCCGCAACGCGTCCGGCAGCGACTTCCACAGCAGCTGTGGATCGAACATGCCGCTGCGCACCCGGCCCGGTTGGGCCGGCTTCTCGGGTTGCGACACCACGGTGTCGAGGACAGGGGTGCTCATCAGTGGATTCCTTCGGCGATCGGCCCGAGCGCCAACGCGGGCAGGAAGGTGAGGGCGACCAGGATCACGGTCACGCCGGCGACCATGCCCACGAACTGCGGCCGGTGCGTCGGCAACGTGCCCGCGGAGGCGGGCGTATGCCCTTGCGCGGCAAGCGAACCGGCGAGCGCGAGCGCGAACACGATCGGCACGAACCGGCCGAACACCATGGCCAGCCCCAGTGCGGTGTTCCACCACACCGTGTTGGTGGACAGGCCCGCGAAGGCCGATCCGTTGTTGTTGGCCGCGGAGGTGAAGGCGTACAACACCTCCGACAACCCGTGCGGCCCGGAATTCGCCATCGAGGCCCGCTCCCCCGGCAACGCCATCGCCACGCCGGTGCCGATCAGCACGATCAGCGGGGTGACGAGGAAATACGCCGAGGCCAGCTTGATCTCCCGCGGAGTGATCTTCTTACCCAGATATTCCGGCGTCCGCCCGACCATCAGCCCGGCCACGAACACCGTGATCACCGCGAGGATCAGCATCCCGTACAACCCGGTCCCGGTGCCGCCGGGCGCCACCTCGCCGAGCTGCATGTTGAACATCGACATCAGGCCGCCGAAGCTGGTGTAGGAATCGTGCGCCGAATCCACCGCGCCGGTCGAGGTCAACGTGGTCGCCGACGCGAAGGTCGCCGAATCCGACACCCCGAACCGGGTGTCGATCCCTTCCATCGCCGCACCCACGGCCGTCGGCACGGTTCCGTGGTGATGCAACTGGAAGAAGGTCTGCAACGTCACGCTGATCACGGCCAGCGTGCCCATCACGGCGACGATCGCATATCCCTGCTTGGTATTGCCGACCATCCGGCCGAAGGTGCGCGGCAGCGAGAATCCGATCACCACGAGCAGGAAGATCTCCACCCAGTTGGTCCACGCGGTCGGATTCTCGAACGGATGCGCCGAATTCACGTTGAAGAATCCGCCACCGTTGGTCCCGAGTTCCTTGATGACCTCCTGGGTCGCGACGGGCCCGCCCGGCAGGGTCTGCGAACCGCCGTTCCCGGCCGTCGAGGCGACCTGCGAGAACAGATGGAAATTCTCGATCACGCCGCCGGCGATCAGCACGATCGAGAACACGACCGCGATCGGCAGCAGAATTCGGATGGTTCCCCTCACCAGATCCACCCAGAAATTGCCGAGATCCTCGGTACGGCTGCGCGCGAATCCGCGCACCAACGCGATCGCGACCGCCATACCGACCGCCGCCGATACGAAGTTCTGCACCGTCAGACCGGCCATCTGCACGAGATGCCCCATGGTCTGCTCGCCGCCGTAACTCTGCCAGTTGGTGTTGGTGACGAAACTGATCGCGGTATTCCAGGCCAGATCCGCGGACATCGTGGTCCCCGGATGCGGCAGATGCCACGGCAGATGCGCCTGCAGCAATTGGAAGAAGAACAGGAACAGCACACCGACCGCCGAGAACGCCAGCGCGCTGCGCGCGTACACCGCCCACGGCTGCCCGACATCCGGCTGCACCCCGATGGCCTTGTAGATCACCCGTTCGGCCCGCGAATGCCGGGTGCCGGAATACACCCGGTACATGTAGTCGCCCAGCGGCAGATGCACGAGGACGAGCGCGATGATCAGGGCCGCGACGAAAACGATCCCCGCAGTGGTCGTATTCACTCAGAACCTCTCCGGAAAGAGCAGCGCCGCCACCAGATAGACGGCGACGGCCACGGCGAGCACCGAGCCGATGATGTTCTGCGTCACAGCTTTTCCACTCCCCGCTGGATCAGGCCGAGCAGCGCGAAAATCGCCACCGTCAGCACCGTGAACACCACGACGGACATGTCGAAACCTCTCTCGAGACAGCCGCGCACCCCGAGGATGCGCCCCATCGAGTGAAACGCTCGTCCAGGTCCGATTCGAGACCGTTGACGCCTTCTTTGCGCCCCACGCCCCGGCATTGACGAGCCGTTTACAGGGCGTTCCCGCGGGCCCGTAGCCGTGGCATCAAGGTCGGGGCGCCGGCCGTCAAGAATTCGTCAAGGGCCCGATCACGATCGTCATCGCCGGTAGAACGGACCTCGCCCGGTCCGGAAACGGGCGGGGAATCGGAATGTGCTCGATTCGAGGAGACGTCAGTGCGGCAGCGCGCACAGCGATCGACACGCGCGATGATGAACGCGTGAAACGTGGCCAGTTGCGCATCTATCTGGGCGCCGCCCCCGGGGTGGGCAAGACCTATGCCATGCTCGGCGAGGCGCACCGCCGCCTCGAGCGCGGCGGGGACATCGTGGCCGCGATCGTCGAGACGCACGGCCGGGACCGGACCGCCGCCCTGCTCGACGGAATCGAGGCCATCCCCCCGAAACAGCTGACCTACCGCGGCGCCACGCTCCTCGAACTGGATGTCGAGGCCGTGCTGCGACGGCACCCGGCGGTCGTCCTGGTGGACGAGCTCGCGCACACCAACGTCCCCGGGTCGAAACACGAGAAGCGCTGGCAGGACGTGCACGAACTGCTCGCCGCCGGGATCGACGTGATCTCCACGGTGAACGTGCAACATCTGGAGAGCCTCAACGACGTCGTCCAGCAGATCACCGGCGTCGTGCAGCGGGAAACGGTGCCCGACAGGGTGGTTCGCGGCGCCGACCAGGTGGAGCTGGTCGACATCACACCGGAAGCTTTGCGCCGCAGGCTCTCCCACGGCAACGTGTACGCCGCCGACAAGGTCGACGCCGCGCTGCACAACTACTTCCGGCCCGGAAACCTCACGGCGCTACGGGAATTGGCGCTGCTGTGGCTCGCCGATCAGGTGGATGCCGCGCTGGCGAAGTACCGCGCCGAGCACAAGATCACCGACCTGTGGGAGGCCCGGGAGCGGGTGGTGGTCGCGGTGACCGGCGGCCCGGAGTCCGAGACCATCGTCCGCCGGGCCGGCCGCATCGCCGCCAAATCCTCCGCGGAGCTGATCGTCGTCCATGTGGTCCGCGGCGACGGCCTCGCCGGCGTGTCCACCCAGCGGCTCGCGCGCCTGCGCGATCTGGCCGACAGCCTCGGCGCCGGCCTGCACACCGTCACCGGCGACGACGTCCCCGGCGCCCTGCTCGATTTCGCCCGCCAGGTCAACGCCACCCAGCTCGTGCTGGGCACCTCCCGCCGCTCCCGCTGGGCCCGCATCCTGGACGAGGGCATCGGATCCACCGTGGTCCGCGACTCCGGCAAGATCGACGTGCACATGGTGACGCACGAGGAGGCTCGCCGCGGTTTCCGCTGGTCCGGCGTCACGCCACGGGAACGGAAACTGTCCAGCTGGCTGGCCGCGCTCGTGGTCCCGTCGCTGATCACAGCCGTGTGCTCGTACTGGCTGGACCCGCACCTGAACTTCGCGGGCGAGAGTTCGCTGTACTTCTTCGGCGTCATCGCGGTCTCGCTGCTCGGCGGCGTCGCCCCCGCGGCGCTGTCGGCCCTGTTCGGCGGGGTGCTGCTGAACTGGTTCTTCGTACCGCCGCGGCACAGTTTCACCATCGCGGAGGTCAACAACTTCCTGACCATCGTGGTGATGGCGGCGGTCGCGATCGCGGTCGCCGCGCTGGTCGACGTCTCCAAGAAGCGAGCCCTGCAGGCGCGCAAGGCCTCCCGGCAGGCCGAACTGCTGACCCTGTTCGCGGGTGCGGTGCTGCACGGCGCCGATCTGCACGATCTGCTCGAACGCGCGCGGGAGACCTACGGGCAGCGCGCGGTCGCCTTCGTCACCGATGTCGAGGTGGTGGCCTGCGTCGGCGAGAATCCGCCGCGGCTGCCCGCCGAGGCCGACACCGCGCTCGAGGCCGGCGACGACCTGCACTGGCTGTTGCTGTCCGGCCGCGCGCTCACCGCGAGCGACCGCGCGGTACTCGCCGTGGTCGCCAACCAAGCGGCCGGATTGGTGCGGCAACGGCAGCTCGCCGAGGAGGCGCGGGCCGCCGCGGGCGTGGTCGAGGCGGATCGGCTGCGGCGCGCGTTGCTGTCCGCGGTCAGCCACGACCTGCGCACCCCGCTGGCGGCCGCCAAGGCGGCGGTGTCCAGTCTGCGCAGCGACGACGTCGAATTCTCGCCCGAGGACACCGCCGAACTGCTGGAAACCATCGAGGAGTCGGTCGATCAGCTCACCGGCCTGGTCGGCAACCTGCTGGACTCGTCGCGCCTGGCGGCCGGTGTGGTGCGGCCGCAACTTCGCCGCATCTATCTGGAGGAGGCGGTGAACCGGTCGGTGCTCGGCGTCGGCCTGGGGACCCGCAGTCTGCGCCGCGCGGCGCTGGACCAGGTGAAGGTTGAGGTCGGCAACGTGTCCGTGCACGCCGACGGTGGTCTACTGGAACGTGTGCTGGCCAATCTGATCGATAACGCGCTGCGCTACTCGCCGCGCGACACGCCCGTGCGCGTGACCGCCGAACGCGCCGGCAACCGCGTCACCGTGGCCGTCGTCGACCAGGGTCCGGGTGTGCCCTCCGGCCTGGAGGACCAGCTGTTCGAACCGTTCCAGCGGCTCGGCGATCGGGACAATTCCACCGGTGTCGGGCTGGGCCTGTCGGTCGTGCGCGGATTCGTCGACGCGATGGGCGGGGTCGTCCGTGCCGAGCAGACCCCCGGCGGCGGTCTGACCATGATGCTGGACCTGCCCGCCGAACCCGGCGGCGGCAGTGCCGGTCGGGTGCGGGTACCGCGCGTCGACGCCGACGCCGACCGCGCGACGGCCGACACCCCGGCGAAACCGGCCGACGACGCGGCAGCGGAACAGGAGACGCGGTGACAGCAGCGAACGCATCCGCCCCGGCGGCGCCGACGCGGGTTCTGGTGGTGGACGACGAGCCGCAGATCCTGCGCGCGCTGCGCATCAACCTGTCGGTCCGCGGCTACGAGGTGATCACCGCGTCCACCGGCGCCGCCGCCCTGCGCGCGGCGGCGGAGAAACATCCCGCGGTGGTGGTGCTGGACCTCGGGCTGCCCGATATGGACGGGATCGAGGTGCTCGGCGGATTGCGCGGCTGGAGCCAGGCGCCGGTGATCGTGCTGTCCGCGCGCACCGATTCCGGCGACAAGGTGGCGGCGCTCGACGCCGGCGCCGACGACTACGTCACCAAACCGTTCGGTATGGACGAGCTGCTCGCCCGGTTGCGCGCGGCCGTGCGCCGCGCCGCCACGGTCGCCGGCGACGCCGCGGATCCGGTGGTGGAGACCTCCTCGTTCACCGTCGACCTCGCGAGCAAGAAGGTCGTCCGGCACGGCCACGACGTCCACCTGACCCCCACCGAATGGGGAGTGCTGGAGATGCTGGTCCGCAATCCGGGCAAACTGGTCGGCCGCCGGGAACTGCTGCGGGAGGTGTGGGGCCCGTCCTACGCCACCGAAACCCACTATCTGCGGGTCTACCTGGCCCAGCTCCGCCGCAAACTCGAGGACGATCCGTCGAATCCGAAGCATCTGCTCACCGAGGCCGGTATGGGCTACCGCTTCCAGGCCTGACGACGCGCGGAGGCTCCGTGGCGGTCGCGTGCGGCCCGCGTGACCGCCCCGACACCGGGAATTCCCCCGCGGTCCGGCCGGGTTGTCGAAGAGCACAGACGCCCGCGGTCGTGCGGGCGCGCAGCGACGGATGGCAGGATCGAAGACATGGCTTCTCAGGCGCACACCGCACAGACCACCACGAACGCCCCGGCCACCGCGCCGACCACGTTGTGGGTGGAGCGCACCGGTACCCGCAGCTACACCGGCCGCAGCTCGCGCGGCGCCGAGGTGCTGATCGGCTCGGAGAGCGTCCAGGGTGTGTTCACACCGGGTGAGCTGCTGAAGATCGCGCTGGCCGCGTGCACGGGCATGAGCTCGGATTTCCCGCTCTCGCACCGGCTCGGTGACACCTACGACGCGACCATCCGGGTCTCCGGCGCCGCCGACCGCGAGAACGAGGTGTACGCGCAGCTGGACGAGGTGCTGGAGCTGGACCTGTCCGAACTCGACGACGCCGCCCGCGAACGCCTGCTGGTCACCGTGCAACGCGCCATCGACAAGGTGTGCACGGTCGGCCGCACCCTGAAGGCCGGGACCACGGTGAACCTGACCTTCCAGGTGGACGCGTGAGCGCGGTCCCACCGTTGCGCTCGACCGGCCGCACCGCGATACACAGGGGTCGGCCCACCGTCGTACCCACGAGCCCCGCCGCGGTACGACGGTGACCGGCGACCGGGTGCGGCTCAGTGCCTGGGTGCACGGCCGGGTGCAGGGCGTCGGGTTCCGCTGGTGGACCCGCGCCCGCGCGCTCGAGCTGGACCTGACCGGCTTCGCGCGCAACGCTCGCGACGGCCGGGTCCACGTGATCGCCGAGGGATCGCGCGCACATTGCGAGCAACTGCTCGGATTGTTGCGTTCCGGTCAGACGCCTGGTCGGGTGGACGTGGTTGTGGAAGACTGGGTCGCCGCCCAGGGTGAACTGGTCGGATTCGAGGAACGGTAGTCGGCGGGGAACAGGGAGTCGGACATGCCAACTGAATATCCGGGCACACCCCCCGAGGTCCCCGATCCACGCGATGCCGCCTCCGGCGCTTCCGGAGCATCCCCGGATCGCGCGGACGACGACACCCCCACCACGAAGTACCACCGGACCGGAACCCCCGGCGCCACCGGGCCGGTGCCGCCGGCCACGGACGACGCCGACTGGTGGGCCCATGCGCCGAAGATCGAATACCCCTCCGACACAACGGGTCTCGTCGACGCCCCGGTGGGACCGACACCGGCCCTGCCACTCCCGGGCGCACCCGACGTATTCCCCCGGGTCGACCCCGCCGCCCTGACGGCCGACCCCGAATCGGGCTCTCCCACTCCCGGATCCGGCGCCACCGCCGCCGAATCCGGTCCGGCCGAACCCGGTCCGGCGTCCCCGCCGCGGTCCATGTCCGGCGCCCACGGCCTGCGCGGCGCCGAGCCGCCGCGCAAACCGCGGGGCAGCGTGCAACGGCAGAAGGTGGGCGTCACCGTGCCCCGCGACCCCTCGCTCGGCGAGGCGCGGGCGCGGGAGAAGGGCCGGGAACGGGCCGCGGCGGCGGAGCGACTGGCCGAGGAGCGGCTGGCGATCAAGCGGCGCAACCGCAAACGCGTCCTGATCGGCGGCGCGGCCGTCGCGGGCGTGGCGACGCTGGTCGGCGCCGGGTACCTGGCCTATTCGGCGGCCAACAAGCCGAACGAGGTCACCGCCTACTGCGTCACCGACGACAACAACCAGCAGACCGTGGTCCCCGACGACGACTGCGTGAAGGCCCAGGACTACGTCACCAGCTACGGTGGCGGCGGCTACTACAACGGCGCGTACACCCCCGGCATCCCCGGCATCTTCTTGTACAACGGGCATCAGTACCGCTATTACTACGGTGGTAGCAATACGACTATCGGAAGTCACCCCACCGGCGGCAGCTTCTCCACCCCTTCGCATTCGGTCACCAGCACCAAGAGCGGGACCGTCGTGCGCGGCGGGCTGGGCGTCAAGGGTGGCGGCAAGAGTGGAGGATCGTAGTGCGACGAGTGCACAGCTCGCCGCGGCCCGGCTGGCAACAGACGATTGCCGAGCAGGGCCTGGTATACGGCTCACCGGGCCGTGACACGAACGGCCGGCCCCGGCCGTACTGGGACGAATCGGTGCACTACGAATTCGATCTCGACGAGATCCTGGCGCTGGAGGCGCAGGTCGAGGTCCTGCATTCGATGTGCCTGGACGCGATCGAGCAGATCGTGCTCACCGAGCGGTTCGCCGATTTCGGCCTCCCGCAATGGAGTTGGGAACCGATCAAACAATCCTGGCAGCGCGGCGACCCGTACGTCTACGGCCGCTTCGACCTGCGCTATGACGGCCGCGGCCCGGCGAAACTGCTGGAGTACAACGCCGATACGCCGACCGCGCTGCTGGAGGCGGCGATCGTGCAGTGGCACTGGCTGACCGACCGCTATCCCGGCGACGATCAGTGGAACTCGCTGCACGAGAAGCTGGTTGCCCGCTGGGACGGGCTGCGCTCACACCTCGCCCGCGCGCAACTGCACTTCACCTGGTCGTCGGCGGATGCCAGCGGTGAGGACAACGTCACCACCGCGTACATGCAGGAGACCGCCGCGGAGGCCGGTTTCGACACCATCGCGCTGCCGATCGAGGACGTCGGCTGGGACCGCGAACTGAAGCGCTTCGTGGATCTCGCGGAGGCGCCGATCACCTCGATCTTCAAGCTGTACCCGTGGGAATGGGCGCTCGACGACGAATTCGGCAAGCAGATCATCGCCGAACTGCCGCACACGATGTGGATCGAGCCGCTGTGGAAGGCCCTGCTGTCGAACAAGGCGCTGCTGGCGGTGCTGTGGGAGATGTACCCGGGCCACCCCAATCTGCTGCCCGCCTACGTCGACGACCCGCACGAGCTCACCGAATACATCAAGAAGCCGAAGCTCGGCCGCGAGGGCGCCAACATGACCATCGTCGGCGCCGGCCTGGAGACCGCGACCGGCGGCGTGTACGGCGAAGAGGGTTACGTCTACCAATTGCTGGACCCGCTACCGGAATTCGACGGTATGCGGCCGGTGCTCGGCGCCTGGATCGTCGGCGACGACGCCGCCGGCCTGGGCATCCGGGAGACCCCCGGCCTGATCACCGACGACGGCGCCACTTTCGTCCCGCACCGCATACCCGCAGCGAATCACGGGTGAGGCGCTAGAGTGAGTGCGCTCGACCGCGCGCCTGCCCGACGTCCAGGAGAATGAACATGGCCACGATCGCTCTCGCACCCGGGTACTGGGGCAATCTCGGCCACGGGGTCGGTGCCATCGCCGCGTACGCGGCCGTCGGCCTGGTCCTGATGCTGGTCGGCTTCGCCGCACTCGACTTCACCACGCCCGGCCTGCTGCGCAAGCTGGTCGGCTCGGGGAAGCCCAACGCCAACATCATCGCCGCGGCCGGGCTGCTGGCGACCGCGATCATCGTGGTGTTCGCGATCTACAGCTCGGGTGGCAAGCTCACCGAGGGCCTGATCTCGGCGGCGGTCTTCGGCCTCGTCGGCATCGTGGCCCAGGTGGTGTCGGCCCGGATCCTGGAGCGGGCCACCGGTATCCACATCGGCAACCTGCTGCACGCCACGGTATTCGTCACCGAATCGCTCGTGGTCGCGGCCGCCCACGTGGGCATCGCCCTGGTGATCGGCATCGCCATCATCTAGTTGCTCGCGTTGTCCTCGGTGAAGGCCAGGAGTTCGTCCAGGGCCCAGGTGTCGATGACCCGTTCGGGCGCAACATCGTTGGCCAGGGCTCGCTCGCATCCGTAACCCTGCCAATCCAATTGGCCCGGGGCGTGGGCGTCGGTGTCGATCGAGAAGAAGCACTCCATCTCCACGGCCAGGCGGATCAGCCGGCCGGGTGGATCGCGGCGCTCGGGGCGGCAGTTGATCTCGACCGCGGTGCCGAATCGGCGGCAGGCCTCGAACACCACCTCGGCGTCGAAGTCGGACTCGGGCCGGGTGCCGCGGCCACCCTCCACCAACCGGCCGGTGCAGTGGCCGAGGACGTCGACGTTCGGATTCGCCACCGCGTACACCATGCGCTTCGTCATGGTCTCGCGGTCGGCGCGCAGGTGGGAATGCACGCTGGCGACCACGATGTCGAGCCGCTCCAGCAGTTCGGCCTCCTGATCCAGGGCGCCGTCGTCGAGGATGTCCACCTCGATGCCGGTCAGGATCCGGAACGGCGCGAGTTCGGCGTTCAACCGGTCGATCACGTCCAGCTGCTGCCGCAACCGCCGCGCCGACAGGCCGTTGGCCACCTTCAGTCGCGGCGAATGATCGGTCAGCGCGACATATTCGTGCCCGAGCGCGATCGCGGTGCGCATCATCTCCTCGATCGGGCTGCCGCCGTCGGACCAGTCGGAGTGGGTGTGCAGATCGCCGCGCAGCCGCTGCCGCAGCGCCTTCCCCGCCGGCCCGATCGGCTTTGCCGCGGACCGTAATTCGCTCAATTTCGCCGGAATGTCACCCGCGGCCGCGGATCCGATCGCGGCCGCGGTCTTCGGGCCGATTCCCGGGAGTTCCTGCCAGCGGCCATTTTTCCGATATTCGGTGAATTCGTCCGAGGACAGCGCGGCGACGGTATCGGCCGCCCGCCGGTACGCCCGGACCCGTGCCGTCTCCGCACGGGAGCGCTCCATCCAGAATCCGATCTCACTCAGGGCCGAGACCGTGTCGCGTTGTGCTCCCACCCATCCAGATTCCCATATCGGCGCCGGGCCAGGAATCACCGGAACACATACCTGCATTCGAATATGTCATTGCCATACCAAGAAATTGTAAAGAAAGAACTTGCTACCATCGGCCTCTCACAATACGAGAATCCTATTCTCAACGCCGTGATGGGACTGTGATGTTCAACCCGATGCCGCGCCGGCTCAAACCCCGCCGTACCACCTTCGACTGGGATCGCACGCCGATGCACTGGATCCCGGACGAGCCGACCGCCACCCACGTCGTCAACGCTCTGCATCTGCTGCTGCCACCGGGGGAACGATGGTTCATCGACGTGTTCCGCGAGGCGCTGCCGCTGGTCCGCGACGCGGAGCTGGAGGTCCTGATGAAGGGGTTCATGGGCCAGGAGGGCACGCACAGCGTCCAGCACGCCGTCGTCCTGGACCATCTCGCCGAGGCCGGACTCGACGGCCGGCCCTTCGTCGACCGGCTCGAGCAGGTGTTCCACGGCCCCCTGGGCCACCACCCGCCACGCCGGCTGCCGATACCGGGCCGGGAATGGCTGCGGCTGCGGCTGGCCGTCATCGCGGCGATCGAGCACTACACCGCCGTCCTCGGTGACTGGATCCTCGGCGCCCACGCCTTCGAACGGGCCGGCGCCGACCCCACCATGCTCGACCTGCTGCGCTGGCACGGCGCCGAGGAGGTCGAGCACCGCGCGGTGGCCTACGACGTCTTCGTCCACCTCGGCGGCCGCGGCCCGGCCCGCTACGTCCGCCGCGTCACCGGCTTCGCGATCGCTACCGTGCTGCTGCTGTGGTTCTGGTTCTGGGGCGCGGCCTATCTGATGGACGCCGATCCGCACCGCCCCGGCGGGAAATACCTTGTCTCCGACCACAATCGCGCGGTCCGAAAAGGATTGCTGCCGAGCTGGGGCCGGCTCGGCGCCGCGATTCCCCGTTATCTGCGGCCGGGGTTCCATCCCGACCAGGAGGGCTCCATGGAATCAGCCCTCACATATCTGGCCGGTCGTCAGCGCTGACGCTGACACCGCGGACAATAATAAGACGATCGATTCATGAATTTCGCGCGCAGGATTGCCGTACCGCACCGTCCGCACGGCTCTCCCTCGAGTCCGTAGGCATTCAGCGAGCGCGCGAAATATCCGGAATTACCATTCACATTCACGTACAGCGCGTCGAACGAGGTACCGCCCGCGACGAGCGCCTCGGTCATGACTTCCCGGGCGGTCGCCACGATTCTCGACGCCGCGGGACGGCTCAATTCGCACGCCGGCCGGGAGGGATGAATTTTCGCGCGCCACAACGATTCGTCGGCGTAGATGTTGCCGATACCGGAGATCACGGTCTGGTCCAGCAGCACGCGCTTGATCTCGGACTGCTTACCGCGCAGCTTCGACAGCACCGCGCCGGTGTCGAAGGCGGGATCCAGGGGGTCGCGGGCGATGTGCGCCACCGCCTCCGGCACCACGGTGCCGTCGACCTCGACCAGCGGATGCAAGGCCCAGCCGCCGAAGGTGCGCTGATCCACGAATCTCAGCTGAGCCCCGAAGTCCAGGGTGGCGACGATGTGCGCATGCTTCTCGAGCGGCGCGTCCCCCGGTTGTACCAGCATCTGACCGCTCATCCCGAGATGCACGACCAACGCCTCGTCGGCGGGGGCCCACCCGCCGGCCGGTTGCGGCTCGTCCAGGGTCAGCCACAGGAATTTGCCACGACGCTCGGCGGATCGCACCCGCAGACCGGCCAGCCGACCGGCGAGATCGTCCCCGCCGGGCAGATGCCGACGCACCGACCGGGGATGCTTCACCGTGACGGCCTCGATGACGTGACCGGCCACATGTTCGGTGAGTCCGCGCCGGACGGTCTCCACCTCGGGCAGTTCGGGCAAGCTACCCCTCGTCGTTCAGCGCCTGCCAGGCGGCGCCGGCGGCCTTCTGTTCCGCATCCTTCTTGGACCGGCCCACGCCGGTGCCGTACCCACGGCCACTGATCACCGCGGTGGCGGTGAACTCCTTGTCGTGGTCGGGGCCGGTGGAGGTGATCTCGTACGCGGGCACGCCGAGGCCGCGCGCGGCGGTGAGCTCCTGCAGGCTGGTCTTCCAGTCCAGCCCGGCGCCCATCCGCGGACCGCGCTCGAGCAGGTCGGCGAACAACCGCAGCACCACGCCGCGGGCCACCTCGATACCGTGCTCCAGATGGACCGCGCCCAGCAGCGCTTCCATCCCGTCGGCGAGGATGCTGGGTTTGTCGCGACCGCCGGTGAGTTCCTCACCCTTGCCGAGCAGCAGATAGCGGCCGAGGCCGCCCTCCGCACCCAGGCCGCGGGCCACCTCCGCCAGCGCGTTCATCTGAACCACGCTCGCGCGCAGCTTGGCGAGCTCACCCTCGGACTTGTCCGGGTGCTCGAGATACAGACGCTCGGTGATGCTCAGGCCGAGCACCGAGTCGCCCAGGAACTCCAGCCGCTCGTTGGTCGGCAGACCGCCGTTCTCGTACGCGTACGAACGGTGGGTCAATGCCAGTCGCAGCAGGTCCGGGCGCAGATCCACGCCCAGCGCCGCCAGCAGGCTGGAATGATCAGCGGCCTCGCCAACGGCTGGTGCGTCCGCTCCGTCCTTGGCCGTCATGTCGGGCTCGAGGATGCGGTCAGACGGCGGAAGTGACCTGGCGGCCCTTGTAGGTACCGCAGTTCGGGCAGGCCGTGTGCGGCAGGGTCGGCTGGCCGCAGGCGCGGTTGGGGCACGTCACCAGAGTGGGGGCGGTGGCCTTCCACTGGCTGCGCCGCGAGCGGGTGTTGGAACGAGACATCCGGCGCTTCGGAACGGCCACGACTGAATCTCCTCTGGGTCACACGCATCCGGCCGGTCGGCCGGATGCGGAATCTGTATCGGTCTACGTCTTAACGTGCGGTGGCGTCCCCGGACGCCGATGCGGGCGAGTCGGCCGCGAAATTCGCGAGACCCGCCCAGCGGGGGTCAAGTATCTCATGACTGTGATCCGAACCCGCAATCGCCATCCGAACGCCGCATTCCGGGCACAGCCCGGCACAGTCCGGCTCGCACAGCGGCTGCAGCGGGAGTTCGAGGCCGACCGCGTCGGCGAGCACCGGTTCCAGGTCGATCAGATCGTCGACCAGCCGGCGGATCTCGTCCTCCTCGGTGGTCTGCTCGGTCGCGCTGTTCGGATAGGCGAACAGCTCGGTGAGCTCGACCTCGAGGTGGTCGGTGAACTGCTCCAGGCATCGGGAGCACTCCCCCGCGATCGGCCCGGACACGGTGCCGGTGACCAGCACACCCTCCGACACCGACTGCAGGGTGAGGTCCAGCCCGACCTCGGCGCCGGCCGGGATGTTGATCAGGTCGAGCCCGATCTTGTCCGGCAGGGTGACCGTCCGCTGGATCTCCCGTCGCGAGCCCGCAGCGCGTCCGAGGCTGCGCGTGTCCAGCGCGAAGCCCGCATCCGTCGTCGAACGACGACGCGAACCGGAACCGGTGGCGGCAGGCATCAGGAACTACTCTCACTCATGCGACAGGGGAATGGACGACCAGTCCACCGTACATCCCGTGCGGGCTGCGGCATAAATCGCCGGGATCAGGACCGGAACTCGGCGGCGTAGTCCGGGACGGTGGTGGCGGAGCGCAGTTGCTGGCGGCCGCGGCCGACCGTGCGCAACGCGCCGTGCAGGGTGTCCTCGAATTCGGCGAGTTTGGTATCGACGTATCGGTCGCAGTCGGATCGCAGCCGGTCCGATTCGGCCTGGGCGGCGTCGAGCAGCCGTGCCGATTCCGCGTGCGCGGCACGGACCACCTCGATCTGCGAGACCAGCCGCTGCTGTTCGGCGAGGCCCTCCGCGACGGATCGGTCGTAGGAGGCCTGACCGGCCGCGATCATCCGCTCCGAATCGGCGCGCGCGCGACCGGCGAGCGACTCGTATTCGGCCTTGCCCTCCGCGACCACCCGGTCGGACTCGGTCTGAGCGCCGGTGATCAGCCGGTCGGCGTGCGCGCGGGCCTCCGCGACCATCCGGTCGGCATGGGCCTTGGCGTCCGCGAGGATGCGGTCGGCCTCCTCCCGGGCGCCGGTGACCGTCTGCTCGGCGGTCTCGGTGGCGGTGGTGACGGCCGTCTCGGCGAGGGTGCGAGCGTCGGTGACGATCTTGTCGCGATGATCGAGCACGTCCTGCGCGTCGTCGACCTCGCCGGGCAGCGCCTCGCGCACATCGTCCAGCAGTTCGAGAACCTCGCCGCGCGGAATGATGCAGTTGCGGGTGGGCGGGATACCGCGCGCCTCTTCGACTATCGCCACCAGTTCGTCGAGCGCCTCGAATACGCGATACATCCCTGCTGACCCCACTCTCGTGCCCGATCGTAGGCGGCGCACTCACGCCACCGCCGTGTTGCCGCCTTGCTGCCAGTGTGCCCGCGAGGAGATCGCTTGCCCAGTGCGCTCCCGGTGTGTCGCGCAGTGTTTCCCATGCCACACAAATCAAGTGGAGGAAATATCTCCGGTTGGTGTTATCTTTGTTGTCGGCGAGAGAGAGCCGACCGCGGCCCGGAACATCGGAACCCGGCAGCGGCCCGCAGGCGAGTGTTCCGATCGGAAAGACGATGGCGGTCTTGTTTCCGGTAGTCCCGGGCTGGTGGATGAGCCCACAGCCCGATCCGGGCGCCCCCTCCGGCAGTGCGGAGGCGCCGACGATCACGGATCGTCTGGTGGCCGCCGCCGACTCCACTGCCGACCGCCTCGCCGCCGCCGCGGATTCCACCGTCGACCGGCTCACCGCGGCCGCCGATTCCACCGCCGACCGCCTGGCCGCCGTCGCCGATTCCACGGTCGACCGCCTCGCCGCCGTCGCCGACTCCACCGCCGAGGCCACCCCGCGCCTGCTCACCCGGCTCGGCGCCTGGCTGCGCAGCGAGCACTGGCTGCCCCAGCTGATCCGGTTCGCGCTGGTCGGCGGGTTCAGCAATATCGGCTACTTCCTGCTCTTCCTGGCCTGCTACGCCGAAGGGCCGCAGCTGGCCAACCTGACCGGTTCGGTGGTGAGTACCGCGCTGGCCAACGAACTGCACCGCCGCCTCACCTTCCACGCCTCCGACCGGGTCGGCTGGTTCACCGCGCAGTTGGAGGGCGGCGGCCTGGCCCTGGCCGGGCTGGCGATCTCGTCGGCCGCGCTGGCCGGACTGGACTACGTGGCCCCCGGTCTCGGCGACGCGGCCGAGGCCGCCGCGGTCATCGCCATCACCGCCGCCGTCGGCACGCTGCGCTTCATCACGCTGCGATTCTGGGTCTTCTGAAGCCATCGGCCGGGTGCGAAGCCGGACACGGTGTGCGGCTGCGAGCCGGTCGGAGGAGTAAGGAACCGGGCGGGACACCTCCACGTCCAAGCAGAGCGAACCGAATGTTCGGAACTGTTCTCAGCTGGGGAGGTCGTCTTGGAGCATTGCCAGAGATTCCGCACCTCGGATGCGGGGATCCGCCGCCGGCGGGACGTGGTCCGCACCGGTGTCACCGACGAGGAGATCCGCCGCATGTGCCTGGGCGGGAGCTGGCACCGGCTGCGTCGCGGCACCTATACCGATCGGGCGGGCTTCGCCGGCCTCGGCGCGGCCGACCGCCATCGGATGCTGATCGCGGCGGTCGTCGACAATCTGTCCGGCGACGCGATACTCAGCCATCAGTCGGCGGCGGTCGTCTACGGAGCGCCGGTGTGGGACCAGCTGCTGCCGCGGGTGTGCGTCACCCGCAACCGGCGCAACGGCGGCCGGATCAAATCCGACCTCAAGGTGCACTGCGCGCCGGTCGACACGGTGGCCGAGGTCGGGGGCCTGCGGCTGACCACCCCCGCGCGCACGATCGTCGACGTGGCCCGCACGGTTCCGTTCGAGGCCGCGGTGGTCGCCGGTGACGCGCTGGTCCGCACCTACGGCATCGGCGCCGACGCCCTCGCCGCCGAACTGGAGGCGGCGAAGCATCGCCACGGTGTGCACCTGGCCCGGCACGTCGTCGGGTTCCTGGATCCGCACAGCACGAGCGTCGGCGAGTCGCGCAGCCGCGTGATGTTCCGCCGTTTCGGCGTCCCGGCGCCGCTGTCGCAGGGCGAGGTGTTCACCTCGCAGGGCACCTCGCTCGGCCGGGTCGACTTCTACTTCGGCGATACCGGGGTGGTCGGCGAATTCGAGGGCCGGGCCAGGTCCGGCCGCCTGCTGCGCTCCGGCGAGGATCCGGCCCTGGCCGCGGTCCTGGACCAGCGGCGCGCGGACGCGTTGCGCGGCAACGGCTTCCAGGTCGTGCGCTGGACCTGGGACGAGCTGCCCGGCGGCGAGGTGGCGGCCCGCATCCGCCAGGCGCTGCTGTACGCCGGGCAACGGGCCCGCCCCGACGGCTGGATCCGCCGCACCGACCTACCGGAGCCGAAACCGCTCGTCCTGCACGAACTCTGAACGCCCGGCCGCGCCCCCGCCGAGGGGTGCGGCCGCGGCGGGCCGATGATCTCGGGTTCGTCACGAATGCGGCGTGGTTGCTCCCCGCGGGTGGCGCTGTCCGGCCGCGGGACCGGGCCTGTTAGCGTGCGAATATGGCTGGAGCATTGTGTCCCGGTTCGTTCGACCCGGTGACCAACGGGCATCTCGACGTGATCACCCGGGCGGCGTCGCAGTTCGACGAGCTCGTCGTCACGGTGATGATCAACAAGACCAAACAGGGCATGTTCACCGTCGAGGAACGGATGGACATGCTGCGCGAGGCCACCTCCGACCTGCACAACGTGCGGGTCGAATCGTGGCACGGCCTGCTGGTGAACTTCGCGCGGGAGCAGGGCATCCACGCGATCGTCAAGGGCCTGCGCGACGCCACCGACTTCGGCTACGAGTTGCAGATGGCGCAGATGAACAAGAAGCTCTCCGGCGTCGACACCTACTTCCTCGCCACCAACCCGGCGTTCAGCTATCTGTCGAGTTCGCTGGTGAAGGAGGTCGCCACCTACGGCGGCGACGTCACCGACATGCTGCCGCCCTCGGTGCACAAGCGCCTGCTCGCCCGCCTGGCCGAGCGCAACTCCTGAGTCCGGCGTCCGGCCACTCCGGTGGTCAGTCGTATTCGGCCGTCTCGATGCGGGTTTCGCCGTAACGCCGTGGTTTCTCGGCGGAATAGCCTGTGGGCCACTGCGTTTCGGGTGACCGGGTAGCGCGCTCGACGACGATCAGCGCCCCGGGATTCAGCCAGCCGTGCCCGGCCAGTGCCGTGAGATCGGCGGTGACGTCGTCACCGGACAGCGCGTAGGGCGGATCGGAGAACACCAGGTCGTACCCGGTCGCCGGCGCGGTCGCGAGCACGGAACCCACCGGGCCGAGCCGTAATTCGGCGCCGGGCAGCCCCAGATCCGCGATATTGCCCCGCACCACCGCCGCCGCCTTGCGATCGGATTCCACCAGCAGTGCATGCGCGGCGCCACGCGAGAGTGCCTCGAGCCCCAGCGCACCCGAGCCCGCATACAGATCCAGCACCCGCATACCGTCGAAATCCATGCGCGCGTTCAACACACTGAACAGTGCCTCGCGCACCCGATCCGAGGTCGGCCGCGTCCCCGCCGGCGGCACCCGCAACCGCCGGCCCCCCACGGCACCGGCCACGATCCGGGTCACGACCGACCCATCGGACTGTGCACCGCGCCAGGACATTCCGGTGACGGACGGTGTGCCGGTAGTGAGTGGCGCCTGCTCCCGGGCAGATCGGTACGAACACCGAGCGGCCCGGGTACGAGCCGCTCGGGTGCTGCGGCCGGGTTCACTCCGCCGCGACCTCGTTCGGGCTCAGGTCGATCAGCAGGTCGCCGCCCTCGACCTGCTGTACGCGGCTGATGGCGACCCGTCGTACCGTGCCCGCGCGCGGGGCGGTGATGGCGGCCTCCATTTTCATCGCCTCGATCGTGCCGATGGTGTCACCGGCGGCGATGACATCGCCCTCGCTGATGCTCAGCGTGACGACGCCCGCGAACGGGGCGGCGACGTGGCCCGGATTGGTGCGGTCGGCCTTCTCCGCGGACGGGATCTCGCTGGCCACCGAGCGATCGCGCACGGTGATGGGACGCAGTTGGCCGTTGAGAATGCACATCACGGTGCGCATACCACGGTCGTCGGGTTCGGAGATGGCCTCGAGCCCGATCAGCAGGGTCACACCCTTCTCCAGCTGGACACGGTGTTCCTCACCGTGACGCAGGCCGTAGAAGAACTGGTTCGCCGACAGCCCCGAGGTGTCACCGAACTTCTCCCGATGCGCCAAGAACTCCGACGTAGGCGCCGGAAACAGCAATCGGTTGAGGGTTTCCTGCCGCTGCTGTGACGAACCATCCAACGCCGCTTCATCTTCCGGTGTGAGTTCGGTCTCCGGTCGCGCCGGTCCGCGACCGGCCAGTGCCCGAGTCCGGAACGGCTCCGGCCAACCACCCGCCGGAGTACCGAGCTCCCCACGCAGAAAACCGATCACCGAATCCGGAATATCGAACCGCGCCGGATCACCCCCGAAATCCTCGATATCCACACCACTACCGACCAACGACAGTGCCAGATCACCGACCACCTTCGACGACGGAGTCACCTTCACCAACCGGCCCAGCAACCGGTCCGCCGCAGCGTATTTCGCTTCGACCTCCTCGAACCGGTCACCCAGACCCAACGCGATCGCCTGCTGCCGCAGATTCGAGAGCTGACCACCGGGAATCTCATGGTGGTAGACACGCCCGGTAGGGCCCGGCAGGCCGGACTCGAACGGCCCGTACACCTTCCGCAACGCCTCCCAATACGGTTCGAGATCACACACGTTCTGGAGGTTCAAGCCGGTGTCGAACGGGGAATGCGCCGCCGCGGCCACGATCGCCGACAACGCCGGCTGACTCGTCGTCCCCGCCATCGGGGCACTGGCACCATCGACCGCATCCGCACCCGCCTGCCACGCCGCCAGATACGTCGCCAACTGACCACCGGGAGTGTCGTGGGTGTGCACATGCACCGGCAGATCGAAATTGCGGCGCAGTGCCGTCACCAGCGTGTGCGCGGCAGGAGCCCGCAGCAGACCCGCCATGTCCTTGATCGCCAAAATGTGCGCACCCGCATCCACCACCTGCTCGGCGAGCTTCAGGTAATAGTCCAGCGTGTACAGGTTCTCATCCGGATTCGACAGATCACCGGTGTAGGACAACGCGACTTCCGCTACCGCAGTACCGGTTTCGAGGACCGCATCGATCGCCGGCCGCATCTGATCCACATTGTTGAGCGCATCGAAGATCCGGAAGATATCGATCCCCGTATCCGTGGCCTCCCGCACAAAAGCACGCGTCACCTTCTCCGGATACGGCGTGTACCCCACAGTATTCCGCCCCCGCAACAACATCTGAAGACAGATGTTGGGCACCGCTTCCCGCAACGCCGCCAACCGCTCCCACGGATCCTCATACAAGAACCGCAGCGCCACATCATAAGTCGCACCACCCCAGCACTCGATCGACAGCAACTCCGGCGTCAACCGCGCCACATGACCGGCAACCTGCAACAACCCGTTGGTGCGCACCCGCGTGGCCAGCAGCGACTGATGCGCGTCCCGGAACGTGGTGTCGGTGACCGCCACCGCCTCCTGCTCCCGCAGCGCACGCGCGAAACCGGTGGGCCCCAACGCATGCAACCGCTGCCGCGAACCCGACGGCGGCGGCACGCTCAGATCGATCGTCGGCAACTTGTCGTGCGGATACACCGCGGTCGGCCGCTCACCGTGCGGCTTGTTCACCGTGATATCGGCCAGGTACCGCAGGATCTTGGTGCCGCGGTCGGCCGACCCGCGCTGGGTGAGCAGATGCGGCCGCTCCTCGATGAAGGAGGTGGTCACCCGGCCGGCCTGGAAGTCCGCATCGTCCAGCACGGCTTGCAGGAACGGAATGTTCGTGGAAACACCGCGGATTCGGAATTCGGCCACCGCTCGCCGCGCGCGCGACACCGCGGTGGCGAAGTCGTGGCCGCGGCAGGTGAGCTTCACCAGCATCGAATCGAAATGTGCGCCGACCTCGGCACCCAGGGTGGCACCACCGTCGAGCCGGATACCCGCGCCACCGGGACTGCGGTACCCGGTGATCCGGCCGGTATCGGGACGGAAACCGTTGGCCGGATCCTCGGTCGTGATCCGGCACTGCAACGCCGCACCCCGAATCCGCACCGACTCCTGACTCAACCCCAGATCCACCAACGACTCCCCCGACGCAATCCGCATCTGCGCCTGCACCAAGTCCACATCGGTGATCTCCTCCGTCACCGTATGCTCCACCTGAATCCGCGGATTCATCTCGATGAACACATGATTCCCACGCTCATCCAGCAAAAACTCCACCGTACCCGCACACGAGTACCCGATCTCCCGCGCGAACGCCACCGCATCCGCACAGATCCGCTCCCGCAACACCGGATCCAGATTCGGCGCCGGCGCCAACTCGATCACCTTCTGATGCCGCCGCTGCAACGAACAATCCCGCTCGAACAAATGCATCACATTGCCCGCACCGTCGGCGAGGATCTGCACCTCGATATGCCGCGGATTCACCACGGCCTGTTCCAGGAACACCGTGGGATCACCGAACGCGGATTCCGCCTCCCGCATCGCGGCTTCGATCGACTCCTGCAGATGCTCCCGATCGGCCACCCGCCGCATACCGCGGCCACCGCCACCGGCGACCGCCTTCACGAACACCGGAAACTCCAGTGAAGCCGACGCCGCGAGCAGTTCCGCGACATCCGCGGACGGCGCGCTGGAATCCAGCACCGGCAACCCCGCGGCCCGCGCCGCCGCGATCGCCCGCGCCTTGTTCCCCGTCAACTCCAGCACCGACGCCGACGGACCCACGAACGTGATCCCCGCCTCCGCACACGCCGCCGCCAGATCCGGATTCTCCGACAGGAACCCGTACCCGGGATAGATCGCGTCCGCACCGGCGCTGGTGGCGGCCGCCAGGATCTCCGGGATCGACAGGTACGCGCGGACCGGATGGCCGGGCGTGCCGATCTGGTACGACTCGTCGGCCTTCAGCCGATGCACCGAGTTGCGATCCTCGTACGGGAACACCGCGACGGTCCCGACACCGAGTTCGTATGCGGCACGGAAGGCGCGGATCGCGATTTCCCCGCGGTTGGCGACCAGAACTTTGGAGAACATTGGTCAAAGGTACCCGGCACGGCGGCCGGGCCCGGATGCGGAAGCCCCGCGCCGTCGTCCGGCGGGCAGCAGCTAATCGGTGGACACGGTTTACCGGAAATACGCTGGGCCGCGGACTAGACTGCCTCCTCACCGGGGTGAGACATACGCCACACCATCCCGCTTCGCACTCTACACAGAATGCGCATATGGCGTAACACAGTGGGACAGCAGATGTTTTTGGCCTTCTCCGGACGGTATTGCAATGTTTGCGAAGACTTCCGGGTAGCATCTCGGCGTGCGCAAGATGTATGCGGGAGCGAGGCTGCGGCGATTGCGCGAGGAGCGGCGAATGACGCAGGCCGCCCTGGCCAAGAGCCTCGACCTGTCTCCCAGCTATCTCAACCAGTTGGAGCGTGATCAGCGGCCGCTCACCATTCCGGTGCTGCTCAAGCTCAACTCGACCTTCGACCTGGACGTACAGTTCTTCGCCGCCGACTCGGACGCGCGGCTGGTGTCGGACCTGCACGAGGTCCTGGTGGAGGCCGCCGGCGGCACCGCGCCGCCCGCCGCCGAGGTGGAGGATCTGGCGACCCGCCTACCGGAGGTGGCCAAGACGATCGTCGCGATGCATCGCCGGCTGCGCGCCGCCACCGACCAGCTCGACCTGCTGTCGTCGAAGGTGGCCACCCCGACCGGCGCACCCGGGGTACCGATGCCCTACGAGGACGTCCGCGATTTCTTCTACGACCACCACAACCACATCGCCCCGCTGGACCACGCCGCCGAGCGCCTGTTCGAGGAGTGCGGACTGTCGATCGGCTCACTGGACCGCCAGCTGGCCCGGATCGCCGAGGAGCGAGCGGGTGTCACCGTGCTGGTGCGCGGCGACGGCGCCGACCCGGCCATCCCGAAACGGGACTACCAGCCCGAAACCCGCACCCTCACCCTGGCCCGGCGGCTGCGCCCCGGGCAGCGCGCGTTCCAGATCGCGACCACCCTCGCCTTCCTGCTGTACGGCCCGCAACTCGACGAGGTCCTCAACGAAACCCCGTCCCTGACCGGCGAATCGCGGCAACTCGCCCGGGTCGGCCTGGCCAACTATTTCGCGGGTGCGCTGGTACTGCCCTACGGCCGGTTCCTGCGATCCGCGGAGGAACTGCACTACGACATCGATCTGCTCGGCCTGCGCTTCGAGGTCGGTTTCGAGACGGTCTGCCATCGGCTCAGCACCCTACAACGACAGGGGCAACGCGGGGTGCCGTTCTTCTTCGTCCGCACCGACCGAGCGGGCAACATCTCGAAACGCCAGTCCGCCACCGCATTCCACTTCTCCCGGGTCGGCGGCAGCTGCCCGCTGTGGGTGGTGCACGAGGCGTTCGCGAATCCCGGCCGCGTCCTCACCCAGGTGGCCGCCATGCCCGATGGCCGCCGTTACCTGTGGATCGCCCGCACCACCAACCCCGCCCCGCACGCATTCGGCACGGCGAGCAAGGAATTCGCCATCGGCCTGGGCTGCGACATCGAATACGCCGACCGCCTGGCCTATTCCAAGGGCCTCCAACTCGACGATCCGGCCGCCGTCGTCCCCATCGGCGCCGGCTGCAAGGTCTGCGAGCGATCCTCCTGCCAGCAACGCGCCTTCCCCCAGATCGGCCGCCCCCTGGCCGTCGCCGAGAACACCTCCATCGACCTCCCCTACCCACACACCGTGCGCTGACCCACCCACCCACTGTGCACGGATCCGGCCCCCGGACAACCGTTCCCGACCAGCGGCAGCGCAAGACCGACACGACCCGCCACCGACGGGATTCCAGCCACCGTTGTCGCGCAACACCTCCCACCGCGCGCTGCCCTTCGCCTCGGACGCCGTCCACCCGATGGCCGCCGGTGCAGGGCAGCACCCGCCATACCTGTCGGACCGACCGCGTCCTATCCGGCCGACCGCGTCGCACCGATGGAAGCCGCCACGACGCAACCGATTCCGGCCCATTGCACGACCCCCATCGGCTGCCCGAGCACCATCAACCCGGCGCCCGCCGCAACGGCCGGTTCGAGGCTCATCAGAATGCCGAACACCCGCGGCGGCATGCGCCGCAGCGCTTCGAGTTCCACCGAATACGGCAGCACCGACGACAGCAGCGCCACCCAGAGACCGGTGGCCAGCACGGCCGGCCGCAACAGTTCGGGCCCGAGCGCGACGATCCCGACCGGCAGCGTCGCGAGTCCGCCGATCGCCATCGCCAGCGCCAAACCCCCTCCGCCACTGGTCTTCTCCCCCAGTTTCGCCGTCACCAGGATGTACCCCGCCCAGCACGCACCGGCCGCCGCCGCGAAGGCCACGCCCGACCATGCCACCGGACCGTCCGTCCGCACCAGGAACAGCACCCCGGCCCCGGCCAACATCGCCCACACCGGATCGGACCACCGCCGAGACCCGGCCAACGCCACCACCAACGGCCCCAGGAATTCGATGGTGACCGCCATCCCGAGCGGAATCCGGTCCAGCGCAAGGTAGAAGGTGACATTCATCGTCGCCAGCACCGTGCCGTACCCGAGCACCACCGGCACCGCCTGCCACCCCACCCGCAGCGATCGCCGCCACATCACCAGCAGCACCAGCCCCGCGAACGACAACCGCAGCCCCACCGCCCCCACCGGCCCGGTCAGCGCGAACAACTGCTTCGCCATCGCCGCCCCCACCTGCGTACTGACGATCCCCGTCAGCACCAGCACAGTCGGCGGCACCCCACCGACCCCTTGCCGCGCGCCCCGCGAAAACCACAGTGGCGGTACGTTTTTCCCGCGCCACCCGAGTTCGATCGCCACCATCGCAGCTCCCCTTCGCGCCGACGACTTCACCTGCCCGGAAGCATCCCACACCCGGTTCCCCGCCCATGCCGAGCTGCGGAGGGATCCGCGCACATCGGCCCCTGACCGGCCCACTCGCACCTGACCACCGGCGAATCCATTTCGCGCCGGACAGGGACGGACCCACTCACACCGGCCCACTCGATCGAGCCGCAGGGCGGATCAACTCACACCGGCTCACGTGATCGAGCCGCAGGCGGATCCACTCACACCGAACCACCGGCGGTCCGATCGCCTTGGACCACCGGCGAATCCGTTTGCGCCGGACAGGGCAGATCTACTCACGACAGGCGCACCGATACCGAACTATGGCGGGACCGTCAGCGCCGGAGCACGGACGGATTCGCTCCGGACCACCCGGCGATCCCATTCGCGCGAGCCACGCCACATCGGCACCGGAACACTGCGGCAGCAGGATCCGACCACCGTCACGACTTGGCCAGGTACTCCAGACGTTCCGAGTCGACGGCGGCATGCATCATCGTGGCCAGTCCGGGGTGTGCGGTGAGACCGGGATCGGCGGCCACCACCTCGCGCGCCACATCCTGGGCGGCGGTGATGACCTCCAGATCGTCCAGCAGCGACAGCAGACGCAGGCTGCGGGCCGTGCCGGACTGCGCCGAGCCGAGCACATCGCCCTCGCGGCGCTGCCGCAGATCCAGGATGGACAGCTCGAACCCGTCGAGGGTCCCGGCGACGGCCTCCAGCCGGGCCATGGCGGTACCCATCGCGGAGGATTCGGTGATCAGCAGGCACAGGCCGGGATGTTTCCCGCGACCGACGCGGCCGCGCAGCTGGTGCAGCTGGCTGACGCCGAAGCGGTCGGCGTCGACGATCACCATCACCGTCGCGTTCGGGACGTCCACGCCGACCTCGACGACGGTGGTGCACACCAGCACATCCACCTCACCGGCGTTGAAGGCCCGCATCACCTGGTCCTTCTCGTCGGCGGGCAGGCGGCCGTGCAGCAGGCCCACCCGCAGGCCGGCCAGCGCCCCGGCGCGCAGCGTCTCGTAGACGTCGACGGCGGCGTGCGTGGTCGGCGCCTCCTTCTCCTCCGGCGATTTACCCTTGCGGCCCTTGCCCTTTCCGCCCTCCTCCTCGCCGTCCCCGATGCGCGAGCACACCACGTACGCCTGCCGGCCGGCGTCGACCTCCTCCCGGATGCGCTCCCAGGCGCGATCGACCCACGTCGGATGTTGTTTGGCGGGAACGACTCTGGTGCTGATCGGGGACCGGCCGCGCGGCAGCTCGGTGAGCGTCGAGGTTTCCAGGTCGCCGAGGGTGGTCATCGCGATGGTGCGCGGAATGGGGGTCGCGGTCATCACCAGCAGGTGTGGGCTGATGCCGTTCTTCGCCTTGGCGCGCAACGCATCCCGCTGTTCCACACCGAAGCGGTGCTGTTCGTCGACGATCACCATGCCGAGATCGTGGAATTCGACGTTGTCCTGGATCAGGGCGTGGGTGCCGATCACGATGCCCGCCTCGCCGGTCATGGCGTCCAGCAGCGCGGCCTTCTTCTCCTTCGCCGACATCGACCCGGTCACGAGCACGACCTTCGTGGCGTGCTCGGCGGCGCCGAGTTCCCCGCCCGCGCCGAGTTCGCCGAGCATCCCGCGCAGCGACCGATAGTGCTGTGCCGCCAGCACTTCCGTCGGCGCCAGCAGCGCGCACTGCCGGCCGGCGTCCACCACCTGCAGCATCGCGTGCAGGGCCACGATGGTCTTGCCGGAGCCGACCTCGCCCTGCAACAGGCGATGCATCGGATGCGGCCGCGACAGGTCGGCGGAGATCTCCGCGATCACCTTCCGCTGTCCCGCGGTCAGTTCGAACGGCAGCCGATGCTCGAAATCGGCTGCGATACCGTCGGTCCGGGGCGGGCACGCGCGCGCGGTGCGGCCGCCCATCTCGTGACGCCGTTCCGCGAGCACCAGTTGCAGGGCCAGTGCCTCGTCGAAACGCAAACGCTCCCTTGCCTCCTCGATATCGGACTTGCGGTCGGGCAGATGGATCAGCCGCAACGCGTCCGAGATCGCCAGCAGATTCCGCTCCGTGCGCAGGTCCGCCGGCAGCGGGTCGTCGATCGGATCGAGCTGGTCGAGCACCTGCCGCACGCAGGCCAGCAGATCCCAGCTCTGCACCTTCGCGGTCGCCGGGTAGACCGGGATGTACTCCCGCTCGAAGAACGAGACATCCACGCCCTCGGCGCCTTTCGCGCTCTCGGCCAGTCCGCGCAACGCACCGCTGCCTCGCACGGCGGTGAGGTTCTCCACCGACTCCCCCGCCTCCGGCAGGATGAGATAGGACGGATGCGACAGATTCCACCGATCCGGCCGCCAGTAGTGCGCGGTCCCCGACATCATCGCCCGCACGCCCTGCTTGACGAGGTAGTTCACCTTGTCGCCGTTGAAGAACGTGATCTCGATCGGCTTACCGGCGCCGGTGTCCAGATCCACCCGCAGCAGCCGGCCGCGCCGCTGCCGCATCGGTTTCAGCTCGGTCTTCGTGACCGTGCCGATCACCATGATGTGCGCACCCTCCTCCGGGGCCTCCTCGGCCAGCGGCTGGCCCTGCGTCGCGTAGCGCACCGGATAGTGCCGTAACAGGTCCTCGACGGTGGTCATGTCGAAGGATTCGGCCAGCTGATCGGCCGCCTTCGTACCCAGCACATGGTCGAGCCGGTCCCGCAGTGTCGCCATCGGTCTATTCCACCCCGATCTGGATGAGGTCCACCGGCTGCCCCCCGTCGTAGACGACGACCTCCACACCCGGGAAGGTCGCGGTGATGTGTTCGGACAGTTCGTCACCCAGCCCGGCGGGCGAATCCACACCCACCAGCAGCGTGACCAATTCGCCGCCCAGCCCCAGCATCCGGTCGAGCAGTGTGCGCGCCGCGGCCCGAACGTCCGGATCGATGACCACCACGTCGTGCCCCACCAGCCCGAGCCCGTCCCCGCGCGCACAGGTACCCACGATGGTCAAAGCCCGTTCCGCGGCCACCCGCACCGCCCCCCAGCGCGTACCGGCGGCCGCCTCCGACATGGCGAACACGTCGTCGACCGCGGTGCGCTGCGCGTCGTGCACGGACAGCGCCGCCAGCCCCTGCACCATCGCACCGCTGGGCAGCATCAACACCTCCCGCCGCGGCTGCGCCGGATCGGTACCCCGCGCGGCGACACTCACCGTGACCAGTTCGTGCGCGGGCAGCGCCCCGTTGGCCAGCACCAGCACCTCGCGGTGCGGCATCGCCAGAATCGCGGTGAGCAGCGCGTCGGCGGTCACGCCGCCGTCGAGCACCACGGCCCCCGCATCCTCGAACAACTGCGCCGCCCCCGGCCCGAAGGCGACGGTCAGAATGCCCCGATCCGTCGAATCCGCCGCCACCGCACCGGATTCCAGCCCCTCGATCCGGATGTCCCGCAACGTCCCCGCACTCAGCCCCGCCTCGACCGCCGCACCCGCGTCGGCAGTGTGCACATGCGCCGACCAGGTCCCCGACCCGTCACCGACCACCACGACGGAGTCCCCGAGCCGCGCGAGTTCCCGCCGCAACCCCGCGATGCGTTCCTCGTCCGTACCGGACAGCACATACATCACCTCGTAGTGCGGCGCCGACCCACCGACCCCGGAAGCGTCACCGGGCACCGCGTGTTCCGGGCCCGCGTTGTCCCGCGGAATCCCCAACTCGCGCAACGCATCACCGGTCCCACGACCATCCCCGCCGATCGCGGACTCGCGCGACGCCGCACCGTCGGCGCGATCGCCCGAACCGATCGAGCACCTGCCCGTACCCCCGCTGTCCGAAATTCCGCCGGCCGAGCGATCACCGGACCCAACGCCGGATGAGCCCGATCGATCGGCTTCGGGCCGAACCGAATTCGCGGTGACCGGACCCCCTGCGCCCACCGCGACCGGGCCGCCGACACCCCCGGCGGCCGCACCGGGCTCCCCACCGGAACTCTCACGCGATGAAGTTCCCGCACCGAACCGCCCGCCCGGCGCACGGAAACCGGCCGTATACCGCTGCCGCTCCACCTGCTGCCCGGTCGTGACCGCGACCAGCGCGTCCAGCAGTACGAGCAGTCCACGGGCCCCCGCATCGACCACCCCCGCGGTGCGCAACACATCCAACTGAGAGGGCGTCTCCCCCAACGCTTTCGCCGCCCCGCCCGCAGCGGCCGTCGCCACCTCACCGAGCGTCGCGTCCGCAGCACATTCGGCCGCTCGCTCCGCGGCGGCATCGAGCACGGTCAGCATGGTCCCCTCGATGGGGTCGCTCAACGCCTCACGCACCAGAATTCCGGCCCGCCGCAACGCATTCCGCAACTCGTCCGCAGCGAACGAATCCCCCACCGCCGCATCCCCGAACCCCCGCAACACCTGCGAAAGAATGATCCCGGAGTTACCCCGCGCCCCGACCGTCGCCGCCCTCGCCATCGCCCCGGCCACCGCACCGACCGAGACCGCAGGCACTGCATCACCTACGGGGACCGAAGGCACCGCGTCACCGACCGGGGTGGTAGACGCCGCATCACCGACCGACACACCCCCGTACCCCGCATCCAGCACCGCCTCCCCCGCCGCCACCGCCGTGCGCATGGTCGACAGCAGGTTCGTGCCGGTGTCGGCGTCCGGCACCGGGAACACGTTCAGGGCGTTGATCTCGTCACGGTGCCGTTCCAGCCCGTCCAGACAGAGGTGACCCCACCGCACGAGCGCCGTACCGTCGAGCGCCTCCCGGACCCCGGGCAACCGTCACCGTCCTTCCAGTCGCTGGGCAGGTTCCGCTCCTGCACTCGCACCGAGCCATAGTTCCCCGCCAGAGTAGTCGCCCACCCCGACACCGTCGGGACACGCCGGGAGCACAGCGAGCCGGTGAACACCCCCGGCCGGCCGAAACCGCAGGTCGGGAGGCGATTGGACAGCGGAGACGGCCGACCGCTACCCTTGCAGGGTTGCCTGACGCGACCATGTTCTTTCCTGGCGGAGAGCGGTCGCGGGTGCCGGTGGTTTCGTCGGCGGGCATTGACGATAAGGTTTCCGGACAGGCTGTCGGTTACGACAGCGGTCCCCCATGACATGAAGGAGCTCGCGACTATGGCTGCCGTCTGCGACGTCTGCGGCAAGGGCCCCGGCTTCGGTAAGTCGGTTTCGCACTCGCACCGGCGCACCAACCGTCGCTGGAACCCGAACATCCAGACCGTTCGTGCACAGGTCGCGCCGGGTAACACCCGCCGCACCAACGTCTGCACCTCCTGCCTGAAGGCCGGCAAGGTCGTTCGGGGCTGAGTGCCCGCAGGCCGGACGGTCGCGGTGACGCGCTGATCCGGCCGAACAGACATTTCCACGACGCCCCGGCGCATCCCTCACGGGTGTGACCGGGGCTTCGTCGTCACTGTGACGGGGGAAATATGACCGGCCCGACCTGGCGCCTCGTTCCACTCACCCCCGCGACGGCGACCCGCGAGCTCATATCCGGCCTCGCCGAATGCCACATCGCCAGCTGGCGCGAGTCCCATCGGGATCTGGTCCCGGCGCACGTCCTGGCCGCCTTCGACCTCGACCGCCGCGCCGAACAATGGGAACGCCGCCTGTCCGGCCCCGGATCGACGGTCGCCGCGGTGATCGGCACGGCCACCGTCATCGGATTCGCCGACACGGGCCCGGCCCGCGACGACCCGCCCGCCGCACCGGTGGAACTGCGCGCCCTGTACGTACGCGCCGCATTCCACGGTGCTGGCGTCGCCCACGATCTGATCCGCGCGGTCCTCGATCCCCACACCGATACCTCGCTGTGGGTGTTCGAGGAGAACCCGCGCGCCCAGACCTTCTACCGCAAATACGAATTCGAATTCGACGGAGCCCGCGGGGTCGAGGACTTCACCCTCGCCCCGCAGGTCCGCATGGTACGGCTCAGTTCGAGCCGTTGATGCAGTCCAGACCGCCTGCGGCACTGACACTCTGGAACAGGCACACGAACCGCGACGTGACACCCGACGAGATCGAGGACGACCCCGTCTGCGGGTCGTACAACGCCACCACCGGGGCCGCCTCGGACTCCGTGGTGTCCTGAGTGGCCGGTGTCAACGGCACCGGTGCTGCTCCTGCCACCGCGGGGGTGCCGAGGATGGCCGCTCCGGCAGCGACGCTGAGCACGGCTGTCCGCACGGACTTGATCTGCATGCATCTACTCCTGACTCGCTCGAACCTCTTCACCCCGTCACGGCAAACGCCAATCGACCGGGGCGGCCCCCAATGTACCGAGCAACTCGTTGGTACGGGAGAACGGCCTCGATCCGAAAAACCCGCGAGACGCGGACAACGGTGACGGATGGGCGGATTCGAGGTAGGGAACGGAGCCCAGCATCGGCTTCAATGTCGAAGCGTCACGGCCCCACAGAATTGCGACCATCGGCTGGTCACGGGCCACCAATGCGCGAATCGCCTGCTCCGTCACCGCCTCCCAGCCCTTGCCCCGATGCGAGGCCGGCTGGCCCGGTTGCACCGTGAGGACCCGATTCAGCAGCAGCACACCCTGATCCGACCACGGCGACAGATCACCGCAGGTAGGGGTCGGAAATCCGAGATCCTTGGAATATTCCGAGAATATGTTGGCAAGACTCCGTGGCACCGGCGAAACCTCGGGCGCGACCGAGAAACTCAGACCCATCGCATGCCCCGGCGTGGGGTACGGATCCTGGCCGACGATCAGCACACGCACCTTGTCGAACGGCCGCTGGAAAGCCCGCAGTACGTTGTCCCCCTTGGGGAAATAGCCGCGTCCGGCCGCGTTCTCGGCGCGTAAGAACTCTCCCATCTCGGCAACGCGGTCGGCCACCGGCGTCAACGCCTCGGCCCAGCCCGTATCGATGATTTCCGGCAGTGGTTTTACGCCCATGAGCGCACAACATATCGTGGCCCGCGATCGCCTGCCGGATCACCCCGACGTGAACGACTCCCAGCCGGTGGAACCGGCCCGGCGGACCCCGTCGACGGTGATCCCGGACCCGGTCCCGACCCGCCCCACGGCGACCCAGCCCGGCGGAAGATCAAGCCCCGCACGGAATGTGGCGGCGAAGCCGTGATCCTCTCCGCCGGTGAGCGCCCAGTCCAGCGGATCGGCGCCGAGTGCCCGCGCCGCCGGCTCCAGCGCCGGATCCACCAGCACCCGGGAGTCGAGATCGATGGCGACACCGGAGGATTCGGCGATATGCCCCAGATCCGCGAGCAGACCGTCGGAGACGTCGGTGAGCGCGGAGATCTCCGCGACCGCGGGCAGACCCAGCACCGCCTGGTACGGTGGACGCGGAACCCGATGCGCGGCAACAACTTCCGCGAACAGCTCCCGATCGGCGCCGGCGGCCAGCACGGCCAGCCCGGCCGCCGACCACCCCAGCCGCCCCGCCACCGCGACGACATCACCGGATCGCGCCCCCGACCGCAGCACCGGCGGCCGCAGCAGCGGATCGCCGAAGGCAGTGACCGAGACCACCAGCAGCGGACTGCGCACCACATCGCCGCCCGCGATCGACCCGCCCGCCCGCGCCGCCTCGGCCCACATCCCGTCGACCAGCCCGTCCACCAGCCGCACCGGGGTGTCCGCCGGACAGCCCAGCGCGACGACGAACGCGCTCGGCCGCGCACTCATCGCGACCACGTCGGCGGCGTTCTGCGCGATCGCCTTGGCGCCGATATCGGCGGGGTCCGACCAGTCCAGCCGGAAATGCCGGTCCTGCACCAGCATGTCGGTGGTGACGACGTAGCGCCCGGCCGGCGCCGCCACGATCGCCGCGTCGTCCCCGGGCCCGAGCAACACCCCCGGGGCCTGGATCCGACCGGCGTTCATGCGCGCGATGAGCGCGAACTCCCCGAGCTCGCGTACCGTACGCGGGCTGCTGTCCGTGATGACGAGCTCCTCTCCTGCCCCGGTCCCCTCCCGGGGCCGAGTCGACCGCACGACGCTACCGTGACCGCCACCGCCGAACCCCCACCGCACGGGCACGCGCGCGATCGTGACGGACCCGTTCGCTACCCTCGGACCCGGAAATCCACACGATCCGCGCCGGACACCGCCCGCGCGGCCCGGCGCGAGCGGAGACGAACCACCGGATGAGCAGCGAGACGGAGCAGCCGACCCCCGAGCCCCGGCCGACCCCGGCCGACGCGGCCGAATCCGGCGTCTCCCCCACCGCGGTCCCCGAGACCGCCGCCGCTCCCGAGCAGCCCGGGACCGACGCGGACGGTGCAATCGCCACTCCGGACACCGCAGCCTCGGCCACCACTCCGGACACAGCCTCGGCCGCCACTGGGGACACGACCCCGGCCGCATCACCGCACCGCGCGTCCCCCGCCCTGATCGCCACCGCGATCGCCCTCCCGGTCGCCCTGATCGCCGGGGTGCTGGTGCTGGCCGTGCTGGCGCGGCAGAATCCGGCGCGCGGACCGCTCGCCCTGGGCTCGGTATCGGCCCCCGCGGCGACCGGCCCCGCGTGTACCGCTCTGCTGCCCGCGCTGCCCGCCACGATCGGCGACTACCACCACGCCGACCTCGCCGACCCCGCCCCGCCCGCCACGGCGGCGTGGCAGTCCGCCGACGCGGGCGATCCGATCGTGCTGCGCTGCGGCCTGGACCGACCGCAGGAATTCGACAAGGCGGCCGCCCTGCAGGTGGTCGACGGCGTCAACTGGTTCGCGCTGCGCGATCCGGCCGCCAACACGTCCTCGGGCACGTACTTCGCCGTCGACCGCGGCACCTACATCGCCCTGACGCTGCCGGACCACGCCGGACCGACGCCGCTGCAGGAGATTTCGGACACGATCGCCAAGGTGTTGCCGGCCCGCCCGATCGACCCGGGCCCGCTGCCGAACTGACCGTCAGAGCGGGCGCAGCCGCACCCGGCCGGCGCGCAGATCGATCTCCGGACCACCCGGGGTTCCGTCGCCCGGATTCTCCCGATGCATGAGCACGGCCTGCCGCTGCTCGAACTCGTACCGCTTGCCGGAGTTGAACATCGCGTCGAACTGCTCGAATCCGATCGCGGAGGCGTCCCGTCCGCCCTGCTCACGCATCCACGGCAGCGCCGCGCGGCCGGTCACCTTGCGATAGGCGATCTCCGCGCACGACACCGCGATGATCAGCAGCGCCAGACCGGGAATCGTCATCGCTACCACCACCGGACCGAGGCTACCCGCGATCCGGCTCCCGCGACGATCAGCGCAGGCCGGTGCCCCGGGCCAGCGCGGTATCGATCAGGGTGGTGACCAGAGCGCGGTTGTCGATGCCGGTCGCCTCCCACATCCGCGGGTACTGCGAGATCGAGGTGAAGCCCGGCATGGTGTTGATCTCGTTGAGGACCGGGCCGGATTCGGTGACGAAGAAGTCGACCCGGGCCAGCCCCTGGCAGTCCAGCGCACGGAACGCGTGCACGGCCAGCTCGCGGATCTGCTCGGTCAGGTCGTCGTCGAGTTTGGCGGGGATGTCGAATTCGCAGACGTCGTCCAGATATTTGGTCTCGAAGTCGTAGAAGGCCGGGGCCGCACCGGGATCGGTATCCGCCTCGGGCATCCGGATCTCGGAGATCATGCTGGCCTCGACCCGCCCGTCCGGGAATTCCAGTACGCCGCACTCCACCTCGCGGCCCACGATCGCCGCCTCCACGATCACCTTCGGATCGTGCCGGCGCGCCTCGGCGAGCGCGGCGTCGAAGGCGGCCCAGTCGTCCACCTTGGTGATACCGATCGAGGACCCGCCGCGCGCCGGCTTCACGAACACCGGGAGCCCCAGCCGCCGCCGGTCCGCCTCGGCGAGCGTGGCGACGCCGGGTCGCAGCACCACGTAGTCGCCGATCGGCAGCCCCTCGCAGGCCAGCAGCTTCTTCATGAACTCCTTGTCCATCCCGGCCGCGCTGGCCAGCACACCGGGACCGACATAGGGCACCCCCGCGAGTTCCAGCAGCCCCTGCAGCGTGCCGTCCTCCCCGTAGGGGCCGTGCAGCACCGGGAACACCACGTCGACCGCGCCGAGCCCGGCCGCGTCGAATCCGTCCAGCGGTACCAGCGCGGCGCCGGACCCACCGGGGTCGGCGGTCAGCGCGAGTTCGGTGCCGGTGTGGTCGACCGACGGCAGGCTGCGCTCGGCGATGACCAGCTCGCGCGGGTCCGACCCGCTGAGCACCCAGGCGCCGTCGCGGGTGATGCCGATCTGCACCACGTCGAAGCGTTCCGGGTCCAGGCTGCGCAGCACATTGCCCGCCGACACGCACGACACCGTGTGCTCGCTGCTACGACCGCCGAACACCACGGCAACCCGGATCCGCTGACTCATGCCCAAACCGTACCCGGAGTTCAGGTCACCGAATCAGCCGTGGCGCGCCGAACGTCGCATTCGCGCCCGATCCGGTATGGGCTATTCGGGCTTGATCCGGCGGCCGAGCAGCCACCCGACCATGTCCGCGACCGAGGCGCCCTCGTGACACACCTGGTGGACCGCGGTGGTCAGCGGCATCTCGACGCCGTGTCGTTCGGCGAGCGTGCGGATCGAGGTACAGGATTTGACCCCCTCGGCGACCTGCCCATGGGTGGCCTGCTGCGCCGCCTCCATCGCCCCGCCCGCGCCGAGCACCTGCCCGAAGGACCGGTTGCGCGACAGCGGCGAGGTGCAGGTGGCGACCAGGTCACCGACCCCGGCGAGCCCGGCCAGCGTCACCGGGTTGGCGCCCAGCGCCGAGCCCAGCCGCATGATCTCGGCCAGCCCGCGGGTGATGATGCTGGCGATCGAGTTGTCGCCCAGACCCATGCCCGCGGCGATCCCGCAGGCCAGCGCGATCACGTTCTTGCAGGCCCCGCCGATCTCGCAGCCGATCACGTCGGTGTTGGTGTAGGGCCGGAAATAGCTGGTGGCGCAGGCGTGCTGCACGGCCTCGGCGCGCGCGGCGTCGGCGCAGGCGACCACCGAAGCGGCCGGTTGCCGGGCGGCGATCTCCCGGGCCAGGTTCGGGCCGGACAGGACCGCGACCCGCCCGACATGAGCGCCGGTGACCTCGGCGATCACCTGACTCATCCGCAGCAGGGTGCCGGTCTCGATGCCCTTGGCGAGGCTGAGCAGCGTGGCGTCCGGTCCGACGGCGTCGCGCCAGGCGGCCAGATTGGCCCGCAGCGTCTGCGACGGCACCGCCAGCACCACGATGTCGGCGTCCGCGAGCGCGGCCCGATGGTCGTCGGTGGCGGCGATGCCGGTGAGATCGACCTCGGGCAGATAGCCGGGATTGCGATGCTCGGCCACCAGCGCTTTGGCCACCTCCGGCCGCCGCGCCCACATCGTCACCTCGGTGCCCGCGTCGTACAACACCTTCGCGAATGCCGTGCCCCACGACCCCGCGCCCATCACTGCCGCCCTTGTCACCAGGCCACTATGCCACCCGGCACGGGGGTCTCGAGGCCGGAGTCGGCTACCGGTGGGACTATGGGTCACATGTGTCCGGAAGCCGTCCACACCGTGATCGCGGTGAAATATCTCGATCACGCGAAGAGCCGTCTCGCCGACTCGTTGCCGCCCGGTGATCGGTCCCGGCTGGTGCTCGCGATGCTGTCGGACACGGTCACCGCCGCCCTCGCCGCGGGCCTGGCCTCGGTGACGGTGGTGACCCCCGATCCGGCCGTCACGGCGGCGGTGCGGCCGCTGGGCGCGGACACCCTCCCGGATCCGGCGGTCCCGGGCGATCCGGACGGTCTCAACACCGCCCTGGCGGCGGCGGCCGCGGCCGTGCGCGACCGGCACGGCCCGGTGAATCTGCTTGCCCTGCAAGCGGACCTGCCGGCCCTGCGTCCGGCGGAGCTGATCGATATGCTGGTGGCGGCCCCGCCGCAGGGCCGCGCGGTCGTGGTCGACCACGCCGGCGTCGGCACCACCGCCCTGCTCGTCCGCGACGGAACGGCACCGCTGGCACCGCTTTTCGGCGGGGGTTCGGCCCGGCGGCACATCGACTCGGGCGCAAAGGATCTGGCCGGCGACTGGCCCGGCCTGCGACTGGACGTCGACACCGCGGCCGATCTGACCGCGGCCGTGGCGCTCGGGGTGGGACCGGCCACCACCGCGGTACTGCACGAAATCGGATGGTCACCGATTGTCGATGAAGATGTCATCCGGAAGTATCCGGTGAGGTCACATGTCTGCTAGATGATTGCCAGGCGGGCAAGAATTGCCATGCGCGGGGCGAATTGCCCGATTGACGACGTACGCTGTCTACTCGGGTGCCGTCCCGGCCACCACCGGAGTGAGTCGTTAGGATTGACGTGAGCGATACGGAAACCGTCCCGCAGCGGCCCCGACTACCAGTTGCGCCACCGGCCGCCACGCCCGCAGCCACCGCCACCGAGTTGGCGCAATTGCCGCCGGATCGCTATGTCAATCGCGAGCTGAGCTGGCTCGATTTCAACGCTCGCGTGCTGGCTCTGGCGGAGGCCCGATCGGAGCCCCTGCTCGAGCGCGCGAAATTCCTCGCGATCTTCGCCTCCAACCTGGACGAGTTCTACATGGTCCGGGTCGCGGGCCTCAAGCGCCGCGCCGAGGCCGGGCTGTCGGTGCGCTCGGCGGACGGGTTGTCGCCCACCGAACAGCTGACCCTGATCACGGCCCGCGCACAGGATCTGGCGGTGCAGCACGCCCGCGTCTTCCTCGATCAGGTGCGGCCCGCGATGTCCGCCGAGGGTATCGAGATCATCGGCTGGCACGACCTGGATCCCGACGAGCGCCTGCGGATGTCCGGCTATTTCCAGGATCAGGTGTTCCCGGTGCTGACCCCGCTGGCCGTCGACCCCGCGCACCCGTTCCCCTACATCAGCGGCCTGAGCCTCAACCTGGCCGTGACCGTGCGCGACTCCGACACCGGCGGTGAGCATTTCGCGCGGGTGAAGGTGCCCGACAACGTGGACCGGTTCGTCCGGGTGCGCCGTCCCGGCACCGAGCCCGGCCGCACCGACGGCGAGGGCGCGCTCGGCAGCACGCGGGCCTTCCTGCCGATGGAGGACCTGATCGCCGCCCACCTCGATCAGCTGTTCCCGGGAATGGATGTGGTGGAACATCATTCGTTCCGCATCACCCGCAACGCCGACTTCACCGTCGACGAGGACCGCGACGAGGATCTGCTGCAGGCCCTGGAACGGGAGCTGGCCCGCCGGCGCTTCGGATCCCCGGTGCGCCTGGAGGTCTCGGACGACATGACCGAGCACATGCTCGATCTGCTGCTGCGCGAACTCGACGTCGATCCGGCCGATGTGATCGAGGTGCCCGGCCTGCTGGACCTGTCCTGCCTGTGGCAGGTGTACGGCGTGGACCGTCCGCTGCTGAAGGACGCACCCTACGTCCCGGCCACGCCGCCGGCGTTCGGGGAGCGCGAGACCCCGCGCAACGTGTTCGCCGCGCTGCGCGAAGGCGATGTGCTGGTACATCATCCGTACGATTCGTTCTCCACCAGCGTGCAGCGCTTCATCGAACAGGCCGCGGCCGACCCGCAGGTGCTGGCGATCAAGCAGACGCTGTACCGCACCTCCGGCGACTCCCCGATCGTCAACGCGCTCATCGACGCGGCCGAGGCCGGCAAGCAGGTGGTCGCGCTGGTCGAGATCAAGGCCCGCTTCGACGAACAGGCCAACATCAAGTGGGCGCGGCAGCTGGAACAGGCGGGCGTGCACGTGGTCTACGGCCTCATCGGCCTCAAGACGCACTGCAAGACCTGCCTGGTGGTGCGCCGCGAGGGCGCGACCATCCGCCGCTACTGCCACATCGGCACCGGCAACTACAACCCGAAGACCGCCCGGCTGTACGAGGACATCGGATTGCTCACCGCCGCACCGGAGATCGGCGCCGACCTGACCGACCTGTTCAACTCGCTGACCGGTTACTCCCGAAAGGCCAACTACCGCAACCTGTTGGTGGCGCCGTCGAGTGTGCGGGCGGGCATCGTCGAACGCGTCCGGCGCGAGACGGAACTGGCCGCGCAGGGTCTGCCGGCCCGAATTCGGTTGAAGTGCAACTCGATCGTCGACGAGCAGATCATCGATTCGCTGTATCGCGCGTCCCAGGCCGGGGTTCCGGTGCAGATCGTGGTGCGCGGGATCTGCGGGCTGCGCCCCGGTGTGCCCGGCATGAGCGAGAACATCGAGGTGCGTTCGATTCTCGGCCGCTACCTGGAACATTCGCGCGTCCTGCACTTCCAGGCGCAGGACGAGTTCTGGATCGGCAGCGCGGACATGATGCACCGCAACCTGGATCGCCGGGTCGAGGTCATGGTCCAGGTCAAGGATCCGAAGCTGTGCGACCGGCTGACCGAGATGTTCGACTCCGCGCTCTACCCGTCCACCCGCTGCTGGGTGTTGCAGGCCGACGGCAGCTGGCAGGCCAGCCCGGAGGCAGGGGAAGGGATCGACCAGGTCCGTGACCACCAGGAGTTCCTGATGCGGCTGCGCCGACCGGACCAACCGTGAGTCGTTCGGACGCAAAAGCTTCCGAACACATCTGGTTCTCCGACCGCCGTGTGACACCCAACGTGCTCGCCGCGGGTGGGGTGGTGTGGCGGCAGCAGCCGGACCGTACCGTCGAGGTGGCGGTGGTGCACCGGCCGAAGTACGACGACTGGTCGCTGCCGAAGGGCAAACTCGACGCCGGTGAGACGCCGATGGTGGCGGCGGTGCGGGAGGTCCAGGAGGAGACCGGGCTGTCGTGCCGGCTGGGGCGATATCTCGGTCATGTCACGTATCCCGTGACGGGACACCGCAAATTGAAGCGCGTCGACTACTGGTCGGCCCAGCCCACCGGCGGGCAGTTCGCCGCCAATTCGGAGGTCGACGAGCTGCGCTGGTATCCGCTGGATCGGGTGATGGACGAACTGTCCTATCCGATGGATCGTCACATCCTGCGCACCTTCCTGCGGCTGCCGCCGGAGACGGCCACCCTGCTGGTGGTCCGGCACGCGAAGGCCGGGCGCCGCAACCACTTCGCCGGCCCGGACTGGCAGCGGCCGCTGGACAAGGCCGGCCGGGCCCAGGCCGAGGTGCTGACGGCGAGCCTGCGGGCCTTCGGGGCCAACGAGGTACATTCGGCGCCACCGCTGCGCTGCCGCCAGACGGTGGCGCCGCTGGCGCACGAATTGGGTAGCGGCATCGTGCTGGAACCGCAACTGTCCGAGACGGGTTACGCGGAGGCCCCGCAGGCGGCGCTGGCGCGGGCCCGTTATCTGGCGTCGCCGGACCGGGTCCGCGTGATCTGCAGTCAGGGCAAGGTGATTCCCGATCTACTGCGCCGCTGGGCCGAAAACGACGGTCTCACACTGCCACCGGCGCGTAACCACAAGGGCAGCCTGTGGGTGCTGTCGATAACGAACGGGCGACTGATGGCGGCCGACCACGTGGACCGCGCGCTGCGCGTGGATAACGACTGAATCACGCCCGCCCCCAGCGGTTGTCGCGGTCCGGTCACGAGCTTGTGCCGACAACCCAAGTCCCGCACCGACACTCGGGACACGAAAAAGGCTCCCCGGCACGGTGTGCCCGAGGAGCCGTTTCGTGTTCGAGACCTAGCGAGTCCGCTTGGCAGCGGCCTTCTTCGCGGGAGCCTTCTTGGCCGCGGTCTTCTTGGCGGTGACGGTCTTCTTCGCCACGGCCTTGGCCGGAGCCGTCTTCTTCACGACCGTCTTCTTGGCGGCGACCGTCTTCTTGGCGGCCGGGGCCTTCTTGGCGGGGGCCTTCTTGGCCGGCGCCTTGGTGGCGGCCTTCTTGGCGGCCACGGTCTTCTTGGCGGCCGTCTTCTTGGCCGTGGTCTTCCGGGCCGTGGTCTTCTTGGCAGCACCCGACACCGGCGCGGCAACACCGCGTTTGACGGCGGGACCCACCGCCGCGATCTTCTGCTTGCCGGCGATGATCGCCTTGAACTGCGCGCCCGGACGGAAAGCGGGCACCGAAGTCGGCTTCACCTTGACAGTTTCGCCGGTGCGGGGGTTACGAGCGACCCGGGCGGCGCGCTTGCGCTGCTCGAACACACCGAAACCGGTGATGGTCACGCTCTGTCCCTTGTTCACCGCACGCACGATCGTGTCGACAATCTGCTCGACTGCCGCAGTGGCCGTGCGCCTGTCAGTACCCAACTTTTCGGTCAGAACGTCGATCAGTTCCGCCTTGTTCATTGAATCCTCCGCAGACTAATGGCCCGTCGTCGGACCGACTAGGTACCACGGTAAACCCTCAATGGGCAAGAGTCTATGTGCCACGCCAAATTTCATGTGGCGTGGCACACGTCCAGCAACCCGGTTTGGTAGCTCTCAGCTAACGACCGGGAGCGATTAGGCGGGCGAATTAGCCGCCGGAATGGTGATCGGTTTCCAACCCGGCCTTGCCTTTTCGAACCGGTCGATGGCCTCTTCCCGGCGGAGGGTCAGCCCGATGTCGTCCAGTCCCTCCAGCAGCCGCCACCGCGTGTAGTCGTCAATATCGAACGGCAACACGGTGGTTCCGGCCGTGACAGAGCGCTCCTGCAGGTCCACGATCAATTCGAGACCGGGCTGTTCCTCGAGCAACTTCCAGAGCAATTCGACATCATGTTGTGACATCCGGGCGGCCACCAGCCCGCCCTTCCCGGCGTTGCCGCGGAAGATGTCCGCGAAGCGGGCCGAGATCACAACCCGGAAACCGTAGTCCATCAGGGCCCATACGGCGTGCTCGCGTGAGGAGCCCGTACCGAAATCCGGACCCGCCACCAGGACCGAGCCGCGGTTGTAGGGCTCCACGTTCAGAATGAAGTGCGGATCCGACCGCCAGGCCGCGAACAGCCCGTCCTCGAATCCTGTTCGCGTGACACGCTTGAGATACACCGCGGGGATGATCTGGTCGGTGTCGACGTTGGATCGGCGCAACGGAACGCCGATCCCCTTGTGTACCTTGAACGCTTCCATGAGAACTCCCGAAGTCTTGTGGAGGGTGGGCGGATCAGTTCAGATCCGCAGGTGAGGACAGGGTTCCGCGCACCGCCGTAGCCGCGGCCACCAACGGTGAAACCAGATGTGTCCGGCCACCTTTGCCCTGCCGGCCCTCGAAGTTGCGATTCGATGTCGAGGCGCAGCGCTCACCGGGTTCGAGCTGATCCGGGTTCATTCCCAGGCACATCGAGCAGCCGGCCTGCCGCCACTCGGCGCCGGCGGCGGTGAAGATCTCACCCAGGCCCTCGGATTCGGCCTGTGCGCGAACCCGCATAGAGCCCGGCACGATCAGCATCCGGACCCCGTCGGCCACCCGGCGGTCGCGCAGCACATCGGCCACGGCCCGCAGATCCTCGATCCGGCCGTTGGTGCACGACCCCACGAACACCGCGTCGACCCGCACGTCGCGCAGCGGCGTACCGGGCTCCAGGTCCATGTAGTGCAGTGCCTTCTCCGCGGATTCGCGCGCGGACTCGTCGACGATCTCCGCCGGATCGGGCACCGCGGCGCTCAGCGGCACACCCTGGCCCGGATTGGTGCCCCAGGTGACGAAGGGGCTCAGCGCGGTGGCATCGATGTGCACCTCGGCGTCGAATGTCGCGCCCTCGTCGGTCTTCAGCGCCTCCCACGCCGCCACGGCCGCGTCCCATTCGGCGCCCTGCGGCGCGTGCGCGCGGCCCTTCAGGAATTCGTAGGTGGTTTCGTCGGGAGCGATCATCCCGGCCCGGGCGCCGGCCTCGATCGACATATTGCACATGGTCATCCGCGCCTCCATCGACATGGCGCGCACGGCCTCGCCGCGATATTCGAGCACGTAACCCTGACCACCGCCGGTGCCGATCTTCGCGATCACCGCGAGAATGACGTCCTTGCTGGTCACTCCGTCCGGCAGCGCGCCGTCGACGGTGATCGCCATGGTCTTGAACGGCCGCAGCGACAGCGTCTGGGTGGCGAGTACGTGCTCGACCTCGCTGGTGCCGATACCCATTGCCAGCGCGCCGAACGCGCCGTGGGTCGAGGTGTGCGAATCACCGCAGACCACCGTGGTGCCCGGCTGGGTCAGGCCCAGTTGCGGGCCGACCACGTGCACGATGCCCTGCTCGATATCGCCCATCGGATACAGCCGCACGCCGAATTCGGCGCAATTGCGCCGCAACGTCTCCACCTGCAGGCGGGAGATCGGATCGGCGATCGGCTGATCGATGTCGACGGTCGGGACGTTGTGGTCCTCGGTCGCGATGGTGAGGTCCGTCCGGCGCACCGGACGGCCGGCGGCGCGCAGGCCGTCGAACGCCTGCGGACTGGTCACCTCGTGCACCAGATGCAGGTCGATGTAGATCAGATCCGGGTCGTCACCCTCGCCGCGCACGACGACGTGCTGGTCCCAGACCTTTTCCGCCAGGGTACGTGGCCGATCGGCCGTCTCCGCCATCTCCGTTCACCTTTCGGTAGACATCCGCCGCGCCGGGGCTGGCGGCGCGACGACACATGCTGTTTCCGGGCTCCTCGCCGACCGGCGACGCCGGACCTGCGATTCACTGCTTGAAATCTCAGAGTATGAGATTTTAATATCGTTCTATGAGACAGCATAGCGGTATCGGGGTACTCGACAAAGCCATGGCCGTGCTGCGGGCGGTGGCCGAGCAGCCCTGCGGGCTCAACGAGCTGTGCACCCGCACCGGGCTGCCTCGCGCCACCGCGCACCGCCTGGCCGTGGGCCTCGAGGTGCACCGGATGCTGGCCCGCGACGCCGCCGGTCAGTGGCGGCCCGGTCCGGCCCTGTCGGAACTGGCCAGTACCGCCGGGGATCCGCTGCTGGACGCGGCCGCGGCGGTCCTGCCCCGGCTGCGGGAGATCACCGGGGAGAGTGTGCAGATCTACCGCCGCGACGGCCACTCCCGGGTGTGCCTGGCCGCGGTGGAACCCGCCTCCGGCCTGCGCGACACCGTCCCGGTCGGCGCGCGGTTGCCGCTGACCGCGGGCTCGGCCGCCAAGGTCCTGCTGGCCTGGGCCGATCCCGACCTGCAGCAGGCGATCCTGGCCGACGCGGTGTTCGGGGAACGCGCGCTGGCCGAGGTGCGCCGGCGCGGCTGGGCACAGAGCGCCGGCGAGCGGGCCGCGGGGGTGGCCAGCGTCTCCGCGCCGGTCCGGGATTCGGCGGGGACTGTGGTGGCGGCGGTCTCGGTCTCCGGTCCGATCGATCGGATGGGCCGGCGGCCCGGCGCGCGCTGGGCCGCGGATCTGGTCGCCGCGGCGGACGCGCTGCACAAGCGACTGTAACCGGTTCCACGTTCTCGCGTACGCCGTAAAGTACAGTCGGCGCATGGGAGCGAATCAACGCGCACAGATCGTCATGGCCGAGGCCGAGATTCGGGATTTCCTCGCGTCGTCCCGCATTCTCACCCTGGCCACCGTGGGCCGATCGGGCCTGCCGCACCTCACCGCGATGTGGTACGGCCTGGTCGACGGGGAGATCTGGCTGGAGACCAAGGCGAAGTCGCAGAAGGCGGTCAACCTGCGCCGCGATCCGCGGGTGACGGTGCTGGTCGAGGCCGGCGACAGCTACGACCGGCTGCGCGGGGTGTCCATCGAGGGGCGCGCGGAGATCGTCGACGATCCGGAGGCGCTGTTCCGGGTCGGGGTCAGCGTCTGGGAGCGCTACACCGCGCCCTACACCGAGGAGGCCCGGCCGCTGGTGGAGGCCATGCTGAACAAGCGGGTGGCGGTCCGGCTGGTGGCCGAGCGGACGCGCAGCTGGGATCACCGCAAGCTCGGTATGCCCGAGATGCCGCCGGGCGGCAGCACGTGGCCGCCGCGGGATTGAGCGACCGGCAACGGAAAAGGGCCCTCCAGCATATGCCGGAGGGCCCTTTTTCCGCGTAGTCCCGACGGGATTTGAACCCGCGCTACCGCCTTGAGAGGGCGGCGTCCTAGGCCGCTAGACGACGGGACCAGGATTTTGGAGAAAACTCCAAAGCTGGGGTACCAGGACTCGAACCTAGAATGGCTGAACCAGAATCAGCTGTGTTGCCAATTACACCATACCCCAATGACCGGACCCTCGGTCGCTCCCTTGTGGGGCGTCCGACCTCGTTCCCGGCCGAGGAGAAGATTACCAAAGAGATGCCGGTGTTATACAAATCGTCTGGTCAGAGGTTGTTTTTCGGGTCGCACTGCGCCTTTGGCCTCCGCTTCGCTCCGGCGGGTTCGCGGCCCTCGAGGCCCGGTCCTTCCCTCCTCCGGCTCCTCCGCTTCGCTCCCCCGCCTCCGTCGGTCCAGGACCGGGCCGGGCCGCGAACGGGGCGTCTTCCGTTCGCGGCCCCGGCCACTACAGCGCGGCGGTGAGCACCGAGGCGGCCCGCAGCCGGTCCATGGTGATCTCCCGGCCGAGCAGTTCCAGCGACTCGTACAGCGGCGGGCTGATGTGCGATCCGGTCACCGCGACCCGCACCGGCGCGAAGGCCTTGCGCGGTTTCAGGCCCAGATCGTCCACCAGCGCCGTTTTCAACGTCTCTTCGAGTCGGGGAGCCGTCCACTCCGGAACGCCCTCCAGCGCGGCGATGGCGGCCTGCAACACCGGTGCCGCATCCGGTCCCAGATTCTTTTCCGCCGCCGCCGGATCCACGGTGAACTCGGTTTCCGGGCGGAACAGGAACTTCAGCAGGTCCCAGGCATCGGCGAGCACCACGATCCGGGTCTGCACCAACTCCGCCGCGGCGGCGAAAACCTTCTCGTCCACCTCGGCGCCGATGTGGCCGTGCTCGGTGAGGTACTCGCGCAGCCGGCGGGTGAAATCACCCGGATCCAGCAAACGAATGTGCTCGGCGTTGAGAGCGTCCGCCTTCTTCTGGTCGAAGCGGGCGGGATTCGAATTTACTTTCGATATCTCGAAGGCCTCGACCATCTCGGCCATCGAGAAGACGTCGTGGTCGTCGGCGAGGCTCCAGCCGAGCAAAGCCAGGTAATTCAGCAAACCCTCAGGGATGAATCCGCGCTCGCGATGCAGGAACAGATTCGACTCGGGATCGCGCTTGGACAACTTCTTGTTGCCCTGCCCCATCACGAACGGCAGGTGACCGAACTGCGGGGTGAACTCGGAAACGCCGATGCGCTGCAACGCCTCGTGCAACGCGATCTGCCGCGGCGTGGACGACAGCAGATCCTCGCCGCGCAACACGTGGGTGATCCGCATCATCGCGTCGTCGAGCGGATTGACCAGCGTGTACAGCGGATCGCCGGTGCCGCGGGTGAGCGCGAAGTCGGGTACCACCCCGGCCTTGAAGGTGGTCTCGCCGCGCACCAGATCGCGCCAGGTGATGTCGCGATCGGGCATCCGCAACCGGATCACCGCCGGGCGGCCCTCGGCCCGGTACGCGGCGATCCGCTCCGCGGACAGCTCGCGGTCGAAGTTGTCGTAGCCGAGTTTCGGGTCGCGGCCGGCGGCCCGATGCCGAGCCTCGACTTCCTCTGGAGTGGAGAAGGATTCGTAGGCCTCCCCCGCCTCGAGCAAGCGCCGCACCGCATCCCGGTGGATGTCACGGCGCAACGACTGCCGGTACGGCCCGAACGAGCCGCCGATCTCCGGCCCCTCGTCCCAGGTGAGGCCGAGCCAGCGCAGCGCGTCCAGCAGCGCCCGGTACGACTCCTCCGAATCCCGTGCGGCATCGGTGTCTTCGATGCGGAAGACGAACGCGCCGCCGAAGTGGCGGGCGAACGCCCAGTTGAACAGCGCCGTCCGGATCAAACCGACATGCGGGGTGCCGGTCGGTGACGGACAGAAGCGAACTCTGACGTCGGTCATGTCTGCCCTCCTCGATCAGCGTTTGGTGGCAACGGGATTGGTGAGGGTACCGATTCCCTCGACCGTCACGGAAACGGTTTGCCCATCTTTCATCGGTCCTACACCTTCCGGGGTGCCGGTGAGGATGACGTCACCGGGGAGCAACGTCATGACCGCGGATATCCATTCGATCTGCTTCGGAATGTCGTGCAGCAGAAGGGACGTCCGGCTGCGCTGGCGGACCTCGCCGTCGAGTTCGGTGACGAGTTCGAGATCCGAGGGATCCAGCTCGGTTTCGATCCACGGGCCGAGCGGGCAGAAGGTGTCGTACCCCTTGCCGCGGGTCCACTGACCGTCGTGCCGCTGCTGGTCACGGGCGGTGACATCGTTGGCGACGGTGTATCCGAGGATCACGTCGGCGGCGCGCTGCGCCGGTACGTCCCGGCACGGGCGGCCGATCACCACCGCCAGCTCGCCCTCGTAGTCCACCTGAGACGAACTGGGCGGCAACAGGATCGGCGAGTTCGGGTTGTTGATCGAAGTACTCGGCTTGATGAAGATCACCGGATCCGCCGGTGCCTCCCCGCCCATCTCGCGGGCGTGCGCGGCGTAGTTCTTGCCGATGCAGACCACCTTGCTGGCCAGGATCGGCGCGAGCAGCCGGACGTCCGCCAGCGGCCAGCTGCGACCGGTGAACGTGGGCGTGCCGAAGGGGTGATCGGCGATTTCACGGGCGACCGTCTCCGCATCGGATCCCTCGATGCTGACGAACGCGAGCCCATCCGGGCTGGCTACACGACCTAGACGCATGGCTCGCAGTCTATCCACCTGCCCCGATAGGCCGGACCACCCGGTCTGGGCGGGACCGCGCGTCGCCGGATCGGGTCGGCGCACACCGGTCGCGCCCGGGGTGTACCGTGAGCGTCGTGTTCAAGGAGTAAGACTTGAATCCCATTATATGAGATACCGAGGTGAGGATATGACCGCCGCGACCCCGATCAGCGCGACCCGCCGGTGGAGCATGCTCGGCCTCGGAGTGTTCGCGCAGGGTTCCAGCGCCGTGATCGTCAACGGCACCCCGTTCCTGTTGCCCGCCTTGACCGATCGCGGAATGCCTTTGGCCACAGCGGGTCTGCTGGTCTCGATGCCGACGGTGGGCCTGGTGTGCACCCTGATCGCCTGGGGCTACGTGGTGGACCGGTTCGGCGAACGGGCCGCCCTGGTGGCCGGACCCGCGCTGACCTGCGCCGCGGGCGCCGGCGCGGCCGCGTCCATGGCGGCGTACGCGGCCGGCCGCACCGTCCCGGCCTCGGGGTATGTCGTCCTGGGCGCCCTGCTGTTCCTGGCCGGACTCGGCGCGGGCAGCACCAACGGGGCCAGCGGACGGGTGATCGTGGGCTGGTTCCCGGCCGATCAGCGCGGCCTGGCGATGGGCATCCGGCAGACCGCGCAACCGCTGGGGGTGGCCGTCGGCGCCCTGACGATCCCGGCCGTCGCTGCGGCACACGGGTTTTCCCTCGCGATCCTGATACCCGCGACGATGGCCGGGGTGGCGGCGATCGGCTGCCTGCTGGGCATCGTCGATCCGCCCCGGCCGCCGGCCACCGGCGACGCGCGCCCCGCCAACCCCTACCGTGGCGACAGCACGCTGTGGCGCATCCACCTGGTCTCGGTGCTGCTGGTGATCCCGCAGTCCACGGTCTGGACCTTCGCACTGCTGTGGCTGCACCGCGACGCGCACCTGTCCCTGACCGCCGCGGGTGCGGTGGTCACCGCCACCCAGCTGCTGGGCGCGGCGGGCCGCATCGGCGCGGGCGCCTGGTCCGACCGGGTCGGCAGCCGGCTGCGGCCGCTGCGCACGGTGGCGATCGCGGCGGTGTTCTCGATGGCGGGCCTGGCCCTGACCGCGTGGCTGCACTGGTGGTGGCTCGCGCTGCCGATCCTGGCGGTCGCGTCGGTGATCACGGTGGCGGACAACGGATTGGCCTTCACCGCGGTCGCGGAGATCGCCGGACCCTTCTGGAGCGGCCGCGGTCTGGGCATCCAGAACACCGGGCAGAATCTGGCCGCCGCGGCCATCGCCCCGGTCTTCGGCGCCCTGATCACCGCGGCGGGCTTCCCGTCGGCCTATCTGGCCGCCGCCCTCGTGGCGGCCGCCGCCGTCCCACTGGTACCCCGGGACCGCTCCCGCGTCCCCGCCGCGGCCTGACCCGCCGACCGTCACACCCCCGCTCGCGCAGCCGTATTCGAGCGGGGGCGTGGCCGTCGGCACGGCCGCCGCGGGGCACCGGCTAACGGCGAGCGAGCACCTCCGGCGGATGCCACGAGTTCGCTGGGCCCCGAAATTCTCTTCCGGCGACGCGCGGATCGCGGCGGCGGCACGGTCACGGCCGGGCGAATTCGTCACGCCGGCGCAACAAATCCGAGATCCGATCGATTCAGATGCCCACGAGTAGAGGGGAACTCGGTACGCGGCAGCCGGCCGATCGATCACCCGGATCGACGGTGGTTTCCGAACCGCGTTGGTATCGAGGACATCCGGTGCTCCGATCCCGGCCCGCCGGACCGGAGTGCCGGCGGAGGTTCCGGTACCCAAACGGTTGGAGCTACAAACATATCCTGCCACACCGGAGGTCCGTCGGATGCCTTGTCCGCCTTGCCCATCCCCCACCCCCGGCTTGGACGGTCAACCGGACGGTCATACCGCGGGGACATGACAGATCGGCATACGCGGCGTACGAAACCTACTTCGAAACAACAACTTCTACGTTCCGGGCCGGTTCCCGTACGGTCGGAGATCGGAACCGGGCATGCGCGGCGGGGCCCGAGGTGACCGAAAAGTCTTGTCCGCCTCGATATCTGCGCAGCACTCACTACTCTTCGGCCACGACCGCCGACTCCGGTGGACGCGTCGTCGAGGACCGCCCGCTCGATACGAATCATGGGACGAGCCCGGCCGTCCGGCACCGCGGCATGCCGAGTGCTGCATGTTCACGGACACGTCCGGGGGCCGCCGACGGGCCGCGGAACCCCGAACGGTACCGTCCAACCGCGTTTCGTGGTTCTTGCTCTGCCGTCGATCGGTTCACACGAGTAGGAGGGCGATGTCGAAGTTCACGCGTTCGTTCCTGGCGGCCCTGGCCGTCGCATATCTCTCGTTCGGCCCGGTGCCCTGGTTCGGGCCGGCACCGGCGCGGGCCGACGAGCCGACCCTGATCATGCTCGGTTATCGCGACGACGGCCGCACGATCGCGGCCGGGCCGGGCGATCTCGTACGGGTGCTGCTCGTCGGCGGACGGGACGAGCAGGGGGCCTGGGCATGGGACACACCGGTTTCGGCGGATCCGGCCGTGCTGCGGCAGCACGGCGGCCGGGCGCCGCAGGCCGGTACGGCGGAGTCGATCTTCACGGCGGTGGGGCCGGGCAGTGGGACGCTCGTCAGCGCCCGCAGCTGCGTTCCGGAGCCGGGCACCGCCTGCCCGGATCCGGTGCCCTGGCAGGTCACCGTCGTCGTGCGGTGACCACCGGCGGCGCCTGACCGGCCACACGCCACCATGCACGCGAAAGGCCCTGCACCCGAACGATACTCGAGTGCAGGGCCCGTCGGCGGCGAATCAGACGGCGGCGGCGATCCGATCGCCGATCGCCACCGTGGACGCGGCACCCGAGCGGGAGGCCAGATCCTTCGCGACCGCGGATTCGATCCGGGCGGCCGCCTCGGTCTCGCCGAGATGGTTCAGCAGCAGCGACACCGACAGGATCGCCGCGGTCGGGTCGGCCTTCGCTTGGCCCGCGATATCCGGCGCACTGCCGTGCACGGGCTCGAACATGCTCGGGTTGACGCCGGAGGCATCGATGTTGCCGGAGGCGGCCAGGCCGATACCGCCGGAGACGGCCGCGGCGAGGTCGGTGATGATGTCGCCGAACAGGTTGTCGGTGACGATCACATCGAATCGGCCCGGATCGTTCACCATGTGTATGGTGGCGGCGTCGATGTGCTGATACGCGACCCGCACATCCGGATATTCGGCGCCGACCTGTTCGACGGTGCGCAGCCACAGCGAGCCCGCGAAGGTGAGCACATTGGTCTTGTGCACCAGGGTCAGATGCCGGCGCCGCGCCTGCGCCTTGTCGAAGGCGTACCGCACGACCCGCTCTATCCCGAAGCGGGTATTCGTGCTGACCTCGGTGGCCACCTCGTGCGGGGTGCCGACGCGGATCGCGCCGCCGGTGCCCGTGTAGGGGCCCTCGGTACCCTCGCGCACCACCACGAAGTCGATATCGGGATCGCCGCTGAGCGGACTGGTCACGCCGGGATACAGCTTCGACGGCCGCAGGTTCACGTGGTGATCGAGCGCGAACCGGGTGCGGAGCAGCAGGCCGCGCTCGAGGACGCCGCTGGGCACCGACGGATCACCGATCGCGCCGAGCAGGATCGCGTCGTGCTGCCGCAGCTCCGGCAGCACCGAATCCGGCAGGATCTCGCCGGTGGCGTGGTACCGCTTGGCGCCCAGATCGTATTCGGTCTTCTCGACCCCCGGCACGACCACGTCGAGCACCTTCAGCGCCTCGCCGATGACCTCGGGACCGATACCGTCACCCGCGATGACAGCCAGCTTCATAGGACCATTGCTCCATTTCGTCGGTACGGCTCGGGCCCGCAAGTCCGCCGGGAACCCGTGACCGGAGGGGTTCGGACGCGACGGAACCGAGTGCGGCGCACGGCATCGCGGCCGTGCGCCGTAACGGCTCAGCTCAGGTCGACCTGGGCGACCTTGGCGGCGCCGACGACCTCGGCGATCGCGGCCCGCACCTCGGCGGGAACCGGCTCGGCGACGCGGAGGATCACGGTGGCGCCCTCCTTGTCGACGTCCTGGGTCAGCTGGGCGGCCAGGATGTCGATACCGGCCTCACCCAGCTTGGTGCCGATCTTGCCCAGCGCACCCGGGCGATCGTCGTAGTTGAGGATGGCGATGTTCAGGCCCTCGGCCCGCAGATCGTAGTTGCGGCCGTTGATGTTCACGATCTTCTGCACCTGCTCGGGCTCGGTGAGCGCACCGGCCACGTTCAGGGTGCGGCCGTCGCCGAACACCGCGCGCAGATCGACCAGGCTGCGGTGGCTCGGGCTCTCCGACACCGTGGTGACGGTGGCCTCGATACCGCGCTCCTTGGCCATCGCCGGCGCGTTGACGAAGGTGACCTGATCCTCGACCAGTGCCGAGAAGATGCCGCGCAGCGCCGAGAGTTCCAGCACCGCAACATCTTCCGACGACAGCTCGCCGCGCACCTGGACCTCGACGCTGACCGGCAGCTCGTCGGACAGCCCACCGAGCAGCACACCCTGCTTGCGCACGATCTCGAGCCACGGGGCGACCTCTTCGCCGACCGCGCCGCCGGTGACGTTCACCGCACCCGGCACGAACTCACCGGCCAGCGCCAGCAGCACCGACCGGGCGACGTCGGTGCCCGCGCGGTCCTGCGCCTCGGAGGTCGACGCGCCCAGATGCGGGGTGACCACGACCTGCGGCAGCTCGAACAGCGGGCTGTCGGTGCACGGCTCGGTCTCGTACACGTCGATACCGGCGGCGCGCACGTGACCGGAGTTGATCGAGTCGGCCAGGGCGGTCTCGTCGATCAGGCCGCCACGCGCGGCGTTGACGATGATCACACCCGGCTTGGTCAGCGCCAGCTTCTCCGCGGAGAGCAGGCCCTTGGTCTCCGGGGTCTTGGGCAGGTGGACCGAGATGAGGTCGGCGCGCTGCAGCAGCTCGTCCAGCGACAGCAGCTCGATACCGAGCTGAGCGGCGCGGGCCGGCGATACGTACGGGTCGTACGCGACGATCTTGGTCTCGAACGCGGCGAGGCGGGCGGCGAACAGCTGGCCGATCCGGCCCAGGCCGATCACGCCGACGGTTTTGCCGAAGATCTCGACACCGTTGAACTTGCTGCGCTTCCAGGTGTGCTCGCGCAGGGTGGCGTCGGCGGCCGGGATCTGCCGCGCGGCGGCCAGCAGCAGCGTGACCGCGTGCTCGGCGGCGGTGTGGATGTTCGAGGTCGGCGCGTTGACGACCATGACGCCGCGCTCGGTGGCCGCGGGCACGTCGACATTGTCGAGGCCGACACCGGCGCGCGCGACGATCTTCAGCTTCCGGCCCGCCTCGAGCACCTCGGCGTCGACCGTGGTCGCCGAGCGCACCAGCAGCGCGTCGGCCTCCGGCACGGCGGCCAGCAGCTCGGGACGATTCGGGCCGTCGACCCAGCGAACCTCGACTCCGTCACCGAGCGCATCGACGGTCGACTGGGCGAGCTTGTCGGCGATCAGAACAACAGGACGGCCATTCTGGCTCACTGTGGGGCACTCCTGGGGAGATGGGGGTCGGCAGTTACCGCCGACCAGCTTAATGGGCGAGCCCCGGACCATCGGCCCCACCCGTCGGCCGCACCCACTGCCCGGAGAATCCGCAGGCCGCAGCCGCCACCGTTGTCGACCTGTTCGGGCCGCGCGGGGAACATCCCGGGGAACATCACGGTGAACGCATGAACCCGATACGTCCACCCCGTGCCGGGGGCGCGAAACCTTCGCGAACAGCGACGTTCCGCCTGGATACGGCCGGTTTCCGCGGGCATTTTCGAAGTATGCCCCTCGACCGGCGCACCTTCTCGGCACTGCTGGCCACCGGACTCACGGCCACCCTCGCGGCGGCCGTGGCACCGAATGCGGCGGCGGTGTCCGGTGATCCGGCGCCGGACGCCACCCGTCCCGACCCCGCCCGCGGCGCCGCGGCGAACAAGATCGCGGTGATCGGCATCGACGGCTGCCTCTATACCGAACTGCTCGCCGCGGTCACGCCGAATCTGCGCCGGCTCGCGGCCGAGGGCACCCTCTCCCGCTACTCGATCGCGCCGCACACGACGATCTCGTGCCCGTCCTGGTCGGCGGCCCTGACCGGCTACTGGGACACCCGCACCGGCATCTGCGACAACGACGGCACCTGCCGCCCGGAGGTCTTCGCCACCTATCCGACGGTCTTCCACCGCGTGAAAACCGCAGCGGCGCAACGCCGGACGGCATCGATCGCGACCTGGGACACGATCAGCACGATCGCCCGCACCGGCGAACCGCACGCCGATCTGATCGTCACCGCCGGCGCCAACCGGTACGGCACCTACGGCTGCGAGGCCGATATCGACACCGAGACCGCGGCGGCCACGGTCGCCGCGATCACCGCGGGCACCGACCTGGTGTTCACCCACCTCGACCAGGTCGACATCGCCGGTCACCGGCTGCGCGCGGCGAACCCGCAGGCGTACCGGGACGCGATCAGCCGGGTGGACGTCCTGGTCGGCGGCATCGTCGACGCGGTCGACACCCGCTCCCGCGCGCACGGCGAGCGCTGGACGATCCTGGTCACCACCGATCACGGCCACAAGCCCGAGGGCGGGCACGGCGGCCAGAGCGCTTACGAGACAGCCAGTTTCGTGATCGCGCGCGGACCGGACTTCGCGGCGGGACGGCAGTACAACGGCTACTCGCTGATCGACCTGACCCCGACCGTACTGGACCTGTTCGGCCTGCCCCCGGTCCCCGAACTGGACGGAAAATCCATGCGCACAGGCGGTTCCGCCGATCCCTCGCAGCCGATCCCGGATACACCGGTCGTCGGCCGGGTCACCGATCCGGCCCGGCTCGCGGCGCTACCGGTCCCGTTCGACACCGGTTGCATCATCGGTACCGTGTGACCACCGGTGGATACGGCGTCTCATCCGCCTGCGGGGGCGCCGCCCCGGACCGGCGCGGGCACCGGACGGCCCGAACCCCTCGCTCGGGCCGCATCCGGCCGGTCACCGGCTCAGCCCGCGCGCACACCGTCCGCCGGGCCCGCGTCCTCCTCGGCGCGCATCTCGTACACCCGCTCCAGGAAGTCGCGGTGCGCGCGGAGGGTGGAATCCAGCAGTTCCCGCCAGGTGCGGCGGTCGATGCGGGCATCGCTGTCCAGCGAGGAGCGCGAGGCGGGACGCAGCCGGTCGATGTGGTCGACGATGAATGTCAATCGGCGGCGCGGGAATTGAGCGCCGATGCGCGGGTTCTCGGTGAGGAAGGTGTCCAGCGCGTAGAGATAGTTGATGGCGCGGTTGTACTCCTCGTCGGTGAGGTGGTAGTCCATCCGCTTGATCTCCACGATCCACAGCTCGCCGGAGTCGTGCAGCAGTACGAAATCCGGTTCCCGCTTCTCGCTGCCGATCGAGGTGGTGAGCAGCGTCTCGCCGTATTTCTGTGCGTACCAACGCTCGAAGCTCGCCCGGACCCGCTTGAGCGATTCGTTCATGCCCAGCGGCGTCCATTCCGGGGCCAGCAGCCACGGCGCCCGCTCGATCAGTTCCTGGAACGGCCGCTCCAGCGAGCGCCGGTCGTCGACGAGCCGGTGCAGGCGGCCCACCACCGCGACCCGCTCGCTGGCGATCTGGCCCAGCGAGTAGATCTCGGCGACCCGCGCCCGCTCGAACAACGCCACCACCACATCCATCCGCGGATCGGTCTCGTCGGCGATCTCCTTGAGCGTCTCCAGCAGACTGCGCTGCGGGCCCAGCGACAGTGCCAGCCGCACAATGCTTTCCACATGACCGGGATCCTCGAGCGCGGCACGGTCCTTGTTGGCCACCAGGATTCGCGCGGCGTCGACCACCGAATCGCGGAACATCCGGTCGCCCGGCGCGATCGTGTCCAGGGTCTGGTAGATGTGCGACTTTTCGACGAACTCCTCCCAGACCCGGCGCCGGATCGACCGCTCCCCCATCCGGCCGATCTCCCGGATCAGCTCGTGCCCCCACACGGCCAGCGCCTCGCCGCGCGGCGAATTCCACATGATGTCCTGGCGATCGGAGCGGACCAGATCCTCGTCGTCGTCGAGCCAGTCGACGTGGATGGCCCCGACCAGATAGGAACGCAGCTTGAACTCGCCGGTGAATCCGGCCGGGATACCGAAGTCCCGGGTCTGCGCGACGATCTTGCCGCGGGCGTACAGCCGCACCCCGGCCATCGCCTCGTCCTTGTAGGGCTGCCGCGAATAGGCCACCCAGCCGGACACCGGCAGCTGGCCGCGGCCGTAGCGCACCGGCCGGTCGGCGACGTCGACGCGGGTCTCCTCCATCACGTCGACCGGCAGGTCGCTGAGGGTGAAACTCTCACCCTCGCCGGCGCTGTTGTGGACCTCCACCCGCCAATCCGAGCGTTCGATACCGAACCGCGCGGCCAGCTGCCGGTTCAGCTCCGGACCGGAGTTCACCCGCTTGCGGAAGAAGTCGCGCAGGATCACGGTGGTGCCGCGCTCGGCGGCGACCGTACCGTCGAGTTCGCCGACGGCCGGGAAGTAGTCGCTCTCGGTGTCGGAGAGCATGTCCTGCAGATCCATCACGATGTGCGACACCGGCCAGCCCGCGTCGGTCCGGTCGCCGGGTTCGCTACCGGCGGTGACGACTTCGATGGTGCGGCAGATCCCGAAGGCCGCGAGTTTCCCGATTCCCTTGCGGCCCATGACCGGTCGCTGCCGTTCGCGGGAGAGATCGGAGCCGGTGCGCAGCCGCCGGTCGGAGCCGACCATCAGATAGTGCTCGTTCATCTCGGCCGCGGTCATGCCGTGTCCGTTGTCCCGCACGATGATCTCGTACTGCGGTTCCTCGGCCACCCGCACGGTTCCGGCGAGGGTGACACCCCACGGCAGCACCACCTCGACCACGGTGGCGTCGGCGTCGTAGGAGTTGGCGATGAGTTCGGCGAGAACCGCCGAAACCCGGTCGTACAGTTTGATTCCCAGCTTGTCGATCGCGAGCCGACTGATGCGCATCGTGTACTTGTGGTCGGCATGCACGTCGCTGTCCATGATTCGGATCTCCGCCCGATCGGGCAGCCGCCACTCAGCTACCGCTGAGCGCCATCCTCGTCCGTGGCATTGACCAGGGCCTGAACACCAGCCCACCAGCCCGTCACAACCCGATCCCGGCGCCGGGCGTACATCTCGAATCGGTTACCGACCGGTTCGATCCGGCCGGGAGAAACGCAGCGGCCCCGCGCCGTGAGGCGCGGGGCCGCTGACAAAGTCGGTGGGACCGCCGATCAGGCGATCACGCGGACGCCCTGGGCCTGCGGGCCCTTCTGGCCCTGCCCGATCTCGAACTCCACACGCTGTCCCTCATCGAGGGAGCGGAAGCCCGAACCCGCCACGGCCGAATAGTGCACGAACACATCCGGGCCGCCGTTTTCCTGAGCGATGAAGCCGAAGCCCTTCTCGCTGTTGAACCACTTCACTACGCCTTGCGCCATTTCATACCTTCTGTAGACGAGCTCGGCCGACCAACCTTCCGGGCGACCCAGTCTCGATGTACCCAGATTGCCACGCCGGTGACCACATCCGCCACAAGTCCCCTCACCAGTGGTGGTTGCCGCGGGTCTGCCGGGTACCCATAACCGCCGCAACCAGGGCCTTGTGATCATCTCGTGATTGTCGTCACGCAGATCTGTGAAAATGCTCCGAGAATGCTGTACGCGGCTCGCGGGTAATGGTCGGCCGGAAAGGCGCCGGGCCCCGGGCGGCGTCCGCCCGGGGCCCGTGCACGGCCGCGTCACACGGCCATCGTGCGAGCTCAGTGGCCGAAAGAGCCCGTCGACAGGGTGTTGACCAGGCCATTGAAGGCCGCACCCAGGGTGTTGAACACACCGTTCACAGCCGCACTTCCGGTGTCGATGATTACGGGGATCATGAAATACCTTTCGATCGTGCTATCCAGTTGAACTGGCCGGCACCCCGTTGTATCTCGGGTTGATAAATACCCGTTAACCAGAATTGCGGAGAAGTGACCGATGCAACAGAATTACCACGACTGTGGGCTACGACACACTATAGCGCGGGCATAACGAAGACGTCGACGGCCTCGGGGCCCGCCTTCGCCCGGCGGACCTCGAACCGCACCCGCTGCCCGGCCACCAGCGAACGGAAGCCCTCTCCGACGACCGCCGTGTACTCGACGAAGACGTCCGGTCCGCCGTCGTCCGCGGCGATGAACCCGAAACCCTTCTTGCTGTCGAACCACTTGACCGTGCCGTGTGCCATTCGCCCTTACCTTCTCGTCGTCTGATCGTCATCGATCGGAACAGACGCCCCGGCGAACGATAGCCAGACAACCGCCCGCAGTCCAGACGAGCCGCGATACCGGTTCGCCGTCAGCGGTAACGCCGTTGTGCCCGTTTTCCGGCGTCGTAATCCACTCGCCCGCCGAGATGTTCGGGCACGCCGACCTCCCACCACGCGCCGGTGTCCGTCCAGGTCGCCGGTTGGGTGCGGACCACGACCACCGCGGGCCGCGATCCGGTCCGGGCGGCCACCCGCGCCTGCGCGTACGCCTCGTGGAATCCGACCAGATCGTCGGCGGTGAATACGGCGCAACCGAGTGAATGCGCGTGCGCGGCGAAATCGACTCGTGGCGGCGCCGGATGATTGGTGCGGCAATCGGCGTAGAAGTTGTTGAACGGCACGCCGCCCTGACTCTCCTGCAATCTCGCGATCACCGCGTACCCGCCGTTGTCGCACACCACCGCGACCAGTGGGTGCCCGGCGAAGGCCGCGGAGAACAGTTCCGAATTCAGCATCAGATACGAACCGTCACCGAGCAGTGTGGTCACCAGCCCGCGCCGGTGGGCGATGGCCGCGCCCCACGCACCCGCGATCTCGTATCCCATACAGGAGAAGCCGTATTCGACATCCATGGTGGGTTCGCCCCCGCTCGCGCGCCAGCCGCCGACCACCTCGCCGGGCAGGCCGCCGGCCGCGGTCATCACGTAGTCACCGGAACCGCTGAGGTCGTTGACGGCGCCGACGATCTGGGCATAACTGGGCTGCCCGGCCGCCGGCGCGCGCAACTTGTCGACGTAACCGTCCCATTCGGCGCGCACCTCGGCGGCGCGGTCGGTCCACTGCCGGTCGGCCTCCCAGCCGTCGAGCAGGCCGGGCAGATCCTGCAGCGCCGCATCGGCATCCGCGACCACGGCCACCGAACCGTGCTTCACCGCGTCGAATCCGGCGGCGTTGATACTGACCAGCCGGGCCTCGGGGGCGAACACCGTCCAGGACGCGGTCGTGAAGTCCTGCAACCGGGTTCCCACCGCGAGGATCAGATCCGCCTCGGCGGCAAGGGCATTCGCCGAGGTCGAACCGGTGATGCCGAGCGGCCCCGCGTACAGCGGATGGTCGTGCGGCACCAGGGTCCGCCCCGCGGTGGTCTCGACGATCGGAATACCGTGCCACTGCGCGAATTCCAGCGCCCGCGGACCGGCCCCGGAGTACCGCACGCCGCCGCCGAGCACCAGCAGCGGCCGATCGGAGTCCCGCAGCGCGGCCGCGGCCACGGCGAGCCGGGTGCGGTCGGCGCGTGGGCGCGCGACGGAGTGCACGACCGGCTCGAACAGCGATTCGGGGAAGTCGAAGACCTCCGCCTGCACATCCTGCGGCAGGGCCAGCGTCACCGGCCCGGCGTCGGCGGGATCGGTGAGCACCCGCGCCACCTGGGGCAGCGCCGCGAGCAACTGCTCGGGCCGGGTGATCCGATCGAAATACCGGCTGACCGAACGGAACGCGTCGTTCACGGTGGCGGTGCCGTCCCCGAAGTGCTCCACCTGTTGCAGCACCGGATCGGGGGCCCGGCCGACGAAGGTGTCGCCCGGAAGCAGCAGCAGCGGAAGCCGATTCGCGTGCGCGACCCCGGCGGCGGTGACCATGTTCAGCGCACCGGGCCCGATCGAGGAGGTCGCGACACCCACCTGGCGGCGGTGCGCCGCCTTCGCCAGGCCGACCGCGGCCAGCGCCATGCCCTGCTCGGTGTGCCCGCGCCACACCGGGATCAGATCGCTGCGTTCCTGCAGCGCGGTACCCAGCCCCAGCACGTTGCCGTGCCCGAAGATCGCGAAAACCGCTGGGAACAACGGCACTTCACGTCCGTCCAGGGTTTCGGAGTGCTGAGCGATCAACCAGGCCACCAGTGCCTGCGCAGTAGTCAGTTCCATCTCGATGGCCCCTCGTGCTCCGTAACCGTTTCAGTGAAATCGACAGTGATGTGGTCTCAGCGCACCCGGCCGGCGGAACCGGTGACCGGGCAACGAGGGTCGGCCGGCACACCCGCCCAGCTGTCGCGCACCCAGCCGTGGGCGGGATCGTCGCAGAAGGCCATCGAACGCTGCGGCGCCGGACCGGCCAGCACGTTCAGGTAGTACATCGGATATCCCGGCGCCGCGACGCAGGGACCGTGGTAGCCGCGCGGGATCAGGAACACGTCGCCGTCGCGGACCGCGACGTTCTCGTCCAGCGACCCGTCGGCGGTGTAGGTCCGGTGCAGCCCGAAACCCGTTGGCGAGGGGGTGATCCCGTCGGGCCCGGCGATGCGGAAGTAGTAGATCTCCTCGTTGACCACCTCGCACTCGGTCGCCCGATCGTGCTTGTGCGGCGGATACGACGACCAGTTCCCGTCCGGGGTGATCAGCTCACAGGCATTGAGCTTGTCGGCATGCTCCCACACCCCCGGCACCCCGAAGTTGGTGACCTGCCGGGTGGCCCGGCCCGCACCGCGAACCTCCACCGGAACCTGTTCGGCCGGACCGTATCTCGGCTCGAGCCGGCGCGCACACCGCGCCATGGGCAGGGCGATCTCGGCATCGGCCGCCGCGGTGAGCGCCACCTCGGCATCGCGCGGCACGTACGCGAAATCCGTCACGCGTGTGAATACCGAATCGCGCCCGGCCAATTCGAACACCTGCCCGTCCACCCGTACCGTACAACCACCGGCCAGCGGCAGCACGAACGCCTCGTACCCACCAGTGTGCACGATACGTTGCTGCCCGGCTGCCAATCGCAGCACCCGCAACCCGGCATAGGTCCATCCGGCCCCCTCCGGCGTCAGCAACACCGGATCGCCGCCGTCGGCGAGAGTTCCGGCAGGCCGATGCAATGAACTCATACCGACCTCACCTCCGGACTCCCGTCCCGATCCAGCCACACCCGTTGCAGCCTGGACATTCCGGACGCTGCCCACCGCCGCCGGACCCGCGGCCGAGAACCCGGCCGTCCTGCGAGATCCCGCCCGCGAGCGTACCCGGCACACCGGTCTGCCGCCGTCCCACCGGAAGGGCAACCCCGGCGTTGCCACACCCCCGATCCGGTTGCCACCGCCCTCACGCTCCCAGCAGCCGGGCGGCCGCGGCGACCGCGCCCGCGACGTCGCCGTCCGGTGGGTACAGCAGGCTGCGGCCGACGACCAACCCGCGCACCACATCGTGACCGAGCGCTCCGCCCCAGGCCGCCAGATCGACGGCCGGATCACCGGACGGTGCGCCGCCGAGCAGCAACACCGGCAGTGTGGTCGCGTCGAGGACCGAGATGTCCTCCGGCGCGGGGATTTTCAGCCAGGTGTGCGCACTGGTGACCCCCAGCCCGGACGCCACGGTGACGGCCCGCTGCAAGGCGGCCGAATCCTTGTGCATCACCAGCGATCCCGCGTGGTCGCGGCTGTACGGCAGCGGCTCGACCATCGCCATGAGCCCGTGCGCGGCCAACTCCGACACCGCGCGGGCGCAGGCGTGCAGTGTGGGAATGGTCCGGGCATCCGAATCCACCAGCCGCAGCAGCATTTTGCCGCCGTCGAGCCGGAATCGCACCAGCGATTCGGCGTCGTATCCGGTGAACCGGTCGTCGATCTCCCAGTCCGCGCCCGCGAGTCCGCCGCGGTTCATCGAGCCGATCACGATCCGGTCGTCCAGCGCCCCGAGCAGCAACAGCTCCTCGACCACGTCCGGCGAACCGAGCACCCCGTCCACGGCGGGATTGTCGAGTGCGATCAACAAGCGCTCCAACAATGTTCGCCGATCCGCCATCGCCGTCCGGTCCGCCCCGACCCCCAGCGCACCGCGCGCCGGATGGTCCGCCGCGAGCAGAAACAGCGTGCCCCGCGCGGACAACAGCCGCGACCGCCGCCGCCGATCGGCATACGCCCGCCGCACCGCCGCCGGCTCCTCCACCCGCACCCGCAGCAGCTCCCGCCACCGCTCACCGGTCAGATACACCACACCTCCCTCGACTCGACCGAATTATGTTCCGGCACATCGACTTCACAGCCGACTGCCAGCGATACCGGCCACACCGGAACGCCGGCGACCTCACTCACACAGCAGCCCCTCGATCTCGGCGGCGGTGGGCATGGCGTCGGCACACGCCAGCCGCGAAGCCACCAGGGCCCCGGCCGCATTCGCGTACACGGCGATCCGGTGCGGATCCCAGCCGGCGAGCAGACCGTGGATCAGCGCGCCGCCGAAGCCGTCGCCGGCGCCGAGTCCGCACACCACCTCGACCCGGCACGGCGGTACCGTCCAGCGTTCGGACTCGGTGGCGACCAGGACACCATCGGCGCCGCGCTTGACCACCGCCAGCCCGACCCCGCGCGCGAGCAGCCGGTCGGCGGCCTCGTCCGGATCGGCGGTACCGACGGCCACCTGCATCTCGGTCCGATTACCGACCACCACGGTCACATGGTCGATCATCGCGCCGATCTCGCGCGCGGCGGTCTCGGTATCGGGCCAGAACATCGGCCGGTAGTCGATGTCGAGCACGGTGTGGGTACGCCGAGCACGGCGGCGCAGCACCTCGTGCTGGGTACCGCGCGCCGGTTCGGCGCTGACACCGGTGCCCGTGACCCACAACAGCGGCACGGCATCCACCACCTCCCACGGAACATCGGCCGGAGTGAGGGTGAGATCGGGTGCGATGGGCGCGCGATAGAACAGCAGCGGCGGATCCGCGGGCGGGTTCAGTTCGCAGAACACCACGGGCGTCTGGAGATTCGGCGCGGTCGCCACATGATCGGGCGAGACCCCGAACTCCCGCAACGCGGTTCGCACGTAGTCGCCGAAGCCGTCGGGGCCGACCTTCGTCAGCACCGCGGTACGCCGGCCCAGCCGAGCGGCGGCCACGGCGACGTTGGTCGCGGTGCCGCCCAGTGACTTCGCGAAGGTCCGCACCTCCGCCAGCCGCACCCCGCTCTGCTCCGGATACAGGTCCACCCCGACCCGCCCGATCGTCAACGCCTCCGGCAGCCCGCCGAGTTCACCCCGCGAACCGCCGAATCCGCTCACGGCCGGACCACCCGCCGCAATTCGTGCTGCAGCGCTTCGAGTTCCGCGCCACCGGCCATCTGCCGGGTCAGCTCGTTCACATCGATCTCGGACTTCCGATAGGAACCGCACACCGCACCGCGTTCGAGCAGCACGAAGCGGTCGCCGACCGGATACGCGTGGTGCGGGTTGTGGGTGATGAGCACGACCCCCAGCCCGCGGTCACGCGCCTGCACGACGTAGCGCAGCACCACCCCGGCCTGTTTCACCCCCAGCGCCGCGGTCGGTTCGTCGAGGATCAGCACCTTCGCCCCGTAGTGGACCGCGCGGGCGACCGCCACGCACTGCCGCTGCCCACCGGACAGCGTGCCCACCGGCTGTTCCAGATCGTCGAGCTCGATACCCATGTCCGACAACGCGTTCCGGGTCGTGCGCAGCGCGCGGGTGCGATCGAGCAGCCGGATCGGCCCGATCCCCCGGGTGGGTTCGGCGCCGAGGACGAAATTGCGCCACACGCTCATCAGCGGAACCACCGCCAGATCCTGGTACACGGTGGCGATTCCGCGGTCCAGCGCCGCCCGCGGCGAGGCGAACCGCACCGCCTCGCCCTCGACCCGCAGTTCACCGGTGTCGTGCCGGTGCACCCCGGCGAGGATCTTGATCAGCGTCGACTTCCCGGCGCCGTTGTCGCCGAGCACACAGGTGACCTCGCCGGGCTCGACCACCATCGACACATCCCGCAGGGCCACCACGCCGCCGTAACTCTTTCCGACACCGGCGGTTTCGATCAACGGGCTCATCGGCGCACCCTTTCGGCTCGCTTCGCGAAGGCATTGTTCACCAGCACCGCCGCCAGCAGCAGCACGCCGAGGAACAGCATGAACCAGTCGTTGTTCCAGCGCGCGAACACGATTCCCTGCCGCGCCATCCCGAAGATCAGCGCGCCGATCGACGCCCCGATCACCGAACCGTAGCCGCCGGTGAGCAGGCAACCGCCCACCACCGCCGCGATGATGTACTGGAACTCCAGTCCCACCCCCTGATTCGCCTGGACCCCGGCGAACCGCAGGACGTTCATCGAGCCGACGATCCACGCCGCGCCCGCCGTGGTCATGAACAACAGGATCTTCGTGCGCACCGCCGGCACGCCGACGGCCCGCGCGGCGGACAGCGAACCGCCCACGGCGAAGGTCCGATTGCCGAATCGGGTGCGCAGCAACACCACTGCCGCGATCGCGGTGAGCGCCAGCCACCACAGCACCGAGGACTGGTACCGGGTGCCGCCGATGTCGACGGTGGAGGCGAATACCGAACCGGCCGAGGAGTATCCGGCCGCCGACCGCATCCCCGAGACCTGCACGGTGCCGGTGATCTGCCGGGTCACCCCGAGGTTGATCCCCTGCAGCGCGAGGAACGTGCCGAGCGTGACGATGAAACTCGGTAGTCCCGTACGCATCACGAGCCAGCCGTTGAGCGCGCCGACGGCCAGCGCGAACAGCAGCGACACCACCAGCGCGGGCCACACGTTCCACCCCCAGCGCGTCGCGAGCAGCGCGGTGACCAGCGCGGTGGACGCGGTCATCACACCGGCGGACAGATCGAATTCACCGCCGATCATGAGCAGCGCCACCGCCACCGCCATGATCCCCAGCGTGGACGCGTCGTCGAGCCAGGTGGCCACGCCGAGCGCGCTGAGGAATCTGCCGGTGGCGAGCGAGAAGAACGCGAAGACCAGCAGCGCGCCGAGCGCGGCGCCGATCTCCGGCCGCACCAGCAGCCGGTGCAACAGTCCGCGCCGCGGCGGTGTCGACGAGCCGCGCGACGGCGGTTCCGACGAGCCGCGCGACGGCGGTTCCGACGAGCCGCGCGGCGGCGGTGTCCCGGTAGCGGAGACCATGGTCTTCCCGGGCCTCAGCGGGTGCCCTGGCCGATGAGCTTGGCGATGGCCTCGACGTTGCCCTTGTCCACGAAGGCCGGTCCGGTCTGGATCGGGGTGCCGCCGCCGAGCGTATTCGCGTTCGACTTGTACAGCCGCAGCATCACGATCGGCAGATATCCCTGCTCGTACTGCTGCTGATCGATCGCGAACAGCAGCGTGCCCGCCCGCAGCGCGTCCACCACGTCGCTGTTGAGATCGAAGGTGGCGACCACGGCCTTCGAATGCGCCTCCCCGGCCCCCGCCACCGCCCGCGCGGCGATCTGCGAGTTCAGCGTGAGCACGGCGTCGATCGCCGGATCGGATTCCAGCGCGCCCTTGATCCGGGCCTGCGCGTCGGTCGGATTGTTGATGTCGACCTGGAGGGTGGTGGTGACGCCGAACCCGGTGGTCGCCCCGGCGCAGCGCTGCGCGGCGCCGATATTGCCCGCCTCGTGGATCACGCAGAGCAGCTTGGTCTTTCCGGCATCCTTCAACCGCTTACCGGCCTGCTGCCCGGCCAGTTCCTCGCTCTGCCCGACATGTCCGATCGCGCCCAGCGCGGCGCTGGCGGATTCACCGGAGTTGATGGTGACCACGGGGATCCCGGCGGTCACGGCGTTGCGCACCGACGTCTGCAATGCCTGTGGATTGGCCATCGACACCACCAGCCCGTCGACGTGCTGGGCCACCGCGTTGTCGATGAGCTTGGCCTGCTGGGCCGGATCGCCGGAGGCCTGATAGTCGACGTGTACGCCGAGATCCTTACCCGCGGCCTCGGCGCCGTTCTTGACCACGTTCCAGAACGCGTCGCCGGAGCTGCCGTGGGTGACCACCGCGACATTGTGCAGCGCGCCGGCCGCGGCCGGCGCCGGGGACGGGGTCCCGGTCTGTGCCGTGGGGGTCTCGGAGGCGGGCCCGCTGCACGCGGCGAGCACCGCGGCGACGGCGATCCAGGGTGCGAGACGTCGCAGGCGGCGCGGTGTCGACTTCGTTGTCATGATTTCCTGCTCTCCTAGCGATATTCCAGTGGCCGCAGGCCACCGTGCCGCCGATCCGGCGACAGATATCGCAGGCTGCGCTCGGCGTCACGACTCGGACCGGACGCGGTGTCGCCCGGCGACAGCGTCGTGTCCTGTTCGATCACGTACCAGCCGCGGTATCCGGCGGCCTCGGTGGCCGCCACGATGGCGGCGAGGTCGACATCGCCGTCGCCCAGCGGCGGATACAGTCCCCGCCGCACGGCCCGGCTGTATTCGATTCGGCCACAACGGATCTCGTCGGCGAGGTCGCGCCGCACATCCTTGAGGTGCAGATGCCCGATGCGATCGGCCCAGCGCCGGGCCAGCGCCACCGGATCGGCGCCGCCGATGAGCAGATGTCCGGTGTCGAGGCACAGGTCGACATCGCTGCCGGCCAGGAAGCGCTCGACCTCGGCCGCCGTCTCCACCTGGGTGCCGACGTGCGGATGCAGAACCGTGCGCAACCCGTGCGTACCGGCCAGATCGCGGACCGCCGCGGCGGTGTCGATCAGCGCCCGCCAGCCCGCGGCATCGAGCGGGACGCGGGAGTCGTAGCCGGTCGCGCCGGTGGCGGCGGCCAGGACCAGCACCTCGGCGCCCGCGGCGGCGTACAGCGCGGCGGTGCGGCCCGCGGCGTCCAGGATCGGATCGCGGTCGAGATGCAGCGGCAACGCCAGGAATCCGCCGACCGCGCTGAGGCCGTACCGCTCCAGCAGGGCCCGGCGCGCGCCGGGATCCTCGGGCAGATATCCGGGCGGCCCGAATTCGGTGGCCGTGAAGCCCAGCGCCGCCATCTCGGCCAGCACGGTGTGCGCGTCGAGCACGTGGCCCCAGCCGGGGACCTCGCACACTCCCCAGGAGATCGGCGCGGCGGCGATGCGTAGCGGATGCGGCGTTTCGATCATCGGAATCTCCGGCCTGTCGATGCCAGCTGACATATCCCCGTCATTGGAGCGCTCCAACTATGTAACCTGGATCACGCCGGTGTCAAGGGTCGACGCATCCTCGTGAATATGGCCCTCACCTCGGAAAATAAGTCCCTACCTGGGAGAATTCCGAGAACCGAATGGGGAAGTTCGCCCGATTGGAGCGCTCTATTGAACGGCTCGCCGACGGCCGGTAGCGTTGGCCGCCGACGACGCGGGCACCGCAGCACAGGAGAGGCCGACCCGATGACGCGACCGACGATGGAGGATGTGGCCACCCGCGCCGGCGTCTCCCGCGCGCTGGTCTCGCTCGTCATGCGCGGATCGCCGAAGGTCAGCGACCACCGCCGCCGCGCGGTGCTGACCGCCGCCGCGGAACTCGGCTACCAGCCGCACGCCATGGCCCGTTCGCTGGCCAGCCGCACCTCCAGCATCGTCGGCGTGCTGGTCTCCGACCTGCACAACACGTTCTTCGCCGACGTGGTCGAGGGGATGGACGCCGCCGCGGCGGCGGCGGGCCTGGAACTGATCCTCACCACCGGCCACCGCAACCCCGCCCGGGAACGCGACGCGCTGCACAGCCTGCTCGGCTTCCGGCCGGGCGGGACCGTCCTGCTGTCGCCGGTACTGCCCGCGGCGGCCATCCGGCAGGCCGCCGAGCGCTGCCCGGTCGTGCTGGTGTCGCGCACGTCGAGCGCGCCGACGGTCGACACCGTCAACGACGACGGCGAATCCGGCGTCGCGCTGGCCGTGGATCATCTTGTCGCGCTGGGACATCGGCGGATCGTGCATCTCGACGGCGGCGCCGCCTTCACCGCGCCGCCGCGCCGCAAGGGATATCTGGCGGCGATGGACCGGCACGGACTCGAGCCCATGGTGATTCCCAGCGAGCATACCGACGCGGCCGGTGGCGCCGCGGTGCGGCGGCTGCTGAAGCTGTTCTCCCCCGGCGACTTTCCCACCGCGCTGGTGTGCGGCAACGATTTCGCCGCCGTCGGCGCGATGTCGGCGCTGGAGGAGGCGGGACTGAGTGTCCCCCAGGATGTTTCGGTGGTCGGCTACGACAATTCGTCGCTGGCCGCGCTGCGGCACATCGCGCTGACCACGATCGACCAGCCGCGGCTGGAGATCGGCCGCCTCGCGGTCGCCGCGCTGGTCGAGCGATTACGCGCCGAACGCACCCGGCCGGTGCGCCGCCGGGTGCCGCCGGCCCTGGTGGTCCGGGCCACCACCGCCCCGCCGTCCCACTGAACCGAGTGCACCGCAAGCCATTCCGAGCCGCTACGGACAAGGAGCGCACATGACGATGAGGGTGGGTCTCGCCGGTACGGGCCGCATCGGCACCGCGCACGCGCGGACGCTGAAGGAGTTGCCGGGGGTCGGCGCGGTGGTGCTGACCGATGTCGACGGCGCGCGGGCCCGCGCCACCGCGGCCGAACTCGGCGTCGACGTCGCCCCGGACCTGGACGCACTGTTCGCCGCGGGCATCGACGCCCTGGTGGTCACCAGCGCCACCGATTCACATCCGGCCCTGATCATCGCCGCGGTCGACCACGGGGTTCCGGTGTTCTGCGAGAAACCGGTCGCCGCCGATATCGACGGCACCCTGGCGGTACTGCGGCACGTCGAGCGATCACCGGTCCCGGTGCAGATCGGTTTCCAGCGCCGATTCGATGCCGGTTATCGCGCGGCCCGCGCGGCGCTGACCGGCGGGGAACTGGGCTGGGTGCACTCGCTGCGGGCCACCACGCTGGATCCCGCGCCGCCGCCCGCGGACTATCTCCCCCGCTCCGGCGGTATCTTCCGGGACTGCGGCGTACACGATTTCGACAGCATCCGCTGGGTCACCGGCCGCGAGGTGACGGAGGTCTTCGCCACCGGAGCCAACCGCGGCGACGCGGCCTTCACCGCCGCCGGCGACGTCGACACGGCCGCGATACTGCTGACTCTCGACGACGGCACGCTCGCGACGGTCTCCCTGAGCCGCTACAACGGCGCCGGTTACGACGTCCGGCTCGAGGTGCTGGGTTCGCGCGGAAACATCGTGGCCGGACTCGACGACCGGACCCCGCTGCGCTCGGCCGAACCGGGCGGTGGCTCGCCGCAACGGCCCTATCCGGGTTTCCTGGACCGATTCGCCGCCGCCTACGCCGCGGAACTGCGCACCTTCCTCGCCGTCGCGGCCGGTGAGCGGGCGAACCCGTGCGGACCCGCGGACGCGCTCGAGGCCTTCTACATCGCCGAGGCGTGCGAGCGGTCCCGGCGCGAGCACCGCGCGGTGCCGATCGCCGAGGTCCGCCGCTGAGTTCAGGCGCCGGCCGCGGTCCGCAGAACCGGTTCCAGCACAGGGCGTTTCGCGACGGCGTCGTCACCGGAGGAGATGCCGCGCACCCGGCGCACCAGCCACGGCCAGAGCACCGCCACGAACCAGGCGATCTCGCGGTAGGTCGCGCGAATCCGGCTCATGTGCAACGGTTCCACCAGCGGATCGGCCCAGCTGTGGTCGGCGCCGTCGAGCCCCAGCGCCTCGGCGGCGGCGAGGGCGAAGCGCTCGTGCCCGAGCGGTGTGCCGTGCACCCGATCGGTGGCCCACACCCGCGGATCCAGCATCGACCGGGCCGCGAACAGATCCACCAGCCGGAGGTCGTAGCGCTCGGCGCACAGCCGGATCCGATCGTTGACCCGATCCACCCGCTCGGCGATGAACCGGGCCGCCGGGATGATCCGCCGCACGTCCGGGAACGTCGTGGTGATCACCGTCGCTCCGGCCTCGGCCAGGCGGGCGTACATCTTCTCCATCTCGTCGAGCGCCTCGTCCATATCGGAGGTGAGCGCCATGACGTCGTTCATCCCGACGCAGATACCGACCAGATCCGGGCGCATCTCCAGCGCCGTGTCGAGTTGTTCATCGCGGACCTCGGCGATCCGGCGGGCACGCACGGCCAGATTCGCGTAGAGCACCTCCGGATTGTCCTCGGCCAGCCGGTACGCGAGCCGATCCGCCCAGCCCACGAGCCCGTGCCGATCGTCCCCGTCCCACAACCCCTCGGTCTGGCTGTCCCCCATCGCAACGAATCGACTGAAAAGCATCCCAGCATTGTGTGCCGATTGCTCATCCGGTGCACAACCACGATTCGAACCCTTGTTGTGCACCGGGAAACGTGCGGTTGAACACATCGCGGAGAGCCGGTGCCGCCCCGGACCCGCCCATCGACCCGCGCCTACCGGCCGGACCAGGGCTTTCGCGGTAGATTCGGCCGCGATCGACCTGCCTTGCCCCGGTTGCGCACGCATCCGAACCCGCGACGGCGAGAGGAGATCCATGATCGGCCGCGTCAGCCGGATCACATCGGCGGCACTGCTCGCGACGACCCTGCCGGTGCTCGCCGTAACCCCCACGCCGGCCGCGGCCGACGGTCCCACCATCGTCGCGCTGCAGACCGGCGACGACGGCCGCACCATCATGGTCGCCCCCGGCGACGAGATCCACGTCCGGTTCTTCGCGCGCCACGCCGAACACGAGGACTGGAGCTGGGACGTACCCACCACCGGAAGTCCCGATGTGCTGTACCAGACCCACAGCACCACCGAATCCAACGGTGACAGTTCCGCGACCTACCTGGTGATCGGCCAGGGCCTCGGCGATCTCACCGCGCACCGCCGCTGCGGCGCCGACGAGGACCACCGCTGCCCGCCGGTCAATCTCCCGTGGAAGGTCCTGGTCTTCGTGCGCTGACCGTCACCACCAGCCGGTCAATCTGCCGTGGAAGGTCCTCGTCTTCGTGCGCTGACCGTCACCACCAGCCGTCGAGTCCGGCGAGGAATCCGTCGAGATCGTCGTTGTGGATCACGTGACCGGTATCGGCGACGGAGCGGACCTCGAAACCGCGCGTGGCCAATTCGGCCGCCCGCTCCGGTGCGACGGTGGCGCTGGGGTCGGCGAGCAACAGCAGCGCCGGGGCGGCGGGCGGCGCGGGATCGTAGCCGGGGAAGCCGTCCACCACCTCCAGGGTCCGAGTGTCCCAGTGCGACAACGCATCCAGTTTGAACTGCCACGCCTGCGGCGCCCACCGCGGACTCGCCGCGCGGACGTCCTCGATCGTCCAGTTCTTCTGGGCGCGAAAGGCTTCGGCGATCGCCGGATGACCCGCGAGCCAGGCCGGATCCTCGTACACCACCCGCGCGGGCCGCACCCGATCGACGATCGTGGCGAGCACGAGCGCACCCAGGGAATGTCCCAGGGCCAGTTCGGGTTCGCCCGGGATCGCCTCGGCCACGGCGTCGGCCACCGACTCCAGCCGGTAACCGGAAAGACGCGGGCTACGGCCGTGTCCGGGCAGATCGGGTGCGTAGACGTGATAGCCACGATCGGCCAGCGCGGGCCCGACCCGCCACCAACTGGTGGATTCGGCGGTCAGCCCGTGGATCAGCACGGCGGTCCGGTCGCCGTCGCCCCATTCGCGAATGTTCAGATCCGACATCGGTTCCCCTCGTTCAGGTTCGGTGGGTTGCGCGGTCGCGGGCGGCGGCGAGCAGCGGCGCCAGCAGTCCCGGGAAGCGGCGGTCGAGTTCGGCCCGCCGCAGGGTGAGGCGGCGATGTCTGCCCTCCTGCCGCGTCCGGGTGAGCCCCGCTTCCCGCAACACCCGGAAGTGATGCGACATGCTCGCCGCGGTGATCCCGAAATCGAATGCGACACAAGGGTGTTCGGCGCCGTCGGCCAGCTCGGCCACGATCCCGAGCCGCACCGGATCCCCCAGTGCGGCCAGCACCGTGACCAGGTCGATGCCCTCGATCGCCGGATGGTTCAGGCCGCGCACCGGGTCAGTCTATTCGACTATTAGGCAATCATCTAATCGTGTGCGTGTTCCGGCGCGATGCGGTCGCGTCGGTGGCCGCAGCCGGATCGTCACGAATTCGCCACGGACTCGAAGTAGCCGTAATGCCGCATCAACTGTCCATCACCCGCTCGAACACCGGCTAGTCTGTTTGCTGACTATTTGCCCTCAGGACAGGAGTCGCCGATGCCGCCGCTCATCAGCTCGCCGGGACCCCGGATCCTGCTCGCGATCGTCGCCGCCGCGGCGGCGGGCGCCTGCTCGTCGGGGGGTGGGGGCGGCGGGGAGACCTCCACCACGGCGACCGCGGGGACCGGCGCCGCCACGACGACGACCGCGCAGACCAGCGCCGCACCCACCACCACCTTCAGCGGCGGCCGCCTGTTCGATCCGTGCTCCGACCTCGGCGACAAGGCCCTGCGCGGCGCCGGCCTGGACCCGAAGACCAAGGGCGTCGACGATACCCAGAGCGATACCTGGCTGGTATGCCACTGGCAGCCGACCGATTCCGACAAGTACCTGGTATCGCTGCTGTCCACGAGCCGCACCCTCGCGCAGGGCCGCGAGAACGGCACCGTCACCGACTTCCGGGACGTGAAGATCGGTCCCCGCGCGGGCTTCACCGCCGTCGCCATCGACCCGGATCATCTGCGCTGCTATGCCGCCATGCCGGCGGCCCAGGGCATGTTCGAGGTGCTGGTGGTGTGGCGGGCCGGAGCGAAGGCCGGGCCGGGCGATCTGCCGCCGTGCAAGATCGCGGTCAAGTACGCCACCGCGCTGGAGCCCGATCTGCCCAAGTGACAAAGATTTCCGTCACACCCGGCCGAGAACCTCCGCGGCGACCCACGAGAGCGCCTCGGCCAGTTGCGATGTCGGCACCGGCAGCCACAGCGAGTATGCGGTCAGGCCGGCCTCGCGCAACTCGGCCAGTTCCGCGCGCACACTCGCCGCGGTGGGCCGCTCGCCACCGAGATGATGTCCCGGCGCCTATACCGCGGCCTCGAAACCCGGCGGGACCAGGAAACCACCGAGGGTGACGGCCGGTTCGGGCCGCTGCTCCCGATCGGCCAGCTCGCGGAGCCGAATACGGGTCTCGCGCAGACCCTGCGGGTCCAGACCCGAACCGTGCCAAGCGTCGCCGAAGCGCACCGACCGGCGCAGCGCCGCCGCACTGCCGCCGCCCACCCAGACCTCGGGACCACCCGCGGTGCGCGGCGCGATCGCGATCTTCACCTCGGCGGAACCCTTGTCCCACAGGGTCCGCAGCGTCGCCAGGTACTCGTCGGCGCGGCGGCCGCGCTCCGCGAACGGCGCCCCCACCGCCTCGAATTCGCCCGCGTGCCAACCCGTTCCGACGCCGAGGGTGAACCGGCCGCGCGAGAGCCGGTCCAGCGTCGCCGTCTGGTTCGCCAGCACGACCGGGTGGTAGAGCGGCAGGATCAGCACGCTGGTGGCCAACCGGATGCGCGAGGTCGCCCCGGCGATCACCGACAGCATGGTCAGCGGCTCCAGCGTCGGGCCCAGTTCGGTGTCGAGGACGTGGCTGCCCGCGATCAGATGATCGAATCCGAGCCGCTCGGCCAGTCGGGCGGATTCCACCACATCGTCGAGTTCGGATTCCGTTGCCGCCCAGAGCCGGTGCGGGGCGACGCCGATACGCAGGGTCATGGACGGATCGAACCCCGGACCGGCGCGGGGTATTCCGGCCGGGCCCGACCCATGCGCGAATGCGGATGTGACCGCAGCTCTTGCGGAACGGGCCCCGGCGGCACACCATATCCCCATGAGTAAGGTAACCCTAACTACCACACTCCCCCTGCCCGCCACCACGGCGTGCGCCCTCGCCTACACCCCCGAACTGTTCGAGTATCTCGTCCACCCGTTCCTCTCCACCCCGAATCTGGAACTGCCGCAACATCTCGAACCCGGCATGGCGGGTTCCGCGCGGCTGTGGTGGTTCGGCATCATCCCCGCCTGGCATCACCATCTGCGTCTGATCGAGATGTCCCCCACCGAGATTCGCACCGAGGAATGGGGCGGTTCGGTGCGCACCTGGAACCATCGTCTGACCTTCGAACCGCTCACCGACACCAGTTGCCGCTACACCGACGAGATCGAGATCGACGACGGCGTCCTCGGATTCGGCACCCGGGCGTTCGCGCAGCTGATGTTCCGCTGGCGGCATCGGCGGTGGCGGGCCCTGGCGCGGGTCCTGGCCGGCGGGGCCCTGGAGCTCCGACCGGCCGGATGACGTTGCCGCACAGCCGAGCAGCTCACGCACTCGCGACGGCGAAATGCTGCCGATACCGCTCGGGAGTTGTCGCCAGCCGGCGCGCGAACACCCGATGCAGCGTCTCGCCGTGCCGATAGCCGACCGCGCGGGCGACGGCGCCGACGGTCAGCTCCGTCGACTCCAGCAGCCGCCGGGCCGCCTCGACCCGCAGATTCTCCACGAATGCCGCAGGCGTGCAACCGGTCTCGGCCCGGAAGGCGCGGGCGAAGTGCCGTTCGCTCAGGCCCGCGCGCCGTGCCAGCACAGCCACCGACAGATCCTCCCCGAGGTGTTCGGGCAGCCACTGCTGCACGGCCCGGATCGCCGGCGTCCGCGCGGGCTGGGTTCGCAGCTGCGCGCTGAACTGGGTCTGCCCGCCGGGCCGCCGCGCGAACACCACGAACAGCCGGGCGATCAACTGGGCCAGCTCACCACCGTGATCCGCCTCCACCAGCGCGAGCGCCAGATCGATACCCGCGGACACCCCCGCGGAGGTCCAGCGATCGCGGTCGTGCACATAGATCCGATCGGGTTCGACGGTGACCCGCGGATACCGGTTCGCGAACAGTTCGGTGCCGGTCCAGTGCGTGGTCGCCCGATAACCGTCGAGCAGACCCGCGGCGGCGAGCAGCCACGCACCCGCGCACACCGAGGCCACCCGGCCGGAACCGCGCGCCAGCGCGGGCAGATCACGGACCACCTCGGCCGAGACCGCACCCGCGAAGACCCCGGCGCCGCCGACGACGATCATCGTGTCGATCTCGCCGCTCGCCGCGGCCGCGCGCACCGACGTGTCGACCGCGATCCGCAGACCACCGTCGGCGGTGACGTTCCCGCCGGTCGGCGAGGCGGTGACCAGCCGGTACCGCGGCGTATCGGCCATCGTGTTCGCGGCCACGAAAACATCCATCGGACCGGCCAGTTCGATCATCTGCATACCGTCGAAGACGACGAAGACGACGGTGCGGGGGCCGGGCATCTGCCCATCATCCCAGGTGCAGCGCCCGGCCGTCCCGGGCCGTGTGCCGGTCCAGGAACGGGACCAGCTGCGCCGCGACCTCGTCCGCGGATTGCGCGTGCGGGTAGTGCCCGCCGCCCGGAATCATCGCGACCCGCCCGAGCCCGGCCGGCAACGCGGCCACGACGGCCGCGCCCTCGGCCGCCGGATCGGCGAAATCCGGATCCAGCGCACCCATCACCACCAGGACCGGACAGCGCACGTCACCCAGCCGCGCCTGCGCGTCGGCCGGATTCGTGCGGGCGGTCTTCATGAATTCCGCCCACCGCGCGGGCGTGCGGAGCTGCGCCGCGAGCGCGGTGAGGTAATCGTCGAAGTCGGCGGGCCGGGTCGGATACGCCACGCGCAGATAACGCAGCCACCACGAGAGTCGCCGCAACATCTGGGTGGCGCCCAGCAACAGCAAGCCACGACGGTAGCGCCGAATCCGCAGCAGCGCACCGGCATCCAGACTCGGCACCCGGGTGAACGGATTGATCTCCACGATCGCCCGCACCGACTCCGGGGCCTTCGCCGCGGCGATCGTCGCCGCTCCGCCGGACAGCGAATGTCCGACGATCACCGCCGGTCCGCCGAAATGCGCGATGACACCGAGCAGATCGTCGGCCACATCGGTGCGGCTGATGGCGGCCTTCCCGGTGACCGACGGCCACTGCGTACTGGACTCCCCGTGGCCGCGCATATCGGCGTTCACCACCCGATACCCCGCCGCCACGAGCGGCCCGACGAGATGCCGGAAGTCCCGCCGCCACGTTCCCATACCGTGCGAGAGCACCACCAGCGGTCCGTCGCCGACCACATCACATGCGATCCGCCCGTGCTCGAGCGTCACGAACTCGGTCATCGTCGTTTCCTTCCCAGCGATTTCGTCCGGCCGCCATACTCGCGACCTGCTCGAATTGAACGCCGGGACGGTGTAGCGGCCCAGATCGCGGGCCGGAACGGTCAGTGGCACGGCCGATTCGGTCAGAGTCTGACCGTGCCACCACCGGATCAGCTCGCCCCGATCTCCTGCTGCACGAAGCCGCCGATCGCGCGGACGCTGTCGAGGAACTGCGCGGGGAACACGATGGTCGAGTTGTGCTCGACCGAGATCTCCGACAGCACTTGCAGATTCCGCAGCTGCAACGCGATCGGATGCGCGGCGATGACATCCGCCGCCTCGGCCAGTTTGGCCACCGACAACGCCTCGCCCTCGGCCGCGATGATCTTCGCCCGCTTCTCTCGTTCCGCCTCGGCCTCCCGGGCCATGGCCCGCTTCAACGACTCCGGCAGCTCGATGTCCTTGAGCTCCACCAATTCGACCAGCACGCCCCACTTCTCGGTGGTGGCGTCGAGGATCTCCTTGATCTGCTCGTTGAGCCGCTCGGTCTCGGACAGCACGTGATCGAGTGTGGTGCGCCCGATCACATTTCGTACCGTGGTCTGCGCGATCTGATCGATAGCCTGCCGCACATCCTCGATCGCCACCAGCGACAACGCGGCGTCGACGCAGCGGAAGTAGGCTACCGCGGCGAGCGCGATCGACACGTTGTCCCGGGTGATCACCTGCTGCGACGCGATCGGCATGGTCACCGTCCGCATGCTCACCTTCTGCATGCGATCGGCGAACGGGAGCATGAACCGCAGCCCCGGCTCCCGCACCGATTGCACCTTCCCGAGCCGGAATACGACACCTTTTTCGTATTGCCGCACGATCGCGACGATGTCGTTGGTCACTTCTGGCCGCCCTCTTTCCTCATCCCGAAACGGCACTCGCGGCCCGGCCGGGCCGTGCCGCGGCACAGCGTAATCGGCCAGGTCACCGGCCGCGACCGGAAATCGCGGGGACGGGTGGGGATCGGTCCGGGCGGCTCACTCGGGGGTGGGGTTCTTCTGTGCCGCAGTGCCTTTCTCGGTCGGGTCGGTGTCTGCGGGCTTTGTGGGTTCTGCGGTCCCGGCGGGCTTTGCGGGCTCGGCCGGTGTTGCGGGTTTCGCTGGTGTTGCGGGTTTCGCCGGGTCGGCGGGTGTTGCCGACTCGGCGGGTGTTGCCGGTCTTGCCGGCTCAGCAGGCTGTGACGGCTCGGCAGGCGCGGCGGGTTTTGCCGACGGGGCGGGCTGTGCGGGCTCGGCAGGTTCAGCGGGATTTACCGGCGGGGCGGGTTCTGCCGACTCGGCAGGCTCGGCCGGTCTTGCAGACTCGGCAGGCTGCGCGGGCTCGGCAGACTCAGCGGGCTGTGCCGACCCGCCAGGCTCAGCGGGCTGCCCCGGCTCGGTAGCGGCGACAGCCTGTTCGGTCGCAACAGAATTCGCGGCCTCGGCACGTCCCCGAGATTCAGCAGACTTCGGATCCTCGGCCTCGGCCGCTCCGCCGACGGCTGTCGATCCGGGAACGTCCGCGCCGGCCGTGCGCGCCGCGGCCGTCTTCGGACCCACCTTCGCCCCACGCCCCCGGCGCAGTGCGCGCCGCACACCCCAGACGATGCCGCCGAGCAACAGCAGGAAGACCACCCACGGCAATACATTCCCGGTCGCCTTCAATGTTGCCAGCAGCGAATGCCAGCCCTTGACCACCCGATCCCAATAACTGTCCGGCTGCGACCAGGCCGGCTCGTCGGTGCTCAGATCGATCGATATGGTGGACAACGAGATCTGCTCGTCCAAGTGTCGTTTGCGCGCGGTGAGACTGTCCAGATCGCCCTGCCGCGAGGACAACGCATTCTCGGCGGAAATGAGATCCGCGGTGTTGGCGGCACTGGTGACGAGCGCCCGCAACCGGTCCACCGAAGCCTGCAACGCCTTGATCCGCGCGTCGAGGTCCTGCCACTGCATGGTGACGTCCTCGCGTTTGGTGGTCACGCTGGTGACGCGCCCGTCCGCCTTCAACGCTGCCAGGAACGAGTCCGTCTTGTCGGCGGGAATCCGAACCGTCAGCTCCGCATGGGCTTTCGTCGACCCGATACCCGGTTCCTCGGATCGGCTGTCGATCCGGCCGTCGACGGCCCGCACCTGATCCGCCACCTTCGCGGCCGCCCCGATCGGATCCGAGGTGGTGATCGAGACATTGCCGGTGACAACCTCTTTGCGATCGGTCACCGGATCGGTGGAGCCGGTGCCCTGCGCCGGGGCCGGGGCCTGCTCCTTCATGACCGGTGGCGCGCCGGGCCCCGGCCCGGCGTCGACGGAACGCGAGAAACTGTCGGAGTGCGTGTCGCTCCCACATCCCGTGAGCAGACCCACCCCCAGCAGGCCGACCAGCAGCGCCGCGATCATCCTCATGGTCGCAGCGTAGCCGGACCGCCCGCCGCAGGGTATGCGTAAAGAGTGCGAACGCAACATCCACGCGAATCCCGTCCGGAAACCGCTGCGCCCCTGGCTGAACCGGCTCCCGCGACTACCGTCCGGTGTCTCCGCGGGCACGGTAGCCTGTCGTCTTCCGCGTAGCACACCCCGCCGGACCGATTCCGCGCGACACCGAATCGCAGCACCTCGAAAGGCAGCCGAAAGTCCGAGAACACCGACGTCACAAGGTATCCCGATGACCGCGCCGATAGGCCGATCGATCGCGCGGGTGATCAAACAGGTCACCGATGTTCTGGCAGAAGATGTTTCGGCCATCGGCGAGAACCTGGCCAACGGCTACGACCGAGTCCACCGCATGGTGGAACGCGTGGTCCGCAGTGGCCGCGACGCGGAGACGGAGGCGGCCGGCATCGAGAACGCCGCCGAAAAGCTGGTCGCGGAGCATCCCGCGCCGATGACCAGGGCACCGAGACCGGATCCGGAGGCCCTCTACAACGGAGCTCGCCTCTGGCAATGCGATCAGATCTTCCCCCGCGCATTCCGCTCGGACGTCGCGGCCGGCGAAACCGGATACATTCGCACCGCCGCCCACAGCACCGCCGAGGGCGTCGTCTATCTCACGGACGCTACCGAGATCGCCGACGTCTACGGCACGATCACCAGCTGGACCGATGTGCGAGACGGCCTGCCACGCTTCCATCCCGCCGGCATGGTCCTGGGCATCGACAAGAGCCGGGTCGAAGCGGAATGGATGGCCGCCGAACAACATTCGGCGAGAAATATCGTCGAGGGCGTCAGCGACCGAGTGCTGACGACCACCGGTCGCATCGACACCTCCGCCGTGACCAGCGCGCGTTTCGTCCTCTACCGGAACATCGTGGAGAATCCGGAATTGACCATGGTCGCCGACGGATTTCCCGGCTTCGAGGGCCTCACCCAAACCCAGCTGCACGATCCCGCCGTCATGACCGAACGCCTCACCGCCCTGGCCGACGCGGTACGCCACCACTATCCGCACATCGACGTATCCGTGGGCACGAGCGAACTCCCCCGCGACGAGGCCGTGCGACTGTTCGAGGCCACCTGACCGGCCTACTCAGCCACCGATGATCTCCGCCGCGACCCACCGCGCCACCCCGACCGGAAACGGCGACGGCAACCCCAGCACGATATGCCCGAACCCAGCCGCAAACGCGGCATCGACCGCCGCCCGAGTGGCCTCGGGCCGCTCATAGGAAACCGGCAGATGGATCGACCGCACGATCGAGGACGGATCGCGCCCGATCTCACCGCAGTACCGATCCAGCATCGCACTGCGCTCGACGACATCGTCGATATCGCCCCCGGGAATGTTCCAGATATCGGCATGCTCGGCGACCACCCGCAAGGTGGCCTTCGCCCGCCCGCCGATGAGAATCGGCGGATACGGCCGCTGCACGGGTTTCGGATTACAGAACGCACCGGTGAGCCGAATGTGCTCACCCGCGAAATCGAACGGCTCGGTCTCGGTCCACAACCGCCGGATCACCGTGCACGCCTCGGCGAAACCGGCCACGGCATCGGCGGTGTCGTGAAACGGAATCCCGTTGGCCTCGTACTCCCGCCGAGCCAGCGGATGACTCGGCCGCGAACCCACCCCGATCCCGAAATCGAGCCGCCCACCGGAAACGATATCGACCGTAGCGGCGATCTTGGCCAGCACAGCCGGCGGCCGAAACCGATTGCTGGTCACCAACAATCCGAGCCGCAACCGCCGCGTCTGCGCGGCGAGCGCCGAAAGCAGCGTCCACCCTTCGAATATCGGCCCGCCCGGATCCCCCGCGATCGGCATGAGGTGGTCGAACAACCAGGCGTGCTCGATCTGCGGCACATCGTCCGCCTCGAGCCAGACCCGCTGCACATCCGCGTAGTCGACCTGCATCGGAGCGGTGGCGATGCCGAATCGCGGCGCGATCCCACCCGCCGTCACAGTGCCACTCCCACAACGTGATCCAGCATGATCATCCTCCATCCTCCGATAGCGCCGGCACGCTCACCGGCCGAGCCGAAGCGGAACCGCGTTCCGCTACCCACACGATACGGAACGCGGTTCCGCTTGGCAAGCACCGGCACGCCGCATTCCACCGGCCGAACCCTCCACCGAGAGCCATGAATTCTCGGATTTCGAATCGGTCCCTCGAAAAAGTAGACAAATACCCCACCGGGTAAACAATCTCCGCAGTGCACACAATGACAACCGAGGGGTCGGTAGGCTTCGGCTCCGACTTTTCGAAATCCGGACCAGCACACGGACTTCGGGGCGATACTGATACCGCTCGGGGCATTGCGTGACCACGTCGCGCAGAAAATTTCGACGAGACCAGAGAGTCCGGACGGAGAGCCACCATGGCCACCTACATCATTTCATCCCACGGCGAAGCGAATTTCGATCGCCAGACGATCGTGCCGGCCAACGTCAGCGTGAATTTCTACACCCCCTTCGGGAAATGCCTGTCGAACCAGGAGGGTTTCCTGCTACAGAGCGCGATCGTCAACCCGAATCACCTGAACGCCCCGGCAGTGTTGCAGAAATATACCCCCAAGGCCCTCTGGAACGGCCCGAGCCAGCAGACCCCCGAATTGTCGCTGACCGCCGACTGGCACGGCGACTTCAAGTCGGGAATCGTGCACGCCGAACAGAACCGAATCCTCGAGGTCATCGGCACGAACAAGTTGCTGACGCTGACCGGCGCCCTGATCACGATCGCCAAGGACGCGGCGATCCTCCAGCAGGCCGCGGTGGTCCACTGCCTGTTCTGCCTGGCCTGACGATGCCACATCCGGGCCGGCGGATCCGCCGATCCGCCGCGCCCGGCAAGCCGCCGAATCATCGAAACAACTTTCGACCCGACACACCCGAAAGCCCTGGCAGAGCGAACTTTTCGCTGGCGTGTCCGATCCCCGAACCGATAGAATTAGCTCATGCGTTCGAGCCCCGAAGCAGTCAGCGACCCCACCGCGGAGCGCATCCTCCGCGCCCTGGAGGACGCCGCTTCCCAGATCTCGAACCTGCCCACCCGAGCATTCTCGAACCGAGACCGACTCACCCTGATCCGCCGGGTAGAGACCGTGATTCGCATGCTGCCCGCCGCAAGCCTCGAGTGGACCGCGCAACTACAAGAGCAGTGGTCGAATACCGATTTCCCAGCGAACAACCTCGTCGACACTCTCGCCGACAGCCTCCGCATCACACCGGCCGAAGCCCGCGCCCGCTGGCGCACCGCCGACGATCTTGCCCATCACATCGGAATGACCGGTGAGACTTTGGCACCCGTCCTGTCCGAAACCGCAACCGCCCACCGAGAAGGTGCCCTGGCACCCGCCCACGTCAAGATCATCCGAGACGTGATGCACCAGCTACCGGTCGCCGTCGACACCGCCACCCGAGCCGAGGCGGAAGGCATGCTCGCCGGCCAGGCCCGCGACCTACGCCCGGACCAGTTGCGCAAGGTCGCCGACAAACTCGAGGCGATGATCAACCCGGACGGCACCTTCACCGACACGGACCGTGCCCGGAGACGCGGCTTCACCATGGGCCGCCAAGGCCCGGATCTGATGACGAAGTGCACGGTAACCGCCGACCCAGAATTACGCGCATGCCTGGAAGCGGTATTCGCCAAGTACGCCAAGCCCGGCCTACTGAACCCCGACGACGCCACCCCCGTAACCGACGGCGAGCCGGATCCAGCTGCGGCACAGCGCGATTCCCGCAACGCCGCGCAGCGGCAACACGACGCACTCAAAGCAGTGATGCGGGACAGCATCGCCTCGGGCCGACTCGGCCAGCACCGCGGCCTACCCGTCACAGTGATCGTGTCGATGACACTGCAGGAACTGGAAGACGCAGTAGCTCAGGTCGCACCCGGAACCAGCATCGCCACCGCAGCCTCACCGTCTCCCATCGCAGGCCCACCGATAGCCACCGGCGGCGGAGCCATGATCTCCATCGGCGACGCACTACGCCTGGCCTCACACGCACACCACTACCTGGCCCTGTTCGACCACCACGACGGCCGCCCCCTCTACCTGGGCCGCACCAAGCGAATCGCCACCGCCGACCAGCGAATAGTGTTGCACGCCCGCGACATAGGCTGTACCTTCCCAGGTTGCACCAAACCCGGCTACCTCTGCCAGGTACACCACCGCACCGAATGGTCCGCCGGCGGCACCACCGACGCCGACCAACTGACCTTCGTCTGCGAACCCCACCACCAGCAGGCGGGCACAGACACCACCGCATGGGGCACAGCCACCGCCACCCGGGGGAAACGCGACGCCGGCCGCACGCACTGGATCCCGCCGATCCATGTCGACCCAGCCCGCCGGCCGCGGATCAACCGATTCCACCACCCCAGTGAATACTTCGCTCCCACAGGCGAACCGGTGGCCCGAAAACAGAGTTGACCGGCCCTGCACTCGCCGCCACCCGCCCCGTCACCGACGGAGGCGGGCAGCGGCGCGCGGTCTCAGCCTTCTGAGCCTGGGGTTGAGTCGGTTACTGGTGCCCGGTGCTAGCTGAAGCTCGTCAGATGCGCCCGCAATCCATGCGGTTCCGGCCCCGTCCACAGTTCGAACTCATTGGAATGACCTGCACCGACTGCAAGCCACCTGGGTCTGGTCAACTGCAGACGTCCGTTTCCGCGCGCATCGAATGAATCTACAGATCCGGAACATGGGTACCCAGATCTGTCGGACCCTGTATATACCGTTGTAACAGGTCCTTCGGACCGGACGCTTACCAAGGACATGGGGGCTGCGTCCCGAGCAGTCAGGCAAACGAGGAGAGCCAATGGTCGACCCTGTCGACGATCAGTATGACGTTTTCAGGATGCTGCTCGATGCGACTACGCCGGATGACGCCGTCAAGCGGCTGGCCATACTCGGCGTCGACCGCCAGACGATCGAGAAGATTCGGGAGCGACACGAGCGCGATCTGATCCAGATCCGTGAGATGGAGGAACCGCGCTCGGTCGTTCTGGACAACCGATACACCTGGTACACAGGTCCGCGCCCCGACGATCGCTGCTGGCCGGCTCTCGTCCGCATCCTCGAAAAAGACGGCTGGTCGAAGGAGCCGGCCATCTCGAGTCTCGATGCGTCGACTACTCGAATCGTCTCGCTGCTGAACCACCCGCACGAGAAAGCCTTCACCGCACGGGGACTCGTCGTCGGATACGTTCAGTCGGGCAAGACCACCAACTTCACTGCGACGATGGCGAAAGCCGCCGACCGAGGGTACAAGCTCTTCATCGTGCTGGCCGGCATTCATAATGGACTCCGACGGCAGACTCAGGCGCGACTGATTCAGCAACTCGTCGAGCCGAACCCCGCGGACTGGACCCAGATCACTCAGCTGGACCATGACTTCACACCAACGGCCAACCCGGCGAGCTATTTCGGAAAATCCAACAAGACCCACGTGCTCTGCGTGGTCAAGAAGAACGCCCCGGTTCTCCGGAAGTTGGTCAAGTGGCTTGATGATGCGTCCGACTATCTCGCTGATACACCGACATTGGTAATCGACGACGAAGCCGATCAAGCGACAGTGGCCTCGAGGACGATCAACCCCCTGATTCAGAAGCTTCTGGCTACCTTGCCCAAGGTCGGATACGTCGGCTACACGGCGTCACCGTTCGCCAACCTTCTCATCAACCCGTCGGCGGAGGACCTGTATCCGAAGGACTTCATCGTCAACCTTCCGAAGCCCGAGGGACATTTCGGGACCGAGGTGCTGTTCGGTCGTTACGCCCTGGACGGTGAAGATCCCACCGATGTCGACGATGGCTACGACATGATTCGGACTGTCCCGCAAGATGACGTCGCCAGCGTTCGTCCCTTGACCAAAGCGGACGCCGAAGACTTCGAACCGGTGCTGACGGAGTCACTACGGCAGGCACTCGAATACTTCTGGATGGGTACAGCCGCCCGGCGGGTCCGGGGCACCGGGAATCCACACTCCACCATGCTTATCCACACCAGTGTCCGAACATCGGTTCACCTGAGCTTCCGTCAGCCGCTGGAGGCACTGAGAAGTAAGACTGTCCGCTGCCTGCAGGAGAAAGCAACCATCGAACGGTTGCGAATGCTTTGGGATTCGGAGACAGCGCGCGTACCGGCAGTAGATTTCGATGAAACGCCGGTGACGTTCGACCAACTGATGACCGAGTTGCCCGGAGTACTGAGGGATTGCCGGGTGATCATGGACAACTCTTTCAGTACCGATCGATTGGACTACGAGAACGGCCCGGTGGTGGCAATAGCGGTAGGCGGCAACACGCTGTCCCGTGGCCTCACTCTCGAGGGCCTGCTCGTCAGCTATTTCGTACGCGCCGTATCCATATACGACACCCTTCTCCAAATGGGAAGATGGTTCGGGTACCGGAGAGGCTATGAAGATCTCCCGAGAATTTGGATGACCGACGAGCTGAAGGAGTGGTTCCGACACCTTGCAACGGTCGAAACCGAGATGCGCAAGGGCATCGATATCTATCTGACCGAGGACAAGACACCACTCCAATTCGCAGTCCGTCTCCGTACTCACCCCGCCCTCCGCGTTACCGCTGCGGCCAAGATGCAGGATGCGGTTCGGGCGCAAGCCGGTTACGGTGGCCAGCGCATCCAGACACGATACTTTCACAAAGATTCGGCCTGGTTGATCAACAACCAACGTGCCGCACAGAAACTTGTGACCGAAACCCTGAAATTCCGCAGCATCGACGAGGAATCCGAGGCTCAGGGTCGATATCTGTTCCGCGATGTACCGTCGAACCTGGTGCTGGATTTCATCGAGAACTATCAGTTCCACGAGAAGTCTCAGGAATGCAACGGGCAAATGCTCTCTCGATACATCCGAGCCCGGAATCGAAACGGCGGAGCTCTCCGCCGATGGAATCTCGCAATTGTCGGGAATCCCGTCACCCCAGCTCGGCATGACTTCAGTTTCGCTACCGGAGTCAGTGTCGGAAGAATCGTTCGCGCTGCGATCACAGCAAGCGACGACTTTGCGGACATCAAGACTCTCATGAGCCGACGAGATGCAGCACTCGACCTCGCCGGCGATATTTCGAACATGGACGAAAAAGAGATCAAGAAGCAGCGCACCGCTCAATTGCCGGACACCGGACTCTTGGTGCTGTATCCCATAGACAAAGAATCCAAGCCGGAGCGACAGCCGAAACCGAATGCCAGTAACCCCAGAACGCCGCTGGACGCCCCGGAGCATGTTATAGGCGTCGGTCTGGTATTTCCACAGCCTGCAGGTCCGGACAGTACCGTCCCCTGGGAGGCCGACTACATTTCTGCGGATCTTTCGGGCGTCGAAGTGGAAGAGATCGATTATAGCGCGGTGGTCTCCGAGGACATGGCATGAGCTCCGGCCTCCGCGCAATAATCGAAGATCATTGGTCCATATTGGAGTCATCGCCATCGGCCTCCGACACCACCATCAGGGTCTCCGATCTTCCGGTCGAGACAACGAACGGGAACGTCGCTGCTGCGGTGGACTCTTCAGGCCTCAGGCACATACTTGTACCCGTCGACTCTCGACAAACAATACGGCGAGGACTGAACGGACCGATACTCCAGCTTTCGAGGCGCCCTCTCCAAACCAGCGAGAGCTATCGAGTATATGCCGATCTGACCTGCTTTCATCGTGACTTCAACGACGTATTTACGACACTTTGCGGCGATATTCTGGCGGCTACTGAAGAGACTGCACAGCAGCCGGTCAAAGGACTGTATCGAGTACTGGACCATTGGCGCGCATTGTTTCAGAACACAACTTCGCTACGACCACAGCAACTCGCCGGGCTGTACGCGGAGTTGCTGGTCCTCGAGCGGCTGCTGGATATCAACCCCAGTTCCCATTCCGTCTGGCGCGGCCCGACAGGGCATCACCACGACTTCTCCTCGGGCCGTGTCGCCGTCGAAGTGAAGGAATCCATAGCATTCGGCGACAAAGGAATACGAGTTCATGGTTTGGATCAATTGGACGCACCCGAGGGCGGCTTGTTGCTGGCCTGGTTCCGACTCGCCCCGGATCTGAGCGGACCGTCCTTACAGGATTTGATCGATCGAGCCCTGGAATCATCCGACGACGAATCAGCTGTGCTCGCGGCGCTCGTACTCGCAGGCTACCGAGCATCGGATATAGACCACTATCGTGACGTCAAGTTCCGAACCGCCGAGGAACGGTGGTATCGAGTGGACAGCAATTTTCCGAGACTCACATCCACCATGCTGAGTTCCGCGCAAGTTCCCGTGCAGGTTCACGATGTTCACTACACGGTCGATTTGAGTGTGGAGCCCCCGTACCCATTGAACGACGACGAGGTCGGCGCGCACCTTCGTGCCATGGTTCAGGAGTCGGCATGATCGAGCCACGATGGTACTCGCACCCGTATCCGCCGGAGGGCGCAAGCGCTGCCGAGGGGCTCCGAAATCAACTGGGCAAGCCGGACCTCGATCACCTCACGATCTTGATCCGAGAATCTGCCCAGAACAGCTGGGATGCGAAACTCGATAACGCAGCAACCGTCGACTATCGAGTGGATCTGAGAACCATCAGCGCGGCCGAATCATCGGCTTGGCGTCAACATCTGCTTCGCGGCGCCCCTGCCGATGTACATCTACCCCTTCGCTCCGCCCTCAATGGGCGGATAATCCGAGCACTACTGATCTCGGATAGAGGGACCCGAGGGCTCGGCGGGTCCACACGCGCAGACAAAGTCACGGAAACCGATCGCGACTTCGTATCGTTCATGCGCAACTCGGGCGAACCACGGGATGTGGAATTAGGCGGAGGAACCTACGGATTCGGCAAAGGAATTCTATATCTGATGTCGAAACCAGGTGTCATCCTGGTTCATACCCGTTGCAGATATGAAGGCCGTCTCGAGACCAGACTCATGGGCGTAGCCCTCTGGAGAAGCTACCGATCCGAAACTGCAGCCGACACCAGACGCTATACCGGTAGACACTGGTGGGGCGATGATTCGGGCGAGGTGATCGAGCCTCTGGTCGGTTCCGCAGCGGAGTCGGTTGCACAGCAACTAGGGCTACAGCCCTTTACAGGGTCCGAGACCGGAACCACGATCGTGATCATCGACCCCGAGTTGGGCGATCGTACGCCCGCCGAAGCAGCACAGTATCTGGCCGACACCATCGCCTGGCAGTTGTGGCCCAAGATGATTCCCGACGGTCGCGGCGTATCACCTATGCGATTCGCTGTCACCTGTGACGGTATTCAATACAGAGTCCCGGATCCCACGAAGGAACGGCCACTCGATCTTTTCGTATCGGCATACAAGGAAATGCTGAGCGACAACGAATCTCCGCTCTACTGCAAGTCTCCTCGCCGATTGCTCGGCAGGCTGGGCTTGAAGAAACGGATCGCAGTCCCGTTCGAGCCCAGTGCTGCTGCGCAGTCTGCCGGGTTCGACCGGGTAGTCCACCATGTATGCCTCATGCGTCCCGCCGAGCTGGTTGTCACCTACTGGCCCGGACCTAAGCCGGCGAGCGAATTGCTTTCGTATGCCGGTGTTTTCCGGGCCGACGTGAAGATGGACCAATGTTATGCGGATGCGGAGCCACCCACCCACGACAGCTGGAACTATCCATCGCTGAAGTCGAAACAGGACCGCACCTTCGTCCGGACCACCTTCACTCGTCTGAAGGAGGCAGCCGACCGACTGATCGCGCTCAACATCGGGCACCAATCCGACGTCGCCGCGGTGTCGTTGGGAGCGGCGAGCGACAAGTTCGCTCCGCTGGTCGGTGGCGCGTGGGGAATCGGCAGCGCCACGAACTACGGTCGGCCCGGCGACACCAAACCGCCAGGGCCACAACGTCGGGGCGTATCCGATGGTACGGACGAGGAGATCATCTACGAACCGGGCCGACATGACCAGGACGGTAGTTTCGCTGATTCTGGAGCCTCTGTGGTCGAGGCGGACGAAGGCTCCTCGATGGACAGACTGGGATCGAACGAATCGAACTCGGTGCCACTGCGTAAGCAACGGCCGCGGATCGCCCTTGTCGGCGAGCCGTATCTCGACGAACGGTCAGGTTTCGCGGTACTCGTACAGGAATTCCGGCTGCCGGTCACCGGCCGCCAGCGAATCCGTGCAGAACTGTCGGTTGCTCTGAACACCGACGGCGGCCGCGAGAGTGACCCGCCGGCCGGTGCCGCCGAACCCGAGTTGATCGGCTGGGAAGACGACAGCGGAATGCTCACTGACACAGAGAGTCTCGTAGCAGATGGCGGCGAGGCGCAGGTCTGGAAGGCCGTAGTTCGGCCCGCACCGGATACCATGACCGATATTTCTGTGCGAGTGGAAGCGATAACGGGCTGATGCATGTACGCGCGCTTCCATACCGGATTCCTACCGCTTCGGCCATCAAGGCAGCGGGCTGGAAACTGGAGATCGACGGGGATCGCATTCCGTTACCTGAGGCTTATCCGCACTGGGACTATCAGACCGTGGTCACCCTCCATCGCTCGATAACTGTGGATGCGCAACGTTTACGCACGGAATCCGGTCTGGCAGCGGATACCGAGCTCGCGATGGCCGTTGTCTGGACATCGACGGGATCGCGACTGCGTGGAACAGCGGACCGTCGATCGTTGGGGACCGACGGTCGCATAGAACTGAATGTTCAGCTGCCCGGCACAGATCTCGGTGGAACCCTGATCCTCGATACGGTGCTGGTCCTCGCCGAGCGAAGAGAGGGTACGGACCGCCCGACGGCGGCTCGCCGAGCCGGGTCGGTGTTGTGGAGCGACCAGGTACACCTCCGCCTACAGGGCGACGCACCACAATTCCCGATGGCAGTCATCGATTTCGAGAATACCAACTACCCGAATGATGCTGCGTGGTATCTGGAAATCGGATCGGACTTGACTGCAGCGACAATGGGTTCACTCCTCCTGCTGGTCAACGAGAGAAAACCTGCCGTGGCGGAAGCGCTGAAAAATGCAGGCCGTCCACGACCTCAAGATGCAATGATGTTGTCGGTGCTGTATGCGGACCTGGCCAGAATCATGATTCAGCATGCACTGCAACAGCCGGAATTCGACGACGAAGCGGTATTTCCGGACGAGTCGCTCGGTGCGCAGCTGATCAGCCTTTTCGATCGCCTGTTCACCGGTAGATCCATCCGCGATGTCAGGATGCAGGCGGAGCAATCGGTGAATTGGTTCTCCTCCGAGATACAGGCGGCAGTCAATATGCTGGAGGGGATCGAATGAGCCGGTTGTATCCACGCCTGCTGAAAGCTCGTGCGAAAGCGCTGGCTGCTGAATACCGCTCGCTCGCAATCGATGATCTGGCCCACCGGTGGGCAACAAGTGACGACTCGGCAGTGTTCGTCGCCACGGGTGGCGCCCGGATCAGCACCGATGGTCTCGCCGAAGTACGAGAGATGGTCGTATTTGCTGCCGAAAGCGCTGGGTTTCCAGGACCCCTGACGACCATCCGAAAGACGTCCTTCGATCTAACATTGGCCGAGCAACTGCACCGAGAGATGAATCTAGCACCGGTCGAAGCAGCCTCCGGTGACGTTTGGGCCTTTCTCGCCCTCGTTCTATTGCCGGATGTAGCGCACTGGAGATATCCGAACCCACCAGGTGACCGAGTACTGGGATCTGACTTGACGAGACATGTCTTCGGACGGCTTTGGTGGAGAGCCCAACTGGTTCATGATCCTTGGAACGTGAATCCGTACGGTGCTCTAAAGATACTCGGTGAGTCCTCGTTCGACCAGATATATGCTCGCCGGTCGGCGCTGGGCGGAAGCCCTCATTTGATCAAGTCGATTCTCAGAGTTTGGAGCAGCCTTGCCCTCGACGGTCTCTCCGAACGTGAAACGATCAGAGACTTCTTGAAAAGACTTCTTCGGCTCGGACCTTTTGTCTCCTTCGATGCTATTACTGCAGATGCCCTGGATACCGAGTTACGGGCAATCGCATGGGAAACGGTTTATGCAAGCCATATTGAGGCCGGATTCCATCCCGACGAAGCCGCCGCTAACTCGGATCGGGCTGCATGTCGCGATTCAGGCGAACAACACAGGGAACCTACCGGTGCACCTGCCAATCGCGCCTCCTGAGCACAGTTAACGCGACTGAGAGCGAGCGCTGTCCAACTCCAAGTTCCTCGACAGCCGCTGCCGAGGAGCAAGGCTCATTTCATAACAGGCGAGACCATTCGGTTTACTCTGCGAGCCCCTACGAAGGCAACTGCTGTTCTTGCGAGTGTAGTAGATGCTGGACCAGCTCTATGCCACTCCAGCAGGCGATGGTCGGAGCTCGGCGAGACAAAAGTACGGCGAGATTCTACGATCAGAAGGATGAAGTTCCAACCCTCGAGTGCCTGCGACGGTTGGTAGCAGATCGGATATATGAAGGATGCACTTGACCGAGCTTACTGACAACCGCCTCCACATTCATTTTCATGGGCGGGTGATCGAGCATCTTGGAATCGATATGTACCAGTCTCCGGTGGCCGCGATTGCCGAACTGGTATCTAACGCGTGGGATGCCGATGCGTCGGCCGTCGAAATCTCACTTCCCATCAAGAAACTGGGTTCTGGTATCACCGTATCCGACAACGGCGACGGGATGACCTTTAAAGAATGTCAAGAGCGATTTCTCAAAGTAGGATATAATCGAAGGGCTGTTACGGGCACCGATCTGACCCAATCGGGCAGGCCCGTGATGGGCAGAAAAGGGATCGGCAAGTTTGCCGGATTCGGGATAGCCGAACTTGTCGAAATAGACACGATCAGCAAAGAAACCGGCGAGCATACGAAGTTTATCCTCGATATCGTTGCCCTGACACACGACGATTCATATTCGAGCGAACCGATGGAAGTAGAGGTGCTCGCTTACGAAGGACCTGACGAAGCTCGCAAGGAATCACATGGAACAAGATTCACGCTAAAAAGCTTGACTCTCAAACGGTCGCCGAATCCAGAGCAATTCAGAGCGAGTATGGCCAGACGGTTTCTCCTCCTGGAGCGAGCGGAGAACTTTCGCGTTGCAGTCAACGGAACACCGATATCCGAGGATTCGGATGTCGAGTCTGTAGAATTCGATTATCCTGCCGACTACGAGCGGAATCAAAAGCCCAACGATTTGGTTGTCGATAACGACGGCTGGGGCATAGAAGAGCTGTCCAACGGTGAGAGAATACGATGGAGGTTTGTATTCTACAAGGAGCCAATAAAGCAGGAAGAACTCTCTGGTATATCGATTTTCAGCCGATACAAGCTTGCCCAGAAGCCATTCGCCTTCAATCTTAGCGGAGGATTCGGCGGGCAGCACGGTATTAATTACCTGTCGGGAAGGGTGCAAGCCGACTATATCGACGACCAGCAAAAGGATTTGATATCGACTGAAAGGCAACGGATCAACTGGGAATCAGAGGATGCTCGTCCTCTCCTGGATTGGGGGCAGAATCGGATTAGGTCACTGCTCAGACTGTGGCAGGAGCGGCGTGCTGCCGCAAAGGTCGACGCCATGAATCAACGGCTAACGCCCTTTTCCGAGAGGCTTGCCAGATTGGAACAGTACGAGCAGAAGGTAGTACGGCGTGCTTTGAGCTCCCTAGCACGCATACCGGCGTTGTCGGATGAACAATTCGCTGACCTTTCAAACGCCATACTTATGGCGTGGGAGGGGGGCCGGCTGCAAGATTTGATCAGTACGCTATCTGATTCGTCAGACTTGGATGCCGACAAGCTTGTTGAAATCCTTGTGCAGTCTCGCGTAATGTCCGCGTTGCATGCCGCCGAACGAGTGAAAGTCCAACTCGAGCTGTTGAAAGGTCTCGAAGAGCGTATAAGAAACCGAGAGCTGGAAAATGCGATCCGCGACTATATTGCCGAAAATCCGTGGATGATTTCTCCAGAGTGGGAAACATTCCGCCAAGAAAGAAGTCTCGATAAGCTGATCAAAGAGATCGGGAAAGAACAACTTGACAAGGAGCGAGCATGGGACTCTCGCGTCGACCTTGTTCTCCGATCAGGAGATCAGTTGCTGGTGATAGAGTTCATGAGACCTGGAAAGACTGCCGACCTAGACCATATAACGCGCTTTCAGAGGTACATTGACACTCTCCGTGAAGTTACGCCGGTTCGGCATTCGGATGTTCGTAGCATTACCGGACTAATGGTAGCCGATAAGCTGGAGAAGCCGTCCGGATTTAAAGCAATGATCGACAGGCTGAGGAAGGACGGGATGGATGCCACGGATTGGAACGGACTGCTCCAGAAGGCGCGTTCGCAGTGGCAAGACTACTTTGAAATTCTGTTTTCTCGCGCGCCCGAGGATAATCGCATGAAGGCACTAGCCTCCGATCCGATTGATATCGAGCTCGATGCAAAGGATACGCGCGAACAATTCCCCGAACTCGAGAAGTAAGTGGCTTGCCGTTGTTCGATAGCTGTCATTTGAGCGGAAATAATGAACCGAGCAACGGCGCTTTCTCCAACCGATTGAATCTGTGGACTCAGGCGCCGACTACATTCAAATTTTCGTCGATGAGAAGAACGTCCTGTTTACCTTCGACATCGTCCATTTCCTCCAGGTCGATGTGGATTTTTCCAGCTCGAGCTTCATCCCAAGTCTTAGCTATAGCCTGGTCGAGACTGGCAACGACTGGCTTCTTTTCGAAAACGGCGGCAGCCAGAATATGAACAGCAACCCGCGGTGGAATCGCATTACCAACCTGTTGATATTTATCTGTCCCATCCCACGGATAATCGATCGGAAAAGTCTGCAATAGTCCTGCTTCGCGCGGCTCCAGCCGATCTATGTCACATTTCCCGACTTGAAGACGATTTCGACGAATTTTTCCTGTGATTGTCGCAGACGGCTCGCTAGATGTTCGGCGACCTCGTATATCAGGCTTCCCTCCGGTTCCATAATTCGAGACAACGATAAACTCTTTTGGACGGTGCTGCAGCGAAGTGAATGCCTCTGCCATACTCACCCATGGCAAATATTCCTGGTCACCGCTCTTTTGCTCGACTCCTTTAACATACTTACGATGTGTGGGTTTCGGAAAGGTAACAATTCTGCCGTGACGCGCGATCAAAATAGCTCGGCGGCGAGTCTGCGGTACTCCGTATTGCTCAGTCCGAATAACTTTAACTTCTGCCTCGTATCCCCTGGATCGTAGTACAATAGCGATTGCATCCCACACCGGCTTGACGGTGGGCACTTGCTCGAGCACAATCGTAGCGAATGAGCGATTCTTCTCCATTGCGGCCAGCGCCCAACGAAGAGGCTGCAGAACCAGCCCTGTACGAGGGTCGTCCAAGCTATCCAAATCTTCGCTAACATCCTCCCCGGCATCCATTCTATGGATGAATTCCAGAACCTGATCCAATGCTTTCCGACCCACGCCCGAACCGGCTACTGAAAATGTCTGACATGGTGGTCCGCCAGTAAGAATATCTGCATTTTCAAAACAATCCAGCAAAGATAGATTACGCACATCAGAACAACGAGTTCCGATCCCGGCGGCACGTCGTGTTTCACATGCATCCACATCAAGTTCGATGCCAACAGACGGTATATCCAGCCACTTTGCAGCTACATCGAGACCGCCTGGGCCAGCAAAGAGATCTATCATGCGAACCTGAGATGGGTTTACAGCGTCCACTGTAAACTGATCGTCCACACTATCGAGCAGCATAGGATCCAGACTAATGCAACCGCTGCGAGATGGCAGCGTTACCCATGGTTTATTTACATAACACCAGTATCACGATTGAAGATACACGCTACATGACAGCGCACACACGTCGGCTCTCACTGTTGTCCACCGATCGCTCGGCTAGCATACATCCTGTACGGGACAATTTGGCTGACACCCGTCGGCATCTATGTCAAGTCACTGCTGGCTCGCGCGGCGGTCATAGAAAACTGTCAACTAAGATTGTGGGCTGCGGTCTCAGTGTCGGTAAGGTTAGAAGCTATCAATGTCAGCGATTGCATCCGCGAGCCCGACGAACCATTCCGGACGCCGGAAGCTGTCGAATAGTTTCCGGCTTTCGTAGATCAATTGACCTAGATTATGCATTTCGTAGACAGATCGACCAAAAATGTACCACCTACCGTGAATTTGGTCGATGCCGCAACCAGCGCTTTTTGCCAGGCGGGCGATCGCTGTAGCCCTGGCTGCGTCAGGGATAACCCCGACGATCGGATAATCTGCATGATGGTGCCCGCTCCCACCAGAGCATGAATAGAAGGTGGCTGCGCCTGATGCGCTCAGCGCAAAGCTCAGGCCAGCCACACCAATATCCAGGTATCCGACAGCAGCCATAAGCTCGGAGTATTGGACATCGTCCTCTTCTGCAAGGTCTTTAAGAATCGCTTCGACGCCGTCAGCCTCTGACGACAGAGCTGCCTGATGCAAGATCCCTTCCTCTGTCGCAAGGCAGTCCGCTGCTTCAGGCCAGCCGAGCATACTCAGGCATTGATAATCATGGTGATCTGTAAAACCAGCGGCGACATCGCTAGCGGTCAAGTCGACCCGAAGCTCAGCGGTCTCATAGCTGTAACCGATCTGAATGTCGGATTCCTGAATCATGCTCCAAGCATGCCGGATGTGAGCTTCGTTTGGGTCCTGAACAACTCGATATCCCCTGATGCGCGCCGACTTGGCGGCGAAGGTTGGATCATCTGTGGCCCAACACCTTCAAATATGCCGGGCCACAGACGAGTGCTCGGCGCTACGCAGTCTCGGTGATCGGGCGGTCCACCCAGCTCATCAGTCCGCGCAGCTTGGCGCCGGTGACCTCGATCGGGTGCTCCGCGTTCTTCTTCCGGAGGCCCTCCAGCTCCTTGTTGCCGCCTTCGACGTTGGCGACCAGGTGCTTGACGAAGGTGCCGTCCTGGATGTCGCGGAGGATATCCTTCATGCGCTCCTTGGTGCCGGCGTCGATGACGCGGGGGCCCGAGAGGTAGCCGCCGAATTCCGCGGTGTCGGAGACCGAGTAGTTCATGCGGGCGATGCCGCCCTCGTACATGAGGTCGACGATCAGCTTCAGCTCGTGGAGGACCTCGAAGTAGGCCATCTCCGGCGCGTAGCCCGCCTCGACCATGACCTCGAAGCCGGTCTTGACCAGTTCCTCGGTGCCGCCGCACAGGACGGCCTGCTCGCCGAACAGGTCGGTCTCGGTCTCTTCCTTGAAGGTGGTCTTGATGACGCCGGCGCGGGTGCCGCCGATACCCTTCGCGTAGGAGAGGGCGAGGGCCTGGCCTTCGGACTTGGGGTCCTGGTCGACGGCGATCAGGGCGGGGACGCCCTTGCCGTCGACGAACTGGCGGCGAACCAGGTGGCCCGGGCCCTTCGGGGCGACCATGGCGACCGTCACGTTGGCCGGCGCCTTGATCAGGCCGAAGTGGATGTTCAGGCCGTGGCCGAAGAACAGGGCGTCGCCGTCCTTCAGGTTGGGCTCGACATCGTTGCGGAAGATCTCCGCCTGGGCGGTGTCGGGGGCCAGCAGCATGATGACGTCGGCCCATTCGGCGACGGCCGCGGGGGTGTCGACGGTGAGACCGGCCTCTTCGGCCTTGGGGCGGGACTTCGAGCCTTCCTTGAGGCCGATGCGAACCTCGACACCCGAGTCGCGCAGGCTCAGCGAGTGCGCGTGACCCTGGGAGCCGTAGCCGATGACGGCAACCTTGCGGCCCTGGATGATCGACAGGTCGGCATCGTCGTCGTAGAACATCTCGACTGCCACTTTGTGTACGTCCTCTCTAGACAAGTTTCACTTTTCATCGGATCGAACCCCACGCCGCGGGCGGGTGCCGCCGTCGATCCGGGTAACTCTATCGGGTTGCGGTGATGGACTTGGGGCCGCGTCCCACGGCCACCACGCCGGACTGCACGATCTCGCGGATGCCGTACGGTTCCAGCATGCGCAGCAGCGCGTCGAGTTTGGACCGGGTTCCGGTCGCCTCGACGGTGAGGGCGTCCGGCGACACGTCGATCACCTTGGCCCGGAACAGGCCGACCGCCTCGATGACCTGGGTCCGGACGCTGGCGTCGGCGCGCACCTTCACCAGGATCAGTTCGCGGGCCACCGAGCTGTCGGAGTCCTGCTCCACGATCTTGATCACGTTGACCAGCTTGTTGAGCTGCTTGGTGACCTGCTCGAGCGGCAGGTCCTCGACCGTCACGACGATGGTCATGCGCGAGATGTCGGGGACCTCGGTGCCGCCGACGGCGAGCGACTCGATGTTGAAGCCGCGGCGGGAGAACAGGCTCGCCACGCGCGCGAGCACGCCGGGCTTGTCCTCCACGAGCACGCTCAGGGTGTGGGTGGTGCTCATTCGTTCTCGCCCTTCTGCGAAGCGCGTTCGTGCGCGGCCAGGGTGGCCTTCTCGTGGGACATCGCCTCGTGGATCACGGCGGGCTCGGCGGCCTGCTCGTCGTCGTCGAACAGCGGGCGGATGCCGCGGGCGGCCATGATCTCGTCGTTGGAGGTGCCGGCGGCGACCATCGGCCACACCTGAGCGTCCTTGCCGACGATGAAATCGATCACGACGGGACGGTCGTTGATGGACTGCGCCTCGCGGATCGCGGCCTCGACGTCCTCCTCCTTCTCGACCCGGATGCCGTGGCAGCCCAGGGCTTCCGCGAGCTTCACGAAGTCGGGGATGCGGAGGGTGTGGGTGCCGAGATCGGTGTTGGAGTACCGCTTCTCGTAGAACAGGGTCTGCCATTGGCGGACCATGCCCAGGTTGCCGTTGTTGATCAGGGCGACCTTGATCGGGACGCCCTCGACGGCACAGGTGGCCAATTCCTGATTGGTCATCTGGAAGCAGCCGTCGCCGTCGATGGCCCACACCTCGCGGTCGGGCGCGCCCATCTTGGCGCCCATCGCGGCGGGCACGGCGTAGCCCATGGTGCCGAGACCACCGGAATTCAGCCAGGTGCGCGGCTTCTCGTACTTGACGAACTGAGCGGCCCACATCTGGTGCTGGCCGACGCCCGCGCAGTAGATCGCATCCGGTCCGGCCATTTCGCCGAGCTTCTCGATGACGTATTCCGGTGACAGCGAGCCGTCGCTCGGGGCGGTCCAGCCGAGCGGGTAGCGGTCACGGATGCCGCCGAGGTAGGCCCACCACTCCGTCAGATCCAGCAGCGTGGCGCGACCCGTGGTCGCCGCGGCCGGGTCGGCCTTGAGGGTCTCGATCAGTTCGGTGATCACCTCGCGGCAGTCGCCGACGATCGGGACGTCGGCGTGGCGGTTCTTGCCGATCTCCGCCGGATCGATGTCGGCGTGGATCACCTTGGCGTTCGGGGCGAACGAGTCGAGCTGGCCGGTCACGCGGTCGTCGAAGCGGGCGCCGAGGGTGATCAGCAGATCCGACTTCTGAAGTGCCGCAACGGCTCCCACGGTGCCGTGCATTCCCGGCATACCCATGTTGAGGGTATGGCTGTCGGGGAAGGCGCCGCGGGCCATCAGGGTGGTGACCACCGGGATGCCGGTCAGTTCGGCCAGCTCCAGCAGCTCCGGTGCGGCCTCGGCCTTGATGACGCCGCCGCCGACATACAGCACCGGCGACTTCGCGTCGAGGATCAGCCGCGCGGCCTCGCGCACCTGCTTACCGTGCGGCTTGGTCACCGGACGGTAGCCGGGCAGCCGCAGTTCCGGCGGCCAGGTGAAGGTGGTCTGCGCCTGCAGCACATCCTTGGGGATGTCGACCAGCACCGCGCCGGGACGGCCGGTGGCGGCCAGATAGAAGGCCTCGGCGATCATGCGCGGGATATCGAGCGGGTCCTTGACCAGGAAGTTGTGCTTGGTCACCGGCATGGTGATGCCGGAGATGTCGGCCTCCTGGAAGGCGTCGGTGCCGATCAGGCTGCGGCCGACCTGGCCGGTGATCGCGACCAGCGGGACCGAATCCATCTGGGCGTCGGCGATCGGGGTGACCAGATTGGTCGCGCCCGGACCGGATGTGGCCATACACACACCGACGCGGCCGGTTGCCTGCGCGTAGCCGGTGGCGGCGTGGCCGGCGCCCTGCTCGTGCCGGACCAGCACGTGCCGGACCCGGGTGGAATCGAAGAGCGGGTCGTAGACGGGAAGAATCGCACCACCGGGAATGCCGAAGACCGTGTCGACGCCGAGCTCCTCGAGGGACCGGACTACCGACTGCGCGCCGGAGACCCGCTCGGGCGGGACCGGTCGGCGGTTTCCGGATGCGGCGGCAGCCGCGGGGGTCGGCTGGGCCGAAGGCGCGGGCCTGCGGGCCGCGGGCCCGGGCCGGGCGGTAGGTGCGCTCACCGTTGTGGTTCCTTACCTGCTTGTTGATCTCGAGTCCACGGAAATGTCCTGAACACAAAAAAGCCCCCGTCAGCCAAGGCTGATCGAGGGTGGCGCGTCGCAGCTACGAGCTGAATGGATCAAGCTCAGCGCTGGACGCGCCGGCCGATTACGAGAAGCTCGTTTCGATTCACGCGCACGACGGTATGTGTGGGTGAGCCGAAGAGTCAAATTACTTGACACGCGTGTCCCATTATGTGAGACGGGGCGGTTGCCTTGGTCTGTTCTCCATGATGCGAGGATGGGGGTGTGTCATCGTCGCATCGGTCCGTGCCACCTGCTCGATCGTCCCACACGTCCGCCGCCGGGCTGGATACGGGTCGGGTGATCCGCATGCCCCGGCTCGGCCACCTCGGGGTGTTCGTGCTGCTGTTCTGCGTCGCCTTCGCCTTCTTCGGCTGGCCGCAGGTGCTGTGGATCCTGTTCGTGATCCCGATCGGGATCTCGCTGTGGATCGAGCGCAGCCGCACCACGGTGTCGGCGTCCGGACTGGATCTGCGCACGCTGTTCGGTTCCCGGCACGTGGAGTGGGAGCGGATCCGCGGCCTGCGCATCCCGAAGCGCGGCTGGGTGCGCGCGCACCTCGACGACGACTCCGAGGTGGCGCTGCCCGCCGTCGACTACAGCCGGCTGCGCGATCTCGTCGCGGCCGCCGGCGGGCGGATCCCGGATCCGTTCGCGCAGGCGGAGGCGTCCGAGGACGCGGAGGCATCGGAAGATACGGCCGGCGAAGCGGACACGTCCGGCGAACAGCACTGACTCGCCGTAATTCGGCGGCGGAGTCGGGAACAAGATGGCATCCTCGGGGTGCTGACATGCGATATCCCTGACATTCCTGCCCGGTGCCCGACCGGTACGACGGCAGACGGCGACCGCTCACGCATCCCGGGCGTGGCCGCCCACCGGCGCATCCGGGTGATCTCCGCGGGAGTACCGTGGAGTCGCCGCCGAGACACTCGGCTCAGTCGCCGGCAGCCCCCAGCGACCGGTCCCGGATTGCACCGGGACGAGGACATCGGACCGAGGACCAATACCCATGCCACCGCTTCGTTCACGCACCACCACCGCCGGACGCAATGCCGCGGGCGCTCGCGCGCTCTGGCGGGCCACCGGCCTCACCGACTCCGACTTCGGGAAGCCGATCGTCGCCATCGCGAACTCCTACACCCAGTTCGTCCCGGGCCACGTGCATCTGAAGGACGTCGGCGATATCGTGGCGGGCGCCGTACGGGCGGCCGGCGGCGTCCCGCGCGAATTCCACACCATCGCCGTCGACGACGGCATCGCGATGGGCCACGGCGGCATGCTCTATTCGCTGCCCAGCCGCGAGATCATCGCGGACTCCGTGGAATACATGGCCAACGCGCACACCGCCGACGCGCTGGTGTGTATCTCCAACTGCGACAAGATCACTCCGGGCATGCTGAACGCCGCGATGCGGCTGAACATCCCGGTCGTCTTCGTCTCCGGCGGTCCGATGGAGGCCGGTAAGGCGGTCGTGGTCGGCGGTGTGGCGCAGGCGCCCACCGATCTGATCACCGCGATCTCGGCCAGCGCCTCCAGCACGGTCAGCGACGAGGGCCTGGACGAGGTCGAGCGCAGCGCCTGTCCGACCTGCGGTTCCTGTTCCGGCATGTTCACCGCCAACTCGATGAACTGCCTCACCGAGGCGCTGGGTCTGGCGCTGCCGGGCAACGGGTCCACGCTGGCCACCCACGCCGCGCGGCGCGCGCTGTTCGAGCGGGCCGGTACGGCGATCGTCGAGCTGGCCAACCGCTGGTACCGGGACGACGACGAATCGGCGTTGCCGCGGAACATCGCCAATGCCAAGGCCTTCCGTAATGCGATGGCGCTGGATGTGGCGATGGGCGGTTCCACCAATACGGTGCTGCACACCCTCGCCGCCGCCCAGGAGGGCGAGATCGACTTCGATCTCGAGACCATCGACGAGATCTCGCGGCGGGTGCCGTGCCTGTCGAAGGTCTCCCCCAATTCCGATTACCACATGGAGGATGTGCACCGCGCCGGTGGCATCCCGGCCATCCTCGGCGAGTTGCGCCGCGGCGGCCTGCTGGAGACCGATGTCACCACCGTGCACACCCGCACCTTCGAGGAGTGGCTGGACACCTGGGACATCCGCTCCGGCAAGGCCTCCGACCAGGCGCTGGAGCTGTTCCACGCGGCGCCGGGCGGGGTGCGCACCACGGTGCCGTTCTCCACGGAGAATCGCTGGTCGTCGCTGGATACCGACGCCGAGAAGGGGTGCATCCGCGAGGTCGCGCACGCCTATACGGTCGAGGGCGGATTGTGCGTGCTGCGTGGCAATATCGCTGTCGACGGGGCGATCCTGAAGACGGCCGGTATCGACGAGGATCTGTTCACCTTCGAGGGGCCGGCCGTGGTGCTGGAATCCCAGGAGGCGGCGGTGTCGGCGATCCTGGGCAAGAAGATCCAGCCCGGCGACGTGATCGTCATCCGTTACGAGGGGCCCTCCGGTGGTCCGGGTATGCAGGAGATGTTGCATCCCACCGCATTCCTGAAGGGTGCGGGTCTGGGCAAGGTGTGCGCGCTGATCACCGACGGGCGTTTCTCCGGTGGCACCTCGGGGCTGTCGATCGGGCACATCTCGCCCGAGGCGGCCAGTGGCGGCACGATCGGGCTCATCGAGGACGGCGATCGGGTTCGCATCGACGTGCACACCCGCGCGCTCCAATTGCTCGTTCCCGACGCGGTTCTCGCCGAGCGCCGCGCCAAGATGGATGCGTCCGAACGGCCTTGGCTGCCGGCGCATCGTGATCGGCCGGTCACCACGGCGTTGCGAGCCTATGCCGCGCTGGCCACCTCCGCCGACAAGGGTGCTGTGCGGCGGGTGCCGTAGGTCTATAGCGAAAGCCCGGGGCCCGCAACGGGTTCCGGGTTTTTTCGATCAGCGGTCCGGGTGCGGGCGGACGGTGAGGATCTGTTCCGCGTGGCCGACCGGGCCGTGCACATCGTGCAGGATCGTGCTGGTGAGGCCCTGTCCGGTGCCGCCGAAGGTGACGCTGGTGTCGAGCCCGGTCCACGGGCCCTGCGGCTGACGGTAGAGGTGGACGGTCAGATCCAGGTTGGGGAACATCCACTTCGTCGGTTCCTGCCGGACGGCGATACCGTTGGCGGTGTCGACCAGGGCGATATACGAGGCCAGGGGGCTCACCTGCTCCCCTGCGATCAACCGCACGGGGGTGGACACCCAGGCGGTGGTGCGGCCGGGCTTGGGCTCGCCTACCGGACGAGTGTCCAGCGAGGCGATGTAGCCGCCGGGCCAGACCGAGGTCAGCGGCCACGGCGTCAGTGATTCCGGATCCGGCAGCCGGGGCGGTTCGCCGCCCGCGACGCTCTCGGTGTCCTCGGCGATCATCAGCCAGGCGCGGGCGGTGACGGTGGCGCGGCCGCCGATGGTCGCGGTGGCCTGTACGAGTTCGATGGTGCGGCCGGGACGCACGATCTCGACGCGAATATCGAACTCCTCGAACGCGATCGCGCCGAGGATGTCGAAGCCGATCCGGCCGATCAGCAGATCCGGCCGGTGTTCGCGGGCCCGGATGCGCTCGATCTCGTGCACGATCAGCCCGCCGAGCGGGCTGAAGTGCTGTTCATCGGTGGACCAGGCCCCGCCGACGTGGCGGGTGGGCGCGAAACGGCCGTCGCCCACCCGCTCGAAGTAGCTCGACTCGGGTCCGGTCGCAGCGGTCACCGGAAAACGCCCTTTCTCTCGTCCGGGCGGATCCGGTCAGTGGAACGGATTGCCGCCGTGCAGGTAGAACCAGGATCCCAGAGCCGCCGCGAGGCCCAGCACCAGGCAGGCGAACGAGCCCCAGGACGGGCGGGTGGCCCAGCCGCGTCCCCGATCGAACGACAACCGGCCCGGACCGGTGAGGATCAGCACCGCCGCGGCCGCGGCCAGCAGGGATTCGATCTCGACCTGCTTGTACTCGATGCCGTGGGCCATGCTCTGCTTCCACAACCAGGCGTCGCTGACGGTGGCGATCACCGCACCCGCGGCCAGCGGGGTCGCCAGGCCCAGCACGATCAGCGCGCCGCCACCGACCTCGGCACCGCTGAGCAGCGACGACGCGACGTCGACATGCTTCCAGCCGCCGTGTTCCATGGCGCGGCGGATTCCGTCCAGGCCGGGACCGTCGAACCAGCCGGTCAGCTTCTGCAGACCGTGGTAGAGGAAGCTCAGGCCGACCAGCAGGCGCAGTCCGAACAGGCCGAGATCCGTTGTGCCGCGGCGGTATTCGAGGCGATTGGTGCGGCGCATCCGGACGGTCTCGGCCGGCGGGGTGGGCGCGGGCGGAATGCTGGCGAACGAATAGGAGGTGGTAGCCATTTCGGGGGATCCGATCTCACCGACGGTGGGGACCTCGGGGTCGAGGCCCAACTCGTCTTCGGTGCGGGCCAGGGGCGTACCGTTCGCGGAGTACACCGGTAACTTGCCCGTGGGCGCATCGAAGGGACTGCGTGCCGTCTGGCCGATCGCTGTGGTTGCTCCCGGGTGTCCGGGTGCACTGTTCGGCGCGGTGGCGTTCGACTTGTCGGTCACTCCAGTCAGGGTATGTCGGCGCGCAGAACTCCGCTGCCCCGAGTGACGGCGTGTCCGCGCCACACGCGGGGCGGACCGACCCCTGCGAGCGCTCGTGGGCAACCTTCCGTAACGTCTGAACCATGAGTTTGGTTGTCGCCGGCCGCATCGTTTCGATCCTGGCCGTCACCGCCGGTCTGGTGGTCGGCTGTGCCCGGTTCGACGAATCCGCCTCCAAACCGTTCACCCCCGCGCCGACCATCGAGCCCGAGGGGATGGGCCCGACCACGCCGCAGGCGCCGACCACGACCAAACGGCCGCCCGGACCGTGTGAGGATCCGGATCCGGCGGTCATCGCCAGCTGTGTGAACGATCCGACCGGGCTGATCCCGCTGCCCGACGGGCTCACCGGGCTGGTCGCCGAGCGGTCCACCGGCAAGATCTTCCTGATCGATACGCAGGATCCGGGGCCGTGGCCGAATTATCTGAAACAGGTCGGCCAGGTGGATGTGGACGCATCCGGGGACGGCGGGCTGAACGACATCGCGCTGTCGCCCAGTTACAGCGAGGACCATCTGCTCTACGCGTACATCACCACACCCAGCGACAACCGGGTGGTGCGCATCGGATCGGACGGGACGGCGAAGCCGATCCTCACCGGAATTCCCAAGGGCGGCACCGGTAATCACGGGTCCATCCTGTTCACCGATCCGGACAAACTGGTGGTGCTCACCGGGGACGCCGGCAATCCGGGGAGTGCGAACGACCAGGGTTCGCTGGCGGGGAAGTTGCTGCGGATCGACTCACCGCGGACGGGGTCGTCGGCGGCGCCGCAGGTGCTGGTGTCCGGGATCGGGACCGCGGGCGCGGTGTGCCAGGGCGATCAGGGCAATCTGTGGTTCACCGATCGGACCGCGGTCGAGGATCGGTTGCAGCGGCTCGCCTCCACCGGCACCGTGACCACCGCGTGGACCTGGCCCGATCATCCCGGCGTGGCCGGGTGTGCGGCCGGGTCGGATTTCGTCGCGATCGCGATGACGAACGCGCGCGGGATGTCGTTCGCGAAGACCGAGAAGGACACCTACGCGATCACCTCCGCGCCCTCGCTGCTGTACCAGGACAAGTGGGGACGGCTCAACGGCGCCGCACCGGGTCCGAACGGGACCATCTGGGCGGATACGGTCAACAAGGTGGGTGGTCAGCCGACGCCCACCGACGACCGGGTGGTGATCATCGCGCCGTCCGGCGGGAACGGCGGGCGGGAGTAGGGCTGCGGGTTCTCCGGCGTGCGCTGCCCTCAGCACCTCGGACAGCGCACGTCCGATTCGCTCGCACCCGGAAATGTGCCCGGGTGCGAGCGGGTTTCGGCTCAGGCGACTCCGCAGGCGGTGAGGACCAGTTCGCGAACGCGGGCCGCGTCGGCCTGGCCGCGGGTGGCCTTCATGACGTCGCCGACGATCTTGCCGGCGGCCTGCACCTTGCCGGAGCGGATCTTGTCGGCGATGTCCGGGTTGGCGGCCAGCGCCTTGTCGACCTCGGACTGCAGGGCGGAATCGTCGGAGACCATGCCGAGGCCCTTCGCCTCGACGATCTCGGCCGGGGCGCCCTCGCCGGCGAGCACGAAATCGACGACCTGCTTGGCGACCTTGTTGTTGATGGTCTTCGCCTCGACCAGGGCCGCCACCTCGGCGACCTGCTGCGGGGTGATGGGCAGTTCGTCCAGGGCGACCTCGCGCTCCTTCGCCTTCTCGGTGAGGTAGGCGACCCACCAGGAGCGGGCGGCGTCGACCGAGGCGCCGGCGTCGACGGTGGCGATGATCAGATCGAGGGCGCCCGCGTTGAGCAGATCGCGGAACACCTCACCGGACAGGTTCCATTCGGCCTGGATCCGGGCGCGGCGCAGCCACGGGTATTCGGGGATGGTGGCGCGCAGTTCCTCGACCCAGGCGGCGTCGGGCGCGATCGGCTCGAGGTCGGGCTCGGGGAAGTAGCGGTAGTCCTCGGCGGTCTCCTTGCGGCGGCCGGGCGAGGTGGAACCGTCGGCCTCGTGGAAGTGCCTGGTCTCCTGCACGATCGTGCCGCCGCCGGCGAGTACCGCGGCCTGGCGGCGCATCTCGAAGCGGACCGCGACCTCGACGCTCTTCAGCGAGTTGACGTTCTTCGTCTCGGTGCGGGTGCCGAACACGTCCGCGCCCCGGGGCATCAGCGAGACGTTGGCATCGCAGCGCAGCGAGCCCTGTTCCATCTTCACGTCGGAGACGTCGAGCGACTTCAGCAGATCGCGCAGGGCGGTGACGTAGGCGCGGGCCACCTCGGGGGCGCGCTCGCCGGCACCGGTGATCGGCTTGGTGACGATCTCGATCAGCGGGACGCCGGCGCGGTTGTAGTCCAGCAGCGAGTGGCTGGCGCCGTGGATGCGGCCGGTGGCGCCGCCCACGTGCACCGACTTGCCGGTGTCCTCCTCCATGTGGGCGCGCTCGATCTCGACGCGGAAGGTGCTGCCGTCGTCGAGGATGACCTCCAGGTAGCCGTTCTGCGCGATCGGCTCGTCGTACTGGCTGATCTGGTAGTTCTTCGGCTGGTCCGGGTAGAAGTAGTTCTTCCGGGCGAACCGGCCCCACGGGGTGATCGAGCAGTTCAGCGCGAGGCCGATGCGGATCGCCGACTCGACGGCCTTCTGGTTCACCACCGGCAGCGAGCCGGGCAGGCCCAGGCATACCGGGCAGACCTGCGTATTCGGCTCGGCGCCGAAGGCGGTGGGGCAGCCGCAGAACATCTTGGTCGCGGTGCCCAGCTCGACGTGGACCTCCATGCCCAGCACCGGTTCGTACCGGTCGATGACGTCGGCATAGTCCATCAGGTCCACCGTGGGTGCAGTCATGCCGACAAGTTTAGGGAAAACCTCCGACAGCCGGTCATTCCCCTCGCACGTAGCGCAGCGAGGCGGCCACCGCGTCCATGTCGACGCGCAGACTCGGATCCGGATCGGCGGGCTGCCGGTCGCGGACCTCCTGGAACTCCACGATGCCGTCGAGGTACGAATGCCTGCGGCCGGAGCGCATCAGTTCGTGGCGGAGAGGGAAGGCCCTCACCCGGGCGGGCCGGGTGAGGGCTCCCCTCCTGGACCCGGTCAATCCGCGGCGATCGCCTCCACGATGGGAAGGCGGGCGGCGCGGACCGCGGGCGGGATCGAGCCGAGCAGCGCGAGGATCAGGGCGGCGGTCGCGTAGATCAGGAGCATCGGGCCCGGCCGGTAGGGGACGTCGATGGTCATGGCGTGGCCGAGGGCCAGGGTGGCGAGGTAGTGCACGGCCGCGCCGACCGCCGCGCCCAGTGCGGCGCCGGTGCATCCGATGCCGGCGGCCTCGGTGAGTACGGTCCGCAGCAGGAAGCGGCGGCTGATGCCCATCGCGCGCAGCACACCCAGTTCGCGGCGACGTTCCAGCACCGAGAGCATCAGGGTGTTCAGCAGCGCGACGGTCGAGACCAGCACCACGATCCAGAGGATGGATCCGGACAGTTCCGTGCCCTGGCGGACGCTCTCGGAGACCGCGGTCACCGCGTCGCGGCCGGTGGAGAGGAAGGCGCCGGGCGGGAGTACGGCGCGAACCGCGGCGAAGGTGGTGGCCGGGTCGGCGCCGGGGGCGAAGTTGATGCCGAGGATGGTCTCGCCGGGGCGGGCGTACCACTGCCGCAGGATGTCCAGGTCGAGCACGACGGTGCCGGTGATCGCCGAGAAGTACGGGATCACCTGCAGTACCCGCACGGTGTGTACACCCGTCGGGGTGGGCAGGTCCAGGGTCGAACCCGCGCGGATGTGCAGATCCCGGGCGACATCGCGGGAGACGACCACCCCGGAACCGGCCGACATCTGTTCCGCCACACCGGGTTTCAGGCCGTCGATCAGCGAGGAGGGTGAGCCGTGCTCGTACGCCTGCAGCATCACGCGGCCCCGGCCCAGGGTCGCGAAGGCCATCTGGGCGGATCCGACGTCGACGACACCCGGGACCGCGGCGATGCGCGACTTCAGATCGGCCGGGAGGATCGGGCCGGTGGGATACGAGGCCATCGGCGACGGGCTGACGAAGGCGTCGCGGCGGGCCAGATCGGCGTAGCCCGCGGTCGCCGCGTCGACCAGATTGCCGGAGGCGCCGCCCATCGCCACGGTCGCGCTGACGCCGATCATCACCGTCATCGCGGTGGCCCATACCCGGCGTGGCGCTCGCTCGATCGTGGTGGCGCCGAGTGCGCCGGGAGCGCCGAATATGCGCGCCACCGCGGCGGCGAGCGCGACGATCGGGCCGGTCGCGGCGAAGCAGAGCACCAGCGCCGCGGCGATCGACAGCGAGATCGCCGCCAGCGAATAGCGACCCAGGTCGGCGCGCGCGATGCCGATCGCGGCCGCGACCATCAACAGGCCCAGAACGATTGCCGCCCAACGCAACAGCGGCCGGACGGTATCAGCCTTGGAGACACCGACCGGGGCCAGCGCCTCGATGGGCTGCACCTTGTAGATCTGGCGGGCCGCGATCGCCGACGCCGTGACGCTGGCCGCCACGCAGGCCGCGATCGCCGCCGGTACGGCATAACCGGGGACCTGATAGTCGATGTGCGTCTGCACCGAGGCGATCATCGCCGCGGGGATCCGGGCGATCGACAGCCGACCGGCGAACATACCCAGCACAGCGCCGAGTGCGCCGCCGACGAGGCCGAGCAGCGCCGCCTCGGCGATCAGGTCGCGGACCATCGGCGTCCGGCGGCCACCCATCGCGCGCAGCAGTGACAACGTCGGACGGCGTTGTGCCACAGCCATACTCATCGCGTTGTAGATGAGGAATCCCGAAACGATCAGCGCCGCCGCGGATGCCATCGTGGTGGAGTAGCGGATCAGCTGGATGGCCCCACCGGCCTGCGCGGTCCGCAGGCCGGGGTCGGCCACCACCGCACGGCCGTTCACCACGCCGGTCAGCGCGGTGCGCAGCCGTTCCGGATCGGCGCCGGCGGCGGGCACTATCTCGATCGAGTCCAGCGTTCCGGCGCGGCCCGCGATCTGCTGTGCGACCGGCAGCGGGGCGACGACGATGTGGCCGCCGTCGAGCCGGCTCGAGGTGGCGTCGTCGAGGATGCCCGCGACCGTCACGGTGGCGGCACCGAGGTGGAATCGATCACCCACGACATGGCCGAGGGCCGCGCCGGTCAGGACGCCGTTCGGGGTGCCCAGCAGATGTGCCGCCCCGTCCCGCAGCGGTGCGTCGAGGGAGCTGCCCAGCGCGGTGACGCTCGCATCGGCGCCGACGAGCAGGGTGGGTTCGTCGCCGGCGGCGATTTGCGTCCGCAGCATCGGGACGGCCACCCGTACCCCCGGCACGGCACGTACCTGTGCCAGCATGCCCTGGTCGAAGCCGTCGTCGGTGATGCCGGAGATCTCCAGTTCGGCCTTGCCGCCGAGACTTCGGGTGAGCCGATCGACCGAACCGGTCACCGAACCGGCGATGCTGAACACCGATACCAGCAATCCGGCCGAGACGGCCATGACGACCAACGCGATGATCGTCCGGCCCCGGTGGACCACCAGTTCACCGAGGTTGAACAGCCGCAACCGATCCCACGCCGCCCCGATCACGGCAGCAGCCCCGCGCCGTGGGCGTGATCTCGGGAGGTGGCCGAATCCGGCTGCGGCGCAAGTTCTTCCGCCGGAATTGCCGGGATCTGCGCGGCGTCCGGTCCGCCGGGGCGCACTCGCCCGGTTCGCTCGTGCGCGCCGATCCGGCCGTCGCGCAGAGTGATCACGCGGTCGCAGTATTCGACCGCGCTCGTGTCGTGCGTGACCATGACCACGGAGTTGCCCCGGCCGGCGATATCGCCGAGCAGTGCGAGGACGGCGGCCCCGGTGGCCGAATCCAGGTTGCCCGTCGGTTCGTCGGCGAGGATGAGCGGCGGATCCATGATGAGTGCGCGCGCCACCGCGACGCGCTGCATCTGGCCGCCGGACAACTCGGACGGGCGATGGTGTGCGCGGTCGGCGAGCCCGACCAGTTCGAGCAACTCCAGGGCGCGCGGTTTCGCCCGGCGGAGTCCGGTGCCGTCGAGCAGTTTCGGGACCGCGACATTCTCCCAGGCCGAGAGCGTGGGTAGCAGATTGAAGAACTGGAATACGAAACCCACGCGATGCCGCCGGAATTCGGATTGGCGATCGTCGTCGAGGTCGGCGATCTCCTCGCCGCGGAACCGGATCGAACCGGAATCCGGGCAATCGAGTGCACCGAGCAGGTGCAGCAATGTGCTCTTACCGGAGCCGGACGGGCCCACGATCGCGGTGAATTCGCCCGATTCGATACGTAGGTCGACCCGATCGAGGGCGCGCACGACCTGCCCGCCCACCCGATATTCCTTGACGACGTCGGTCAGTTCCAACATGGTTGTGCCCCTGGCCCTCTCACCCCTGGCCGCTCACCGCACCAGCACGCGGTCCGGCCGGCGCTCGCGCGCGTGATGCGCGTCGAGTATCGCGCGCAGGACCGGTTGCTCGGCGGCCAATTGCCCATAGATCTCCGCCGAGGAGCGCCCTTCGATCAGCGCCAGATCGGACTTCGCGCGCAAATGGTTGTCCCACCGGTATTGCAGTGCGGCCATGATTCCGGCCGGGCCGCCGAACAGTCGATCCATATCCGGAAGCCCGTGCAGCAGCCTCGGATCGGCCGGATCGACCGCACCGCGCGCGAGCACCGTGCCGATGATCGCCGTGCGGGCGTGCAGATCTGCCCAGGTCACAATCCACCCCTTTCCTTGTGCATTTTGCGCATTCGGTTCTCCCCATTCGTCCCTCGAGCCGGATACCGGCCGCTCGGCACTCACGCTACGGATCCGCCGGCGCCGAAACCTCGTGCCGTGGACGAGACTTTGCCTCCTACCGGGGTAGGAGGCGGGCCCCGATTCCGGAACGATGAACCGGGCGGATCCGATCGCTAGCCTGGAGACATGGAGGTGCTCCGCGTCATCGTGTTCGCCGCGTCGGCGGCGTTGTCGGCTCGTGCAGCCTGGCAGATCGTAGTCGGATGGCAGCAGGGCAAGCAGCGGCTCCTCGATTTCATGCGTGATCCCAGCGGCGCCTTCCATCGGCATGTGGAGGAGATGCCGCTGGACTATCCGCCCTCGGTGATCCTGGTCGCGGATCTGACACTGGCGATCGCCGCGATCGCGGCGGTCGTACAACGGCACTCATACTTCCCGAGCTTCGTGCCGTTGCTGGCGGTCCTGCTGGTGATCTTCACGTATCCGATACTCACCGTGTTCGGTGTGCAGCCGCGGCCGATTCCGTTGTCGCTCATCGGCCTGGTTTCCGAGGGGCTGTTCCTGCTGCAACCGGTGCCGCTGGATGCCTCGCCGTTCGTGCTGGTGGTGATCGCCGGCGAGGTGGCCGCCATCGGGCCGAAGCACATCAGCCTGCCGTTCACGGCCGCCGCCCTGGCCGAACTCGTGGTGTTCCACACGGCCGGCCCCGGGATCGACGCGCTGGTCAGCTATCTGATCGCCGTCGTACTCGGCGCCATGGTCGGCATCATGATGCAGTATCAGCGCCTGTACCTCTACCAGGAGCGGGAGAATCAGACCATCCGGACCGCGCAGGCCGCCGACGAGGAGCGGCACCGGATCGCCCGCGAGGTCCACGACGTGATCGCCCATTCGCTGAGCATCACGCTGCTGCACCTCACGGCCGCCCGGCATTCGCTGCAGACCGATCGTGACGTCGACGAGGCCGTCGAGGCCCTGGTCCACGCCGAGCGGCTCGGGCGGCAGGCGATGGCCGATATCCGGCGCACCGTGGGCCTGCTCGGTGAGCGGCCGTCGCCCGCCACGCCGGAACCGGCGCTGGACGACATCACCGATCTCGTGGACGATTTCGTCCGCGCCGGGCTGGACCTGGACTTCGAGCTCACCGGCGACGGGCGGACGGTCTCGCCGACAACGGGTCTCGCACTGTATCGGATCAGCCAGGAATCCCTGGCCAACGTCGCCAAACATGCCCGGGGCGCCGCGGTGACCCTGCGCATCGCCGTGACGGCGACCGAGGCGACCGTCACCGTCGACAACACGGTGCCCGGCTGGCAGATCGTGCGGCGCGGCGGCGGCGGTATGGGTATCGCCGGTATGCGGCAGCGGGCCAATCTGCTCGGCGGCACGCTGACAGCGGGCCCGGGGAACGGCAGCTGGCGAGTGGCGGCCCGGATTCCGCTCGGGCGGCCCGGCCCGGCCTGCGCACCGACCGGTCCGGACGATCCGTTGAAGCTGGTGCGGGGTGCGTTCACCTCCGTGACCCGCAAGTTCCAGGAGAGCCTGTGACCGCGGCCGGCCCGGCCGACACCGACACCATCACCGTCCTGGTCGTGGACGACCAGGAGTTGGTCCGCGGGGGTCTCCGGCGCATTCTGCGGCGCCGGGACGGGTTTCTCGTCACCGAATGCTCCGACGGCGACGAGGTGCCCGCCGCGGTGGCCGCGCAGCCCCCGGATGTCGTGCTGATGGATCTGCGCATGAAACGGGTCGGGGGTATCGACGCCACGCAACGATTGCGTGCCGGTGCGCAGGCGCCCCCGGTTCTCGTGCTCACCACCTTCGACGACGACCATCTGCTGTCGGGGGCGCTGCGAGCCGGGGCGGCGGGTTTCATCCTGAAGGACTCCCCCGCCGAGGACCTGATCCGGGCCGTTCGCACGGTCGCCGGCGGCGATTCCTGGCTCGACCCGTCGGTAACGGGCCGGGTGCTGTCCACCTATCGCTCGACCCGGCCCGCGACGGCCCGCCGTGACGAGCATCTCAGCGAGCTGACCGCCCGTGAGCTGGACGTTCTGAAGCTCATCGGTCGCGGACGTGTCAATACAGAGATTGCCGCCGAACTCGGCATCTCCGAAGTGACCGTAAAGAGCCACGTAGGACACATCTTCGGGAAGCTGGGGTTAAGAGACCGGTCGGCAGCAATCGTGTTCGCATTTGACCACGGTGTCGTCGCACCGGGAGAATCTGCAGATTGAGGGGCAGGCACCCCGGTGGGCCACCGGGCAAGGGTGAAGCACCCTGCCCACGACGATGGAGGTTTCACCGGTGAACGCACCGCGATCACGGGCCGGCACGCAGTTCGGTCCGTATGAGCTGCGCTCACTGCTCGGCAGGGGCACAGTGGGTGAGGTCTACGAGGCCTACGACACCGAGCAGGACCGTGTCGTCGCCCTGAAATTGCTGTCCGCGGAACTCACTCACGACCCGGCCTATCGGCAGCGATTCCTCCAGGAATCCCGGAAGGCCGCCCAACTGGGACATCCGCACATCGTCCCGATCTACGGGGTCGGCGAGATGAACCACGTCCTGTACGTGGACATGTTGCTGGTGCGCCCGGGGAGTCTGCGCGCGCTGATCCAGCGGGAGGGCCCGCTGGATCCGGTGCGGGCGGTCAACATCGTCTACCAGGCGGCGACCGCGCTGGACACCGCGCACGCGGCCGGACTCGTGCACCGGAACGTCAAGCCGACCAACATTCTCATCACCGCCACCGACGACGTGTACCTCACCGATTTCGGCGTCGCGGGTACCGACGGGGATACGGGCAACGCGCGCAACGCGACCGCGCTGGATTCCTACCTGTACCTGGCGCCGGAGGGGTTCGACGCCGGGCCGGTGAGCGGGCATGCCGACACCTACGCGCTCGCCGGTGTGCTGCACGAATGCCTCACCGGCACAACGCCGTTCCCGGCGCGCAGCAGAAGTGAGCTGATCCGCGCCCATCTCTCGGAGCCGCCACCGCGAGCGAGCCTGCAACGCAGGGAGATTCCCGCGGCCGTCGACGCGGTGATCGCGCACGCCATGGAGAAGAAGCCGACCGATCGTTACGGCAGCACGGGGGAATTCGCGGGCGCCGCCCGTGCGGCCGTGGGACTACCCGGCCGGCCGCTGGAATCGGACGAAGAGGCTGTGCCACAGGCGGTTCCGGAGCAGGCGTTACCGGAGGCCGGCCGGTCGGCGACGGGGGAACAGGCCTCGCTGCCGGCGCCGCCTCGGCTGGCGCCGCTGTCGGGGGCCGATACTCCCCCGGGCGAAATCATCCCGCCGCAAAAGCTTTTCAACCCGTCTACGACGTATCTGCCTTCCAGTTGGGGCCGGGCGGCGGTGGAACAGACCTCCTTCCAGCCTTTCGGGCCGACCGGGCCGACGATTCCGGCCCAGTTCCGCGCGCGGGGGCAGAAGGGTAAGCGCACCGGGCAGTCCGAGTCCGGGCCGGGCACGGGGCAGTATCCCGCGGCCGGTGGAACCGGGCGACCCCCCGCCACCGGGATCGGGCAATCCGCGGGACCCGGCACCGGGCAGTATCCCGCCACCGGAACGGGGCCCGGGACCGGGCAACATCCGGCGGGCACGGTCGCGGGGCAGATGTCGGCTGGTTCCGGTGGATCGCCGGGCGGACCGGTACCCGGGCAACCGACCGGGCCGGGGACGGGTGGATTCCCCGGTGGGCCGCAACGTGGTGTTCCGGGGCAGTACCCCGGCACGCCGGGCACTGCGCAACCGAGCGGGCCGGGCACGGGTGGATTCGCGGCCGGTGGGTCTGCGGGTGCTGCCAGCCGATTCGCGGGCGCTCCTGGAAGCGGCTCGGGGACCGGTGGGTTACCGGGCGGATCGCAGAGCGGCGGGCCGGGCACCGGGCAGTATCCGGCGAATTCCGGCGGCGGGCAGAGCGGTACGGGGCAGACGTCTGCCGGGCAGCCGTCCGGTGGTCCCGGGACCGGGCAGTTCCCGGGTGTGCCGGGTCAGCCCGGCAGGGCGGGCACCGGGCAATTCCCGGCCTCGCCCGGCCGATCGGGCACGCCGGGCACCGGACAGTTCCCGGCCGGCCTCGGGCAGCCGGGCACGCCGGGGACGGGACAGTTCCCCGTCAACCCTGGCCAGCCAGGTGCTGGGCAGTTTCCGGCCGACGCCGGCCAGGCGGGCAGACCTGGTACGGGACAGTTCCCGATCAGCCCCAGCCAGCCGGGCGCGGGTCAATTCCCGGCCGACGCCGGCCAGGCAGGCAGGCCCGGAACCGGGCAGTTCCCGGCCAGCTCCAACCAGTCAGGTGCCGGACAATTCCCGGCCGACCCCAGCCAGCCGGGCAGACCTGGCACCGGGCAGTTCCCGATCAGCGCCAACCAGCCGGGCGCCGGACAGTTTCCCGGCGATCCCGGTCGGCCCGGCAGACCGGGTACCGGGCAGTTCCCGGTCGATCCCGGCCAGTCCAGACCTGGCACCGGTCAGTTCCCCGTCGATCCCGCAACGGGTCGACCGGCGGGCTCGGGGACCGGGCAGTTCCCCGTTGCGCCCGGCGCTGGACAGCCGCCCGGTGTCGGGCCGCGGAGTGGGCAGTTTCCGATTGTGGGGCAGGCCGGTGGCGCCGGGGGCCGGACGCCGGGTGATCCGCGCGGGGGGCAGGATCCGAAACGTCCGGAGGAGGGGCAGGATCCGGCCGGGTTCGCGAATTCTGCTGCGGGAGAAGCTGATCCGGGGCCGGTCGGCGATCCGAAGTCGCGTAGCCACACCACGACGGGGACGCTGCGGATCATCCCGCCGTCCGATCCGGATGCCGAGACGAACACCGGCACCGAGCTGCCGGTGATCCGGCCGACCGATCCGACGTCCGTGCGGCCCGGCGAATCTCAGTTCACCCCGCTGCCGCCGCTACCCCAGCGCAAGGGGGGTGCCGATGCGTCGGCATCGTCCCAGGCCGCCGACCGCACCGTCAGGTTCGGCGGGGCCGGGAGTGAGCAGGCGTCGAACGGGCTGCCCGCGTATGGGGCCGGGGGCGAAAACGGTTCGGATGCAACGGGAGCCGGTCGTGGCGGCTATACCGCGCCGGGGGCGGAACCGATCGATCGTGGGGGTTATCGGCCGACGTCCGGGCACGGGGCGGCCGATCGGCCGTTCGATCTCGGGTCCGCCGCCGCGGGTGGGTATCGGCCGGGGGACGAACCCTCCGGTGATGCCGGCCGGCGGTCGGGTGGCAGTTCCGATGCCCCGTATCCGTATGGGGCGGGCGGTGATCCGGGTGGCCGGGGTTCGGTGCCGGATTATCGGACCGGCGGCGGGGCGGCGCAGTATCCGGGGGCGGGTGGCGATCGTCCGGGATATCCGCCGCGGCGGCCCGACGAGGGGGACGACGGCTACGATCCGGCGACTACCTATGTGCCGCACGCGAATCGGCCCGAGGACGAGCAGCCCGCGCCGGATCATTCGGCCACGGAATACATTCCGCATCCTGGTCTCGATCGCTATTCCCTCGAACCCGACGACGGGGAGCCGCACGGGTACGGGCTGCTGTCGGGGTACGACCACGATCTCGGGTATCCCGCAGCCGAATCCGGTTACGACCCGGCCACCGAATATGTACCGCAATCCGGGGAATACGGTTCGTATCAGGACGACTACGACTACTACGGGTACGGCGACGAATATGGCGAGTACGAGCAACCGCGCCGGAAGCGGTCGGCGGTGACGGCGGTGGTGCTGTTCGTGCTCGGTCTCGCGCTGGCGGCCGTGGTCGGTGTGGTCGCGTGGCATCTGCTGAACGTGTCGGGCTCGTCCCGGACGCCGGCCGCGGACACCGCCGCGCCGAGCAGCGCCGTCGACACCGGCACCGGCAGCCCGTCCACCTCCGACGGCACCTCCGCCAAGCCGACCACCTCGGCCTCGGGCGCTCCGGCGTCGCTGCCGTCGAGCGCCACGATCTGCTCGAACTCGTCCGGGTCGGGAGTGCAGGGGAAGTTCACGAAGGCGGCGACCGGGTCCACGGCGACCACGTGTGCCTTCGCGGAGGCGGTACGCAAGTCGTACGCGCAGGCGGCCGCCGGTTCCGGCTCGCCTGCCACGATTTCGGCGACCAGCCCGGTCACCGGCCGGTCGTACACGATGAACTGCACCACCAAGGGCGAGCTCGTCACCTGTACCGGCGGTGAGAACGCGGTGGTGTATGTCTACTGATTCGAACCCGTTCCGGCGCGCCGGGCTGCGCGCGGTCCTGCTGTTCGTCGCGACCCTGGCTGCCCTGGTGTCCTGTACCGCGCAGGCGGGTGTGCCGACGCCCGCCGACCTGGGGTCGCCCGCGGTACCGCAACCCACCGCCGCACCGCAGGCGGACGCGGCCTCGAAGTCGCTCGCCGCGGATTTCGCCGCGATGCAGGACGATCTGCACGGGACCGTCGGTATCGCGCTGTTGCCGGTCGGCGGCCGACAGATGACCACGCTGGGCACCTGGACCACCGGGGTCGCCTGGTCCACGATCAAGGTGCCGCTGGCGCTGGCGGCCCTGCGCCAGGATTCCACCGGTATGGCCGACGCCGCGGCCGCGGCCATCACCGCCTCCGACAACGACGCCGCGCAGGCGATGTGGGATGCGCTCGGCGGCGGCGAGCAGGCGGCGAACGCCGTCGAGGCCGTGCTGCGCGAGACCGGCGACGGCACCACCGATATCGCCGATCGGCACAATCCGACGGCGAGAGAATCGGTGGACGATCAGATGTCCTTCGGGGCGACCGTCTGGTCCCTGGTGGACCAGGTGCGTTTCGCCAGCAAACTGCCGTGCCTGGATCACGCCGCACCGGTGATGGACCTGATGGGCGAGATCACCTCCAGCCAGAGCTACGGACTGGGCTCCTTCCCCGGCGCCGAGTTCAAGGGCGGCTGGGGGCCCGACGACGACACCGGCAACTACCTGGTCCGGCAATTCGGACTATTGCCCACCTGGGCCGGACAGGTCGCGGTATCGATTGCGGCGCAGCCGGATTCGGGCAGTTTCGACGACGCCACGGCCATGCTCGACAAGGTGTCGGCACTGCTGGCCCGCCATCAGCGGGAACTCGGCGGCGGCCGCTGCTCGGGGTGATACCGTCACTCGACCGGGACGGTCCCCATTTGACCCCGGCCCGCTGACAGCACAGAATGCCTCGACTACAGGTGGAAGCGGCATACCACCTCGAGATGTTGGAGGTGAACCGGTGCATGCACCACGCGCGCGACTGGTCGAGGACCACCCGGTATCGCCCGGTGCGATGACGGCGGGCCACAGGTCCGTCCGGCATCGCGCGGCGCGCCTGCTGGGTGCGGCCGCGTGTACGCTGCTGGCCGGCGCGTGCGCCGGCAACTCCGTGGCACCCGTGTCGAGCACGGCCGTGGAGACCGCGAGCAAACCCGTCACCACCGGTTCGGTCGTGGCGGCGCTGCCCGGGACGCTGGCCGCCGATTTCGTGAACCTGCAGGCAACCCTCAACGGTCACGCCGGGCTGGCGATCATGCCGGTCGGCGGGGATCAGATGGTCACCCTGGGCGATTGGACCACCGGGCCGGCCTGGGCGACGCTGAAGGTGCCGCTGGCGCTGGCCGTGCAGGCGGCCAACAACGGCACCATCACGCCCTCGATGACCACGGTCATGACCGAATCGGACAATTCGTCCGGCGATGTGCTGTGGCAGGCGCTCGGTTCCGCGGACGCGGCCGCGAAGGCGGTCACCGCGGTGCTGCGCCAGGGTGGCGATCAGAAGACCACGGTGTCCTCGTCGCGCACCCGCTCCGATCTGCCGCCGTATGTGCAGACCGGCTGGGCGCTGACCGATCAGCTGCGCTTCGTATCCCACATGCCGTGCCTGCCCAATGCGGACGCCATGCTCGCGCTGATGATCAAGGTCGCGTGGAATCAGCAGTGGGGCCTGGCGAAACTGGACAACACCCAGTTCAAGAGCGGCTGGGGCACCGACACCAACGGCAACTATCTGATCCGGCAGTTCGGCATCATCACCACCGCTTCCGGACAGGTCGCTGTCGCCATTGCGGCACAGGCCAATTCGGGCACGCTGGATGCGGGGACGCAGATCGTGACCAAGCTGTCGGATCTGGTGTCGAAACATCTCGACGAGCAGGTCGGCGGCACCTGCCCGAAGGCGCACTGACGCGGCGGCGCGCCGGGGACACCCGGGGCCGAGGCTGCGAGGTCCGCCGCGGCCCGGCAAGATAGTCGGTATGCGCATCGGAGTCTTGACCGGAGGTGGCGACTGCCCCGGACTGAATGCCGTCATCCGCGCGATCGTTCGCACTGCGAACGGTCGATACGGTGATGCGGTCGTCGGCTTCCAGGACGGCTGGCGCGGCCTACTCGAGGACCGCAAGATCAACATCCACAACGACGACCGGACCGACAGACTCCTGACCAAGGGCGGCACCATGCTCGGCACCGCCCGGACCAACCCGGACCTGCTGCGTGCGGGCCTCGGCCGCATCAAGCGGACCCTCGACGACAACGGCGTCGAGGCGCTCATCCCGATCGGCGGCGAGGGCACCCTGACCGCCGCCAGCTGGCTCGCCGACGAGGGCGTTCCGGTGGTCGGCGTCCCGAAGACCATCGACAACGACATCGACTGCACCGACACCACTTTCGGGCACGACACGGCCGTCACCATCGCCACCGACGCGATCGACCGGCTGCACACCACCGCAGAATCGCATCAGCGCGTGATGCTGGTCGAGGTGATGGGCCGGCACGCCGGCTGGATCGCGATGAACTCCGGCATCGCCGCCGGTGCGCATCTCACCCTGCTGCCCGAGGTGCCGTTCGACGTGGACGACGTGTGCACCATGATCAAACGCCGCTTCCAGCGCGGGGATTCGCACTTCATCTGCGTCGTCGCCGAGGGCGCGAAGCCGGTGGAGGGCTCGTTCCACCTGCGTGAGGGCGGTATCGACGAATTCGGGCACGAGCGGTTCACCGGTGTCGCGCATCAGCTGGGTGTGGAGATCGAGCGCCGGATCGGCAAAGAGGTCCGCACCACCGTGCTCGGGCACGTGCAGCGCGGCGGCACGCCGACCTCGTTCGACCGGGTGCTGGCGACGCGGTTCGGCGTGCACGCCGCGGAGGCGGTGCATCACGGCCGATTCGGGCAGATGGTGTCGCTGCGCGGCACGTCGATCGATCTGGTGCCGTTGTCGGAGGCCACCAAACAGCTGAAGCTGGTGCCGGAGAACCGCTACGAGGAGGCCGCGGCCTTCTTCGGCTGATCCACGGCGCGGGCCCGGCGGATGCGGTAGCGGAGGAGCAACCACAGCAACAACGCCTCCGCCAGGGCGGTGAACACGGTGAGGAACTGGCTGAAGTAGCTGGCCAGCACGTTCACCACGGTCAGCGACACCACGTCGGACCAGATGCCCAGGCGCACACCGAGATCCGTCCGCCCGCGCAACCACACCACCGCCGCGGCGCCGAATCCGGCCACGACCACCACCTGGCCGACGGCGGCGATGCCCAGGCCGGTCAGCGACTTCCAGCCGTGACCGGAGGTGATGTCGAGCATCCGGTCCAGTTCGTGCCAGTGCGAATGCCATCCGGCGATGACCACGGCACCGAGTATCAGCCGCAGCAGTGACCAGGCGGCGTGCGCGATCATCACCGCGATCAGGCCGGTGCGCAGGACCGGCAGCGGCAACAGGGCCCGTTCCAGCCTGCCGCCCAGGGCGGCGAGGCGGTGGCCCACCGGCGGCTCGGTATCGCAGGGCACCTCGTCCAGGTAGGTGGTGAGCGCCGTGACGAGTACGCCCTGCTGCGGGCCGCACCGGCCCGGATCGATTCCGGCCAGTTCGGTGCGCAGCAGATCGCGCCGGGCGGTGCTGATCTCGTCGCCGATCGACTGGCCGATCTCGGTGATCACCGCGGCCAGCACCAGTTCCGGGGTCTCCCCGCGGCGGCGGGCCGTGTAGCGCGCAACGGCGACCACCAGCAGGAAGGCGAGGTAGATGATCGGGGCGGCGAGGGGGAAGAAGTAGTTGTTGTTGGCGGTGATGAACTTGCCCACCTCATCGATGAACAGGCCCAGCCCCACCCCGGCCAGCAGCGCCGCCCAGACCATCGCGGTGCGGCCCGACGACAGCAGTAGCAACAGGCAGGAGATCACCAGCAGCAGGCCGCCGAACAAGGCGTGCGCGATGTGATAGGTGGCGCCGCCGATCTTCGGGTAGCCGGAGGCCATCAGGTAGAGCCGGGTGATCACCACGGTGAGGCCGAACGCCACCGCCATCAGCGTGACCCAGCGGCCGGCCTCGGGCCGCCACTGCACCTTGGTCGTCTGTGAACCGAACACGGTTCACCACGATGACATACCGCGGCCACCCGCGAGACACGATGCGGCACATTGGCATCGCGGGTGGCGCTGTGCTGCGGTGGGACCGCGGCGTCAGGCAGAGCCGGTGCGGAATTCTGCGGCGTGGTCGGCGGCCCATTGGGTGAAGGTGCGGGCGGGTTTGCCGGTCACCGATTCCGAGGTCGGGCCGACCGGGACCGGGGCGTCGCCGGCGGCGGCCCACATGTCGAGTACGGGTCGGAACAGGAACTGTGCGGCCTGCTCGTAGTCGATCTGTTCCATGCGCAGCGGGCGGCCGGTCGCCTCGGCGAGGATGTCGACCATGCGGCGCAGGGACAGCGACTCGGGGCCGGTGAGGGGGTAGATCTTTCCCTCGTGGCCCGGTTCGGTGAGGGTGGTGACCGCGGCGTCGGCGATATCGGCCTCGTGGATGGAGTTCTGCTGGACGTCCGGGAAGGGCAGGCGCACCACATCGTCCGTGCCGGACAGCCACATGCGCGCGTTACCGGCGAAGGCGCCGGGGCGCAGGATGGTCAGGGGCAGGCCGGATTCGCGCAGCGGTCGTTCCACCGCCAGGTGTACGTCGCCGATCGGGTTGCCGGGGGTCTCGGCCGCCACCGAGGACAGCAGCGTGATGTGCTGTACACCAGCGGTTTTCGCGGCGGCGACCAGTGTGTCGATCCCTCTGCCGCTCGCGTACAGGAAGGCCCGGTCGACACCGTCGAAGGCGGCGGCCGCCGAAGCGGGATCGGCCGGGTCGAGGCCGATCACCGGGACGGCCGTGGGAACTCGGGTGTCCTCGGGCTGGGAACTGGCCGCCCGCACCGGTTTTCCGGCGGCGAGCAGGGCGTCGATGACGGCGCGGCCGACCTGGCCGCGCGCGCCGGTGACGAGATAGGTCACTGGACTTCTCCTTCTTCGATCGTGGTGGTGCCGAACCGGGCGATCATGCGCCGCAGCTGTTCCGCGTAGCGCTGCTCGAATTCGGTTGTGCGCGCGTCGGTTCCGAACAGTTCTCGCACGGTGGCGGGCAGCAGCAGGGGGGCCATCACCATGGCCATCACTGCCAGCCGCACCGACGCCGGGTCGAGTTCGGCGGCAATCTCGCCGCGCTGCTGCCGGTGTTCGGTGGCGGCCAGATCGTCGGAGGCGTCGGGTTCGGATTCCGGCGCCTCGTCGGACAGGCCGCGCCACATCAGCATTCGCGTGCCGCGTGGGTCGGCGAGCGAGTGTTGCAGGTAGCGCACGGCGAGTTCGCCGAGCGGTAGGTCCGGGTCGGCGAATTCGGATTCCCGTTGCAGCCAGCGCTGTTGCAGGGCCCGGTACAAGCCGGCCTTCCCGCCGAAGTAGTAGGTGATCAGCTGTTTGTTCACCCCGGCCCGGGTGGCGATGTCGCCGACGCGGGCACCGGCGTAGCCGCGCGCGGAGAACTCGTCGAAGGCGGCATCGAGCAGGCAGCGCTTGGTGCGTTCGGCATCGCGGATACGGGCGTCGGATTCGGGGGTCCGATGGGCGGGCACGGGTTCAGCGTACCGGTTAATTTTACAAATGGGTGATTGAATTGGATGAACGGATGATTACGTGGGTAGCGTGCGAGAAGACCTGCTGGTCAGGGCGATTCGGGGATCAGAACAGGTGCGTCAGGCTGTGCCGGGGGGTGACCGGCTGGTCGTGGCCGTGGTCGCCGGGCTCGTACAGAATGACGAGAACGGCGGTGCACACCACCGCCAGGAGGACGGCCAGGCCCACCAGGATCCACCCCAGGGAGCCCGAGGACCGCGACGGGACGGGTTGCGGCACTGCCTGATTCGGCGGATAACCGATCGGCGGGTAGTGGCCCGGCGGGGGCGGGAACGCCGCCGCGGGGACGGCATCGGCCGCGCGGCCCAGCGGCGGCGCGGAACCGGCAGGGAGGGGTACAGCGCCCGGCTGGGGCACAACACCCGAGTGCGGCACGACACCCGACTGGGGCACGCCGCCCGGCTGCGGTACGACGCCCGGCTGGGGTACGGCACCCGACTGCGGCGGAGCCGAGGAGTACGACCGGCGTACCGTGAGGTCCTCCGAGCCGCTCGAATCGTCGTGGGGCGCCGCGGTTTCGGGCTCCTCCGGGACGGGCGGCGGGAGCGGTAGCGGGACCGGCGGCGGGATCGGTGGGCCGAATTGCAGCGAGCTCACCGCGATCGGCTGCGCGATCGGTGCGGGTGCGGTGAGGGCGTGCCGGGCGGCGGCCGCGAACTCCGCACAACTGCCGAAGCGGTCGCCCGGTCGCTTCGCCAGGCCGCGGGCGAGTACCGGATCCATCGCCGGGGACAGGCCCGCCCGGCGCATACTGGCCGGCGGCACCGCCAGCTGCAGATGCCCGTGGATCACCTCGGAGGGATCGGGCGAATCGAACGGGCCGGTCGCGGTCAGCAGCCAGTAGAGCGCGCACGCGAGGGCATATTGATCGGAGCGGTTGTCCAGGGGCTGCCCGGTCATCTGTTCCGGTGACGCGTAGGCCAGCGTCGCGGTGAACATGCCCGCCTGGGTCAGATGGGTGGAATCCTCACGCAGCCGGGCGATTCCGAAATCGGTGAGGAAGACCCGCTCCCCCTTACCGGCGCCGGAGCGCGCCAGCATGATGTTGGCGGGCTTCACATCCCGGTGCAGCACCCCGCGGCCGTGCGCGTAATCCAGTGCGGCCGCGACACCTTCGATGATCTGCACCGCCCGCTCGAGCGGCAGCGTGTGCGGATGCACGCTGGCCGCGTCGACGCCGTCGACGTACTGCATGCACATCCACAGCTGATCGGCCTCGGCGCCGCGATCGTAGACGGCGACGATGTTCGGGTGGTCCAACTGCGCGGCGAGATCCGCCTCGCGCTCGAACCGCGCGCGAATCTCCGCGTCCGCGAACAACTCCGGATTGAGCAGCTTCAACGCCGTGAGCCGGGGCAGGCGTGGATGCCGGGCCAGATACACCGAGCCCATACCGCCCTGTCCCAGCAACCGCTCGATGGTGAATCCCGCGAAGACGTCACCGCTGTCCAACAAAGCTACGGTCCCCCTTCCGGCGACGTCCAAGCTCGAAATCCTAGCCGATCCCGCCCCCGGGACCGCAGCCGGTCAGGCGAAGCGGAGGATCGACAACAGTCCGGCGATCAGGCAGTACACCGCGAACGGCAGCAGGGTCCGGGTCTTGAAGAACCGCTCCAGGAACCGGACCGCGAACCACGCGGCGAGGCCCGCCACGATCGCACCCACGATCGACTGCCCGATGATGTCGCGGCCCTGCGGGCCCGCGAGCGTGGGCAGCTTCAGCACGCCGGCGGCGAGGATCACCGGAGTGGCGAGCAGGAAGGCGAACTTGGCCGTGTCCTCGTGATCCAGTCCGCGCAACAGGCCGCCGACCATGGTCAGGCCGGAACGGCTGAAACCGGCCAGCAGCGCGCCGGATTGGGCCAGGCCGATACCGAGCGCGTCCTTCCAGGTCAGATGCGACAGGCGCTCACCGGATTCGGCGCGGATCTCCTCCTCGACGCTGAGACCGCGGGCCTGCGCGGCCTCCCGGGCCTCGTCCTCGGCGAATTTGCGGCCGTAGTCGGCGAGGCTGGGCGCGTTGCGGCGGCGCAGGCCCTCACCGAGGATCAGCACGAAGCCGTTGAGCATGAGGAACACACCGGCGAAGATGGGCTTGGCGAACATCGTCCGCAGCGGATGTTCCAGCAGCAGACCGAGTATGCCGACCGGGATGGTGGCGAGGATGATCAGCCACGCCAGCCGCTCGGTGGAGGTCTCGATGGAACGGTGCCGCAGCGTGTCGAAGAACGCGAGGATGATGTCGCGCCAGTCGCGCCAGTAATAGATGAGCAGCGCGATCGCCGTGGCGACGTGCAGGGCCACCACGAACGCGAGATACGGTGTGCCCTTGTCGGAATCGCCCTCGGTGACCAGCTCCTGCCAGGAGCCACCGATCCAGGCGGGCACCAGAACCGAGTGCCCGAGGCTGGAAATGGGGAACAATTCGGTGACGCCTTGCAGGGCGCCGATCACGATGGCTTGGATGTAGGTGAGCATCGGTGACGAGTCTAAACGGGAGAAGGGTGGCATGAACAAACCCACCGACCGGGTCGAGTTCGAATGCATGCTGCTCGGCCGTTACGCCCTCAACCAGCGGTATCGCCGGGACGGCACACCGATTCTGGACCGCAGCGCCTACCTGTTGCTGAGCCGGCTGGAGCTGGAGGGGCCGATGTCCATCGGTCAGCTCAGCGACGCGTTCCATCTGGATGCCTCGACGCTCAACCGGCAGACCGCGGCGCTGCTGCGGGGTGGTCTGGTCGAGCGGATCGCCGATCCCGACGGCGGGGTGGCCCGCAAGTTCCGGATCAGCACCGCCGGGGAGAAACGGCTCGAGACCGAGCGCAGCACCAATATCGGCGCCCTCACCGATCTGATGGACGACTGGGCGCCGGAGGATGTGACCGCCTTCGCGGACTATCTGCAGCGGCTCAACAGCCGGATCGAGGACCGCGCCGGACAACCCTGGCCACGGCCCGGAGTGCCGGCTCAGCCGGGGGTCACCAGCCCGGATTCGTAGGCCAGCACCACCGCCTGGGCCCGGTCGCGCAGGTTCAGCTTCGAGAAGACCTTGGAGACATGGGTTTTCACCGTCTGCTCGGCCACGAACAGGGCGGTGGCGATCTCGGCGTTGGACATCCCGGTGGCGACCAGTTCCAGGACCTCGCGTTCGCGGGGGGTCAGGGTGTCCAGGGCGGGTGCGCTGACGGGCCGGGCCCGGCGGCGGGTCACGTCGTCGATGAGCCGCCTGGTGACGGTCGGCGCCAGCAGCGCCTGGCCGTCGGCCACCACCCGGACGGCGCGGACCAGTTCCTCGGCCGGAGCGTCCTTCAGCAGGAATCCGCTGGCTCCGGCGCGCAGGGCCTCGTACACGTAGTCGTCGATGTCGAAGGTGGTGAGCATCAGCACCCGCACGGGCGGGTCGAAACCGGCGGCGAGGATGGTGCGGGCGGCCTCCAGGCCGTTCATCTCGGGCATGCGGACGTCCATGAGCACCACATCGGGGCGCAGCCGCCGGGCCTCGGCGACGGCGACCACTCCGTTGGGTGCGTCGCCGACGACGCTGATATCGGATTGCGCGGCGAGCAGCGCACCGAAGCCCTGCCGCACCATCGCCTGATCGTCGGCTATCAACACGGTGATCGGCACGCACTACCTCGCTGGAACCGGGGACGCAGGACTCTCAGTGTTGCACGGTGCCGCTGACGACCGGGTCCGCGGCCGGATCGGCCTCTGCGCGGGTGATCACGCGGATATGCCCGCCGGGACGATGGAGCCGGTGGCCGGGTGGGTGAAGGCGGCGGACAGGGGGAGCGTCGCCCGCACCTCGAAACCGCCGTCGGGGCGGGGTGCGGCGCGGAAGGTGCCGCCGAATGCGGCCGCTCGGGCCTGCATACCGGAGATGCCGGTACCCGGGACGCCGGCCGTGGCGGGTACCGAGCCGGGCTCGTTGGCGACGGCCAGCTCCACGATGCCCGCGCGTACCGCGAGGCCCACGTGGACGGCCGCACCCGGTGCGTGGCGGGAGGCGTTCGACAGCGATTCCTGTGCGATGCGGTACAGCGCCAGGCCGACGGTGTCGGGGACGTCCGACAGCGGGCCGTCGACGGTCCATTCGATGGAGACGCCGGCTCGCCGGGCACCGGCGAGGAGATCGAGCAGGTCCACGGCGGTGGGCTGGGGGGCGTGGTCGGCGAGTTGGCCGTCACTGCGCAGCAGGCCGAGCATGCCGCGGATCTCGTTCAGGGCGGAGCGGGCGGAGGCGCCGATCGATTCGAATTCGGCCACGGCCGCCGGCGGGAGTTCGCCGACGCGGTAGGGGGCGGTCTGGGCTTGTACGACCACCATCGACATGTGGTGGGCGACCACGTCGTGCAGGTCGCGGGCGATGCGGGCCTTCTCCTCCAGGATCGCCCGGCGCGCCCGTTCCAGCTCGTTCTCCTCCTCGCGCGCCACCAACGCCCGGCGCGACAGCACCAGCCAGCGGACCAGCAGGCCGAACGCGACCAGGCCGGTCATGGCGAGTGGCCAGGCCAGGCCGGCGGAGCCCAGGCCGTCCTGGCGGGCCATGGTGGTGCCGAACAGCACCGCCGAGGCGGCCCAGCCGAGCAGCACCAGCCGGATGTCCGCGCGCACCGCGGTGCAGAACAGCAGGGCGAACAGGGCCAGGATGTGCACGACCTGGAACGGCAGATGTTCACCGGGCTGGTTCGGGATGATCAGCGCGATGCCGGCCGCCGACGCGGCCGAGATGGCCCAGCCCAGGCCCGGGTTGACCCGGATCAGCGCGAACGGGAAGGCCGCGAGCCCGGCGATGAACGGCTGGGCCGCCGCGGGTACCTGATGGGTGAGGTGCAGGGTCGGCCAGGCGACCGCGAAGAAGATGCCGGCGACCAGTGCGGTCGCCCCGTCGAGCAACCATCTGCGCCGGTTGTGGTCGCGGATGGTGGCGACCGCTTGCCGCCCGAGGTATGCCCTCCGGGTCCTGTCACGACTAGCCATGCCTCGACACTACGAATCGAGCGCGGGTTGCGTCTTCATACCCGCGGGCGACATCACACCCCTACTCCGGTATGAGATGGGGGCCTCCGCTGCCTCCCACCGGCGAGCGGGGAATCCGACGCCGGCGGGAGGTGGGATTCGGTCCCCGATTCCTAGCGTCGGCTGGCATGAGCGACATCACCCGACGGCGCGTCCGCTGCGTACTCGGCTCCGCCGCCGTCCTGACGATGCTGACCACGACCGCCGTCGCGGCGCCGACCCAGGCGGCCGCGGTGCGATCCGGTGGCGCGGTTGTGCCCGAGAACCAACCGGCTCGGACGGCTGTGCTGAATCTTATGGGCGCACAATCGGATTCGGCGATCCTGCCGGACGATTTCGCCGTCGCCGCCGGATATGTGCCGATGATCCGCGACGGGCTGCTGGTCGATCCGACCGGCGGTTGCTCCTCGCCGATTCCGCTGCCCGCCGATTTCACCGTGGCCTGCCAGGCCCACGACCTCGGCTACGACCTGTTGCGGTACGCCTACGATCACGGGGAACCGCTCGGGTCGTGGGCTCGTCAGGCCGTCGACGCGACCTTCGGACATCATCTGCGCACGGTCTGCACCACGCGGCCCGATACGACGAGCCGCCTCGGTTGCGACCTGATGGCCACCACCGCCGATACGGCGGTGGACCTGAACTCGCGGCGGCAGAACTACGCGGCGCCGCGGCCCGAGAGCGTGTTCGGGCATCGGCTGTCCGGAAAGTCCTCGGGCACAGACCTTCTCCGGCTGATGGGGCTGGCGTTCGCCGTGGGCGCGCTGGGCGGTGGGTTGACGCTGGCTGCGCGCCGGGCCGCCCGGCGGTTCGGGGGCCGGGGTGGTTCGGGGGATCGTCGGCCGAATTCGTTGCGGCCGGGCGTGATTGCGGCCGGTGCACCTCGGAGTGGGGCCGCCGTGGCGAGCAGGTCTCTCGTGGATGTGGCCCGGCCGCTCCCCCACCGCCTTCACGAGCCCTCCCCAGCCGCGGTCCGACCCGACAGCTATCGACCGGATGCGGGCACGCTGTTCATCTATCGGTCGGAGACAACCGGGCCGGATGCACCGTGGCGGGGCGCGAACACATCGGTCGTGTTCCGGCCTGTCGCAACCGTTCCCGGTTCGCCCGTGTTCGGCCCTGCTGTGGCCGGGCACGATCTGGCTCGGTGAGGTAAAGATGTTCTGGTACAGAGGTTTCGGGGTGGCTCGGCGGGTTCGGGGGCGGGTTCCTCGGGTGCGGGTTCCGCGGGCCGGGGTGTCCGTTGCGGTGGCGGTCGGTGTCGTCGTGTCGTTGGCGCCGGGGTTGTTGCCTCGGACGGCGACGGCGCAGGGGCTGCTGACCGGGGTGCTGGTGGCGGTGATGTTCGCGGTGGTGGGTGGTGTGCGGAAGGTGTCGGCGTGGGGCCGGTTCGCAGGGGGTGGCGGGGATTCTCGGCGGGGGGTGGTTGCCGGGCTCGGTGTGGTCGCGATCGGTGTGTCCGTGGGGCACGCTCAGCATTGGCAGAATTCGCTGCGGGCGGCGATGGGGATGCCCGATGTCGGGTTGTGGTACTGGCCCGGGTGTGCGGTGGGGGCCGTGGTGGTCGCGGGGTTGCTGGTCGGGACCGCTCGGGGGATCGGGTGGGTGTGGCGGCGGCTGGGGGCGGCTCGGGGGATCGGGCTGGCGGTGGTGGGAGTGGTGGCCGCGCAGTTCGTGCTCGTGCCCACGGTGACGCAGTGGCGGCATTCGGCTTACGCTGCGGCCAATGCGGCGATGGATCCCGGTGTGGTGCAGCCGGTTTCGTCCGCGCGGTCGGGTAGTTCGGTGTCGGCGGTCAGTTGGCCGTCGCTGGGGGCCGAGGGGCGGAAGTTCGTGGCGGGGGCGCCGAATCGCTCGGTGCGGGTGTACGTCGGTCTCGAATCGGCGCCGGATCCGAATGCGCGGGTGGAGCTCGCGATTCGGGAACTCGAGCGATCCGGTGGGCTGGACCGCGACAATCTGGTCGTGGTGGTGCCCACCGGGTCCGGGTGGATCGATGCGCGGGCGGCGGCCGGACTGGACGAGCGGTTCGGGGGTGATGTCGCGCTGGTCGGGTTGCAGTATTCGGAGGCGCCGAGCTGGGCCACGTTCCTGTTCGGGCGGCGGGCCGCCGAGGCGTCGGCTCGGGCACTGTTCGCGGCGGTGGAGCGACGGTTGGCCGGGGTTCGTGATCGTCCGAAGGTGTATCTCTACGGGCAGAGTCTGGGGGCCGCGGCGGGTAGCGATGTGTTCTCCGGCGAGGACGATCAGGCGCGGCGGGTCTGTGCTGCGGTGTGGGCGGGGCCGCCGGCGAATCGGGTGCATCGGGCGCATGCGACGGTGCTCGCGAACTCCTCGGATCCGGTGGTTCGCTGGTCGCCCGGGTTGCTGTGGCACGCACCGGATCTCGGTGGGACTCGGCGCGACGCGCCGCTGCCGCGATGGCTTCCGGTGATCGGCTTCGTGCAGACGTCGGTCGATCTGCTCGGTGCGCTCGGGGTGCCGCCGGGGCACGGGCACCGGTACGGCACCGATCAAGGTACTGCGATGGGGTATTGCTGAGGGAGCGGTGAGTCCGTCCAGGGCACAACGGTTTCGGCGGGTGCCGCGCGGCACCCGCCGAAACCGTTGCCGGATCAGGCGATCGGGCCGCGGGCCGCCTCGTAGGAGGCGGCCACCCGGTACAGGCGGTCGTCGGCGAGGGCGGGGGCCATGATCTGGAGGCCGACCGGCATGCCGTCGTCCTTGCTGAGGCCGGACGGGACCGACATCGCGCAGTGACCGGCCAGGTTGGTCGGCAGGGTGCACAGGTCGGACAGGTACATGGCCAGCGGATCGTCGACCTTCTCGCCCAGCTTCCAGGGGGTGAACGGGCTGGTCGGTGAGACCAGGACGTCGACCTGTTCGTAGGCGCGGTCGAAGTCCTGGGCGATGAGGGTGCGGACCTTCAGCGCCTGACCGTAGAACGCGTCGTAGTAACCGGCGGACAGCGCGTAGGTGCCGATCATGATGCGGCGCTTGACCTCCGGACCGAAGCCCGCCTCGCGGGTCGCGGCCATCACCTGTTCGGCGCTGTGCCGACCGTCGTCGGCGACGCGCAGGCCGTAGCGCATCGCGTCGAACCGGGCCAGGTTGGAGGACACCTCGCTGGGCAGGATCAGGTAGTAGGCGGGCAGGGCGTGCTCGAAGTGCGGGCAGGACACCTCGACCACGTCGGCGCCCAGATCCTTCAGCGTCGCGACCGCGGTGTCGAAGGAGGAGATGACGCCGGGCTGGTAGCTGTCGGAGTGCAGTTCCTTCACGACGCCGACCTTGATGCCGCGCAGATCGGAGCGGGCGCCCTCGCGGGCCGCGGCCACCACCTCGGGGACCGGGACGTTGCGGGAGGTGGAGTCCTTGCGGTCGTAGCCGGCGATCACCTGGTGCAGCAGCGCGGTGTCGAGCACGGTGCGGCCGCAGGGGCCGCCCTGGTCCAGCGAGGAGGCGCAGGCCACCAGGCCGTAGCGGGAGACCGTGCCGTAGGTGGGCTTGGTGCCGACGGTGGCCGTGACCGCGGCGGGCTGCCGGATGGAACCACCGGTGTCGGTGCCGATCGCCAGCGGCGCCTGGTACGAGGCCAGGGCGGCGGCCGAACCACCACCGGAGCCGCCGGGGATGCGGCTGGTGTCCCACGGGTTGCGGGTGGGGCCGAAGGCCGAGTTCTCCGTCGACGAGCCCATCGCGAACTCGTCCAGATTGGTCTTGCCCAGGATCGGGATGCCCGCCGCGCGCAGTTTGGCGGTGACCGTCGCGTCGTAGGGCGGGACCCAGCCCTCCAGGATCTTGGAGGCGCAGGTGGTGGGCATGTCGGTGGTGGTGAAGATGTCCTTCAGCGCCAGCGGCACCCCGGCCAGCGGCGAGGCCACGGTACCGGCGGCGACCGCGCGGTCGACCTCGGCCGCCGCGGCGAGCGCCCGATCGCCGGCCACGTGCAGGAACGCGTTCAGCTCACCGTCGACCTCGGCGATGCGGTCCAGATGCGCCTGGGTGACCTCGACCGAGGACACCTCGCGCGTATGGATCTTCTCCGCGAGTTCGGCGGCGGTGAGCGTGGTCAGCTCGGTCATTCGCCCTCCCCCAGGATCTGCGGGACCAGGAACCGCTGCTCGTCCACCGCCGGCGCGCCGGACAACGCCTCGCCCGCGGACAGGCACGGCTCGACCACGTCGGGACGGGTCACATTCGTGGTGGGATTCGGCGACGCGGTGGCCGGAACGTCGGCGGCGACCTGCGAGATGACCTGAACGTGGCTGAGGATCGAATCCAGCTGCCCCGCATACAGGTCGAGCTCTTCGTCGGTCAGGGCGAGCCGGGACAACCGGGCGAGGTGTGCGACCTCGTCGCGGGAGATGGCGGGCACCGCGGGGACCCCTTTCGGCAGATTGAGGTACTGATCCGCCCCGCGACGGCGTGGTGGCCGGCGAGCGGGACGGATACAGCCTAGCGAGTCCGTCGGACAACCCGTGCACAGGAGGCCGCCGCACAGGCACAATTACCGGTGTCGGTCGTATCCTCGGCCGCCCCGCGCGCTTCGGCTCGATTGTCCGAGGCGGTGGGTGTAAGTATTGCGAGACTCGGGTATCCGACCAGGGCCCCGGTTGCACCAGAAAGGAAGGAACGCACGTGTCATTCTTGCTTCGCGTGCAACTTCCGGATCGCCCAGGAAGTCTCGGCTCACTCGCACTCGCGCTGGGCGGCGTCGGCGCCGATATCCTGTCGCTGGACGTGGTCGAACGCGGCGCCGGATTCGCCATCGACGATCTGGTGGTCGAAGTACCGCCCGGCGCCCTGCCCGACACCCTCATCACCGCCGCCGAATCGCTGGCCGACGTGCACGTCGATTCGCTACGGCCGTACTCCGGGATGCTGGACACCCATCGTGAGCTGGAGCTCATCGATCAGGTGGCCGGCGCCCGCGACGATCGGCTGCAGGTGCTGGTCGACGGCGTCCCGCGCATCCTGCGGGTCGGCTGGTGCACCGTCGTCGACATCGGATCGCAGGGTGCGTACCGGGTCGTCGGCAGTCCCAGCGCGCCGGAGACGCAGGCCGCCTCGGCGCCGTGGATGCCGCTCGAGAAGCCGATGGTGCTCGACGGCGAGGCCGATTGGGTGCCACAGATCTGGAAGGACATGGACACCAAGCTCGCGGCCGCCCCGCTCGCCAACACCGGCAAGGTGCTGCTGCTGGGCCGGCCGGGCGGTCCGGACTTCCGGCCCTCGGAGGTCGCTCGGCTCGGTTATCTCGCCGGAATCATCGCCACGGTCCTGGGTTGACATCGGGCAACACGTGTCAGCTGCCCGGTTCGCGGGCCGGTAACCGATGTCAGCCCACCGCGAGCCGCATCACCGTGAGCGGTTTGCCGGAATCGGTGCGCCAATCGCGTTCGGGGACATGGACGAAGCCCATCCGTTCGTAGATGCGCCGGGCGTCGGCCATGGTCGACATGGTGGTCAGGATCACCGCCGGATAGCCTCCCGCCCGGGCCGCGCCGAGGACGGCGTCGACCAGTCCGCTGCCGACGCCGAGCCCGCGGGCGCCCTTCGCGACGGCGAGCATCCGGAACTCGAGCTCGTCCGGCCGGGCGATATCGGCGTAGGGCGTCCCCGGTTCGGCGATGGTGAGCGAACCCAGCAATTCCCCGTCGCGCACCGCGACCAGGACCTGGGCCGTGCGCGCCCGGGTCGCCGTGTCCAGCAGGACGGACAGATACGAGCTGTCCGGATGGACGTGCCCCTCGCCCAGATACACCGAGATCGTCAGCGCCCCGATCTCCTCGAACTCCTCCGCCCGCGCCCGGCGGATCTCGAACCTGTTCTCGACTGAACCCACCCCTCGATAGTGCCCAGCCGGCGGACCGCCCGGCGACTCCGGGTCGGTACGCGCGCACCGGGCAGTTATCCGGCCGCCCCGACCAGGGCGGTGACGATGGCGCGGGCGGTGGGCAGGCCGGACGAATCCCCCATCCGCGCGGCCGAATTCGCGGCGGTCATGATCGCGTCCAGCTGGAAGGCCAGCGCGTGCGGATCGAGCCCGGACAGCGCGCCCTGCTCCTGCGCGCGTCGAATCTCCTTCTCCAGCACCGCGAACCAATCGGCGCGGTCGGCGGCGAGCGCGTCGCGCACCGGGCCGGGACGGCTGTCGAACTCCGAGACGCACTGACTGCGGAAACAGCCGCCGGGCAGGACCGGCGCACCGATGTAGACGAACCAATTCTCGATCAGCGCGCGCAATCTCGGCATGCCCCGCGGTGCGGTCAGGGCCGGGAGGATCACGGCCTCGATGAACACCTCCCGCGCGGACTGCACCGCGGCCAGCTGCAGATTCTCCTTGGTTCCGAAGAGGGTCGCCACCCCGGATTTGCTCACGCCCAGATCGGCGGCCAGGCGGCCCAGGCTCAATCCGGTCAGGCCCTCCACCGAGGCGACATCCGCGGCGCGGCGGGCGATGGTCGCGCGCGCTCGTGCGCCCTTCAGCAGGCGCTGATCCGATATCTGCTGCTCGGGGATCTGCTGCTCCGGGATCTGCACGGGATTCGTCACCACTCCATTCTGCTCCTCCGGCTTGCGTAAGTGTGCGATCGGTCGTACGTTAAACAATAAGAACGATCGTACGTTCAGTTTGTTTCGCTCGCACCCCTCTCCCGAAAGTCGCTCCCATGACAGACGTGTCCCCGCGGCCCACCGCCGTCCGGCCCGACACCACCCCGCTCGCCGCGCGCCTGGCCCTGCTGGTCGCCTCCGGCGCGGCGTTCATGTCCTTCCTCGACCTGTCGGTGGTGAACATCGCCTTCCCGGCCATCACCCGCGACTATCCGGGCACCGCCGCCACCACCCTCACCTGGGTGGTCAGCGGTTATGCCGTCGCCTTCGCGGCGCTGCTCACCCCGGCCGGGCGACTGGCCGACTCCCTCGGCCGCGGACGCGTATTCCTCGCTGCCCTGGCCGGTTTCGCACTCACCTCACTGTTGTGCGCGCTCGCCCCGGGCGCGGACTGGCTCATCGCCGGACGGTTGTTGCAGGGCGGTGCGGCCGCCTTCCTCATCCCCGCCGGGCTGGGCCTGGTCCTCGGCGCCACCCCGCCGGAACGTATCGGGGCGGCCATGGCCGCCTGGACCGCCGCGGGCGGGTTCGCCGCCACCGTCGGACCGGCCGTGGGCGGCGCGCTGGTGGAGTGGTTCGGCTGGCGATCGGTCTTCGTCGTCAACGTGCCCATCGCCGCACTGCTGCTCCTCGCCGGAGTGCGACTGATCGCCGGCGATCGGCGGCACGGTGACGGATTGCCCGATCTCGTCGGCACCGTCGCCACCGGGCTCGGCATCGGCGCGATCGTCGCGGCCGTCACCGAGGGGCAGCAGTGGGGCTGGGTCGACTGGCGCACCCTGACCGCCGGAATCGGCGGGGCCGGGCTGCTGGCGGTGGCGCTGTGGCGGTCGCGGCGGCATCCGCGGCCGGCCATCGCGGTCGGGTTGTGGCGCAGCCGCTCCTACGCGCTCGTGAACGCGACGGCCTTCGTCTTCGGCGCCGCCATGTTCGCGTGGCTGCTGGCCGGACCGCTGTGGCTGGACGGTATGTGGCACTACTCGGTGCTGAAATCGGCCGGCGCCATGACGATCGGCGCGATCGCGTCCATGGTGACCGCGGTTCTCGCCGGGCGGGCCACCGCCGACCGGCAGCGCCTGCTCGGCGTCCTGGGTGCGGTCATGTTCGCCGCGGCGACCCTCTACATGAGCACCGGCGTCTGGGATGCCACACCCGCGCTGTGGCAGGCGTGGCTGCCCGCGGGCATCCTCGGCGGTGGCGGTATCGGTTTGCTGATCACCGTACTGGGCACCACCGCCGCGAGATCGCTTCCGCCGCAACGGTTCGCGGCCGGGGTGGGGATGAATGTGACCGCGCGGCAGTCCGGCGGTGCGCTCGGCGTCGCGCTGCTGGCCGCGGTGTTCGCCGCGCATCCCGGCGCACCGTTGACCGCCTTCCACACGCTGTTCGCCGTGTGCGCCGTGATCGCCGTCGCCACAGCGGTTCTCGCCGCCGTGCCGGCACGCGCCGAGGAGGCCGGCGCATGAGTGTCCACGGCCCGGAGGCGGCAGTGCAGCGGCAGCACGGGGGCACACCACTCGCGCCCGAACCGCACCGCGCCGAAACCCATACCGAATCGACCGATCCATTCCTGTTGTCCGAGAAGGAGTCTCGTGCCCTGTTGCGTGAGGTGCCGTGGCGGCGGCTGGCGGTGATCGGCGATTCCATCGCCGAGGGCACCGGGGATCCCTGGCCCGGTTACGAATCCGTGCCGTGGGCCGACCGCGTGGCCCGCCGGCTACAGGCGGCACATCCGGCGGCGGCATACCTCAACACCGGCCGGGTGGGCGCGGTCATCGCCGAGGTCCGCGCGGAACAGCTCGACGATCTGACCGCGTTCGGGCCCGATCTGGTCCACATCTGCTGCGGTGGCAACGATCTGTTCAAGCGTGGCGCGGACCCGGATCGGGTCGAGGCCGACCTCGACGACCTGTGCGCCCGGGTCGCCGCCACCGGGGCGCGGCTGGCGATGTTCACCCTCGCCGACGCCTTCACCGGCCGGATGACGCCGCTACAGCCCCGGTTCGCCGAATTCGCCGAGGCGGTGCGGCGGATCGCGCAGCGCCACGACGCCGTCCTCACCGAACTCTGGAACCATCCGGCCCGGCTACGGGAGAGCTGGCTCAGCGCCGACCTGATCCACCTGTCCATGGCCGGCCACGCCGTGGTCGCGGCCGAGGTGATCAAGTCCCTGGCCCGCGGCGGACCGGCGTGAGCCCCGGCTAGGCGGCGGCGAACCGCACGGCGAGTTGGGTGCGGCTGGTGCACGACGTCGCGGCGAGCGCTCGGCTCAGATGTTTCTTCACGGTGTCGACGCCGATGAACAGGCGCTGGGCGATCTGCCGGTTGGTGAGGCCGCGCGCGGCGAGGTCGGCGACCTCCCACTCGCGGGGCGTGAGCTGCCAGGTGGATTGCGCCGCACGCCGTTCCCGGTCGCGGCCGAGTTGTTCGATCACCAGCGGGGTCAGGTGGCGGCGCAGCGCGCGCAGCGCCGCCATGTCCCGGTCCGGGACCCGATCGGTGTCGCAGGCGGCCATTCCGACATAGAGCACGCCTGCGGCGCCGCCGTCCACCAGCAGGGCAGCCTTGTCGCGAATGCCGTGCGGGCGCAGGAAATCCCGCACGAACTCCGAATCCGAGTCCAGTTCGGCCAGTCGTACGACGCCCTGTTCCGCGAGGAGCCGCGCCGCGGGTTCGGAGCGGAAGGGATCGCGCGTCGCCCAGTGTGCCGCGTATTCGTCCAGGAACTCGGGCAGGTACCCGGCCTGGATGCCGCAGCCCGCCCGGACCGCGTCGACGAAGGTATCGCCGTGCAGCACCGCCACACCGGTGAAACCGAACCAGCTCTGCAACGCCAGCGCGAGCGCCTGCCGGAACTCCGGCAGGTCGTCCGCGTGATCGACCGATTCCAGCACTCCGATCAGCCGCCGATAGTCCTCCGCACTGAGCGTCTCCCCGGCCGGGAGGGTGCGGGGACGGCGGCCGGAAACGGCGAGAGCTCGACTCACACCGTCCAATATTCCACCTTTGGGCCATACCGGGCAGGCCGCACGGCGGGCAACGTAATGGGCGGACGCGGCGGGAACCGCCGGGGCAGAGCGAAAGAGGGCGAGATGAACGAGCCGCAGCAACGTCGTCGGTGGCTGATCACCGGAGCCAACAGTGGGTTCGGCGCCGCCTTCACCGAGGCGGCGCTGGCCGCCGGTGACGAGGTGGTGGCCGCGGTCCGGCGGCCGGAGAGCATGGCCGACATCGTGTCGGCGCATCCCGGCCGGGTGCGGGTGGTGGCGCTGGACGTGCGCGACGCCGCGGCCGCCGAGCAGGCGGTGCGGGACGCCGGGCGCATCGACGTGCTGGTGAACAACGCGGGGTTCGGGATCGTCGGGGCGATCGAGGAGACCACCGAAGCCGACCTGCGCGACGCCATGGAGGTGATGTTCTTCGGTCCGCTGCGGCTCACCCGGCTGGTGCTGCGCCAGATGCGGGAACGCCGCAGCGGGGCGATCGTCCAGGTGAGCAGCATGGGCGGCTTCCTGTCCTTCGCGGGTGTCGGAAGCTACAGCGCCGCCAAGGGAGCGCTGGAACTGGCCAGCGAAGCCCTCGCGGCCGAGGTCGCGCCGCTGGGAATCCAGGTGCTGATCGTCGAACCGGGCTCGTTCCGAACGGGTTTCGCGAACCCGGGCGCGCTCAGTGTCGGCGCCGAGATCTCGGACTACGCCGACACCGTCGGTCCGATTCGCAGCAACCTGCCCGCTTCGGACCAGCAGCAGGAAGGCGATCCGCGCAAGGCGGCCGACGCCGTGCTGGCGACGCTCGGCATGCCCGGCGCACCGCTGCGACTCGCCCTCGGCGCGGATGCCGTGGCGGCCATCCGCGGCAAGCTGTCGGCGGTCGCGGCCGACCTGGACACCGCGGCGCGCTTCGACACCGCGCTGGTGTGAGACGTGCGGAGCCTCGACAGCTGTTCGGGTTTACTCGTCTAGTCGGCGGATTCGGCCGGGGCTGCCAGCTCGATCGCGGCCGAGGGCTCGACCGTGTCCGTAGGCTCGCCCACGTCCGTGGGCTCGACCGCGTCCGTGGGCTCAGCCGCAGCTGAGAGCTCAGCCGCGTCCGTAGGCTCGACCGCAGCCGAGGGCTCAGCCGGCGTCCGTGGACTCGTCCGCATCCGTGGGCTCGTCCGCATCCGTAGGCTCGTCCGCATCCGTAGGCTCGTCCGCATCCGTAGGCTCGTCCGCGTCCGTGGGCTCGGCCGCCGGGGTCACCGCCTCCGGACCGGACTCCAGTAATAATCGGAAGGCGTCCTCGTCGAGGATCGGGACGCCGAGTTCCTCCGCTTTGGCAGCCTTGGAGCCGGGGGCCTCGCCGATGACCACGAAGGCCGTCTTCTTCGAAACCGAACCGGCCGCCTTGCCGCCGCGGATCAGGATCGCCTCCTTGGCCTCGTCGCGCGAGAAGGTTTGCAGCGAGCCGGTGACCACGATGGACAGGCCCTCCAGCGTGCGTTCGATGGACGCGTCGCGTTCGTCGGCCATCCGGACGCCGGCCGCACGCCATTTCGCCACGATGACGCGATGCCACTCGACCGTGAACCACTCCACGACCGCGGCGGCGATGGTGGGGCCGACCCCGTCCACATCGGCCAGTTCCTCGACCGCGGCGGACTCGATGCGGGACATGTCGCCGAAGGCCGAGGCGAGGGCGCGGGCCGCGGTGGGGCCGACGTGGCGGATCGACAGCGCGACGAGCACCCGCCACAGCGGCCGGTCCCTGGCGGCGTCGAGATTCTGCAACAGCCGTTTACCGTTCGCGGACAGGCTGCCGTTCTTGTTGGTGAACAGCGTGGTGGCGAGTAGTTTCTCCTCGGTGAGGTCGAACAGGTCGCCCTCGTCGCCGATGACTCCGGACTTCAGCAGGTCGATCGCGGCCTCGTAGCCGAGCGCCTCGATATCGAAGGCGCCGCGCCCGGCCACGTGGAAGACGCGCTCCCGCAACTGCGCCGGGCAGTGCTGCTGATTCGGGCAGCGGATGTCGGCGTCGCCCTCCTTCTCCGGGGCCAGTTCGGTGCCGCATTCCGGACAGTGGGTGGGCATGACGAATGCGTGCTCGCTGCCGTCGCGGACGTCGACCACCGGGCCCAGCACCTCGGGGATGACATCGCCGGCCTTGCGGATGGTGACGGTGTCGCCGATCAACACGCCCTTGCGGACGACCTCGGCGGCATTGTGCAGGGTGGCCAGCGACACCGTGGAACCCGAGACGGTGACCGGCGCCATCACCGCGAACGGGGTGACCCGGCCGGTGCGGCCCACGTTGACCTGGATATCCAGGAGTTTCGTGGTGGCCTCCTGCGGCGGGTACTTGTAGGCGATGGCCCAGCGCGGCGCGTGGGAGGTGGCGCCGAGGCGGCGTTGCAGCGAGAACTCGTCGACCTTGATCACCTGGCCGTCGATCTCGTGCTCGATGTCGTGCCGGTGCTCGCCCCACCAGCCGATGCGCTCGACGACGGCGTCGGCGCCGCGCACCCGCCGGGTGTGTTCGGACACCGGCAGACCCCAGGCCGCCAGCGCGCGATACGCCTCGAACTGGGATTCGGGGGCGAAGCCTGCCATCCGGCCGAATCCGTGGCAGGTCATGTGCAGCGGCCGCCGCGCGGTGACCGCCGGATCCTTCTGCCGCAGCGAGCCCGCCGCCGTATTGCGCGGATTCGCGTACGGCGGTTTGCCTTCCGCGACGATGGCGGCATTGAGCTCCTCGAAGTCGGCGACCCGCATGTACACCTCGCCGCGGACCTCCAGCAGCCGCGGGATCGGGAACTCGTCGCTCGCGGTCAACTGAACGGGGATGTCGCCGATGGTGCGGGCGTTGAGCGTGACATCTTCACCGGTGCGGCCGTCGCCGCGGGTGGCGCCGCGGACCAGGCGGCCGTCCTCGTAGACCAGATTGAGCGCGACGCCGTCGATCTTGACCTCGCACACGTAGTGGATGCCGGCGCCGGTCTCCGCCTCGACGCGGCTGATCCAGGCGCGCATCCCAGCTTCGTCGAACACATTGTCCAGCGACAGCATTCGCTCGAGATGGTCGACCGCGGTGAACTCGGTGGCGAAGCCGCCGCCCACGAGCTGGGTCGGCGAATCGGGGGTGCGCAGGTCCGGGTGGGCCTCCTCCAGCGCCTGCAACCGCCGCAGCAACGCGTCGAATTCGCCGTCGGAGATGATCGGCGCATCGCGCACGTAGTAGCGGAACTGGTGATCGCGTACCTCTTCGGCCAGTTGCTGCCACTGGGTGCGCTCGTCGCCCGTCGCGGGCCGGATCTCGATCCCGGATTCGCTCACGCAAGGCAGATTAGCCCAGGCCCCCGACATATCCCGGTCCCGTTCCCGCACGTCGTGCCGCATTCGGGCGGTCGGGAACAGCCCACCGGCACGGGCCGTTGGAGCCGGTATGGAACTCGATGCCGCATTGGAATTCGCCCGCACCACTCCGCGTTCGGTGCTCACCACGCTCCGCCGCAACGGCCGGCCGCAGTTGTCGAACGTCACCCATTCCGTCGGCGAGGACGGGATCATCCGGATCTCGATCACGGCCGATCGGGCGAAGTACCACAATCTGCTGCGGCAGCCGTGGGCCGCGCTGCACGTGACCAGTACCGATTTCTGGCAGTACGCGGTGCTGGAGGGCGACGTGGAGCTGACCCCACCGGCGGCCGCGCTCGACGACGCCACCGTCGAGGAGCTGATCACCTACTATCGGGCGGCCAGCGGCGAACATCCGGACTGGGACGACTATCGGCGGGCCATGGTCGCGGATCGCCGTGCGGTGGTACGTATCCGGCCGGATCACGGCTACGGCATGCTGCGCTGAGCGATCCGGCGTAGTTCGCGGCACGTCGAGCGACCGGACCGTCGAGAGGAAGTACGCGAATGAGCGTGGTGGGCGTGGTGCATCCGGGCGAGATGGGCGCCGCGGTCGGCGGTTGCCTGTGGCAGGCCGGGCACACCGTGCTGTGGGCCTCGGCCGGGCGCAGCGCGGCGACCGCGGACCGGGCGGCCGCCGCCGGGCTGGCCGATGTCGGGACGGTCGCGGCGCTGGCCGCGAAATCCGATGTGGTGCTGTCGATCTGCCCACCGCACGCCGCCGTCGCGACGGCCCGGGAGTTCGCCGCGTTCGGTGGAATTTATGTGGACGCCAACGCGATTGCGCCGGACACCGTCCGTACCGTCGCCGCATCGGTCGGCGGGACGCCGGTGGACGGCGGCATCATCGGATATCCGCCCGACGGCTCCGGCGGCACCCGGCTCTACCTGTCCGGCGCCGAATCCGCCGCGGTGGCAGCCCTGTTCGCGGGCACCGATCTCGACGCCCGGGTGCTGCCGGACGCCGGGATCGGCGTGGCGTCGGCCCTGAAGATCAGCTACGCCGCGTGGACCAAGGGCAGTCAGGCCCTGCTGCTCGGCGTCCGCGAACTGGCCCGCGCCGCACAGGTCGAGGACGTGCTGCTGGCGGAATGGGAGCTGTCGCAACCGGATCTGGCCGGCCGCAGCGCGCGGGCCGCGGCCGCCGCGGATGCCAAGGGATGGCGCTGGATCGGCGAAATGGAAGAGATCGCAACAACTTTCGCCGCGCACGAGTTGCCGGCCGGATTCCATCGGGCCGCGGCCGAGATCTACCGGCAGTGGCCCCGGACGTGACCCGCGGCTATTTCGCGCCGGGACCGCCGGGCAGGGTGTCGCCGGTCTCCAGGAGGGTCTTGAGGTTGGCGAGGATGTGCGGCCAGCCACCGCTGATCGCGGTCAGCAGGCCGCTGCCGGGGGCGAAATTGCCGTGCACCACGGTCAGTTTCACCGATTCGCCCTGCGGTTCGAGTTCGAAGGTGACCCGCGAGCGGGGTTCCCGGGCCCAGGCCGGCACCTGCTCGGGATCGAGGTCCATCGCGGCGGCGAATTCGGGTGTGAAGGTGTGCCAGGTGTACGACAGTCTGCGGTAGGGATCGGATTCCAGCACTTTCTGCTCGGGGTCCTTTCCGGTCCAGTTCTTCTCGTGCCACACCAGTTCGGAGCCGGGCCGCCAGTCGGTGTCGAAGCTCACGCCCCAGTAGCGCCGGGTGAAGGCCGGTTCGGTCAGCGCCCGCCAGAGTTGTTCCGGGGTGGTGCGGATGTAGGTGGTGTAGACGAATTCGTTGCTCACGGTCGCACTCTCCAATGCGGTCTTCAGGTCGGCGAGGGCGTGCACCCGCCGGTGGTCGTAGTGGTGGATCCAGCGATCGGAGATGGCGTTGATGGGTTCGGCGTTCAGGTAGTGCAATTTCTCGCGGCCCCGGCGGCGGGTGGTCACCAGATTCGCCGCCGCCAGCACGGCCAGATGTTTGCTGACCGCCTGCCGGGTCAGGCGCAGACCGGCACACAGTTGCGCCAGGGTCTGCCCGTTGTGCGCATTCAGACTGTCCAGCAGCAGCCGGCGGCTGGGATCGGCCAGCGCCTTGAACACCTCGTCCACCGCACCATCCTCCATAGGCAACCTCGGAGTTGCCTATGGCCACCATAGGCAACCAAAAGGTTGCGTGTCAAGGCTCGCGTATCGCCGCGCGAAACGGCAGGATGGCGGGGGTGTTGCGCAGCTTCCAGGTGACGAACCACCGGTTCCTGGCCGGACCGCAGGAACTGCGGCCGACCGGCCCCCGGGCCGGCGCGCTGCCCGTACCCGTGACGGCGATCCGCGGCGCGGTCGCCACCGGCAAGTCCAGCCTCGTCGACGCGCTGGCGCAGATGCGGGACGCGGTGCTGCACTCGGTCTCCGGCTGGGATCCCTACGCCGGTCCGGTGCGCACGCCGCATCTCGGATTCGCCGATCGCCCTTCGGAATTCGCGGTCACCTTCGTCGCCGAGGGAGTGCCCTACAGCTACGGATTCACGCTCGACCAGGCCGATGTCACGGCCGAATGGCTGCACAGCCATCCGCATCAGCGCAAGCGCGTGGTGTTCGAGCGCGCCGGCGACCGGATCCGGATCGGCGCCCAATTCGATTCGGCCCGTTACGGTATCGGCGCTCTGGTCCCGCTGGTGCGGCCGAATGCGTTGCTGCTCGGCCTCGCCGGGCAGTTGCACGCCGAGGCGCTGACGCCGGCGCATCGCTGGTTCGCCGATCGCCTCGACGTGGTGCACGGACCCGGCGATCCGCGGGAGATCGATGATCGGCTGGGCAGTCACCTGTCCCGGTCGGCCGAGCACGCCGCGCGGTTGCTGACCCTGGTGCGGGCGGCCGACCTCGGCGTCGAGGACATCCTCGTACCCGCGCCCGATCCGATGTACGCGGATTATCTGCGCGAACTCGACGGGGAGATCGCCGTCGCCACCAAGGAGGCCGACCTCTGCCTGACCTCCCCGGCGCACGCCTTCGAACTGGCGAGCAGTCACGGGTTGACCCCGGCCGCACTGGATCGGGAACTGGCCAATCTGCGGGCCGCCCGCGACACCCTCTACACCCGGATGTCCGCGCGCCGCGGTATCGGGCTGGGCCTGGTGCACACCGGGGTGGACACCGCGATCGATGTGGCCGCGGAGTCGACCTCGACGCTGGCGCTGCTGCGCCTGCTGCCCGCCGTGCTGGACGCGCTGGACATCGGCCGGGTGCTGGTCATCGACGATCTCGATCTGCACCTGCCGCCGGCCGTGGCCGCCCGCCTGACCGCGATGTTCACCGAGCCGGACACCAATCCCCGTGGCGCGCAACTGATCTACACCACGCGCGCGGAGCCCGCGGCGGCCGGGCACACCTCCGCCTGGCAGCTGCACCGCACCGGGTCCGGCGCCGGCGAACTCGTCGCGCACTGAGCGCCGCGGCGCGCGCCTAGCATGGAGACATGCTGTTGCAGATCGGTTTCATCGTGGTGCTGGCGGGTGTGGTGATCATGCTGATCACCCGATACCGCGGCGGGCCGCGGGCCGGCGCGGGGTGGCGGAGCGCGCCGCAACTGGAGAGCGGCACGCTGTACGTCACCGGGGTCAGCCCACGACCGGCCGCGCAGGGCGAGGAGTTCGTCACGCTCACCGGGACCGTCTCCGGTCCCACGGTGGCCGACGAGACCGTCTACGGCCGATTCGTCTGGGATGTCGGCCAGTGGCCCTCCCCCGGCGATCAGCTGCCGGTCGTCTACCCGCCGGGCAAGCCGGACCGGTGGCAGTTGAGCCATCCCGGCGCCCGGCCGCTGTTCGGCGGCTGAACTCAGCCGGCGCTCGCCTGCTCCAGCGCGCGCACATCCTCCGCGTCGAGACTCAGCTGCGCGGCCGCACCCAGTTCCCGCAGCTGCTCGATCGAGGTGGCCGAGGCGATCGGCGCGGTGATGCCGGGCCGGGTCAGCTGCCAGGCGACGGCAACCGTCGCGGGTGCCACCGTGTGCTTGTCGGCGACCGCGTCCAGCGCCGCGAGGATGCCCAGGCCGCGCGGATTCAGGTACTTCGGCACGGTGCGCTCGCCGCGCGGACTCTTGCCGAGGTCGGCCTCGGAGCGGTACTTGCCGGTGAGGAAGCCGGAGGCGAGCGGGCGGTAGGTGACGACGCCGAGCTTCAGGTCGGTCGCCACCGGTTCCAGATCGGTCTCGTAGTCGCTGCGGTCGTACAGGTTGTATTCGGGCTGGATCGCCGCGTAGGCGGGCAGGCCGGTGCGGGCACTGATCTCGGCGGCCTCGCGCAGCCGGGCGCCGCTGAAGTTGGAGGCGGCGATGACGCGGACCTTGCCCTGCTCGATCAGGGTCTGATAGGCGCCGAGGGTCTCCTCCTGCGGCGTATCGGCGTCGTCGCGATGCGAGTAGTAAAGGTCGATGTGGTCGGTGCGCAGCCGCCGCAGCGAATCCTCCGCGGCGCGCAGGATGTTCGCCCGCGACAGGCCCGGACGGGTCGGCATTCCCCCGACCTTCGTCGCGATCACGATCGAATCGCGCTTACCGGAGCGCTGCAGCCAGCGGCCGATGATCTCCTCGGACTCGCCACCCGAATTGCCCGGCACCCAGGCCGAATACACGTCGGCGGAGTCCACGGAGTTGATCCCCGCGTCGGCGAGCGCGTCCAGCAACGCGAACGAGGCGCTCTCGTCCACCGTCCAGCCGAACACGTTGCCGCCGAACACGATCGGCGACACCTGCAGCGACGACGTTCCCAACGGGCGCAACGACATCGGTTTCACTCCCTCCGAATTCGGAACACGATTCGTCCCATCATCACATTCCGGATGGGCCGAGTCGGTCGAAGGTCAGCGACTCCGCCTCCTCGGTGTAGGCGCGGGCGACGTCGGCGGCGAGCGCCAGAGTGCGGCGGGCCCAGGTCAGCGAGGCGCCGGCGAGGCCGCAGGCGGGGGTGATCAGCACACGCTCGGCGAGCAGGCGGCGCGGGAAGCCGAGCCGGTCGATCAGCCGGACGCCGGGTTCGGCCACCTCCCGCCAGGTCGGTGGCCGCGCCGGGGCCGTGGCGGGAATCAGCCCGAGCGCCACGAACTTTCCGTTGTCGAGCAGTTCGCCGATACCGTCCAGATCGCCGGTGCCGACGGTGGCGAGGTCGAAACCCACCGCGGCGGCGGCACTGTCGCGCAGGAAGCCCAGCGCCGGGCGATCGGCGCAGGTGTGCACCAGCACCGGACGGGTCTGCGCGGCCACGACGGTATCGAGCAGATGCAGCGCCTCGGGTTCGGGCAGGGCGCGCACCGTGTTCAGAATGCTTGCGCCGGTGAGGGATCCGGCGAGTACCGCGGACAGCGACGGTTCGTCCACCTGGACCAGGACGGCGGTGCCCAGCCGCCGCGCGACCTCGGCGGCGTGCCGCTCCAGGCCCTCGGCGAGCGATTCCGCGAGGTCGCGCACCGCACCGGGATCGGTGAGCAGGCGGTGCCCGTTGGCCAGTTCGACCTGGGCGGCGAGGGTCAGCGGGCCCGCGGACTGCACCTTCACCGGGCGGCCGGAGCCGATGAGACCCGCTGTCTCCCAGGCCTCTTCGAGGGCATCCAGATCGGTGCGGAGCAGATCGTGCGCACGGCGCGAGGTGGCGCTGGGGCGCGGGGCCAGCCGGTAGCCGCGGGTGGAGATGTCGAAGCGGAGGTCGACCAGCAGCGCGGAGGCGCGGCCGATCAGATCCGAACCCGTTCCGCGGCCGGGCAATTCGACCAGGTGCGGCAGGTCGCCGAGTTCGCCCACGATGGTGGCGGCGGCCTCCCGGGCATCGGCGCCGGGCCAGGAGCCGACCGCGGTCGCGATGCCGCCGCGCAGCACAGCGGATTCCGTCGTCATGTCGTGGGCCTTACTCATCGGCGTTCACCTGTCCGGAAATCGCTGCGGTACAGCGACTCTCGCGGAATTCCGTATACCAGTCGGGGAAGGCGAGCAGATCCGGCAGCGTCACGTCGGCGCCGTAGGCGCTCAGTGCCACGCGGTCGAAGGCGCCCGTCGTCACGCCCACCGCGACCGCGCCGGCGGTGCGGGCGGCATCGATGTCGCCGGTGTGGTCGCCGACATAGGCGGCGGCGCCGAACCGGCGCAGCGCCTCGCCTTTGCCCGCACCGAACACTCCCCCGACGACCTCCTCGACCGGCAACTCGAGAAACCGGACGGTCCGTTCGGTGTCGGCCCGGTTCTTCCCGGAGACGACGATCACCCGGCCGCCCGCCGCCCGGACCGCCGCGATCGCGGCCGCCGCCCCGGGCATCGCGGTGGTCACCGGGACCGCCACGTCGCGATACATCGCGCGGTAGCGGTCGGCCATCGCGGCGACCCGCTCCGGCGGGAACCAGTACCCGATCTCGACCTCGAGCGGCGGGCCGATCCGCGACACCACCGCGTCGGTATCGATCGGCACCCCGGTCTCGGCGGACAGCAGGCGATAGACGGCGGCGATCCCGGCCCGGCTGTCGGCCAGCGTCAGATCGAGGTCGAAGCCGATCGCGGGGGCCGTCACCGGGAGCTGTCCGTCAACGCCCGCTCGGTGCCGCTGATGGTTCCGCTGCCGATCACCGCGTCGCCGGCCGGATCCGGGCGGTACAGCACCACGGCCTGACCGCGCGCCACGCCGGTCAGCGGCTCGCGCAGCCGCACCACCAGGCCGCCGGCGGTGGCCTGCGCGACCGCGGGTGCGGTGCCGCCGTGCGCGCGCACCTGCGCCACGCACTCGATCGGGCCCTGTGGCGCGGCGCCGGAGGTCCAGATCGCGCGGTCCGCGAGCACCGTCGCGACCCGCAGTTCCTCGGCGGTGCCGATGCGGACCGTGCCGGTGCCCGGATCGATGTCGGTGACGTAGCGCGGACGGCCGTCGGCGGCCGGGCCGGGCAGGCCCAGGCCCTTGCGCTGGCCGATCGTGAAGCCGTGCACGCCCTCGTGCTCGCCGAGCCGCTGTCCCGCGGAGTCGACGATCGCGCCCGGCCGGACCCCGATCCGCGCGCCCAGGAAGGCCCGGGTGTCGCCGGACGGGATGAAGCAGATGTCGTGCGAATCCGGTTTGTTCGCCACCGCCAGCCCGCGTTCGGCGGCCTCGGCGCGGATCCGCGGCTTCGGGGTGTCGCCGACCGGGAACATCGCCCGGGTCAGCTGGTCGGCGGTGAGCACGGCCAGCACATAGGACTGGTCCTTGTCGCCGTCGACGGCCCGGCGCAGCACCCCGTCGGCCAGGCGCGCGTAGTGGCCGGTGACGACGGCGTCGAAGCCGAGCGCGACCGCGCGATCGGCCAGCGCCGAGAACTTGATCTTCTCGTTGCAGCGCAGGCACGGATTCGGGGTCTCGCCGGCGGCGTAGGAGGCGACGAAGTCGTCGATCACGTCCTCCTTGAACCGGTCCGCGAAATCCCAGACGTAGAACGGGATTCCGAGCACATCGGCGGCGCGGCGGGCATCGCCGGCGTCCTCCTTGGAACAGCAGCCGCGCGATCCGGTCCGCAGCGTGCCCGGCGTCGCCGACAACGCCAGATGCACGCCGACCACCTCGTGTCCGGCATCGACCGCGCGTGCGGCCGCGACGGCGGAATCGACGCCGCCGCTCATCGCAGCGAGCACTCTCACCGGGTTCCCTCCTGTGTCAACTGGTGCCGATCGCCTGGCCCTTCCTGATTCCGCCCGCCGTGCCGGGAACCGGCCCCGGCCAGCCCCGCCGCCCGCGCCCGCTCGACCACCGGCGGCAACACCTCCAGCAGCCGATCGATATCGGCCCGAGTCGAGGTGTGCCCCAAGGAGAATCGCAGCGAACCGCGCGCGGTCCGGGCATCGACGCCCATCGCCAGCAGGACGTGACTGGGGGCGGCGACGCCCGCGGTACACGCCGAACCGGTGGAGCACTCGATCCCGGCGGCATCGAGCAGCATCAGCAGCGAATCACCCTCGCAACCGGGAAAAGTGAAGTGCGCGTTACCCGGTAGCCGGCCCACGCCGGCCGGGCCGTTGAGCACCGCATCGGGCACCCGGGCCCGCACCCCGTCGATCAGGGCATCCCGCAGCGACAGCAATTCGATTGTGCGCGTGGACATCTCGGTGACGGTGCGGCCCAGCGCGGCCGCCAGGCCGACCGCCGCAGGCACATCCGAGGTGCCGGACCGCAGATCGCGCTCGTGACCACCGCCGTGCAGCAGCGGCACACAGCCCACCTGCCGGCCCAGCAGCAGTACGCCGACCCCGTGCGGGCCGCCGACCTTGTGCCCGGCGAAACTCGCCGCCGCCAGCCCGCTGCCACCGAAGTCGATGGGCAGCTGCGCCGCGGCCTGCACCCCGTCGCTGTGCATCGGAACGTCGAATTCCTGTGCGACCGCGGCCAATTCGGCGATCGCCTGGATCGTGCCGACCTCGTTGTTGGCCCACATGACGGTGACCAGCGCGACCTCACCGGCATGCGCGGCCAGCGCCGCCCGCAACGTACCCGGCGACACCACCCCGTCCCGATCGACATCGAGCAGCGTCACCCGCGCACCCTCGTGCTGCTCCAGCCACTCGACCGCGTCCAGCACGGCGTGATGTTCGATACCGCTGACCAGGATGCGGGTGCGCTGGGGATCGGCGTCGCGCCGGGCCCAGTAGAGGCCCTTGACGGCGAGATTGTCGCTCTCGGTGCCACCGGAGGTGAAGACCACCTCCGAGGGCCGCGCCCCCAGATCGGCCGCGATCGACTCGCGCGCCTCCTCCAGCATCCGCCGCGCGGTCCGCCCCGATCCGTGCAGGGACGACGCATTACCGGCGACCCGCAGCGCGTCCGCCATCGCCTCGACCGCGGCAGGGTACATCGGTGTCGTGGCCGCGTGATCGAGGTAGACCGTCTGGGGCGCCGCACCGACCGGACCCGGAAAAGCCTTCATGACGCTGTAAACCCTATCCCACGGTGACCTGTGTGTTCCTGGGGTATCCCCCTGCTGGCTACGACCTGTCTACGATTCGACGACACCAGATGCAAGCGGCTGCGGGCGGGACGGTATTCCCGGGACGGTTGGGCTGGCGGTTCGGGTGGGGCCGTGGTCGGCGGCGGCCGGGCCGTCGGCGAGACGCCGGGGTGCCCGGTGGGCCCCGACAGTGTTCCGGCCGCGTTGGTGGCGGGGTTGGCGGATCTGCCGACGGTGAACGCCGCGATCGGGGTGCTCGCCGTGTACGGCATGATCGGCGTCGACCCGGTCGGTGGTGCGATCTCGGTGCACCGGCTGGTGCAGGCGGTCACCCGCGGTTCAGGTCGTGCGGTTCGCGATGAACGCGAATTCGCGACCCGATGGTGACGGGAGCGGCGTCGTGCCATTCCTCCCAGGCCCGGCGTTCGGGACGTCTCGTCTCGAACACGAGGTGCCCGCTCGAGACGAGCCGCGATGGGTCCGGCATAGGAACCATTGTTCGCGCCGACGGGCGTGCCGGTTCACCCGCGGACCCGGGGTGGATCCGGTGACGACCGTGCCCGAATTGCAGCCGCTCTGCAATCTGCTGGGGTGACTGTTCCTGTTCCAGCCGGTCGGCAACCCGGCAAAATAGTACCGGGTTGCGTTCCGGCAGAGGTCGTTGCGGATGCCGGGTCTGCGGCTCGACGCCATGGCCGGGGCATTGCGAGTACACCTCGACTGCCCGGTCTTGGATGTATACAAAATATTGTATGTAATTATCGCTGGGCGGGGTGGCCGGGCAGCGGTGTGTCGAGGATGCCGTTCTCGCGGGGTTGGGGCCCGGATATGGTGGGGGCGGTGCGGATCTCACCTCGATTCGGTGGGCGGTGGCCTCGACCCCGGTGCTGCTCGGCGGAGACGAAGGAGTCTGAACATGACAGCACGACGGACGGCCGGATCGGTTCTCGCCGTGGCTCTGGCGGTCGTGGTGATCGCGGGGTCGGCCACGGCGGCGGCCGATCCGATGGCGTCATCTCCCAGCGCGACTGCGGCCGAGTCCACTGCCGGGGGCGACGAATCGGTCTTCACCGGGGAGCCCTCGCTCGTCGCGCAGTTGGTGGTCGCGGGGCTGCGTTCGGTACGCGCGGCCACTGAGCTGCTGGGCATCGACCTGGGCACCCAACTTGCCTCGCTGATCACCACCACGGACCCACCCGAGCTGACCGGCCTCGGACTTCGGGTGCAGCGGGCGGAGTTCGCGGGGATGCCTGTGGTCACGATCCGGGCCGCGGCGCCGTCGGGCAAGGTTGTCGTGGCGTTGCACGGCGGCGCATATGTTGTGCAGCCCACCGTCATGCACTGGCTGGACTACGCGACCATGGCCCGTGACACCGGTGCGGCCGTCGTCGTCCCGATCTATCCATTGGCCGACACCGCGCAGGGCCGCGCCGCGAGTGTCGTTCCCGCGCTGGCGGATCTGGTCACCGCGCAGATCGGCGCGTACGGCGCCGCAAACGTGAGTCTGTACGGGGACTCCGCCGGAGGCGGTCTGGCGCTGGCCACGGCACAGGAGCTCGGGCGCCGCGACGCCACGCAGCCCTCGGATATGGTGCTCGTCTCGCCGTGGCTGGATGTCTCGATGAGCAATCCCGCGATTCCCGCCGTCGCGGACCCGATCCTCGGCGTCGCCTCGCTGCGCAAATCCGGAACCCTGTGGGCCGGTGCGCTTTCCCTCACCGATCCGCTGGTCAGCCCGTTGTACGGATCCCTGGCGGGACTGCCCCCGACTGCGGTCTACTCCGGGTCGTTGGACGTGCTGTCCCCCGATGTCCTCGTCCTGCGTGACGAGGCCCGCGATCAGGGGGCCGCGTTCACCTTCGTGCTGCGGGAGGGACTCATCCACGACTGGGCCCTGGGTGGGCTCCCGGTTCTCCCCGAAGGTCCCGCCGTGCGGCCGGACATCTACCGTCAGCTCGGGCTCGCCGGCTGAACCGGGCGGAGTGCTGTCTCGTGACCTACGAAAGTAGAAGCCTGGGACAGGATCTGATCGCCCATGAGTGTCGAACACGTCAGTCGCCGAACCATCGTTCTCGGCGCCGGAGCGGTGGCGGTGGCCACTGCCTGCTCAACCGGAAACAACGGAAGTACCGTCGCGGCAACACCATCGACCACCACGGCCGGCACCACGCCGGTCACGCCGACCACCGATGTGCCGGTCCCGACCACCGTGCCGGAAGTGGCGGCACCGCCGGCGCCACCGAACGGGACTGTGCTGGCCCGCAGCGGCGAGATTCCCGTGGGTGCCGGGCTCATCGCCGGCGATACGGTGATCACCCAGCCCAATCCCGGGGATTTCCGGGCCTTTTCGGCGACGTGCACACATCAGGGTTGCGCGGTGAGTGCGATCGCGGGCGGGACCATCAACTGTCCCTGTCACGGCAGCCGGTTCAATCTGGACGGTAGCGTCGCCACCGGACCGGCCACTCGTTCCCTGGTGGCGCGGCCGATCAGTGTGCAGGACGGGCTGATCGTCGCCGGGGCGGCCGCGCCTGTGGTGGCGGTCGATCAGCCCGCCGAAACGGAGCAACCTGCCGCCGCACCGGCGCCGGAGCCGGGTGCACCGGACAACGCGCTCGCTCGCACTTCCGATGTTCCGGTCGGTGGTGGGCTCATTCTCGGCAATATCGTTGTGACGCAGCCGGATTTCGGCAGCTTCCTCGGGTTCTCCACCACCTGTACGCATCTCGGCTGCGCGGTGAACTCGGTGGGTGGTGGGAGCATCGACTGTCCTTGTCACGGCAGCAAATTCAATCTGGACGGCACCGTGGCCGTCGGTCCTGCCACTCGACCGCTGGACTCTCGTCCGGTCGGCGTCGAGAACGGGTGGGTCGTCTCCGGTCCCGGTGGGACCGCACCCCAGCGGCCCTGCTGGTGCGACATCCTGCCGCTTCCGCCGGGGGTTCTCGGTTGCTGATCCGTTGATTCCGGCGGGCGTGCTCGGGTGTCGCCGAGGCGCGGAAATGGGTAACGATCCGATCGGGGCCGCACTGCGGCTACCGGGACCGCGATAGGCTCGGCGCGCTCACCTTGCTGTTTCCGCCCGCGGGTTTTCACCGCATGCGTTGTGCTCATCATTCACATTGCTGTGGCCACGACGGCGAAGGGTTGAAAATCGTATGATCACCGACCGCGTTCACAACGGGATTCCGCAGCCTCAACGTGACGGTAAGGGTGGTATCGATACCGGTCCGCGCAATATCGAGCTCGACCGGCAGAATCCCGACCTCCTCGCGCCGCCGGCAACCGACCGCGGGACGTTGCCCAATATGAAGTTCTCGTTCTCGATGGCGCACACCCGGATCGAGGAGGGCGGCTGGACTCGGGAGGTCACGCAGCGGGAGTTGCCGATCGCTACCACTCTGGCCGGGGTGGATATGAAACTGAACCCCGGTGCCTATCGGGAGATGCACTGGCACAAGCAGTCCGAGTGGGGTTATGTGCTGGAGGGCAGTTGCCGGATCGGTGCTGTCGATCACGAGGGTCGCAACTTCCTCGAAGATGTGGAGCAGGGTGATCTGTGGTTCTTTCCCAAGGGGATCCCGCACCATATCCAGGCGTTGTCCGAGGGGGTGGAATTTCTTCTCGTCTTCGACGATGGTGAGTTCTCCGAGAACTCCACATTCATGATCAGTGACTTCTTCGCGCATACTCCGAAGAATGTGCTGGCCAAGAACTTCGGGTGGCGGCCCGAACAGCTGAACGACCTGCCGGAGCGGGAGAAGTACATTTTTCAGGGGCAGGTTCCGGGTGCGCTCGGCGGGGACCGGGTGTTCAGTCCTACCGGCGATGTGCCGCGTACGTTCAAACACAAACTTCTCACGCAGAAACCCATGGAATTTGCCGGGGGCCGGGTTCGGATCGCCGATTGCTCCAACTTCGCGGCCACCACCATCTCTGCCGCGCTGGTCGAGATCGAGCCCGGTGGTATCCGTGAACTGCACTGGCATCCCACGAACGACGAATGGCAGTACTACATCAGCGGTTTCGGCCGTATGGGTGTGTTCGCCAGCTCCGGGCTGAACCGGACCTTCGACTTCCGGGCCGGCGATGTGGGGTACGTGCCGTTCGCCTTCGGTCACTACATCGAGAATCTCAGCACCGAGACTCTGAAATTCCTGGAGATGTTCCGCGATCCGTCGTTCCAGGACGTTTCGGCGGCGCAGTGGATGGCCAACACGCCCGCGCAGGTCAGTGCCGATACCCTCAACCTCCCACGGTCGATGATCGAGGCGCTGCCGAAGGACAAACGGCCCGTCGTCGCGTGACCGTCGCCGGGATGCGGCGATCGGCGCCGCGCGTCGGATAGCCGGTCGAGGGGGTGCGGATGGGCTGCGATGCCGCCCGCGCGGTGCAAGCATTTAAGTCATATGTTTGACTTAGTTCAAGGCTGGTGTTTGACTGGCGGAACGATCACCGCGCCGTGACCGTGGCCCGTGCCATCGGTCGGCGGATCAACCGACTGCAGGAGACACGATGGTCTTGAACCGCGATACGGCATCGCTCGACGGGCTCACCGCGGTGGTCACCGGTGGCGGGTGGGGAATCGGGCGGGCGATCGCCCTCGCCTTCGCCGAATACGGCGCGCGAGTCGCGGTGTGGGAGAAGGACGCCGAGGCCGCGCATGCGACCGCGGAACTGGCCGGCGGGCTGGCCTGTGTCGGTGATGTGCGCGACGAGACGCAGGTCGACGCGGCGCTGGCGGCGACCGTCGCCAGGTTCGGGGCGCCGGCGATCCTGGTGAACAATGCCGGTGGCGTGTTCTGGTCCTCGTTGCTGGAGACCTCGGTGAAGGGGTGGGACACGCTGATCCGGTCCAATCTCACCCATGTCCTGTTGTGCACCCAGCGGGTGGCGCGGGTCATGGTCGAGGCGGGCCGCGGGGGCAGCATCGTCAATATCAGCACCATCGAGGGCACCCGCGCCGCGCCCGGCTATGCCGCGTACGCGGCGGCCAAGGCCGGGGTCGTCAACCTGACCAAGACCGCGGCCCTGGAGTTGGCGCCCTATGACATCCGGGTCAACGGCCTTGCGCCCGATGTGATCTCCACGGAGGGGCTGCGGGCGCTGGCCGACGGCGATTTCGAGGAGCGCGCGGGGGCGGCGATACCGCTGGGGCGGGTCGGTCATGTCGACGAGATGGCCGGTGCCGCTGTATTTCTCGCGTCGCCGATGTCGTCCTACATCACCGGTCAGACGATTCATGTCGACGGTGGCAGCGCGGCGGCCGCGGGCTGGCATCGGGTGCCCGGCGAGGAGCGCTACCTGCTGAGTTCCGAGCGCTGACGAACGCGACTCGCGCACTACGAGAGGTGATCACAGTGAGTACCAAGGTCATGGCGGGTGTGCGGGTGGTGGAGGTGGCCCAGTTCACCTTCGTCCCCGCGGCCGGGGCGATCCTCGCCGATTGGGGCGCGGACGTCATCAAGATCGAACACCCCGTCCGTGGTGATACCCAGCGTGGGTTCGTCAACATGGGTGGGATCCAGCTCGATCCGGATCGGCATCCGCTGATCGAGCATCCCAATCGCGGCAAACGCAGTGTGGGAATCGACCTTTCGTCGGCCGAGGGGCAGGCGGTCCTGCACGAACTGGTCGCCACTGCCGATGTGTTCCTCACCAATTATCTGCCCGCGCAACGACAACGCAACAGATTCGACCTCGAACACATCCGCGCGATCAAACCCGACATCATCTACGCCCGCGGCAGCGCCTACGGCGACAAAGGACCCGAACGCGATTCGGGCGGCTACGACGGCACCGCCTTCTGGACCCGCAGCGGCGTCGGCCATGCATTGACGCCCGCGGAGCTCGGTGGCGCACTGTCCCAGGGCATTCCGGCGTTCGGAGATTCGATCGGCGGGATGAACATCGCGGGTGGTATCTCGGCGGCATTGTTCCATCGCGAACGGACCGGCGAGGGGATCGAACTCGATGTCTCGCTGCTCAGCACCGCCTGGTGGGCCGCCGGGGCCGGGATGACCCAGGCGCTGGAGACGGGCATCACCGCGCGGTCGCCGATGCCGAATACCACCGGCAGGTCGGTGAATCCGTTCGTCGGCAACTACGCGACATCCGACGGCGGCACGATCAATCTGTGCATCGTGAGCCCGACCGGCTACATCCGTGACGCGTTCGAGCATCTGGGCCTGCCCGAGGCCGCCGACGATCCGCGCTTCGCCGAGCCGCGGCCGCTGCTGGCCAACGCCGACGCGGCGGCCGCGCTCATCCGGGCCGCCATCGGCGCGAAATCCTTCGACTACTGGCGGAAGCGGCTGAAAACCATGCGCGGGCAATGGGCCCCGTTCGCCAGCCTGATCGACCTGGGCAGCGACGAGCAGGCGCTGGCCAACGACATGATCGCCGAGGTCGAGACCGCCGACGGCGCACCGTTCAAGGTCGTGCGCGGGCCCGTGCAGTTCAATCACGAACCACTCGAAACCACCCGCGCGCCACTGGCTTCCGAGCACACCGAGCTGGTGCTGACGGAGCTCGGCATGGATTGGGACCGCATCGCCGAGTTGAAGGAATCCGGCGCCATCGCGTGATCCGGTGCTGCGCGGCGGCATTCGGCGCCGCCGCGCAGGCTGCCGCCGCGCGGGCCGGACCGGTCAGCGGCCGCGGTGATCGACCGAGCCGGGTGCCACCGGGTGCGGCATGCTGTGCACCGGCGGCGCCGGATGCTGGACGATCCCGGTGCGCAGGTCGCTCGCGGCCCGGCGGTAGCCGTCGATCACCGCGTCCTCGGTGTCGTAGTCGAAACGGTCGGTGAGCGAGGGGAATTCGGCGGAGTCCAGGTCGCGCGACCGATACCGGTCGATCGTCTCGGCCAGCGCCGCGAGCGGTTCGACCACCTGCCGGTAGTGCAGGTCGCGGCGGGCCTTGCCGGTGTCGAGCAGGCAGTGGGTCGCGGTGGTGTTCGCCAGCGGCAGCAGGGTGGTGGCGGCCTCGACGGCGATGTCACCGGGTATCGCGACCAGTTCCAGTTCCGCACCCAGCAACGCCAGGACGGCATCGGCCCACTGGCGCAGCGACCATGCCGTGTGGTCGCCGCAGTTGTAGACCTGCCCGGCGGCGGCGTCGGGGTGGTCGATCGCGGCCAGGACAAATCCGGCGGCGTTGCGCGCGGCGCAGCGGGTGTGGATCTGGAATCCGCCGTCGGGCAGGATCATTCGCCGCCGGCCGTCGCGGACCCGGCGCACGATCGACCATTCGGCGGGGCGAGCGTTGTTCGGGCCGTAGATCATCGGGAACCGCAAGATCGTCGCCGCCGGATGGTGATCGAAGACGGTTCGCTCCCCCTCGGCGAGTTTGCGGGAGAAGCGCCGGGCCGGATCGCCGCCGTCCTCGCGCACCACCGGGTGGTCCTCGGTGACCGGAATCGGGAGTACCGCACCGGCGTGCGGAAAGTAGCCGTCGTACACCGGAATTCCGCCGACGGCGACGAACCGGTCGCAACGCCCCGCCAGGGCCGGCGCCAGATGCCGGACGCGCCCGTACATCGCCAGGACCAGATCGAAATCGCGTCCGGCCAGCGCCTCGTCGATCGACTCCCGGAAATGCGGATCGCCGTGGATGTGCTCGATCCCGGCCAGCTCCGGGCTTTCGTGCACACCGCGGTGGAACACGGTCACCTCGTGACCACGTTCGCGCAGGCCGCCGACGATGTGCGGGCCGGTGGGGCCGGTCCCGCCGATCACGAGTACGCGGGTGCCGGTCACGACGAAGGTCCGTCCAGTGCGCGTTTCACCGTCGGCCGGCCGGTGGATCCGTCGGCGAATCCGGCGAAACGCCGTGTCGCGCCGGTCCGGTCGTGCGCCGACTCCATGCGCGGGCCCCAGGCGAGCATGCCGCCGTCGGCCCGGATCGCCTCGCCGGTGACGAACTCGCTGTCCGGCCCGGCGAGGAAATGCACAAGTCCCGCAATATGTTCCGGGGTCCCGAGATCTGGCCACGGTTGTACGGCGGGCAGCCCGTCGACGATCGCGGCGCGGTTGCGTCCCATCACCATCGGGGTGTCGATCAGGCCGGGACAGACGGCGTTGACGCGGATCCGGTGCGGCGCGAGTTCCACCGCGGCGTTGGCGGTGAAGTTCACCACCGCGGCCTTGGCGGCCGAATAGGCCAGCGGCCCGGCGCCACCGACCAGTCCGGCGGCCGAGGACATGTTGACGATGGAACCGCCTGTGCCCGCGGAGATCATCACGCGCGCACCGTATTTGGTGCCGAGGAAGACACCCCGGCCGATCACCGCGAAGGTGCGGTCCCAATCGGCGGCATCGATATCGGTCAACGGACCGAACGCGCCGCCGACACCCGCGTTGTTGACCAGCACGTCGAGTCCGCCGAAATCGCGGACGGCCGTGTCGATCAGGGCCGCGACATCGGCCTCCTGCGCGACATCGGTGACGACGAACCGCAGGGTGCCCGGGTCGCCGGCCTCGGACAGCAGGCGCGCGCCGTTGGCGGCGTTGACATCACCGACCACGACGCGCATGCCCGCGGCCAGCAGCCGCAACGCGATCGCCCGCCCGATTCCACTGGCGCCACCGGTGACGACCGCCACCGGCTCGGATGACTTCACGCTGTTCTCATTTCGCCGAGGTGCCACGGTGCGCGGTACCGCGCCACAGGATTTCCGTCGGCGGCACCGGTGGCCGGGCCGTCCGCTCCGCCGACAACGCGTGGGCCTTGAATGCTCGTGCGGCCGAACTCAGTACGTGCTCGACCGGTCCGGCGCCGTCGTACGGTGAGGTCGATCCCCACACCACTACCTCGGCGGGTCCGCGGGCGGCGAGGTCCAGCACCCAGCGGCGGATCCGATCGTCGTCGCGCAACACGTCGGCGGCGACGGCCACCGCATCGGCGCGCTGCTGTGGTCCGGTGGGCAGCGCGCCCGGTGGCAGTGGGTTGCCGTGCGCGCCGAGGATTTCCAACCGCCGGAAGTCGTCACCGGCCAGCACGAAGACGTCGACCTCCCATCCGGCGAAGGCGAGATCGGCCATCCAGCCGCCGATCTCGCGCACCGCGGCATCGACCGTGCCGGTCACGACGTGCATGCGGCAGCGTCCGGCCGGGCTGCGCCCGGCGGCGGCGGAGCGGCGAGAAAGCTTGGCCCGCTGCGGTTTCGCGTCGGCGCGCGCCACCACCGACAACTTCGTCGCGCCGGTCATGATGCCGCTCCGGCAGGTGTCCCCATGTCTCGACTCCTCAGTGATCCGGCACCGCGAGGTAGGGCCGGGCCGAGGCCGTTGCCTGCCACAGACCCACCATCGCGTCGATCAGCTCAGTCCCGACCGTCGGCCAGTCCCGGCCGGGTGCCTTGCCCGCGGCGAAGGCGCGCTCGAAATTGGCGCAGGTGTGCAGTAATACGGCGCGCATCATCACGTTTCGGCCGGCCCGGACCTCGCGGGGCAGGTCCGGCAGGCTCGCCTCGATCCGGTCGATCACGTGCCGCAGCGAGGGCGAGCGCAGCGCGTTGTCGATCACGATCCGGTGATAGGCCGGCTCGGTCGCGCATTGTGCGGCGAAGCGGGCGTACCAGGTCGGTGTCCCCGATGTCGCCAGGTGATCGGTCAGCGGCGCGACCAGGCAGGTGATCCAGTCCCGTAGCTCGACGGAATCACCGGTCTGCTCGACCCGGCGCTGCCGCAACTGCTCGATCGCCCCGGCGTGGTCCTCCTCGATCGCGGCCACCAGCCCGGCCTTGGTGCCGAAGTGGTAGACGACCGCCGCATTGTTGCCCTGACCGGCCGTGTCGGTGATCTGCCGGTGGGTGACCGGCGCGATTCCGTGTTCGGCGAACAGCCGTTCGGCGGCGGACAGCAGCGCACGACGGGTGCTCTCGGCGCGGGGCGATCCGACCGCGCGGGCATTGGTGGCCATGCGATCAATCTAGCCGCACCCTTGATATAAGTCAGGTGTTTGTTTTAAATGGTGGGTGATCGTGGTCACTCGGCCGAAGTTTCCGGGCGGCCGAGTGATCACCGACTCGACGACGAGGTAACCACCGTGACAGCGACACTCGGCGGCGGTGGATGGAGTGTGCCGATATGACCCTGCCCACCGATCGATCCGACGCCACACTCACCGGCGACGACATCTATTACGACCCTTACGATGTGGCGCTGAACGCCGATCCGTACCCGATGTTCGCCCGGCTGCGCGCGGAAGCGCCGCTGTACTACAACGATCGCCACGATTTCTACGCGGTCAGCCGGTTCCAGGACGTGCACCGCGGGATCACCGATCACGAGACCTTCAGTTCCGGACGCGGCGCGATCCTCGAGATCATCAAGGCGAACATGCCGATGCCCTCCGGCATCCTGCCCTTCGAGGATCCGCCGATCCACGATCTGCACCGTGGCCTGCTGACGCGGGTGTTCACCCCCCGCCGCATCCAGGAACTGGAACCGAAGGTCCGCGCCTACTGCGCCCGCACCCTCGACGGACTGGCCGGCACCGGGCGCTTCGATTTCATCACCGATCTCGGCGCGCAGATCCCCATGCGGGTCATCGGGATGCTGCTCGGCATCCCCGAGGACGAACAGGCCGCGGTCGTGCACGCCGACTCCACGGTGGCGACCGAACCCGGAAAACCCATGACCGACAACGCCAATGGCGCACTGGCCACCGGGGAGGTCTTCGCCGACTACATCGACTACCGCGCCGAGCATCCCTCCGACGACCTCATGACCGACCTGATGCAGGCCGAGTTCGAGGACGAGACCGGCACCCGCCGGCGGCTCACCCGCGAGGAGTTGCTGCTGTACGTGACCGTGATCGCCACCGCGGGAAGCGATACCACCACCCGCTTCCTGGGCTGGGCCGGCAAGGTACTCGCCGAGCATCCGGACCAGCGCCGTGAGGTCGTGGCCGACCGCGGCCTGCTGCCGCAGACCGTGGAGGAGATCCTGCGGTTCGAGCCACCGGCACCGCATGTCGCACGGTATGTGACCCGCGAGGTGGAACTGTACGACCGGATCGTGCCGGAGGGGTCGGTGATGATGATGCTCACCGGCGCCGCCAACCGCGACTCGCGCCGATTCCCCGCCGACGGAGACGTTTTCGACATCCACCGGGCCGCACGCCCGCACATCGCGTTCGGCGCCGGCATCCACTACTGCCTCGGCAACGCGCTGGCCCGCCTCGAAGCCCGGGTCACCCTGGACGAAATCCTCACCCGGTACCCGGAATGGGATGTCGACCTCGGCAACGCGCAGATGTCGTCGACCTCCACCGTCCGCGGCTGGACCTCACTACCCACCATCGTGCCCTGAAATCCCCACGGCACGAACCGATCTCGCTCCACGGGAGGTAACGATGACGCAGGCAGTGACCCGGCCCCGGGTGCCGGGCACCGACACGGTTCCGATCCGGGTGGTCGATTCCGACGTGCACCCGGTCCCCCGGCCCGGCCGGATCCTGGATTTCCTTCCAGAGCCGTACCGCAGCAGGATCAAGTCCCACAAGGTCGGATCCACGATCTTCTACGACGCACCGGATTTCGCCCACGCCTTCGCCATGCGGGCCGACACCTTCACCGACGACGGCGGATTCCCCGGCAGCGACCCCGATCTGGCCTTCCGGCAACTGATCCTGGAGGCCGGCTCCGACATCGCGGTCCTGGAACCGGGATTCAAGGGCGCCCGGCTGCCGGAATGGACCCAAGCCCTGTGCGGCGCGTACAACGGCTGGCTGGCCGCGGATTGGCTTGCCTCCGACAGCAATTGGCATCAGCGCTGGCGCGGCTCGATCTCCGCCGCCGTGGACGATCCGCACGGGGCCGTGCGCGAGATCGAGAAATGGGCCGGGCACCCGTATATGGCGCAGATCCTCATCCGCGCCGAACCCCGGCCCGCCTGGGGCGACCCTCGATACGACCCGGTGTGGGCCGCGGCGGTGAAACACGATCTGGCCGTCGCCTGCCACGTCTCCCGCGGCGTCGCCGAGACCCTGCCCCTGCCGCCGGTCGGAATCCCTTCCTACAACCACGATTTCATGGTCAGCTACTCGCTGCTGGCGAACAACCAGGTGATGAGCCTGATCTTCGACGGGGTGTTCGACCGGTTCCCGGAGCTGCGGATCATCCTGGTGGAGCACGCTTTCACCTGGATCCTGCCGCTGATGTGGCGGATGGACGCCATCTACGAGAAGCGCAAGTCGTGGCTGGACATCAAGCGGAAGCCGTCGGAATACGTCAAGGAACACATCAAATTCACCACCCAGCCGCTGGACTATCCGGACGACAAGACCGAATTGATCCGGGCCCTGGAATGGATGGAATGCGAGAAGATCCTGATGTTCTCCTCGGATTACCCGCACTGGACCTTCGACGACCCGCGCTGGTTGATCAAACACCTGCCCGCGCACGCTCGCGAAGCGGTGATGTACCGCAACGGGATCGAGGTCTACCACCTCCCCGAATCCGTACCGGCCGTCGATGGGCAGACCGAGGTCTGGTGACCGGCTCGCCGGAATCTCCCAGGTACCGAAGGGATATACGCACATGAGGATCGAGATGGACGCCGAGCGCTGTCAGGGTCACACCCTGTGCGCGATGATCGCTCCGGAGGTGTTCGAACTCCGCGAAATCGACGGCCACGCAACAGTTCCCGCCGACGATATCGCACCCGGGCAGCAGGACGATGTGCGCGAAGCGGTCCGCTCGTGCCCGGAACGCGCCCTCCGTCTCACCGACTGAACCCCGCGAACGTCACCGACCTCGGCGATGTCGCGCGATCGCCGGCGTCCGCTCCCCTGCCATCGAAGGATCCCGCCTGTGACCACCGACCATCCCCGTGCCGCTCCCGATCGCAAAGGTCCCCGTTTCCGGTTCGACCGGCACACCGCCGAATACCGGGAACAGTTCGAGGAGATCACCGGCACCATGCACGCGCGGTGCCCGATCGCGTGGAGCGACACCTACGACGGGCACTGGGTCGCCGCCGGCGCCGACGCGGTCTTCGAACTCGCCCGCTCCCCGCACATCTCCAACGACCACGACATCCACAATGAACGCCGCGGATACCAGGGCATCGGCATCCCGCTGCCCAAGCGCGCCCGCAGCGTGCGCGGCAGCATCCTGGAAATGGACGACCCCGAACACCGCCGCTACCGCGCGGTGTTCAACCCCTACCTCTCCCCTGCCGCCGTCGCCCGCTGGACACCGTTCATCGACGAGATCACCCGCGCCGCCCTCGACGAACACATCGAAACCGGCCGCATCGACTTCGTCGACGACCTCGCCAACGTCGTCCCCGCCGTCCTCACCCTCGCCATGCTCGGTATCCCACTCGCCAACTGGCAGCTCTACAGCGAAGCCGCACACGCCGCCGTCTACACCCCCGAACACTCCCCCGACATCGAACGCGTCGCGGCCCTGCACAAACAGATGGGGACGGATCTGGCCGCGGCCGTCGAGGAGATCCGGGTGAACCCCCGGCCCGGAATCGTGAACGCCCTGCTCGAACTTCGCATCGACGGCGACCCCGCGCCGGCCGCCGAGGTGATGGCCGGTGTCGCTCTGGTCATCGGCGGCGGCTTCGACACCACCACCGCACTCACCGCGCACTCCCTGAAGTGGCTCGGCGAAAACCCCGACCAGCGAGCACATTTGAGTCGCGAACGCGACTGGCTCCTGGAACCGGCCACCGAGGAATTCCTCCGCTACTACACCCCGGCCCCCGGCGACGGCCGCACCATCGCCGCGGACTGCCGCATCCAGGACACGGACTTCGAGGAAGGCGACCGGGTGTGGCTGTCCTGGGCGATGGCCAATCGTGACCCGCGGGTCTTCAGCGATCCTCACGAGATCGTTCTCGACCGGAAAGGCAACCGGCACTTCAGTTTCGGCATCGGCACCCACCGCTGCATCGGCTCCAACGTGGCGCGCACCGTGTTCAAGGCCATGCTCACCACCGTCCTCGATCGGCTACCCGACTACCACTGCGACCCGGCCGGCACGGTGCACTACGACACCATCGGCGTCATCCAGGGCATGCGGCACCTGCCCGCCACCTTCACGCCGGCCGCCCGCCGCGGACCCGGCCTCGAGGAAACCCTCACCAACCTCCAACGCGTCTGCGACGAACAGGGTCTCGCGCGACCGGTCACCGAATACAAAGAGGCGGCGCGCATCACGGGGTGAGGGCTTGCACTGTCGCGGCTGTCGGTCGTCGGCTCGGTGGGTGCGGAAGACCGCTTCGGACCCAGCGGCGCAGCACCGGCCACCCGAGTTGCTCTCGCATTGCCGAGTGCCATTCGGCAGTGTCTCGACGGCCGATCCGACTACGTGGCTGGTAAACCGGAGCACGACACCGGGAACTCGCCGTCTGGGCACCTTCAGAGAAACAGCCGAAGCGTGCCACGGTGCTTCCACCTCATCGGCTCATCAGTCACCGCTGAACCACAGGTAACCCTGCTGCCGGATCGCCGAGGTCAAGTCCAAATGTGTGGTGTAGCAGTGGTGGTCACCGCTTGATCCGGTAGCCGGTCAGGCGGTCAAGGCTGTGGTGGTGTCCTCCTGTTCGTCGGGGTCGGTGATGCCGCGGGAACGGGCCAGGACGTCGAGGCCGAGGTAGCGGCGTCCTTCGATCCATTCGTCGTGTTGCTCGGCCAGGACAGCACCGACCAGGCGGACGCTCGCGGTGCGGTCGGGGAAGATCCCGACCACGTCGGTGCGGCGGCGGATCTCCTTGTTCAACCGTTCCTGAGGATTGTTCGACCAGATCTGACGCCAGATCTGCTTGGGAAACGCGGTGAACGCCAGCAGGTCCGCGCGAGCGTTGTCGAGATGGGCAGCGACTCGGGGCAGCTTCTCGGTCAACGCGTCGAGCATCCGATCATATTGAGCGGCAACCGATTCGGTATCGGCTTGATCGAACACCGAATGCAACAGTGTGCGGACCCAAGGCCACGAGCTCTTCGGGCAGACACTCATCAGGTTGACCGTGTAATGGGTGCGGCAACGCTGCCACGACGCTCCGGGCAACGTCGCCCCGATCGCGGCGACCAGCCCGGCGTGGGCGTCGGAGGTCACCAGCTGCACTCCGCTCAGGCCGCGGGCGACCAGGTCGCGGAAGAACGCCAGCCAGCCGGCACCGTCTTCACCGGAAGTCACTTGCAGGCCGAGGATTTCGCGATAGCCATCTGCGTTGACGCCGGTGGCGACCAAACAGTGGACGTTGACCACGCGCCCGTTCTCCCGCACTTTCAACACCAGTGCGTCGGCGGCGACGAACGTGTAGGGGCCCTGGTCCAGAGGCCGGGTGCGGAACGCCTCGACCTGGGCGTCGAGGTCGCGGGCCATCAGCGAGACCTGGGACTTGGACAGTGCGGTGACGCCGAGGGATTCGACCAGTTTCTCCATTCGACGCGTCGAGACTCCGAGCAGATAGCAGGTCGCGACCACGCTGGTGAGAGCCCGTTCGGCGCGTTTGCGACGCTCGAGCAGCCAGTCCGGAAAGTAGCTGCCGGACCGGAGTTTCGGGATCGCGACGTCGATGGTGCCGACCCGGGTGTCGAAGTCGCGGTGGCGGTAGCCGTTGCGGTGGTTGACCCGTTCGTCGCTGCGTTCGCCGTAGCCGGCGCCGCAGGCGGCGTCGGCATCGGCGTTCATGAGCGCGTGGATGAACGTGGACATCATGTTCCGCAGCAGGTCGGGGCTCGCGAGGGCGAGTTGGTCGGACAGCGTCTTGCTCGGGTCGATAGGCTGGACAGAGGTCATCGCGTGGTCTTCTTCCTTCAGTGACTTTGGTCGGTCTCTTGAAGGATCACGCGGTGACCACCTTGCTGTCCGGGATTGTCACGGACTCAGCAACCAGTCAGGCCGCCGTACACCACGCTATTGGACGCAACCATCGCCGATTCCGATGCTCGCCGCAGGACGGAGAACAGTTCCCGCTCCGAGTCGCTCCGTGGAGTCGCGGAATCCAGCTCCTCCAGAAAGAATTTCAACTGGTATGAATTGAACATAGTGTCGGCGTATTTGTGAATCCCGCGCATCATCGGTCCCGTGGGTGAATCCAAGACGATAGCCGACAGCGTTTCGGCGGCCGCGCCGGAGAACGACTCCACCTGGTTGTGATTCATGTTCTGCACGCTTATCGCAATGCCCAACTCATCCTCCTGATTCTTTTGCCGGTCATCCACAGGTGCCGACGCGGCATCCCAGGGTGGGCAGGTCCGCCACCCGGGGTGGGTAGTGACCGGTCCTCGGCGGGGCGACGATGGAATCACTTCGAATCATCTCGGAGGCTTCGGGTTCCGTGTCGAACCGATCGAGAAAGACCGAACCATGCGTACATTCGTCACCATCGTCGCCGCCTTCGCACTCCTGACCATCGGCACCGCAGCCGCCGTCTTCCTCGCCACCCACGCCGACGCACAGGTCCCGGGCACACCGGCCGGCACATCTATCACCACCTTCGGCCATGTCGGCCCGGACGCAGTGCCGCCCTATCGGTTCAGTGTCTCGAACATGGTAGGGACGACTGCGGATCGCTCATCGACGCCGGTGCGGTAAATAGTGCGCAGGGCTCGGCACGACGCGACTGGGCAGTATCACCAGGGATTACCGGAGGCGGTCGACACCGTCGGAGGTCCGGTAGTGCCGACACGCCGGAATCCCGATGATCGGTTGTCCGGCAACGGAATCCGGCTCGCCTGTCCGGATGCTCGCGCCTGCCGGATGGCGGACGTTCGAGCGGGGCGCTCGAACATCCGGCAGGCCGGCGATTCGCTTGTGCCGGTTTACGTGTCGCTGTCGAAGCGGCGACGGGCGGTGGCGATGTCCGTGCCGAGCGTGTCGGCGATCACGGGCCAGTCGACGCCGTGGGTTCTGAGGCGGTTGATCCAGCCGGCGAGATCGGCCTCGACCCGGGCCGCGTTGGCGGCCACGGCGGGCAATAGCTTCAAGATCTCGTCGGCGGGGTAGTCGCGATGGGATCGGCCGGCCGCCGACTCTCCCGCTGGGGTTCCGGCGTTCACATCGGCGATGATCGTCGCGGACAGGGCCACGCACTCGTTGCAGATGTAGACGCCGGGGCCGGCGACCAGGCGCTGCACCGCGCTGGAGGGCTTGGTGCAGAACGAGCACGACGCGATATCGGTGGTGGGGGGCATGCGATTCTCCTGTTGCTGGCGGATTCTCCGCAGGACGGTCGCATAGGGCTCACCGGTCCGAGCAGCAGTCGATCTGACCCGACGCTTGAGGTGCTTCTTCGTCGTCATCCGGTCTCGCGCACTCCGATCGGCACCCCAGCGATACCCTCGGAATGGGTACGGACAACAGTGCCGAGGACATGATCCCCTTTACCTCCGGATACCGGCCTGCTGGGACAGCCGAGGGAGGGAGGCGCGGAACTCGCCGCCGACATCCTGGCAGATGCCGCGGAGCGGAGTCAAGTTGCCTGTTTCCCGGCTGACCTGCGTCGGGTGTGGCGTGCGCGCCTCGTATTCGCCTGCCTCGACGGGTCTTCCGCTCTGTTCTCTCGCCACGATCTCGCCGGTGCTCACCGGATCCTCGCGATCGTGCTGTTTCTATTGCAGCACAACGATTTTCACGTTATCGGTAGACTTCCGGAGTGAACGACGATCCGGTGATCTCGCTGCGCGACTACCAACTTGCCATGCTGTCCCCGATGTGCGACCGAGCCCCTGCCCAGGCGCAGGCGCTTCTCGAATCGGTGGGCGCCGACCGGTCGGACACTGTCGCCGCTGAACAGCGGCGGCGGACGATGCAGCCCTACATCACCGTCGACGAGTGCGCAGCGGTGTGGGGATCGCCGGCTTCCGACGAGCTGGACGAGGACGGCACGCTGCGGTATACCCGGTGGGACCTGTCGTTCTGGCCCGATCTTCAGGTCGAATTCGCGGAGCTCACCAGCAATTACCGGCGGGTCGTGTCCCGGCAGTTCGTCCGCCGCCCGGGATCGTCGGCGCCGCAGCTGAATACCCTCGCCGACCTGACACCGTGGTCTTGCACCCAAGGCGAACTGGAAGCCGGCCGGTTCGGGCCGCTGATCTACGTGACCGGGTTCGGGGCGGTCGGGGACCTCGACGCCTTCACGGTCGTCGATCCCGAGACCGGACGTGAACGCTACTACTGGGCCGACTTCGACTGGACCCTGCTGCAATCGGTGGAACCGGCGCCACACGACTGGCGTCCCGAACCCGGCTGCGCCTGCCACGACCCCACCCCCTGAATCACAACGAGAATTTGTCGGCAGCCCGCGAATATGTTCGGGTGCACCAGGTTTCAGCGACCCATCCGGTTGTCTCGCCGATTGCGGGTACGGCATTCGGGATGTACGTACTCGCCGGTTCGGCGCGCCGCGAATTATCGGGTGATGGGCTCGACCCTCGACCGAATCGAACAGCGTGGTCTTGCCGGCGCCGCAGAATCGGACACTTCCGTCGTCGGCAGCTGTGCCGTGGTCATCGGCGTTTCGGGTCGATCGGGCCGCTACCGCGGTGGGTAGCTGCGGCCGCCCGGTTCCCCCTCAGGCTCAGCGCAGTTCGCGGCGGAGGATCTTGCCGCTGGCGGTTTTGGGGAGTTCGGCGACGAAGCGGATCGCGCGGGGGTATTTGTAGGCGGCCATGCGGGCCTTGCAGTAGGCGATCAGTTCGGGTTCGGTCGCGGATGCGCCGGGGTGCAGGGAGACGACGGCGTGGACCGTTTCGCCGCGGTATTCGTCCGGGACGCCGATGACGGCGGCCTCGCGGACTGCCTCGTGGGTGTAGAGGACGTCCTCGACCTCGCGTGGCCATACCTTGTAGCCGGCGGCGATTATCATGTCCTTCTTGCGGTCCACGAGGTAGAACCAGCCGTCGGGGTCCATGAAACCTACGTCGCCGGTGCGTAGTTCGCCGTGCGGGAAGGGGGTGGCGGGGGTGTTCGGGCCCTGCCAGTAGCCGGCGGCCACCTGGGGGCCGGTGATCAGGAGTTCGCCTACCTCGCCCGGGGGGAGTTCGGTGTTCTCCTCGTCGACTATTCGGGCGTGGACGGCGGCGATCGGGACGCCGATCGACAGTGCGCCGGAGTCGGGGTCGACCGGGGCGCGGCGGTCCGGGGGGACCACGTGGGTGATCGAGGAGGTTTCGGTCAGGCCGTAGGCGTTGTGGAGGTAGCCGCCGAGGACGACTTCCAGTTTGTCGGCGACGGCCGGGGCTATCGGGGCGCCGCCGGAGTAGATCTTCGTCAGGGAGCGGAAGTCGTCCGGGGTTACAGTCGGTACCGCGGCCAGCGCGGCGAAGGCGGTGATGGCGCCGACGGTGAATACCGGGCGGTGTTCGCGGATCGCGTCGACCATGACCTCGGGGTGGAAGCGGTGGCCGAGTACCAGGGGTGCGGGGATCAGTAGTGACAGGATCGCGTGGCCCACCAGGCCGGTGATGTGGAACAGGGGGGCGATGGCGAGGATGGCGTCTTCGGGGGTGAGTTGCATCCATTCGCGGTAGCTGCGGGCGTTGAAGACGAAGTTGGCGTGGGTGAGGCGGGCGCCCTTCGGGTCGCCGGTGGTGCCGGAGGTGTAGACCAGGAAGGCGGGGTCGTGGGGGTGCGCGGGTGGGACGGGGGCCGGGTGGCGGGCGGTGTATTGCTCGAGTAGTGCCAGCAGGTCGTGGGTGCCGTCGGTGGGGGTGCGAGGGGACAGGATTCGGTCGTCGTTGCGGGTTTGGAAGTCTCGGGCCGAGAAGGTGATGACCGTGTCCACCTGGGGGGCTTCGGTCAGGGCGGTTCGCGCTACCTCGTGTACCTCGTCCAGGCAGATCAGGGCTCGGGCGCCGGAATCGCGGAGGAGGTGACCCAGTTCGCGTTCCTTGTACATCGGGTTGACGGAGACGGCGATGCCGCCCGCCTTCCAGGTCGCGAGCATGCCGATCACGAACGCCGGGTCGTTCTGGGCGAAGAGGGCCAGGCGGTCGCCGGGGGCGAAGCCGAGGTCCTGGAGTGCCGTGGCCAGGGCGTCCGCGGCGGCGTCCAGGCCGGCCACGCTGATCACGCCGTCGAAGTAGCGGATCGCGTCCTGGTGGGGGGCGCGGCGGACCGCGTCGGCGAACATGTCCAGGAGGTTGGGGAATTCGGGCTCGATGTCGTGGGGCTGGCCGTCGCGGTACAGCGGCAGCCAGGGGCGGTCCGCGTAGCGGGGGGACTCGCTCATCGGATGTTCCGGTTCCTTCCGCTCATCCCGCAACGCGGGCGCGGATCTCGACCGGGATGTTGCCGCGCGTGGCGTTCGAGTACGGGCACACCGTATGGGCCTCTTCGGCGAGTTTCCGGCAGGTCGCCTCGTCGACGCCCGGGATCTCGACGTCGAGGACGACGGCCAGGCCGAAGGCGTCCCCGACCGGGCCCATGCTGACCTCGGCGGTGACGACGGACTGTGCGGTGTCGATCTTGTTGCGGCGGCCGGCCACGCCCAGGGCGCCCTGGAAGCAGGCGGCGTAGCCGGCGGCGAACAGCTGTTCCGGGTTCGTCGCGCCACCGGGGCCGCCGAGCGCGACCGGCGGGCGCAGGTCGACGTCGAGGAGGCCGTCGTCGCTGCGGGCGTGGCCGGCGCGGCCGCCCGTCGCGGTGACGCGGGCGGTGTAGGCGATCCGGTCGAGCTCGGTGGTCATGTGGGATAACCCCTTTCGTGGCGAGGTGGCGGTGGTCAGTGCGCGGCGGCGGGGGCCGTGACCGCGCCGGACGGGCCGTACTGGGCGCGCAGCAGGTTGAGTCCGCCGCCGGCCTCGATGACGTCGATCGCGTGCTTGCTCGGGGCCGTGCCGACCAGTTCCTGACCGGTCCGGGCGATGCGGACGGTGGCGGTGCGCCAGTCGACCTCGATGTCGTCCCAGCGCTGGACGGCGGCCGCGATTCCGGGGACGGTCACCAGCGGCATGCCCTGGTAGAGCTCGCCGCGCCAGAATCCGGGGGCGTACGACTCCGCGACGACCGCGACGATGCCGGCGTTGCGCATCGCGATCATGGCCGGGTAGTGCGGGTGGCCGTAGCCGAAGTTGCGGCCGCCGACCAGGATGTCGCCGGGGCGCACCTCGTCGACGAACGACGGGTCGTACGCCCGCATCAGCACCGAGCGGAGCTTGTCCGGGTCGTAGTACTTGATGTTCGTGACGCCGATGACCAGGTCGATGTCGAAGTCGTCGCCGAACTTCCAGGCCACCCGGCCGTCGAAGATCTGCTCGACGGTCATGCCAGCACCTCCCGGGGGTCGACGATCTTCCCGGCGAGCGCGGACGCCGCCACGGTGTAGGCCGAGCCCATGTAGATCTCGGCGTCGGTGCTGCCCATCCGCCCCGAGATGTTGAGGACTCCGGTGGAGATGCACTTGTCGCCGGGTTGCAGCGGGGAGGCGTATCCGACGCAGAAATCGCAGGACGCCTCGGCGACCCGCGCGCCGGCCGCGGTGAGGATGTCGAGCAGACCCTCGGATCGGGCCTGGTCGTAGATCTGCTTCGAGGTGGGGACGACGTTGAACTGCACGCCGGACGCCACCTTCCGGCCGCGCAGGATCTCCGCCGCGGCCCGGATCTCCTCGATCCGCCCGCTGGCGCAGGATCCGATGTAGGCGTGCTGGAGTTCGGTGCCGGCCAGGTCCTCGACGGGCCGGGTGTTGCTCGACTTGGCCGAGCCCGGGAGCACGACCTGCGGCGACAACGCGTCCAGGTCGATGTGGTGGGTCGCCGAGTAGACGGCGTCGGGATCGCTGCGGACCGGGTCGAAATCGCCGCGGGCCACCCGCCGCGAATATTCCAGCGACAGTTCGTCCGGGTTGAAGATCGCCGAGACGGCGCCGGTGAACATGGCCATCGCGCACAGGCCTTGGCGGCGGCCGATCGGCATCGACTCGGCGCCGGGACCGGTGTACTCCATCACCTGGTGTGCGCAGGCGTCCGCGCCGTGGGTGGCGATGATGTGGTGGATGAGGTCGCGGTTGTCGACGCCCGCCGCGAAGCCGCCCGCCAGGTGGAAGCGGGTGCTCGCGGGTACGTCGAGGTAGACCGCGCCGGTCACCCAGGCCTCGAGCAGATCCTTGCGGACTCCCCAGCCGAGGGCGCCGAGCGCGCCGAGTCCGCTGATGTGCCCGTCGAAGTGGACCAGGAACGAGCCGGGGGCGGCATAACCGAGTTCGGCGGCGACCTGGTGGCCGATCCCGACCCCCTCGTGCACCTCGACCCCGTTGAGCCGGCCCCACTCGCGGGTGACGTTGTGCATCTCGAGTTCGCGCTCGTTGTTGCGCGTGGTCATGTGGTCGATGAACAGGACGTACCGCTCGGGATCCTTGACCCGCCCGATGCCGAAGTCCTCCTTCATCTGGCGGAACATGACGTCGGTGTAGCCGGGGTAGTCGTAGGCGATCATGTGGTCCGGCCGGAACGGCGCGTTCTGCCCGGGTACCACGCGGTCCAGGCCGCCCGCGCGGGCCAGGATCTTCTCGGTGACGGTCGATCCCACGGTCAGACCTCCACGGCGGCGGGTAGGTAGGTGCGCTGACGTTCCTCCATCTCGGGGAAGCCGATCAGGTCCACGAAATCCTCGTGTTCCATGTAGCGGCCCGAGACGGCGGGCAGCGGCTCGCCGGCGGCGAGGCGGGTGAACGAATCGCGGATCGCGGTCGCCGCCGCGAGGACGCCGTGCGTGGCGACCAGGGCGATCTTGATGCCCGCCGCGGTCATCGCCTCGTCGGTGAATTCGCGTTCGACCCAGGTCCACGCGGTCAGCGAGGCGACCAGGGGTACGCCGGTGAGCTCGTGACACCGCTGCCATTCCGCGAGGGTCCGGAAGGTCTTGGAGACCGGCATGATCAGGTCGGCGCCGGCGTCGACGTAGGCCCGGGCGCGCTCGAGCGCCGCCTCGCCGACCGCGTCCGTGCGGGCGATGAGCAGGACGTCCTCGCCCAGACCGTCCTTGGCCGCGCGGACCTTGCCGGTGGCCTCGGCCAGCGGGGTCACCTCGACGGGGTCGCCGACGCAGATCGGGCAGCGCTTGGGCGAGACCTGATCCTCCATGAAGACCGCGGACACGCCGGCGCGGCGCATCCCGGCCGCGGTGCGATTGGCGTTGATCGCGTTGCCGTAGCCGGTGTCGATATCGGCGATGATCGGCAGCTCACAGGCCTCGCGGATCTTGCGGACGGCGTCGATGCCCTCCGTCGCCGTGAACACCTCGGCGTCGGGCATGCCCAGCGCCGCGGCGATCGCGAAGCCGGAGGCGCAGACCGCGGTGAAACCCGCCTGCGCCGCGATGCGGGCCGAGAGACCGTCCCAGACGCCGGGGGCGTGGATGACGCCGTCCCGGGCGATCAGCTCGGTCAGGGAGGGGTGTGTCATACGAACCACCTGTTTCATAATGCGGAACGCTTTCCGCTATTCGATACTTACGGTAGGCCCCGGATGTGGTCGGGTCAATGTCCCGTCCGTCCGGGGTCCGGCGCTTCGCGCCCTGGTCGGGGCAGCATTCAGCGACGCGGGGGACTGCCCCCGAGGGGGACCGGGCAGTCCTCCGCGCGCTGCGGACCGGTGCGGTGGCTAGCCGACGAACATGTCGTTCACCGCCCGGTAGGCATAGGTGTAGTTGCGGGCGTTCGCCAGGCCGGTGACGTAGCCCTTGAGCTCGCGGGTGGCCGCGGCGTTGCCGGTGGCGTACAGCCCGGCGATCGGGCTGCCGTCGCGCCGCAGCACCCGCGCCGAGGGGTCGATCGCCAGGCCGAGCGAGCACAGGCCGACGCCGAGCACGTGCAGGGGTACCGCGTAGTACGGCGCGGTGGCGATCGCACCGAGATTGGGGTTCGGGTAGCGGGGATCGCCGTACGCCTTGCGGGCGAAAGGTAGTGAGCCCCGGCCGAATTCGGTGTCCTCGCCCGCGGCGGCGAAGTCGTCGAACCGCGCGACGGTGGCGGTCAGGCCCGCCGCGTCGATGCCGGTTCCGGCCGCGAGGTCGGCGAGCGAGTCGAATCGGAGGACGTCGGCCGGATAGTCGGCGCCCGGCGGATAGGGGCCCAGCGGGTAGTGGCGGCGGAACGATTCGTCGAAGACGAGCCAGCACGGGAAGTTCGCCCACCGCTTGTGCCGCGAGTCGAAGGTGCGCAGGCCGCGGATCAGCGCGCCGTAGTAGCTCTCGTCGCCGAACCGGTGGCCGTCGCGGTTCACGACGATCGAGTGCGGGAAGCCGAGATTCTCGAGCAGCTGGCTGAACAACGGCTCGTCGCTGCCGGGGTGGGTCCGTCCCTCGAAGCGCGCGCCGAGTACCACGAACGGATCCGCGCCGCGGACCACGGTCGCGCCGACGCTCTGGCCCAGCGTGAGCCCGTCGCCGCTGACGACCGGCGGGGACGCCTCGATCAGTTCGGGGACGTCCTCGAGTTCGGCGGCATCGGATGCGTTGCCGTAGCCGCCGACGGCGAGCAGTACGCCCCGGGTCGCGGTGATCTCGACCGGGCCGTCGGGGCCCTCGGCGATCACCCCGGTCACCCGGTCGTTCTCGTGGCGCAGGGCGACCACGCGGTGTTCGAGGCGGCATTCCACACCGCGGCGGACGAGGGCCTCGCGGGCGAAACCGGCCGCCAGGCCGAGGCCGTGGGTCAGCAGGTCGTCGCGCTCGCGCTCAGCGGCGAGGGCGAGGCGGGCGTCCAGGTCGCCGGCGAGGACGTGATAGCTCTCGTCGCGGGTGACTCCGGTGCGGTAGTAGACGCTGGGCCGCAGGCGGTCGCGCCACGGGCCGAGGTCGGACCCGGGGACCGCGACTTCGAGCAGACGGCCCTGGGAGGTGGACCCGGCGCACGGCTCGTACAGGTCGGCCGCGTCCCGGATCAGCGAGAACGGCACGCCCGCCGCGGTGAACCAGCGGGTGGCCTCGATCGCGGACTCGAGGTATTCGCGGCGGGCCGCGCGGTCGACCGGGCGGCCGCTGCCCTGGACCTGGTCGAGATAGTCCTCGGTGGCGGCCAGGGTGTCGGTGCCGTCGTCGAGATGATTGGCGCCGACCCAGCAGAACCCGCCGCTGTAGGCGGCTACACCGCCGATCATCGTGGAGCGTTCCAGCACGAGCACCCGGGCACCCAGGTCGTGCGCGCGCACCGCCGCGGCGAGACCGCCGAGACCGCCGCCGACGCAGACGACGTCGTATTCGGTCGCACTCATCGGGCCGTCGCCGGGTTCACGATGCGGCCGAGCTGCGCTCCTACACTCGGACGGGCGAGCGTCGAATCGGAACTCATGGCGTGATCTCCTTCGGGTCAGAGCACGGCGACCGGTGCGAGGGGGCTGCCGGTGCCGCCGGGCAGTCGTAGCGGGGCCGCCACGATCAGGAAGTCCGAGCCGCCGCGCTCGGCCAGGGCGTCGGCGAGCTCCTCGAGGGCGAGGTTGTGCAGCAGGTGGACGCCGAGATGGACTAGGGCGAGCACGTGGATCGGCAGCCGGTGCTCGTCGACGGCCGGGAAGTTGTCCGCCGAGCCGTCGGTGCCGAGCAGGCCGCAGTCCAGTTCGGCGACGACGCGCATCGCGCTGTGGTGCAGGCCGGCGATGGGGCCGTATTTCTGCTCGGCCGTGCGGCCCTCGGCCGCGGCGGCGCTCGCCGAACCGGCCACCGCGCGAGCGCGGCCGGTGCGGATGATCAGGGCGTCGCCGGGGTGCAGGTCCGGGGCGGCCGCGCGCAGGTCGTCCTCGGTCACCGGGTCACCGCCCGCGAGGTGGTCGACGCCGCGCAGGCGCGGGACGTCCACCAGCACGGCGCGGGTGACGACCGGTCCCCCGGCGAGCATGTCGCCGATCGACGCGCCGGACATGTCGACCATCGACGCGAACGGGCGGCCGTTGTAGCCGATACCGCCGTAGCCGATGTGGCACAGCGCGTCCATGTGGGTGTTGTCGAGGCCGTGGCACTGGATGTGCACTTGGTCGCTGGCGGCCTGGACGTCGCCGCCGGCGTTCGAGCCCCAGGCCGTCACCATCTCGTGGCGGACCGCGTGGTCCAGGCCCTGTGGGTAGTAGGGCGGATCGGCCGGGTCCAGCGGCCGGCCGAGCGAGACCACCGTCCCGGTCCGGACGGCCGCGGTCGCCCGCAGCACGTTCCGGGTGGTGACGAGGTTGAGGGTCCCGCGTTCGTCGTCGGCGCCCCAGCGTCCCCAGTTCGGCCGGACGCCGAGGTGGACGGCGTGCGCGTGCACCTCGTCGGGAGACTTCTGCCGGTATTCGGTCATGATCCGTACCTCCGTCGTCATCCGAGGAAATCGCGGTAGATGCGCATGGTGGCCGAGGCGGCGGCCGGGTCGGGATCCGGCCACCAGACCGTCGCCGGGGTGGGGACGATCGTCAGGAGGTCGCCCGGTACCAGGGTGGCCGCGTCGTCCAGCGCGTTCGCGAGCATGTCGTGCGGTCCCGCGGTGAGGATCGCGGGCCGGCGCAGGTGCGGCAGCCGGGAGCGGGTGTCGTAACCGAAGCCGGCGCGGTAGGCGAGGTCGTAGGTCGTCCCGCTCTCCAGGATGCCCACGGCGTAGAGCTGGAGTTCGGCCGCGGCCGGGATGCCGATCGCGCGCGTCGCCGCGTGCTCGACGCGGTACCAGGGCCAGTAGGAGAACATGTCCCGGCGCCAGTTCCAGATCAGCTGCAGGTGCAGGCCGAACGGGTCCGGGGCGAAATCCGGGAAATAGTTGGCCAGCAGGTCGTCCCGGAATTCCGGGGTCACCATGACCGGCGCCTCGTAGACGCCTTTACCGATCCGGTCGGGTTCCGTGACGGTCATCTCGAGGGCGACGCAGGCGCCGGTGTGGGAACCCCAGACGTCGAAGGTGTCCCATCCGAGGGCGTCGGCGACCGCGAACGCCTCGCGGGCGAGTGCGGCGATATCGGGGACGCGGTCGCGGGGCTGCGACAGGCCGTTGCCGAAATAGTCGACCGCGACCGCGGTGCGGGTCTCGGCCAGGCCGCGCAGGACGGGAGCGAATTGCGCGGCGGAACCGCCGCCGGTGGCCAGCACGAGCACCGGCCGACCGGTCGAACCCGCGCGGCGCAGATGGGCGACGCCGTAGGCGGTGTCGAGGTACTGGTGCCAGATCTCCGTGCCGGGTGCGGGAGTGGTCGGCGGGGGCACCAGGGGTGCGGCACCGGTCGGCGGGGGTACGGCACCGGTCGACGGAGGTGCGGGAGTGGTCGACGGAGGTGCGGCACCGGTCGACGGAGGTGCGGCACCGGTCGACGAGAGCTCGGCACCGGTCGGCACAGGTTCGAGAGCGGTCGACGAGGGATCGGCGGGAGTCGTCGCAATGGGCGGGGCGAGGACGGCGGGGAGTTCGGCGAGGGTGGCGAGCCGGGTGGCCTCGGGTAGCGACGCCGATGCGGCGGGTAGTGCGGCGGCCGCGAGCCGCCAATACCGGACGAATGCCGCCGGATCGGTGACGGCCGCGACGAAGGTCGCGCTGAGGTCGGCGACCCCGGGCAGCGGCGGGCCGGCGGCGATCGGCAGGGTCGGATCGTCGGCGCGCACCAACCGGCGGTCGCGCAGGAAGGACCAGAACGCGTTGAGGTGCGTGCCGTCGTCGCGGGCCTGCGGCGACGGCGGGGTGAGCCCGTGCTCGAGCCAGCCGAGCGCGGATTCGACGCCGATCAGCACGGTCACCGCCGTCCGCAGCCGGTGTGCGACCGCCGGCGCCAGGGCCGCGGACAGTTCGAATGCGACCAGGTCCACGGACTCCTCGCCGAGGAAGGCGAGGCTCTCCGCGACGGCAGCGGCGCAGTCGCCGAGGGAGGTCGTGGCGGCCCGCGCCGAACCGCCCACGCCGGGTGGCTCGACGACGATCACCCGGCGGCCGGGCAGCGTGACCAGCAGATCGTCCAGCAGTGTGGCGGCGGCCCGGGTGGGTCCGGCCAGGGCGACGAGCGTGCGGCCGGTCCCGCCGAGGTGCAGCCGGATCTGCCCGTACCCCGTGGTGACGTAGTGCCGGCCGGTCATGCGCGCTCCTCGGCGGTGTGCAGGGCGCGATCGAGTTCGGGCACCGCGATCTCCGGGTCGAGCCCGAGGTGGCGGGCCACCAGGTCCGGGTTCTCGTCGAGTTCGGCGGGGGTGCCGGAGGCGATGATGTCGCCGCGGTGGATGAGATAGGCGTGATCGCAGATCGGGAGCGCCTTGGCCGCGTTCTGCTCGACCAGCAGCACCGTGGCGCCGGCGGCGTGGATCTGCGCGATCGCCTCGAAGACGATGTCCACCAGAGCTGGCGACAGACCCATCGACGGCTCGTCGAGCAGGATCATCGTGGGCTCGGTCATCCAGGCGCGGGCGATCGCGAGCATCTGCTGCTCACCGCCGCTCATCAGCCCGGCGGTCTGGGACTTGCGCTCGGCCAGGCGCGGGAACAGCTCCCACACCTCGTCGAGTGCGGCCGAGCGTTTCCGGCCCCGGGCGAACGAGCTGAGCTGGAGATTCTCGAGCACCGTCAACGGGGCGACGACGAGCCGGCCCTCGGGCACCAGCACCAGGCCCCGCCGGGTGATCCGATGGGCCGACCGGCCGGTGATGTCCTGCCCGTCGAACGTCACCGTCCCCCGCGTGGGCTCGAGCAGGCCGGCGACGGTGTTGAGGGTGGTGGACTTGCCGGCGCCGTTCGCGCCGAGCAGGGCGGTCAGCGAACCTCGCTCGACCGCCAGCGACAGCCCGGACAGGGCCGGGATCGTGCCGTAGCGGACGTCGAGGTCGTCGACGGTCAGGATGGGAGACATCGGGGACCCCTACTTTCCGAAATAGGCGCGCCGGACCTCGGGGCGGCGCAGACATGTCACGGGTTCGTCCTCGGCGATGACCTCACCGGCCGCGATGACCGCGACCCGGTCACAGCTGCGTTCGAGCAGGCGCATGTTGTGCTCGACGACGACGATGGTGATCCCCTCGGATCGGAGCCGATCCAGCAGATTCGCGATCGGCAGCCAGTCCGCGTCGTTCATCCCGGCCGTGGGCTCGTCCAGGAGCAGCAGCGAGGGCCGCATGGCGAGGGCGCGGGCGATCTCGATGCGGCGCTGATCGCCGTACGACATCGTCTCGGCGAGCCGGTCGGCGCTGTCGGACAGCCCGACGAAGGCCAGCATCTCGTCGGCGGTGGCCCGGATCTCGGCGCGGTCGCGCCGGTCGGCGGGCGAGGCGACCAGGCTCGACAGCAGTGCCGCCTTGCGGTGCCGATAGGTGCCGGCCTCCACCTGTTCGCGCACGGTCAGCCCGCGGAACAGCCGGATGTTCTGGAAGGTGCGGGCGACCCCGAGGGCGCTGATCGCCCTGGCGTCGCGGCCGGTCGCGTCTACGCCGCCGATGGTCATCCGGCCGCCGCTGAACGAGCCGAAGCCGGTGAGCAGGTTGAGCAGCGTCGTCTTACCGGCGCCGTTCGGTCCCGCGACGCCGAAGATGGTGGCGACGGGGACGTCGAAGCTGACCGAGGACAGCACATGCAGGCCGCCGAAACTCTTGGAGATCGAGTCCAGGCCCAGCGCCACACCGGTGGTGGTTCGGCTCTTCGACTCGATGGTCGGACCGCCGCTCATTCCGTCACTCCCGCATTCTCCAGTGCCACCCGGCCATCGTCACGTGACGTGACGCGTGGATGGGATCGGGCCCGCTGCTTCTCCCGCCGTCGCCGCCAGCGCAGCGGGTCGACCAGGCCGCCGGGGAGGAAGCGAATGATCGCGAGCAGCAGGACGCCGTTGATGATCGACTGTCCGACCGTGACGTATTGGCTGATGTAGACCGGCAGGCCGGTGAACACCACCGCGCCGAGCACCGACCCGGCCCAGTGGTAGGCACCGCCGAGCACCACACACGCGATGACGGTGACCGACAGGTCGACGTAGAAGGTGTCCGGTCCGATATAGGACAGCTGCGACGCCTGCATCACCCCGCCCACCGCGCCGATCGCGCCGCTGAGCCCGAACGCGATGATCTTGACGCGGGCGACGGGGATGCCGAGCGCCTCGGCCACGGCGGGATCCTCGCGGGTGGCGTCGGCCGCGACGCCGAACTTCGAGCGCCGCAGCGCGAACAGCAGCACACAGACGATCACGAGCAGCGCCGCCATCTGCGGCATCGACATCGTGTAGGGCACGACCTCGCCGGCCGAACCACCGGTGCTGCTGCCGAAGTTGACCACGAATACCCGGGTGATCAACACCAGGGCCACGGTGGCCAGGGCCAGCCAGTGACTCGACAGCTTCAGGAAGACGCGCCCGACCAGCAGGCCGAAGGCACCGGCGGCCGCGGCGCCGAGCACGACGGCGGGCCAGAGGCCGAGTCCGGTCTCGGTCATCAGCCAGACCGAACCGAACGCGCCGATCGCGGCGAAGGTGACGGTGCCGAAGCTGAGCAGTCCCGTCCACAACGTCACGTAGGTGCTGAGCGCCAGCACGGCGCCCGCCATCGCGAACATGGTCGCACTCTGCAGGAGGACCAGCGAGGGGTTCATGACATCACGCCCTTTGGAAGTTGGCCGTGCCGAGCAGGCCCGTGGGACGGGCGAGCAGGACGACGAGCACGAGACCGAAGGTGATCGCGTCCTGGTAGCCCGCCGAGATGTACGACGCCGACAACGTCTGCACCACGCCGATGAGCAGGCCGCCGAGCGCGCTGCCCCGCACATCGCCCATGCCGCCGATCACGACCGCGGCGAAGCCCTGCAGCAGCAGGCCGTCGCCCAGATTGAAGTTGAAGCTCTGCCCGCCGGCCAGCAGGATCCCGGCCAGCCCGGTGACCGCGCCGGAGAGCAGCGCCGCGCCGATGATCATGGTCCGGGGGTTGATCCCGGCGATCTGCGCGGACCGCTTGTCGTAGCCGACCGCCCGGATCGCCGCGCCGATATTCGTGCGATGCAGCAGGTGGTAGACGCCCGCGATCACCACCGCGGCCAGGATCACCGCGAGCAGCTGGCTGGACAGGATATCGATCGGGCCGATCTCGATCCGCCCGCGCGGGACCGACGAGGGCGGGAAGCCGACCGGGGTCGCGTGGGTGGCGATGCTGAGGACCTCGCGCAGCGCGATCCACATGCCGATGCTGGCGATGACGGCGCCGAGCAGTTGCACGCCCCGGCGGCGCAGCGGCTCGAACGCGATCTGGTCGACGAAGACGGCGACGAGTCCGGCCGCGAGCACGCCGGCGATCACGGCCAGCCAGTACGGCAGGCCCGCGTCGGCGATGGCGAAATAGGTGATCATCGCGCCGTAGGTCGCGTACACGCCCTGGGCCAGATTCAGGATCTGCATCGTCGAGAAGACGATCCCGAAGCCGACGGCGAACAGGGCGTAGATCGACCCGGTACAGATGCCGTTGATCAGCTGTTCGAGAAACAGCACGGTAGGTCCTCTCGGGATATGGCCCGGTCGGCGGTCGCGGAACCGCGCGGTGCGGCGGTTCCGCGACGCTCGGGGTGGATCGTCAGTTGCTCGGGGTCCAGGGGGCGATGGCGCCGTCCGGCGCGGTGTAGTGGACCGCCTGCACGCTGGGGGCCGCGTTGAGCTGACCGTGGTCGAAGGTGACCTTCCCGTAGACCGTGTCGAGTTCGGTCATCTGGCCCAGGGCCTTCGCCAGGCCCGCGCGGGTGGTGTCGTGGCCGGCCGCCTTCAGGCCCATGGCCAGCGTGTAGATCGCGGTGAAACCCTGGGCGGCGTAGTCGTCCGGATCGTCGCCGTACTTCGCCTTGTAATCCGCGGCGAAGGTCTTGCCGGCGCCGGTGGCCGAGCTCGCGAGGAAGTAGACCGGGAACGGGACGTTGCCCAGCGCCGCCGGCTGGGACTTGTACACGCCGGTGCCGCTGATCGTCTCGCCGCTGACGATCTGACCCGCATAGCCCTTGTCGTGCAGGGCCGCGATGAGCCCGACCGCGTTGGACTGGGTGCCGACGACGACGATCGCGTCCGCGTTCTTCTGGATCAGGTCGGTCGCCGCGCCGGTGAAGTTGGTCTGCGTCGAGAGCGTGTCGACCTGCCCGACGTTGCGGACGCCGGCCTCGGTCATCCCCTTCTCGAAGGCCTCGGCCTGCGACACGATTCCCGAGTTGTCGGTCATCACGCCGTAGGCGACGGTGGCCGGCTTCTTCTGCGCGGCGACGGTCTGCGCGAGCTTCTCGTTGGCGGGCTGGGGCATGGTCACCGTGCGGAACACGTACGGCGGCTCGGCGAGATTCACATCGGTCGCACCCCACAGCACGAGGGGGACCTTCTGCTTGTCGGCGATCGGCTTCGCGGCCCCGGCGACCGTGCTGAGGATGCAGCAGGCGACGCCGACCACGTCCTTGTCGGCCACGAGCTGGGACACCACGCCGGCGGATTTCGCCGGATCCTCGGATCCCTCCTTCGCGACCAGTTCGATCTTCGTGCCGCCGCCGATCAGGTCGCCGTCGTTGATCTCCTGGGCGGCGATCCGCGCCCCGTTCGCGAAGGTCTTGCCGGCGCCGGCGATCGGGCCGGTCTCGGCCACGACCATGCCGAGGCTGATCGTCTTGCTGCCGGTGCCGGTGCCGCCGCCGTCCTTCGCGCAGGCGGTCGCGGTGAGCGCGGTGGCCGCTGTCACGGCCACCGCGAGATACCACGCCCTGCGCATGCCTCGCCTTGTCCGAATGGTGGATGTCGTTCCGCGCACGGAGTCTCCTAGCTCGCCGTTGGGCTGGGCGGCTCGAGCCGGACCGGGCGCCGCAGACGTCGTCCGGTTCGGTCGAGACTTGTGATGACCGTCATACGGTCTGTTCCGTATTCCGAACCGTGGTTCGGAATACGGTCACAGTAAACCGGCGGAGTGAGGTGCGTCAACGGTTTCGCGGCAAATGCCCGGTAATCGCGAATGCCTATCGACGGAGACCTCCGTTCGTCGGCAGAACAGCGCTGTTCGGAGCGCGGGGGCGCGTGCGCGGGCCCGCCGCGGATCGCGCGGGCCCGGGGAGCTTTCAGCCGGCGATCAGGAATTCACGCGGGCCGAGAGGTCGGCGGCGAGTTCGACGACGCGCGCGACGGCCCGCTCGCGCAGGCCGTCGGCGAAGCGATTGGCCGGGCCACCGACGCTCAGCGACGCCACCGCACAGCCGTCGGGACCGAAGACGGGGGCCGCGACGGCGCACACGTCCTCGATGTAGTCCTCGGTGCTGAACGCGTAGCCCTGCGCGCGGACCTCGGCGAATTTGGCTCGCAGCGCCGCCTCGTCGGTGGTGCTGCCGGGGGTGAACCGCCGGCGCTCACCGGCCAGGGCGGCCGCCTCGAGCTCCGGGGAGAACGCCGCCAGCACGACGGGCCCGGCCGCGACGTGGTACGGGATCACGGCCCCGACCGCGAGGCCGTGCACGCGCACCGGATTGCTGCCCACACACGTCTCGATCGTCACCGCGCCGTGCTGGCCCGGGACCATGAGGAAGGCGGTGTCGCCGAATTCGTCCGCCAACCGCTGCATGAACGGCAGGGCCTCGTTGCGCAGGTCGAGATCGGCGCGCGCGATCGCACCCAGGACCAGGAGCCGGGGGCCCAGGCGGTAGTCGCCTTTGGCCGACCGGACCAGCCAGCCCACCGCCACCAGGGTCTGCAGGAGCCGGTAGGTCGTCGTCTTGTTGTATCCGGTCTCCCGGGTGAACTCGCCGAGCGACAGCTCGCGGCGGTCCGTCGTGTAGAGGTCGAGCAGGCGCGACCCCTTGATGATGGACCCGACGATGTTCTTCGGGTCGATATCAGGCTCCATCCCCGCAGCGTACCGGAATGCGGAACCCGGTTCGGAAATTTGCACCGGCCTGTCCCCACGGCCGGGGCGATCCGGACCACCGGGACATCCGGGTCTACGGTGTACGGGTGAGATCGACGTCACCGAACCCGGCACGTGGCGGTCCGCCCGCTGCCGGCGCGGTCCGCGCATGATCTCCGCGACCCACGCCGGACCGTTCCGCCACCCGGCCTTCTTCTACCGGAACTCGGACGAGTATCTCACCGGCACAATGGATTTCGTCCGCGCGGGCCTGGCCGCCGGGGAGCCGGTGGCGGTCTCGGTGCCGGCCGCCAAACTCGCGCTGCTGCGCGCCGCGCTGGGAACCGACGTGGCCGCGGTCCGGATGCTCGACATGACCGTCGAGGGGCGTAATCCGGGCCGGATCATCCCGGCCGTCCTGTGCGCGTTCGCCGATCGGCATGCCACCGGCCGGGTGCGCATCGTCGGCGAACCGGTCTGGGCCGGCCGGTCGGCGATGGAATATCCGGCGTGCGCCCAGCACGAGGCGCTGATCAACGCCGCGTTCCGCGGCCGGGACGTCACCATCCTGTGCCCCTACGATCTGGCGGCGCTGCCCGCGCACATGATCGCGGACGCGCGGGCCACCCACCCGTGCGTGATCGGGCCCGGCGGCGAGATCGCCAGCGCCGCATACGATCCCGACCACATCGTGGACACCTACAACCGGCCGCTGCCGGATCCGCCGGCCACCGCGACCGTGCTCGGCTTCGACGGCGGCACCCTGGCCCGGGTCCGGCACCACGCGACGGATTTCGCGCGCGCCGCCGGGCTGTCCGAGCGCCGGGTCGCCGAGCTGGAGCTGATCGTCGGCGAGGCGACCACCAACTCCGTGGTGCACGCGGGCGGCGGCGGCACCCTCGCGCTGTGGTGCGCGGACGGCCAGCTGTGCTGCCGGATCCGCGACCGCGGACATATCGCCGATCCATTGGCCGGACGGCTCCCGGCCGCCCTGTCCACCCCCGGCGGCCGCGGGCTGCTGTTGATCAACCACCTCGCCGACCTGGTGCGGATCCACACCCGCCCGGAGGGTACGACCCTGCACGTCGAGCTGGCGGTGTAGCCCGGTCAGCCCGGCGGCGGGCTGTCCCCCAGCCCCACCTGGATGCCCACCACGCAGGTGTCATCGTCGGCGTTGGCCTCGCTGTGGTCGAGCAGGTAGTCCAGGCAGGCGTCGAGGGTTCCGCGGAAGCGGGCCGACACCTCGAGCAGCTTGTCCACGCAGTCGTCGATCGGCCGGTCCCGGCGCTCGATCAGGCCGTCGGTGTAGAGCAGCAGGATGTCGTCGGACTCGAGCTGGAGTTCGGCCTCCTGATAGGTGGCCTCCTCCACCGCGCCGAGCATGATCCCGTCCAGGGCCGGCAGCGCGGTGGCGACGCCGGCCCGGATCAGCACCGGCGGCAGATGACCGGCCCGCGCCCAGCGCAGCACGCGGGTCTGCGGATCGTAGAGGCCGCAGACCGCGGTCGCGAAGATGTGGTCGGTCAGCGACCGGGTCACGGTGTTGAGCCAGGTCAGCATCTGTCCCGGGCCGGCGCCGGTGGCGGCGAGGCCGCGCAGGGCGTTGCGCAGGACGACCATGCCGGTGGCGGCCTCGAGCCCGTGCCCGGTGATGTCCCCGACCGAGATCATGATCTGTTTCGAGGGCAGCACGGTCGCGTCGTACCAGTCGCCGCCGACCATGTGATCCTGTTCGGTCGGCTGGTAGCGGACCGCGATGCGCAGCCCGAAGGCGTCGATGACCGGGGTCGCGGCGGGCATGATCGCCTGCTGCAACTGCCGGGCCAGCCGACTCTGCTCGGCGGCGTGCTGCTCGGTGTGCGCGAGCCGATCCTGACTGGCCGACAGCGCCGCCTCGGTCCAGTGCTGAGCGGAGATGTCCTGGTAGGCGCCGCGGACGCCGTGCAGATGCCCGGCGTCGTCCACGATCGGTTCGGCGATGACGCGGATGTGCCGGTTCTCCCCGTTGGGCCGGACCAGGCGGAACGCCGCGGACGCCGAGCGGCGGTAGCGCAGCAGGGTCCGCAGCAGCCGCTGCACGGCCTCGACATCGTCGTCGTGGACGTGCCCCGCCAGCCGTGCGAGCGGGATCGGGTCCGCGGTCGGGGGCAGCCCGTACAGCGCGTACAGCTCGGCGCTCCAGGTGATGTCGCCGGTGGCCGCGTTCTCCTCGAAGCCGCCGACCCGACCCAGCCGCTGGGCGTGTTGCAGCAGGGCGGCCAGCCGCGCGGTCTCGTCCTCGATCCGCCACACGACCAGCAGCGCCTCGTGATGCCGGCTGATGCTGAGGGCGGCGGAGACGGTCAGCGGGATCCGGTCGACCAGTTCGGTGAGCAGGACGCGGTCGGCCCGGTAGGTCTCGCCGGTGGCGAAGACGTGCTCGCTCTGCTCGAACAGCTGTCCCTCGCCCGCGGCCAGCGGATACGCCTCGATCAGCGACGCGCCCTGGACCAGGCCGCCCGGCCGGCCCGCCGGATCGGTGAAGTACCGGTTCACGTGCCGGATCCGGAAGTCGATCACCGTGCCCTCGTCACCGAGCTGCGGGACCAGCACCAGCGCGGAGTCGAACAGGCCGTCCGCCAGCCGGACCAGATCGGCGACATCGTGGCGGTCCGGCGAGGTGCAGGGGGCGGGTTCCGGCTCGAGGGTGTGCGCGCACAGCTCCGCCAGCGCCTCCAGCTGCCGGCGGACCTGCGGCGGCTGCGGGGCCAGCGGATGCGGCCAGCACACCTCCAGCACACCGATCAGCTTCCCCCCGGTCCCCGCGGGGATCGCCGCCCGGCCACCCTCGCGGTCACCGATCGACGGCAGACCCGATCCCGCCAGATCCGCGATCCACTGGGCGTGCCGTTCCACCAGCGCCAGCCGGGCCGGGGTCGATACGCCCGGCGGCACATAACGCCAGCGTTCGGCCTCCTGCGGATCGATCCCGGCGAAACCGGCCAGCGACAGCGAGGAGTCGGCGCCCGCGGCCCACAGCGCCACCGCGGTGGCGCCCAGCGGCGCGAGCGCGTGTTCCAGCACGGACCGGGCGACCCGATGTGCGTCCCCCGCCGCGAGCAGGCCGCTCTCGGCGGTGCGCAGCTGCACGGCCGTCGCGGATTTCCCGGGTGCGGCGGTACGCAGCAGGAATTCGTCCACCACCGCGCTGAGCTGGTCGCGCGCGGTCTGGTTGACCAGATCGGCGGCCAGTTCCAGCGCGGTGACCCCGGCCTGCCCGGCCAGCACCTCCAGCTGCCGGGCCGCCTCCGACGGCCCGCACCGCAACCGTTCGATCAGCACACCCTTGGCCATCTCGATCAGCGCGCGGCCGTCGGCGGTGGCCTGGGCCTCGCGGATCTCGCCGCGCAGCCGCTCGACGGTCGCGGCGAGGCGGGTGACCGCGGGTTCGCCGGGGCGGCGCTGGTCCGGCGCCGCGGTATCGCCGGCGGGATCCGGATTGCTCATCGGCCGGCTCCCAGCCACTGCTGGATGCAGGCGAGCAGCGCGTCCGCGTCCACCGGCTTGGTGACGTAGTCGTTGGCGCCGGAGGCCAGGCTCTTCTCCCGGTCGCCGAGCATGGCCTTGGCGGTCACGGCGATGATCGGCAACCCCTCGTAGCGGGGCATCGAGCGGATCTTCGCGGTCGCGGTGTAGCCGTCCATCTCGGGCATCATCACGTCCATCAGGACCAGATCGGTCTCCGGATGCGCGAGCAGGGTGTCGATCCCCTCGCGCCCGTTCTCCGCGTGCAGCACGGTGACGCCCTGGAGTTCGAGAATGCTGCTGAGCGCGAACAGGTTCCGGGCGTCGTCGTCGACCAGCAGCACCGTCCGGCCGGCCAGTTTGCCGTCGGAACGCTGTGGCGCGGCCGCCGGCGTCTCCTCGCCGCGCACCAGCGGCAGCACGTCGCCGGGCGCCTCGGCGGTGATGTGCAGCGCGATGCGTTCGCGCAACTCGTCCAGGCTGGACAGCAGTTCCAGGGGATGACCCACGGCCCGCTGTTGCAGCAGGCGTTCCTGTTCCGCGTCGAGGCGGCGGTTGTTGTGCCCCAGGACGGGGACGGTGCTCAGCGCCGCGTCGCCGTCCATGGTCTCCAGCAGGCGCAGCGCCGCGAGGTCGGGCATATCCAGTTCGAGCACCACACAGTGGAAGGCCTCCGCGGCCATCGCCGCCGCGGCCTCCTGCACCCCGATCACGGTGACCACCTGCACGGGTCCGCGGGGATCGGTGCGGTCGGCCAGATCGGCCACCGCGCTCTGCGCGACCAGCGACAGCAGGCCCTGCGGCCGTTCCTCCACGACCAGCAGCCGGCGGGGCTGATGCGGTGCGGCGGGGGCCGTCGAGTGTTCGGCGGAGAGCAGTTGCGGCGCGTCCGGCGCGTCCACCAGCGGCAGATCGTGGAAATCGGGCCGCGCGACCGGCAGGAAGAAGGTGAACGTACTGCCCTTGCCCAGCGTGCTGTGCGCGGTGATCGCGCCGCCGAGCAGGTAGGCGATCTCCCGGCTGATCGACAGGCCCAGGCCGGTGCCGCCGTATTTGCGGCTGGTGGTCCCGTCGGCCTGCTGGAAGGCGCCGAAGATGGAATCCAGCTGATGTTCGGCGATGCCGATACCCGTATCGATCACCCGGAACGCGATGGCCGGGCCGTGCCGGCGGGCCGCGGGCGGCAGTTCGGGCACCGGCGCCGGCTCGATGCGCAGTTCCACCGAGCCGGTCTCGGTGAACTTCACCGCGTTGGACAGCAGATTGCGCAGCACCTGCCGCAACCGCGAATCGTCGGTGAGCAGATCGACCGGCAGCCCTGGTGCGGTGGTGACCCGGAAACCGAGACTCTTCTGCGTGGTCATCGGCCGGAACGTGGCCTCCACGTAGTCCAGCAGTTTGCGCAGCGGGACCGCCTCGGGCGAGACGTCCATCTTGCCCGCCTCGACCTTGGACAGATCGAGGATGTCGTTGATCAGCTGCAGCAGATCCGACCCCGCCGAGTGGATGATGCCCGCGTACTCGACCTGCTTCGGCGTCAGGTTGCGGCTCGGGTTCTGGGCCAGCAGCTGCGCCAGGATCAGCAGGCTGTTCAACGGGGTGCGCAGCTCGTGGCTCATATTCGCCAGGAATTCCGATTTGTACTTCGAGGCGAGGGCCAGTTCCTGCGCGCGGGTCTCCAGCTCCTGGCGGGCCTGTTCGATCTCCAGGTTCTTGGCCTCGATATCGCGGTTCTGGGTGGCCAGCAGCGCCGCCTTCTCCTCCAGTTCGGCGTTGGACCGTTGCAGCTCCTCCTGCTGCACCTGCAGTTCCTCCGAGCGGACCTGCAATTCGGTGGCCAGCCGGCGCGATTCGTCGAGCAGTTCGTCGGTGCGCGCGTTGGCGACGATGGTGTTCACGTTGACCCCGACCGTCTCCATCAACTGGTCGAGGAAATCGCGGTGGGTCCCGGTGAACCGGTGCAGCGACGCCAGCTCGATCACGCCGAGCACCTGATCCTCGACCACCATCGGCAGGACGAGCAGGTTGACCGGCACGGTCTGCCCCAGCCCGGAGGAGATCGTGACGTAGTCGCCCGGCACGTCGTCCACGGCGATCGTGCGGCGACTGCGGGCGGCCTGCCCGACCAGCGACTGACCGAACGCCAGCCGGGACCGGCCGACCGGTTCGCCCGGACTGCCGTAGGAGCTGATCAACCGCAGCTCGGGTCGTTCGGCGGCATCGTCGGCCAGATAGAAGGCGCCGAACTGCGCGGAGACCAGCGGCACCAGCTCGTCCATGATCAGCTCGGCGACCACGTTCAGATCACGCTGGCCCTGCATCAGGCCGGAGATCAGGGCCAGATTCGTCTTCAGCCAGTCCTGGTCCCGGTTGGCGCGGGTGGTCTCGCGCAGCGATTCCACCATCGCGTTGATGTTGTCCTTCAGCTCCGAGACCTCGCCGGAGGCCTCGACGGTGATCGACCGGGTCAGGTCGCCCTCCGCGACCGCGCTGGTGACCCCGGCGATCGCCCGGACCTGCCGGGTCAGGTTGCCCGCCAGCTCGTTGACGTTCTCGGTCAGCCGCTTCCAGGTGCCGGAGACGCCCTCGACCTCCGCCTGGCCGCCGAGCCGCCCCTCGGATCCGACCTCGCGCGCGACGCGGGTCACCTCGGCCGCGAACGCGGACAGCTGGTCGACCATCGTATTGATCGTGGTCTTCAGCGCGAGGATCTCGCCGCGGGCGTCCACGTCGATCTTGCGGGTCAGATCGCCCTGGGCGACCGCGGTGGTGACCTGGGCGATGTTGCGGACCTGGTTGGTCAGGTTGTTCGCCATGGAGTTGACGTTGTCGGTCAGGTCCTTCCAGGTCCCGGCCACGTTCGGCACCCGCGCCTGACCGCCGAGGATGCCCTCGGTGCCGACCTCGCGGGCCACGCGGGTGACCTCGTCGGCGAAGGCGGACAGCGTGTCGACCATGGTGTTGATCACCCCGGCCAGCGCCGCGACCTCGCCCTTCGCCTCCACGGTGATCTTCTGGCTCAGATCACCGCGCGCGACCGCGGTGGCGACCTGCGCGATCGAGCGCACCTGACCGGTCAGGTTGGAGGCCATCACGTTGACGTTGTCGGTCAGATCCTTCCAGGTGCCCGACACCCCGCGGACCGTCGCCTGACCGCCGAGATTGCCCTCGGTGCCGACCTCGCGGGCCACCCGGGTGACCTCGTCGGCGAACGAGGACAGCTGGTCGACCATCGTGTTGATGGTCTCCTTCAACTCCAGGATCTCGCCGCGGGCGTCGACCCGGATCTTCTGGGTCAGATCGCCGCGCGCGACCGCGGTGGTGACCTGCGCGATCGACCGCACCTGCGCGGTCAGGTTGTCGGCCATCACGTTGACCGATTCGGTGAGGTCCTTCCAGGTACCGGAGACGCCCTTCACATCCGCCTGACCACCGAGCCGGCCCTCGGTGCCCACCTCGCGGGATACGCGCGTGACCTCGTCGGCGAACGAGGACAGCTGGTCGACCATCGTATTGATCGTGTTCTTGAGCTCGAGGATCTCGCCGCGCGCGTCCACGGTGATGTTCTGGGTCAGATCGCCGCGCGCGACCGCGGTCGCGACCTGCGCGATCGAGCGGACCTGCGCGGTCAGGTTGCCGGCCATCACGTTGACCGATTCGGTCAGGTCCCGCCAGGTGCCGGAGACACCCTTGACGTCCGCCTGGCCGCCGAGCATGCCCTCGGTGCCCACCTCGCGGGATACGCGCGTGACCTCGTCGGCGAACGACGAGAGCTGGTCGACCATCGTATTGATCGTGTTCTTGAGCTCCAGGATCTCGCCCCGCGCGCCGACGGTGATCTTCTGACTCAGATCGCCGCGCGCGACCGCCGTGGTGACCTGCGCGATGTTGCGCACCTGCGAGGTCAGGTTGCCGGCCATGAAGTTCACCGAATCGGTGAGATCGCGCCACACCCCGCCGACGCCGGGCACCTCGGCCTGACCGCCCAACCGGCCCTCCGAACCGACCTCGCGGGCGACGCGGGTGACCTCGTCGGCGAAGGCGGACAGCTGGTCGACCATCGTGTTGACGGTGTTCTTCAGCTCGAGGATCTCGCCGCGGGCGTCGACATCGATCTTCTGCGACAGATCGCCGCGGGCGACCGCGGTCGCGACCTGGGCGATATCGCGGACCTGACTGGTCAGGTTCCCGGCCATCGCGTTCACCGAATCGGTGAGGTCCTTCCAGGTGCCGGACACCCCGGGCACCTCGGCCTGGCCGCCGAGCCGGCCGTCGGTGCCGACCTCGCGCGCGACGCGGGTGACCTCCGAGGTGAACTGCGACAACTGGTCCACCATGCCGTTGAACACGGTGGCGATCTCACCGAGCAGCCCGTCCGCGTCCGTCGGCAGCCGCGTGCCGAAATCCCCGTCGCGGACCGCCGTCAAACCCGCCAGCAACTGATGCAGCTCGCCCTGTCCCGCGGCCGCACCGGCCTGCTCCGAAGTGGCCGGTACCGCGGCCGCCGTCGTGTCCGTCATCGTCACCCTTGCTCTGAAACAGTTCCGACACGGGCGGCTACCCACTGAACCGGCCACGAAACGTGACCATTCCCGTGATTGCGGACGGTACACCGTGGCGGGTCCTCCCGTCCGGGACCGATCCCGGCGCGCGGCGGTATCAGCCGGGCAGGAACGACAACCGCACGTGCCGGGCCGGATTGTCGACGTTCAGGTCGACCAGCGCGACCGATTGCCACGTGCCGAGCGCCATCGCACCGGCCAGGACCGGGATGCTCGCATAGGGGGCGATCAGCGCGGGCATGACGTGCGAACGGCCGTGCCCGCGGGCGCCGTGAGCGTGCCGCCAGCGATCGTCGGCCGGCAGCAGCTCGCCCAGGGCGGCGAGGAGATCGTCGTCGCTGCCCGCGCCGAGTTCGATCAGGGCGATACCCGCGGTCGCGTGCGGGACGAACACGTGCAACAGACCGTCCCGTCCGCTCGCCTCCTCCCGGAGGAAGTCCGAACAGTGCCGGGTGAGGTCGTGGACGGTCTCCCGGGAGCCGGTCCGCACGTCGATCAGCGCGCTCTGCATGACCACCATCGTCCTCCGTGATCACCGCGCCGGTAGAATCGGTGAGGTCCGCCACCCGGTCACGAGGGAGGCATCGGTGACACATATGCGAGCAGCGCGAATGTACGGCTATCGGGAACCGCTGCGCATCGACGAGGTTCCGATACCCGAACCCGCTCCCGAGGAGATCCTGCTGAAGGTCGCGGCGGCGGGGATGTGCCGCAGCGATTATCAACTTCTCGACGGTTACTTCCAACGGCCGTTCCCGGTGGAATTCCCCTATATTCCCGGGCACGAGATCGCCGGGCGGGTGGCGGGCCTGGGGCGCGCCGTCCTCTCGACCGTGGACTACGCGGAGGGCGACATGGTGGTGGTCGACCCCAGCTGGGGTGACGGCACCTGCCGGCAGTGCCGCGAGGGCAACGAACAACTCTGCAGCGGTCACGGCCGCTGGGTGGGGTTCGGGCCGCCGGGCGGATTCGCCGAATACCTGACCGTGGAATACCGCCACGCCGTTCCGGTCTCGGCCGCGGCCGCGCGGAAACCCGAGGTGCTCGCGCCGATGACCGATGCCGGGATGACCCCGTACCGGGCCATGCGCAAGCTGCGCGACGCGGGCAAACTCGGCCCCGGCCGCACGGTCGTGGTCACCGGGATCGGCGGGCTGGGCAGTTATGCGATCCAGTACGCGAAGTTGCTCGGCGGCGGCGCGACCGTGGTGGCGCTGGCGCGCACGGACCGCAAACTCGTGGTGGCGAAGGACAACGGGGCCGACCACGGGATCAACGTCCGCGACCGCGCGGTCACAGACATCCAGGCGGAGCTGGAGCGGACGACCGGGCGGCGGACCGTCGACGCCGTGCTCGACTGCGTCGGCAGCGCGGCATCCGTCGCGATGGGATTCGATCTGCTCGGCCCGGAGGGTGCGCTGGCGGCCGTCGGCCTCATGAGCGACCGGGTCGAACATCGCCAATTCCCGTTCGTCGGAATGGAATTGTCGTATCTGGGTTCGTTCTGGGGCAGTCATCTCGATCTCGTCGAGGTGCTCTCCCTCGCCGAGGCCGGGCTGATCAAACACAACGTCACCACGGTCCGGCTCGACGACATCAACGAGAATCTGGCGGCGCTGGGTCGCGGGGAGATCATCGGACGGCAGGTCATCGTCTTCGACTGAGCGGGTGGTGCGCGGTACCGATCCGGCTGCGCGGAAGTCTGGTCGCGGAATCGGCGGGCCCCTACCCTGGGCTCGGCGAACGGAGCGGGCGATGGCGGACAGTGCGGGCGCCGTGTTGCGCGCGGTCCTGGAGGTCGGGCCGGCGCCGCGCACGGCCGTGGCCCGGCATGCCGGGCTGTCGCCGGCGACCGTCACCTCGGCCAGCCGGTCGCTGCTGGCCGCGGGACTGCTGACCGAACTGCCCGGCGTCGGCGGGGCGGTCGGACGGCCGACCAATCCGCTCGCCCTCGCCGCGTCGAACGTGGTGCTCGCGGTGCACGTGGCCGCCACCGTGACCTCGGTGGCGGTGGTCGATCTGGCCGGTACCGTGCGGCGCACCGACCGCATCCCGCATCTCGGCGCCGGTCCGGAGTCGATCCTCGACGCCGCGGCGGAGCGGGTCGCGCAGTGGCGCGACGAGATCAGCGAACGGGTGCTCGGCCTGGGGGTCGCCACCGGCGGCTGGGTGGACCGCGCCGGCGGCACCGTCGTCGAACATCCGGCGCTGGGCTGGCGGGATGTGCCGGTGCGCGACCGGCTGGCCGACCGCACCGGACTGCCCACCGGTCTGGACAGTCACGCGCGCGGGCTGGTCCACGCCGAGCGGCTGTTCGGGCGCATCCGCGGCGTGGACTGCGCGGTGGTGTTGTTCGTGGGCAACGTGATCGACGCCGCGCTGACGGTGCACGGCAACGTGCACTACGGGCCGCGGTCCGGCGCCGGATCGCTGGGCCGGATGCTCGGTGGCGCGTCGCGCCCGCTCGGCGACTACACCGAACGGGCGCTGCTGGCGCGCTCACCGCATCCGGACTTCGCCGCGCTGGTGGCCGCGGCCGCGGCCGGTGATCCGCCCGCACGGAACCTGTTGCTGGAGCGGGCGCGAGCGCTCGGGCAGGTGCTGGCCGTGGTGATCGATCTGATCGGCCCGGACACCGTCGTCGTGGTCGACCGCGCGCTGGACAGCGTGCCGGAGGTCCACGAGGCGTATCTCGGTGCGGTACGGGAATTCTCGGCGGTGTGCGATCGGCCCGAGGAGGTGGTGACCGCCACCTCCTTCGACGGCCGGGTGCTGGAACTGTCGGCGGGTGCGGTGGCGCTGCACGAGGTGTTCGCCACTCCCCTGGCGCAATTGAAATCCGCGTTATTTTAAGTCGGACGAAAATTGACGGCCCGCAACGATATTCGCGACGATCGTTCCGACAGCAGAATGATCGCGGAAAGGGCCGATATGTCCGGGAATCGAAAGCAGTTGCATCTCAATGCCTTCCTGATGTCGGTCGGCCATCACGAGGCGGCCTGGCGGCTGCCGGAGAGCGATCCGCACGCGCACGTCGACATCGAGCACTACGTCCGGCTGGCCCGGCTGGCCGAACGCGGGAAACTGGACTCGATCTTCTTCGCCGACGGCCCGGCCCTGCTCGGCGATCCGGCCCGCAGGCCGCTGGGCACCCTGGAACCCACGGTGATCCTCACCGCCGTGGCCGTGCAGACCAGCCGGATCGGGCTGATCGCCACCGCCTCCACCAGCTACAACGAGCCCTACAACCTGGCCCGCCGATTCGCCTCGGTGGACTGGGTCAGCCGCGGTCGGGCCGGCTGGAACATCGTCACCACCGCCGGCGACGACGCCGCCCGCAACTTCGGGCTCGACGGCGCCCCCGAACATCGCCGCCGCTACGAGAAGGCCGCGGAATTCGTCGAGGTGTCCACCAAGTTGTGGGACAGCTGGGAGGACGACTCCACGATCGCCGACAAGGAACTCGGCATCCACACCGATTCGTCCCGGGTGCACCCGATCGGGCACGAGGGCGAATTCTTCCGGGTCGCAGGCGCTTTGAACGTGCCGCGGCCGCCGCAGGGGTATCCCGTACTGGTACAGGCGGGTTCGTCGGAGGACGGCAAGGATTTCGCCGCCCGCTACGCCGAGGCGGTGTTCACCGCACAGCAGACCCTAGCCGACGGGCAGGCCTTCTACACCGACCTGAAACGCCGCGCGGTGGAACTGGGCCGCGACCCCGACACGATCAAGATCCTGCCCGGCATCGTGCCGGTGATCGGCGACACCGAGGCGCACGCCCGCGAACTGGACGCCGAACTGGAGCGCCTGATCTCCCCCGAGTTCGCCCGCGCACAGCTGGCCCGCAGCTTCCACCTGCCGGTGGAGGATCTGGACCTGGACTCCGAACTCCCCGACATCCTGCCCGGCGAGGACGAGATCGAGGGCGCCAAGAGCCGGTACTCGCTGATCGTGAATCTGGCCCGCCGCGAACGACTCACGTTGCGGCAGTTGATCGCCCGCCTCGGCGGCGGCCGCGGCCACCGCACCTTCGCCGGCACGCCCACCCAGGTCGCGGACACCATCGAGGAGTGGTTCGAGGCGGGGGCGGCCGACGGATTCAACATCATGCCGGCGGTGCTGCCGTCCGGACTGGAACGCTTCGTCGACGACGTCGTGCCGATCCTGCAACACCGCGGCCTGTTCCGCACCGAGTACACGGCCACCACCCTGCGCGGCCACTACGGCCTGGAGCGTCCGGCCAACCGGTTCGCGGCGCAGCCGGTGGCGGTGAGTTGACCGGACCCCGCCGGTCAGCCCTGGCGCGTCGGCCGGATGGTGAGGTCCCCGATCTCCACATCGTCCGGCTGGTCGATCGCGAAGGCGATCGCGCGCGCCACCGCCTCGGGGTCGATCCCCAGCTCGGCCATGTTCCGCTGCACCCGCGCCCGCACCTCCGGATCGTCGACCGCGTGGTCGACGAGTTCGGTGCGGACGTAACCCGGGGAGATCGACGTGGTCCGCAGCACCCCGTCGGTACTCTCCTGCCGCAGCGCCTCCAGCAGCGTGCGGACCGCGTTCTTGGTCCCCGCGTACACCGCCTGGGTGGGCACGATCTTCAGACCGGAGGTCGAGACGACGGTGACCAGATGACCGCTGCCCTGCGCCCGGAACACCGGCAGCGCCGCCGCGATCCCGTGCAGGATGCCCTTCACGTTCACGTCGACCATCGCCGACCAGCCCGCGACGTCCAGATCCGCCACCGGACCGATCCGGCTGACCCCGGCATTGCCCACCAGGACGTCCAACCGGCCGAACCGCTCGACCGCGCGGCCGACCAGCGACCGCAGATCACCCGGATCGGTGACGTCGACGCGCACCGCCGCGGCCCGGCCCCCGGCCGCCTCGATCTCGGCCACCACCTGGTCCAGCCGATCGGTCCGGCGCGCGCCGAGTACCACGGCCGCACCGAGCCCCGCGAGATGCCGCGCCGTCGCCGCGCCGATACCGCTACTGGCGCCGGTGACGGCGACGACCTTGCCGGAAATGGTCATGACGAACCTCCGTCCGATGGGGACCTCCGGCTCGATCCGATCGCGAAGGTCCTGCGGAATCGATCAGGACACGCCGACGCACCCCGATCACGGAACATCGCTGCCTCAGTCCGAACTCTCGCGATTCTCCAGGCCGACGGCGGCGAGCAGTTCGCGGCGGTCGGCGGCCAGCGGGCGATCGTCGCTGTGCAGGGCCCGCATCAGATCGGCCAGTCCGTCGGCGACGGCGTTGAGCTTCTGCTGCATCGCGGCGTCGGACCGCTTCTGGGTGTTCTGCAACAGCGCCACCAACAGGAAGGTGATGATCGTGGTGAGGGTGTTGATGATCAGCTGCCAGGTGTCCAGATCGGTGAACGACAGGGTGGGCGCCCACACCACCACGATCAGCACGCACAGGCAGAAGAACCAGGCCTGTGAGACATGGTCGCCGACGGTGGTCGCGAAGCGATCGAAGACCGACGGCGTACCCGCCTCGGACGGCATGATCGGATGGTGGGGATGAGAATTGTTGCCGGACATCGCGACTCCTGTGACTCGGCGGACGTGCCCGCGATACCCCGGGTGGCGTGCGGGAAACCGGACCGGACGGTTGCCAGAGCTTTCTCACGAACTCCGGTTATCTTTTCCGCCGTGCGAAAGTTATTGCGTCCGTTGTCGGTGGTCGCGGGTGTGTGCGCGGTATTGCCGGCCGCGGCCCAGGCCGGGCCGCCGCCCACCCTGACCGCGGGTGTCGCGGCCTATACCGTCGATGTGAATGTGCCCGACGGGAATCCGGACGGCAAGGTGTTCTATTCCGAGGGGCTCAGCGCCGCCGCGGTACTGCCGAAATCGCTCGCGGAGGCCGCGACGGTATTACCGGGTGCGCGGCCGGCGAATGTCATCGCCGACAAGGACGGGCACGTGGTGTGGCGTTACGAGCCGCCGGCGGGCCAGGATGTCAGCAATTTCCGCACCCAGACCTATCAGGGCCACAAGGTGCTCACCTGGTGGCAGGGCACCACCGGGATCGGGCACGGCAGCGGCGCCGACTACATCGCCGACGAGCACTACGACATCATCGCCACGGTCACCCCGGGCGAGGGCTACACCTCCGATGTGCACGAATTCCGGCTCACCCCGGACGGCCGGGCGCTGATCACCTCCTACCGCGAGGTGCCCGCCGACCTGACCGCGATCGGCGGCCCGGCCGACGGCACGGTACTGGACACCGTCGCCTCGATCGTCGACGTGGCGTCCGGGAACGTGCTGTTCCGCTGGAGCGCGCTGGACCACGTCCCGCTCACCGACACCCGGATACCGAAGCCGCAGACCCCGGGCACGGCGCCGGATCCGTACCACATGAACTCGATCGCCCTGGATCCGCAGGGGAATCTGGTGATCTCGATGCGGGACACCTCCACCGTGTACGACGTGGACACGCACACCGGCGACATCCGCTGGCAGCTCGGCGGCGCGCGTTCGACATTCGCACTCGGGCCCGGCGTCCAGTTCGCGTATCAGCACGACGCGGAATTCGCCGACGACACCACGCTGCGGCTGTTCGACAACAACTCCGCGGATCCGACCAGTTCGCTCGGACCGTCGAGCGTCGAGTGGATCCACCTCGATCTCGCGACCGGACAGGCGACGCTGGTGCGGGATCAGCCGCATCCACAGCAGATCACCGCCTACGCGATGGGCAACGCGCAGGCCCTGCCCGACGGCAGCACCCTGGTCGGCTGGGGTACGGCCTCGCACATCTCCGAATTCGCCGCGAACGGGCAGCTGCTCTACGACGCGCGCCTGCCCTCGGGCACCTACCGGGCCTATCTCGACGCCTGGCCCTGACCGGAGGCATCGGCGCCTCGGATCGGCCGCACCCATCTTGTGCCGCCCACCGGAACGATCGGCCCGGCGAACGGTAGAGTGTGTGCTGACTGGACCACAAACGTTTCCACCAGCGAAACGCTGATCCGAGGACTGCCGACTGTGACGATCAAGAGTACCGCCGGGCGCCGGCCCCCGCCGGCCGCCGACAACGCCGGTACCGAGGCCGCGGCCCGGGTGGCGGATGTCCTGCTGCTGTTCACCGGTGGTCCCCGTTATCTCGGGGTGAGCGCGATCAGCCGCGAGCTGGGCCTGTCGAAGGCGGTGGTGTACCGGATCCTGCAGTCGCTGGTGTCGCGGGACGTACTCGCCACCGACGACGGGGTCTCCGGCTATCGGCTGGGCGCGGCGGCGGCCGCGCTCGGGGCCAGCGCGCTGCGGCGCTTCGACGCGCGGACGGTCGCGACGCCGGTGCTGCGGCGGTTGCGCGACGAGACCCGCGAGACGACCACGCTGTCCGGCCTGGTCGGCGACGAGCGCGTCTACCTCGACCAGTTCGAGAGCCCGCGCGAGATCAAGATGACCGTCGAACTCGGCCGGCGCTTCCCGCTGCACGCGGGATCCTCCGGCAAGGTGATCCTGGCATTCCTGCCCGAGGAGCGGCGGGAGACGCTGCTGCACCGGCCGCTGGATTCGCTCACCGACAACACCATCACCGACGAGGTGACGCTGCGCGCGGCCCTGGCGGAGGCCACCCGCGAGGGGGTGGCCGTCTCCCTGGGCGAGCGGCAGGCCGGCGCGGGCTCGGTCGCGGCGCCGCTGTTCGGACCGGGCGGCGAGGTGCACGGCTCGATCAGCATCTGCGGACCGCAGTACCGGTTCACCCCCGAGGTGATCGAGCACTACCGCGCGCTGATCCGCGCCGCCGCCGAGGAGATCCGGACCGATTGGAGCTGGCTGCGGGCCCGGCCCGGTCAGGACTGAACCCGCACGGCGACAACGACTTCCGGCGACGGGACTACCGGTCCCGGTAGGCCTCCAGCAGTCGCAGCCAGACCTCGCTGATCGTCGGGAACGACGGCACCGCGTGCCAGAGCCGGTCGACGGGCACCTCACCGGTGATCGCGACGGTCGCCGAATGCAGCAGTTCCGCGACGCCCGGCCCGGCGAAGGTGGCGCCGAGGAGCACCCGGCGGTCCGGATCGATCAGGACCCGCGCGCGGCCCCGGTATTCCGGTTCGTACTGCGCGGCGCCCGCCACCTGCCCGATGTCGTAGTCGACCACGTCCACCGCGCGCCCGGCCGCGGCGGCGTCGGCGGTGCTGAGGCCGACCGCCGCGATCTCCGGATCGGTGAACACGACCTGCGGCACCGCCTCGGCGTCGGCGGTCCCGATGTGCCGGCCCCAGCGTCCGGTGTCCAGCGGCTGTTCCTGCGCGCGGGCCGCGATCACCGCACCGGCGATCCGCGCCTGGTACTTGCCCTGATGGGTCAGCAGCGCACGGTGATTCACGTCCCCCACCGCGTACAGCCAGTCGCCGTCGACCCCGGTCACCGTGTAGGAGTCGTCGGTGGGCAGCCAGCCGCCCGGCGCCAGGCCGACGGTCTCGAGGCCGAGGTCCGCGGTGCGCGGCGTGCGGCCCGTCGCGACCAGCAGTTCGTCGGCGACGAGCCGGCTGCCGTCGGCGAGGGTCAGGTGCACGGCGCCGTCGGCGCCGCGCTCGGCGGCGGTGATCGTGGTACCGAAATGCAGTTGCACCCCGGCCGCCAGCAGCCGTTCCGCCACCAGATCCGCAGCGAAATCCTCGACCCGGCCCAGCAACCGCGACCCGCGGGCGACGAGGGTGACCTGCGCGCCGAGGGCCTGCCAGGCGGTGGCCATCTCGGTGGCGACCACCCCGGCCCCGAGGATCGCCAACCGGCCCGGCACCGCGTGCGCACCGGTGGCCTCCCGGCTGGTCCACGGCCGCACCGCGTCCAGGCCGGGCAGCGGCGGCATGGCCGCGCCGGTGCCGGTGCACACCGCCACCGCGTGCCGGGCCGCCAGCCGCACGGTGCCGCCGTCCGGGGTGCGGACGCTGACCCGCCGGGGTCCGTCGAGGCGGCCGTGCCCGCGCACGAGTTCGACCTTCACCGACTCGAGCCATTCGACCTGGCCCGCGTCGTTCCAGTCGGAGACCATCCGGTCGCGGTGCCGCAGTACGGCGGCCGCGTCCAGCGGACCGGTGACCACGGAGCCGACCCCCGGGAATCCGGCGGCCTCGCGGTAGAGCAGCGCGGGCCGCAGCAGCGCCTTGCTGGGTTCGCAGGCCCAGTACGAACATTCGCCGCCGACCAGTTCGGATTCGACGATCACGGTGCTCAGCCCGGCTGCCTGGGTCCGGTCGGCGACGTTCTCGCCGACCGGCCCGGCCCCGATCACCACGACGTCGTAGGTGCGAATTTCGTTGTCGGACACGGTTTCACCTTCCGGTTTGTCGGATCAGCGGCCGGGTGCGCGCTGCGTGATCTCCTGCAGGAACCAGCCGTTGCCGTCCGGATCGTCGAACGCGGCGAACGAACCGTAGCTGCGACGCTCCGGATCCGCACCCGGCACGCGGGCCGCGGTCCCGGCGTGGTGGAACGCGCCGGTGGCATCGCGGAACGGGCCGTCGACCGCGACGCCGTGCGCGGTCAACTCCGCGATCGCCCGCTCGATATCGGTGACGATCAGGTGCAGCCCTTGCAGGCTACCCGGCTCGGCGGACGCTACACCGGTGCCGAAGATGATCGAACATTCCGAACCCGGCGGGGTCACCTGCACGACGCGATAATCGTCGCCGATCGGGAAATCGGCGTCGAGGCGGAATCCGAGCCGGTCGACGTAGAACGCCTCGGCGCGATCGACATCGGCGACGGGTACGACGACGACTTCCAGTTTCATGTCCACAGCGGTGTTCTCCTCGGAGGTTCGTGGGCGGGGCGGTTCCCACTGTCCCGGAGTACGCATGCCGATCGCGTCGGTCGGATGACGCTGTGACGACGTAATCCCGCGGGCCGCTGCGTACCGGCAGGGGATCATTCCGAAGAGGCTTCGCTCAGCTCCATGAGCGCCGAAATCGTCCCGATCGGATCTGCCCATCGGTGGTGCGGTCGCGATGCGCGCAGAACCGGAGGATCAGCCGATCGGCCGCTCGGTGGTGGCGGAGCCTCTACTATCGACCGGTGCATCGTTCCCGCGATCCGATCGGGTGTTCCACAATTCCACCGGCATCGGTGATCGCCAGCGGCACAACGCTTTCCGAACATCGCGGATTCGCGTGCACCGGTGTCCGGCACGGCACGACAGGAGACGATCTCATGGTGACCATCATCGGCGGCGGTATCGCCGGATCCGCCCTGGCCGGCGGGCTGGCCCGGCACGGCATCCCGGTAACCCTCCACGAACAGCAGAGCACCGGATCCGCCGGGGGCGCATTCCTGTTCGTGGACGGCCGGGGCCATGCGGCGCTGCGCCACCTCGGGCTGGACGACGAACAGGTGGCCGCTGCCTCGTATCCGCTGGACGGACTGGACTACGCGGACAGTCGCGGGGTGCGCAGCGCGATGCCGTCGCGGGGACACCGATTCTGGTTGCGCCGCGAGCTGATCGCGCTGCTGGAGAAGTTCGCGGACGAATCCGGGGCCGACGTCCGGCGCGGCGAACCCGTCACCGGACTCGATCGCGACGGCGACGGCCACATCCTGCGCGCCGAGGGCCGCGATATCGCCGCCGACGGCCCGATCATCGCCGCCGACGGCATCGACTCCGTGGTCCGCACCCGGCTCGAACCGGATCGCGTCCCGGTCTACGCCGGTGACGTCGTGCTCTACGGCATGACCACCGCGGCGGTACCCGATCTGCCGACCACCCCCGCGGTCCTGCACTTCGACGCGGAGATCGCCGCCGACGGCACCGGCGCCGCCACCTTCGGCCACCTCTGGCGCCCCGGCGACGAGACCGCGTGGTGGTTCGTCCGCATCGCCCGCCCACCCCTGCCCGGCGCCGCCGACGATCTCGGCCTCCGGCCGGTCGGCGACTGGGCCGACGCCGTCCTGGCCGCCACCCCCACCCGGCGCGCGCTCGCCGAGTCCTTCCTCGCCCGCACCGAGGTCGTCCACGTCAGCAATGCGCGCAACGTCCCGCTGGACGGCGCCCGGCCGCCGAGCGACCCGATCCTGCTGATCGGCGACGCGGACCACGCCATCACCCCCGCCGCCGGCGTCGGCGCCCGCGACGCCCTCGAGGACGCCGACGCCGTATTCGCGGCCCTGCTCACCGGCGATTCCCCCGCCGCCGCCATGGCCGAGCGCCGCACCCGGATCCTCGCCGACCGCGCGGCCACCCGCCGCGGCGCGCCCCGCAGGACGTAACGGCAACACCGATCGCCGTGGCGCCGCCCGCGCGGGCGGCGCCGGACCGAAACCCCATGAGCTACATCGGTTCCCGGCCCCGGCGGCCGCCTCGGATCAGCGACCGCGGCGCACGAACCTGCCGATCGGGGCGCCGACCACCTTGCCGTCGGCGAACACCTGGTTGCCGCGGACGAAGGTGTCGGTGACCCTGGCGGTCATGTCGAAACCCTCGAACGGGGTGTACTCCTGGGTGGACTCCGAATCGGCGGCGCGGACGGTCCACTGGACGTTCGGGTCGACCAGCGCGATGTCGGCGTCGTAGCCCTCGGCGATGGTGCCCTTGTTCCGCAGGCCGTAGCGCTGAGCCGGGTTGGCCGACAACAGCTGCGCGATCCGCTGCAACGACAGGCCGCGCTTGGTGCCCTCGCCGACCAGGCCCGGCAGCAGGTACTCGGCGCCGCCGAAGCCGGACTTGGCGAGGAATACGTCACCGCGGTCGGCGCCGAACTTCAGTTCGTCCCGGCAGCAGGCGTGATCGCTGACCACCCAGTCGATATCGCCGGCCAGCATGTGCCGCCACAGCGCCTCGACATCCTCGCGCTCGCGCAGCGGCGGGTTGACCTTGCCGCCGATGCCGACGGCGGTGTCCACGTCGGCGAGCAGGTGGCCGATGGTGACCTCGCGGCGGAAGTCGATGTGCGGGAACGCCTTCTGCATCGTGAGGGCGGCCGACAGCGCCTTCTCCGAGGACAGGTGCAGCAGGTTGATGTTCGGCAGCTGCGTCTCGTGCGCGAGGTACGAGGCGATGGTGACCGCCAGGCCCTCCGAATGCGGTGGGCGCGAGGCACTGTAGGCGCGCAGGCCGGTCAGCGAGCCGTCCTGTTCCACCAGTTTGGTGTAGGCGGTCATGATCTCGGCGGTCTCGCAGTGCAGCGACAGCGAGATGTGCGGCGCGTACTCGGTGAGGATCTCGCGGGCCTGCTGCACGCCGCGCATGACGAATTCGAAGTGCGCGATGTCGTAGCGCTCGTCCGGCGGGATCATCAGGAAGTCGCTCTGGCTGGTCGACCGGCCGTGCAGGCCGTGGCTGCCGTAGAACATGAAGATCTTGAACGACGTGACGCCGAATTCCTCGACCAGGAACGGGATCTCCTCGATGTGCTGCGAGCTCATCGGGGCGAGGTGGTAGGCGTAGTCGACGTAGGCGTTGCCCTCGGACAGGCTCAGCACCTCGGGGAAGAAGTCCCGGTAGCTGCCGCCCTTGTTCAGGTAGTACTGCCCGGTGCGCATGTAGGTCAGCGAGGTGGTGACGCCACCCTGCGCGCTGGCCCGGCTCTCGGTGCGGGTGTCCTCGGACAGCTCGTTGTAGATGCCCCAATGCTGGTGCGCGTCCACCACACCCGGGAAGGCGAGCAGCCCGCGGCCGTCGACCACCCGCGCCGCGTCGTCGGCGGGCAGATCCGCGGCCACCCGGACGATCTTGCCGTCGTTCACCGCGATGTCGAGCAGCGCCGGCTGCGCGGTGTCGGGATCCTCGGGCCGCACGACCCGGACGTTCTTGATGAGCAGTTCCGTAGTTGCCATGTCAGTCAAATTCCTTCGCGTGAAATTCAGGCCGCGCGGCGAGCGACGTCGCCCGCGGCCAGGTAAGCCAGCCCGAAGGCGGGCAGGAGCCCGTTACCGGGCAAATATCCGGCGGCGCCGTGACCGGAGATGCTCGCCGCGGCGCCACCTGCGGCGTAGAGGCCGGGAATCGCCCGGTCCTGCGCGTCGACCACGGCGGCATGCTCGTTCACGAGCAGCCCGCCCTGGGTGTGGAACAGCGCGGGCACCACCCGCACCGCGGCCCAGCGGCCCCCGAGCGGCCGCTCCCAGTTGGTGCGCCCGTACGGATCCGCCTGCTCGCCGCGCGCGATCGCTTGCGCGGCAGCCAATTCCGCGACCAGCGCGGCGGCGGGCAACCCGGTCGCCGCCGCCAGCTCGGTCGCGTCGTCGGCCCACACCACCGCACCCGAGGCGACCACGTTCCGGAAGTCCTGGAACGGCTGACATTGCCCGAAGACGTTCTCGTCGAACACGATCCAGCCGGTCGCGCCGGGCCGGGCCGCCAGTTCCGCGGCGTACTCGGAGTAGCCGCGCGTCTCGTTGCCGAAGCGGTGCCCGGTGGTGTCCACCAGCACCGCACCGTGGATGATCGTCGCCCAGCCGAGCAAGGTACCCGCCATGGCCGACACCGCCCCGTGCCCCTGGTACGCGTCCAGGAATCCCGTTGCGGCGCCGAGCTTCTCACCGATGCGCAGTGCGTCACCGAGCGACTGGTCACTGCCCTGGTAGAGCGCGTCCGCGATCTCCGGCAGATACCGTTGCACCAGATCGCGATCCGCGCCGAAACCGTTGGTGGCCAACAGGACCGCGCGGGTCGGGATCTCCTCCTCGACCCCGTCCGGATAGCGGACCACGGCGGCGCGCACCCCCTCGGCATCGGTGAGCACGTCGACCAGCTTCGCGGGCACGAGCATCTCGATGTTCTCGTGCTCGGCCACCCGGCGGGCCAGATGGTCGATGACCCCCGACCCGTGCCGCCCCTCGATCGAATGACAGCGCGGCACCGCGTGACCGGGATAGTTGAAGTCCGTCACCAGCGACAGCGGCAGCCCGACCGAATCGTGCAGCCACTCCACGAGTTCCGCACTGACCCCGGCCAACGTGCGGGACAACCGCGCCTCGGCCTGCCCCTTCGTCTTGGCCATGATGTCGGCGACGAAGGTCTCCGGCGAATCCTCGATTCCCGCCTCCCGCTGCCACCGGGATCCCGCACCGGGGAACATCGCGGTCGACATGGACGTGTTGTTACCCCGCCGGAAATGCTCACTGGCCTCCACGACCAGCACACTCAGGCCGAGCTCGGCCGCGCGCAGCGCACCGGCGAGACCGCCACCGGCCCCGGCGACGATCAGATCGGGTCCGTCACTCATCACACCTCCTCGACGGCGAGCACGCGCAGCGCCAGTTCGGTCGGGTCGACGATGCGGGCGGGGAGGTCGGCGGGTTCGACGTCGACGGCGGAGCAGCCGTTGATGACAGCGGTCGCACCCTGGTCGGCCAGGTCGCGAACGGCTTCGCCGAGAGCCCGGTTCCAGACCTCGGTTTCGGCGATGGCGCTGAACGGGAGGTCGAGCACGCGGCTGCCGACGTAGTGTGCGCCGAGTCCGTAATCGGCGATGCGCTTGTCGAACTCGGCGGCGATGGCCTCGTTGCGGACCACCGCGCCGAAGCGGATTCCCTTGCCCGCCAGGTGGGTCGCCGACAGTTTCAATATGCCGTGCACCGGCACGTCGGTCTCGGAGACGGTGTCGGGGACCGCCGGGTCCAGGACGCAGTCCGGGAAGGCGAGGTCGAAATCCGTTCCGGCGGTGGCCAGTACGGCCGCCACCTCGCGTTCGGAGGCCCGCACGGATTCGCCCGTGTCCAGCGACGTCGGCGCGGCGGCGCCGACGTCGCGGAGTTCGATCCGCAGGCCGGGCGGCGCGAGCCGGTCGTAGCGGTCCTGCCGCCGCCGGATCTCCTCGGGCGGCAGGTGGATGGGCGTCACCGCGAAGGCACGCATCAGTTCGTCTCCTTCTCTTCCTCTTCCGTACCGGCCAGCTCGCGCAGCGCGTCGCCGACGCGGGGCAGGCCGGGCAGGGCGTGGCTCAGCGCGACCGCGCGATCCACGAATTCGGGCTGCCGGGGCAGCCAGCCCCGCAACAGGGCGATCACGTCCTGTTCGCTCAGTGGGTGGTGATCGGCGTCGCCGATCGGGTTCGGCACCTCACGGGTCAGCGTGCCGCCGTCGGCGAACCGGACGGTGGCGCGGACCGCGCGCTCGGCGGGCAACCGGGCGGTCAGGTCGTCGGCCGCGACCAGCCGGACCCGGCGGGCCAGCGCGCGCACGGCCGGATCGTCGAGCGCACTGTCCGGTCCGACGTGGCCGGTCCGGGCCGCGGTCGCCACCACGAACGGCGTGGAGAACATCGCCGACAGCCGGTTCGTCCATTCGGTGCCGGTCAGCCCCGCGCCGAGCGCATGGCTCTCCACCAGGATCTCGGCGATACCGTCGGCCCGGAATCCCGGCTCGCCACGCAGATCCAGCAGCGCGTCGGCCGCCGGATGGGTGAACGAGCAGGACGCGTGCCGCTTGAAATAACCCCGGGTGATATCCCAGCGCGCACCGAGATCGTCGATGAGCTGCGCCGAATCGAACTGTCCCAGCAGGGTTCCCAGCGACAGCGCGGCCGTGCCGGTATTACGGGCCATCCCCGCCGCCGCCATCCGCGCGGCCGCGAGTCCGGACATCGCCGAGGCCCCCATCCACGCATTGCGGACCGGATTGCCGTCGGTCGCCGAATCGAAGTGCCCGGCGATCGCCATCCCCGCACCGGTATCGATCGCCGCGGCCGTCGCCTCGGCCGAAAGTCCCAGCAGCCGTGCACATCCCGCTGCCGACCCAGCGACACCCCAGTTCCCGTGCGGGTGCACACCCGGCCGCGCGCTGGTCGCCCTCCCGAACCGGGACGCCACCTCGTAGGCGGCGAGCAGTGCGGCCACGGTCTCCGCACCGCTGCTGTCCAATTCGGCGGCCAGTGCCAGCACGGCCGGGAACCCGTGTGCCGCCGGATGTCCCTTGGCGAACTTGTTGCCCTCGTCCAGCTCCAGCGAGACCAGCGCCATCGCGTTCAACCAGGCCGCGGCGTCGGTCGACACCGTCCGGCCGCCCCCGATCAACGGCGCCGGCCCGGCCGGAGCACCCCAGACCTGGCGCAGCGCACCATGATCCGGCAACGAGGCACCGACCGCCGTCACCCCGAGAACATCCAGCAGCACCAGCGACAACCGTTCGATCACCGCATCGGGCACGCTCCCGGCATCGAGCCCGGACACCCAGGCGCCCAAGGCCGCCGTCGCCGCGGCAGCCGCATCACCCGGGTCCGATCCGTGCTCCGGAGCTCCGTCGGCCCCCGAAACCAGCTGTCCCGAGACCGATTCGGACCCCGGAGGGCGACCGGAAGTTGCTGCCGCACCGATAGTTTCGGCGTTCGCAGCCCCAGCGCTGCGGGGGTCGTACGCGGATTCGGAATTCACAGGCCCAGGTACGCCTTCCGGACTCGGGGATCGTCGGCGAGTTCACTGCCGGTGCCCTGCAACACGATCGAACCGCTCTCCAGCACATAGGCGCGGTCCGCGATGGCCAGGGCCTGTTTCGCGTTCTGCTCGACCAGCAGCACCGAAACCCCGGTGTCCCGGATGCGCTGCACGGCCTCGAGCATCAGCCAGGTCAGCTTCGGGGACAGGCCGGTCGACGGTTCGTCCAGCATCAGCAGTTTCGGGCCGGCCATGAGGGCGCGGCCGATCGCGAGCATCTGCTGCTGGCCGCCGGAGAAGGTCTCCGCGACGGTGGTCCGGCGTTCGGACAGGATCTCGAACAGCCGGTACACCTCGGCGAGGGACTGTTCGGCCTGTTCGGCCGTCCGGGTCCAGGCGCCCATCCGCAGGTTCTCCTCGACGGTGAGCGTGCCGAACAGCGCGCGATCCTCCGGCACGTGGACCAGGCCGTCACGAACCAGCTGGTCGGGCCGCCGGCCGGCGGTGGACGCGCCGTCGAAGGTGATCCGGCCGGACAGCGGGGCGATCTGGCCGCAGATGCTGCGCAGCGTGGTCGTCTTACCGGCACCGTTCGCGCCGACCAGCGCGACGATCTCCCCCGCGCCGACGCGCAGGTCGATCTCGTGCAGGATCTGCATCCGGCCGTAGCCGGCGGACAGTCGCTCAAGCGTCAGCATGGGTCGGCTCCTCACCGAGATAGGCGTCGATGACCCGGGGGTCGCTGGTGACCTCTGCCGGTGAGCCGACCGCGAGCACCCGGCCCTGGTCGAGGACCAGCACCCGATCCGCGAGCCGCATGACCGCGGCCATGATGTGCTCGATGAACAGCAGCGTCACGCCCTCCTGTTCGCGCAGCGACGCGAGCAGGTCGAGCACCGGTTCGCGTTCGGCGGGCACGAGACCCGCGAGGACCTCGTCCAGCAGCAGCACCTTGGGCCGCGACGCGAGCGCGCGGGCCAGTTCCAGGCGCTTGAGCCCGGCGGTGGGCAGTTCGGTGGACAGGCGGTAGGCCCACGGGCCGAGCCCGACGCGTTCCACCACGTCCAGCGCGTGCGCGCGCAGTTCGCGGGCGCCGAGCCGGTGATGCTGCGCGGCGAGGCTCACGTTCTCCAGCACGGTCATGCTGCCGAAGGGCCGCATCAGCTGGAAGGTGCGGACCATGCCCGCCCGCGCGATCCGCTCCGGCGAGGCGCCGGTGACGTCGCGCCCGGCGAACGACACCCGGCCGGTATCGGGCCGGATCGCGCCGGCGACCACGTTGAACAGCGTTGTCTTACCGGCGCCGTTGGGGCCGATGATGCCGAGGATCTCGCCCTCGCCGACGTGGAAGTCCACGTCGGACAGTGCCCGCAGGCCCCGGAACGCCTTGCCGACCCCGTCGACCTTCACGATGCTCATCGCCGCCACCTCGCCGCGATCGTTCCGACAATTCCCTTGGGCAGCAGCCGCACGATGAGGATCAGCAGCACCGCGTACAGCACCACGTCCAGTCCGCTGCGGCCCTTCAGGAAGTCCAGGAAGTCCGGCGGGGTGCGCAGCAGCGTGGCGGTCACGTCGGTCAGCGAACCGACGATGATCGCGCCGACGATCGGACCCCAGATGGTGCCGATACCGCCGATCACGACCGGCACGATCGCCTGGATCGACACGGCCGAACCGAAGCCCAGGTCCGGATTCACGAACAGGTAGTACTGCGTGTAGAAGGCGCCCGCGACCGCGGTGATCGCCGCCGACAGCGCGACCGTCATCAGCTTGTAGCGCATGACCGGGGTGCCCAGCGCCGCGGCGGCCAGTTCGTCGTCGCGGATCGCGGTGACGTAGCGGCCGGCCCGCGAGTGCAGGAAGGCGATACTGATCGCCACCGCGGCCCCGGCCAGCACCAGCGCCACCCAGAAGTAGGCGTGCGAATCGGCCGGGAACTGCAACTTCCACAGCGAGGAGCCCTGGATCAGCGGCACGCTGAAGCCGACGGACTTGTTGGCGAATTTGCTGCTGGTCACGATCAGCCGCAGCATCTCGGCGAAGGCGAAGGTGGCCAGCGCGAAGTAGGCGCCCTGCAGTTTGTAGCGGAACGAGAAGTACCCGATGATCACGGCCACCGCGGCGGCCACCACCATCCCGGCCAGCATCCCGATCCACGGCGAGACGTTGTGCTTCACCAGCAGATACGCGCTGGTGTAGGCGCCGACCCCGAAGTAGGCGGCGTGACCGAAGCTGAACATGCCGCCGAAGCCGCTCATGATGTTCCAGCCCACGGCCATCAGCGCGAAGATCAGGATCCGCACCGCGACCGCGCCCTGCGCCGAGGGCAGGATCGCCGGCAGCGGGATCGCGAGCAGCACCAGCACGGCGAGGATCGCGAACTGCCGGTTCGCGGGCCGCAGCGGCGGCGCCTTGGTCGACGCGCCCGCCGGACCGGCGATGGTGATGGCACCAGAGTTCATCGTCGCGGTCATGCCGTGTCCATCAGGCATGCCCGCGGGGCCTGCGTGGTGACGCTCCGCTGCCGCCTTCGGCCCTGACGCGTTCATGCCGTCTTCCTTCCGAACAGTCCCTGCGGGCGGAGGAAGAGCACCAGCACGAACACCACGAACACACCCAGCAGCGAACTCTGGCCACCGAGGTAGATGGTGGTGAGCTGCTCGACCAGGCCGATCAGCAGGCCGCCGACCAGGGCGCCGACGACGTTGCCCATCCCGCCGAGCACCACCACCACGAACGCGGTGATGTTGAACTGCTCACCGAGGGTGGGCGACACCGTGACCAGCGGTCCGGCCAGGGCGGCCGCCGCGCCGGCACACGCGGTGCCGATCGCGAAGGTCACCATGTGGATGCGGCGGACGTTGATGCCCACCAGCTGCGCACCGGTGCCGTTCGCGGCGACCGCGCGGATCGCCGTGCCCAGCCGGGTCCGGCGCAGCAACCAGAACAGCACCCCGCCCAGGGCGATCGCGCCGAGGAAGGCGTACAGCCGCGATCCGGCGACGACCGCGCCGAACAGCGAGAACTGGAACTCGCCGGGCAGCTTGATGCTCTTGGGCTCGGCGCCGAAGAACATCAGCAGACCGTTCTCCAGCAACAGCGACAGACCGAGCGTGATCAGCAGCTGATTCTCCAGAGAGCGAGCACCGCTACCGGACAGCAAGCCACGATAGACGATCGCGCCGACCAGGAAGAGCGCGGGGGTCGCGATCAGCAGCGTGAGATACGGATGCATCCCGGTGGTGTCCACCAGCCCGAACGAGATGAACATCGCGACGGCCAGCAGTGCGCCGTGCGCGAAGTTCACGATGTCGAGCACGCCGAAGATCAGCGTGAGGCCCATCGCGATCAGGCCGTACAGCCCGCCGGTCAGGATGCCGGTGACCACCGACTGCCAGACCACCAGCCCGCTGCCGGAGCGGAGCAACGCCACCACGACGGCGACGACGAGGACCACGGCGACCACGCCGGCGCGGCCGAGGAAGGAACGGTCCACCGGGAAGCGGCGGGCCGGGGGCGCGGTGTCGGGATCGACCACCGCCTGTGCTGTGTCGAGATTGTTCATGGCCGCCATGTCACCTGGTACTCGGGCCGGGATTCGGCCTTCTCGGGGGGATACACCTGCTTCACCTGACCGCCCTGAACCTGCATCAGGACCGGCGCGGCGTTGCTGTTGTCGCCGTTGCCGGCGAATTCGATCGGGCCCTTGCCCACGGTCAGGGGTGCGACCTGACCCGCGGCGATCGCGTCGCGGACCTTCTCCGGATCGGTGCTGCCGGCCTTCTCGACCGCCTGCGCGATCACCTGGACCGCGTCGTAGGACAACACCGCGCCGGTCCGCATCGGATCACCGAAGGTGCGCTGGTACTGCTCGCGCAGGGCGGTGGTCTGCGGGTTCGTCGCGTCGTAATGGTAATTCGTGTTGAAGTACCGGTCGCCGAGCTGCCCCGCGTCGGAGACGAACTTGGGCTGATCGTAGGCGCCGTTGGAGACGCCCCACACCGCGGACAGATCCGGCTTCACCGAGGCGATCGCCTTGGCCGCCAGCAGGCTGTCGCGGTAGTAGCCCGCGATCGCGAGCACATCCGCGCCGGACGCCTTGACCTGCGTGATCTGCGCGGTGAGATCGCTGACGCTGGCCGCGTCGTAGCTGATGTTCGGGCCGAGCGCGATCCCGAGCTGCTGCGCGGCGGCATCGAACGCGTCGGCCGCGCCGCTGCCGAAATCGCTCTGTTCGTGCAGGAAGGCGACCTTGTGCACCGGCTTACCGGACTGCTCCGACACCTGCTTCAGATACTGGGCCGCGGCCGTGGCGATCACCTTGCTGCCCGGCTGCACGCGGAACACGTACCGATAGCCGCGGGCGAAGATGGTGTCGGTGGCGGTCACGTCCATCACGAACGGCACCCGGTTGCGCTCGGCGACCACGGCGACGTTCGTGCTGACCGCACTCTGATAGGTACCGACCAGGCCGACGGCGCCGGCCGAGATCAGCCGCTGTGCCTCGCTCTGGCCGATATCGGCCTTGCCCTGGGTATCGCCGGTGACCAGTTCGACCTTGCGGCCGCCGAGGGATTTGATCCCCCCGGCCGCGTTGATCGCGTCGACCGCCAGCTGCGCACCTCGGCGCATCTGCAGGCCGTCCACCGCGTTGGAACCGCTGACCGGATGCAGCGCCCCGATCTTGACCGGGCCCTTGTCGCGTTGGCCGGCCGCGTCGGCGGCCCCCATCGGGGCCGACCCCCCGCACCCGGCCACGATCGCGAGCAACGCGCACGCACCGAGCGCGACGATGAGCTTTCGCGCGGACATGTCACCTCGTTCCGATTAGAGAAACGTTCTGTCTGATGCGGGCTATCGTGACACCCGTCTCGCCTCAGGTCAATATCTGCTCGTAACTTGACGTACCCGCACTATCAGTGCGAACTTGGTGAGCAGCCGGGGACCGTCGCCCCGAAACCTGAAGTTCACAATCGTTCCTATTGGCGAAACGACGGAAGTTGCCGGCGGGACGCCAGAAAGGCAGGTACTCCCATGGCGGGCGCATTGTCCGGGATCCGGGTGCTGGATACGGCCACCCTGTTCGCGGGTCCGCTGGCGGCCACGATGCTCGGCGACTACGGCGCCGAGGTCGTCAAGATCGAACATCCGAACGGCGACCCGGTCCGCAGCCACGGCGCGCAGCGCGACGGCGTCGGCCTGTGGTGGAAGATGCTGGGCCGCAACAAGAAAGCCATCACCCTCTACCTCGGTTCGCCCGCCGGCCAGGAGATCTTCCGCACGCTGGTCGCCGACGCCGACGTGGTGATCGAGAACTTCCGCCCCGGCACGCTGGAACGCTGGGGGCTGGGCTACGAGCAGCTGCGGGAGATCAATCCCCGCCTGGTACTCGCCCGCGTCACCGGCTTCGGGCAGATCGGCCCCTATGCCAAGCGGCCCGGCTTCGGCACCCTCGCCGAGGCGATGAGCGGTTTCGCCGCGATCAGCGGTGAGCCGGACGGCCCGCCGATGCTGCCGCCGTTCGGCCTCGCCGACGGAATCGCCGCGCTGACAACCGCTTTCGCGGTCATGACGGCCCTGCGGGCCCGCGAGCAGACCGGCCACGGGCAGGTCGTCGACCTCGCCATCATCGAGCCGATCCTCACCCTGCTCGGCCCGCAGATCATCGCCTACGACCAGCTCGGCCAATTGCAGCCGCGCACCGGCAACCGGTCCACCAACAACGCCCCGCGCAACACCTACCGCACCCGCGACGACAGCTGGGTCGCGATCTCCACCAGCGCGCAGTCCATCGCGGAGCGGGTCATGCGCCTGGTCGGACATCCGGAGTACATCGACGAACCGTGGTTCGCCACCGGCGCGCAGCGCGCCGAGCACGCCGACGAACTCGACGCGGCGGTCGGCTCCTGGATCGCCGCGCGCGACCGGGACGAGGTGGTGCGGGCGTTCGAGGAGGCCCAGGCCGCGGTCGCCCCGATCTACGACGCCGCCGACGTGATGGCCGATCCGCAGTACGCGGCGCTGGGCACCATCGCCACCGTCGAGGACGACGAACTCGGCCCGGTCCGGATGCAGAACGTGCTGTTCCGGCTGTCGGAGACCCCGGGCGCGATCACCTCGGCCGGCGCCCCGCTCGGCGCGCACACCGCGGAGGTGCTGGGCCGCTACGGAATCGGCGAGGCGGAACTCGCGCGGTTGCGCGAGGAGGGCGTCGTCAAGTGATCCCCCGCAGCTGGCTCTACGTTCCCGGCGACCGGCCGGACCGCATCGGCAAGGCCCTGGCCGGACCCGCCGACGCGGTGATCCTCGACCTCGAGGACGCGGTGTCGGCGGCGGACAAGGACGGCGCACGGCGCAACGTGCTGGCGGCGCTCGCCGACGGCCACGCCGCGTACGTGCGGATGAACGCGCCGGACACCGCGGCCGGCGCGGCCGATCTGCGCGCGCTGGCCGCCGCCCCCGGAGCGCTCGCCGGGGTCCGGGTCCCCAAGTGCGAGGACCCCGGCGAGCTGCGCCGGGTGGCCGACACGCTGCGCGTGCCGGTCTACCCGGTGCTGGAATCGGCGCTCGGCATCGAACACGCGCTCGCGCTCGCGACCGCGCACCCGCTGGTCGCCGGCATCTCGCTCGGCGAGGCCGATCTCGCCGCCGACCTGCGGGTATCCGGTGGCGAGGCGCTGAGCTGGCCGCGCTCGCGGATCGTGGTCGCCGCACGCGCGGCCGGGCTGCCCAGTCCGGTGCAGAGTGTCTGGACGGCGGTCCGCGATGCGGACGGCCTGCGCACGAGCACCACGGCGGGCCGGGCCGCCGGATTCTTCGGCCGGTCGGTGATCCACCCCGCGCAGATTCCGGTCGTGCACGAGGTGTGCGCCCCGGATCCGGCCGAAACGTCCTGGGCCCGTGAGCTGATCGAGGGGCTCGCGGCGTCCAGGGCGGCCTGGATCGACCGCAACGGACAGTTCGTCGACGCCGCGATCGTCGCGCGCGCCCGCTGGGTGCTCGAGATCGCCGACGCCGGCACCCAGCACGAGAACATTCAGGAAGGTCACCTCTCATGACACGCACCCAGGACCCGCTGCTGGCGGCGGTATCGGGCGGGGTCCGGCTCATCGAGCTCGGCCAGCCGTTCTTCACCGGTATGCCGTGCTCGCCGAACCATCCCGGCTTCCGGATGACGCTGATCCGCCGGCACGGCGATATGCAGCGGCCCGACGGCGGTTCGGCGGCCAACGAGATCATCGTGACCGGCGGGCACGTCGGCACCCATATCGACGCGCTGTCGCACGTCAGCCACTGCGGCAAACTGCACGGCGAGGTCGACGCGGCCGAGGCCCAGCTCGGCGGCGCGTTCACGACCCACGGCGCGGAGAACCTGCCCGGCCTGCTGCGCCGCGCGGTACTGCTGGATGTGGCGGCGGTGCACGGCGTTTCGACCCTGGATCCCGGATACGGCGTCACCGCGGCGGATCTGGACGCGGCGGCCGAACTGGCCGGGGCCACACCGGGTCCCGGCGATGTCGCGCTGATCCGCACCGGCTGGGCCCGCAACTTCGGCGAGCCGGCCACCTACATGGGCAAGGAGTCCGGTGTCCCCGGCGCGAATGTCGAAGCGGCGCAATGGCTCGCGTCCCGCGGCATCGTCGCCACCGGCGCGGACACCACCGCCTACGAGCAGATCCCGGCCGGCGCCGGGCACGCCGTACTGCCGGTGCACCGGGTGCTGCTGGTCGAATCGGGCATCTTCATCATGGAACACCTGAATCTGGAGGAGATCGCCGAGACGGGTGTGCGGGAGTTCGTCTTCCTGCTCGCCCCGCTGCGCATCGTCGGCGGCACCGGCTCCCCGATCCGCCCGCTCGCGGCGGTGTCGGCATGACGCGGACGATCGTGGCACGCCTGGCCGAATTCGCCACCGGCGTCCGGGCGGACGGCCTGCCGCCGGAACTGCGGGCCGACGCCGCCCGCCGGGTGCTGGACGTGCTGGGCAACAGCCTCGCCGCGACCGTGGAGAAGCCCGGACAGGCCGTCGGCGCGCTGGTCCGCGAATGGGGCGGCTCCGGCCGCGCCACCGCGATCGGCTCCGGCGACCGGCTGCCCGAGCCGAGCGCCGCGCTGGTCAACGGAACCCTCGCGCACTCACTGGATTTCGACGACACCCATCTGCCGTCGGTGCTGCACCCGTCGGCGTCGGTGGTGCCCGCGGCGCTCGCGGTGGCCGAGGCGCGCGGCGTCTCCGGGGCCGCGCTGCTGGACGCGATCGGCGTCGGCGTCGAGATCACCGTACGGCTGGGGATGGCCGGATACGATGAGCAACTGGGCAATTCGGTGTTCTTCGAGCGCGGCCTGCACGCCACCGCGATCTGCGGCGCGCTCGGCGCGGCGGTCGCGTGCGCGATGCTGTCGGAGGTGGACGAGGCCGGTATCGCCGACACCCTCGGCATCGCGGCGAGTATGGGTTCCGGTCTGCTGGAGGCGAATCGGACCGGCGGCACGGTCAAGCGGGTGCACTGCGGCTGGGCCGCGCACGCGGCGGTGACCGCGGCGGGTATGGCGCGCTTCGGCATCACCGGCCCGCCGACCGTGTTGGAGGGCAGATTCGGTCTGCTGCAGGCGTTCTGCGGCGACCGGTCCGATCCGGACGCGATCACCCGCGGTCTCGGCGACCAGTGGGAGCTGCCCGGCATCTTCTTCAAGCCCTACCCCTGCAACCACTTCACCCACGCCGGTATCGACGCCGCCCGCGCGCTGCGGGCCCGCGGCGTCACCGCCGCCGATATCGAATCGCTCGAATTGGGCGCGCCGACAGCGGTATTGCGCACGATCGGCGAACCCCGCGCGGACAAGATCCACCCCAGCTCCGGCTACCACGCCGCCTTCTCCGGCCCGTACACGGTCGCGGCGGCGCTGCTCGGCGGCGGCGGACTCGGCCTGTTCCACGACGATTTCACCGATGCCGCCGCGGCCGACCCTGCCCGGCTCGCACTGGCGGCCGAGGTGACCTGCGTCCCGGACGCGCGCTGCGACGAGATCTTCCCGCATCAGTTCCCCGCGGTCCTGCGCGCCACACTGCGCGACGGCCGGGTCCTGGAGGAGCGCGTCGACGCCAACCGCGGCGGCGCGGCGAACCCGCTGTCCGCCGCCGAACTGGCACTCAAGTTCCGGCTCAACGCAACTCGCGTGGTCACCGCGGAGGTGGCCGAGCGGATCACCGAACTGACCTACGGCCTCGCGGATCTGCCGGATCTGACCGAACTCACCGGTCTGCTACACGCCTGATCGGTATCTGCCACCGATCGACGAGGATCGGTGTACCGGGGTGGCGGGCCCGCATCCTTCGGGCCCGCCACCGCCGCATGTCCGGAACACGGTGTGCGGGCCGGAATCTCGGTTCGGCAGTCGCTCAGACCTCGAGCTGATACGCCAGCACCACGGTCCGGTCCCGCGGCAGGCCGAAATATCCGGCGGCATCCGCGGCGAGATACGACGTGGCGATGAAAAGCCGCTTACGCCAGCGCATCATGGTCCGTGCCGGACCCGCGCTCAGCTCGATGGTGGACAGGAAGTACGACGCACCGTCCAGATCCAGCGGCCCGTCGGTGGCGGCCGGATCGACCCCGGCCAGCGCCTTCGGCACATCCGGTGTCTCCAGATACCCGTAGCGGGCCGTGACGTGCGCGATCCGATCGTGGTCCGGGCCCAGATGCTCGACCACGAGTCGTTCCGATTCCGGCACCCGTGGCACCGGCCGCACCTCGAGCGCGAGGATCACGATGTGCTCGTGCCGGACGTGCGCGTGTTCGACCATGGCGCGCAACGCGAGTGGCGCGGTGTGCTTGTCCCGATCCAGATAGATCGCGGTCCCCGGCACACTCGCCGTGGGCGGACTGCCCGCGACGAGCCGGTCGACGAAGCGGTGCAGCGGCCCCTCCCGCCGGATCCGTTGCGCGGCAACGATCTCCCGCCCGCGCTGCCAGGTGGTGAGGACGACGAACACCACGGCCGCGATCAGCAGCGGCACCCACCCGCCGTGCGCGAATTTGGTGACGTTGGCGGCGAGGAACAGCAGATCCACGGTGAGCAGCGGCGCCGCACCCACCACGATCAGCCAGCGCGGGACGTGCCAGCGGGCCCGCGCCAGGAAGAAGAACAGCAGCGTGGTGATGGTGATGGTGCCCGTCACCGCCATCCCGAACGCGTAGGCCAGCGCACCGGAACTGCGGAACGCGAACACCAGGGTCAGCACCGCGACCAGCAGCAGCCAGTTGACCCACGGCACGTAGATCCGACCCGGCCGCGACGCCGAGGTGTGCGTGATCCGCAGCCGGGGCAGATAGCCCAGCCGGGCCGCTTGGGACGCAACGGAATACGCGCCGGTGATCACGGCCTGCGCGGCGATCACGGTGGCCGCGCAGGCCAGCAGCACCACCGGCAGCCGCGCCCAGGACGGCGCGAGCAGGAAGAACGGGCTGCTCGCACGGTCCGGATCGGCCAGGATCAGCGCCCCCTGCCCGAGATAGCTCAGCGTGCACGCCGGGAACACCAGCACCAGCCACGCCCGGGTGATCGACCGCCGGCCGAAGTGCCCCATATCGGCGTACAGCGCCTCGGCCCCGGTCACCGCGAGCACGATCGCCGCCAGCGCGAAGAACGCCGCACCGAAGTGCCCGGCGAGGAACCGCCCCGCGTAGAGCGGGGACAGCGCCGCGAGAATGCCGGGCCGCCGGGCGATTCCGGCGATCCCGCAGGCGGCGACGGTCACGAACCAGACGATCATGATCGGCCCGAACATCCGCCCCACCGCACCGGTCCCCCACCGCTGCACCAGGAACAACGCGACGATGATCGCGACGGTGATCGGCACCACGAACCCGCCCAGCGCCGGCTGGACCACCTTCACGCCCTCCACCGCGGACAGCACCGAGATCGCCGGCGTGATCATGCTGTCGCCGAAGAACAGTGCGGCGCCGAAGATTCCGAGCGCGGACAGCACCGCGACCAGCCGCCGCCCGTGCCCGGCGCCCCAGCGGCGCACCAGCGTGATCAGCGCCATGATCCCGCCCTCGCCGTCGTTGTCGGCGCGCATCGCGAGCAGGACATAGGTGACGGTGACGATGATCGTGACCGACCAGAACACCAGGGACACCACGCCGTACACGGCATCGGCGTCGACCCGCATCGGGTGCGGATCACCGGGATCGAACACCGATTTCAACGTATAGATCGGGCTGGTGCCGATATCCCCGAACACCACCCCCAGCGCCCCCACGGCCGGGCCCCAGCGCGCGGTGTCGCGCACCTTCGACCCGGGCGCCCGGTGCACCGTGAACGCCGGGCCGCCACCGACGGTCCCCTGCACCTCGACCATGCCGCGCTCCTCCCGAAACTCGTTGCGCCGCACGCCCGCACGTGAATTCCGGATCCACCCGGAAATACGCCCGCGCACCGGGAAATTCGTTCCCCGGTGCGCGGGCGGAAAGGAAATATCGGGCGGAACCTAGGCCACCGTGGACAATTCCCGCGGACTCAGCGCCGCCTCGCGCAGGCCCGCGAGCGTGCGCGACAGCAGGCGCGAGACCTGCATCTGCGAAACCCCGATCTCGCGGGCGATCTCGGCCTGGGTCTTGCCGTGGCCGTAGCGCATGATCAGGATGCGGCGCTCGCGTTCGGGCAGGGCCGCCAGCAGCGGGCCCGCGGTCAGCGTCTCCTCGACCAGGGCGAACCCGTTGTCCTCCACCGCCAGTCGTTCCAGCTGCGAGACGGGCCGGTCGCCCTCGTCGTTCCCGCCCGAATCGGTGTCCAGGGAGTCGGTGGTGTAGCAGTTGCTCGCGATCAGCGCCTGGGTGACCTCACCGGGCTCGATACCGAGTTCGTCGGCCAGCTGCTGCGCGGTGGGCGAATGCCCGAGTCGCTGGGACAGCTCCGGAACCACGGTGGACAACCGCTGCTGGATCTCCTTGATCCGCCGCGGCACCCGCACCGCCCAGGTGCTGTCGCGGAAGTACCGCCGCACCTCACCCATGATGGTCGGCACCGCGAACGACAGGAACGGCGCGCCGTTGCTCGGATCGAACCGGTCGACGGCCAGGATGACGCCGACCGCGGCGATCTGGGCGAGGTCGTCGAAGTCGACGCCGCGTCCGCTGTACCGGCGGGCGATGTGCTCACCCAGCGGCAGGCACTTCGCGATGATCTCCGAGCGCAGGCGGTCGCGCTCGACCCCGTCGGCCGGCAGATCCGCCAGCCGCTGCAGCCAGGGCTCGATATCGTCGTATGAATCGCCCTTGCTCTTGGCAGCGACTGCCGTTCCGGACCGAGCCGCGTATCCACTTGACATATTCAATCCTCACTTATGGGATCCGTAGATTCCGTGTATTCGTTCGTTACCCAGTCCCCCGGAGCCGAATCGTCCAGTGTGACGAGCGACACAGATCAACTCCTCGGGCATCGACGTCCCGCCGTGATCCGTTCGACAGCCGATCGCGCCCGGCGGTGCGCGTTTCGGCGGGACCACGCGGGGCACCCGACTCTCGGAAGGCGCGACCCACCACGAAGGAGCAACTTTCGATGACCTCACCCTCGGCGACCGATCGGTCTCCCGCCCCGAATCGTCCGGACCGGCCCGACGCGATCCTCGACAAGCTCGACTGGCCCGGCCTGTTGCTGCTGTTGCTCGGCGTCGCCACGCTCGGGTGGACCGTCACCGGGGGCGCCGGACCGCGCGTCCTGGGCGGTTCCGTCGCCACCGCGGTCGCGCTGGTGGCGGGATTCGGCTGGATGGTCGCCGAGTATGCCCGGGTCCGTACCGAACGAGGAGGCCGATCGTGAACCGTGCCCGTACCGGAGCCGCCGCGGCGGCCGTGCTCGCCGTGACCACCCTGCTGCTCGGCGGGTGCGACAAGGCGAAGGAGGCGGTCAACAAGGGCGGCGATACGCCCTGCTCCGAGTTCACCGCGCAGGATCAGGACAAACAGCGCGTGACCGTCCGCAAATACCTCCAGAACGACACCAAGGTCACCGAGACGCCCTCCCCCGACACCGTCGACGGAGCCATCGGCGCGATCACCCTGATGTGCCGCGCGCAGGCCAATCCGGACACCCCGATCCGCAACGCCGATCTGTCCGGCATCCTGATCCCCAAGAAATAGCGTCCGCAATCGGCATCATCGGCCGAAAACGGGAGGTCCAGGGACGTTCGCTGCGCGTGCGACACAACATCGGATACGATCTGACTGCCCCGTGGTCCAGAAACCGGCCGCGGGGCAGTACTTTGCGCTGTGCGCATCGCGGGTGATGGGAGTCCATGCGTTGCCGAAACCGGCAAACCGCGAGCCGGTGTCCGTCGGACGCCGTCCGCGCGACGGGATCCGCCGCCACCGGTTCCGGTCGTGGTGATGCCCGTGTGGCCTGACGCCAGGGACGACATCGGCAGCACGGTGGCCGCGACGACACCCGCACACTCCGATGTCCTGCTGATCGAGGACGATCCCGCCGACGCCCTGCTCGTCGAGGCGCTGGTCGAGGACGGCGCCCTGGGTATCCGGCTGGACTGGGTCCGATCGGTCTCCGAGGCGGTCGACTACCTGCGCGAGCGAACCCCCGACTGTGTGCTGCTGGACCTGAATCTGCCCGACGCGCAGGGCCTGGAGGCCCTGGGGCAGGTGCGGACCGTCTCGGATACCGCCGTCGTGGTCCTCACCGGCCTGGACGAGAAGCTCATCGGCCTGGCCGCGATGGCGGCCGGCGCTCAGGACTATCTGGTCAAGGGCCGGGTCGAACCCGATCTGTTCAGCCGCGCGGTCCGCTACGCCATCCAGCGCAAACAGGCCGAACGCACCAGCGTGGCACTGCAGGCCAGTCAGCTGCGGGCCGAGGAGAACGCACGCCTGGAACGCGGCCTGCTGCCCACCCCGCTGCTGCGGCCCGGCGGCGCGGTCGAGGTCGTCCCCCGCTATCGGCCCGGACGCGCGCACGCCCTGCTCGGAGGCGACTTCTACGACGTGGTCGAGGAGCAGGACGGCACGGTGCACGCGGTGATCGGCGACGTGTCCGGGCACGGCCCGGACGCCGCCGCCACCGGCGTGGCGCTGCGACTGGCGTGGCGTACGTTGGTTCTCAGTGGCGTCACGGGTACTCGTCAGTTGCGGCTGATGGAGAAGGTGCTGCTGGCGGAACGCTCCGACCGGCAGACCTTCGCCACGGCGACCATGCTCACCCTGTCCCCGGCCGAACACACCGCCCGGGTGTTGCGGGCGGGCCATCCGGGCGCGCTGATGCACTCGGCCGCGGGCTGGGACTGGGTCGAGGTGCCGGGCGGACCGGCACTCGGATTCGGCATCGGCTCCGGCCACGAGCTGACCTGGCCCGAGACCGTCCTCGACCTCCCGGAGGACGCGGCGTTGACCCTGTTCACCGACGGATTGTTCGAAGGCTTCGTCAACGAGCGCCGGGACCGGCTCGGCGAGGACGGCCTGCTCGCGCTGGCCCGTTCCGTCGGAGCCACGGAACCCGACGAGTTCCTGGACACGCTGATCGATCGGGTCGAGGGCCTCGCGGCCCCGGCCGGAGGACTCGACGACGACGTCGCGCTCCTCTATCTCTACTGGCGACAACACCGGACGGCACCATGACCGCAGACGTACCACGTAATCCGCGCAATCCGGCCGGCCGGCTCACCACCAGCGCCTGGTTCCAGGCGGTGCTGGGCGCGATGATTCTCGTGGTCGTCGTGGGGGCAGTGCTGGGCGAACGGGTGATCTCGAGCACCTCGAGCGCCACCGATCAGCTGCTCGACCGCTCGCTGCCCGCCCAGCGGGAGGCGCTGCAGTTCCAATCGGCGCTGCTCAACCAGGAGACCGGCGTCCGCGGCTTCGTGATCACCGGCCAGCAGCAGTTCCTGGACCCGTACAACCAGGGCGTGGCCGCCGAACGCGAGTCGGCGCAGCACCTGCGGCAGCTGTTGTCCGGCGACCGGCAGCTGCTCGCCGATCTGGACGAGATCGAACAGTCCGTCGGGCGCTGGCGCACCGCGTATGTCCAGCCCCTGATCACCACCCCGGCGGCGGCCCGCACCCAGGGCGATACCGACGCGCTCCAGGGCAAACGGAATTTCGACACCATCCGCGCCCTGTTCGATCGGCAGAACGGCCACCTGGCCGATTCGGTCGCCGCCGACACCGCCGATCTGCGGCATTCCCGCAGCGTGCGCGACGGCATCCTGCTGGGCCTGCTGGTGCTCTACCTGGCGACCGGATTCATCCTGCTCACGCTGGTCCGGCGGCTGGTCGTGCGGCCGCTGGCGGGTCTCACGGCCGCGTCGCGGCGGGTCGCGGCCGGCGACTTCACCTCCCATATCGACGCGCACGGCCCGGCCGATATCGCCGCGGTCGCCGTCGCGGTGGAGGAGATGCGCCGCCGCATCGTCGCGGAACTGGACTCGGCCCGCGTCCAGGAGACCCGGCTCGAGGAGCAGAAGACCTCGCTGCACTCGCAGGCCGTCGAATTGCGCCGCTCCAACGCCGAATTGGAGCAGTTCGCCTACGTCGCCTCGCACGATCTGCAGGAACCGCTGCGCAAGGTGGCCTCGTTCTGCCAGCTGCTGGAGAAGCGCTACGGCGACAAACTCGACGACCGGGCCACCCAATACATCACCTACGCGGTCGACGGCGCCAAACGGATGCAGGTGCTGATCAACGATCTGCTGTCCTTCTCCCGCGTGGGCCGGATGGCCGACGACACCGTGCCGGTGGAGCTGGCCCAGCCGCTCGGCCGCGCCCTGACCAACCTCGCGACGGCGATCGACGACAGCGGCGCGCGGGTCGGCCTGCCGGACGATCTGCCGCGGATCGAGGGCGTGCCGGTACTGCTGACGATGTTGTGGCAGAACCTGATCGGCAACGCGCTCAAGTTCCGCGCCCCCAACCGCGTCCCGGAGATCCGCATCACCGCCGCACCCGCCGAGGACGAACCCGGCTGGCGATTCACGGTGGAGGACAACGGGATCGGCATCGAACCGCAGTTCGTCGAGAAGGTTTTCGTGATCTTCCAGCGGCTGCACAATCGCGACGAATACGGCGGCACCGGGATCGGCCTGGCCATGGCGAAGAAGATCGTCGAACATCACGGCGGCCGGATCTGGATCGACACCGAGTACACCACCGGCACCCGCATCTGCTTCACCCTGGTCGGATCGACGCCGGCGCCCGAGCACGAGAGCAGTGCCGCTCTCCCCGACGACACCGAAGGACCGCGCTCATGATCAATTCCGCCCGTCCGATCGATATCCTCCTGGTCGAGGACGATCCCGCCGACGAGTTGATGACCCGGGAAGCCTTCCAGGACAACAAGATCGGCAACACGCTGCACGTCTGCACGGACGGCGCGGAGGCCCTCGAGTTCCTGTATCGGCAGGGCCCCTACGCGGACGCCGCCCGCCCGGATCTGATCCTGCTCGATCTGAATCTGCCGAAATACGACGGCCGGGACGTGCTGGCCCGGATCAAGGCGGATCCCGACCTGGCCTCCATCCCGGTGGTGGTGCTCACCACGTCGGCGGCCGAGGAGGACATCCTGCGCAGCTACGCGCTGCACGCCAACGCGTACGTCACCAAGCCGGTCGATCTGGACCAGTTCGTGGCGGCGATCAAGCAGATCGACGACTTCTTCGTCCAGGTGGTGCGGCTGCCGCCGCGCCGGTGACCGTCGCCCGGCACGCGGGCCACGGTCCTCCGGACGGTCGCATCGCGGGCCTCAGGCCCCGGCGGCCAGCGCCTGCTGCAGGGAGTCGAACAAAGCCAGGACCTTGTCCAGCCCGGTCACCTCGAGCGGGCGGCGCACCTGCGGCGACACCACCACGCGCAACTGCCCGGCGTCCGCGTTCGCGGTCTTCAGCTTCTCGGAAGCGGCCAGCAGCACGCTCAGTCCCACCGAACCCATGAAGTCGACCCCGGAGAGGTCGACGATCGGTGCGGTGACATCCGCTCCGACCGCCTCGAGCGCAGCGCTCAACTGCGGTGCGGAGGTGATGTCGATCTCCCCCTCGGCCGCCACCACGACGGTGTCACCCTCGTGGTGCTGCGACACGGTCAGCAGTTGCGAAACTCCGCCGTCGCTCACGGTCACTTCCTCCTCTGTCGTTCCCGGCCGTCTTGCCGTTCGATCCTCACCGATCCGGCATTCGCCCGGGATCGGCTTACCCGTTCTCGCGCGGTCGAATCACCGACTCGGCCCCCGTTTTCGGCCGCATAACCCGGCACCACAAGGGTATGTCTCCGAAAGTGCAGAGGTTTCCGAAACTCGGGCAGAGAGGACAGTGCAGGATGCCAACTGCGCACACGCGATCGGTGGAATCCCCGGCTCCCCTTCGGCTCACCTTTCCCGCGCTGGCATCCGCACTCGCTCCGTTGCGCCGTACGTTGCGACAGTGGCTGACCCAAGCGGGTCTCGATGCCGACCGCATCGCAGATATCGTACTGGCCGTGACCGAGGCGTGCACCAATGCCGTGGAACATGCCTACGGCCCGGAACCCGGCACGATCCGGGTCGACGGCGACCTGCTCGACGACGAACTGCGCATCGTGATCGTCGACGGCGGCCACTGGAAGACCACCGCCGACGCCGCGGACAACTACCGCGGCCGCGGCCTCGCGATCATGCGCGCGGTGGTCCCCGACACCTCGATCTCGACCAGTCCCACCGGCACCACCGTCGAACTCCGCTCGCACCGCTGAAGGCGCCGCGCCGGGGCTGCGCGTGCTGCCTGCCGGGCCACTCATGGCACGCGACGCCGACCCACGGCGATCATCGGATTTCGGACCCGCCGCGCACCGGCGCGGAAGGTTCAGAAGTCGTCCACATCGCGTTGCCGTCCGAAGCGCACGGTGACCGGATATCCGCCCAGCGCCGGGTCGTACGGCTCGCAGCCGGCCTCCAGCCAGTCGGTCAGTGCGGCGACGATGTGCCGGCCGAAGCTGTCGTCCTCCAGGGCCGCCTCCGTACGCGACACCAGCGACACCCGCACCTCGACCCCGCGCGCGTCGTAGCGCAGCTCGAATTCGAGTTCGCGGCCCGCATCGGCGGACAGCATCAGCGCCGTCGCGACCTCGTCCAGCGCGACCCGGACATCGGTCACCACGTCGAGCGTGAAATCCGCGGTGAGCAGGACGGTCTCGGCGACGGCCCGCAGCATCGCCAGCTGCGACACCACCGCCGGCACCCGTACCCGGAATTCGCCGAGATACGTCGGCCCACTGCCATCGGGACGACTCGGCCCGCCGCCGTCGATATGCGTCGGCCCGCTCCCGGAACCCCCGGCGGGCATCTCCGCCGTACTGTCGTGTTCCGCCCCGTCACCCACCGGACCGACGCTGCGCAGCCGGCCTCGGCCGGCGCCGCCACGTCGCGGTGACCTCCGCGTGTTGTCCACCACCCGATCACAACCTGTTCTGTCCGTCCCGTTTCCCCGAGACGTACCCATCGGGTATCCAGGAAAACGGCCACGGGCTGCGAAATCCGCTCGACGACATGATCGAGTCCGATCGTACGGTTACCATCCGGCACCGGTATGACCGGGCCGCCCCGCCGCCGGGGCACCGGCCCGTCTCCGGCGGCGAGCCGCCGCCGGCCGTCCCGGTCAGCTGATCGCGGCCGTATCGGGCACGATCGCCCGGGTCGGGCCGCTGCCGACCGCGGTGGCGTGCGCGTCGATATCGGGCACCTCCGCGCCCCGCATGGCCTGTTCGCACCGGCGCGCCAGCTCGTGCCGATCGGCGCCGGGCTGCTCCACCGGCAGCAGTGTGACCTCCGCCACAACCCCCTTGGACAGCAGCACGCGCCGGGCCGAATCCAGGAAGGTGTCGTCGCCGACGAACCCGGGAACGGTGGTGAGCTCACCGGTGGCGTCCACATAGCGCATCCGGACCGGCTGCACCGGCGTACCGGTGTCGACCGCGGACTGGAACAGCGCCGGACGCAGCGAACCGTGCGCGCGACCGCACCAGGTGGTGCCCTCCGGGAACATGCAGACCCGCTCGCCGGCGGCCAGCCGCTCCGACATCACCGCGATCACCTCGGGCAGCTGCCGCAGCCGCTCCCGATGGATCGGGATGACCCGCATGATCCGGGCCAGGCCGCCGAGCATCGGCCATTCGATCAGATCGCCGCGGGCGACGAATCCCATCGGATCCACCGCCGCCAGCGCCACCACATCGGTCCAGCCGACATGGGCGGACACCACGAGCAGTCCCTGCCGATCCCGGGACCGCCGGCCCCGGCGACCGGCGGGCGTCGCGGACGCGCCGCGCAGATCGACGACCCGCAGCCGAATTCCACAGGCGCGCAACAGAAGTCGCGCACTGCGGCGGTGCAGGCGCGCCCGCAGCGGCCGCGGGGTCACCAGATTCACCGCCGGGAACCCGGCCAGCAGCCCGGCGACGGCGGCGATCCGCGCCACCATCCGGAGCCGACCGGCCTGCGGGCGGACATCCACGCAGCTGGGGACGCACGGGCTGACCGGCATCCAGGCGTGCACCGGCGCGGCCGGCGGGCAGGTGAGCCCGGGGGTGCCGGGAGACATCAAGGCGGGCATGGCGTTTCCGTCCGTCCTCAGTACCGGGTCTAGCGGCCGTCGAAGTTGTTCGCGGCCGACTGCAACCGCTCCAGGTAGCGGCGGTTGATGGTGTCCAGGCCCAGCAGCACCACGAAATCGGCGACGCCGAAATCGGGATCGTGCGCGGGTTCGCCGCAGATCCAGGCGCCGAGCCGGAGATATCCGCGCAGCAGCGGCGGCAGCTTCGGCCGGGCCGGCGGCGTCAGTTCGTCGAGGGTGCGGCCGTCGACGACCACCGGATTGTGGGGGCGGGCCCACCGCGCCGGATCGGCGGCGTGCTTGGCCAGGACCAGATCCCGCACGCCGCGCACGTTCGCGCCGATCGGATCGGCCGGGCTCTCCTGCATGGGCACCGATGCGCAACCCATCACCCAGTCGTAGCCGGTGAGCTGGATGTAGTGCAGGATGCCCGCCCACATCAGCGTCACCACGGATCCGTTGCGATGGTCGGGCACCACGCAGGCGCGGCCCATCTCGACGATCCGCTGTCCCGTGGGATCCATCGCGGTGAGGTCGAATTCGGTTGCCGTGTAATAACCTCCGGCCGCGGCGACCTTGTCCGGCGGCAACATCCGGTAGCAGCCGACGAACTCCTCGGTGGCGTTGTCGCGCACCAGCAGATGGTCGCAGTGCTCGTCGAACCGATCGGCGTCGAGCCCGTCGGCGCTCTCGGGGATGTCGAATCCGGGCTCGCCCTTGAACACTCGATACCGCAGCCCCTGCGCGGCCCGCCGATGCTCGAGATCGGACGATACGACCAGGGAGTACTGTGAGCGTTCCGTACCCGGTTCCGCCGGTCGCGGCGCTGCGGGCGATGACGGCGAGAGCAGGCTGGGATATGACACTGCCGGTGTTGTCATGTCCTGATGAAGCCAGCCCGAATCGGCCCCGGGGCAACCTGTGAGTGTCGTCCCGATGCCAGTCCGGTGAACGAGACAGCGGTCACACGCGACGTTCACCCGCATGATGCGCGGCGTTCGCCCATCGGCCGGAACGGACGCGATCCTGGCCCGTCCCGCGTGCGGACGGGCCCGGTCGATCAGGCGTTCTCGCGAGCGAAGCTGCGGGCGCCGAGCACGATCAGCAGCACCGCGACCGCCACCGTGAGACCGGTGCCGAGATACACCTCACCCGTCGCGAACTCACCGCGGAACAACGCCCGCGCGGCCTCCACGGTGTGCTCGAACGGGTTGATGTCCGCGACGATCCGCAACCAGCGCGGCGCCAGGCTCATCGGCAGCAGGATGCCCGACAACAACATGATCGGGACCGTGAGGCTGTTCAGCACCGAGGCGAGGGTGTCCTCGGACCGGGCCCACAGCGCCAGCGCGTAGGAGCCCGAGGCCAGCCCGGCCGCCATGACCGCGATCAGCAGCACCGAGGCCACCAGCCCGACCGGATCGGGCCGCAACGAGAAGGCCACCATCGCCACCAGGACCAGCACCAGCGCCTGCACGATCAGCACCACCATGTCCTTGAGCACCCGGCCGACCAGCAGCGCCGCCCGGCTCGCGGGCGTGACCCGCTGCCGCTCGATCACCCCGGCGCGCAACTCCTGCACCATCACGAATCCGGCGAACATGGAACCGAACAGCCCGACCTGGATCACCAGCGCCGGGGTGAGCACCTTCCACGGATCCGCACCCGGGCCCAGTTGCGGCGCGATCGTCTTCACCAGCGGCCCGAACAGGACCAGATACAGCACCGGCTGGGAGAGCCCGATGATCACCCACACCGGATTGCGCAGCTGGGTGCGCAACTGCGACCAGAAGATCAGGCCGGTCTCGCGCAGGAAATTCACGATGCCTCCCGCAGGGATCGCCCGGTGACGGTCAGGAACACGTCGTCGAGACTGGGTCGTTTGACGGTGAGCGAGCTCGGGCTGATGCCCGCCTCGTCCAGGGCGCGCAGCAGCGGCACCACGGCCGCGTCGCCGCGGTCGACGGTGAGGTGGACCAGGCCGTCGGCGTGCAGCCGGGAGCGCAGTTCCAGGACCGTCCCGGCGACGCGCAGCACCTCCTCGGCCCGGTCGTCGGCGACGACGAGGCTGATCACGTCACCGGCGATGCGCTGTTTGAGCTCGTCGGGCGTGCCGGCGACCACGATCTCGCCGTGGTCCATCACCAGGATGCGGTCGCAGAGCGCGTCCGCCTCCTCGAGGTAGTGGGTGGTGAGCACGATCGTGGTGCCCTCGTCGCGCAGCCGGCGGATGTGGTCCCACAGATTGGCCCGGCTCTGCGGATCGAGTCCGGTACTGGGCTCGTCGAGATAGATCAGGCCGGGGCGGTGCACCAGGCCGAGGGCGATGTCGACCCGGCGCCGCTGGCCGCCGGACAGTTCCCGGCAGCGCCGCCGGCTCAGCCCGGCCAGGTCCAGCCCGGCCAGCAGCTCCGCCGCGTGGCGGGCCGCCGCGGCCTTGCCGAGGCCGAAAAGCCTTGCCTGGAGCATCAATTCGTCGATGACGAGTTGTTCGTCACCGGTCGCCCCGCCCTGGGCGACATATCCGATGCGGGAGCGCACCGACCGCGCGTCGGTGCGCAGATCCGCGCCGGCGACGGTGGCCTCGCCCGCGGTGGGCGCGAGCAGGGTGGCGATCATCCGCAGGGTGGTGGTCTTGCCGGCCCCGTTCGGGCCGAGCAGGCCGAGGATCTCGCCCTCGTACACCTCGAAGTCGATACCGGTGACCGCGTCCACGGGTCCGGTCTTGGTGGTGAAGGTTCGTGCCAGCCCGCGTGCCCGGATCACCGGGGCGCGGGTGCGGCCACGAACAGCCGTCGATTCCATGTCCCCACGGTAGGAACCGGGGGACCGATAGTCAAGCTTTACTATTCAGGCTTGATCACTACTCCGCGGCGGGGCCCTCCCGCTCGGACGCCGGACGGATCGCCCCCGGCCAGACGTCGAGTTCGCCGCTCTCGATGCGCTCGAGCGTCCGCCGGGACCAGTTCAGATCGGCGCGCAGGTGATCGGCGGACAGCCGGATGGCGTCGGCGACATGATGCGGCGCCATCTCGACCGGATCGCCGCTGCCGGCCAGGATGCGCTGCTCCTCCCGTTCCAGGAAGGCGAGTTCACCCTCGAATTTCATGATCCGGCTGCGCAGTGCGGCGATCACCTCGTCGCGTTCGGCATGCGGGAACAGCGAGACCGCCGCGTAGTACGGATGCTTCGGCTGATCCGCCGACCACAGCGCCTCGCGCAGCATCCCGTCGAACTCCTTCGCCCCCTCGGCGGTGAGCCGGAAGGTGGTGCGCTCCGGGCGATTACGGGCCTGGCCGACCCCGTCGACGGCGATCAGCCCGTCGCGTTGCAGGGTGTTGAGCGCTCCGTAGACCGAGCCGGGTTTGATGTTGGCCCATTCGTCGGCGTGCCAGGACAGCAGCTCACGCCGGACGTCGTATCCGTGTACCGGCTGCAGCAGCCGGACCACGGACAACACCAGCATGCGGGTCGTCGGAACAGCCATCTCCGCAGGTTAACCCACGGCCGGCCGACCCGGGTGCGGGCACCGGTCAGCCCGCCGAGGGCAGGCTCTCGCCCTGGACCAGTTCGATGTCGAGGTCGATCTTCACCGTGGTGCCCACGACCGCGACGCCGACGCGCACCATGGCGTTGTAGTCCATGGCGAAATCCTCACGGTGCAGCAGGGTTTCGGCGTGGAAGGCGGCGCGGGTGCCGCCGTACAGGTCCGGGCCGCAACCGCCGTAGGTGAGGTCGAGTTCGACCGGCCGCCGCCGGCCGTGCAGATCGAGTTCGCCCGCCATCACCCAGGTTTCGCTGCCGGTGCGGCGTAAACCGTTGCCGCTGAACGAGATCAGCGGGTGGTGTTCCACGTCGAGGAAGTCCGCGGACCGCATGTGGTCGTCGCGCATGCGCACCCCGGTGTCGATGCTCGCGGCCTTGATCTCGGCGTATCCCGTGGAGTGCTCGAAGGTTTCGGCGATGTCGAGCCGGCCGCCGACCTCCGCGAACCGCCCCCGGATACTCGCGATGCCCATGTGCCGCGCGGTCGCGACCACGGTGGAGTGTTCCGGATCGATCGTCCACGGGCCCGGCGGCGGCAGCGCGATCGCGGTCGCCTCCGGGACCAGCCGCAGTTCGCCGAGTACCCCGCCGCCGTCGGCGCCGATGCGGGCGATACGGGCCTCGGGCTGATATCCGGGCGCGGTGACCACCGCGGTGTGCATCCCCGGCGGCAGCGGCCCGGTGGCCGCCACGCCGGAGGCGTCGGCGACGGCGCGGACCAGCTGGCGGCCCTCGAGATCGGTGACGGTCAGTACCGCGTCCGGGATCGGCCAGCCGTTGGGGGTGCGAATCTGCACATCGAGACCGGTCACTGCATATCCTCCGTCTGGTCGTAACCCAGTCGTACGTTGTGGTCGATTTCGCCCGACGCCAGCGTCACCCGCGTGGTCACGGGCGGATAGCCCCGCGCGACCACGCGATAACTGCCCTCGGACAGGTCGGGTACCAGGTAGCGGCCGTCCGCGTCGGTGCGGGCGCTGCCCACCGTCGCACCCGACTCGTCGAGCACGCTCACCCGGGCGTCCGGTACCGGCCGCCCGTCGGCCGAGACCTCGCCGGTGAGCACGGCCAGCGAGGCCAGCTCGATGTCGTACTGCAGTACCCCGGTATCGGGCACGGTCAGGGTGGCCGCGGCGGGCCGCAGCCGCCGGGCGACCGCGACCAGGGTGTAGACCCCGGTCACCATGCCCTGATAGGAGTATCCGCCGTCCGGCCCGCTGAGCGTCGCCCCGATCACCTCACCGCGCATATCGGTCAGGGTCACGGTGGCGCCGGACACCGGCTCGCCGTCCCCGGCGCGGCGCACCACCCCGGACAGCTCGCCCGCGCCGTGCAGGGTGACCTCCACCTGCAACCGGCCGTCGTCGACGGTCAGATTCAGCGCGGTCGGCTGATACCCGTTGGCCGAGACGATCAGCACATAGTTACCCGGTGCGGGCCGCTGGAGGCCGAAGACGCCGCCGCGATCGCCGCGGGCCCGCGAAACCTGATGTCCGCGTTGATCTATCAGCGTGAGCACCGCGCCCGCGATCGGGGCGCCGTCGGCGCGCTGCACCCGGCCGCCGAGATCGCCGCCGGTCCCGGTGGGCGGCGCGGCCGGCAGCATCGCCACCGCCGCCGCCGGATCGGCGACCGGCCGGTGCGCGGCGCCGGCGAATCCGTTGCCGCCGGCCAGCGCCGCCTTCAGGCCGCTGCTCAGCGCGGCGTACCGCTCCTGTTCCGACGCGGCCGCGGCATCGGCGGCGAGGATCGGCTCGGGTTCGGAGATCGCCTGCGCGGCACCGAGATAGACCTGGTCCTCGGCCCACTCGGGGTCGTCGGCCGGGGTCGGCTCGACCGGCTTCGCCACGGGGTCCAGCAACGGGATCTCCTTCATGAACAGCAGCACCACGCACGCCAGCAGTGCCACGCCCGCCGTCGAGTACAGCACGACGTGCAGCGAATCGGTGAAACCGACCAGGATGGGATCGCGCACCGCGGCCGGCAGCGCCGCGATCACCGACGTATTCGCCTGTATGTCACCGAGTTTCGCGGTGTCGAAACCGTCCGGCAGCATCCCGCCGAAGGCCGCGAGGATCCGGTGCGGCAACTGGTTGAACAGGATGGTCAGGAATACCGCGACACCCAGCGTGCCGCCCACCTGCCGGAAGAACGTGGAGGAGGCGGTCGAGACGCCCATGTCCGACCGGGGTCCGGCGTTCTGCGCGGCGATGGTGAGCGTCTGCATACAGCCACCCAGCCCGATACCCAGCAGCACGGCGATCAGCAGCGGCTCCCACAGCGGACTGTCGTAGGCCACCTGCGCGTACAGCACCGCCCCGGCCGAGATGGCGGCCGTCCCGACGATCGGCAGGATCTTGTACCGGCCGGTCCGGCGCACCACCTGGCCGCTGGTCAGCGAGCCCACCACGATGCCCGCCACCATCGGCAGCATCAGCAGGCCCGCCTTGGTCGGCGAGAAACCGCGCACCACTTGCAGATACAGCGGCACCATACTGAGCGAGCCGAACATCGCGACGCCGACGATGAAGCCGCCCACGATGGTCAGGGTGAAGGTGCCGTTGCGGAACAGCCGCAACGGGATCAGCGCCGCGTCCCGCATCAGCGCCTCGGCGATCAGGAACAGCACCAGCCCGGCCGCGCCGATCCCGAAGCACAGCAACGCCTTCGGCGAGGCCCAGCCCCAGGCGCGGCCCTGTTCGGCCACGATCAGCAGCGGCACCACGCAGATCGTCAGCGCCACCGCGCCGTACCAGTCCACCCGGATCGCCCGGCGCTGATGCGTGAGGTTCAGCACCCGGGCGACCACGATCAGGGCCAGGATGCCGACCGGGACGTTGACCAGGAACACCCAGCGCCAGCCGTCGATCCCCCAGAGCTGGTCGTAGCCGGAGAACAACCCGCCCAGCACCGGCCCCAGCACCGTCGAACCGCCGAAGACCATCATGAAATAGCCCTGGTACCGGGCTCGTTCCCGGGCGGGCACGATATCGCCGATGATGGTGAGCACCAACGACATCAGGCCGCCGGCGCCGAGTCCCTGGAAGGCCCGGTACCCGGCCAGCTCGTACATCGAGCCGGCGAAGGTACAGGCCGCCGAACCGGCCACGAAGATCGTGATCGCCGCGAGGAACAACGGCTTGCGCCCGTAGATGTCGGCGAGTTTGCCGTACAGCGGGGTGCTGATCGTCGAGGTGATCAGATAGGCGGTGGTGGCCCAGGCCTGCTGGTCGAAACCGTGCAGGCTGTTCGCGATTCGCACGATCGCGACGCTGACGATGTTCTGATCCAGTGCGGCGAGGAACATGCCCAGCAGCAGCCCGGAGAGAATGGTCAGGATCTGGCGATGCGACAACGCCGGGGGCGCGCTCGCCGCCGAGGTGTCGATACTCGATGTCGTCATGAAAGTTGATGCCCTGTTCGGTACGGCTGCGCCGTGGTCGTCTCCACGCTGCTGATCAAACGGCCGAGCGGATCGGCCCGGCATGGCGGCATCCCGAGGGCGGGTCGTTCCGTCGACTATTTACTTAGCTTCTACAAGTACTTGATTGCGGAAACTATACATACCCGGGACAAGTGTCCAGCAACCGCGGGGAATACTACAGCGGATTGCTCGGATCCCGTTCGGGGAGCGGACGTTCAGCAATGGGAGGTCGGGCCAGCGGATTGCGGACCCGCCGTTTCGCGGACTCGTACACCTGCACGGTCTCGGTGGCGACCACATCCCAGGAGAAATCCGCGGTGAGGCGGGCACGGGCGGCGCGGGCCCGGTCCTGGGTGGCCGCCGGATCGTCGAGTACCGCGCATACCGCGTCGACCAGGCCGTTCACGTCGGCGGGTGCGAACGAGGCGCCGGTGACGCCGTCCACGACCAGTTCGCCGAGGCCGCCGGCGGTCGAGGTCACCAGCGGGGTGCCGGCGGCGGCCGCCTCCAGGGCGACGATCCCGAACGGCTCGTACCGGCTCGGCAGCACGATCGCGTCGGCGCCGTGCAGCCAGCCCAGCAGTTCCTCGTGATCCAGCCGGCCGACGAAATTCACCGCGCGGGCCACCCGGTGCACCCTGGCGCGCTCCTGCAACCAGTCGAATTGCGTTCCGACACCGGCGATCGTGAGCGTGGCGCCCGGATGCGCGCGGCGGATGCGGGGCAGCGCGGCGATCGCGTCCTGGATGCCCTTCTCGTACTCGAGCCGGCCGACGTACAACAGCCGCGGCGGCCCGCCGCGCGGGGCCCGCGCGCGAAAGGTCCACGCCCCCACGTCGATTCCGTTCCGGATCACCGAAACCCGGGCCAGCCCGGGGCCGTACAGCCGCTCGACCTCGTCCTGCATCGAGGCCGAGCAGGCGATGAGCGCGTCGGAATCGCGGGCCAGCCACCACTCCACGGAGTGCACCTGGCGGTTCACCCGGCCGGACACCCAGCCGCTGTGCCGGCCCGCCTCGGTGGCGTGGATCGTGGAAACCAGTGGTACGTCGTAATATTCGGCCAGCGTGATGGCCGAATGGGCGACCAGCCAGTCGTGCGCGTGCACCACCTCGGGGGTCCAGCCGTCGGCGATGCCGGGCTTGCTCAGCGCGATCCCGGCACGCACCATCGCGTGCCCCATGGCCAGCGTCCACGCCAGCATGTCCTCGCCGAAGTCGAAACAGGGCGGATCCTCGGCGACGGCGACCACCAGCACGCCGTCCTCGATGAACGAACGGGTCGGATGGGTCGAGGCGTCGGTACCCATCGGGCGGCGCGCCAGCACCACCACCTCGTGCCCCGCGGCCGCCAGTTCCGTCGCGAGATGATGCACATGCCGGCCCAGCCCGCCGACCACGACGGGCGGGTACTCCCACGACACCATCAGAATTCTCATGCTGGTCCCTCCGCCCGGTCCGGGCCGATCGACTCCGCCCGGTCCGGGTACACCGGCACAGTCCGGGCCGGGTGCACCGGCGCCGTGCCTACGGAAGCTACCGTCTCGCGGGCCGACACGCGAAGTGGATCCGCGCCGAGCCGGCGCGCGTCCAGCGCCGGGAACACCCCGTCGGCGATCGCCCACCCGTCGGCCAGTTCCCGGGCCCGCCCGGTGTGCCCGGCGGCGAGCGCGCCGGCCAGCTCGCGGACCGCGTGCGCGTGCTGATGGGCCCGGTCACGGGCATAACCGGCGGCGGAGTCCTTGCTGACCATGAAGGCCCAGTCGCTGGACACGGTCAGGATCGCCTCGCGCAGCAGCTGATCGGCCACCCGGTCGCGCAGACCGGCCCGGCCGGATTCGGCGGCGGTCTTGTCGAGGGTGTCGAGGGCCAGCCGGACCACCTCGGCGTTGAGCTCCACCAGATCCCGCACCTGGTCACCGGCCCACACCCGCCAGTCCTTACCGGATCCCCAGGACGAGTCGGCCAGCGGAATCGGCTGTCCCACATAGCCGTCCGCACGCGCGTCGGCGAGGGTGCCGACGGTGACCCCGGCTTCCGGCAGCGCCCGCAGCACCTGTTCGAGCCATTGCGGGCCCTCGTGCCACCAGTGCCCGAACAGTTCGGTGTCGAAGGCGGCCACCACGAGCGCGGGCCGGCCCAGCCGTTCGGACTCGTCCCGCAGCCGACGGCACACCGTCTCGACGAAATCGGCGACATCGCGGCGCACCGCGCCGGCGGCGAGTTCCGGGTCGTAGGGCGCCTTGTCCGGACCCGCGACGTGCTTGCCGGTGACCCGGGCCGGTTTCAGGCCGGTGACGTGGTCGTAGTGATGAAAATCACGGTAGGCGCCGTGGCCCGGATAGCCCGATCGCGGCGACCACACCCGGTAACTGACCTGGAGATCGCGCCCGAACGCCACCACGTCGGAATCCCACACCGGACGGCCCAGCGCGGTGTCGCCGCGCAGCGCGGGGCCGTCCACCATGAAATGGGTCACACCGGCCGCGGCGTACCCGGATTCCATCCCGGGGGTGAATCCGCATTCCGGAGCCCAGATCCCGGTGGGAGTGTGGCCCCAGCGGTAGCCGGCGTCGGCCAGGCCCTCGGTGAGTTCGAAGGCGCGCAGGCGCGGATCCAGCAGCGGCTGGAAGGGATGGGCCAGCGGACCACCCAGCAGTTCGATCGTCCCGGCCTCGATCAGCGTCCGCCACACCGGCGAACCGCCGTGCCGCCAATCCCTTTCGAAATCCGCCAGCGCCGCGGCGGCCTGCCGGTGCTCGTACCGGCCGAGCGCGGGATCGCCCGCGGCGGCGGCCTCGTCGGCGCGCAACTGCCAGTTGCCGAGCCAGTGGTGCATCCCCGCGAGGCTGTGCGGATCGTCGAGCTGGGCGGCCAGCACCGGCGTGACGCCGAGGCTCAGCAACCGCGTCCGCCCTTCCGCCGCAAGCCTGCCCAGCACCCGGGCCAGCGGAATATAGGTGGCCGCCCAGGACTGGTACAGCCACTCCTCGCCGACCGGCCACCGGCCGTGGTGGGCCAGCCAGGGCAGATGGGAATGCAATACCAGCGCGAACCGGCCCGGCACGGCTGCGGTCACGGCTTCACCGCGCAGGCCACCAGATCCAGGCTCGCGTCGACCTCGGCGTCGTGCAGCTCGAAATCGCCGGTCCGCACGGCCGCCACGTCGGCAGTCAGCTCCGCGGGCCAGGGCACGCCGGCCAGGGCGCGCTCGATCTGCGCGTCGATCAGCGAGCCGCCCCACTTCGCGTCCAGCGCGGCCAGCCGCGGCCCGTGGTGCACACCCTCCATCGATTCGATCCGGAAACCGGCCTCCCGCAACAGTTCCGAGAGTTCGGCGGCGTTCAGCTCCCGGGTGTGGAACGGGTTGAGCGGGGTGTCGCGGCCCGGCGAGAAGGTGATCCGGTTCGGGGTGCTGATCAGCAGCCGGCCGCCCGGCCGCAGCACCCGCAGGCATTCCCGCAGGAAGGCCGGCTGATCCCAGAGATGTTCGATCACTTGGAAATTCACCACCACGTCCACCCCGGCGCCGGCCAGCGGCAGATCGGCGAGGTTGCCCCGTACCATCGCCACCCGCGGGTACGCCGCGCGGACGTGCGCGGCCGCGCTCACGTCGTAGTCGAGCCCCAGCACGGTGGTGGCGACCCCGGCGATCATGTCGGCCCCGTAACCCTCACCCGCACCCGCCTCCAGCACGGTCCGTCCGGCGCAGCGATCGAGCAGGCGCGCGTAGACGATCTCGTGGCGGCGGAACCAGTAGTTCTCCGCCGGAATACCCGGTACGGTCCGCTCGCCGGTCAGCGGCAGCGGTTCGATCGGCATACCCGGCACCGGCGCCGGTGGGGAATAAGAGAGAGCCTCGCTCATCCTCCCGACGTTAGCGGTTGCGCTTACCATATCTGCCCCCCGACCCGGTCATGCCGAACATCACGCGCTAAGTTACCCATGAGTAACTTAGCGTGGGGTAATGTCCGCAGAGAGCTGAATCAGCCACACCGTGGACGTACGGCGACACCGATCGTGCGACCCCATCCACGTGCACACCGAACAGGAGGTCGACGCAGACCAATGCCGAACATCGTCGTACTGATCAAGCAAGTGCCCGATACCTGGTCCGAGCGCAAGCTCACCGATGGTGACTACACCCTCGATCGCGAGGCCGCCGACGCCATTCTCGACGAGATCAACGAGCGGTCCGTCGAATCCGCGCTGCAGATCAAGGAAGCGCAGGGCGGCGAGGTCACGGTCCTCGCCCTGGGTCCGGAGCGGGCCGCCGAGGCCATCCGCAAGGCGCTGTCGATGGGCGCCGACAAGGCGATCCACATCAAGGACGACGCCATCCACGGTTCCGACGTGGTGCAGACCGCGTGGGTGCTGGCCGGCGCGCTGGGCCAGGTCGAGGGCGTCGAACTGGTCATCGCCGGTAACGAGGCCACCGACGGCCGCGGCGGCGCGGTGCCCGCCATCATCGCGGAGTACCTGGGCATTCCGCAGCTGACCCACCTGCGCAAGCTGACCGTCGACGGCGACAAGGTCACCGGCGAGCGCGAGACCGACGAGGGCGTGTTCAGCCTCGAGGCCACGCTGCCCGCGATCGTGTCGGTCAACGAGAAGATCAACGAGCCGCGGTTCCCGTCCTTCAAGGGCATCATGGCCGCGAAGAAGAAGGAAGTTCAGGTGTTCACCCTGGCCGATCTGGGCATCGACCCGTCGACCGTGGGTGTGGCCAACGCGGGCAGCGCGGTCACCGGCGTGACCCCGAAACCGCCGCGCACCGCCGGCCAGAAGACCGCGGACGAGGGTGAGGGCGGCAGTCAGATCGCTCAGTACCTGGTGTCCCAGAAGATCATCTGACACCGGCTCACCGACTTCGACGAACTTCCAGGAGAACAGAAATGGCTGAAGTACTCGTGCTCGTCGAGCACGCCGACGGCGCCCTCAAGAAGATCACCAACCAGCTGCTCACCGCCGCCCGCACCCTCGGCTCCGCCGCCGCGGTCGTGACCGGCGCGGCCGGCACCGGCGACAAGCTGGCCGACGCGCTGGCCGCCGCGGGCGCCGAGAAGATCTACATCGCCGAATCCGACGATGTCGAGGGCTTCCTCGTCACCCCGAAGGTCGACGTGCTGGCCGGCCTGGTGGAGTCCGCCTCCCCCGCCGCCGTGCTGGTCGCCGCCACCGCCGAGGGCAAGGAGGTGTCCGGTCGCCTGGCCGCGCGCATCGGCTCCGGCCTGCTGGTCGACGTCATCGCGGTGAACGCCGACGGCAGCGCGAAGCACTCCATCTTCGGTGGCGCGTTCACCGTGGACGCCAAGGCCACCGGCGACGTGCCGGTGATCTCGGTGCGCCCCGGCGCGATCGAGGCCGTGGCCGAGGCCGGCGCCGGCGAGAAGGTGACCGTCGAGGTGCCCGCCCAGGAAGAGGGCGTCACCAAGGTCGTCAACAAGCAGCCCGTGGTGGCCGGCGGCCGCCCGGAGCTCACCGAGGCCGCGATCGTGGTCTCCGGTGGCCGCGGCGTCGGCAGCGAGGACAACTTCCACAAGGTGATCGAGCCGCTGGCCGATTCGCTCGGCGCCGCGGTGGGCGCCTCCCGGGCCGCGGTCGACTCCGGTTACTACCCCGGTCAGTTCCAGGTGGGCCAGACCGGTAAGACGGTCTCCCCGCAACTGTATGTGGCACTGGGCATTTCGGGCGCGATCCAGCACCGCGCCGGAATGCAGACCTCGAAGACCATCGTCTCCGTCAACAAGGACGAGGAGGCGCCGATCTTCGAGATCACCGATTTCGGCATCGTGGGCGATCTGTTCAACGTCGCACCGCAGCTGACCGAGGCGGTCAAGAACCACAAGAACTGAACGGCAACCTGCGAAGGTAGCCAGCAAACGATAGCCAGCAAACAGTGACCCCGGTCGGTTTTCGACCGGGGTCACTGCCATTTCAGATTTGTGGCATATGCTGTGACATCTCGGGCCTGTTGCCGCGAGCCGTTGACAAACCAAGCGGTACATAACGTTTCGGTAGCTGTCTTGCCGGTTTGCTGATAACGTCAGGGCCCATCGAATACTCGAGCCGGATCCTCGGCAGGTGAGTCGATGAAGCGAATCTCGCTGTCTGCTATACCCGATTCGAGCATTTGTACCTGGCGGCGTGCGGTACCCGGCGTCGCCGACCCCTCCGAACGATCCCGACCTCCTGGTCGGCGAGTTGAGGAAAGGAATGGCGACCGGTCCGCCGGCAACGTGGATACCTGATGAATCAGACTACCGCCGTTACGATTTCGTGGATTCTCGCCGCATGTCTGGTATTAGCCGTCACGGCCGCCCTCTACGCGACCTACTACGCTGCACGGCAGCACGATCGCGCCGAGGCGGCCCGGCGGGCACTACAGACCCGCGCCGAGGAACTGGAACACTTCACCGGCAGCACGATGCGCTATCTCTCGGAGGCCGCCCGCCGGGGCGAGGTGCCGCACGAGAAGCCCGTCGTCAGTACCGATCCCGAGTTCGCCCATGCGCTACATCGCTTGGCCGACAACTACATTCATGATCTACACCGCGTCCATGCCGAAACCCGGGACCTGACCCTGCGCGAGGCCGAGGCCGAGACCCGGGCCGCGGTCGCGCGGACCGAGCAGGCCCTCCGCGGCGACGTGGAGACCAGCGCGCGCGACGCCACCGGCGGCGCCGTCCGCGCCTTCGGTACCTCGGTGGTGAGCATCGGCGCCGATGTGAGCCAGGTGGTGAGCGTCGCCCTGCGCCGGCACCGCAGCGACGCGGTCTACGAGACGCTCATCCACATCGATCACAGCGTCCAGCAGATGATCCATCTCGCGCAGTCGTATGTGATCGTCTGTGGCGGCCTGCCCGGCCGCCGCTGGCCGCGGCAGTTGCTCACCGACGTGGTCGGCGGTGCGATCGGCCGCGTCCGCGAGTACACCCGGGTGCGGCCGCAGCAACTCGACCGGATCGTGGTCAGCCGCGCGGTGGAACCGCTGGTGCACACGCTGGCGACGTTGCTGGACAACGCACTTCGCTATTCGCCGCCGAACTCCTATGTCGACGTCAGCTTCCAGGAAGGCCATCACGGCGTGACGGTGCTGATCGACGACGCCGGTGTGCGGATGAACGCCGACCAGCTGGAAGAGACGCGGGAGGTGCTGTCCGGCGACCGTGTGGTCGATGTGCTCCATCTCGGACTCACCCCGCGAGTCGGGTTCCCGGGTGTCGCCGCCCTCGCACGGCGGTACGGGTTCACCGTTCACATCGACGGGCCCAATGCCTACGGTGGCATGCGCGCCATGGTGTTCGTGCCGGAGACGCTGCTGACTCCCCAGGAGTCACCGGTGCCCACTCCGGAGGTCGTGACACGCAAGGCCGAGGGCTCGGGACAGGAGCCGAGCATCATCGAGTCCGAGACGGTCCCACCCAGCGTTCCCGAGATCACCAACGGCGGACTGCCTCGCCGGCGCCGCCGGGCGGCGGCGCTGTCCGCCGTACCGCACACCCCGGAGACCTCGGCCGGGTATCTGGACGACGAGCGCCCCTCCGGCCCCGAGGTTCTCCCCCGGCCCGAGATCGCCGCCGAGTGGCGTATCGGCTCCCAGACCGGTCGCGCTGCCGCATACGAACACACCGAAGGATGACATCCTGATGGGAACACCTGGATCTGCTGTTTTCGATACGAACAAGCTGTCGTGGACGCTCGACGAGCTCAACGTCCCCGGCGTCCGTTTCTCGGTACTGCTATCCGAGGACGGGCTGCGGATCGCGCACACCGGCGACATCACCGTCGACGACGCCGAACGCTTCTCCGCCGCGGCCTCGGGCCTGCGCTCCTTGGGTAAGGCGCTCGGCGAGTTCTGCGGCTCGACCGACGCGGTCCGCCAGAACATGACCGAGTACGACGGCGGCATGATCTTCATCACAGCCGCCGGGCAGGGCGCGCTGCTGGGTGTGTCGACCACGGTCGAGGTGGATGTCAGCCTGGTCGCGCACCGGATGAACGAACTCGCGGTGCGGGTCGGCCGCGAACTCGGTAGCTTGCCCCGGAAAGGGTGACCTCCGACCATGAACACCCCGTGGAGCGATCCCGATCTGGTGCGGGCATACGTGCGAACGGGTGGGCGGTCGCGTCCCACCCGGGACATCGATCTCGTGACGCTGGTGACGGCGGCGCTTGACCCGGCGGCCAACGCCACTCCCGATGCCCGGCGCGTGATGAGCGTGTGCGACCGGCGGGGTGCGCTGTCCATCGCCGAAATCGCCGCCTACCTCGACCAACCGCCGTCCGTGGTGAAGATCATCGCGTCCGACCTGCTCGACAGCGGTCATCTGACCATCCCCACTCCGGTGGACAACCTTCCGGAGGCCGCTTTGCTCGAGGAGGTACTGAATGGGCTCCGCGCTCTCGCCGTCTGAGCGCGTCGAGGTGGTGCCGCAACGCACCGTCGAATACGTGCCCGCGACCGTGACCCGTTCCGTGAAGCTGCTCGTCGCAGGCAATTTCGGTGTCGGCAAGACGACCTTCGTCAGCAGTGTGTCGGAGATCCGGCCGTTGCGGACCGAGGAGACCATCACCGAGGCCAGTATCGGCGTCGACGACATGGCCCATCTGCACGAGAAGACGACCACCACCGTCGCCATGGATTTCGGCCGGATCACGCTGAATCCGCGGACCGTGCTGTACCTGTTCGGCACTCCCGGGCAGCAGCGCTTCCTGCCGCTGTGGGAGGAACTGGCGCGCGGCGCGCTCGGCGCGCTGGTCCTGGTCGACACTCGGCGCCTCGACAAGGCCGACGAGGTGCTGGCACACCTCGAGGAGCGGGGCGTGCCGTTCGCGGTGGCCGTCAACCAGTTCGAGGCGGCCCGCCGCTTCGAACTGGAGGACATCCGCGAGGCGCTGGACCTCGAACCCGTCACTCCGCTGATCGCCGTGGATGCCCGCGACCGCCGCACCTGTCTGCAGTCGCTGATCACTCTCGTCGAATTCCTGTTTCATCGTCTGGAGCCCCATTCGTGACACAAAACCCGGTAGACGCTCGGCCGGTGCCGTTCGACTCCCCCGGCGGCACCGCCGGTCCGCGCGTGCCGATCTACACACCCGAGTTCGCCGCCGATCCGCACGCGGCCTACGCGGACATGCGCCACCGCTACGGCCCGCTGGTACCGGTCGACCTCGCACCCGGCGTGCCGGCGACGCTGGTCGTCGGGTACCGCACCGCGGTGCGGATCCTCAACGATCCGGATCACTTCCCCGCCGATCCGCGGATCTGGCAGAAGAGCGCACCCGCCGACTCGCCGATCATGGCGATGCTGGAATGGCGCCCGAATGCGTTGCGCAGCGCGGGAATCGAGCACGCGCGGTATCGGAAGGTCAACACCGCCGCGCTCGACGGTGTCGATCTGCACGCGCTGCACGCCACCATCGAGCGGCTGGCCGTCCCGCTGATCAACCGGTTCTGCGAGACCGGTTCCGCCGAACTCATCGCGGAGTACGCCTTCCCGCTGACCTTCGCCGTGTTCAACGCCATGCTGGGCTGTCCGGACGAGCTCGGCGAGCGGATCGCGTCGAGTATCGCGATGGTCTACGAGGGCGTGCCGGAGGGTGGCGACCTGCTCACCGGGGCCCTGATGGAACTGGTGAACCTGAAGCGCGCGCATCCGGGCAACGACGTCGCCACCCGGTTGATGCAGCATTCGGCCGGACTCGACGATGCCGAACTGGCCAATCAGATCGTCACGCTCTACGGCGCGGGCACCGAGCCGGAGCAGAACCTCATCACCAACACCCTGCTGCTCATCCTCACCGACGACCGGTTCGCCGGCCGCGGCTGGCACGGTCGCAGTCTGTCCATCTCGGACGCGCTGAACGAGTTGCTGTTCACCGATCCGCCGGTCTCCAACTTCAGCGTGTCCTATCCGCGCCAGCCGGTCTTCATCGAGGGCCAGTGGTTGCCCGCGCACCATCCGGTGGTCATCTCCCTGTCGGCGGCCAATACCGATCCCGAGGTCGGCGCCCGCGCGCACACCGGGAACCGGTCGCATCTGGCCTGGAGCGCCGGCCCGCACGCCTGTCCCGCGCGCTCGATGTCGTACGTGATCGCGCACGATGCCATCGAACAACTGCTGGACGCCATCCCGGAACCGCACCTGGCGGTGCCCGCCGCCGAATTGACCTGGCGGCCGGGACCTTTCCACCGTTCGCTGACCGCGCTGCCGATCACGTTCCCGAAGTCGCCGCCGCTGTCGGTGTGAGCACCGGTCCCGGAAACCGTTCCACCGGAACGGTTTCCGGGACTCTTGTATTCAGGGCACGGTCGTCAGGTACGACCGCAGCACCGCCAGCCGACTCTGCCGGGACTCCACGGCCACCGTCTGCGGCGCGCTGACCTGCACCCGCATCCGGCCCTGGAAGATGTTGACGAAATACAGCGTGGTGCCGGATGTCTCGGCCAGGCCGACGGTGCCGGGCCGGCGGGGCCGGTGATAGATCGTGGCGTGGAAATCCTCGAACGCCAGGCCGGCCGGCACCCGCGGGGGCACGATCGTCTGCCAGTTGGTGGTCAGCACCGCGCCGGGGCCGTGCCCGCCGATCTCGCCGAACGCCTCCGGCAGCCGCAGGGCCGACTCCCGGACGGTGCCCTCGACCAGTTCCGCGCGCAGATTGTCGGAGAAGGCCCGCGCCAGCCCGACCTGATCGGTGATCCCGGCCGGGGCCCGGAAGCGGCCGATGCCCAGGACCGCCGTCCCCGCGGTGACCGGCGTCGGTGGCCTGGTCACCGCGCGCATGTTCATCGGATAGTGGAAGCGGATATCGGCCGGGGCCAGGCCGAGGCAGTCCGCCTCGGCCCGGACGATCGCCGCGGTGACCAGGCTGTTGACCGTCACCAGCTCGTGTTTGGCGAGCTCGACCAGCTGATCGGTCTCCGCCGCCGTCAGGCGCAGCGACAGGATCCGCGGCACGGACCCGGCCACGCCCGGTTCCGGCGGTCGCGCGGCCGATCCGGGCCGCCGGTCGGGGGCCCGGCCGGACAGCAGTTCCTCCGCCGAGGCCGGATACTCGTGCGGTACGACCAGGAAGGTCCGGTTCTCCATCAGATCGGTGTAGTACGACCACAATTGGGCCAGCATCGCCGAGGCCGACAGGGCGTCGGCGATGCAGTGGTGGATGAGCAGGGTCACCACCGCGCGGCGGCCGTCGCGGACCACGTACAGACCCGCCAGGCTGGTCTCCGGATCCGGGTCGGCCCCGGCCAGCGGATCGTCGAGCCGGCCGTCCCGCACGAACGGCGCGGGCCGGGGGCCGGCCGTCCGGATCAGGTTGTGGCCGTGGCCGTCCCAGCTCAGACAGGTGGTCAGGACCGGATGGCTGTCGATGAGCGCGTCGTACGCGTCCGCCAGGGTGTCGGCATCCAGTGTGCCGACCGCCCACAGGGACAGCCCGATGTACTCACCGAAGCCGACGAACATCTCCTCGCTCGGCGCGAGCTGCCTGATCTTCGAACCATGCTGGGGCGCAACAGTATTCATTGCCCCCCGCTCGCCTCGCGCAGGCCCCCGATCTGCGTGACCAGATCCGAGAGGCTCTGGGCGGGTGGCACCGCCGCCGTCATCAGGGTGACCCCGTACATGTGCTCGAGCTGGGTGACGGCGCGCAATTGCTTGATCGAATCCGCCCCCTCGATGTGCAACAGGAGGGTCTCCGGTTCGAGATTGTCGGCGGGGACGTCGAATTCCCGGGAGATCACCTCGACGACGGACTTCCACAGTTCGTCCTGCCGCAACGATCGACTGGTCATGATTACCTACTTCTCGCGTGATTTTCTCGGTGACGTATCAGGCGGGCGCGACGGTGGCGAACCGGCTGCGCACCAGGGACCGTTGCCATTTCCCGCTGGTGGTACGCGGAATCGAGCCCGGCGCCAGGATCGCGACGCGGATCGCGCCCGCACCCACGCCCAGCGCGTCGACGACCACCGCGCGAATCCGCCGCTCGACCGCGGGCCCCTGCTCCGGGTCGTCGCATTCGGCGGCGACCAGGATGTGTTCGGTCTCCGCGTCGTGGACCGCGACCGCCACGCACCGGCGGCGGTGCACGCCGGGCACGGTGCGGGCCACCTCCTCCACATCCTGCGGAAAGAGGTTGTGCCCGTTGACGATGATCATCTCCTTGGCCCGGCCGGCGATGAACAGCTCACCGTCGTCGACGAATCCGAGATCACCGGTGCGCAGCCAGCCCTCGTCGAACAGCTCCGCGGTCCGCTCCGGCTCGTTCAGATAGCCGGTGGTCAGATTGGGGCCCCGCAGCTGGATCTCGCCGAGTTCGCCCGGCCCGGCGAGGCCGTCGGCGCCGACGATCCGCAGCGACATGCCCGGCAGCGGAGCGCCCAGCGCGACAACGGCTTTCGCCGCGGCCGAGGCCGGATCGACCGGCGCGACCGTCCGCCGGTCGGCCAGGACGTCCCGGTCGACGTGCAGCACGCGCGGCGGGCGGCCCGGAACGCGCAGTGTGACAGCCAATGTCGCCTCCGCCATCCCGAAACACGGGTACATCACCCCCGGCCCCACCCCGTGGGGCGCCAGCGCGTCGGCGAACCGCCGGATGGTCGCCTCCCGGATCGGCTCGGCGCCGTTGAAGGCCAGCCGCCAGGCGCTCAGATCCACCGGGCCGGGCAGCCCGGCCGCGGTCCTGGTCAGCAGGTCGTAACCGAAGTCGGGGCCGGAGGTGATCGTGCCGCGGTGCCGGGCCAGATAGTTCAGATATCCCGCGGGATCCCGGACGAACGAGAGCGGGCTGTCGACGTGGACGTCCGCGCCGGCCAGGGTCAGGGCCAGCGGCGCGAACAGGCCCATATCGTGGTAGTGCGGAACCCATTGCACCAGAACGTCTTCCGGCCCGATCGCCGCCGCCGTCCGCAACCCGTACGCATGGGCGAGCACGGCCGCGTGGGTCAGCACGACACCCTTGGGATTTCCGGTACTACCGGAGGTGAACTGGATCACCGCGGGCGCGCCGGGTGCGACGTCCGGCAGCGCCGCGGTACCGCCGGCCTCCAGTTCCCGCGGCGTCCAGCAGACCAGATCCGGGTGCACGGCGCGCAGCGCGGTGCCGAGATCGGCCAGTTCCGGCGCGACGATCAGATGCCGGATACCCGCGGCCTCGATGATCCGGGCGTAACCCGCCACCTCGGTGGCGAGGTCACCGCGCACCGGCCGCAGCGCCAGGGCGGTGGCCGCGGCGCCCGCGGCCAGCACGCCGAACATGGCCTGCCACACGTTCGCACCCGGCACGGCCAGGACCGCCACCACATCGCCGGGACCCACGCCCGCGGCCCGCAGCGCTCGCGCGACGCGGAATCCGCCGTCGCACATCTGCGCCAGACTCGTCTCGACGCCGAGTTGCGGGAAATACCAGCGGGATCGGCCGGACTCCCGGGCCGCTACGGCGAGTGCGCCGGGAATTGTCAAGTCCGCGAACGGATCACGGTCCGGGCACGACGACGACACGATAGTCATGGGTGGTCATCCCTTTCACTTGCGGCGGGGTTCTGCCACGACTTCGAGAGAGGTGAATGTCCGTACGACGCTGGAGTTCTCCCGCTGGGGCGGGGCCGCGAGCCGGACCCGGTCGTAGCGTTGCGCCAGCGCGCGGAAGGCGGCCTCGGCGACCGAGAGCGCGAAAGCGGCTCCCACACAACGATGTGTGCCGGTACTGAAGGACAGGATTCGCCGCGGATCCGCGCCGCCGGCCAGGAATCGGTCCGCGCGGAAGGTATCCGGCTCGGCGAAGTGCGCGGGGTCGCGGCCGAGCGCGCCGTAACACACCAGGACCGTGGTGTCCTGCGGGATGTGCATACCGTGCAGCGTGGTGTCGGCGACCGCGAACCGGGTGCCGAGCTGGACGGGCGGGTCGTACCGGACGATCTCCTGGACGAAGGAGGCGAGCAGCGCGTCGTCGGTGCGCAACCGCGGGAGCAGATCGGGCTGCTCGGTCAGGGCCAGGATCCCGGCTCCCAGCAGGGATACCGTGGTGACGGCCCCCGCCGCGAACAGGAAGGCGACCGTCCCGGCCAGACCGTCCTCCTCGGCGGCCGGCCAGTCGCGGGCCAGATCCGCGACGATGCTCCCGCCGCCGCGACGGCCGCTGGGTAACAACCGATTCCGGATGTAGGCGTCCAGCTGCTCTGCTTTGGCGTTCGCCGTGGCCAATCCGGGATCGGGCGGATTGTGCGGGTTGTACGCGAATCCCGCGGAGTCCAGGAGCGAGAAAACGAATGGGATGTCCGACTGCGGGATTCCGCAGAGCTCGGCGATGATCGCGTTCGGAATCGTGGTGAACGAGTGCGTGGCATCGGCGATGCCGTCCTGCTCCCGGGGTTCCAGATCGGCGCCCGCAGCGGCGTGGCGCTCGAACAGCGATCGCAGCGCCACGACATTGGCGCCGGTGAACATTCGCAACAGCAATCGCCGGGCTCGCAGATTGTCCGGTGGATTCTGGTACAGCAGAATGTTGTAGAGCGCGACGACCGCGGGATGATCACGCCAGCCGGCCAGTGCGCGATCCGCGTAATCCATGTCGGGCACGTGGTAGCGGCGCGGATCGAGCAGTACCTCCGAGCACGCGTCGTAGCCGGTCACCAGGACACTGCGGGAACTGATCGGATAGACCGGAGAATGTTGTCGCAGCGCCGCGTAGGAGCGGTGCGGATCCACCCAGCCGGACGGCGCGAACAAATCGAGAACGGCATTGGTGGCAGCGAATTCGACCACAGGCGCCCGGGTTTCGAGCATGCGGTCAGGGGTTGTCGAGCTCATGGCGGTGATCCCCAATCGGTAGTCGTCCCCGATCTACCTACGGACAGACTTCTGCCCTCGAAGGAGGCGATCGAGGAGTGAATCGAATACGGCCGACGCATTTCAGCCGAGATATCGAACCTCCTTGGCACCACCACTATTCGGATGAGCGGGATCCACCGTCATGATGGCGCAACAAAACAAACACCTTGCGCAACAATGCCTTTCTGGCTGGAATCCCTGCGGTCCATGACAGACCCGGAGACAGCATAGCACGACTCGCCCGCAACAAGTGGTGCGGCCGTACAGTTTTCACGCAGCATCCCACTAGCGACCGGATCGCTACCCGGCTCGGGCCGGATTCTGAAACACGCTGCACCACAACTATTTCGGCTCATCGGAGCGTCGTTCGGAATACCGTCACCCACGCCGGGAAACCGGTCTCCCCCGGATCCGTTCCCTCCCCGCTCACTCCGTCAGGGGACTCGACCCGGCCGGATGTTCGGACTCGAACAACATGTGCGATAGGCACTTTCATGATTTTCGGCGGCGCGATTCCGGTACCGCCGTTCGGGGGCGCCCGCGCCGAGATCGGACCACACCGGGTGCGCGATTCGTTCCGCCGCCGGCGGCCGTACAGGTTCCACGACGGCCCCGATCCGGCGCCGCACACCCCACCCGTCGCGCCGAATGCCCGATTCGCGCTACTTGTCTGCAATCCCCGGCCGAGCTGGTCGGCCGTCCACTCGACCGGCTCGCGCTCCGCTCGGATCGACCCCCGCACCACACGGCTCACCCGCCGGGCCCACCGGACCGAGCGCTCCCGCGGCCCTCGGCCGGTTCCCCCGGCCCGCCCGCCGCCGACCGGAAGGCATGCAGCGGCCCGGCCCGGCCGGACCACTCCCTTATTTTCACGAAACGGACACATTTGAAGTATTGAGGTTTCAGAATAGGGTGCCGCGGGCGCCGACCCGCTCGGAAAGGAACAGCGCCATGCGAGTTCTCGCTGTCACCCTGATCACCGGAGCCCTGCTCTCCGCCGTGCTCACGATCGGCGCGGTCGACGCGTCGGCCGCACCCCCTGCCGCCGTCGCCGCCGGAATCCCGTTGACGGCGGAATACCCTGACGCGGAACAGATCACGATCGGCAGCGGCTCGAGCGCCACCCCGGCCGTACCGTTCAGTCTGCCCGGCGCGCTGGTCACCGGCTCCGCCACCGAATCGGCCGGCCTGCGCTGGCTGGGCTGGTGCTATTCGGTCGGCGCCTGCGCGGCGCGCTGAACCCCTTCCCGCACAACCGATTACGCCCGCCGGGACGGTCCCTTTCCCGGCGCGGTCTGCTGTCACGCGTCAGGCGGGTCGTGCCCACCGTCGCCCGGCACGGTCTGCCCGCTGCCGGGTGGCGCCCCAGGGGTGTCCGGCGCGATCTGCTGTCACACCTCCGGCGAGTGGTACCCACCGTCGTCCGGCACGGCGGATTCGCCGGGCCCCGGCACATCGGTGGGTGGCTCGGCGCGCACACCTTGCAGGGTGGTCAGCAGTGTGTCCAGGATCGGTGAGGGCCGGGCGTCGGCGCGCAGCACCGCGGAGACCGGCACCCGCAGCGGCCGCCCGGCCAACCGCAGCGTTGCGATGCCCTCGGTCGCGCTGTCGGCATAGAGGATCGTCCACGCGTCGGGACGGTTGACCAGTTCCATGGTCGCGGTGTGATCCGGCGGAATCGGCGGACCGTAGGCCGGCCGGCCGGGCAGATAGGCCGCGCGCACGATGTTGTGTAGCAGGATCTGTTCCTGCTCCGGCGGCAGCAGCAGCGGATATCCGCCGAGATCGGCGAGCGTCACATCCTCGCGGCCGACCAACGGGTGTGCCGTCGAAACGGCGATCACGAGGTTCTCCACCCACAGCCGGCGGACGGTCAGACCGGGGTGATCGACACTGCCGCGAATGAGAGCCATATCACAATCACCGTCCGCGACAGCCGCGATGCGCTGCCGGAACGGCTTGATCACGAACTCGATCTCGGCCCCCGGATGGGCCGCCCGCGCGGCGGCGATGGCCGACAGCGACCGGGTTGCGAAGGACATGTTCGCAGCCAGGCGAATACGCGGACCGGACGCCCGCACAGCAGCGCGGATCGCCGATTCGAGGCTGAGCATTTGTTTCGCAAGCGGAAGTAGCCGAGTGGTCGCGTCGGTCGGGACCACGGACCTGGTGGAGCGCTCGAACAGCTGTGTGCCAAGATCGTGCTCGAGCCGAGCAATCTGATGACTGATAGCCGATTGCGATATGAAGCACCGCGCGGCGGCCCGGCTGAAGCTCAGTTCCTCGCACACCGCGACGAAGTAGGCGAGCTGCCGCAGTTCCATCGAGATCTCCATTCATGAACGATCTAGATAAGAGTCATCTGAATTATGCGCCCTGACCCGCGGAACAGCCAGTTTCCGAATCGCGTTTACTAATGGCAGAAGGAGGAGGTCATAGTGGACGAGGATCTGCGGGTCCAGCACGACATCGAGACCACCGATGTGGTCATCGTAGGGTCGGGCTTCGGCGGACTCGCCGCAGCGAAACAACTGAGCAAATCGAAGGTGAACTACGTCCTGATCTCGAGTACGCCGGAACATCTGTTCCAGCCCCTGCTCTATCAGGTTGCCACGGGCGTGCTCCCGTCCGGTGACATCGCCCCGCCGATCGCCGACATCCTGGACGGCCGCCGGCATCGCAACGCCGATGTGCGCCTGGGCACCGTCGTCGATCTCGACGCGGATGCCGCCGTGCTCACCTACGACACACCCGAGGGGACGCGCCGGATCCGGTACTCGTCCCTGATCGCCGCCACGGGTGCGAGCCAATCCTATTTCGGCCGTGACGATTTCGCCGAGAAGACCTACTCCCTGAAGACCGTCGCCGACGCCGAGCGGCTGCGCGCGCAGATCAAGCGGGTGTTCGACGAGGCCGCCGACGCGGATCCCGAAACCCGGAAGCGGCTGCTGAGTTTCGTCGTGGTGGGCGCCGGGCCGACGGGCGTCGAGGTGGCGGGGCAGCTGAAGGAGCTGTCGAAACGGCACTACCACAAGGATGTCTCGGTCACCCTGGTCGAGGGCGCGGGCGCGGTACTGCCCCCGTTCGGCGGCAACCTGTCCGAGTACGCGCTGAAGTCGTTGAGCGGCAACGGCGTCGACGTCCTGCTGGACACCTTCGTCACCGATATCGACGCGGGCAAGGTGACCGTCAAGAGCAAGGACGGCGTCGAGCGGCTGATCGCGGCCGAGACCGTGGTCTGGTCGGCGGGTGTGCAGGCCGGCGGATTCGCGAAACTGCTGGCCGAGTCCACCGGATGCGCGACCGACCGCGCGGGCCGGCTGCTCATCAACCAGGACTGCACCGTCGGCGGCCACGCCGACATCTACGCCATCGGCGATATGACGTCGCTGAACGGCTATCCGGGCCAGTCGCCGACGGCGATGCAGGAGGGCCGGCACGTCGCCGACATCATCCGCCGCAAGAAGCAGCCCGGCACGCCGTTCCGCTACCGGGACAAGGGCTCCATGGCGGTGATCAGCCGATTCAGCGCGGTCACCAAGCTCAACGACAAGGTGAAGTTCACCGGCACCCTGGCCTGGTTCACCTGGCTGGCGGTCCACCTGTTCTACCTGGTCGGATTCCGCAACCGCTTCGTCGCCATCCTGTCCTGGCTGGTGGCCTTCGTCGGCACCGGCCGCCCCGGTTTCCAGGAAGCCGACCGCCGGTCCCGCGAGGTCCCCATACCCCAACAACGCGCAGCCTGACGCAAGCACTCACCGCGCGAAACCCTCCGAACCAACCCAGGTTCGGAGGGTTTCGCCGTATAGCGAGGCATCGAGAGCGTAGTGGCCGGGCACACTGTGCGCCCTCGGCACGAGGGCGCACACCCCGGACCTATGCGGCGCGGCCGACCTCGGCGCCACCGGTAGCCATCGCGAAGAACTCCTCGGCCAGGTGGTCGGGATGTACCCGCGGCAACTCGTTCGGCTCGACAGTCGCGAAATGTCCCGAATCGAACAGGATCTGGGCCGCGCTGCGCTCGATCAGGCGGCTGATCAGCAGGCTGCCCACCCGCACGCCGCGCTCGCGCACCTGCTGGTCGACCCCGTGCAGATAGTTCAGCAGGCCCGAACTGGGCACGCTCACGCTGGCGAGCGCGGCCTGCGGATCCCGCACCGCGATGCCCTGGGCGATCAGCAGCGCACCCGAGCCGCGCGCGAGCATGCCGGGCAGCAGCGCGTGCACGATCCGGACCGGGGTCAGCAGATGCAGCGGCAGCCAGGAACGCAGGATGTCGACATCCAGCGCCAGCGCGTCCACCGGCAGCCGCGCGACGTCACCCGGGCTGTACAGCGCCACATCCGGAACCCCGTGCCGCACTTGCAGTTCCGCGAGCGCGGCATCGACCTGCGCGTCCTCGGTGAGATCCGCGTACAGGACATCGGCGGCGATGCCGTCGGCGGCGAGGGCGTCGCGCAATTGCGCCAGCGTCTCCTTGTTCCGCGCGGTCAGCGTCACCGAATAGCCGGCGCGGCCGAAGCGGCGGGCCGCCGACAGGCCGAGCGCGGGACCGGCGCCGAACAATGCCAGGTGGGGCATGGATGATCCTTCCAGATAAGTCGAGAGGGTACTCAAGTTGAGTATGCTCTCGACTTAGCCGGAAGTCGAGCGGCGGGCGAAAGTGCGCGCATCCCTTCACATCTCCGGCGGATCGCGGTGACCGCACGTAAGATGCTGCGATCGAAGGGGATTCGGGCGAACGGCGCCGGATTCCGCGATCAGGGGGTCCTGACATGAGCGATCGGGATTATTCGGCGCGCGAGCTCGACGCCGGACGGCCGTCGGCCGCTCGCATCTACCACTATCTGTTGTCCGGCGAGCCGATCTTCGAGATCGACCGCGTCCACGCGGAGCAGATGGCACGGATCGCCCCGGACGGTGACGTACTGGCCCGCCACAATCGGAGCTTCCTGCAACGCGCGGTCACGTTCATGGCCCGGCGGGGGGTCCGGCAGTTCCTCGACATCGGCTCCGGGCTGCCGACCGCCGGTAACACCCACGAGGTGGCCTGCGCGGTCGCGCCGGGCAGCCGGGTGGTCTACGTCGACTACGACCTGGAGGCGGTGAACCGCTCCTACGAACTGCTGGCCGCACAGGGCGCGCTCGGCACCGCGACGGTGCTCGAGGCCGATCTGCGCGATCCGAAGTACATCCTCGACCATCCGGACGTCGCCCGCCTGATCAGCCACGATCTGCCGGTGGGGCTCCTGGTCGTCGCGGTGTGGCATTTCGTGCCCGATTCGGATCGCCCGCTGGAGGTGATGGCGACGCTGCGCGAATGGCTGCCCGCCGGCAGCTGTGTCGCCATGAGCCACCTGTCCCTGGAGGATGTCGACCCGGCCTTCGTGGCGCGGGCGGCCGCGGGTATGGCGGAATACAACCGGGTGGTCAGCAATCAGGTGACGCCGCGCACCCGGGCGACGTTCACCGAATTCTTCGACGGCTTCGCGCTGGTCGAGCCCGGCATCGTGTACGCGCCGGACTGGCGGCCGACCACCGCGGTCGACCCGGGCGACGTGGCGCGGCAGGGCATCTTCGCGGGGGTCGGGATCAAGCCCTGACCGGCCGTCGCACCGGGCCCGGACCGTCCGGGCCATTGTTAGGCTGGCGAGATGGTGGATCTCGCGCCGCGGCCGCGCCGCCGCGATGCCCGGGACAATCGGGACAAGGTGCTCACCGCGGCGCGCCGGCGGTTCGCCGCCGACGGCCTGGACGCCTCCCTGAACGCGGTGGCCCGCGACGCCGGCGTCAGCATCGGCACCCTGTACAACCACTTCCCCACCCGCGACGAGCTGATCGACGAGACCCAGCTGGACCGGGTCGAGGAGTCGGTGCGCAGTGCCGAGGCCGCGCTGCGGGCCGCGGACCCGTGGACCGGGCTGGTGCAGCATCTGACCACGATGGCTGAATTGCAGGCCACCGACCGGGGTTTCACGGACGTCTGCGTGCGCCCGCTGCCCGAGGGCAGCCGGATCCAGCAGACCAAACAGCGCGGCCAGGTGCTGTTCCACGAACTGATCGCGCGGGTCCAGGCCGCCGGAACGCTGCGGCCCGATGTCGACGTCACCGATATCGGGCTGCTGCTGTGGTCGGTGGTGCGCGCCACCGAGGGGGTGCGGCAGCAGGCCCCCGACGCCTGGCGGCGGCATGTGGCGATCCTGCTCGACGGTCTGCGTACCGCGGCCGCGCATCCGCTGCCCGGACGGCCGCTGGATCACGACATCCTGCGCGTGGCAATGGAATCCGGTCGCTGAACCGTTCATGCCTGCTCCGCGACGACGGGGATCTGCACCGCGTCGACGGCCGCGTGCACCTGGACGCAGTCGGCGGTCGTGAGACCCGCGAGATTGTCCGCCACGGCATCGTGGCAGGCGGTCAGCAGGGTGGCCGCCAGCGCCGGGTAGTCGGCGCTGGGGTAGAGCTGGGTCTGCACGGTCCAGTACAGGGCCGCGGCCTTGACGAGGCCGAGCCCGCGCACCGTGCGGCCGTTGAAGGTGTCCCCGTCGGTGATCAGATAGGCCAGCTTGTTGCCGACGCCGCTGTTGGTGTGCACGCCGCCGCGGTCGGGCACGGGGTTCCGGTCGGAGTAGACGGCCGGCTGCCAGCCCGGCCCGCGATAGATCTCCGGCTGATGCGCGGGCGCCGAACGCGGCGAACGCATATCGCGGATCACCCCCACCTCGGTGCCGTTGCCGAGCTTCCAGCGATCCTCCGGCGCGTGCGGGATCCGTTCGGTGGTCAGTTCGGTGAACTCCCCGAACACATCGGACATGGACTCGTTGATCGCGCCGGATTCGTTGAGATAGTCCAGCCCGCTGGTCTTCTCGGTGACGCCGTGCGTGAGTTCGTGCGCCACCACATCGATCGCGAGCACCGGGGCCCCGATCACGAAGCCCACGCCCTCGGCCCAGTAGGCGTTGCGATACGGGCAGGCCACCACACACACCCGCACCACCGAGCGCAGCGCCCGGCCGTTGCGGTCGCGGGCGTCGATCCCGATCAGGCCGGTCAGGCTGTCCAGGCCGGTGAAGCGGTGATAGAAGACCTCGGTGTCACCGATCCAGTCGTAGACCTCGTTCGCGTCGTTCTCGTCGGTGACCGGCGGATTGCCCTCCGTGCGCACCACCGGATAGCTGCCCACCCCGCCGCAGGGGATCTCGAGGCGCATCTCGTCGCCCCCGGAATCGGCGTCGCAGATCACCCGGATCAGGTTCTCGGCCGTCTTCCAGGCGTCGAGTACGGTCCGGGCGTCCGTGGCGTCGACGAACACCCGCCAGGCGCTGTCGCCGACGGCGAGATCGAACCGGTAGGCCGGGCGCGCGGCGTGCTCGCTGCGGCCGCTGCCGGACAGGCCCGGGTCGTACCAGGTCGAACCCTCGGACCGCACCCGCACCGCGGCCGCCTCGGCGCGGGCGAGTTCGGCCGCGCGGTCCAGGGCGGCCGACCGGGCCGCGGCGGTCGGGTGCGCGGCCCCGGCCGGGAAGCGGCCCAGGAGCTGTTCGGCGAGGGCGCCGGTGACCGAGAGCAGCGCGCCGTCGGCCTTCAGCGCCATCGCGACGCCGCCGCCGTAGACGGGTACCGCGTCGACCGACTGGGTCAGCCGGACCGTGGTGCCGGTACCGCGCCGCGACACCCGCTCCACCGCCAGATCTGTCGCGGGCCGGGATCCGAACAGCTGCGCGACATCCGGCGCGTGGGCCACGGCCGCGCGGCGCGGATCGGCGGCGGCGCCACCGGGCGCCGGTACCGGCGCGTCGGGCACGACCTGACGGACGGATCCGCCGGAGTTGCGATGAATCGTCTTGGGGCTGTTCACCAGTGAGGGCGGTTGCGCGACCACGGTGACGGCCGGAACCGCCACCAGAGCCAGCGCGAGACCGGCCACCACCGCGAGTCGTACGGACATGCCAGAGCCTCCCGTGCCGTTCGCCATAGCAGACGCGTATCGAACAGTACTGTCGGGTGCCCCGATTCCCTGGCATCTCGATTCCGGCCGCGCCCGACGGCCGCCGCCCTACAGCTTCGCCAGCACCTTCTGCACCGTGAGCCAGGTGCGGGTGGTGATGTCCTTGCCGTACATGGTCTCCAGCCACGCCATGTGGCTGGGCGTACTCCCGGCGTTCGAGTTGTCGATGACGGCGAGTACGGCCCGCGCACCGGCGTCGAAACCGAGGATGTCGATGACCTTGCCGAGCTCCGGCGGCAGCGGCCGCGAGGGTTCGCCCGGCGCATCGTTCTTCACGAACGTGACCGTGAGATAGGTGCCGCGGCCGTGGGTACGCTCGCCGAAGGGTGCGGCATCGACCAGTGCCTGCAACTCGTCGCGACTGCGGATCAGCGTGCCGCCGGCGATACCGAGTTCGGCGTTCAGTGCCCGCTGGATGCGCGATTCCAGTGCGGGAACATCGGTCTCGGTACTGCCGAAGACGATGTTCCCACTGGTCAGCACCGAGCCGACGGAATCGAACCCGAGGCCGGTGAAGACCTCGCGCAGCTTCTCGCCGCGCATGTTCGGATTGGTCGGCATGATCCCGCGGAGCAGGGCGGCGTAGCGAATCATGCGGCCGACCGTACCGGTTGCCACCGACAAGCTCGCGCCCCACGACCGGGAAAGGGGTGCGGCCCCCGGTCGGGGGCCGTCCGGGATCAGAGCGCGGCGGTTCCGGCCTTCTTGCGCGCGATATCGGCCAGCGCCGCCTCGTGCCGGGCTCGCTCCCCGGCCGCGTCGTCCCAGGCCTGCTTGCGGTTCTTGACCACCTTGGCCGGCGCCCCCACCGCGATGCCGAAGTCCGGGATGTCGCCACGGACGACGGCGTGCGCGCCGAGCACACAGCCGCGCCCGACCCGGGTGCCGCGCAGCACGGTCACCTTCGCCGCGATCCAGGTGTCCGGGCCGATGCGGACCGGGCTCTTCACGATGCCCTGATCCTTGATCGGCATCGTGACGTCGTCCATCCGATGGTCGAAGTCGCAGATGTAGCACCAGTCGGCGACCAGGGTGGACTCCCCGATCTCGATGTCGAGGTAGGTGTTGACGACGTTGTCCTTGCCGAACACCACCTTGTCGCCGATGCGCAGCGAGCCCTCGTGGCAGCGGATGGCGTTGCCGTCGCCGATGTGCACCCAGCGGCCGATCTCCATGCGGCTCAGTTCGGGCGTCGCGTGCACCTCGACCCGGCGGCCCAGGAACACCATGCCGCGCAGGACGATGTGCGGATTGGCCAGCCGGAACTTCAGCAGCCGCCAGTAGCGCACCAGGTACCACGGCGTGTACGCCCGGTTGGCGAGCACCCACCGCAGCGACGCCGCCGTCAGGAATCGGGCCTGTTCCGGATCCCGCCGACGTGAACCCCGCCACCGTGCGCGCAACGGTGCGCCCCACATGCTCGTCACGAACTGCTCCTCGTGTCCTCGGGCGACTGTATCTTGTTCCGCGGCGTCCTTCCGCGGTGCCGACCGTGAGCTATCAGGGTACGTTCGCCGCACCCGCGGACGACCCCCGCCCTCGTGCCGCCGGGAAATCCGGCGAACCGGTATCGGGGCGAGGCAGGCGGTCGCGGTGTCGGCCGGAGGGGTTAGGGTCATGCAGGCCCGTACCAGCAGAGGGGAGCACAGTCAGGTGCGTTACAGCAGCCGGCGACCCGAGCACAGCGAGCACGACCGGCGTGCAGGGGATACGGAGGGACCGAGCGCAGCGGCGCGCATCGTCGCGGCCCGCGCTCGGATGTCGGTGCGCCGCAAGGGTTTCCGGATCGCCGCGCTCGGCGCGCTCGGCCTGCTGGCCCTCACCGCGTGCAGCGGCGGCCGCGAGGATCTGTCGGTGGGCCCCGGTAAGGGGTGGCCCTCGGCGTTCCACGATTCCCGCAACAGCGCCACCAGCCCGGTGTCCGGTTCCCGCCATCTCACACTCGGCTGGTCGCGGCCCGTCGGCGGCCCGGTCATGTCGGCGACCACCGTGGGTTCGGAGGGGCAGCTGTTCCTCACCACCCGCACCGGCAACGACTGCACCGGCAATCCGGGCATCACCGGATCGGTCTTCTCCTTCCAGATGCCGACCGGGCGCAAGCGCTTCTGCAACGTGCTGGGCCCGGACGCCATCGCGACCACCTCGGCGGTCGACAGCGCCTCCAACGTCTATCTCGGCGACAACGGCGGGGTGAACTCGTTCACCCAGGTGGGTCAGCCGCGCTGGCGTACCCCGGTGGCCGGGGTGCCGGTATCGGTGCAGTTCACCGGCGACGGCCGGGTGCTCACAGTCAGCCAGCTCGGCCAGGTCGACGTGCTCGACCGGCAGACCGGCGACCGGATCGCCGCCACCTTCCAGGTGCTCGGCGAGCCCGACTACATGAAGCTGCCCGATCTGCCGCGCCCACCCGACGGCCAGGGCATCGACGACTGCGCCTTCGGCTGGCCGCACTGCCCCGTCGCGAACGTGTCGGCGGTCGACCAGGCCTCGGGCCGGTTCTACCTGACGGTGTGGCGGCCCGGCTCGGCGACGGCGTCGCTGGTGGCGCTGCGCTACGCGGACAAGACGATTCGCGAGGACTGGAGCGCCGACCTGCTCACCGACGGCAGCGCGACCAGCCCCACGCTGTCCGCCGACGGCAAGACCGTCTACGTCGGCGACAACGCGGGCCGACTGCTCGCCGTCGACGCGGCCGACGGCCACCGGAAATGGGCACAGCCACTGGGTTTCTCGCCGATGGGTGCGATCTCGCTGTCCGGTGGCCTGCTGATCCCCGGCGGCGACGACGGTCATCTGGTCGCCCTGCGCGACCACGGCGACTCCGTCGACATCGCCTGGGAGCGCAAGGATCTGCAGTTGCGCGGCCGGCCGGTACAGACCGCCGGCGACACCGGCTACGTGGTCGCCGCCATCGGCTCCGGCCTGAATCTGGTCACCTTCGACACCCGCACCGGCGCCACCGTGGCCTCCGCCGTCCTGCCCGACGCCCAGGGCACCACGGTCGGCACCGCGATCGGCGCCGAGGGCGAGGTCGTGGTCACCACCCGCATCGGCGAGGTGTACGCGTTCAAACCGGAAAAGTAGGCGTCAGCGCGCGACCTTCACCCGGCCGCACCGACCGATGGTCCCGAATCAGCGTGGTACCGGCGGAGTTTCGCAGAGGAAGACCGTCGGGGTCGACCCGATCCGGGTCACCACCAGGGTGAACGGGGTGCCGCCACGCGGCCGGATCCGGGTGCGCAGCGCGTCCGGGTCGAGATCCACACCGCGAGTGAGGATTTCCAGCGGCCCGCAGTCCCGGCGATGCAACTCCGCGCGCAGCGTCTTCTCCCGGAAGTCGAACCGGTCGAGGATCCGGAATCCCCGCACGCCGTCGGGCACCCGGTCCCCGGTGAGGTAGGCGATGCGCGGATCCAGTTGCCACAGCCCGTGTCTCGCCGCATAGTGCCGGACCAGCCCGGCCCGCACCACCGCCCCGTCCGGATCGATGATCCAGTCGCCGGGATCCCGTTCCGGGATGTCGTCGGGCTCGGCATCGGTGATCGTCCACCCCGGCCCGCCGGTGCTCAATACGGACGCACGCCGGGTCACCCCCCGCGTCGCGAGCCCGGCCGGCCACAGACACGCCTCACGCACCGAACCGTCCAGCGACACGACCTCGACCTCCCCGTGCCACCGCATCCCCCCGAGACCGCCGGAGCCCCTTCCGGTGCGCCGCACGGTCGCGTCCCGGCCGGAACCACCCCGAACTCCGCTCGACCCGGAGATGTCACCGCCGAAGGCGTGCCCGGCCCGACCCGGCCCCGAATCGCCCGGGTCACCACCGACCCCGCTCGTGCGGGAATGCGCCGATACGCCGGGCAGACCGACCAGGAAGCAGTCGAAATCGATACCCGGCGCACATTTCACGACGAGGTCCCGGCCCGCGTACGCGTCGATCAGGTCCGGTAGCGGCGGTTGCAGTTTCGCCGGGTCGTGGGTCCGGCGACCGTCGGCGCGACGGGCCGGATCGGCGATCACCACCGTGTCGGAACTGCACGGCGCCAACGCATCCGCCCGCGCGAGCAGCACATTCGACGCACCGGCGAGATTGTGTGCCGCCATCGCCAGCCGGACCTCGTCCAGATCGCTGCCCAGTACGGCCGGGCAAACCTGTTGCAGCGCAGCCAGTTCCGCACCGATCGAGCAGGTGACATCGTGCACCGGCCGCCCGGCCAGGCGCCGTGCCCGATGCGCGGCCACCACCGTCGGCGTCGCCTGCTGCAAGGCGTCGTCGTCGAACAGCCAGCGCTCGGCGCCCGGCAGCTTCACCGCGGCCCGCCGCCGCAGCCGCACCGTCTCCACCAGCGCCCCGGCATGTTCCCCGAAGTCGCGCCGTACCCGCTCGAGGTCGCGCACCAGACTCTTCACGGTCAACGACAACTCGTTCACCGCTGTCAGCGCCGCGGCCCCTTCGGCGCCACCCAGGTACCCGACGTCCGTCCGCGAGAACCGATAGCCCACTACGCCTCTCTCCCCGGCCGGGAACTGCGCTGTGCCGCAGAACTTTTCGACTATCGGCCGCGCGCGCCCGGCTTCACGCCGGTGAGCATGGCGTTGTAGAAGAACTGCCGCGGGACGATGCGGCGCATGACGTTCTCGTCCAGCCAGCTCAGGCCCAGCCAGGCGCGGTACATGGTCACGCGGTAGCGCCAGGTGAGCTTCTCCTCGGGCACGGCGGCCTCGAAGGTACGCACCGGCCAGCCCCACAGCGCCGCCGCGAACTCCTCGGTCTCGGCATGCACCCCGACCGCCCCGGCCCGGGTGGCCATCGCCTCCAGATCGGCCGGATCGAAGGTGTGCAGGTCGACAACCGCCTCGAGGGCCGCGGCGCGGGAGGACTCGTCGAGTTCCTCCTGCGGCCGCCGCCAGCCCTGCAGGAACGGCAGCTTGGTGATCTCGGTGGTGACCTTCCAGGTGACCTGGCCCAGCCTGCGCGCGTACACATTGCCGATGGTGGTCGGCTCACCGGCGAAGACGAAGCGCCCGCCCGGCTTCAGGACCCGCAGGCATTCCTTCAGCGCCAGCTCCACATCCGGAATGTGGTGCAGCACAGCATGTCCGACCACCAGGTCGAAGGTCTCGTCCTCGTAGGGGATGGTCTCCGCGTCGGCGACGCGACCGTCCACGTCCAGGCCCAGATGCCCGGCGTTGCGGGTGGCGACCCGGACCATACCCGGCGACAGATCGGTGACCGAACCGGACTTCGCGATGCCGGACTGCATCAGGTTCAGCAGGAAGAAACCGGTGCCGCAGCCGAGTTCCAGCGCCCGCTCGTACGGCAGCGCCGCATTCGGGGCCACCGCGTCGAAACGCCCGCGCGCGTAGGCGATACAACGCTCGTCGTAGGAGATCGACCACTTGTCGTCGTAGGTCTCGGCCTCCCAGTCGTGATACAGCACCTGGGCGAGCTTGTTGTCGGCGAGGGCGGCCTGAACCTGTGCTTCGGTGGCGTGCGGGTTGGGCGCGGGATCGTCGGGGCGTCCGGTCATGGTCGCCAACATTACTCGAGGGTCAAAATCGCCGCCGTCAGCGACCCGAGAATTCCGCGGACCCGGGACCGTCCGCCAAATAGGAACGTGTTCCTATGCTGCGATCCGCGGTCGCGAACAGCTCCGCCCACTCCGTGCGGGCCCGCTCGGCGCCGTGCGGACCGGCCTCGAACACCCGTTTGGCGGCGGCCAGCGCGAGCCGTGGACCGCCGACGAAACGCCGTGCCCACCGCAGCGCCGCGAGGTGGACGTCGTCGGGGGCGACCACCTCGTCGACCAGCCCGAGCGTCGCGGCCTCGGCCGCCGCCACGAACCGGCCGGTGTACACCAGATCCTTCGCCGCGGCGGGCCCGATCAGCAGGCTCAGCCGGCGGATCCCCGCGAGGGGCAGCAGTCCGGCGCGGATCTGCGGCAGGCCCAGCTTCACGTTGTCGCCGATGATCCGCCGGTCGGCGCCCAGCGCCAGCTCCAGCCCGGCGCCCAGACAATAACCGGTGACAGCCGCCACGGTCGGCTGCGGCAGCCGGGCCAGGCAGCCGAGGGCGGACTGCACGTCGGCGGCCATCGCCCGCGCCTGCTCGGCGCCCAGCCGGGCCGCCTCCGCGAGGTCGTCACCGGCGCAGAACACCCGCTCGTCGCCGTACACCACGACCGCCGCGACCGACTCGTCCGCCGCCAGCTCGCGGGCGGCGGCGGACAGTTCGAACGCCAGCTGCGCGTCGATCAGATTCATCGGCGGCCGCGCGAAGCGCAGCACGGCGATTCCGGCCTCGGGTCGTTGCACGCTCACATATTCGGCGGTCGCCGCCGGCTCGGAGATCACGGTCTACTACTACCAGCGCCGGTGCGCCACGGGCAGATCGGCGTAGTACGCGTCGCAGTGCGGGAACACCAGGCGGACCCGGTCGCCACCCCGCTCGACCACCGGCAGCACCGGCTCGATTCGGCGATCGGCGTCGAAAAGTTCGGCGGCGGAAGCGAATTCGGTGAGCGTGCGCAGCTGGGTCCAGGTCGGCCCGAGCAGTTCGTCGGCGCCGGCCCGCCAGCTGTCCAGGACGGCCGCTGGCGTGGTCCACCGCACGTCGGCGGCCTCGGTGGTGGCGCCGTCGGCCTGCTGGCCCGCGGGCAGCATCGCCACGAAGAAGCGGGTGTCGTAGCGTCGCGGCGACAGTTCGGGGGTGATCCAGTTCGCCCAGGGCCGCAGCAGATCCGCGCGCAACACCAGCCGCTCGCGGGCCAGGAATTCACCGAGGGTCAGCTCGCGGCGCACCAACCGCTCCCGCACCTCGGTATGGGTCTCGGCGTCGGTCACGACGGTATCGGCGGTCGGTCCCGCCAGCAGCACCCCGCACTCCTCGAACAGTTCCCGCACCGCCGCGCACACCAGCGCCCGCGCCCGGCTCTCGCCGACACCGAAACGCTCACCCCACCACGCCGCATCCGGTCCGGCCCAGCCGATACCGGCCACACTGTCCGACTCGTCCACCCCGCCGCCCGGAAAGACGGTCACCCCGGCGGCGAAGGCCATCCCGTCGACCCGCCGCTGCAGGAACACCTCGGGCCCCGACGCGCCGTCCCGGACCAGAATCACGGTGGAGGCGTCCTTGGGCGCCGCCGGCGATTCCGTCCCGGCAATGATCTCACTCACCTTCGCACCATAACCGCCCGGCAATCGGGCCCGACCGGCCCCTACCGGCTGCGGTGCCGGCCGAAGCGATGCGAGCGACGGGCGAAGTAGCGGCCGTCGATGCGGTTCAGCGCGATCGACTGGTGGAACGCCTCGCTGAGATTCTCCGCGGTCAGCACGTCCTCGAGCAGGCCCTGCGCGACGACGCTGCCCTCCTTGAGCAACAGGCCGTGGGTGAAGCCGGGCGGGATCTCCTCGACGTGATGGGTGACCAGCACGGTGGCGGGCGAGTCCGGGTCGGCGGCCAGATCGCCGAGTTTCTCCACCAGCTCCTCGCGCCCACCCAGATCGAGGCCCGCGGCGGGCTCGTCGAGCAGCAGCAGTTCCGGGTCGGTCATCAGGGCCCGCGCGATCAGGACCCGCTTGCGTTCGCCCTCGGAGAGGGTGCCGTAGGCGCGATCGGAAAGATGTTCGGCGCCCAGGCTTTCCAGCATGTCGACCGCGCGGTCCAGGTCGACGTCGTCGTAGCGTTCGCGCCAGCGGCCGAGCACCGCGTACCCGGCGGACACCACCAGGTCGCTGACCTTCTCGTCCAGCGGCACCCGGGCGGCCACCGCCGCCGACGAGAGCCCGATGCGGGGACGTAGCTCGTTGATGTCGACGCGGCCCAGCTTCTCGCCGAGCAGCATGGCCACACCCGAGGTGGGATACATCTCGGCGGCGGCCATGCGTAGCAGGGAGGTCTTGCCGGCGCCGTTGGGGCCGAGCACAACCCAGCGTTCGTCCAGCTCCACCTGCCAGGTCACCGGACCGACCAGGGTGTGGCCCGAACGCCGGACGGTGACCTCGTTGAAATCTATGAGTAGATCGGGATCCGGTTGCGGCACGGGGTACATCTTTGCCGACCCGCCGGGTCCGTCGTCAACTCGGTCGGTTCGCGTGATCTGTGTCATCAGTGACTCTCGGGCGGAATGGATGTCGTGTCACGGTCGGGTACTACGAGTGGATGCGCGGCCGGCACCGCGACGACCGTCATGGAACCGGGCGCGACCTCGGTGAACCCGGCGTCGCGGACGGCGACGGCGGCGCCCTCCCGTACCCGATCGCACAGGGTCGCCCTGTGTTCACCGGCGGCGTCGCGCACCGAACACCGGAAGCCGCGCCGAGACCAGGCGAACGCCTCGTCCACCGGGAGCGCCCCCGCGAGCAACATACTCGCGTGCCCCACCTGCGCGGCGGCCTTTCCGACCGTCATGCCCAGATCGGCGTTCACCCACAGCACGGGCAGCGCCGGATCGGGCGGACCCGGCCGGTCGGGTTCCAGTTCGGTGCCGCCGATCTGGAGCCGGCGGATGCGCGGATCGATATCGCCGACGGGCCCGGGCACCAGCGCTCGCGCCTGCGCGCCGTTCCCCTCGACGGTCACCCCGTCGACCTCCCCGGCGGCCGCCCACTGCGCACCCCGCGCGCGCCGGGCCACCTTGCGGATGCGGGACCGCTTCCAGGCCAGATAACGCTGCTCCCACGGCCCGCCGGGACCGACCCGCGGATCCAGGCACAGCGCGACCGCGGCCGACGCCGCGGCCGCCAGCAACTCGCTGCGCAGCGGCACGTCACCGTTCTTCGGGAGGTACAACACCATCTGCATGGCCTGCACCAGCGCGGGATCGGCCGGATCACCCCCACCGCCGTAACCCGCGGCCAATTCGGCATGCCGGACGGCGAATCCGGCGAGATCATCGGCGTCCGGCACGGCGGCGGCGTCCGCGGTCCGCACTTCGTCGGCCGGGCCGCCGGGTGGTTGCGATCCGTGCGCCCCGGCCGGACGGGAATCCAGCGATGCCATCAGCGCAGCGGCACCCGGCGCACCAGGCCGTCGCGGGCGTCGGCGGCCTCCACCTCGTCCCGGGTCACGCCGAGGATGAACAGCACGGCGTCCAGGAACGGGTGCGACAGCGCGGCATCGGCCACCTCGCGCAGCGCGGGCTTGGCGTTGAAGGCGATACCCAGCCCCGCGGCATTGAGCATGTCGATATCGTTCGCGCCGTCGCCGACCGCGACCGTCTGTTCCATCGGCACCCCCGCGTCGGCGGCGAACCGGCGCAGCGCGACCGCCTTCCCGGGCCGGTCGACGATCTCACCGATCACCCTGCCGGTGAGCTTGCCGTCCACCACCTCCAGGGTGTTGGCCTGCACGAAATCCAGTTCCAGTTCGTGCGCGAGCGGCTCGATGACCTGCCGGAAACCGCCGGAGACCACCCCGCAGTGGAAGCCGAGCCGGCGCAGCGTCCGGATCGTGGTGCGGGCCCCGGGCGTGAGCTCGATGGTCTCGGCGACCTCATCGATCACCGTGGCGTCCAGCCCGGCCAGCGTGGCCACCCGCTGCCGCAGCGATTCGGCGAAATCCAGTTCCCCGCGCATCGCGGCCTCGGTGACCCGCCGCACCTCGTCCTCGACGCCGGCGTGCGCGGCCAGCATCTCGATCACCTCGCCCTGGATCAGGGTGGAGTCCACGTCGAACACGATCAGCCGCTTGGCCCGCCGGGCCAGCCCCGCGCGCTCGACCGCCACATCGACATTGCGCCGCGCGGCCACCTCGGCCAGCCCGGTGCGCAGCCGGGTCTCGGCGTCCGGGGTGCCGGACGGCACGGTGACCATCAGCTCCAGCCCGGTGACCGGATAGTCGGCGACCCCGCGGATGGCGTCGATGTTCACGCCCTGCCCGGCCAGCTCGCGAGCGATCGAACTGAACGCCTTCGCGGTGACCGGACTGCCCAGCACCACCACCGCGTGCGTCGACAGCCGGGCGCCGGCGACGGAGTTCGCGCCGATCTCCACCCCGACCTCCATGCCGACGGTCGCCATGGCGTCCTCGAGCTGATCCTGCAGATCCTCCGGATCGGCGGGCGAGGTCACCAGCACCCCGAGGGTCAGGCGGCCGCGGATCACGACCTGCTCGACGTCGAGCAGGTCGACTCCGTGCCGCGACAGCGCGGCCAGCAGGACCGATGTCACGCCGGGCTTGTCGGGGCCGGTGACGGTGACCAGCACGGTCGTCTCGGGCTCGGCCAAGTCTGGAACTCCGTTTCTCGCGAACTCGCCCCGCGCACGGGGGTATAACGGCCCGGTCATTCTCTCAGCCGCGCGGCCGCGCCGAGGCACCGGGCGGCGGCGCGCGACCGGTCCGTAAAGCAGCGCGGCGGCCGTCCGAGGACGACCGCCGCATGGCTCGAGGGTTCTAGCTCGACACCTTCTCGAGCTCGTGTACCTCGTGCGACTTGCTACCCCAGCCCACATGGGCCTCGGCGCGCATCCGCTCCACCATGTGCGGGTAGTGCAGCTCGAACGCCGGACGCTCGGACCGGATCCGCGGCAGTTCGTAGAAGTTGTGCCGCGGCGGCGGGCAGGTGGTGGCCCACTCCAGCGAGTTGCCGTAGCCCCACGGATCGTCCACCGTCACGACCTCGCCGTAGCGGTAGCTCTTGAACACGTTCCAGATGAACGGCAGGGTCGAGCCGCCCAGGATGAACGCGCCGATCGTGGAGATGGTGTTCAGCGTGGTGAAACCGTCGGTCGGCAGGTAGTCCGCGTAGCGGCGGGGCATACCCTGCGCACCCAGCCAGTGCTGCACCAGGAAGGTGGTGTGGAAGCCGACCATCGTCGTCCAGAAGTGCCACTTGCCCAGCCGCTCGTCCATCATGCGGCCGGTCATCTTCGGGAACCAGAAGTAGATGCCCGCGAAGGTGGCGAACACGATGGTGCCGAAGAGCACGTAGTGGAAGTGCGCGACCACGAAGTAGCTGTCGGACACGTGGAAGTCCAGCGGCGGGCTCGCGAGGATCACACCGGACAGACCGCCGAACAGGAAGGTCACGAGGAAGCCGACCGAGAACAGCATCGGCGTCTCGAAGGTCAGCTGACCCCGCCACATCGTGCCGATCCAATTGAAGAACTTCACGCCGGTGGGCACCGCGATGAGGAAGGTCATGAAGGAGAAGTACGGCAGCAGCACCGCGCCGGTGGCGTACATGTGGTGCGCCCACACCGCGATGGACAGCGCCGCGATGCCGAGGGTCGCGTACACCAGCGTGGTGTATCCGAAGATCGGCTTACGGCTGAAGACCGGGAAGACCTCCGACACGATGCCGAAGAACGGCAGCGCGATGATGTACACCTCGGGATGGCCGAAGTACCAGAACAGGTGCTGATAGAGCAGCGTGCCGCCGGTCGCCGGATCGTAGATGTGGCCGCCCAGGTGCCGGTCGTAGGCCAGGCCGAACAGCGCGGCGGTCAGCAGCGGGAAGGCCAGCAGCACGAGCACGCTGGTAACGGCGATGTTCCAGGTGAAGATCGGCATCCGGAACAGCGTCATACCCGGGCAGCGGAGGCAGACCACGGTGGTGAGCATGTTGACGCCGCCGAGGATGGTGCCCAGACCGGAGACGGCCAGGCCCAGGATCCACAGGTCACCGCCGACGCCCGGGGAGTGCACGATGTCCGACAGCGGGGTGTAGGCGGTCCAGCCGAAGTCCGCGGCGCCGCCGGGGGTGATGAAACCCGCGGTCGCCATGGTGGCGCCGAACAGGTACAGCCAGTAGCTGAAGGCGTTCAAGCGCGGGAACGCCACGTCGGGGGCGCCGATCTGCAGCGGCAGCACGATGTTGGCGAAGCCGAAGACGATCGCGGTCGCGTAGAAGAGCAGCATGATCGTGCCGTGCATGGTGAACAGCTGGTTGAACTGCTCCGGCGACAGGAACTGCAAGCCCGGACGGGCGAGTTCGGCGCGCATGAGCAGCGCCATCAGGCCGCCGATCATGAAGAAGGACATCGCCGTCACCAGGTACATCACGCCGAGCACCTTGGGGTCGGTGGTGGTGACGCACTTGTAGATGAACGAACCCTTCGGACCCAGACGCTGCGGATACGGCCGAGTCGCTTCCAACGTGGGGACTGGCTGAGGCTCTACAGCAGTCACTGATCCTCCTACGGTCGGCTTGCGCTACGACAGATCGTAAACCGTGCTGCCGCAAGCCCCTCGCCGGGTCCTACTCTGTGTCGTAATTGGGTGCGACCGGGCGCGCGTGTACCCTCCCCCGCATGCCGGTGATCGAGGTCGACTCCACCCGAAACACTCGAGCGCGCAACAGCACCCGCCGCCGGGCCACCGCCGTGCTGCCGGCCACCGCGGCCCTCGCGGTGCTGGTGTCGGGGATGCTGACCGGTTGCGCCGGGGGTTCCACCGATGCCGAGAGCTCGATCGTCCGGACCACCACCAACGTCGCCGGCGCGGCCGTGGTGGGTATCGAACGCGACACCCGCCAAGCCTGCCCCCTGCCCACCGCACCCGACAAACCGGGCGCCGATCCGCAGCGCATCGTGGTCCTCGACCCCGCCGCCCTGGACGCGGTCTGCGCCCTCGGCCTGTGGGAGCGGGTCGCCGGCGCGGCCACCCTCACCGGCCCGTCCCCGCAGCCGACCTACCTCGGCACCGGCCTGGCCAAGGTCCCCGGCGTCGGCACGGTCGGCAGCGCCGATCCGGCGAAGATCGCGCAACTGCACCCGGACCTGATTCTCGGCAGTGCCGGCGACGGCGACCAGTCCGCCCTGCAGGCCGTCGCCCCCACCGTCCTCACCGACGCGACCGCCGATTGGCAGGACCGTTTCACCGCCTACGCCACGGCCCTGGGCCGCGGCGCGGCCGGCGCGAAGGCCCTCGACGACTACCGCACCACCGCCCGCGAGACCGGTTACGCGATCGCCGCGAACTTCTCGCAGGCCTCGGTCCTGCGCTTCACCGACAAGGACATCCAGATCCAGGGCGACGACACCTTCGCCGCCGCCGTGCTCACCGACACCGGCGTGCAACGGCCGAGTTCCCAACGCGGACACTCGTTCCCGGTCACCGCCCTGAGCACCGACGCCGAACGCGCGAAGGTGGAGGGCGACCTCATCTACCTGATGTTCGACGGCACCGCCGGCCGCGAACACGCCGAATCCGTGATGCACAGCAAGGATTGGAAGAAACTCGGCGCCGTCTCCGACCGCCGCGAATTCGCCGTCGACGACACCATCTGGCACGGCTCGGGCATCACCGCCGCGCGCGCGATCCTGGAGGATCTGCGCCGCACCCTCAACGGCTACGTCAGCGACTGATCCGATCGCGGCCGGACTCACCGGATGATCCCTCGAATCCCGTTGGCGCCAGGGATGTTTCAGGGTAGGTAGGGGTTCACCCGGATTCCGGATTTCAGGGTGCCGTCCACCCTCGCGCCGATCCTACGATCGAGCGGACCTCATCGGCCGCTGCCTGCGACGGAGACCCCATGTCCGCTCCCCCCGCCCCCGATTCGACCACCCTGGCGGGCCGCCTGGCCCGCATCCCCAGTGGCCGCCGCACGAAGTGGATCGTGCTGGCGGCGTGGCTGATCGCCATCCTCGCCCTCGGTGGTTTCGCCGGGAAACTCAACGGCGCCGAGAAGAACGACAACATCCAATGGCTGCCCGGCGCAGCCGAATCCACCCAGGCCTACCAGCTCGGCCAGCGCTTCGGCGGCGCCGACGAGGTCCCGGTGGTGTTCGTCTACGAACGCGCGTCGGGCCTCACCGACACCGACCGGGCGGTGGCCGCCGCCGACGTGACCCGCTTCGCCCAGGTCCCCGGAGTGGCCGCGCCCTCGATAGTCGGCCCCGTCCCCGCCAAGGACGGCCAGGCCCTCGAGGTCCTGGTCCCGATCCCGGTGGGCCACGGCGGCTGGGACACCATCGGCGCCACCGTGGGAAAACTGAAGGCCGCCGCGGGAACCCACCCACCCGGCCTGTCCATGCTGCCCACCGGTCCCGCCGGCTACGCCGCCGAATTCTCGGCCGCGTTCAAGGGCATCGACGGCACCCTCCTCTACGCGACCGCCGCCGTGGTGATCGTGATCCTGCTGCTCACCTACGGCCCGATGCTGTGGATCCTCCCGCTGCTCGCGGCGGGCGGCGCCCTGTCGGTGGCGATGAGCGCCGTCTACGGCGCGACCGGCGCGGGCCTCACGGTCACCGCCCAGAGCGCGGGCATCCTCACCATCCTGGTCTTCGGCGCCGGCACCGACTACGCCCTGCTGCTGATCGCCCGCTACCGCGAGGAACTACGCCGCCACGAGGACAGACACGAGGCCATGGCGGTGGCCCTGCACCGAGCCGGCCCCGCGATCCTCGCCAGCGGCACCACGGTCATCGTCGCGATGCTGGTTCTCCTTGTCGCCGAACTGAATTCGACCAAGGGCGTCGGCCCGGTCTGCGCCATCGGCGTAGCGGTCGCCCTCCTCGCGATGCTCACCCTCCTCCCCGCCCTGATGGTGATCCCCGGCCGCTGGATCTTCTGGCCCCGCCACCCGAACTTCGGCACCGAAGACCACACCGCCACCGGAATCTGGTCCCGCGTAGGCACACTCGTGGCCGCCCGCCCCCGCACGATCTGGCTCGGCACCGGAGCGGCCCTGCTCGCCCTGTCCTTCGGCGTCACCGGCCTGCACAACACCGGCCTCACCAACGAGCACTCCTTCACCAAGACCACCGACGCCGTCCGCGGAAATCAAGCCCTGGCAAGACATTTCGACCTCGGCACCGGCTCCCCGGTAGTAGTCATAGCGAAAACCGCCCGCCTACAAGAAGTCTCATCCGCGATAGCCGCCACCCCCGGCATCACCGCCCCCGCCGCGGCCCACACCAGCGGCGACCTGATGCAGATCCAAGCCACCCTCACCGACGCCCCCGACAGCGCCGCCGCCGGCGCCACCATCGACCGCCTCCGCAGCACCCTCCACACCATCGAGGGCGCCGACGCGAAAGTCGGTGGCGACACAGCGATCCGGATGGACATAGAACGGGCCTCGTCCCGGGACAACCGAGTAGTCGTCCCGGTTGTCCTCCTGGTGGTGATGGCCATCCTGATGCTGCTCCTGCGCTCCCTCCTGGCCCCCGTCCTCCTCACCCTGACGGTCGTCTTGTCCTTCTTCGCCGCCCTCGGCCTGAGCACCCTGGTGTTCCACGCCGTCGGCTTCCACGGCGCCGACCCCGCACTCCCCCTGCTGGCGTTCGTCTTCCTGGTGGCCCTCGGCATCGACTACAACATCTTCCTGATGTCGAGAGTCCACGAAGAAGCCAAAACCGAAGGCACCCGCCGAGGCGCCCTCACCGGCCTCTCCGCCACCGGCGGCGTCATCACCTCGGCCGGCCTCGTCCTCGCAGGTACCTTCGCGGTCTTCGCGACAATGCCCATGGTCGCCTTCGCCGAGGTAGGCCTGGTCATCATGATCGGTGTCCTCCTGGACACCCTGATAGTCCGCTCGATCCTGGTCACCGCCCTCAGCCTCGACATCGGCGACCGAATCTGGTGGCCCAACCCCCTGTCCCGCCGCCGGGACCCGGAGCCGGAACGGGAGCCCGTTCCGGCCCTGAACTGACCTGGCCCACAGCGACAGAGGCTCTCCGCGCCACGTGCGGAGAGCCTCTGCATTCTCGCGATCCCTTGTCCCACAAAGCAATCGACCCAGCTCGACGATGCATGACGAGACTTATCATCACGATAAAAGCTATAAGTTCGAATTATATGACGCGCATCACTATATCTTCCATAATCGTCAGCATATTAACGATAAGCGATAGTTCGCCCGACGGGCAGAGAGCGGCAGATTCACCCGGCAGGCGAACGAAGCTCCTCGCGCCGCTGATTGATCATCCGTTGCAATCGCCGCGTCGCCGTCTCGTCGAAGCCGATCTCCGAGACCCGGTCGATATACGGTTCGGCGGCATCGGCGATACGCACCAGACCACGCTTGACCGCGCGCTCGGCGACGCCGAGACGCCGAGCAGCGTCGATCCACCATCGGTGGGCCAACTTCCCGTCGCGACCGTACAAAGACAGCGCCATCGGATCGTTCCAAGACAGATAGGGCTGAGTGGTCAGCAGGTCGTAAGCCGGCGTGACCTCCCAGACTCCGTCCGGATTCTGCCCGATGGAGAGATTCTTTCCATGCAGGTCACCGTTGCCGATCAGGTAGCTGAAGGCGGCGATCTCCACCATCCGGACGATGGCCAGCGGGTACGACCCACCGCCGGTGGCCACCGCATCCGCGAGAGCTTTCATGGCTTCCTGCAAGGAGATTCGGTACTTCGCGGCCGGATACCGCCCACTGACCTGACACGCGTCCTCTTGAGCCAGTTTCCGAACACCGTTGCGTTCGACAATGCGGTCGAAGCGATCGACGAACAGCAGCGACAGTTGATCCGCCCCGGAAGAACGGATTCGCAATGGATATGCTGGGCGATCGCTACGAAATCACCTCACCCATCGGCCGAGGCGGCATGGGGGAGGTGTTCCGCGGCAGAGACATCCGGCTGCGCCGTGAGGTCGCGATCAAGCGAATCGGCGGCACGCTTGTCGACGACGAGGAGGCCCGGCGTCGATTCGTCCGAGAAGCTCGCATAACGTCCCGACTGCATCACCCAGGCGTGCCCACCGTGTTCGACTTCGACGAAGACGAACTGTATCTGGTGATGGAACTGCTACCGCCCGACAACATCGGTACGCTGCTGGCCGATCGCGAGTACCGAGGCCTTCCGCTGGGCTGGGCCGTCTCGATCACCGCACAGGTCTGTGCCGTGATGACCGCTGCGCACGATGTCGAACTGATCCACCGTGACCTCAAGCCCGACAACCTGGTGCTCTGCCCCAACGGACAAGTGAAGGTCATCGACTTCGGCGCCGCAGCCTCGTTGAACCAGACCGAATACTCCATGATCACCCGCGGTCGCCGACCACCGGTCTCACTGCATTATTCCGCGCCGGAACTGTTGGATGGCGCACCCTCGTCCCGGGCGAACGACCTGTATTCGATCGGCGTCCTGCTCTTCGAATTACTTTCCGGTCGTAGACCTTTCGACTCCGGGAAGCTGACCGACGGCTTCCTCGCGGATCGAACGGCTCGACCGCCGATCCCCGGAATTCCGGCGGATCTGTTGCGCCTCACCCACAACCTGCTGGCGGTGGACCCGGCCCAGCGCCCAGCGGACACCCGAACAGCACTGCGCACCCTCGCGGCATTCGCCGGCCCGGTTCCACCATTGCCCGGCTGGGCTCACCCCGGACCTGCCGACGACCCCGTTCGCCTGTATGTCGATGCGCTACCGTCCCCGGCCTGACGTATCGGCGCGGCAAGATTCGAGCCGCCACCGACAGCGCCCGCCACAACAACCGCCATCGACCGGCGGCCCAGCGCCGCATCCCTTCAAAGCGTGTGCGGAACACGGCACCCGGCACTGGCTATGCTCGGAGGCATCGAGGCCGCGGCGTCACAGCCGGATCTCGTGGGCACGATCAGGGGATGGGCGGGGTGAGGCAATGAAGATAACGCCGGAATCGTTGCGGGAGGCCGCAATCGGGCTTGGCAAGCTCGGGGAGGCCGTCAGGGATCCGAACACCTTTCCGCCGCTGCACGCCGGCCGGACCGTCGACGCCCTACCGTCCTCGCCGATCTCAGCAGCCCTCGCCGGCGCGGATACGGCCAGCGACCAGGCCGGGATGACGCTGGCGTCCCGGTTCGCGGCGCTGGGACAGCTACTCTTCACCACCGCGGCCACATTCCAGGACCAGGACGAGGAACTGGCGGGCAAGCTGGCGGAGTTCGGCGATCTCAACGGGGCGGGTAATTGAGATGACGCCGACGAAATCCCTGGTCATGCTATGGAAGTCCGGCGCAATGACCGCCGTCGCCGCCGATGCGGCAAAACTCCGGGACATCATCGACACCCACGCCGACACCATGAATCGCACGATCCACGGGCTGGACTGGTCCGGTGACGCGGCGCGGGCGGCCGGTGACCGGGCCGACCGGGAGAAGGCTCAGCAGCGCGCGGTCGCCACCGCCTACGACGACCTGTCGAATGCCTTGCAGGGCGCCGAGAACGACACCGGTTGGCTCATCGGCCAGATCCAGCAGACCGTGCGCAATCTGCCGCCGGGCTGGTCGGTCGCCGAAGATTTCACCGTCACCGCACCCGCTGCCGCCGACAAGAACACCGCCGCGAACGACACCGCGAGCCTGCAGAGCCTCGCCGCCCAACTCGGCCGGGCCATGGATACCTGGGCGCCGACGATCGCCGCCGCGGTCCAGGCGATCTCCACGACCGCCCCGATCACGAAGGCGAAAATCACGGATAATCCGGCGGACAAGTTCAGGGCGCGCCAGGCTCAGGCAGACCTTCGAGCGATCCGCAACGGCACCGCCGACGCCGCCACCCTGGAGCGGGTACGTCTCGCCACCACCCTGTCGCAGCCGGAGAAGGACGCCCTTGCCGGTGGGGAGAGCGCGAACATTCCCCAATTCGAGTACCTGCAAGCCCTGTCCCAGGGCCTGAACGGGCTGAGCGGCAACGACATCGCCACCCTCGGCAGCACGCTCACCGGCAGCGGTCATGATCAGGTACAGGCCGCTGTCGCCGACACCTTCCGCATCGTCTCCGACCCGCAGGTACATTCCGCCGGGATCGACGGCGGCCCCGGCGGCCTCACCGGCGGAATGAAACAACTACCGGATACCGTGCAGCGGGCCCTCATGGCCAATCCGATCGCATCCTCGAGATTCGGACCGGGCGTCGTGAACAATTGGGACGATCTGCTCGGAATCAATACGGTGATGTCCAACGGCGACAAGTCGATTCAGGGCAGCGATATCAACCGCGCCATGATCAAACAGGGCGCCGAACTCGCCGCCGCGACACGACCGGGCCACCATCCCGACGTCAACAACCCGGGGCTGCTCCCGGCGCTCACCAACGGCCTGCTGGAGAACGCATCCGGCGATCGCATCGCGATTCACGACGCGATCATCGCCGACCCCAACGGTCCGGCGGGCACGGATCCGCACAGCGCCGCCGACCGCATGAATGCCATCTGTGACAACGGCGGCAAGTATTACGGCAACAAGCACGTCCTGGGCATCCTGCAACATCCGTGGAACCCGGACCAGCACGGCGCCGAGCATCTCTTCCGATGGATCGGTGAGGATGCCGACGCGCAGTCCAAAGGTACCTTCGCCAATAACCAGGCCGGTCAGACCGCTTACGCGCTGGCCGGCATCCTGGCCGACCCGAACAATCAGCAGGGCCTGAACAGCCCGGCCAATCCCCTCGGCGTCGGCAATCCCGGCCTGACCCGCACCCTGGCCAATGTGATGTCACCGTATCTCGGCAATTTCGCCGGGGTGACCGACGACGCCGGTCCCGGCCTCCTCAACAGCGCACCGGTCGACTCCACCGGACACCCGCTGAAACTGCCCTTCGAGGATGCCGGCCGCCTGAGCAACCTGTTCTCCGTCCTCGACTCCGATCCGGAAGCCGCACGCACGATCAACAGCGCGGGCCTGCAATGGCACGATGCGATCGCCTACGCCCGCGGCCTCGATCCCGCCAACGCCCCAGCACTACTGGCCAATTCGAGCAGCCTGCAACAGGCCATGAACACCGGGCTGGTGAACCAGATCAACGCACACGCCGCCGAACGCTCCTTCCAAGCAGCCCAGGACTACGCCGACAAAGGCGTCTTCGCCGACGGCGTCACCAGCGCCGTCCAAACCGTCGCCGCATTCGGCCCGGGGCCCACCGGCCCCGTGATCGGCGGCATCGCGGCCACCGCCGACTCCTACATCAAAGCCGATGTCATCCCGAATCCGGCTGACCCGGCCCATCCCCTGGCCGACGACAAGGTCTCCACCGAACTGAACTCCATCCGGTCGACCATCCAGGTGGACAATTTGCGCGATGAATACCTTCAAGTCCAAGGATATATCCAACGCGATCCCTCGGCAGCGCATTATTTCGATCGCCCAGGTCACGGCAGCCTGCTCGATTGGCACAATATCACCGCCGATGGCGCCTCCAGTATGAATGCCTGGCGAAATGCGTATGCACAATTCTCACACGACACCAACGCTGATCTGCACAGTAATGTCTTCCCTGCCCAGGACCGGACCGATACCGAAATTACGGAGTCCGCCCTCGCGCCACGGAGCGGCCAGACGCCACCGGAGGCAACGAAATGAGGCAGGTAGCGGGGATTCTCGGTGTCGCAACCCTGGTGGCCGCCATCGCGGGCTGCAGCTCGCCGCCGCCGGCCGCACCACCTTCATTCGCACCTCCGACCACATTGACTGCGCAGAATCTGCAACCTCCGGCACAGATCGGCGCACTCCCCCAGGTGATTTACGATCCTTGCACGTGGATCCCCGACAGCGTGGTTTCCAAAGCCGGCTACAACCCGGCCAGCCGACAACGGTACATGGACCAGACCACCGACCCCGTCTCCATCATCCTGGGCTGCCGATTTCTAGACGACGCCGACGGGCGCTTCAAACAGAAATTCGATCTCCATATAGATTCTGCAAATATCGGACTGGCCGAAGGGCGGAGACAGGCCGAGGCTACCGGACACCAACTACAAATAACTCCGATCAACATCAACGGCCGTGCAGGATTCGAACTCCGGGATGCCTACTACGGCACCTCGTGTTTCACATTCCTCGCGACCAGAATCGGTTATGTGAGGTTGCACCGAATAACTCTTCCGTCCGGCCCGATCGATGTCTGCGAAAAGATACTCGATCTGACCGAGCTTATCGAGCCCACTATCGGTTCCGACAACTGACCACCGACCCTTTGCCCCGAGTCGCCCCCGATCGTCTTCAGGTTCCATACTTCCAACCTACCGGATTCGCCGCACGGCTTGCGCCGCGCTTCATCCAACCAATTTGTCGCCAATTTCAGGCGGCTTTTTTGTTTTTCCAGTTAGAATCATCAGTGCCGAATGAGGCGGCTCGAGGAGATCAGCCTCCGTACCAGAGCGAAGAATTCGCACAACGCGGAGTATCGAAGGTATTCGGTTGCCGTTCGGATCTTGAACGTAATGAAATTCCGTTCCCGGCTCGACAGTTCCGGCTACACATCGCACGATAAATGCCCACGGCGTTTCGACAGCCTCGGCCAGCGCTTCGACGAGGACTATGCGTCGATCCTCAGTCGGCGATGTGTGATACGCCGAAATCAAATTCAGCGTAAGCAAGTCGGACCAAATATCGAGCGTCGTCGTCGAGCCAGGACCGACAGTAGCGTGTATTTGACCTTTCTCACGGGTCAGCCGCAAGGAGATCTGCGAGTTGATGGATATTCCGGAGATTTCCGCTCGAGTAACCCCGTCCAGCAAGAGTTCGACACGTACGGTATCGAATCCTCGATCTCGCCATTTCTTGGGTGGGTTGTCGGGGAAATCGGCGAGATCTGCTTTTATAACAACGCGGGGCCCGTCACGATGCAGGCAGAGCTCATGTAATATCAAATTCTCAAGAGATGGCGGATTGTCCCGGTATATGGCCTGCACCGCTCGCGCATCGGTCAGGAGTTCGATCCAACTCACATTACTCACCTCCTGAACGGGTAATGTTCCTGGGTGCCATCGATTTTCCCGGTCCTGGTGTTCCAGTCGGGTCGGACGTTGAGATGCGGGCCTTGGTTTCCAGGATCACCTGGCCCATAGTAGTGGCCGGCTCCGTGATCCTGAATGACGACCCTGCTTCCGTCCGGGCGAGTGAAGGAATACTCGCGTGTGTATATCGGCATACCGTTGTCATCGAGAATCGACTGACCCCATTTATCTTGTAGGCGTACGCGAGCGACCGAATCAGGATGCTGACTCATCGGGATGTCGAGATCGCGTTTGGCATCTCGGAATGCTTCGTTCCGGCTGGGGTCGCTGTCCTGTTTTCCGCAGCCTTCGGCCGGGGCAAGTCCGAGCGGGTCGATCCATCCTGTGGGGTTACTTGCGTAGGCGGCCGGATTCGGAGACGGAGCCAGGCCGAGAGGATCGGTGGTGAGGTATCGGCCGACTGCCGGGTGGTAGTAGCGGTGGCGGTTGTAGTGGAACCCTGTTTCCGCGTCGAAGTATTGGCCGGGGAAGCGGAGCGGAGTGGCCGCACCAGCCCAGGTGGTCTGCCCCCAGAGGGTGGTCATGGCGTGACCGGCGACGCTCCGGGTATCAGGGTCGATGAGGTTCGCGGGGCCGCCGACCAGGTCGGTGATTATGGCGTAGAAGCGCTCGTCGACGCTCCCTTGTTCGGGAATGCTGGTTTCGCTCTGGATGAGCAGTGTGGTGCTGCCGGGCCGATGGGTCCATATGGTGGTGTTGCCGCTCCGGTCGACCTGGGCAATGAGATGGTCGCCGTCCCAGGTGAAGCGAATATCATCGAGAACGGTTCCGTCGGTGGTGGTTCCGGCTTTGCGTACGCGCCTGCCGAAGGGGTCGTAGGTGTAGGTCCAGCGGTTGCCGTCGGGGGTGGTGACGGCGCAGAGTCGGTCGCGGGAATCCCATTCGTAATGCCAGGTTTCGGGTTTGCGGGACAGCCGTGTGGCGGTTCGGTGGATGGGGCGGCCCACACTGTCGTGATGCCAGGTGGATCGGCCGGAGCGGATCAGCCGGGTGCCCCGGTACTCGTTGGTGGAGTCGCCGGTGCGGGCCGGGGTCGACGCGTAGCCGGCCGTGAGGTTGCCGGCGGTGTCGTAGGAGTAGCTCTCGGTTCGGTTGCCGGTGACGGTGGTGACCCGGCCGACGGGGTCGAGGGTGTATGCCTGGGTACCGCCCAGCGTGTCGTGGACCGAGGCCAGTGCGGTGTCGGGGTGGTAGGTGTAGGTCCGCTCGAGAAGTCGGCGCTCGGGTTCGGGGGCCGGGAGCGGTGGTGTGCTCGGAAGGCCCAGCTCGAGGGAGAAACCGGTGGTGCGGCCGGTGGTGAGAGTCTGTTCGGCGGGCAGATCACGTGGAGTCCAGGCGGTTTCGAATACGAGATCTCGGGCGAGTGTGCGGCGGGTTTCGCGGCCCAGCGCGTCGTATTCGAAATCGATGCGCCTGCCTGCGGTTTCGATGGCGGCCAGGCGCCCGGAGTAGTCATGGTGGTAATCGACGGCTCCGGCCGGGGTGGTGCGGCGGATACGGTGACCGGCGATGTCGTAGTGCGATTCGACCCGGATGCCGTCGATGATTTCGGCGGTGACCCTGCCGAGAACGTCGCGCTCGAAAGCGACCTCGACGTCGCCGGTGGCGGTCATGATGCGGCCCATGACGTCATGGGTGTAGACGACGTCACCATCGGGGGCGCGCTCGGCGACCACATCACCGAGTTCGTTGTATTCGTAGGTGATTTCGAGGCCGTCCCGGATTCGGGCGATCAGTTGTCCCGCGGCATCGTAGCGGTATTCGGTGGTGAGACCGTCGAAGTCGGTTTCGGAGGCCAGGCGGCCGCACGGGTCGTAGGTGTAAACCCAGGTCAGGCCCTGCGGATTGGTGACTGCGGCAAGGCGTGTCTCGGCGTCCCAGCGGTAGCGGGTGACCGTACCGTCGGGGGCGATGCGGGCGGTGGGTTTGTCGAAGGGGCCGTAGGTGTAGCCGGTGGTCCGGCCGCCGGCGTCGGTGTGCGACAGCAGATTACCTTCGGCATCCCAGATCCAGGATTCGCTGGTGCCGTCGGGGTGGATGCGGCGCAACGGTTTTCCGTCGACCGACCACTCCACGGCGGTGACCGTGCCGTCGGGGCGGTGGACGGCGACGATGCGGCCGAAGGGGTCGTGGTGGTAGCGGGTGATGCCGCCGGCCGGATCGGTGACGGCGATCGGGAGCCCGGCGGGATTGCGGTCGATCAGGGTGTGTCCGCCGGCCGGGTCGGCGACGACCCAGGTGCCACCGGTCGATTCGTGCTCGAAGCCGGTCGTCGCCCCCGACGCATCCACGGTCGCGACCAGATCGCCGTCGTCACCGTACTCGTAGGAGGTGACGGTGCCGTCGAATTGCTCGACGCGCGAAGGCTTTCCGGGGCTGTGGTAATCGACGAACAGTTCCCTGCCGTCCGGGCGGCGGACACCCGTGATCTGGCCGATGTCGTTGTGCCGGTAGCGGGTTTCGCGGCCGAGTCGGTCGATCTGAGCGGTGGGTCGGCGATGTTCGTCGTAGCGGGTTGCCGAGGTGTGGCCGAGGGCGTCGGTCACGGCGACGGGTTGATAGTTCTCGTCGATCAGATAGGTGGTTCGGTCACCGAACGAATTGGTGTACCGGGTCAGAGAGCGGCCGCCCGGAAGGGCGAGGTATTCGAAACCGCCCGCCAGGGTGCCGTCGGCACCGCCCTCGGTGACCACGCGTCCGTGCTCGTCGTACTCGTAGTGATAGGTGTAGTTGTTGCGGTCGGTCCACGACGTCATCCGATCGTCGCCGTCGTAGGCGAACACCATGGCCAGGCCGGAGCCGTCGATCACGTGGGTGAGCCGCTCGTGATCGTCGTAACCGAAGGCACGCAGTCGGATTCGCCCACCGAGACCGCTGGGGTCGGCGATGTCGATGGCGGTGACGTGTCCGGCCGGGTCGGTGGTCACGTGAACGGTGTAGCCGCCGGAGTGGACGAGTTCGGTGATGCGGCCGGTGTTGTCGCGTTTGTAGACGATGTGGTTGTGGTGGCGGTCGCTGACGGCGACGAGGGGGTAGACCCCATCGGGGGACGGGATGCCGGGGATTCGGTAGTAGTGCTTGGTGATTCCGGTGACGGGGTCGTCGAGGCGGTAGCCGCCGTAGTCGCAGCGGGTCAATGCGCGCGGCTGGCCGCGGTATTGCGGGCGCATGGGAATGCCGACGGGAGCGTGGGTGTAGTCGACCAGGTCGGCGTCCGGGCCGACGACGACCGCGCCCCGGGTGTCGACCTCTACGCGTTCGTCGAGGCTGGACGCCCAGCGGCGGCCGAAGCAGTGTCCCGCGGAATAGCTGGTGACGTAACGGCGGGTGATCCGCAGGGGCAGCACACCGGGCAGAACGAGGTCGGTTTCCGGCAGATACATCGCGCCGGTGGCGACGTCGACCGGTTCGCCTTCGCCGGAACAGTCCGGGCGCTCGTCACGCAGCGGGACGCTGTCCTCGGGACGGGACGGCGCGTGCTCGGGCGGCAGCGGATCGTGGTGCGGGACACTGTGGGACGCGCAGGCGGCTCCGGTTTCGGCGGCATGGGTCGCACCGGCCTGAGCAGCGTGGGTGGCGGTGCTCGCCCCGGCTTCGGCACCGTGAGCGGCGACACTGGCTCCGGCTTCGGCGCCATGGGCGGCGGCACTCGCTTCGGCCCCGGCACCGTCGCCGACGAACATGCTGGCGATGTTGAAAGCAGCTGTGCCACCGGCCTTGTCCGGGTCGGACAGCCACGAATCCTGGTCGCCGACGATCGAGCTCACCAACGCGACCGGGTCACCGGATATCTGGACGAAGCCGGCCGCATCGGCTTGCAGCGAGTCCGCCGCATCGAGTGGATGCGCCCAGACGTAGGGGTTGTAGGGGCTGATGGCGTTGCCGGCCTTCGCCAGATTGCCCAATGCGCCGGCGAATCCTGCGAGCTGACGAATCCCCCCGAGCGCCCGCTCGCTACCGAAATCCAGCACGTCGGTTGTCATGCGATCCGCGAAACCGGGGAGGTCCGGCGCGAGGTCGGCAGCCGCCGCGAGCGCTCGCGCGGCAGTGGCCGACGCGGTATTGCGTTGCGCGCGAGCGTCGTTGAGTATCTGCTGTGCGGACTCGGCCATCGGCTTGCCCGGATCGGTGAACGCGCCGGGTCGTGGACCTTTGCGGTCACTGTTGTTGAATGCCTGCACTTGCCGGTTGTAGTCGTCGACTGCGGTCTTACCGGCCTGGACCGCTTGCGCGTACTGATGGATCGCGGCGGCTGCCTGCCCTTGGGCCCACAGCACCGCGTAGGCATAGGCGCCCAGCACTTTTCCCGCTTCGTCGCAGGCCTGGGACGCGTCGCTCCACTGTTCGGGATGTTTGGCGTAGACGGTGTGGAAGGCGTCGGCGCCCGCGCCGGTCCAGCCTCCGACATCGATTCGATGCAGCGCCTGCGCGGCCTCGCCGAAGCCTTGTGCGAACACCTGCAGGTCCCCGGCGATTTCGCTGATACGGTCGGGGTCTCCGTGCACCAGCTGCCTGGGATCGTCCGTTTCACCGAGGTTTTTCTCCTCGGGTGTCGCGCCGAGGCGGTCACCGACCACGTCGATCCAGCTGTCGACCGTCTGGGCCCAGTCGTGCAGGCCCAGATCGTCGAGCACGCCACCGACCGCATGCCCGCCCGTTTCGACCGCTTTCCCGGCCGCACGTTCCGCGCGGTGTGCCCAATCCTCGACATCGTCGAGCCAGCTAGCCATGCTTGTAGCCCTGCCCGTGGTCGAACGGATCGAAATCGTGATGCTGCGCGCGTCCGACCATCGAGTCGTCCCACGCCCTCGACCAGTCGGCCCTCGCATCCTGCTGCAGCTGGGTCAGCTCCGCGGGGTCCAGCGCGTGATCGAAATCGTGGCGCGGGGCCGACAAGATCTCCGACCAGCCCGTCCGATCGGCTTGCTCATCGGTGACATGCGGGTTGCTGACGGCGCTCATCGCGTCGACGGTGAGTTCCTTCAGGCTGTTCGCCGACAACTGCTCCACATCGTGATACAGGCCGGCGTCCAGCCCCAGCATGAAAGCGATCTTGTTCGCATCCCGGATCAGCGACCGCACGCCCCACTCCCACCTGTCACAGAACCGGTCGAACGCGCTCTTGCACTCCGCGGTACCGGCCTGCAGCCCCGGCATCTTCATCTCTCCGAACCCGCGCCCGAGATCTCCGGAAACCTTGTCGTGGGCAAGCGAATTCAACTCACCGACGACCGTGTTGATGCCCTCGGCCGCCGCCTTCAGATCCTCGGGATCGACCCGAACGCCATCACCCGACACAGAGACCACCGCTGCTGCAATAGGTTTCAGACATTATCGCGGATCCGGCCCCGGCTCACCAAGCGCGCATTCCGATAGCCGAATGCTGTGCGGGTTCCGATCCCCCTGCACCGCCACGACAGGTTACCGTGGCCGAGCAGGACCTCGATCCGAACCCAAGTGGACGGCACGGTTCCGCCGTGAGGCACGGCTCATGGCCCGGCCGTCACATCCGGGCACGCCCATGACCGGCACCGACCTGGTCCGATGGGCTGGGTGGGCACCGACCGGCTATCACCCATCCTTACTGAGTAGGCGACCCCGCCCTGCTGACGCACCGTCTGACCCAGCAGCTGCCCACCTTCCGACGCCTGCTCGGTCCCCGTCACATCGAACAGGTCCCGGGCGCGAACTGGCCGAGAGATCGACATCCTGGGCAAATGCTCTGAGATCACCTCGCCCATCTGCCGGGTGGTACGGGTGAGGTGTTCCGCGGCAGAGACATTCGATTGCGCCGAGAGGTCGCGATCAAACAGATCGGCCGTGCATTCACCGACGACGAGGAAGCTCGTCGACGATTCGCCCGAGAGGCTCGCATCACCTCCCGGCTGCACCACCCGGGTGTACTGGCAGTGTTCGACTTCGACAAGGACGAACTGTATCTGGTGATGGAACGGCCTAACACCCATGGGTGCATTGCCGGCCGAGCGCGAGATTCGAGGCCTCCCACTCGGCTAGGCAGGAACCAGAGCGAATATTCAACTGCACTATTGTGTTTCGGAACTGTTCGAGAGCGCACCGCCGTCCCGTGCGACCGATCTGCACTCGCTCGGTCTCTTGCTCTTCGAATTACTATCCGGTCGTGAGCCTTCGATTCCAGCAAGCTTGGTCCCGTCATTGCCTGGCTGCGCCCAGTCCAGAGCCGCCGACAACCCGATTCGCCTGGATGTCGACGCGTTACCGCCCCCGGCCTGGCCTCTCGGCGGCCGGCGCTCGGCTCGGCCACCACCACGACGACCACCATCGTCATCCCCATGCCTACGCCTTGGGGACCCCGCCCTTCCGCCCGATGGAGAATGCGATCCGGTACACGTCCGGGAGGTCCAATCGCCCGTCTTTCCTGCGCTGCATCACGCCGAGTTCGATCAATTCGCCGATGAGGCGGCTGTAGTTGTCCGGATACCTGGGGCCGGTGCGCAGTTCGTCTTCGTCACTGCGCGACATCCGGACGGCCTCTTCGCGGAACAGTTGGGACAGTCCTCTCTTTTCCCACAGGTCGACCACAGCCGACTCCTCGATGGGTACCTGCTGTCCGGCGAGTAGTTCAACAGCGGTTCCGACCCACGGCAGATCCTCTCGAATTTCGGTAACCCGGGTCTTGGAAGCCACCTGAACTCCACGACGAATTCCCTCGTGGAAGATCGGGTACGTACTGGAAGGACGGTTCTCGATGGTGTCCTGCACCGCCGCGAACAGCGCAACCATGAAACTGCGCGGACTGACTTGTTCGGTGCCGTCCATCAGATGATTCGGCAACCAAGTGTAGGTTATTCCTTTGCGATAGTTTGCACCCATATAGGGACCGGCTATCTTCCTGAATTCCGCCGCCTGCGTTTCGGCCTCACGCACGAGCGATTCCGGCGGAAGATGTCTGCCGGATGCCGGTTCCCGCCAGCCTGGAGTGGCTGTCCGAAATTTCTCGGCCGCGGGGAGCTCTGAATTGCCGAGGTAGTGGAAGAACAGCCCGTAGAGATTGGCGGTGGACCATTTCAGATCAGCGGCGTTGGATACCAGTTTGGAGGCATCGGGGAAGTGCAGATCGGCCCCCTCCAGCATATCCGGGCGTATGAATATCTTGAACCGGATCGCTTTGGTCCGCAATCGCAAGTCGAGTGCCAATTGCAGAATTCCGCCGACCCAGAGGTCCGCCAGCCGGCGTTCGGAGTGCAGGTGTTCGAGTGCGTCGAACAGTATGAGCTGTGTGGTGGCGGACGCCTGTGCTTCCTGGTCGGCACGCGCAATCCAGCGATCACGTTCGCCAGGATTGTCCCGCAACCAGTCGAGCCGCGCCGACCAGCCGGCGGCCGCACTGATCCCGGGATGTTTCAACGCGACCAGCAACACGGCGTTCCACAGCTGGTATGCCTCGGCTCCGGAATCAATGAGCTGCCGCAGTTCACTCGGTCCCGGGTAGCGGTCCGGTTCGAGGTCGGCACCGAATCCGGCCGAGACCTGCACTCGATTCAGGCGATCGATGTTGTACTCGGCTGCCGCGAGCCTGCGCAGATCGTCGTTCAACAGTGAGCGGCACCAAACGGTCTTCCCGACACCCCGGCCACCGCGGACGACCGTCGCGTCGACATCCAGTGCCCGCCGATGCCGGTCCGGGGTGAAAAGACTCGTGATCGAAGGCCGGATCGTGTCCGCATCCTGCGCCGAGGGAAGCGCATCGGACAGCAGCGCACGGTACTCGTCGACATCCAGGTGGACAGTGCTCATACAGTTCCTCCCGTAACCAGATTCCCTGCATCACGGAGGAATTCAGCGTAAGCAGTTCCCACAAATCCTATATCGGCCAGGTCGGTAGAAACCGCATCGATACCGACCAGCTCTTGGGTGAACAGAATCGGAATCGGAAAATGTGGTCCGGTAATATCTTCAGGACTCGGATTGAACCCCACCGAGTCACCATCCGGCAGGTTGTCGTACAAAATGGAGAAGCATGACCACGAGCGATCGACAAAAGAATCCAGATAATGGTCCTTGGACATCCCCGGACGGTCGGGCACCATGGCCGCGACCATTTTGATCTTCTCACGAACGGACTGCGCTTGGCCACATTCCTGCCAATATCGAAACAGGTCCTGATAACCGTCCCAGGTCTGGGAATTATCTGCCCCGAAAAGCAGCGCGAGGTCACTGAGTTTGGAAATTGTCACCGCCGCCAGGTCGTGCAATCCCGCCCGACTGTCCAGCAACACCACATCCGGCCGCCTGCTGCGATCGGCAATGGAATCTTCACAGGCGGTGACGGCCGATTCCAACCGGTCCGCGAAGGTCGACCCACCCGACAATTCACCATACACTCTGTTGAGTTTGCTCACATAGGTATAATTGCCGTCACCATTACCGGCGCCGCGTGCCGGAGCCACCCACAGTTCGCCGTTTCCACGTGCAGAGAATTTCGATGCGCGCACCACCAAATCCAGACCATCGGAATTCTCCACGGCAGATTCGACCATTTGGTCGATCAACCCGTAACGAGGAAGTTCGTCACCGGCGACCAACATCGGCCCCACCCCCGGAGACTCGAGGTCCAGGTCCACGACAAGTACACATCTACCCGAATCTGCCAAGTAACGGGCCAGCATACCGGTGGCGGTCGATCGGCCCACCCCACCTTTGAAACCGTACAGGGCGACACGAAATGAGCCACTCGGGTCGGGAGATTGCGGCCGAACCCGCGCCCAATCCTGTCCGACAATTGTGTTCTCGATGCGGCGGATCTTCCCATGCCCCGCGATATTCTGGTCGATCGGCTCCGGCAACGCTCGACCGAGGAGTTCGGCTGCCATGAACAGACTCGAGGCCACGACCACAGGACGCTCGGCCTTGTAGGGCCCGAACCGATCTGACGCAAGACGTTGCCATTCGGCAAGCGCGTCGGGGTCGACTTCCTGCTCCTGGTCGTCCAGAACCAGGGTCATCCGCCCCAGCACGTCGCGCACCATCACGACGCCAAGCCCGGTGGAGGCTATTTCCTTCGCGATTTCCCGGGCCCGAGGAATCACATCGTCGAAGCGGATGGGGTCGGAGTCCATGGTCACGGGATCCTCCCGGCGAGACTCGCTTCCTGTTCCAGGGTCAGCATGTCGACCGATGCGTTCTTCCGCTCGGCCACCGTCGTCGCCGTTACCGTCGTGTCGTCACGATACCGATCCGCGACATCCCAGGTACTGAACGGATCCGACGTCGTCAGTATCCGGTGTAGCTTTCCGCCGGAACGGCCGTGAATATGCAGCGGCAGATCGTGCCACAGGTTGGGTAGGTGGCCGAGGTCCTTCTTGTCCGAGCCGATCCACGGTTTGTTCGGCGGGTTTCCGTTTACCCTTTTCGGCGCCATGCTCGCCCCGCCGTACCGCAGCATCATGCTCTTCAAAGCACACTCGACGGCAAATCCATAGTGGTGGTCGGCATTCGGCAGCCGACTGTCGTCGTGCAAGTAGACGGCGTCCTTGTGGTGCCGCTGCGCAGCGCACCGATAGTCATCTTCGAACGAGGTCTGTGGCACACCGCAGATCCTAACCATTCAGCCGTGATTTTCCCGCAATCAGCCGATCGTCACCCCGCCAGATCCGCCAGCAACGCCCCCAACACCGATTCCTCGTGCAGATCCCGCCCCACCGATCCGTGCACCCCCACCAGCGAATCCCCCTCCCCCGCACCGAAATACCCGGTGTACGTGGCGATATCGAACCGCCACAACCCGGCCCCCGGCGCCGCCGTACGCACGGCGTCCACGATGACGAATCCGGTCGCGTCGATATCCGCCCGTACCCGCACCTCGATACCCGCGTCCGCGGCACCGGCGATCAGATCCAGCGCCGCCAGCGCCGGTACCCCGTCGGTGCAGATGAGCGGCGCACAGCGCTCCCCCAGTTCGTCGGCAGCGGCCTCGACCACGGTCGGGTTCTCACAGACGTATATCCGCGGCGGCGGTGGCTGGAAATGCCAGGGCCCCAACAGGTCCCGCAGGGTGAGCCAGGCCGGGGCGCCCGGCCGGTGACCGGCGGTGATGTCCAGTGGCAGGTTCAAGGTCAGTACCCGGGACGACACCGTATCGCAGCGGACGCCGGCGGCCGACCAGACCGCTCGCCATTCTCGTCCCGGCCGGGCCGGCCGCGCGACACAGGTTTTCGCGGCGATGAGCCGGGCCGTCGCCCGGCCCAACTCGGTGTCGTAATCCAGCGCGTGCGCGTTGTGGGTGACGATGGCGGCCAGCTGGGCGAGCCGCATCGGCGGACCGGTCCACGGTAAACGGGGCCACACCTCGGCTATCTGCCCGGCGAGTTCCGCGGCCCGCCCGGTGCCGGGTCTGGGGATGCTCCGATCCGCCAGCCACCGCCGGCCCACCTCGGCGGAAACCCCGACAGCATCGAGTATTTCCAGAACCTGCCCGTGTTCCTCTTGTGCCGCACGATGTTCCGCATCGCGAGTCTCTCGCCGATCGACCAACGGCATACCGTCGAGCGTCTCCACGAACCCCCGCACGGTCATCCGATGGTCGCGGAGTCCGGAGGCGAACGCCTGCAACGTGACCGGACCCCCGGACACTTCCCATGCTGTTCCCAGCAAGCGACCCACCTGCCGGCGCTCGTCGGATGTCAGTGTGATACTGAGCTTTCCACGTTCCAGGCCGCCACCACGCTGCGCCCGCCGGCGAACCGCCCCGAGTACCCGCGCCGGCCCGGGCAACGCCGCCCATACCCGAAGCCCTTCCGGCACCGGCTCATTCATCATCGAGTCCGAACAGCCCCTCGCCCGGCGTCTCCACCGCGCCGGTGAACCCCAGTCGTTCGACGTCGACAGTGGTCAAAGTCCCGCCGCACCACAGGTAGGGCAGGACATCGACCCCCGGCAGGTGCCGTTCGCGGGCCAGGTCGTAGACCGCGACCGCAGGCACGGTCTCGTAGTTGCACCATTCGTCGTGCGCGGTCAGCATGATGTCGAGTTCGAAATCCACGGTCAGCCCCATGAAGGAGGCCTTGATCTGGGTATCCACTCCGGTCATCGCCTCGTCCAGCCACACCCACCGCGGCGCGTGCGCGACCGCCGCGTCGTAGGCCACGACGGCGGCCGCGAACAGCGGCTGGGACAGCAGCACCACCTTCTCACCACCGGATTTCGCCCCGTGTTTGGCCGCGTCGAACAGCGACCACCGACTGGTCGACCCGGGCCGGTACTGCAACGTGATCCGCAGCCAGCCACGGTAGTCGAGTGCCCGGGTGAGCTGCTGTTTCCAGTCGGCGGCCCCTTCGGCCGCCGCATCACTGCGGGCCTGATCGATCCGGCGGGACAGGAATTCCCGCACCATCTCCTGCCGCTCCGGTGACAATTCGGCGTATCCCTGGCCCAGCGCGCCGACGACGGCCTCCGCATCCGGGTCGGCCGGGTCCGCTTCACACACCACACGCACCGCATGCCCCTGCCGGGTCGGATGCGAGACGAGGTGCGTGTTGATATTGGCGAAGGTGCGGGTGGTGTAATCCAGGCGGTCCTTCAGATGTTCGATGAAGGTCGACCCCAGCAGGGTGGCGAGCACCCGCTGCTGCTCCGCGTCGTAGCTCTCCCGTTGATTACGCACCAGGTCGGCCAGGGTGTCGGCGGCGTCGGGCGGGAGTTCGAAGCCGTGGGTGCTGTCACTGTGGATCTCCACCCGGGGCAGGGTGTCGTCCTCGTCGAGCACCCGGGCATCCTGCGACGGCAGCAGTGCCTGCCGGAGCTCCTCGAGCCTCTGCACGCAGCCACCCCACGCCCGGGACTGGTCGGCCTCTTCGGCTTTCACCTCGATCGTGCGGCGGATCCCGGTCGCGAGCTCCCGGGCCGACTGCACCACGCGGCGCTCCGGCAACTCCAGATCCAGGGTGCGAGCGAGTCCGGCGTCGACCGCCTCCCAGAGCGCGGTCATCGCCGCGTCGCGCCGCTGTTCGGCCTCCGCACGCCGCTGTTCGTGGTTGTCGAGCACATTCTCGGCGTGCAGTCGCGCCGAGTGCGCCGTGATCAGACGCTCGGAATGCCCATCGATCTCCCGCGCGAGCCGGTCGCGCAGTTGCTGGAGCTCCTCCTTCCGATCGAGTTGCTGCCGGGCGCCCGCGCCGAGCGCCAGTTCCGCGGTGTCGAGCTTGACCTGCGATTGCCGCAACGCGGTGGCGGCGTCGTCCAGTTCGGCCTGTGCCGCACGCAGCACGTCGAGCCGCTCGCTGTGGGCGGCCAGTACGCCGGACAGGGCCTCCTCCAGCACCCCGAGCAGGTCGAGGGCGTGCCGATAGTCGGTCAGCCGGTCGCCGAAATCGGTCAGTGCCTGCTGCTGGAGGTCGAGCTCGGTCAGCCGGAAACCGTGTGTGCCGGCGTATTCGGCGAATACGGCGCGAGCGTCGTCCAACCGGCCGAGAGCGGCATTGTGGACGCTCTCCGCATCGGCGAGTTCCGCGGCGCGGGCCAGCCGGGACCGGTAGCGTTCCGCCCACCGCACGACCGCGTCGGATAAGGCCCGCTCCCCGGCCGCCGGCACGGTGCGGGCTTCGACCGCCAGCTGTGCCAAAGCTCTTTCGGCGGTGGCGAGTTGCTCGTCGCACTCCTCGATCCGCTGATTCAGTGCCGCCACTTCGGTTTCCAGCCGGGCGATCAATCGTGCCCGAGCCGCCGCTCGCGCCGTCGCGCCGAGGTAGGCGGCCGGACCGGACGGCGCCGCTCGACCGGCCAGCCCGCCGAGCCGCCAACTCCCTTCGGCGGCAAACCAATCACCGTCCGTGGCGGTGCCGGCCCGCTCGGACCAGCCGAAACCCGCCAGGACCCGGGCGACGATCCCGGCGGGTACCCCACCCGCGGACACCGGCGTCAGCACCGCCGACAGATTCGACGGGACTTCGGAAACACTCACCGGGACATGGATATCCATCGAACCGGCGTCGATCGATCCGTCCGGGGCGACCCATGCGTCCAGCAGTCCCGACGCCGCCAGGGCGGCTTCCAATCCCGCGAGCGTCGAATCGTCCATTCCCGGAACCGGATTCACCAGTCGCCACAGCGGCGCACCGCGGTCGGCGCCGAGTTCGGGCCGGGTGCGGCGCTGCCACGACGTCGGTGCGGCGGGCTCGGACTCCGTGTTGCGCCGCGCCACGGCCAGCCGTTCGGCGACCGCGTCCCGTTCGGTGACCAGTGGCGCCCGCTCGAGCCGGATCGCTTCGGCCCGCCCGGACCAGGTCCCCCGAATCTCCGCGACATGTGCGCGCATCGCCTCGACCACCGACGGTGGTTGCGGCGGAGGCGATCCGGCATCGTCGATGACGGTCATCTCCGGGATCATGTCGCACCAGCGGCCGAGTAGCTCGCCGGCGCAGACCGCGGCCGACGCTTCGGCCGCCCAGGCCCGGACCCGCTCGGTCAGGATATCGGCCGCAACCTGGACCTCGTGCCGGGCTCGGTCCTCGTCCACACCTGCCCGGTGCACCGCGGCCGAGGCCAGTTCGACGGACTGCTCGGACCGGTCGGCGTCCCGTTGCGCGTCGGTGCGCTTGCGGTCCAGCGTCCGCAGCTGCCGAAAACGCGCTGTCCTGGACTGGAACTCGCCGCCCAGTGCGTCGACGTCACGATCCGGCAGATGCCGCGCGAGCGCACCCGCCAGCCCGGCGCCGTCCGCGGCCGCGATCAGTCGCTGCGCCACCTGCTCGGCTTCCGCACCGGCACGGACTGTTTCAGCCCGGGCGCCGGCGGTCCGATCACGGGCCGCCCGTTCTGAGATCTCCTCCCGCCGCACCCTGGCCGCGACATCCGCGTGCCGGGAACGCCATGCGGCGGTTTCGCGGCGCAGTCCCTCCACCCTGCCGGTGGCCGCGACCGCGTCCTGGTACACCTGGGATTCCAGCAGCTCCCGCAACGCGGTATCGCTGTCTGCGTGCGCGGTTCTGGTCTCCGCCAGCACCGTTCGCGTCGACTCCAGTTCGGCGCGAACCTGCTCCACCTGCCCCTCGGCCGCCTTCTTGTCAGCCGTCGTCCGGTCCAGCTGGGTTGTGGCACTTGCCATCTCGTCCGCGCGGCGGCGCAGCACCACGCGCGCCCACGGCCGCCACCCGACCCGGACGAACGTGGCGATCGCCCGCGCGGCGTCCTCGGTGCGCTGCATCGCCGACCGCAGCTGCTCGAGATGCTCCCATCCGTCGGCCAGCTGATCGACCTCATGAGTAGCCAACGGCGGCAATGCATCTCGCAGGGTATTGGCGAGGCTGGCGGGGTTGAGCCGCTCTCCGAGTTTCGGCTTGCGCAACTGCTTGAGCAGTTCGGTGAGATTGTCGTACGACTCCGGAGACAGCCCGAACAACTCGTCGGCCAGCCGGGCCCGATAGGCAACGGCGCTCGGCGGCATCGTGATTCCGTCGAACTTCTTCAGATCCTTCTGCTCGATCGCCCGTCCCTCGCGGATCAGGCAGAAATCCGGTCCGACCCGCATCCTGGTGACGAAATGCCAGGTACTCACCGGCGTGGACCCGGTTCCGGTCCGCGCCGACGCGCCGAGACCACAGGTGAAGAACTGCTCGGATCCGTCGTCGGCGCGGCGGCCGAATTCGACCCAGGCATAGCCGAGCCCCGCGTCCGCCGGCGGCCGCGGATCATCACCGTCGCCGGTGGGCAGCAGATTGAAGCGCATGGTCCGATGCTGCGAACCGAATGGGTCCAGCACCGCCGGCGCGATCTCACCACGCAGCAGCATCAGCGTGGTCAGCTCGAGCACCTTGGTCTTACCGGCGCCGTTACCGCCGCGCAGCACCAATCGCCCGTCGGCGAACCAGAATTCGGCGTCGTCGTACTCCCACAGATTCGCGATGCCGACCCGTAGCGGCTGCCATCGGGTGCGCCCCGGTGCGGGTAGCCCACCGGTCTGCGCGGCCCGCAGCCAGGCGGCCTCGTCCGCCAACCCCACGCGGTCCAGCGTTCCGGTCACTGCGTGTCCTCCAATCGAGCGGTCACCGCCACAACCCGCGGATCCCGGTATCGGGCGACGATCGGGGTGAGCTGCCATTCACCCGCCTTCGGACCCGGGCGAATCAGATCCAATGCCCGCAGCAGATCGAGCACGCGCTCCCGCCGCGCGGCGTCGGCGGTGATATCGGCGGTGATCGACTTGGGATGCCGCACCGAGACCTCTGCCACCGCGGCCGTCAGATCCGCCTCGCCCACCACGTCCGCGTCGTCGCGCCGCCGATACAGTTCGTCGAGCACCATCAGACTGACGAAATCGACGGCCCGCAGCCGCGGGAACGGCAGGTCGGTGTCCGATTCCTCGGTGGCGATCAATGCCAGTCCCTCCGCCCGCTGTTCGACTGTCCACCCGGTCATCTCGGTGCACCAGGCCACGATTCGGCTGCGCTGCCGGATCAGGTACGCCCGCTCGGCCTCGGTCAGATCGCGGTACAGGCACACCGGCAATTCCAGTAACCGCCGCATCACCGAAAACCGTTCGGCGCCTTCGGAAATGACGGGTCCGCGGGTGCCGAGGGCCGCCGCGAGCGCGGCCGGATCGACCATGCGCAGCAACATCTCCCGCCGTATCTCGTAGGTACCGCCGACCTGGTCGGTGCGCCGCGTCCACCCATCACGCTGTTCGTCCCCGCCGGCGTCGACGGGTGCGAGCGCGCCGGTGGACAGCAGCAGTTTCACCGCCGTCGCGAACAGCTTCCGCTCGGCGAACCGGTCCGGATCGTACTCGGTGAGTTCGGCGTCGTCCCGGCCCGACAGCACCCGCACCCGATCCGACAGGTCCTGGGTGGTGGTGATCTCCTCGGCCTCCTCGGCCGCCGCCGCGGCCAGCAACGCCAGCACCAGCGCACGCCGCGGCGGCATCTCCACGCGTCGCGGCGCGATCACCGTGTCCCCCAGCGGAAGTCGGAACAACCGGGCACCAGTATCGGTGACGACCAGCCGATAACCGAGACGAGAACTGAACCAGTTCGACAACTCCACGCGGTGCCGCGGATGGCGCACCAATCCGAACAGTTCCGGATCGCGGCGCCGATCCACCACGGGATTGGCGAGCAAGCCCACGAAGGCGCGCCGCAGATCCACTTCGTCCCTGGTCCCACCCATCTGCTGAACGATAGCCGACTACGTCTGCGCCGGTTCGAGTTCGAAGAGCCAGTCCCGGGTGACGAATCGGCCCTGTGCGGTATCGATGGCGGTGGTCGCGCCGTCGGCCGGCCCGGTCAGCGTGACCTGCCACCGCCCGTCCTCGGTGACCGCGGTGCGTTGTGGTTCACCGCGGCGGGCCCGGGCTACCGCGATGAAGTCCAGCAGCACCGCCAGCTGAGGTTCGGTCAACGGCGCCCACGTGGACATCGACGTGCCGGAACGGCTTCGCAGTTCCGCTTCGGCGGCCAGCCGCTCGGCCCGCGCCGCGGACCGGGCCCGGCGCGCGGCCGCGCGGCCGGCCGAATTGTCGATTGCCTTGGTGCGCTTGCCGACTGCTGCACGGTGACCGTGTTCCCGGAACCGTGCGGTGATCGGTGCCGGATCCGCGTCGGCCCACGCCACCGCGTGCTCGTCGGCGCCCTCCGCGGGGACCAGCAGATGCCGGGCCGGGAAGACGCCCACCGCGGTATCCCATATCCGCCACGCGGACTCGTCGTCCGGGGCGCGTTCGATCGACCGCGCCAGTGCCAGCAATTCGCTTCGCCTGGTGAGCGCGCCACCGGTGTCCATCAGGATGTGCATGTTGCGCGCCCACGGCGCCACCAGATCGCGCAGCTGCCGGCGTAGGCGACGGGCCTGGCCGTCACCACCGGCGAACCACCCGCGCAGCGCCGCCCAGGTGCCCACCCAGCGCCGCACCTGTGGTTCGACGATCCCGTCCGCCGCATCGGCGGGCAACGCGCCCCGCACACAGGTCCGCCAGATCTGTTCGGACAGTAAGGGTTCCAGCTCGTCGATCAGGGCTGCCACGGTCGGGGTGTAGATGTCGACCTGCTCACCCCACATCCCCACATAGGATTGCAAAGTGCGCCAGAGGATTTCCTGTTTACCAGGGTCGGGCGCACCGGACAACGCATGTGCCAGACTGCGCTGCCACGTGCGCGCCGCGACCGCCATGCTGTGCTGCAAGGTGATGATCTGCTGATATTCGGCGGCGGCGGCGGGAAACTGCCGCTCCCGCACCGCGGCAGCGAACTGCCGCAAGCGGTCGTGGATCGCCCGCGGCGCGAGGGTCAGATCCGCGGCCGCATCCTCGTCGGACCCCAATTCCAGTGTCCAGAACGCGTGTAACCGTGCGGCGACCGGAGTCAGCTGGAACCGATCGCGACGACGCAGGAAATCCTCGCCGGTGCGCGCCGGTTCCTGCCATCGGGTGAGGACGCCCCAGTTCACCAGACTGTCCAGCCGACCGTCCAGCGGGAACAGGTCGTCACGCACCAGCCGATCGGCCGTGACCGATTCGACTCGCTCACCCAGCCAGGTCCGCAGCCGGGCGGCGATCTCGTCGAACGCCATCCCGGTCAGGCTGGTGTCCTGCGCCTCCAGCATCACCTCGACGATCGCGCGATACTGCGCCGCGAACCGCGACGCCAGATAGGACGGCACCAGCTCCTGGCCCGGCAGGTACGCCGCCCACGGATCGGTACCCGCCGCCTCCGTCACCTCATCCCCGGCCACCATGCGGCCACCCTACCCCGCACCGAAAAGGTTCTCTCCGTGAAGGTGTGCGCGGTCGAACGTCAGCACCGGATCGGGGCAGTACCGGATGTGCCCACCCGCACCCCTTGCCGGCATGCGTCGTCGCGAACCGCGCTTCCCACATCCCGGGCTGCCTCGGCGGCGCCACCCGATCACCACTCTCGGCGGGCACTGTTCAGTTTCCGATCGGCTCGTGAACCGGACCGAAGTCGTCGTCGATCGGGCCCGAAAGCTGTTCCGCGAGAACCGGATCCGCGTAGACCGCGGCAGTACTGCGCCACTCTCCGAGGGTTTGCGCCAACACGGACCACTCCCCCAGTTCTGCGGACGCTCGAAAAGCACGAGCGAAATCGTGGACGAACTGTTGCCGAGCCGCCGCGGGCATGACATCCACCCACGGAAACTCGTCCAGCAGTGCCCGCGCGGCGATATCGGGTGGCAGGTGCATCAACACTCCTGGCAGGGTAAGCCGCCGGCGAGGGAATGCGCGCGGCTCAGAACTCCCAGTCCTCATCCTCCGTATTGACCGCCTTGCCGATGACATACGACGACCCCGACCCCGAGAAGAAGTCGTGGTTCTCGTCGGCATTCGGCGACAGTGCCGACAGGATGGCCGGATTCACATCCGTCTCGTCCTTCGGGAACAACCCCTCGTACCCCAGGTTCATCAACGCCTTGTTGGCGTTGTACCGGAGGAACTTCTTGACGTCCTCCGTGAGCCCGACCTCGTCGTAGAGATCCTGGGTGTACTCCACCTCGTTCTCGTACAGCTCGAACAGCAACTCGAAGGTGTAGTTCTTCAGCTGCTCGCGCTCGGGCTGGGTGAGCGGCTCCAGCCCCTTCTGGTACTTGTAGCCGATGTAGTACCCGTGCACGGCCTCGTCGCGGATGATCAGGCGGATCAGGTCGGCGGTGTTGGTCAGCTTGGCGCGTGAGGACCAGTACATCGGCAGATAGAAGCCGGAGTAGAACAGGAAGCTCTCCAGCAGTGTGGAGGCCACCTTGCGCTTGAGCGGCTCGTCGCCCCGGTAGTACTCGAGGACGATCTCGGCCTTGCGCTGCAGGTTACGGTTCTCCTCCGACCAGCGGAAGGCATCGTCGATCTCGCGGGTGGAGCACAGTGTGGAGAAGATCGAGCTGTAGCTCTTCGCGTGCACCGACTCCATGAACGCGATGTTGGTCAGCACCGCCTCCTCGTGCGGGGTGATCGCGTCGGGAATCAGGCTGACCGCGCCGACGGTGCCCTGGATGGTGTCCAGCAGGGTGAGGCCGGTGAAGACCCGCATGGTCAGCTGCTTCTCGTTGGCCGTCAACGTGTTCCACGACGGGATGTCGTTGGACACCGGCACCTTCTCGGGCAGCCAGAAGTTGCCCACGAGCCGATCCCAGACCTCGGCGTCCTTCTCGTCGGTCACACGATTCCAGTTGATCGCGGACACCCGGTCGATCAGCTTCACGCTGGTTCACTCACCCTTCTACCTCGCCGGTCTTCTCACCGGAGAACACTACTATTGGGGGCCGACAACCTTCGGCAGCACAACACCTTGTGTCTCGACACCATTCTCCTCCGAATGACGGAGGGGTGCGACGTGCCACGCGGGACCGTGCTCGCAGTGTGCCAGATCGCGACCCCGGCGCATACCGGAGTCGCCGGCCCGTCAGGCGAGCGTGGCCAGTACGGCGGCCTCCGCCACCGACCAGGTCGGCACCGGCACCACCCAGTCCGGCGCCGGCTCGGTCTGCATACCGAACCAGAACAGGTGCGGCACCAGCCCTTGCAGCGCTCGATGCACATCCAGCCGATCATCGATCATGTGGGTGATACCGAGCTCGCCACAGTGGATCGCCTTGTCCTTGCGAGCCCGGCAGAACCGTACATGATCGCGCGGCACGCCCGTGACACCGTAGAAATCGTGGTGATCGAGCCACTGCCGGGTCCGCTCCTCGATCCGCGGCCCGCATTTGGAGATGACCCACGCACCGTCGAACAGCGGCACCAGCCGAGCCAGCACCTCGAACGCCCCCGCGCTGGGTGGACTGCTCAGCGCCTGCTCGAGCCCGCCGGACAGGAAGACCGTGTCCTCACCTCCCGGCTCCAGCGCGGCCCCTTGGACGACCCGCCCGAAATCAATCCCCAATCGTGGTTTCGAAACTTTCTTCATCGCCGATAAGCATGCCGTCGGACGACATCGGGTTCCACCGGTTTTACCGCCGGAGGGAAATCTACGAGATGACATCGATCGGCGCAGGCCCGGCGAACCGACCGCCGCAGCCTGCGATCGCAACCGGACGCCAAGCGATACACAAGAACGATCGGGTGGGATGGGGAAATGAACGAGCAGCAGCAGCCCGCGCTGGATGGCACAACCCGGCCGGGGGCGATGGACCTGTTCGCGCGCAGCCGTTGGTTTCCCGGGCTCGACGGATGGGTGCGCTCGCTGGTGATGACGCTCGCCTTCCTCATCGACACGGCCCTGCACGCGGGGGTCGCGACCGGAGTCTGGTTCGCCGCCTCCGAACACGCCGTCGGCCCCCAGCCGGCCATCGTGTGCGCCGTACTGGCCTGGGCTGTGGTCTCGTTCGCGCACCGGACGTTCTTTCAGCGCCTGACCCACACCACGATCGGCAAGGCCGTGTTCGGGCTGCGCCTGCACAATCCCGGCGACTATCCGATCACCCTCTGGCAGCTGATCAAATTCTGGTGCTTCGCGGTGTTCCTGTGCCTGGCAAACGTCGCCGACATGTTCCCCTGACGCTCGGTAGCCCCACAGGGTGCATCCCGAACCGGAAACACCCTGTGCGCCACGGCTTCTAGAGCATGCAGCTCACGCAACCCTCGACTTCGGTACCCTCCAGGGCCATCTGCCGGATCCGGATGTAGTACAGCGTCTTGATTCCCTTGCGCCAGGCGTAGATCTGCGCCTTGTTGACGTCGCGGGTGGTGGCGGTGTCCTGGAAGAACAGCGTCAGCGACAGGCCCTGGTCGACGTGCTGGGTGGCGGCGGCGTACGTGTCGATGATCTTCTCGTAGCCGATTTCGTAAGCGTCCTCGAAGTATTCGAGGTTGTCGTTGGTCATGTAGGGCGCCGGATAGTAGACCCGGCCGATCTTGCCCTCCTTGCGGATCTCGATCTTCGACGCCACCGGGTGGATCGAGCTGGTGGAGTTGTTGATGTAGGAGATCGAGCCGGTCGGGGGTACGGCCTGCAGATTCTGGTTGTAGATACCGTGTTCCATCACCGACGCCCGCAGTTCACGCCAGTCGTCCCGGGTCGGGATGCGCACCCCGGCGTCGGCGAACAGCTGCCGGATCCGGTCGGTGGCCGGCTCCCACGGCTGCTCGGTGTACTTGTCGAAGTACACCCCGCTGGCGTACTTCGAATTCTCGAAACCGCCGAAGGCACGGCCACGTTCGATCGCGATCCGGTTGGAGGCGCGGATCGCGTGGTAGGCGATCGTGTAGAAGTACATGTTGGTGAAGTCGATGCCCTCGGTGGATCCGTAGTGGATCCGCTCCCGCGCCAGATAACCGTGCAGGTTCATCTGGCCGAGGCCGATGGCGTGGGATTCGTTGTTGCCCTGCTCGATCGAGGGCACCGAGTGGATGTGGGTCTGGTCCGACACCGCGGTGAGCGCGCGGATCGCGGTCTCCACCGAGCGGCCGAGATCCGGCGAATCCATGGTCTGCGCGATGTTCAGCGAGCCCAGGTTGCAGGAGATGTCCTTGCCGACCTTCGCATAGGACAGGTCGTCGTTGTAGACCGACGGGGTGGAGATCTGCAGGATCTCCGAGCACAGGTTGGAGTGGGTGATCTTGCCCGCCACCGGATTCGCCCGGTTCACCGTGTCCTCGTACATGATGTACGGATAGCCCGACTCGAACTGCAGCTCGGCCAGCGTCTGGAAGAATTCGCGCGCCTTGATCTTGGTCTTGCGAATCCGCTTGTCGTCCACCATCTCGTGGTACTTCGCGGTGACATCGATATCGGCGAACGGCTTACCGTAGATGCGCTCGACGTCGTACGGCGAGAACAGATACATGTCCTCGTTCTTGCGGGCCAGCTCGAAGGTGATGTCCGGGATGACCACACCCAGCGACAGCGTCTTGATGCGGATCTTCTCGTCCGCATTCTCCCGCTTGGTGTCGAGGAAGCGGTAGATGTCCGGATGGTGCGCGTGCAGGTACACCGCACCCGCGCCCTGGCGCGCGCCGAGCTGATTGGCGTAGGAGAAGGAATCCTCCAGCAGCTTCATGATCGGGATGACACCCGAGGACTGGTTCTCGATCTTCTTGATCGGCGCGCCGTGCTCACGAATGTTGCTGAGCAGCAACGCGACTCCGCCGCCGCGCTTGGACAGCTGCAACGCGGAGTTGATGGAACGTCCGATGGACTCCATATTGTCCTCGATGCGCAGCAGGAAGCAGCTGACCGGTTCGCCGCGCTGCTGCTTGCCCGAGTTGAGGAAGGTCGGGGTGGCGGGCTGGAAACGGCCGGAGATGATCTCCTCGACCAGTTCCTGCGCCAGCGCCTCGTCACCGTCGGAGAGGGTCAGCGCGACCATGCAGACACGGTCCTCGAACCGCTCCAGATAGCGCTTACCGTCGAAGGTCTTGAGCGTGTACGAGGTGTAGTACTTGAACGCGCCGAGGAAGGTCGGGAACCGGAACTTCTTCGCGTACGCCTGCTGGAACAGCTTCTTCACGAAGGCCCGGCTGTACTTGTCCAGTACCTCGGCCTCGTAGTAGTTCTCCCGGACCAGGTAGTCGAGCTTCTCGTCCAGGTTGTGGAAGAAGACGGTGTTCTGGTTGACGTGCTGCAGGAAGTACTGGCGGGCGGCGGCGATGTCCTTGTCGAACTGGATCTCGCCGTCGGGGCCGTACAGGTTCAGCATCGCGTTGAGGGCGTGGTAGTCGAGGCCGTCGGTGGCGGCCTCACTACTGACCGGACGCTCTAGGCGGGCCGTCTTTCCGGCCGGTGCTGTGGTCGTTGCCAAAACAATCCCAATCCCTCTCGGACGCGCTCGACGTCCTCCGCGGTTCCCATGAGTTCGAAGCGATACAGGTACGGCACCCCGCACTTGCGGGAGATGACCTCTCCCGCATAGCAGTACGTCTCACCGAAGTTGGTGTTGCCGGCCGCGATGACGCCGCGCAGCAACGCACGATTGTGTGGATCGTTGAGGAACTTCGCCACCTGCCTCGGGACGAATTCCTTGTCGGATCGGTTGCCCCCCAACACATGTCGACCGCCGCCGTAGGTGGGGCAGATCAGCACACAGGGCTCGTCGACGCGGAGCGAGTCGGCGGTGTGGAGCGGAATACGAACGGCCGGCAGACCCAGTCGCTCGACGAAACGGTGCGTATTCTCTGAGGCGCTCGAGAAGTAGACCAGCAGCCCCTCCCCGCCCGTGCGGGGCAGATCGGTGTCGATCATCGCAGCCGCACCCCTTCCCGGCCGCCCGCCCGATGGAGCGGGCAGCTACTCAGGCCACCAGGGCGGCCAAGGACTTGATCCGGTCCGGGCGGAAGCCGGACCAGTGCTCGTCGCCGGCGACGACGACCGGGGCCTGCAGATAGCCCAGCGCCATCACGTAGTCACGCGCATCGGGATTCTCCGAGATGTCGATGACCTCGTAGTCGACGCCGACCTTGTCGAGCGCGCGGTAGGTGGCATTGCACTGCACACATGCGGGCTTGGTGTAGACGGTGACGGTCATGAGTATCCCTCTCTCTTCATCCTCGACCCGATGCAACCTTGCAGTGCACGACTGAGCAGATCCGTGTGGTGCTGCGCATACCCCGGAAAGAACGACAGCATCGGGTGGTGTCCAGCCAACGCCGGGCGCATGCCGCCGACGGACCGACCAAGGCCCGGCGCCGTCGGATTCCCTGCCGTGACCGGCTCGGAATCCGCGTCGCCTTCCGGTACTCGAGACACTACACCTAGTGGCCGACAGAATCATCCAACACGACATGTAGCGAGTCACACGGATGGAATTCGCCGGACGTAAGTACCTGGACAGACGATCCCGCAACTCGACACGACAGTGGCGCAGATCACGATTTCACACAACAGTTCCTTCTCAGCAAACCCATCTCTCCCATTCGTCACAGTGATCCCATCCATCCCGGAAGCACCGTGGACCCCTTCGGCCACCTGTCGCCGGTACGACAAGGGCCCGCCCCCGTCGGCGTTGCGACGGGGGCGGGCCCTGGACGAGCGCCGGAGCGATCCGGCGCCTCGGGACGGATCAGGCGGCGACCTGAGCGATCCCGGTGACCAGCTCGCGGATCGCGCCGGCGAGTTCCGCGATGGTCTCGGCGTCCTGGCTCGGCGTGGCCTCGGCGAACCGCTGGCCGACGCCGCCGAAGTGCACGGTGGCGTCCTCCACGACCGCGGCGCCCGCGACGCCGAGCGCCTTCACGGTGTCGCCGTGCGCCCACTTGGCGGCATTCGCGCTGATGGAGGCGCTGATCACCGCGGTCGGCTTACCCTTGATCGCGCCGACGCCGTACGGGCGCGACGCCCAGTCGATGACGTTCTTCAGCGCGGCCGGGATGGTGCCGTTGTACTCGGGCACGAACAGCAGCAACGCGTCCGCGTCGGCGATCGCGGCACGCAGGGCGGTGGCCGCGGCGGGCACCTGCCCCTCGACGTCGAGGTCCTCGTTGTAGAAAGGAATGTCGCCGAGGCCCTCGTAGATGCTCACCTCCACGCCCGACGGGGCGGTCTGCGCCGCGGCTTCGGCGAGCTGCCGATTGATCGACGCGGCCCGCAGGCTGCCGACGAGCGCGAGAATGCGAGTCTGGGACATTGACGATTCCTCCTGAAGCGGTGTTGCGGCGCACGGCGCCTGTACGTCAGGATAACCGGACCATGGTCCGCTTTCATTCCGCCCCCCGAGGATGCCCGTCGTGAGCCGTGACACAGACGACCCGTCCGATCCGTGTCTCGAGCAACCGGCCGGGACCCTGCCGATCCACCTGCCGATCGAGCCGGTCTCGGTGGATCTGTCCGGCTCCGACCTGTTCCCTAGCCTGTCGGTACTCGGACATCCGGAACGCAGCGACGCCGCCCGCAACCGGCAACTGCTGCTGGACGCCGCCGAGCAACTGGTCCGCGAGGAGGGCGCCGACGCGGTCACGATGGACGCGGTGGCCAAGCGCGCCGGGGTCGGCAAGGGCACGGTGTTCCGCCGGTTCGGCAACCGCGCCGGGCTGATGCTCGCACTGCTCGATCAATCCGATCGGAAGATGCAGGCCGCCTACATGTTCGGGCCGCCGCCGCTGGGTCCCGACGCGCCGCCGCTGACCCGGCTGATCGCGTTCGGCCGGGCGCGGATGGCGCTCATCCAGGTCGAGGGCGAACTGCGCCGCGCCGCCGACCGGGGCACCCACGCCAGCGCGCCCTACAACATCGCCAAAACCCATGTGGCCCTGCTGCTCCGGCAGGCCGGAGCCAGGGGCGACATCCCGCTGCTGGCCGACACGCTGCTGGCGAGCCTGGACGCCGCCCTGGTACTGCACCAGATCCGGGTCCTCGGCTACACCCCGGACCAGATCGTCGACCACTGGGAACATCTGGTCCGCGCGATCGTCGCGGCGTAACCGGGCGAGGTCCTCACCCGCGCCGACGGCACGCGCGGCGGCGCGTCACCCGCCCGCGAACGGCGGCAGCACGTCGACCCGGGCGGTGAGCACGGCGGCATCGTCGCGGGTCAGCTCGTCGTCGATGAGGAAGGCGCACACCTTCAACATCGGATCCAGCTCGGGGCCGTAGGTCCCGGTGAGTACGCGGCGCAGGTCGGCGACGGTGGCCTCGGCGGGCAGGTCGAAACGTTCGCTCACCTTGCCGACCGCGTCGGCGATGGCGGCGAAGTAGCGGATCTCAACCACCGATTGCTCCCATCGTTCGTTCCGGCGGCACGAAACCCTCGGCGTCGATGCCGTGGCCCGCCCACTTGTTCCACATCGCACCCCGCCACACGCCGGCCACCTCGGCATCGGAGGCGCCCGTGCGCAACAGGCTGCGCAGATCGTATTCCTGATCGCTGAACAGGCAGGACCGCACCATTCCGTCGGCGGTGAGCCGGGTGCGGTCGCAGTCGCCGCAGAACGTGCGGGTGACCGAGGCGATGATGCCGACCGTGGCGGGCCCGCCGTCGACCAGCCAGGTCTCCGCCGGCGCGGACGGATCCGACCGGCCGATCGGCTCGAGGGTGAAGCGCGCGCCGAGCACGTCCAGCAGTTCGGCGGCGGTGATCATGTTGGCGCGGGCCCATTCGTGATCGGCGTCCAGCGGCATCTCCTCGATGAACCGCAGTTCACAGCCCTCGTCGAGGCACCAGCGCAGCAGATCCGCTGCGCCGGAAAGGGTTTCGCGCATGAGCACCGCGTTCACCTTGACCGGCGCCAGCCCGGCCGCGTGCGCGGCGCGGATACCCGCCTGCGCCGAGGCCAGCCGGTCGCGCCGGGTCAGCCGGGCGAATCCGGCGCGGTCGACGGTGTCCAGCGAGACGTTGACCCGGCGCAGCCCGGCCGCCGCGAGGCCGCGTGCCCGGTGCTCCAGCCCGACGCCGTTGGTGGTCATGGCCAGCGGGGTGCCCGGCACCTCCGCCCGGCAGCCCGCGACGATCTCCTCGAGATCACGCCGCATCAGCGGCTCGCCGCCGGTGAACCGGACCTCGCGCACCCCGAGTTCCCGCACCGCCAGCGCGACCAGCCGGACGATCTCCGGCGCGGACAGCAACTCGTGGCCCGGAATGGCAGGCAGGCCCTCCTCGGGCATGCAGTAGGTACACCGCAGCGAACACTTCTCGGTGATCGACACGCGCAGATCCCGGGCGATGCGGCCGAATTTGTCGACCAGCTCGGGGGTGTCGGGCCGGCCGTCGAGCGCGGGACGCCCACCCCGCACCGCAGGGAGCCCCATGAGAACGACGGTCATCCGCCCATTATGTCCACTCATCGATCTCACGCCCACCCGACGGCCCTCGGTGAGCTGGCCGCTCGACGGTCCGATCGCGCGACCGGCGGGCCGTATCACCGAGGCTGCGGCGGCATCCGGGAAATCCGTCCGCAACTCCGGAAATTCCGAGCTACGGTCCCGCACCGAGATCGAATTCCGTCCCACCGGATATACCGCACGCCGCCCGGGGCACGGCGGCGGGCGCAGCGTTTCGAGGCGGCGACCGGTCGGAACCGAACCGGCCCACCGTTAGGCTGGCCTCATGAATACCCGGCCCGCACCCGCTTCGGCGTGGTCCGTCGAAGCGCATCGCGATCGTGTCGAGCAACTGCTGCGGCCGCTGGCCTGGCGCGCGATCGACCGGGCCCCGCTGACCGCGGCACTGGGCCGGCGGCTGGCCGAGGACGTGCTCGCGCCGGTGGATCTGCCGGTGTTCCGTAACTCCGCGATGGACGGGTACGCGGTGCGGGCCGAATCGCTGGCCACCGTACCCGTCACACTCCCGCTGGCCGGCGTGATCGCCGCGGGCGACCGCGGCGGTGCGACGCTGCCGCCCGGCGCCGCGCTGAAGATCATGACCGGCGCGCCGCTGCCCACGGGCGCCGACTGCGTCGTGCCGGTCGAGGACACCGGCACCGACGGCGTCACGGTCACGATCGAACAGGCCCGCGCCGCAGGCGATTTCGTCCGCGAGCCGGGTACCGACGTCCGGGCCGGCGAGCGGCTGGTGGCGGCGGGGACGCTGGTCGCGCCCCGGCACATCGCCGTCCTGGCCGCGGTCGGGCTCACCACCGTGCCGGTGTTCCGGCCGATCCACGCGGCCGTGCTCACCACCGGCGACGAACTGGTGCCCGCGGGCACCCGCCTGGGCCCCGGGCAGATCTACGATTCCAACGGCATCGCCCTGGCCGCCGCGCTGGCCGCCAACGGGGTCGAGGTGGTGTCGATCGAGCACAGCCGCGACGATGCCGCGTCCTTCCGCGAACTGCTCGGCGCCGCAACCCGATCCGCGGACGTGGTGTTCACCTCCGGTGGCGTGTCCAAGGGCGACTTCGAGGTGGTCAAGGACGCGCTGGCCCCTCTCGGCGGCGAATTCGGTTCCGTCGCCATGCAACCCGGCGGCCCGCAGGGCGTCAGCGTGATCGACGGGGTGTCGGTACTGAGCTTCCCCGGCAATCCGGTGAGCACCCTGGTGTCGTTCGAGGTGTTCGCGCGGCCGATCCTGCGCGACCTCGCGGGCCTGCCCGAGATCCCCGGATACGTGGTGCCGCTACGCGATCCGGTGCGGTCACCGGCCGGGCGGCGGCAGTTCCTCCGCGGCAGACTGGAAGCCGATGGGGTGACGCTGGTTTCGGGCCCGGGATCGCATCTGATCGCCGCGATGGCCCAGGCCGACGTCCTGATCGACATCCCCGCGGCCGCCACCGACCTGGCCGTGGGCACGAGTGTGGAAGTGCGGGAACTATGAGCGAGCAGACCGGCGATCCCCGTCTGTCCCACGTGGATTCGGAGGGCCGCGCCCGCATGGTCGACGTGAGCGCCAAGGCCGACACGGTGCGGACCGCGCTCGCCGCCGGCATCCTGCGCACCACGTCCCGGGTGGTGGAACTGGTCCGCGCCGACGATATGCCCAAGGCCGATGTGCTGGCCACGGCCCGGCTGGCGGGCATCATGGGCGCGAAGAAGACCTCGGAGCTGATCCCGCTGTGTCATCAGCTGGCCCTGTCCTCGGTCGACATCCACTTCGGCTTCACCGTCGACGCCATCATGATCGAGGCCGTCGCGAAGACCAAGGGCCCCACCGGCGTCGAGATGGAGGCCCTCACCGCGGTCGCCGTCGCCGGGCTCACCCTGCACGACATGGTCAAGGCGATCGACCCGGCCGCCGTGCTCGACGGTATTCGCCTGCTCACCAAAGACGGTGGGAAGCAAGGACATTGGGAGCGCGAACAGGCGGCCTTCCAGCCGCCGACCCTGGACCCCGAACCGGCGCACCCCGGCGCCGGCAGCCCGGATCCCGGCACCGCCGCGCCGGTGCCCGGCGAATCACCTTCTCCCCGAGACGATTCGACGGCCGGAACACCGCAGGCCACGCCGGACTCCCCCGCGCCGGCCGCACACGCCCCCGAGCCGGCCGGACACCCACCCGAGCAGACCGGGCACGAGCACCGGCGGCCCACCGAGGCGCCGGAGCCCATGGACGAACCCCGCCGCGCCGCGGTCCTGGTGGCGTCCACCGGCACGGCCGCCGGGACGCGCCTCGACACCACCGGCCCGGTACTGGTGGACTGGCTGCGGGGCCTCGGCTTCATGGTGCGCGGACCACTGGTCTACGCCGACGCCGAGATCGCCAACGGCCTGGCGGACGCGCTGACCGGAACCCCCGCCCTGGTGATCACCACCGGCGGAACCGGCGCCTCCCCCACCGATGCCACCCCCGAGGCGACGCTGGCGCTGCTCGACCGCGAACTGCCCGGCGTGGCCGAGGCGATCCGCCGCTTCGGCGCCGAGAAGTTCCCGCTGGCGGCCCTGTCCCGCGGCGCGGCGGGCCTCACCGGACGCTCGGTGGTGATCAACCTGCCCGGCTCCCCGGGCGGCGTCCGGGACGGTATCGCGGTGCTGGAGCCACTGCTCGAACATCTGCTGGCCCAGGTGGCCGGAGGAGGTAGGCATGACTGACACCCTGTCGCGCGTGCGGCTGACCCGGATCGACGAGCGGCCGCTGGACCCGGCCGAGGTCGAACAGGCGGTCAGCGGCCCGGAATACGGCGCGGTCGTCGTGTTCACCGGCAAGGTCCGCGACCACGACAGCGGGCAGCCGGTCTCCGCGCTGGAGTACTCGGCGCATCCGCAGGCCGAGCAGTTCCTGCACCGCGTATGCGCCGAGGTGGCCCGCGAGTCCGGGCTGCCGGTGGCCGTCGCGCATCGGATCGGCGCGCTGACCATCGGCGATCTGGCGGTCGTGGCCGCGGTGGCCGCACCGCACCGGGCCGAGGCGTTCGCCACCTGCGCCGCGCTGATCGATCGGATCAAGCACGAGGTTCCGATCTGGAAACGGCAGCAGTTCGCCGACGGCATGTCGGAATGGGTCAACGCCTGCGGGCACTGAGCGCCTCAGTCCCGGGCCAGATATTCGCGCAGTTTGGCCACGGCGTGGTCGATGGTGAACGTGGCGGGCTCCTGCCGGGGCCGGAACTCCCGGAAGGTCTCGAGGAACGCGGTCCCGATCGCGGTGCCGTAGGCGGCGATGTAGTCGTGGTCGAGGAACCAGTCCCAGTAGGTGTTGGAGGTGCCGTCGGCGCGCTCGAACGGGTCGGTGCGCAGGTTGAACAGCTTCGGTATGCGCAACGGGGTGAACGGTTCGGCCCAGATCCCCAGCGTGCCGGTGGCCCGTTGCTCCATGAACACGATCTTCCAGTTCTCGAACCGGATGCCGAGCACGTCGCAGTCGTCGGAGAAATACACCATCGCGCGCCGGGGACTGTGCTCGATCTGCCCGGTCAGATAGGGCAGCAGGTTGTAGCCGTCGATATGGACCTTGAAGGCCTTGTCCCCGGCGGTGTGGCCCTTCTTCAGCTCCGCCACGATGTCGGGGTCCCCGGCGGCGGCGATCAGCGTCGGCAGCCAATCGTGGTGCTGGACGATCTCGTTGGACACCACACCGGCCGGGATGCGGCCGGGCCAGCGGATCAGTTCCGGCACCCGGAACCCGCCCTCCCAGTTGGTGTCCTTCTCGCTGCGGAACGGCGTCGTCGCTCCGTCCGGCCAGGTGTTGGCGTGCGGGCCGTTGTCGGTGCTGTAGATGACGATCGTGTCCTCGGCCAGCCCGAGTTCGTCCAGCAGATCCAGGACCTGACCGACATTGCGGTCGTGATCGATCATCGTGTCGTGATACGCCGACTGCCAGAATCCGGCCTGCCCGCGACTGCCGGGTTTGGTGTGGGTGCGCACATGCATGTGGGTGAAGTTCAGCCATACGAAGAACGGGGTCCCGGCCTGGTGCTGCCGGCGGATGAAATCGATACAGGCGTCGGCGATCTCGTCGTCGACGGTCTCCATCCGCTTCTTGGTCAGCGGCCCGGTGTCCTCGATCCGCTGCTTGCCGACCCGGCCGAATTTCGGATCCTCGGTGTCGTCGTCGACGTCGGTGGCCCGGCACCGCAGCATCCCGCGCGGCAACTGGAGATCGTGCAGCCGCGGATAGGCTTGCGCGCTGGGGAAATCCGGTAGCTCCGGTTCCTCCTCGGCGTTGAGGTGATAGAGGTTGCCGAAGAATTCGTCGAATCCGCGCACGGTCGGCAGGTACTTGTTCAGATCACCGAGATGGTTCTTGCCGAACTGCCCGGTCGCGTAGCCGAGCGGTCCGATCAGCTCCGCGATCGTCGGATCCTCGTGCGACAACCCGATATCCGCCCCCGGCACGCCGACCTTGCTCATACCCGTGCGGTACACGCTCTGACCGGAGATGAATGCCGCGCGCCCCGCGGTGCAGCTCTGCTCGCCGTAGGAATCGGTGAACCGCATACCCTCGGCGGCCAGCCGGTCGATATTGGGGGTCCGGTAACCCATCAACCCGTCGCTGTAGCAGCTCAGATTCGTGATCCCGATGTCATCGCCCCAGATGACCAGGATGTTCGGCTTCGAGTCCGGCATACGGCGTTCTCCCTCTCCCACGCAGGCGGACATCGTCGGCAAGCATGATCAGCATACGATCAGCAAATCCGGTGCCGGGTCATCCCGCGACGCACCTGTGACCATCGGACTGGACACGGTGCGCAGATCTGCGCACCATCGGAGGATGTCCACCGGACACCAGGGAGTCATCCTCACCCCCCGCATGAACTGGATCCTCGGCTACGCGGAGGCGGTCGCCCGGGAGCGCGGGCACGACGAGACCGGCGCCGACCATCTGCAATTCGCGGTACTGCACGATCCGGCCGCGGTACCGACCCAGGTCCTGGGCCGGCTCGGCGGCGATCGGGAGCGGCTCGCCGCATCGGTCGGTGCGGCACTCGGCGCGCCGGATTACCGGATGAGCGCCGACCGGTTCGCGATGCTGCGTTCCGCGGGCGGGATCGCCGGCGAGTTCGGCCACGACCACATCGGCGTCGAACATCTGCAACTGGCGATCCTGCGCCTGCCCGACTGCGTCTTCGTCCGGGTACTGACCGCCGCCGGACTGTCTCCGGACACCTTCGCCGCGGAACTCACCGCCACCCTCCGCGCCTACTGAGCCGGGCCGCGGTCCAGATTGCGCTCGATCCGGCGCAGCGCCGCCAGTACGGTGACCCGCTCGGCGGCGGTGAAACCCGCGAGGGCGCGCTCGGTGAGCTGCGCGCCGGCCTCCTCGATGCGATGTTCCAGTTCGCGGCCGCGGTCGGTCAGGTGCAGGCGGACCAGGCGGCGGTCGGTCGGATGCGGCTCGCGGCGGACCAGCCCGGCGGCCTCCATCCGGGTGGTCGCCCGCGTCACCGTCGGCGTGGCCAGGCCCAGCCGCTTGGCGACCTCGCCCGGCGCCAGGCCGTCCTCGGCCCACAGGCAGCGCAGGATGAACTGCTGACCCTCGTAGACACCGTGTTCGGCATAGGCGGCGGCCGCCGCGACGGCCAGGGCGTGTTTGGCCGACCAGAAGGCGGTCTGGAAATCGTCGTCGCTCATGGTTCGTCCAGCGTAGAACCACCACCCGGGCGGCCGATCGGGAACGGATCGCGGCCGGTCGAATCGCGATGGGCTCCACTCGTGTTGCCGCTGGGAGCGGCCCCCGGCAGCAGCGTGCGCGAAACGGTCCCCGGCGCATGCAGTAATCGTTACAGTATGCCGATGTTCAAGGCGAGGACCGGCGGGGTACGCACCCGCATACTCGTGATCGCGTTCGTCCCGAGCCTGGCACTGCTGAGCATCGGTGTCGGCACGGCCGGTTATCTGTACTCCGAGAGCCGCGACGCCCACGATTGGCTGGCGGTACTGGGTGGCACCAACCAGATCGGCGGCCCCCTGGTGGACGCGTTCCAGCAGGAGCGCATGCAGTCGATATGGTTGCAGTCCGGGCAGGGCGATCCCGCCGCGCTGGCCAAGGCCCGGCAGCAGGTGGACGACGCCCTGCGCGCGGTCGCTCCGATCCAGCAGATGGTCAACAACAACGCCTACGGCAAACGCGCCTCCTACGCGGAGGAGGGGTTCAACACCCTGACCGCGTCGATGCCCCGGATGCGGGCGGCCGTCGATGCCGGGGCCATGCCCCCGGACAACATCTACGGCGTGTTCAACCAGATCCTCGACGGCGTCTCGGGCAGCAGCACCGGCGTGGTGAAGGATGCGCCCAATCCGGCGATCACACTCGAGATGCAGCACGGGCTGCAACTGCTGCTGGCGCTGGAATCGCTGTCGCGCAGCATCGCGCTGACCGGCGTCGTACTGGGCGGCACGCCGCTGTCGCCCGCGCAGCTGGACGACTACCGCAACCAGGTCGGCTTCTATCGCACCGAAATGCCGCCGCTGGCCACGCAGTTGATCGGGACGGACAACGACGTCGCCAAATCGATCGTGAGTTCCCCTGCCTGGCAACGCCTGGCGGCGATGGAGGAATGGGTCATCGATCCCCCACTCACCAAAACCGGTGCGATCCAACCACCCCCGATGTCGATCGCCGATTGGCGTGCGGCCGCGACCGACGTCTCCACCCGTACCCTGCAAGTGTGGGAGGAGGAGAGCGTCAAGACCAACAAGGCCGCGCTCGACGCGGTGAACCGCACCTCGCGCAACGCGGCGCTGGCCGGCGGTGGCGCGCTGGCGATCTCGGTGCTGGCCTTCGCGATCGCCGTCCTGCTGGCGAACCGGCTGATCGGCCGGCTGCAGCGGCTGCGGACGCAGACGCTCGCGCTGGCCGAGCAGCAACTGCCCGATGTGACCCGCCGGCTCGCCGCGGGTGAACAGCTCGACACCACCACGCTGTCCGCGACCCTGGACTTCGGCTCCGACGAGGTCGGTCAGGTGGCCCGCGCGTTCACCCAGGCGCACAACGCCGCGATCGGCGCCGCGATCACCGAGGCGCGGACCCGCGAGGGTGTGCGCGCGGTCTTCCTGAACATCGCGCACCGCAGCCAGGTGGTGGTGCACCGGCTGCTGGAGATCCTCGACGAGGCCGAATCGCAGCAGGAGGATCCGGCGACGCTGGACACCCTGTTCCGGCTCGACCACCTGGCCACCCGGGAGCGGCGCAACGCGGAGAATCTGATCATCCTCGGCGGCGGCCTGCCCGGCCGGCAGTGGCGCCGTCCGGTGCCGCTGGTGGAGGTGGTGCGCAGCGCGGTCGGCGAAACCCTCGACTACGTCCGGGTACACGCCGCCCGGATCCCCGACGCGCATGTGGTCGGCGCGGTGGTGGCCGACCTCATCCACCTGCTCGCGGAGCTGGTCGACAACGCCACCTCGTTCTCGCCACCGCAGTCGAACGTGATGGTCACCGGTTCGACGGTGGGCCGCGGCGTGGTGCTCGAGATCTCCGATCAGGGCATGGGGATGCAACCCGCGGAGATGGACCGGGTCAACGGGATGCTGGCCGAGCCACCGGATTTCGGGGTCGCGGCGCTGACCTCCGATTCCCGGCTCGGCCTGTTCGTGGTGGCCCAGCTGGCCGGCCGGCACGGAATCTCGGTGCGGCTCACCGAATCCGACTACGGCGGGGTACGCGCGATCGTGCTGATCCCGGTGGCGCTGGTCGCGTCGCCGGACACTATGGCGGTCGATCATCTGCCGGACCGGTTCACCCGCATCCCCGATCCGCCGGCCACCGGCGAATTCCCCGCTCTCGCACCGTGGCCGGTGGCCGCCGCGGCGGCCACCACCACGGGCCGGCACGCGGCGCCGGTCCCGTCGCAGTACGAGCCGCGGGGCGGCCGCACCGGGTATCCGACCCGGCCGCCGCTGCCCCGGCGGCGCAAGCAGGCCAGCCTCGCCCCGGAGCTCGCCGACGTCCGGAACACCGAAGAAGGTGCGCAGCAGCCACGCTCGGCCGAACAGACCCGTAATCTCTTCACGGCCATAGACAATGGAACCAGGCAAGGGCGGCGGGAGATCTCGTCTCCTCCCGCCGGAGGACAGGAAGGCGAAGGTGACCTCTTCCAACGCAGGTGATCTGAACTGGCTGCTCGACGATCTCGTCGACCGGCTGGCCGGGGTGCGGTTCGCGGTGGTGCATTCCACCGACGGACTGCTGCTGGGCCGCTGTACGTCGATGAGCAGGGAGGATGCCGAACACTTCGCGGCGATGTCGGCGACGCTGTACGGGCTGGCGCGGTCGGCGGGCAACCGGTTCGACGGCGGCGGGGTACGGCAGGCCGTGGTCGAACTGGACCGGGCGGTGCTGTTCGTCACCTCCGCCGGTGACAACGCGTGTATCGCCCTGCAGGCCAGCGAAACCGCGAATGTGGGCATGGTGGCGTACGAGATGAATCTGACCGTGGCGCGGGTGGGGCAGCATCTGTCGACGGAGACCCGGGTCGGTCCGGGCGAGCACGTGGAGCACCGATTGTCATGACGCGCTTCGGTCAGCCGTGGTTCGACGACCAGGCCGGTCCGCTGGTCCGTCCGTACGCGGTCACGCGCGGCCGCACCCTCGGGGCGGGCCGGGAACTGGACATGCTGACGCTGGTGGTGACGAAGTCGTCGTCGAATCCGTTGCGGCGTCCCGAGCCGGAGTACGTGGAGATCCTGCGGCTGTGCCATGTGCCGCAGTCGGTGGCCGAGGTGTCGGCGGTACTGCGACTGCCGTTGGCGGTGACCAAGATTCTCGTCGGTGATCTGATCCACGACGGGCATCTGAGCTTCCGGGCGCCGGTCGGCGACACCGGTCCGCTGGACCTGTCGATGCTGCGTGCGGTACTCGACGGTATCCGGAAACTGTAGCGCCGCAACCGAACCGCTCTCCCCCGGCGGCATCCTGTCCGCCGCGCGTTGATTTTGTTAGCCGACTCACGATACGATTGATGTCCGGCTAACGATAAGAGGGTGCCATGAAAATCGGCGTGAGTCTCGCCAACTTCTCCTTTCCGCTGCCCGTCGCCGAATTCGCTTCGACCGTCGGCGATCTCGCCCGGCAGGCGGACGACGAGGGCTTCGACAGCCTCTGGGTGATGGACCATTTCTTCCAGATCCGGGTCACCGGCGAGCCCACCGAGGCGCCGATGCCCGAGGCCTATACGACACTCGGCTTCCTGGCCGGCCGCACCGAGCGCATCCGGCTCGGCACCCTGGTCACCTCCGTGGCCTACCGGCATCCCGGTGTGCTGCTGAAGTCGGCCACCACACTCGATGTGTGGAGCGGCGGCAGAACGTATTTCGGCGTCGGCGCGGGTGCGCCGTTCGATCCGGTACCGCAGGGGCCGGGCACCGGTTTCGAGGCCGAGGGCCTCGGCATCCCGTTCCCGCCGCTGGCCCGGCGGTTCGAGCAGCTCGAGGAGGTGTTGCAGATCGCCCACCGGATGTGGGCCGGCGACGAAACCCCGTACACCGGAAAGCATTACCGGATGGCCCGGCCGCTGAACTCGCCGAATTCGGTGCAGCGGCCGCATCCGCCGATCCTGGTGGCGGGCAGCGGTGAGAAGAAGACCCTGCGCCTGGTCGCCCGCTACGCCGACGCCTGCAATCTGTTCGACCTCCCGGACGCGGGCTTCGCCGACAACCTGACCCACAAGCTCGGCGTGCTCCGCAAGCACTGCGCCGACCTCGGCCGCGACTACGACTCCATCGAGAAGACCGTCGCCTCCCATGTCGACACCGACGGCGACCGCGCCGAATTCCTCGCCCACCTGCGCGATCTCGCCCGCCTCGGTCTCGACCACGTGCTGCTGACCCCGCCGGGACCGTGGACCCGCGAGCGCCTGACCGCACTGGCCGAACTGCTGCCGGAGATCCACTCGTACTGAGCGATCCGACCCACGATCGTCAAATGCCCGAAACGATTCGCTGATTCACTGGGAGAATCGTTTGCCGACGATTTGTCCGATCGACGCGGAAGGTGGCCATCGATGGGTGTGCTGGACGAACCGGGGGTCTTCGATGTCACGGATCCCACCGGGATCCACTGGCATTACCAGATGTACGGCTACGCCGTGGTGCGCGGACTGCTCACCGAGGCCGAGATGGACTCGGTGACAACCGAATGCGTGGATGCCCAGCGCCGCGTGATGGCCGGTGAGTTGCCGGCGCGCTACGGCTCCACGATGTTCCTCGACGACGCCGCGAAGGCCGAGGTCTTCGCGAACTACGTCGAGCACGTCACCGAGCTCAGCCCCGCCGTACAGCGAGCGGTCACCGACACCCGGTTGGTCGCGATGATCCGGCAGTTGCTCGGCACGGACATCCGGCTGGGCACCGGCCGCAGCGCCGGGATCGTCTACCAGGATGCCCGGCCCGGCCGGGAATCCGGCTACACTCGCATCGGCTGGCATTCGGACTGGCAGTCCGCCCCCAGCCTGGACATCTGGCCCGCAACGGCTTTCACGATCCACATCGATGCGACCAGTCCGCAGAACGGTTTCCTGCGCGTGGTGCCCGGTAGCCAGCTGTGGGCCACGCCGGCGCCCTACCGCAACATCAACAACGTCGAGGTGCCCGCCACCGCGCGGCCCGCCGGTGGCCGCACCGCGACACCGCCGCCGTTCCCGATGCCGCTGGGCTTCGAGAAGGTGCGCGGGGAGATCCCCGTCTACGCCGAGCGCGGCGACGTGCTGCTGCACGACGCCTACCTCTGGCATTCGGCGGCCCGCGCCACCGACGACGACACCACCCGGCGGCACGTGCGCGGCGGGTACTTCACCGGTGCGGAACCGGCGCCGGAACTGGCCGAGGAGTTCATCAAGAACGCCGCGCGGTGACGGGTCGGGCGGCACCCGGTGGCGCCCGAATCCGCCGCGCGAGCCGGGCCCGCGCGAGCCGGACCTGCGCGAGCCGGACCTGAGCGAGCCGGGCCCGCACGAGCCGGACCTGCGCACGCTGAACTCGCGCAAGCCGGTGCAGCCCGAGCCGGTTACCCGTGCGCGGCCCGGACCCGGGCGGCCTCGCGCTCGGCGTTCGGGTTGCGCCGGCCCTGCCGCGATCCCGCCAGTTTCGCGGCGATGTGGTCGCGCACCACGATCGGCTCGTACGCCGCGCCGTCGGCACTCACGTGGTCCGGCAGGGTGGCGATCACCGCGTCGACGTTGCCGTCGTGGAAGTAGGCCGCGGACCGGCGGCGGCGGACCGCGCCGTCGACGATCGGCGGCCGCACCCGGTGCAGGGTGGACAACCAGCGGTCGTTGGTGAGCCGCGCGGTGAGATCACCCAGATTCACCAGCAGCGCACCGGGTTCCGGCGATACATCGTGCCACCGGCCGTCGGCGCCGAGCACCTGTAACCCCGCCACCCGATCGGCCCACAGCACCGTGACGATCCCGAAATCGGTGTGCTCCCCCATTCCGGTCGGCTCACCGTCCACCGTGGTGTGCTCCGGCAGCGCGTAGTTGTTCATCCGCAGTACGTCGATCGAGTGATCGGTCAGCCGCGTGAAGAAGTCCGGCGCCAGACCCAGTGCGGCGGCGAAGATTCCGGTCAGCGTGCGGGCGACCCGGCCCGCGTGCTCGAAATACGCGCGCACCGCGGGCTCGAATCCGGCCAGGGCGGGCCACACGTTGATCCCGTAATCGTCCTCGGACAGCTCCAGTCCCGGGAACGAGCGGGCCTCGACGCCCACGTTGAACGCCTCGAAGTAGTCGTTGGCTCCGGCGGATTCGATGCCCAGGCTCAGGCTCAGCGCCTCGCTCTTCGGCGGGCTGTAACCCCGATTCGCGCCGGCGACCCGGTAGGAGTTCTTGAATTCGGTCGGGCTGCCGAAGAATTCGTCGATCGCGCGGGCGAGCCCGGCCTGCACCGCGTCGGGGATGCCGTGCCCGAGGATCTGCACGAAACCGATCCGGGTGCACGCGGCGTCGATCTCCCGGGCCACCCGGGCCCGATCCGCGTCCGTGCCCCCGGCGACGAAGGCGGTGATGTCCACGACGGGTACGTCGAACGGTTCGGCGGGTGGCATGTGCCCAGGTTAGATCCACACCGGCCGCCCGGTCTTTGTCCGGGACACCAAAACGCCGCGCGTCCCCGGCCCCGGATTTGTCGTTCGTACAGGTCCGCACCGGCGGCGCGATCGGCACAGTGGAGGATGTGACCGATTCGACCGGCAAGATCGTCCTCGGCGCCGACCAGTACGGCAAGGCCGAGAACCGGGTGGTGCGCATCTACCGCGACACGCCCCGGCACGAGATTCGCGATCTCAACGTGACGACCTGCCTGCGTGGCGATTTCGCGGCCGCCTACACCGCCGGCGACCAGAGTTCCGTGCTGCCCACCGATTCGCAGAAGCAGACCGTCTACACCTACGCGAAGACCCACGGGGACGGCAGCATCGAGGACTACGGCCTGGCGCTGGCCCGGCACTTCGTCGACGACATCGCACCGGTGGAATCGGCCCGGATCGAGATCGAGGAGTACGCCTGGGAGCGGGTGCTCGCCGGCGGCGCGCCGCACGAGCACACCTGGACCCGGCGCGGCCCGGAGGTGCGGATCGCGGCGATCACCGTGGCGGGCACCGGATCCCGGCGCCGCGAATGGGTGATCGGCGGCGTGAAGGATCTGGTGATCCTCAAATCCACCGGCTCCGAGTTCGCCGGCTTCCTCACCGACGAGTTCACCGTGCTCGAACCCACGGCAGACCGGGTGATGGCGACCAGCCTGGTGGCCCGCTGGCGTTTCGTCACCCCGCCGGAGGACTGGGACGCCACCTATGCCGGCATCCGCGCGGTCCTGGTGGAGCGGTTCGCGCTGCTGCACTCGAAAGCGTTGCAGCAGACGCTGTTCGATATGGGCAGCACCGCGCTGGCGGCGTATCCGGGCCTCGCCGAGATCCGGTTGTCGGCGCCGAACAAGCACCACTTCGCCTACGATCTGGCCCGTTTCGGCGTCGCGAGCACCGACGAGGTGTTCCACGCCGACGACCGCCCGTACGGGCTGATCCAGGCGACGGTGCGGCGCGAGGACGCACCGGACGCCGGAATCGCCTGGGACGTCTACACCGGGGCGGTGTGATCGCGACCGGCGCGGGCCCGCACCGCGAGGAACAGGTCCAGCCGATCGTCCAGCCGACCCAGATCCCGCCCGGTCAGTTCCTCCACCCGCCCGATGCGGTAGCGAACGGTGTTGAGGTGCAGATGCATTCGATCGGCGGCCTGGCGCCAGGAGCCGGCGCAGCCGAGGAAGATCTCCAGCGTCTCCAGCAGTCCGGCGCCGGTGCGCCGGTCGTATTCGACGACCGGGCCCAGCACCCGCTCGGCGAAGCGGCGCTGTAGTTCGCCGGGTACCGCGGTGAGCAGGCCGAAGGCCGAATCCACGTCCGCGACACGGACTTCCACCGGCCCCTCGCCGCCCACGGAGGCGGCCGCCACCGCGGCGGCGACCGCACCGGCGGCCGATTCGCCGGCCCGGCACACGCTCACCCCGGCCCGCAACGCGGCGCCGGCCAGCACCGGGGTCAGCCGTCCCAGCCGGCGCCGCAGCACCGCCGCGATCTCCTGTTCCGCGTCGGTCACCCACGCGGCGACCCGGCCCGCCGGATCGACGGTCGTGCGCGCCGCCGGTAGTACGTCGTGCAGCAGGGCGCGCACCGCGTCCCGGCCCGGCAGCGGCGAAACCGCATCCACCGCATCATTTTTCGGTACCGGCGCGACGACGTCCAGCACCACCGCGACCACCGGGCCCGGCGGCGGCTGGGCCCCCACCCGATCGGTCATCTCCCACGACAGCCGCAACTGCTCGGCGTGCCGCATCCGGTAGAGCTCCGCGACGGCGGCCAGATCCGCGGCCGCACCGTCCGGCTCCAGCTCGCCGTCCTCGTCGCGAACGACCAGGTACCACAACGTGATCCGATCACCGAGCCGGCCACCGACCGGCCACACCGCATATCCGTCGCGCAGCGTCAGCGGTAATCGGTACGCGCCCGCGGCGGCGGTGACCACATGGTCGATCACGTCGTCGTCCGGTGCGCCGGCGCCCGCCACCACGGTGCCGGTCGAGGTGAGCAACCAGGCCCGGACACCGCAGTCGCGAGCGAATTCGCCCACCAGCGCGTCGATGTCGCGGCCGTCGGCCACCGCGGTCAGCAATCGGCGCTGCCGGGCCAGCCCGGATTTCACCCGGCGCAACCGGGATTCGGCGTTGCGCTCGGCGAGATGTTCGATGATCCGGCTGAACGGCAGGCTCTCGGGCACCTCCAGCAGCGGTAGTCCGTGCCGCTCACAGGCGCCGACCACATCGTCGGGCACATGCCCGTACAGCGACTGCCCGGCGGCCACCGCCACCGCGCCCGCCGCGGCGAGCAGGCCGATGTAGTGCGCACTGTCGTCCGCGGCACGCCGCCACACCAGACCGGTGCAGACCAGCGCACCCGGCGTCACGAACGGTGACGGATCGGGCATATCGGTGACGCAGATGCGGGCCACCGCCCGGTCCAGCGCCACCGGCTGCGCGTGCCGCAGCCGCAACGACAACGGTTCCTCCAGCATGTCCCGCACCAGCACGGCACACCTCCGGTCCTCGGTACAACGTGCCGCCACCGTAGAACCGCGGTATTTCCCCGGGGTTTCCGCCGGATCACGCCGGGGTCCGCAGACCGGCTACGCCACCGTTACCGGTCGATCAGGTCGGACGTACCGTCCGGTACGGACTCTTCCTCGACAGTCGGTTCGGCGGGCTCACGAGGGACGTAGCGCCAGACACCCAGTAGCGATCGCTCGTCGAGCGGGCCGGGACCGGCGTGCTCGGTGGCCCGTAGCGCCGCGGCAACCGAGACGGTATCGAGACCCGATCCGATCAACACCAGGGTGGTCCCGGACCCGCGCGCGGGTTCGAACACCAGATGCCGGCCGACCAGATGCACCAGGAACCGGTTCTGCTCCCCCGCGGTCGCGAACGTCACCCACCCCTTCGCCCGGAACAGCCCCGCGGGCGGCGCGGACAGCACGTCGAGCAACCGGGTGGGATCCAGTCCGGTGTCCGAGGTGAACGTCACGGTCTGGTAGTCGTCGTGCAGGTGCCGATGGCCGTCCTCGCCGTGCTCGTGCTCGTCGGCCAGCAGCTCGTCGAAGCTGAGCTGTTCGGCGACCGGCGCGGCGGCCCGCTCCGGCGGATCGAACAGCAGCCGGGTGTCGATCCGCCCGAACGACGTGGTGTGCACCGGCACGCCGCCGGCCAGCTCGCGGACCCGCTGCCGCACCTCGGCCGCCCGGCCGGCCGGCACCCGATCGGCCTTGTTGATCACGACCAGATCGGCCAGCCGCAGCTGCTCGGCGAGTTCCGGATGCCGGGCCAGGGTGTCGTCGACATGTTCGGCGTCGACCACCTCCAGCAGACCGCCGTAGCACAGTCGCGGATTGTCACTGCTCAACACCATGCGGATCAGGTTGCCGGGTTCGGCCAGACCGCTGGCCTCGACCACGATCACGTCGATGCGCTGCCGTGGATCGGCCAGCCGGTCGAACATCTCGTCGAGTTCACCGACATCGACCGCGCAGCACACGCATCCGTTGCCCAGCGACACCATCGCGTCGACCTGCCCGGCGACCAGCAGGGCGTCGATGTTGACCGCGCCGAAGTCGTTGACCACCACACCGATTCGCGCGTCCCGCTGCCGCAGCAGATGGTTGAGCAGTGTGGTCTTCCCCGCTCCCAGGAACCCGGCCACCACCACGACAGGAATCGGACGCTGCATCCACACCACCCTAGTAGCCCCCCGCGACCCGCTCCGGCGGCACACCGCCGGAAACGATCGTGCCCCGCCCCCTTGCCGGGTGCGGGGCACGATCGGTGACGCGGTTACTTGTTGGGAGCCAGGAGGGTGGCCACCAGGGTGTAGGCCAGGTTGATCAACTCGGAACTGACCATCGAGTTGTCCATGCCCAGATTCTTCGCCAGCGGCAGCAGCATCTGGACGACCGTGCTGACCAGCGAGTCGGTCATGCCACCGTTACCGGGCCCGGTCTGCGGGAACATGCCGCCGGGGGCGGATTGTCCGGGCAGCGACCGGTTTCCGGTGGACGGGCCGGTACCGGACGGGGCCTGATAGCCCGGACTGCCGGGGAACTGCGGCATCCCGAAGGTGCCCGGCGGATAACCCTGCGTACCACCCGATGTACCCGGCTGGATTCCCGCGGTACCGGGTTGCGCACCCGGGGTACCCGGCTGGATCCCCGGAGCACCCGGCTGAATGCCCGCGGTTCCCGGACCCGGAGCACCCGGCTGAATGCCCGCGGTTCCCGGACCCGGAGCACCCGGCTGGATTCCGGCGGTTCCCGGACCCGGGGTGCGTGGCTGGATTCCTGCGGTCCCCGGGCTGCCCGGCTGCATCTCCGGTGCACCCGGCTGTGCCGCCGGACTACCCTGCCGCACTCCGGCAACACTCGGCAATGCCGGGAAGCCCGGCGCGTCCTGACCGACCACCTCACGGGTCATCGAGCCAGGCGTCGACACGGGAATCCGTACCGGCGGACCGAGCGGCGCCGGAGCGGCCGGTTCGGGTCCGGCGGCGGGCACCGGGCCCGCATTCACGCCCTGCGGCCCCGCCTCCGGCGCACCCTGTTGCGGAACCGCTTGCGGGGCAATCGGTTCCGGCGCACCGACCGGGACGACCCCGGGTACGGCACCGGCAGGAGCCACGCCCTCCGGCGTACCACCCTGCGGCACAACGGCTTCCGGCCCCGCACCCGGCAGGGCCGCCATCTCCGGCCCCGCACCTTGTCCTGCGGCGGCCTGCGATGCGGCTGCCTCCGGCGCAGCAGCTTGCGGTGCGGCGGCCTCCGGCGCGGCACCCCGCGACGCAGCAGTCTCAGGCACAACACCCTGCGGCCCAGCAGCATCCGGCCCCGCACCCTGCGGCCCAGCGGCCTGCGGCGCAGCAGCTTGCGGCGCGCCAGCATCCGGCGCAGCACCCTGCGGCCCAGCAGACTCAGGCGTAGCACCTTGCGGCGCAGCAGCTTCCGGCCCCGCACCCTGCGGCGCAGTACCCTGCGGCGCAGCAGCTTCCGGCGCGGCCGTCCCGGCCTCCGGCGAGGCGCCCTGCGGCCGCGCGGTATTCGGCCCGGCCTCGGAATTCACCGCCCCCTCCGGCGCGACACCACCCGGGGCGGCATCGGAACCCGGTGCGGCGCCGGGATTCTCACCGGGTGCACGGTTCATCGCCGGAGTGACACCACCGGGCCGGGTGGCATCCGGATGCGCGGCGTCGGCGCCGCCCGGCTGCGCGGTACCGTCGGTGCGCGCGGGTCCGCCGTTGGTGATACCCAGCAGATATCCCGCCAGGCCCGTGGTGATGACCACGGCGTGCTTCAGCTGCCCCTCCGGCGATTCCAGCAGCTTCGCGTCCTCGGTGTTGCCGCCGTTGCCCATCTCGACGAACACGTCCGGCACGCGGGTGAGCGCGGGTCCGGCGATATCGCTGCGAGTCTGCAACCCGTCGACGACACCGGCGTAGTTGGCCGGCTCGAAACCGGCCTGGACGTAGGCGTCGCGCATCGCCTTCGACGCGGCCAGCCCGGCCCCCGACTGCACCTGATCGGCCACGGAGTCCGGCACCGGCAGCTGCGGCACGATCAGGTGGAAGCCGTGATCCTCCGCGGGCGCGCTGTCGGCGTGGATGCTGATCGCGATGTCGGCACCCGACCGATTGGCCGCGGCGGCGCGTTCGTCGACGCAACCGCCCCAGCCGGTGTCGTCCGGACGGCTCAGCACGACCTTCGCGCCGAGCGCCTCCAGCGACTGCTTGACCAGCTGCGCCACATTCCAGTTGACGGTGTGCTCCGGCACGCCGTTCATCGTGGTCATGCCGGTGGTCTGGCACGCCTTGGTGCCGCCGCGGCCGTCGTCGACCGGGCGGTTCAGGTCCTCGGTGTGGTTGGGACCCTGATGACCGGGGTCCAGGAATACGGTCTTGCCGGTCAGCCTCGCCGCGATGCCCGGAGTGTCCGGGGCCGCGGCCGACTCTGCCGACGGGAACAATCCGACGGAGACAGCGACGGCCGCGGCAGTGGTGGCACAGCGCAGACCGGCCCTGGTGATGCTTGGTTGCTTCATGTTCGGACGGCGCACCCGGAGCGGGGCGCCCCTCCTTCCCACTAGTAACACCAAACCCAGCGGCTCACTCTGGCAACATCAGCATCAAAAGACAACCGAACAACCGCTCCGTTATCGAACAGTTATCGCCGATCCGCGGATTCAGCCGCGCAGAATCTGATCGCCGTCGACATGAACCGCCCGCGCGTCCAGGGGACGAGGCGCCGGCCCGCCGGCCACGGTGCCGTCGAGGTGGAAAGAGCTGTTGTGGCACGGGCATTTGATCAAACCATCGGCAACCTGATTGACCAGGCAGCCGAGATGTGTGCACCGCGACGAGAAGCCGAGGAACGTTCCGGCCGCGGGCTGGGTCACCACGGTGTCGCCGACGATCACGCCGCCGCCGACCGGTACATCGGCGGCCGCGGCCAGCGCGTCGGCCGGCGCGGGCTGCCGAACCGGCGCCGGATGCGGTGCGGGCGGCTGCGACGAGCCCGGGACGGGCGCGGCCGGCGAATCACCGCTGCCACAGGCGGTGACCAGGCCGAGTGTCGCCGCGGCGACACCGGCGCCGGCGAGAGCGGTGCGGCGATCGAGCGAGCTCGTGCCGGCGTTGCGATCGGTGAACCGAGTCATGAGGGGACCTTCCTTGCTCCACGCGAGCGGGCGCCCCCACGGGCGCCCTGTCCGGCAAACGATGCCGGCCGGAATTCGGTTCAGCGATGGCGCGTTCCGGTCGCACCAGCGTGCACGGGCGACCGTCGCAGCGATTGCAGCGCGTAGTGCACCCGGGTCTTCACGGTACCGACCGGCACGCCGAGGTCCGCGGCCACGTCCTGATAGGCGCGATCGCGCAGGATCACCTGCACCACCGCGTGCCGCTGCGGGCCGGGCAACCGGGCCAGCAACTCGTCGACCAGCAGGCCGTCCGCCACGGAGTCGGCGAAATCCGGTCGGGCCAACCGTGAGTCGGATCCGTCCGAGACATCGTCCCAGCCGGTCTCCGACGGCCGCACCGCCCGCATCCGGAGGCCATCGGTGAGCACATTGCGCTCGATCGACTGCAGCCAGGTGCGCACGCTGCCGCGCATCGGGTCGTAGGTGGCGCAGGCGCGCCACGCGCGTAACAAGGTCTCCTGCACGGCATGTTCGGCCAGGCCGATGTCGCCGAGCCGCTGGAACGCCCGCCAGTGCAGCAGGCCCTGTTCGGCGGCCAGGACCGCGGTCAGGCCGGCGTCGGTGCACAGCCGCGCGCACCGGGGTCCGCACATCTGCGGGTGGATCGGAACACTCATGCCCGCAATATCGCGAGGCGCGCGCGAAAGGCATCACCGCGCGGCCCGGGACAATGACCAATCCGGCGGCCCCGCCGATGGTGACGGGACACCGATTCGCGCGAGCGGGTTCTGCGCTCGTGGCGATTCTGCTAGACCGGAGACGAGCGGGTCCGGGACCCGCCGCCGCTCGACCGCGGAGCGCCGCCGAAACCGGCGGGCCCGCAGGCTATTCGGAGGAGGACCGCCGTGCGCGGACGCACGCTCGCCGGCGCCGGGGCCGTGGCCGCCACGGCCACCGTGCTCGCCACCGCCCTCGCGGGCGCCGATCCGGGGACGGCCGTTCCCGGCGACGGCCTGTACCGGGTCGGCATCGATATCGCGCCGGGGATCTATCAGTCCACCGGCAGCCCCGACCCGGCGACGGGCTGTTTCTGGCAGCGGCTGTGGCATGTGGCCGAACCGGGCGACGAGACCGATCCGAACCATTACGTCGTCGCCAGCGATCTCACCCACACCACCCCGGTACGGGTGCTGATCAAGCCGACCGACGTCGCCTTCCGCACCACCAGTTGCGGCGCCTGGGTCGCGGTCCCCCCGCCGCCCACGTCCGGCTCGTCCGGCCCCGGCACGCCGTACGGCTCCGAGTTCTGATCCCGGCGACCGGCGACGAGGCCGGTAGCGGCATCGTGATCGATGCTCCGAACGGCCGATGTTAGCGCTCACATTCATCGTGTAATGTCCGCGTGGTGATCACCACCAGGCAGAAACTGGCCGATGGCCGGGAGATCCTGTACTTCGACGAGACGCCGGTGACCCGGGTCGCGACCGACCGCCGCGACCTGCCGCACACCACCACCGCCTCCGAGACCCGGTTCGATCCCCTGCTCGGCGAATGGGTGGTCTTCGCCTCGCACCGGCAGACCCGGACCTTCCTGCCGCCGGCCGATCTGTGCCCGCTGTGCCCGTCCACCCCGGAGCGCGCGACCGAGATCCCCGAATCCGACTATCGGGTGGCGGTTTTCGAGAACCGCTTCCCGTCGCTGTCGACCGCGGGGGCGAATGTCGAAGCGGCCGTGACCGGTTCACCGCTGACACCGCTGCGCGACGGATTCGGCCGCTGTGAGGTGGTGTGCTTCACCAGCGACCACGATTGCTCCTTCGCGCAACTCGAACCGGCGCGGGCGCGGCTGGTACTCGACGTGTGGGCGCACCGCACCGCCGAGCTGGCCGAGATCGACGGCGTCGCACAGGTTTTCTGCTTCGAGAACCACGGTGCCGAGATCGGCGTGACCCTGTCGCATCCGCACGGGCAGATCTACGCCTACCCGTTCGTCACGCCGCGGGTCGCGAAGATCTCGGACAATCTCGCGGGATATCGGAAGGCGCACGGCGGCAACCTGTTCGAGGATCTGCTCGCCGCCGAGCGCGCGGCCGGCCTGCGGGTGGTGGCGGCGAACGACGAATGGACGGCCTTCGTCCCGCCGTTCGCGCGCTGGCCCTACGAGGTGCAGCTGTATCCGCACCGCCGGGTGGCCGACATCCCCGATCTCGACGATGCCCAGCGCGAGGCGTTCGCCGCGCTCTATCTGGACGTACAGCGGCGTTTCGCCAACCGTTTCGACACCCCGATGCCGTACATCGCCGCCTGGAATCAGGCGCCGACGGTGAGATCCGGTGCCCCGCGCGGGGATTGGTGGCTACATCTGCAACTGTTCTCGATCCGCCGCGCCGCCGGGAAACTGAAGTATCTGGCCGGTTCCGAATCCGGCATGAACGTCTTCGTCAGCGACACCACCCCCGAGATCGTGGCCGCCGAACTGCGTGCGGTCGCCGCATGAGTGGGACAGGGCCGGAGGCGGCAGCGGAGCGTCACCACGAAGGCCCCTCGCGCACGCTTGGCAGACACAGCGTGAGTGGGGTGTGGGTGGCGCCGGGCCGGGTCAACATCATCGGCGAGCACACCGACTACAACGGCGGCTACGCACTGCCGATCGCCCTCCCGCACGTCGTGACCTGCCGCGCCGCAACGACTTCCGACGGGCTGGTGCGGGTGTCCTCGCGGCAGCACCCCGGTGAGCGGATCGAACTGCCGGTCGCCGGGCTGGCCGGCGCCGAGGTGTCCGGCTGGGCCCGCTATCCCCTGGGGGTCGTGCACGAGTACGTCCGCCGCGGGCACCCGATCACCGGCCTCACCGTGGAACTCGACGGCGCGGTGCCGGTCGGCGCGGGCCTGTCCTCCTCGGCGGCGGTGGAATGCTCGGTGGCCGTGGCGATCCGGGACCTGTTCGAATTACCGGTCGGCGCCGCCGATCTCATCGATATCGGCCGGACCGCGGAGAATTCGTACGTCGGCGCGGCGACCGGCACCCTGGACCAGTCCGCCTCGGTACTGTGCACCGCCGGGCACGCGCTGTTCCTCGATTTCGGTGCGGGTGAGCACGCGCAGGTACCGTTCGATCTCGCGGCCTCCGGCCTGGAACTGCTGGTGGTGGACACGAATACGCCGCATCAGCTGGTGGACGGCGACTACGGCGAGCGCCGGCGCGAATGCGAGGCCGCCGCCGCGGCCCTGGGGGTGCCGACGCTCGGCGCGATCACCGACCTCGCGGACGTGGCGGCGATCGCCGATCCGGTACTGCGCCGGCGTGCCCGGCACATCGTCGCCGAGAACGCGCGCGTGCTCACGACCGTGGACATGCTGCGCGAGGGCCGTGATCCGCGCGACATCGGCCCGATCCTGACCGCCGGACATGCTTCGCTGCGTGACGATTTCGCGATCTCGACCCGGCAACTGGACACCGCGGTGGACGCGGCGCTGGCCGCGGGCGCGCACGGGGCCCGGATGGTCGGCGGCGGATTCGGCGGCAGCATCATCGCGTTGACCGATTCCGACCGGACCGGACATATCGAATCCCGGATCACCCGGAAGTTCCACACGGAAGGCTTTTCGCCGCCCCGGGCCTTCGTCGCCGTTCCCGCCGCGGGCGCCCACCGAGTGTCGTGAACTCTCCCAGTGACCGAATTCACATCCGTCGGCGACATCGTCGCGAACGCTTTTGTATCGCGACATAACCAAAAGTATTGCGAATTCAGCGAATTGACTTCGGCTGCATGCACTCACGGATGCAAGACCGTATGCACGTGCACCGGCGAAGGTTGCGAAAATTTCGGCTCATTTTCAGCATACTCACTGCTATCTCCACGGAGATCCTCGGCTACTTCCATTTCACATACTCTTGCAACAGTTCGGCTATCCGGCCGAACTGCGTAAATGCCGCAGATCGGGCATGGTTGAAGATAGTCGGTTCGACGGTGTGATTTGCAAATCTCGCAAATAGGGGTACCGCAGCGAGGAATCGAGAACGTACCGTGGAGCACGATTAGCCCGGCTATCTGCGGGAATACCCCTGTCGATAATCGTCGCCGGCTGATCCCCAGGGGGATTCGATCTGTTCCCACGGATTCCCGGCCTGGCAGCGTCGCCCGCATACAGTCACCAATCACCTCGGAGGTACCGATGATCGACCAGAATGCGACTCGCGCCGTGGATCTCGACTGGCGCAAGTCGAGTTTCAGTGGACCGGACGGTAACTGCGTCGAATGCGCCGAGTTGCCCGACGGCGGTGTGGCCGTCCGCAACAGCAACAACCCCGATGCCGGCACCCTGGAGTTCACCCGCGCCGAGCTCTCGGCGTGGATCCTGGGCTGCCGCGCCGGGGAATTCGACTATTTGGCCTGACCACCGGTAACCGCGGTCCGGGCGGTGGGGCACGCCGCCCGGGCCGGAACGATTACCCGAGAGGTTATGGATCGAGCCTGCCCGGATCGGGCAGGCTCGATCCATGACCGACAACTCCGGACTCGATCGCGAGGGCACGGCCCTGTTCCACCGCACGATGCCCTTCACCGCCCGCCTCGGCGTCGAGGTGCTCGCGCACGGCGCGGATCTGGTGCGCAGCCGTCTGGCCTGGTCGGCGGACCTGTGCACCCTCGGCGGCGCCCTGCACGGCGGCACGCTGATGTCACTGGCCGACGCGACCGCCGCGGTGTGCGCGTTCCTCAACCTCCCCGAGGGCGCCCAGGGCACCACCACCGTCGAATCGAAGACGAACTTCCTGCGCGCCGTCCGGTCCGGATACGCCGTCGCGTCCGCCCGCCCCCTGCACGCCGGTCGCCGATTCGTCGTCGTGGAGACCGAGATTCGCGACGATGCGGACGCGCTGGTAGCCAAGACGACCCAGACCCAGGCGGTACTGTCGTGATCCGCCACGGAATGCGCACGGCCCGTGCGGCGTTGGACGTGGCCATGACGGATCGGGTACGGCGATGACGGCGATCGACGGAACGGTGGCACCGGGATTCGAGCCGGTGCGCGACGCCTTCGCGGCGAATTTCGAGAAGGCCGGCGAGGTCGGCGCCGCGGTCGCGGTCTACCGCGACGGACAGCCGGTGGTCGATCTGTGGGGCGGACTGGCCGATCCCGCGACCGATCGGCCCTGGGAACGCGACACCCTGCAACTGGTGTACTCCGCCACCAAGGCCGTCACCGCGGCCGCGGCACATCTGCTCGCGCAGCGCGGTGAGCTGGACCTCGACGCACCGGTGTCCCGGTATTGGCCGGAATTCGCCGCCGCCGGCAAGTCCGCGATCCCGGTGCGCCAGTTGCTGTCCCATCGCGCCGGGCTGCCCGCCCTGGATCATCCGGTACCGCTGGCCGACGCGCTGACCTGGGAGCCGATGGTCACCGCACTCGCCGCGCAGCGTCCGCTGTGGGAACCGGGTACCGCGCACGGATATCACGGACGCACCTTCGGCTGGCTGGTCGGCGAGGTGATCCGGCGGGTGTCGGGCCGGAGTCCGGGCCGCTTCGTGGCCGAGGAGATCACCGGCCCGCACGGCATCGACTTCTTCATCGGATTGCCGGACACCGAGCGAAACCGGGTCAGCCGCTTGGTCTTCGCGCCGCAACCCGATTATTCCGCGATCCCGATCGATCGGATCCCCGAAGCGCTGCGCCCGCTGCTGGCCGCCGCCGCGGATCCGGAATCCCTGTCGAACCGGGCCTTCGCGGTGACCGATCCGGCGGATCCGGACTTCGACTCGCCCGCCGTGCAGGCCGCGGAGATCCCGGCCAGCAACGGGATCGGCACCGCGCGCGGCCTGGCCCGGTTCTACGCGACGCTGATCGGTGACGTGGACGGCCACCGGCTGCTCACCGCCGACACCCTCGCCGACGCCACTGTCGAGCAGGCCGCGGGCATCGACCGGGTGATGCTGCTGCCCAGCCGCTACGCCTCCGGATTCATGCTGCCCACAGAGAGTTTCGCGCTCGGTGGTCCCGCCTCGTTCGGCCATCCCGGCCGCGGCGGCGCCCTGGGCTTCGCCGATCCCACCCGGGGCCTGGCCTTCGGTTACGTCACCAATTACATCGTGGAGGGCGCACTGGACCTGCGCGCCGCCGACCTGGCGGCGGCGGTGAACGCGGCCTGGGACTGAGCGGTCCGGCTCAGACCGTCGTCCGCAGCCGGGCGGCGCGCAGCCGCGCCACCGCCCGCGCGAACTCGCCCGCCCGGAGCGCCGCGACCGGCTCCACCTCCGCGACCGTGTCGACATCGGTGAGGGCCGGCAGCCGGTGCAGGCGACACCCGTAGCGGCGCAGGGCCGATGCGGTGAGCTCGCCGGTGCGGGCGGTCGACATCGGCACCGTGACCAGGATGCTCGCCGCGGCCGGATCGGTGAGCCCCAGCGCCCACCAGCCGCCGTCGGTGGCGGGACCCAGCACAGTATCGCCGCAGGCCAGCAGCCGGGCCGCGGACGCGGCCAGCAGTTCGGGACCGGCCTGCGGGGTGTCCATCCCGATCTGCAGCACCGGTAGGCCCGCGCAGGCGGCGTCCGCGTGGGCGCCGGCGAGGCGTTCACCGAAACTGCCGTCGGACTGCGGGACGACCTCGAAATCGGCCAGCGCCACGGCGATCTCGTCGGCCCGCTCGGCCCGCGCGAGATCGCCGGTCCACGCCACCATCCGATGCCGGATGCCGCTGTCGCGCACCGCGGCCAGCGTGTCCAGCAGCGACGCGGCCGCCAGCCCGGCCGCCTCCGTCGGCGAGAACGGCGGTGTCAGACGGGTTTTCGCGAATCCGGCGATCGGTGCCTTGGCGATCACCAGCAGGGTGGCGTCGATCGGCCTCACAGCACACTCCAGAAGTCCCGCACGGCGCCGACGGTGCCGCGTACCGAACCGGAAACCTTCGAGACCCCGTGTGTCCGGGGCCGATACCGCACATCGCGCTCGACCACGCCCCAGCCCTCCCGCGCCGCGCCGAGCAGCAGCGCCAGCGGATATCCGGACCTCGGGTGCAGCGGGCCGAGCGCGAGCAGCCGCTCGCGGCGCAGCACCCGCACGGCGGCCAGATCGTGGACCGGCAGGCCGTGCCGGCGGCGCAGCACGGTGGCCAGCAGCGCGTTACCCGCTCGCGCGTGCCACGGCCAGGCGCCGCGCGCCACGGCCCGGCGACGGCCCGCCACCATATCCACACCGGCGACCAATTCGCTTGCCAGCAAAGGGATTTCGCCGGGATCCAGGGAACCGTCACCGTCCAGTACCGCCACCAGTTCGGTATCCGCCGCGCGGATCCCGGCGTGTACGGCCGAACCGTATCCCGGCGTCGATTCGGTCACCACGGTCGCGCCGGCCGCCCGCGCCACCGCCGCCGTGTCGTCGGTGGAGGCATTGTCGACGACGATCACCCGGTATCCGGTCGGTACGGCGGCCAGTACCCCCGGCAACGCACCCGCCTCGTTGTGGCACGGGATCACCACGGTGATGTCCGGCGCCTCGTGTGTCTCGGTCACGGCATCGACCGTAGGGCCGCCGGGCCGCGCCGAACCCGTATGACGCGGTGACGAAAGTATGACGGGACCAGCACATTCGACGCGCGCGGCCCGGACACCGGCCCGGTGACGAAAGTGTGACAACCGGGCCGGCCGCGCCGATCGCCGCGAATACCCCGGTGACCACGGCCTATCGTGAAGCCGTGCAGCAGGCGGTCGTCACCGATATCCCCCGGCGTGCCCGCGGTCTCGCGGCGTGGACATGCGTCGCGGTCGCGGCGCTGCTGGTCGTGGCGGCGTTCGCGCTGCCGCAGATCCGGGGCCCGCAGTGGAGCCTGCGCCTCTACGCGGCCGCGGCGCCGATCTTCGGCATCTGGGGCCCCCACATCGGCTGGGGCACCGGACCGGCGATCGCGATCGCCGCCGCGGTGGTCCTCGCCGGGCCGGAACTGGCGCGGCGGCTGTCCTGGCGCACCCTGCTGACGGTGTCCTGGCTGACCTCGGTGGCGTGGACGTTCGCGCTGGCGATGATCGACGGCTGGCAGGTCGGTTTCGCCGGACGGCTCACCCGGCAGCACGAATACCTGTGGGAGGTGGGCGGAGTCCACGACATCGGCGCCATGCTGCGTGGATTCTCCGGGCGCATCCTGGATTTCCGGCCCGATTCGTGGACGACCCACGTCTCCGGCCATCCGCCCGGCGCGCTGCTGACCTTCGTCCTGCTGGACCGCCTCGGCCTGCGCGGCGGCGCGTGGGCGGCCTGGCTGTGCGTACTCGTCGGCGCCAGTGCGGTGGCGGCCGTGGCGGTCGCGCTGAACGCGCTGGGCGCGCCCGATCGGGCAAGGGCCGCACTGCCTTTCCTGGTGCTCGCCCCGGCCGCGGTCTGGGTCGGGGTGTCGGCCGACGGATTCTTCGCCGGGGTCACGGCCTGGGCGGTGGCGCTGCTGGCCGTCGCCACCCGGCAACGTCCGGCCTGGCCGGTGGTCGCGCTGGCATCGGGCCTGTTGTTCGGCTACGGCCTGTATCTCAACTACGGCCTGACGCTCATGGTGGTCCCGGCGGCGGCGATCCTGGCGGCGCGTGGTTTCCGCCCGGCGGCGCCGGCACTGGTCGGAGTGGCGCTGGTGGTCGCGGCGTTCACCGCGTCCGGATTCTCCTGGCTCGAGGGTTATCACCTCGTGGTGCAACGGTATTACCAGGGCATCGCCTCGGACCGGCCGTACTCCTATTGGGTGTGGGGCAATCTCGCGGCCACCGTCTGCGCGGTCGGCCTGGCCACTGCGGCCGCGCTGCCCGAAGTCGTTCGCGGGCTGGGTTTCCCGGCCCTCACCCGCCGGTCCGAACTGCTCGGCCGCTGGCGCACCGCGATCGATCCGGCGGCGCTGCTCGCGGCGGCGGGACTGCTCGCCATCGCGGCGGCCGACCTCAGCGGGCTCAGCAAGGCGGAGACCGAACGGATCTGGCTGCCGTTCGACGTCTGGCTGCTGGCAGCCACCGCGCTGCTGCCGGCCCGCGGCGCCCGCTGGTGGCTCGCCGCGCAGGCGGTGGCGGCCCTGCTGCTCAACCATCTGCTGGCGACGAACTGGTGACGACGATGCGGATCCTGGTGGCCGACGACGATCCGGTGGTGCGGGAGGTGGTCCGGCGCTATCTGGAGCTGGACGGCCTGACGGTGGTGGAGGCCGGCGACGGCCCCGCGGCCGCGGACATCCTGGCGCGCAACGAGATCGATCTCGCGGTCCTGGACGTGATGATGCCGCCGCCGGACGGGGTGGAGTTGTGCCGCATCGTTCGCACCGGCCCGCATCCGCAGATCCCGATCATCCTGCTGACCGCGCTCGGCGAGGAGGAGGATCGGGTGCTGGGTCTGCAGGCCGGGGCCGACGACTACGTCGTGAAACCTTTCAGCCCACGGGAATTGGCGCTGCGGGTGGCCTCGGTGCTGCGCCGGGCCGCGCAGGCCAGGCCCGGCCCGGAACGCGTGCTCCGCAGCGGCGCCGTCGAATTGCGGCCCGAGGCGCAGGCGGTCCTGGTCGGCGAGCGGCGCGTCGAACTCACCGCGCGCGAATTCGATCTGCTCACCTTTTTGATCGCCCATCCGCACCAGGTGTTCAGCCGGGACGAACTGCTGGAACGGGTGTGGGGCTGGACCTTCGGCGATCATTCGACGGTGACCGTGCATGTGAAGCGGCTGCGCGCGAAACTCGGCGATGCCCATCGGATCGAGACGGTGTGGGGCCGCGGCTACGCCTGGGGCCGGCCGGGGACGGGGGCCGGCGATGCCGCATGACATCCCGGCCCTGATCGGTTACGCGCTCGCCGGATCGGTGCCGGTCACCGCGCTGGGCGCCCTCGCGATGCGGCTCACCCACAACCGCAGCCTGACCACGAGCATGGTTGTGCTGGTGCTGATCCCGACCCTGGCGACGCTCACCGGCCTGGTCGCGGTGAGCGGGCTGATGTTCACCCACGAACTCGAGCGCAGTGCCGTGGTCCTCGCGGTGGTGACGGCGGTCGCGGTTCCCGCGGCGATCGTGCTGGGCCGGGCGCAGGCCCGGAAGACGGTGTGGCAGCGGCAGATGCTGGAACAGGAGCGCGCCGCCGAGCGGTCCCGGCGGGAACTGGTGGCGTGGGTCAGCCACGATCTGCGCACCCCGCTGGCGGGCATCCTCGCCATGAGCGAGGCGATCGCCGACGGCGTGGTCGACCGGCCCGAAACGCTGGAACGCTATGCGCAGCAGATCGTCCGGGAGACCCATCGGCTCTCGGCCATGGTGGACGACCTGTTCGAGATGTCGAAGATCAACTCCGGCGCCCTGCGGCTGACCCTCGAACCGGTCGATCTGCGGGAGCTGATCGACGAGGTGGCGGCCGCGACCGGGCCGACCGCGGACCGGGCCGGGATCGCGCTGCGCGCCCGGCAGCCGGATACGCCGATCCCGGTGTGCGGCAACGACCGCGCGCTGACCCGGGTGATCACCAACCTGGTGGCCAACGCCATCGAGCACACCCCGCCCGGCGGGCGCATCGACGTGGTCACCGGCAGCGCCGACGGTCACGCCTGGGCCCGCGTCGACGACACCGGCCCCGGAATCGCCGCCACCGACCTGCCGCGCATCTTCGAGGTCGCCTACCGCGGCAGCGCCGCCCGCTCCCCCGCCGCCACCGGTATCGGCAGCAACAGCGGGATGGGCCTGGCGATCGCGGCCGGACTGATCCAGGCCCATCGCGGCGAGATCACCGCCTGCAATCGGGAGGTGGGCTGCCGCTTCGAGATTCGGTTACCGCTGGCGGCGGGTGAGGTCGCCCCGGACCGGCCCGATCCGTCCGTCGAACCCCGAGGCATCCGCACCGGATAGCCGGCCAGCCCGCGAACCCACCGCGGCGAATTCGTCACCGCCACTGCGGCGCACCGACCGCGGCGACGGAACGCAGTGGGGCGGTGGCGAATTCGGCGAGTCCGTCGGCCGGGTGCACGGCGGCGGTGAAATCCAGCAGCGTCCGGGCCCGCTCGGGCGAGGCGACGATGTGCCGCACATCCCCGGACCGGTATTCGCCGGTGACGATCGGCGGGGTGCCGCCGTGTGCCCGGCCCAGCGCCTCGGCGACCTCCAGGATGCTGATCGGCACCCCGGAGGAGATGTTCAGCGCGACGAATCCGGGCAGCGGCCGGTGCACCGCGGCGAGGTTGGCCGCGGCGATATCGCGGACGTGCACGAAATCCCGCATCTGCCCGCCGTCCTCGAACACCCGCGGTGCGGCCCCGGCGGCCAGGGCCGACCGGAAGATCGCGGCGACCCCGGAATACGGAGTGTCCCTGGGCATTCCGTCGCCGTAGACATTGTGGTAACGCAGCGCGGTCACCGCGGCGCCGGTGGCCGCGGCCCAGGCGAATGCGTAGTTCTCCTGGGCCAGTTTGCTGGCCGCGTACAGGCTGCGAGGCGAGAGCCGGCTGTCCTCCCCGATCGGCGCCCACGCCAGCGGCCGCCCGGTGCCGGGGTCGAGGTGGTCGAAGCAGCCCCGGTCGAGATCGTCACGGCGGCGCGGAACCGGTTGCACGTCGGCCGAATTCGCGTCGAGATACCGGCCCTCGCCGTAGACGACCATCGACGACGCGAGCACCAGCCGGCGCACCCCCGCCGCCGCCATCGCCGCCAGCAGTACCGCGGTGCCGAGATCGTTGTGGCAGGCGTACGCGGGCGCGTCGGCCGCGTCGACCCCCGCGCCGACCACCGCGGCCTGATGGCAGACCACATCGACCCCGCGCAGCAGTCGCGCCATGGTCTCGGGGTCGCGCACATCGGCCAGCTGCACCCCGTCCGGCGGGACGGCCGCCGGCCCGTGCGCGGCGGCGAGCATGAGATCCGCCGCGACCACCTCGTCACCGGCGTCGATCAGTGCGCGCCGGATGTGCGACCCGATGAAACCGGCGGCGCCGGTGAGCAATACCCGCATGGCTCAGCAGCCCGCGATACCGGAGGGACTCATAGCCGGAATCCTTCCGGAACCGCGGCCCGCGCACCGACCCGAAACGCCGTCGGCGGCCGCGCGGTCAGACTTCCGTCACAAACCGGTCCCGCCGGCTCACCACCCGACCGGCAGTTCGCGCGGTCCGCGCACGAGCAGGCCGGTCTTCCACGGGACCTCGTCGGCCGGTACCGCCAGGTGCAGCGCCGGGAAGCGGCGCAGCAGCGAGCTCAGCGCGACCTGCAACTCCACCCGCGCGAGCTGGGCCCCGAGGCAGTGGTGCGCGCCGTGACCGAAGGCCATGTGCACACTGGTCTCCCGGGTGAGGTCCAGTCGCTCGGAACCGCCGAAGACGTCCTCGTCCCGGTTGGCGGATTGGATACTGGCGAAGACGGACTCACCGGCGCGCACGGTCACACCGCCGAGTTCGACGTCCTCGGTGGCGACCCGCGCGAAGGCGGCGCCGCTGCCCAGCTGCACGTAGCGCAGCAGTTCCTCCACCGCGGCGGGCACCAGATCCGGCCGCCGGAGCAGCAACTCCCACCGATCCGGATCACTGAGCAGCACATAGGTGAAGTTGGCGATCTGGTTGGCGGTGGTCTCGTGACCGGCGATCAGGATGGTGACGCCGAGGTTGACCAGTTCCGCCTCGCTGAGCCGATCGTCGTTGTCGCGCGCGGCGACCAGGGCGCCGTACAGATCGTCGGTGGGCGTGGCGCGGCGGCGGGCCACCAACTCGGACAGGTAGTCCTCGAGCGCCGCCCGCGCGGCGCGGATCTGTTCCAGCGAGTAGGCGGTGGTGGCCATCACGGTGTCGGAGAAGTCCCGGAAGCGATGGTGTTCCGCGGGCGGCACGCCGAGCATCTCGCAGATCACCGTGACCGGCAGCGGCAGTGCCAGCCCCCGGACCAGATCGGCCGGCGAACCGGTGCGCTCGACGGTGTCGAGCAGGCCGTCGACGATCTGCTGTGCGCGAGGGCGCAATTCGGCCACGCGGCGCGCGGTGAACGCCTTCGAGACCAGCTTGCGCAGCCGGGTGTGGTGCGGCGGATCCATACTGAGCAGTGCGTCGGCCCGCGCGGGTTCCGGTGTGGCGCGCGGGATGTCGTCGCGGCCGACGGTCGCGGCGCGGCTGAATCGGGGGTCGGCGAGCACCTGCCGGACATCCGCGTAGCGGGTGACCAGCCAGCCGTCGCCGCCGTAGGGCAACCGGATGCGCGAAACCGGTTCCTCCCGGCGGAGTGTCGCGAACAGCGGATGGATCTCGAGTCGAACCGGCTCGCCGAACGGATACCGGCGAACCTCGGTGGGGGCGGTCATACGGTCTCCCTGGTCGTCACGGACGGTGATTCCCTGCCGGAGAAAAATCCTTGCCCCGGCTAAGTTATTACTCCCACCCGCCCCTGTCAACGGTCGAAACACATTATGAACAGCCATGTTTCACGGCATGACACACCAAAACACTTTGTTTTCACAGACTTTCACCGATTGCGTGCAGACCGGTCGGACCGGCAGCTACCGCCGCGCAGCCGCGTCCCGCCGACCGCGGCCACCACGAGAAACGCCCGCCGCGATCGCGACGGGCGTTCCGGAGAAGGCGTGGATCAGAGTTCGGCGATCCGGGGCACCAGATCGGCGGTGCGCTCGACGTATTCGACCGGATCACCGTCGGGCATCAGGTCCAGCTGCGTGATGCCCAGTCCCGCAAAGGCTTCCGCCGCGACCAGGAAGGCGTCCGGATCGTCGAACACCGGGCCCATGTACACGGCGGTCTTGCGGATGGCGTCGTAGTCGCGTCCCTCCGCGTCGCAGTGCTTGCGCAGCACGTCCAGCTTGGCGGACACCTCGTCCGGGGTGGTGGCGAACAGGTTGCAGGCGTCGGCGTAGCGCGCCACCAGCAGCAGGGTCTTCTTCTCGCCGCCACCGCCGATGAGGATCGGCGGCCGCGGCCGGGTCAGCGGGGCGGGTACGCACAGCGTCTCGGCCAGCTGATAGTGCCGGCCCTCGTACGGGCCGTTGTCGTCGCTCCACATCTGCAGGCAGATCTGCAGCGTCTCCTCGAGCCGCTCGAACCGCTCGGCCATCGGCACCACCGGGACGCCGAGCCCGACCTGCTCCCGCTCGTACCAAGATGCGCCGATGCCGAGATGGGCCCGGCCGCCGGACAATACGTCCAGCGTGGTGACGATCTTCGCCAGCAGGCCGGGATGGCGGTACATGACGCCGGTGACGAGCACGCCGAGCTGGATGCGCTCGGTCAGCGCGGCCACGTAGCCGAGGGTGGTGTAGGCCTCCAGCATGGGTTCGTCGGGCGTGCCGCGATGTTCCATCTGGAAGTAGTGGTCCATGACGGTCAGCCCGGCGAAGCCCGCCTGCTCGGCGTGCCGCGCCGCCGTGCCGAGGGTGGTGGCGATCCGGGCGGGATCGGAGGGGTGCGAAAAGTTCCAGTAATGCAGGCTCAGGTCCATGGGGCAGCTCCTCGCGTGGAGACGGAAAGCCTTTCGATCTTCACCCTAATCCGGCACCCGCCGGGCGATTCGACCGCCTGTCACCGGTCGCGGCCGGATACCGGCTCGTCGTCAGGAACGGCTCGGGCCGTTGTAATTTCACCGATGTGGGTGTAAGTCACGCCCGCTACCTCGATGGTTTCCACCGGGTACCTATACCACCAATTACTGCCTTCTTCCGCAGGAATACCAGCCTCCCTAACGTTCGGGGCAGCACGGGAGCACCGAATTTCGGAGGTCGGGATGAAGGCATGGACAGCGAGCGGGGACGCGGCGGTGATCGTGCCGGCGGAGGTCGGCGAACCGGTCCCGGCGGCGCACGAGGCGATCCTCGAGGTCGAGGCGTACTCGGTGAATCGCGGCGACTGGTTCGCGCTCACCGGCGCGTACGGCGAGTCCGCCGCCGCGGGCACGGTGCCGGGACAGGATGTGGCCGGCCGGGTGGTGGCCGCGGCCGCCGACGGCACCGGCCCCGCCGTGGGCACCCGCGTGGTCGCCCACGCGACCGGTGGCGGTTGGGCGGAACGGGTCGCGGTGCCGACCACCGCGATCGCCGCACTGCCCGAACGGATTCCGGCCACGGTCGCGGCCACGCTGCCGCTGGCGGGACTGACCGCGCTGCGGCTGCTGCGGCGCGCCGGCCGGCTCGCCGGTCGGCGGCTGCTGATCACCGGCGCCTCCGGCGGCGTCGGGCATCTGGTGGTGGAACTGGCGGTCGCGGCCGGCGCCACGGTGACCGCCGTGGCCGCGAATGCGGAACGGGGACAACGGCTGGCCGAATTCGGTGCACAGGTCCGCTACGACATCACTGCGGCCGCGGGACCGTTCGACGTGATCCTGGAATCGGTCGGCGGCGACACGTTCACCGCGGCGGTGGATCGCCTCGCACCGGGCGGCACGGTCGTGTGGTTCGGCCAGGCGAGCCGGGAACCGATCCGGCTGGACTTCTTCCGGCTGTTCGCCGCGACCCCGCTGACCCTGCACCATTTCGCGCACTGGATCTCGGACACCACCGACGCCGCGGACCTCGCCGAACTGGTCGAACTGGTGGCCGCGGACGCCGTACACCCCGAACTGGGCCGGATCACCGACTGGGCCGACACCCCCACCGTGCTGACCGACCTCGCCCATCGCCGCATCCGCGGCAACGCGGTCCTCACCCGCTGACCCGTACATTCCACCCGGAGGGATCCGATCATGAGCACCACCGAACAGACCCGCACCGTCGTCGAGAACTACGTCGCGGCCCTGCGCAACGGCGAGGCCGCCGACCGCCGCGCCGAATTCTTCGCCCCCGACGCCACCTGGACGCTGATCGGCGACCTGCCCACCTCGGGCACCTGGAAGGGTCCGGACGGGATCTTCCGGGGCTTCCTACCGGCCATGCTCACCCGCTTCGACCTGACGAAACCGCTCGGGCAGGAGTTGCGCACCCTGCTCGCCGACGGCGATCACGCGATGGCCGAATGGACCACCCGGGCCACCACGACCGACGGTACGGAGTACGCCAACGATGTGGTGATCGTGTTCCGGGTCGCCGGGGGCCGCATCGCCGAGGCCCGCGAGTACTTCGATACCGCGTACGCCGGCCGGGTGCTGTTCGGCCGGTGAACCCGGCGACACCGGAAACAGCAGGGCCGCATACCGATTCGGCCCGGCGCACACCCGCCGGGCCGAATCGGTGTCAACGCGGCGTGATCCGCCCGGCCTCGACCAGCACTCGGTAGGCCGTGGCCTTACGAGCACAGTCGGCGACCGTGCACTCCAGATGCTCCTGCATGGTGCGGTGGGCCTCCGGAATATCCGGCGCACGATCCGGTGCGCTGTGCGGGATCAACAGCACCGGTGGGGCGAGCACCGGGGCGGCGATCTCGGCGAGGATGCGCTGCCGGATCTCCGAGACGGTGCGTCCGGACGAAATGTGGTGCGGGCGGCGGCTCATCGCCACCGAACTCGAGGCGCCGATCAGGACGAGAGCGGCGCCGAGGATCTGCCAGCCGGTCATCGTATGTCCTCACAACCTTTACCTGTCGAAAGTTCTTCCTGCCGTGGGTATTACAGATATGGGTGTTACAGATGTGCCGGCATCAGATGCACCGACACATCGGCGACGGCCACCCGGGCCGCCACGATTCGCCCGGCCAACTCCGACGCCGCGGAGTCGTCGGAGGTCCAGATGCTGGCGACCGGGCCGCACGGATCGTTGATCAGCGCGAGCGCCGCCTCGGCGGATTCGACCCGCATCACCGGCAGCACCGGTCCCAGGGTCTGCTGGGTCAGCACGCTCATGGTGGGATCGACGTCGGCGAGCACCGTCGGCTCGAACACGTGGTCGCGCCCGGACCCACCGGTCCGCAGCAGCGCGCCCTTCGCGCGGGCGTCGCGCACCTGATCGTGGATGCGCCGCACGTGCGCCGCCGAGGTCATCACCTCCGCGAGTTCGCCGGTGTCGGCGCCCCAATCCGCCACCTCGGCGGTCAGTCGCTCGAGAAAGGCGTCGTAACAAGCGGATTCGACGAAGACCCGCTCGATGCTGTGACAGCTCTGACCACAGTCGGACAGCCCGCCCAGCGCGACGGCCGCGGCCGCCCGGTCCACCTCGGCGTCGGCGAGGACCAGCGCCGCCGACTTGCCGCCGAGTTCCAACCGGCACGGCACCAGCCGCGCGGCGGCCCGCAGCGCGACCATCCGCCCGGTCTCCGGCGAGCCGGTGAAATGGACGTAGTCGACCGCGTCCACCAGGGCCGGGCCGGCGTCGCGGCCGACCACGAAGTCCAGTACCGGCGGCGCGCCCAGATCGGCCCAGCCGCAGACCAGCGCCCGCACCGTCAGCGGCGCCACCGACGACGGTTTCACCAGCACCGCCGACCCGGTGAGCAGCGCCGGGATCGCGTCGAACACGGTGACCGCCAACGGATGTGCCCACGGCGCGATCACACCCACGACCGGGCACGGGCGATAGGCGATGGCCAGATGCGAGGAGACGGTCGGCAGCGCGTGCGGCCGCGACCGGTGCCCCAGCAGGAACTCCGCCCCGTGGGTGCGGTGGTAATCGAGCGCGTCGAGGCACAGCCGGAACTCCCGCATCGCCGCAGCAACCGATTTACCGGTCTCCGCGGCGAACAGGTCGACCAGTCGCTGCCGGTTGGCCGACAACCAGTCGCGGAACTGCGTGATCCATCGCGTGCGGCCGACGACGCCCGTACTCCGCCAGTCGATCTGGGCCGCGCGCAGGTCGGTGACCAGCGCACGGACCCGCTCCGGCGAATGCATCGGCAACGTGCCGAGCACGCGCCCGTCGGCGGGGGCGGACACGGTGATCCAGGCATTCCTGACAGCGGGCGATTGCGTGAACGGCATGGGTGTACTCACTCCGGGTACGGGGAAAGAGGCACTGCCACACCGTGTCCGGGTCGTCCGGAGCCGATCTCCGGCGAGCCGGGACGACCGGGACATGGTGTGACACAGAGAAACCGTATGGCTAACGAACATCCGGCAACCAGTGTGCATTGGGACAGAAAGCTGCGGATTTGGGACCACCCTCAGCAAACTTACCGCGACGTGAGCGTACCGCGAATGTGTCATGAGCACAGCGGATTCCCAGCGAAGGGTGTGCGGAGTCTGCGACCATTTGCGGGTGGACGATGCCACGATCACGAACCCGTCCGCTCGCCTTCGCTCCATCGCGAGCGCTGCACTGTTGGTCGATTTCGCGGAGTCGCGGGGGCTCACCGTACCGGCGATCCTGCGCGGCACGGGGATTCCCGAGGGATTGCTGCGCGATCCACACGGTGAGATCACCTATGCGCAGGAACTCACCCTGTTGCACAACCTCGTCGACGGCGTCGACGACGAACCGGGCCTCGGGCTCATGGCGGGGCTGATGTGCCATCCCCCGTCGCTGGGTGTACTGGGCTTCGCGGTGATGTCCAGTCCGACGGTGCGGCACGCCGCCGAGGTCGCGCTGCGCTACGGCGATATGTGGTTCACCTTCGCGCCGCACCGGCTGGAGGAGCAGGGGGATCTGTTCCGGGTGGTCCGCGACGACAGCGTGCTGCCACCGGAACTGCGCCGCTTCGCCCTCGAGCGCGATGTCGCCGCGATCTCGACGATCCAGCAGGACATCATGCAGATGCGGCTGCCGATGCTGGCGGTGCACGTGACCGTCGCCGCGCATCCGATCTACGAGATGTTCGCCACCCTGCTCGGCGTCGAGACGATCGAATTCGACGCTCGCCGAACGGTGTTGATCGGTAAGCGGGCCACCCTGGACCTGCCGCTGCCGAGCGGGAACATCGCGACCGCCCGGTTCTACGAGCAGCAGTGCGTGGATCTGATCCAGCGGCGGCGCAACCGCGACGGCATCAGCAGCCGGGTGCGCGAACTGCTCATCCGCCGCGGCGGCATCGCCGATCAGGCCCATATCGCCGCCGATCTCGATCTGTCGGTGCGCACGCTGCGCCGCCGGCTCGCCGACGAGGGCACCACCTACCGCGAATTGTCCAGCGAGACAATCGGAATGCTCGCCGAGGAACTGCTCACCGCCGGGCTCACCGTGGAACATGTGGCGGGCCGGCTCGGCTACTCCAGCACCTCGGCCTTCACCGCGGCGTTCCGGGCGTGGAAGGGCCAGTCCCCCGGGCATTTCGCGCGCCACCACCGCGGCCGGATGTCCACCCGGGTGTAGCGGCAGCGACCGGCTCCCGCACGTGACCGGCCCGAGATTGACTGAATTGATACTGGCTAACCATCCGCTACGTAATAATCTCGAATTACTCTGCCCATATGACAACCAGCAATCATGCAGCCAACACGATGTACGAGGGTCCGTTGCACTCGTTGGCCCGCAGCGCCTGGGAGTCGCTGCTCATCATCGGCGTCCTGGCGGTGATCCTCGGCGTCATGGCCCTGGTCTGGCCGGGTCCGACCCTGGTGGTCGCCGGCATTCTGTTCGGTATCTATCTGCTGGTCTCCGGGGTGATGCAGCTGGTCGCCGCGTTCGGGCCGCACGTCAGCGCCGGATGGCGGGTGTTGTCGCTGGTCAGCGGCATTCTGTCCTTCATCCTGGCGTTCTTCAGCTTCCGCGAGATCGGCAACTCCATCGTGCTGCTGGCGCTGTGGGTCGGCATCAGCTGGCTGTTCCGCGGCATCACGGTGGCGGCGGGCAGTATCGAGGCGCCGCGCGGCCTGCCCGGCCGGGGCTGGGCCATCTTCTACGGCGCCATGCTCCTCATCGGCGGCATCGCCCTGGTGATCTGGCCGATCCACGCGATCACGACGCTCACCCTGGTGGCGGGCTGGTGGCTGATCTTCATGGGCATCATGGAGATCGTCTACGCCTTCCAGGTCCGCAACGGCGCCAAGGCCGTGGCCGGCCGGTTGTAGATGGAGCGGATCCTGCAGGTCGGGATGGCCTATCAGGGTTCCCGCACCCTGCTCAGCGCCGTCGAACTCGATGTGTTCACCGCGCTCTCGGACGGCCCGCTACCGCTGGACGCGCTGCGCGACTGGATCGGCGTACACCCGCGCGGGGCCCGCGACTTCCTGGACTCGCTGGTCGCGCTGGGCATGCTGCACCGCAACGGCGGTATCTACAGCAACACCACCGAGACCGGCCGATACCTCAACCGCAAGTCCGAGGACTACATCGGCGGCTATCTGGAGATGACCGCCACCCGCAGCTACGGGCACTGGGGTCATCTCACCGAGGCGCTGCGGACCGGCCGTCCGCAGAACGAGATCCGGGCCGGCGGTGATTTCTTCGAGACCCTCTACCGCGACAGCCGCACCCTGCGCGGCTTCCTGCAGGCGATGACCGGGCTGTCGCGGCCCAGCGCCGCCGCGCTGGCGACCGGCTTCCCCTGGGAGGAACGCGACAGCGTGGCCGATATCGGCACGGCGCAGGGCGAATTCCTGCGCATCGTGCTGAACGAGCATCAGCGGCTGCGCGGCATCGGATTCGATCTGCCGATCGTGGAGCCGATCTTCGCCGAACATCTGGCCCGGCTCGCGCACCGGACCGTCTTCGTGCCCGGTGACTTCCTCGACGATCCCCTGCCCGCCGCCGACGTACTCGTCTTCGGCCACATCCTGCACGGCTGGGACCTCGACACCAGGCGGATGCTGCTGCGGAAGGCGTACGAGGCGCTGCCGGAGGGCGGTTCGGTGATCGTGTACGGCACGCTCGTCGACGACGGCCGCCGCACGAACACCCATGCGCTGCTGAGCAGCCTCACCATGCTGATCGAGACGCCGGCCGGATGCGAGCACACCCCGACGGAATGCCGGAACTGGATGACCGAGGCCGGCTTCGGCGCGGTCTACACCCAGCGGCTGACCGGTACCGAATCCATGGTGTGCGGCACCAAACTCACGCGCAGCCGAGCGGCGCACGACGCCGGTCGCGCCGCGGCCCGGCAAATGGAATCCTCTCGATAAGCTGTTGTTTTTATAAAACATTTGCAATTCCTTGGTGATCGGATGGTGCCCGCAATAGCGCGCACGTCCCGCTCGGACCGTCACACCGTCCGCCGGACCTATGATGTCCGATATTCGCCACGAGTTCGCTCGGAACCGGGCCCGGATACCGGGCATTTCGCGCGTTCGATAGCCTCGGATGCGTCGGCCGAAGTGGCCGGGCGAGAGGGGATTTCGGGGTGCCGTTCCGCAGTAATGGTAGCCAGCCGATCGCTGGAGACGCCGAACAGGTAGTCCGGAAGGTAAATTCAAGATCACCCAAACAAAGATCAAAAACATTGCTACACAATGACCTTGCGATGTGTATGCTAACCATCAATCACGACCCCCACTACGAGGTGGGGTCTACGGCGAGGCGGTGTCCCAAGTGAACCTGGACCGGATCCGATTGCGCCGCGCGGCCTATATAGCGGTCGCCTTCGGCGTTCTGGCACTGGTTGCCACAGGTCCGCTGCACCGATTGCTGCTCGGTGTATTCCTCTGTGTCGGACTCGGGTTGGGCTGGCTCAATGCCACTCTCACCTATCGCACGGTAACCCGGATCACGCGTTCGGAAACACCCAGTAAGCAGGCGCTGCTGGCCACGACGGCATTCCGTCTGCTCGGCCTCACCGCCCTCGCCATCGTGGTCGGAATCCTGGCACGGCCCAACGGCATCGGAATCTTCTTCGGTGTGGCCGTCTTCCAGGTGATCATGGTCCTCCAGACCGTCGTGCCCGAGCTGAAAGCGCTACGCGAACTGTCATGACGATCCTCGCTGTTCCCCTGGCCCGGACGACCGGATCGGTCGCCGTCCTCGCCGATACGAAGATTCATGTCGGCGAACATGCGACCGCGCATTTCCTGGGACTGGAGTTCAATCTCGACACCATCGTGTCGACCGCCGTCGCCGCCGCGATCGTGATCGCGCTGGCATTGTTCCTGCGCGCGAAGGTCACCTCCGGTGTGCCCAACGGCGTGCAATTGTTCTTCGAAACCGTCACCGTGCAGATGCGCGATCAGGTGGAGAGTGCGATCGGGCTGCGAGTGGCGCCCTATGCGCTGCCGCTGGCGGTCACGCTGTTCACCTTCATCCTGCTGTCGAACTGGTTGTCGGTACTGCCCATGCAGTACGGCTCCGGGGAATTCATCGCACCGCCGGCCTCCGATGTGAACTTCGTGTACGCGCTGGCGCTGTTCGTCTTCCTCTTCTACCAGGGCGCCGGTATTGCGCGGCGCGGGCCGATCACCCATTTCAAGCTGCTGCTGAAGGGCCACACCGGCTGGGGCCCGATGGTGTTCATCAACGTCATCGAGGAGATCGCCAAGCCGCTGTCGCTGTCGCTGCGATTGTTCGGAAACATGTTCGCCGGTGGCGTCATGATCTCGGTGATCACGCTGTTTCCGTTCTGGATCAGCTGGGGACCCAATGCGGTCTGGAAGTTGTTCGACATGTTCGTCGGCTTCATCCAGGCCTTCATCTTCTCCCTGCTGACCGTCCTCTACTTCAGCCAGTCCATGGCGCTGGAGCACGAAAACCACTGACCGGCAAGCCGGCGGTAAAACCGATGACCGGCGAGCCGGTCGGAGCAACTGCGTTCGAGAACAGGAATTGAAACAATGGCAGACGCAACTACGGCGACCATCATCCAGGGTGCACTCATCGGTGGTGGCCTGATCATGGCGGGCGGCGCCATCGGCGCCGGTATCGGTGACGGACTCGCCGGCGCTGCGCTGATCAACGGCGTCACCCGGCAGCCGGAGGCCGAGGGCAAGCTACGCGGCAACTTCTTCCTGACCGTCGGTCTGGTGGAAGCGGCGTACTTCATCAACCTCGCCTTCATGGCTTTGTTCGTATTCGCCACTCCCGGTAAGTAAGTACCGCCATGTCGCCCCGCACAGATGTGGCCGCCGAGGGGAACTTCCTCATCCCCAACGGCACCTTCTTCGCCGAGCTGATCATCTTCCTGATCGTGCTCGGAGTCATCTGGTTCATCGTGGTGCCGCCGATCCGCAAGGTATTGGCGGACCGCGAGGAACGGGTCGCCGCAACCGCGGCGAACACCAAGGAGGCCAAGGATGTATTCGCCGAGGCCGACGAGCGTTACCAGACGGCCCTGACGAAGGCTCGCGCCGAAGCGGCCGACATCCGTAACCAGGCCCGCGCCGAAGGCCGGGCCATTCTCGAAGAATTGCGCAACGAAGCGCAGCAGCAAGCCGACGAGATCGTGGCCGAATCCGCGGCGCAATTGCGCGCCCAGGCCGATCAGGTGTCCGCGGAGCTGCGCGAGGCCGTGGAGCCGCTCGCCCAAACCCTGGCCGACCGCGTGGTCGGCGGCGATCGACACGCAGGCACCGGCGCCGGACACCAGACAGGACGGGCTTCGTCATGACCTTCACTCCCGGCGTACTCGCCGAGGATGGATATCACATCACCATTCAGTGGATGGTCTTCGGCAGTCAGCTGTTCGCATTCCTGGTGATCATCCTGCTGTTCTGGAAATTCCTGGTTCCGCCGTTGCAGAAGATGATGGCCAAGAGCCAGGAGACGGTGCGCAGACAGCTGGAGGAGAGCGAGCAGGCGGCGACGCGCCTGGAGCAGGCCAAGGCGGCCTACGACAGCGCGCTCGCCGAAGCGCAGGCCGAACTCGAGCGCCTGCGCGAGGACGCCCGGGAGGACGCCGCCCTGATCATCGAGCAGATGCGCGAAGCCGCCCAGACGGAGGTCGAGCGCGTCCGCAAACAGGGCCGCGACCAGATCACCGTCCTGCGCCGCCAGCTCATGCGCGACCTCGAGGCCGACCTGGCCGCCGCCATGCTGGCCTGCACCGAGGAGAAGGTCCAGGAGCAGGTCGCGAGCCCCGAGGCCGTCAACGAGAGCATCGAGAAGTTCCTCGACGACCTCGAGACCCTCGCCAACGCCGCCCCTGCCGTCCGCCGCTGGGCCCTGTCCCGCTGGAACTGACTCGGCCACAACGGTTCCCGACCACCCGCGCCCCGGTACTGTACGCAGTGCCGGGGCGCGGTGCTTTCCGCGCCGGCCCCCATCGGACCGGATACATACCGGCCGAGCCGGAAATCGGGTCGCGTCGGACCCACACCGGCGCCTAACGTCACCCGACATGACGAAGGTGATCGGCGACGACATCGCCCGGCGGCGGATGCGCTCCGGGCTGCTGTCCGCCCTGGTCTCCGCGGCGGCCTTCGGGCTGTCCGGCGTACTGGCGCGCGGACTGACCGACGCCGGCTGGAGCGCCGGCAGCGCGGTGACGGCCCGAGTGGCGGTGGCCGCCGTGGTCCTGCTCCCGATCGCCGCCGTCCGGCTCCGCGGCAACCGGAACCCACTGCGCCGCAACCTCTCCCTGATCGGCGCCTACGGCCTGGTCGCCGTCGCGGGCACCCAGCTCGCCTTCTTCGAGGCGGTGGCCCGCCTCCCCGTCGGCGTGGCACTCCTGATCGTCTTCGCCGCACCGATCGCCGTGGTGGGCTGGCTGTGGCTACGACATCACCACCGCCCCACCCGCGCGACCGTCGCCGGAACGGTGCTCGGGATCGGCGGACTGGCCCTGGTGGTCGGCGGCGGCAGCGGCGAGCCCGTCGCCTGGCCGGGAGTCGCCTGGGCACTGACCGCCATGCTCGGATCAGCCGCCTACTACATCCTGTCGTCGCACAGCGACGGCGAACTGCCCGGGACCGTACTGGCCGCCGGCGGACTCGTCGTCGGCGTAGTGGTCCTGTCGATCGCCGGCGCCACCGGCCTACTCGCACTGCACTACTCGAACGATCCGATCCGATTCCGCGGCTTCGCCTCCCCCGCCTGGGCCGTGATCGTCGTGCTCGGCACCGTCACCACCGCCCTCGCCTACGTCTCCGGCATCGCCGCCACCCGCCTGCTCGGCGCCCGCCTGGCCTCCTTCACCGGCCTCTGCGAGGTAGCCGCCGCCCCCCTGCTCGCCTGGGCCCTCCTCGGCCAGGCCGTCCACCCCCTCCAATTACTCGGCGGCGCACTGATTCTCGTCGGCATCGTCGCCGTCCGCCGCGGCGAGCCCGCGGCCGATTCCGGACCGGCCGCGGACGGTCGTGGCGACCCCGCACCCGGCTAACCGGCCCGGACCGCGGTGAGAATGCCGACGTCGTATCGGACCGCGCGATATTCGAAGTCACCGAATCCGATGTCGCGCAGCGTATCTCGGTAGCGACGGATATCGAGCGAATCGGTCCGGTCGTGGTGGTCGTCGCCGGAGCGGTGCGCGGAGAACCGGGCCATCCCCCGGATCAACGCGCCGCGCAACCCATTACCCGGATTCATATCGGCCAGCAGCAACCGGCCGCCGGGCCGCAGCACCCGGTACATGCCGGTCAGCGCCGGAACCCGTTGTCCGGCGGGAATGTGATGCATGGCGAAGGTGGACGTCACGAGATCGAAGGCGCCATCCGGAAACGAAAGTTCCTGAGCGGCACCGTATTCGAACCGGCAGTTCGGCAGCGACCGCGAATGCGAGGTCGCGTGGTCGACCATTTCGCGCGCCGCGTCGACGCCGACCACCGTACCGGCCGGACCGACCCGGCCGGCCATCGCACGAGCGAGTTTGCCCGGCCCACAGGCGATATCGAGTACGTGATCGCCGGGCCCGGCGCCACTCGCGTCGGCGAGCGTGGTCACGAGCGCATTCACCCCACCGACGAAGAACAGCCTGTTGAAGGTGTTGTAGCGCCGCGGTGTGGTGATGAGCAGACCGACTTGTGTGTCGGCACTGAGGAAACGGGAGGGTTGTTCATTTCGGGACATATGTTCATCATCGGAAGTGTGCGCCACCAGGACCAGAACCGAAGCGAGCGGATCCGTCCCGTTCCGAACAGGTCACCGAAATCCGTCCCGGAACCACCCCGCACCGAGGACCGCCGGGTCCGCCGCACCCGCGAGGCCCTGCACCGTGCCCTGATCGAACTGATGCTCACCCGCGACTACCGCCGCATCACCGTGCAGGACGTCCTCGACCGCGCCGACGTGGGCCGCTCGACCTTCTACGCGCACTACCGCGACAAGGACGACCTCCTGCTCACCAGCTCCACCGAATACCTCCGCAGCGCAATCGAATCCACCGCCGCCACCCACCCCGCCGACACCTGTCCGCTGGCCCCGCTCCGGACGATGTTCGAACTGGCCGCCGCGAACAAGGACGTCTACAGCGCCCTGCTCGGCCCGAAAGCCGGCGCCCCGGTACTACGAGCCACCCGCCGAATGGCCGCCGACATCCTCACCGACCGCCTGAAGAACCACCTGCTCCTGCCCGACGACGAATTCGCCGACACCGTCACCTACCTGTCCTGGGCCCTGTTCGGCCTGCTCGGCGAGGTCGCCGCCCCCGGCCGCACCCTGAGCGCCGACGAGGCCTACCGCCGCTTCCACCGCCTGACCACCACCGGCCTGTCCGGCCTGCGAGACAGTCCGGCCGACAGCTGACCGGCCGCCGCGCGCAACCCATCGGACACGGGTCCGCGCCTTCGCCCTCCGACCGGTCCGCTGCGTTATCGTGCACGTCGAATCGCTGTTTACCTGCTGCGACGCGTCGGATCCGGGAGGAGATGACTGTGGTTCACCGGGTGATCGAACCGGGCGGTCCGCCGAAGGTGGGCGGCCGGGTCTGGTGGGCGGTGTTCATGGGACTCGGCACGATCGTCACCACGATCGGGGTGGCGCTGCTGTCCCGCGGCGGTGATCCGGCCGGTCCCTCGGCGGCGGCCGTCGCGTCCGGACTGCTCGCCGCCGGGGCGCTGGAGATATTCGGTTGTCGCGCAGGGGGTTTCGGGGTCGGGCTGGAGCTGGTCACGGGAGCCGCGGTGATCGCGTTGTGGCCGGATCTCACCGCCGATCCGCTGGCGCTGCTGGCCGGCGCGGTGCTGGTCGTGGTCGGGCTGACCCGGCTGACGGCGACCGTGGCGACCACGTACCCCAGCACCGGTGACGGTTTCGTGGTCGCCGTAGCCTCGGCGGGGCTCGCCCTGGCCGCGGGGCTGGCGCTGGTGTACCGGCCCGAGGCCGTCGAGGTGCCGCCGGCGGTCCCGCTCAGCATCTGGCTGATGCTGCAGGGATTCCGCGACGTGTCCTTCGGACGCGCCCTGCGGACGGGCTGAGCCGGGGCACCTCGAACATCCGGCCTACTTCGCCGGCTCCGCCTCGCCGTGCAGTTCCGACAGACTCTGCTGCACCAGCGCCTCGTGCCGTTCGGCGTCCTCGCGGGCCCGGCTCGGGCTCCAGCGGCCGGACATCACGAAGATGAACGGGATGAACAGCAGTTGCGCCGCGAAGCAGACCCACCACCACAGCTGCCATTGGCGCGGATTGTCGTGTTGAGCCTGCTTGACGGCACCGCTGTGCTCGGCCAGATATGCCAGGTCGGCCGGCGGCACCGGATTCGTGCTCAGCTGTCGCAAGCGGGCGATCGCGCCGTTCGGGTCGGTGGCGACACCGGCCTTGACCAGCTGCTGGACCGCCGCGGCGCCGGCCGCGGGATCAGCCGGATTCGCCTTCAGCGCCGCCAGCGTCTGCGGCGACACCGCCGAGATGGTCGCCACCTGCTGCGGGTACTCCTCGACGATCGCCGAGACCCGTGGACCCTGGTCGACCAGGGTGGAGGCCGCCGTCAGCACGAAGGTGAACACGAACAGCGACACCGTCACCACGATCCGCACGATCCAGCCCCAGATCGCCAGGCCGGTGGCCGTGGCGGCGGGGTTGTGCTTCTCGACGGTCTCGGTGAAGGCCGCCATCCAGGCGCAGTACGCCAGGCCCAGGCCGATCGCGCTGATCGACATGACCAGGGCGAACTGGTAATACGAGGTGCCCGGATAGGTGGCCAGCGCCGCGAAGATCCCGGTGGCGACCAGGTTGATCACCACGCCGATGATCATGAACGGCTTGCGCACCCGGACCCGGTCCGACAGCACGCCCGCGACCAGCAGCGTGATCGCGTCCGCCACCCAGTACCAGTTGGCCAGCGCGTTGGCCCGTGCCTCGGAGTAACCGAACACGGTCACGAAGTAGATGACGAAGAATCCGACGGCGATGTAGTAGAAGAACAGGAACATGCTGATGCCGAAGGCCGGACCGAGGATGTCCAGTTTCAGCAGCTTGCGCCACTGATTCTGGAGCGCCTCTTCGACATTCAGGCCCTTCGCGCGCGCCTCGATCAGTTCCCGGTCGCGCAGGCTGACCATCAGCTGATCGCGCAGCCGCGGCGACAGCTCGCGCAGCCCGAAGAACGCGATCACCGCGACCACCAGTCCGACGATGCCGCACACGTAGAACTGGAATCGCCACTGCGGGTGCGAATCCAGCGTGTGGCTGGAGACCTCGGTGACCACCAGGCTGCCGAGCACCGGTCCCATGGTCCAGAAACTCATCGCCGAGGCGCGCCCCAGCTGGGGTGAGAAGTCCCGGATCAGCGCCGGCGTGGCGACGAGCATGATGCCCTCGACGATGCTCAGCAGCGCGAACAGCACGTAGTACAGACCGATGCTGTGCGCGTTGGGCAGGCCGAACAGCACGATGGCCGCCGTGATGAACAGGCCGAACACGACCAGGTTCGCGCGGCCCCAGCGGTCGGCGAGGCCGGCGGTCAGCGAGCCGAAGGCCCCGACCAGGTTGCCGACCACCGACACCATCACGAATTGGGTGAAGCTGAAGCCCAGATCGCCGATGATCTTGGTCGCGACGGCGCCCGGCACGTACAACTCGTAGTACAGGACGATGGTGGCGAGCACGGTGATCGCCAGATAGGTGTAGCGGGGAAAGGTGTCCGGGTAGTGCGGAATTGCACGTCGCCAAATCCAGTCGGCGGGGCGGTGGACGGAGGGGACGGCATCCGGAGTGGGTGCGATCTGATCGAGCACAGGTACCTCGCTCATAGGGCCGGCGGCACGGACCCGCCACGACCGAGATCGACGCAGATCAATACCGCTGACCACCAAATGTGATCCAGAGCACAAAAGGTAACCAAACATGAATCCGGCGTCAAGTCTAAGTTTTCGCCGACCTGGCCGGGCCGAATGGCCATCCGGGTATCGCCACCGAAGTTGACATCGGATTCAAGTACACTTGGGCCGGCTCGAACGGACCCCGTCAGAGAGGACCGCTGGATGCGGATCATCGACAGCGTCGCCGTCGTCACCGGCGCCGCCGGCGGCATCGGCGCCGCCATCGCGCAACGACTGCTGGAGCAGGGCGGCAAGGTCGCGCTCAGCGACATCTCCGCCGACCGGCTCGCGGCCACCGTGGCCGAGCTGGCGGACCGATTCCCCGGCCGGGTGCTCGGCCGGCCCGGCGACGCCGCCGCCGAGACCGACCTCGTCGCGCTGATCGATTCCGCGACAACGACTCTGGGCCCGGTCGACCTGTTCTTCGCGAATGCCGGAGTGGGCGGCGGACCCGGCCTCGCGGCCACCGACGCGCAATGGGAACAGGCGCTGAGCATCAACCTGATGGGCCATGTCCGCGCCGCGCGCCTGATGGTGCCGCAGTGGCTGGAGCGCGGCAGCGGATATTTCGTCGGCACCGCCTCCGCCGCCGGCCTGCTCACCCAGATCGGGTCGGCCACCTACTCCGCCTCCAAGCACGCGGCGGTCGGCTTCGCGGAATGGCTCGCGGTCACCTACGGCGACCGTGGCGTCCGGGTCAGCTGCCTGTGCCCGATGGGCGTGGACACCGCCCTGCTCACCGGATTCGGCACCGACGAGGCCGCCGACACCCGGCTGGCCGCCCGCGCGGTCACCGGCGCGGGAAAGGTGTTGCAGCCCTTGGACGTCGCCGATCGGGTGCTCGAAGCCGTAGCGGCCGAGCAGTTCCTGATCCTTCCCCACCCCGAGGTCGCGGAATTCCTGCGGCGCAAGACATCCGACCACGACCGTTGGATCCACGGCATGCAGCGTTACCGCGTCACGCTGGAATCCTGACCACGAGAGGATTTTTCGATGGACATCTTCACGCCGTCCGACCGCTCACTGAAGTACCAGCACGAACTGCTGGCCTTCATGGACGAGCGGGTGTACCCGGCCGAACCGGTGTACGAGGAGCAGATGGCCGCCGCCGGCGACCCGCACCACCATCCGCAGATCCTCGAGGATCTCAAGGCCGAGGCGCGCCGCCGCGGGCTGTGGAACCTCTTCCACCCGCATCCGCAGTGGGGTCCGGGCCTGACCAACCTGGAGTACGCCCCGCTGGCCGAGATCATGGGCCACAGTCCCGCGCTCGCCCCCGAGGCGTGCAACTGCGCCGCCCCCGACACCGGCAACATGGAGGTGTTCACCCTCTTCGGCACCGCAGCCCATCACGAGCGCTGGCTGCAGCCGCTGCTGGAGGGCGAGATCCGCTCCGCGTTCGCGATGACCGAGCCGGGCGTCGCCAGTTCCGATGCCACCAACATCGAGATGCGCATGCGCCGCGACGGCGACCACTACGTACTCAACGGCCGGAAGTGGTTCGCCTCCAACGCGATGCACAAGAACTGCAAGGTGCTCATCGTGATGGGCAAGACCGATCCGGACGCCCCCAAGCACCGCCAGCAGTCGATGCTGGTGGTCCCGATCGATGCCCCCGGCGTCACCGTGGTGCGGAACCTGCCGGTGTTCGGTTACCGCGATCGCGAGGGCCACGCGGAGATCACCTTCGAGGATGTCCGGGTGCCGGTCGAGGACGTGTTGAAGGGCGAGGGTGAGGGTTTCGCGATCAGCCAGGCCCGGCTCGGCCCCGGCCGCATCCACCACTGCATGCGCGCCATCGGCATGGCCGAGCGCGCGCTCGAATTGCTGTGCGCGCGTGCCGAATCCCGAATCACGTTCGGGCAGAAGATCAGTGACCGCGCCAACATCCAGGACTGGATCGCGGAGTCCCGCATCGATATCGAGCAGGCCCGCCTGCTGACCCTGAAGGCCGCCTGGATGATGGACACCGTCGGCAACAAGGCCGCCCAGGTGGAGATCGCCGCGATCAAGGTCGCCGCGCCGAACATGGCGCTGCGGATCGTCGATCGCGCCATCCAGGTGTACGGCGGCGCCGGTGTCACCGAGGACTTCCCGCTGGCCAGCATGTACGCGCACCTGCGCACGCTGCGGCTGGCCGACGGTCCGGACGAAGTGCACAAGCGGTCCATCGCGCGCGCCGAACTCGGTAAGGTGCGAGCGAAAGCCGCGCCGGCGGGCGCGGGCGCCTGAGGAGTATGCGTATGCCGTCCGACAATTCGGTGACCGAACCGCGGGCCGTGATCCGTCCCGGCGACACGGGATTCGAGATCGACCAGGCGGAGTTCGATGGCTGGCTGGACGCGCTCGGCCTGGCCTGCACCACCCCGGTGCAGGCCGTCCGGGTCGGCGTCGGCCAATCCAACCTGACCTTCCGGATCACCGATGCGCAAGGGCGGCAATGGATTCTGCGCCGGCCACCGCTGGGGCACCTGCTGGCGTCGGCGCACGACGTGGCCCGCGAGGCCCGGGTGATGGCGGCGCTGGCCCCCACCGACGTGCCGGTGCCGCGGATCCACGACGTACGGCACGAGGGCGAGGTCGCGCTGGTGCTGATGGAATGCGTGGCCGGGCTGGTGCTCGACCGGCCCGAACCCGCGCAGCAGCTGACCCCGCAGCTGCGGCACGCCGTCGGGACGTCCCTGATCGATACGCTGGCCCGCATCCACGCGGTCGACCTCACCGCCACCGGGCTCGACACCCTGGCGAGCCATTCCTCCTATGCCGCACGGCAACTCAAGCGCTGGCCGGCCCAATGGGAGAAGTCGAGGACCCGGGACCTGCCGGTGCTCGACCGGCTCACCGAGCGGCTGCGCGCGGCGATCCCCGAACAACGCGAATTGTCGCTGGTGCACGGCGATTACAACCTGCGCAATGTGATCGTCTCGCCGGAGACCGGTGCGCTCACGGCGGTACTGGACTGGGAGTTGTGCACGCTCGGCGACCCGCTGGCCGACGTCGGCAGCCTGCTGGCCTATTGGCCGCGGCCCGGCGAACCGTCGATCCCGGGCGTGGATCTGTGCCTGCTGCCGGGCTTTCCGCCCCGGGAGGAACTGATCGAGCGGTACCTCGAGATCACCGGCCGCGATCGGAAGGCGTTGGCGTTCTGGCATTCCCTGGGATTGTGGAAGCTGGGCATCATCGCCGAGGGCGTCCTGCGCCGCGCCCTGGACAATCCGCGCAACCGGGCCCGGTCGGGCACGCCGACCACCGATCTGGTGGACGAGTTGATCGGGCTCGCCGATCGGGTCGCCGCCGACGCGGGAATCTAGCGATATCGGCGGCAGCGGAGGTGTCGGTGCACCCGGATAGTGTGAGAACAAGCACTCGCCGATCGCCCATCTGCAAGTTGCCGGATTGTAACCTGAAAGGGTAATCATCGCAGGAGGATTCCCGTGGCGCAGACCGAGCATTCCGAGCCGTACTTCACCGAGGAGGACGGCGCGCTGCTACCGGCACCGCATTCGCGCAGCTGGTGGACGCCGGGCATGCTGCACGGCCGGCTGCTGGCGGGACTGCTCGCGCGGGCGCTGGAACGCGCGCATTCCGGCGAGGATCTGCACTTCGCGCGCCTGACCGTCGACATGTTCCGCAACGCGCCGATGGAACCGCTGCGGGTCACCACCGAGCGGGTGCGGGAGGGCCGCCGCATCCGGGTGGCCGACGCGGTGCTGCATTCATCGATCGGCCCGGTCGCCCGCGCCTCCGCGGTACTGCTGCGCCGCGGGGAGCAACCCACCGGTTTCGTGCCGAACGTGCCCGAATGGAATGCGCCGCCGCCGGAACAGTTGCCGGACACCATGCGGCCCGAATTCCCGATCCAGATGTTCGACGAGGAGAACAAGCCCATCACCTATTGGGGCGACAGCGGGCCGCTGCGCCGCCGGATCTGGGTGCACGAATTCTCGCCGCTGGTTGCCGGAGAGTCGCTGTCCCCCTTCGTCCGCACCGCGCTGGCCGCCGATGCGGCCAGTCCGATGACCCATTCGGCGAAGAAACTGGAATTCATCAACGCCGACTACACCCTGCTGCTGAGCCGGCTCCCGATGACCGATGTGGTCGGCCTGGAATCCGGCGGCCACATCAGCGAGGACGGCATCGCCGTCGGCCACGCCACGGTCTACGACATCGCGGGCGCCATCGGCCACTGCACCACCACGGCCCTCGCCAACGCGCGCACGGCCGGCAAGCACACGAAGGCCGCACCCTGATCCGGTGATCACCCACACCGATGATCACACGGAACCGGATGCGGCCCAGGCGTTCCTGGCTCAGGCGGGCAGATCGACCAGACCCGCCAGCCGCGCGTGGTGCACGGCCGCGGTGCCGTAGGCGATCTGATCGGCCTTGGCGCGCTTGAGGTACAGGTGCGCCGGATGCTCCCAGGTCATCCCGATCCCGCCGTGCAGCTGCACGGCCTCCTCCGCGGCGAGCACCGCGACGTCGGAACAGTAGGCCTGGGCCAGCGCGGCCGCGACCGACCGGTCCGGATCCCCCTCGGCGAGCGTCGCGGCGGCGTATCGCGCTGCGGCACGGGCGGATTCGACCTGGACGAACACATCGGCCAGCCGGTGCTTGACGGCCTGGAAGCCGCCGACCACGCGGCCGAACTGCTTGCGTACCTTCAGATATTCGACCGTGGTGTCCAGGCACCACTGCGCGATCCCGACCTGCTCCGAAGCCAGCAGCGCCGCACCGGCTTCCAGCGCCTGCTCCACCGCGGCCCGCGCGGCCTCGCCCTCGGCCAGCAGCGTCGCCTCGACGTCGGTCAAGCCGAGATCGGCGATCGGCCGGGACATGTCGAGCGACACCACGGGCGTGATCCGCACCCGATCGGCCGGAACGGCGTAGAGCCGCAACCCGTCGGCGGCAGCGGCCGGAACCAGCAGCACCCCGGCGTCGAGTGCGCCTGCGACGGAACGGATCTCACCGGACAGGCGGCCGTCCGCGGTAGCGGTGACGGTGGGCGCGACCGTGGTGGCCGGCAGCGGCGTCGCCAGCGCGGCGATCGTACCCTCGGCGACCTCGGTGGCCAGGTCACGGGCCCCGGCGGCGAGCAGGGCGGTCACGGCGACCACCGAACTGGTCAGGAACGGCACCGGCGCGACCGCGGCGCCCAGTTCCTCGAGCACCACCGCGGCCTCGCGGGCGGTCGCCCCGGCGCCGCCGAGATCCTCCGGCACGAGCAGCCCGGCGAGGCCGACCTCGGCCGAAAGCGTCTGCCACAGCGCGGGATCCGCGGCGGCGCCGTCGTACAGCGCCGCCACCTGTGGCGCCGACAGCCGGCGCGACAACACCGATCGCACCGACGCGCGCAGCGCCTCCTCGACATCGGTGTACAGCAGATCCACATCCGCACCCGGCGGGACTGCGCTCATCGGGACGACTCCTTCCACGAAATCCTGTGTCCGCCGAGGGTTACGCTGCTCATCGGGGCAGGTCCTTCCACGGAATGCCTTTGTCGCCGCGCGGTTCCGGGGGCAGGCCCAGGACGCGCTCGCCGACGATGTTGCGCAGCACCTCCGAGGTGCCGCCCTCGATCGAATTACCCTTCGCGCGCAGGTAGCGATACCCGGCGTCGCGGCCGATCATGTCGACCTTCTCCGGCCGCCGCAGCGTCCAGTCGCTGTAGCGCAGCCCGTCCTCGCCGAGCAGTTCCAGTTCCAGGCCGCTGAGCTGCTGGGCCAGCCGGGCGAAGGTCAGCTTCAGCGCCGAGCCCTCGGGACCGGGCCGGCCCGCGGCCAGCTTCTGCCGCAGCCGCGCGCCGGTCAGCCGCGCGACCTCGGCGTCGACCCACAATTTCAGCAGGCGCACATGCAGTTCCGGATCGCGCAGTTCCGGATGCGCACGCCAGGTCCGGGACACCGGGCCGATCATGCCGCCCTCGCGCGGCGACGCGTTGCCGCCGATGGCCACCCGCTCGCTCATCAGCGTCGCGTTGGCCACCTCCCAGCCCTGGCCGACCGCGCCGAGCCGGTTCGCATCGGGAACCCGCACATCGGTGAGGAACACCTCGTTGAACTCGGCCTCACCGGTGATCTGCCGCAGCGGCCGCACCTCGACGCCGGGATCGGTCATATCGCAGACGAAGTAGCTCATGCCCGCGTGCTTGACCGCGTCCGGATCCGACCGGGCCAGCAGGATGGCGAAGCGCGCGTTCTGCGCGCCGGAGGTCCACACCTTCTGGCCGTTGACGACCCAGTCGTCGCCGTCGCGGACCGCGCGGGTGGCGACCCCGGCCAGGTCCGAGCCCGCGCCGGGCTCGCTGAACAGCTGGCACCAGATCTCCTCGCAGGTGAACAGCGGCCGCAGATAGCGCTGTTTCTGCTCGTCGGTGCCGTAGGCCAGGATCGTCGGCGCGGCCATCCCCAGGCCGATCGGGTTGCGGCCACCGTCGGTGTCCGGCGCGCCGGCCGCGGCCAGCAGGGTGTTCACCTGGTTCTGGAGTTCGCGGGCCAGGCCCAGCCCGCCCAGGCCGACCGGGAAATGTACCCACGCCAGCCCGGCGTCGAAGCGGGCCCGCAGGAAGTCCACGGTGCCGGTGGTCGCCGGATCGTGTTCGGCGAGCAGCTTCGCGACCCGGGTCTCGATCTCATCGATGCCGGTCATTCACACACCACCTGTCAGAGTCACGCCGCCGTCGACGACGACCACCTGGCCGGTCAGCCAGGCGGCATCGTCGGAAGCGAGAAAGGCTGCGACGCTGCCGATGTCCTCCGGCACGCCGAGCCGTTGCAATGGATAGGCCCTGGCCACCTCGTCCTCGTGGCCCTCGTAGAGCGCGGTCGCGAATTTGGTCTTGACCACGGCCGGCGCGATGGCGTTCACCCGGATCTTCGGACCCAGTTCCACGGCCAGTTCCTGGGTCAGATGGATCAGCATCGCCTTGGTCGCGCCGTAGAAGGCGATGCCGGGCGCGGGCTTCAGACCGGCGACCGAGGCGATGTTGACCACCGCGCCGCCGTGCTCGCCCTGCCACGCCCGGTGCGCGCCCTGCACCCAGGCGATCGCGGACAGGCAGTTCACCTCGACGGTCTTGCGGGCCGCGCCGAGATCCAGGTCCAGCAGCGGCCCGTAGACCGGGTTGATGCCGGCATTGTTGACCAGGACGTCGAGCGAACCGAAGGCGGCCAGCGTGCGCTCGATGACCTCGGCCCGATGGTCGGGATCGTCGGCGCGCCCGGCGACCGCGAGCGCGTGCTCGGGACCGCCGAGTTCGGCGACCGCCTCGTCCAGCGCCTCCTGCTTACGGGCGGTGACGCAGACCCGGGCGCCCTCGGCGACCAGGCGCTGCGCGACGGCCAGCCCGATGCCCCGGCTGGCGCCGGTCACGATCGCCGTCTTCCCCTCGAATCGGCCCAACGTTCGACCCATCGAATACCGCCCTTCCGCTGTCGTTTCGCTCGCGCGCACGACCAGACTCCCCAAATCCGAACCCGACGTCAAGTTCATCCTCAGGCGGGCCACTCGCGCGCCGGCCCACCACAGTGGTAGCAGCCCGGCCCGCTCAGTGGGACGGACTCAGCCCCAACGTGTTGAACCAGATACGGTTCAGACCGCTCAACAGGCGTTCGAACGCGATGTCCTCCCCCTGGACGAACACCATGTAGGCCATCCGGCTGGTCATCGTCGACAGCGACAGCGCGGTCACCCAGGGATCCAGATCGGCCTCGATACTCCCCGCGGCCTGCAACGACCGGATCAGCGCCGCATTGCGCTCACCGAACGCCTTGGCCCGGTCGAACCGGATGGTCCGGAACTGCTCGTCGACCTGCGCCACCTGCTCCAGCACCGCCATCAGCCGATGATTGCGCTGATAGGAGAGCAGATATTCGCGGTTGGCCGCCTCGATCAGCAATCGGGGATCGTCCACGCCGGAGCGCTGCCGGATGTGCGGATGCAGCATCTCCTCGCGCAACTGCTCGACGACCTCGGCGAACACCTCTTCCTTACTGTCGAAATAGGTGTAGAACGACCCGGACGCCACCCCCGCGGCCTTGGAGATGTCACTGATCCGGGCATCGAGATAGCCGTCGCGCTCGAACACCTCCCGCGCCGCCGTCACCAGCGCGCCGCGCGTGCGCATCCCCCGCCTGCTGCGGGGCACCAGCTTCCCGGATTGCTCCTCGGTCACCTCTTGCGTACTCACCGTCCCGCTCGCTGTCCCGGCGACCCTCGCCGGTGCGGAGGATAGTAACAACCCCCAGTACATCGCCAGGTCAGCGATGTTACGCCGCGACGCGAGGATCGGGCGGACATCCGTGTGCTATCCGAATGCCGGGCCGACCAGGATCACGTCGAGGGTGCGCGGGCCGTGGACGCCCTCGACACGGTTCAGTTCGATATCGCTGGTGGCGCTCGGGCCGCTGACGAAGGTGAGCGGTCGCGACGGGTCGAGCGCGCGGAACGCCTGCGGCACGGTGTCGACGATATCGGCGGCGCGCACCACGCAGATGTGGTGGTCGGGGACCAGGGTGAGGGCGCGGCGGCCCTGGGCGGGTCCGGCGTCCAGGACGAGGGTGCCGGTGGCGGCGATGCCGAGGCGGCAGCCGGTCAGTACGGCGTCGGCGGCGTCCAGTTCGGTCACCGACAGCGGGCGGGGATCGCCGTCGAGGACCAATGTGGTTCGGGGACGCCAGCTCTCGGGCAGATCGGCCGGGGCGACGACGGTGGCGCCGGGCGGCAGGAGGGCGGTGACCAGATCCGCGATCCCGGATTCGGTGGTGCGGTGCACCTGTGCCCGGTAGTCGGCGACCATGGTGGCGAATCGTTCGGCGTCGCCGGGGCCGGACCGTGGCGCGTGGTCGTAGTCGCGCGGAATCGGCACGGGCGCAATACTTCCCGCAGCGCGGATGCGGGCGAGGATCTCCGCGCGGGCATCGCTTCCCATCAGCGGCTCCCGTCGTGGGTGCGGGACCACCACTGCCGGAAGGTCTCCGCCGGGGGCATCGGCAGGTCGCGGCTGGTGGTCCACTTCGAACCCGGGTACGGCAGGGCGGTGATCCGGCCGCGCATCCGGCCCAGCAGGCGACCGAGTTTCGTGACGCGTTCCGCGGCGGCGAATCTCGACGGCGAGGCCATCACCGCGCTCGCGGCCTTCATCGCCAGATCCTGCGGACCCGGCAGCCCACCGCGGCGGGCATCGACCTCCGCCGCGCGCAGATGCACCAGGATGCCCGGAATGTCGATGCGCACCGGGCAGGCGTCGAAGCAGGCGCCGCAGAGCGTGGAGGCGTACGGCAGCGAGGCGTTCGGATCGTCGCGACCGGTCACCCCGGTGAGCTGCGGGCTGAGGATCGCACCGATCGGGCCCGGATACACCGAGCCGTAGGCGTGCCCGCCGACCCGCTCGTACACCGGGCACACGTTCAGGCACGCGCTGCACCGGATACAGTGCAGCGCAGCGCGTCCCGTCTCGTCGGCGAGGACGCGGGTGCGGCCGTTGTCGAGCAGGATCACGTGGACCCGCTGCGGCCCGTCGCCGGGGTGCACCCCGGTCCACATCGAGGTGTACGGATTCATCCGCTCGGCGGTGGAGGAGCGCGGCAGCAGCTGCAGGAACACCTCCAGATCGGTGAACGCGGGCACCAGTTTCTCGATGCCCAGCACCGTGATCAGCGTCTCCGGCAGGGTCAGGCACATCCGGCCGTTGCCCTCGGATTCGACGACCGCGAGCGTACCGGTCTCGGCCACACCGAAATTCGCGCCGCTGATCGCCACCTTCGCGGTCAGGAACTTCTGCCGCAGATAGGTCCGCGCCGCGGTCGCCAGCACGCGCGGATCGTCGGTGATCGCCGGGTCGACGCCGGGCATCTCGCGCAGGAAGATCTCCCGGATCTCCGCCCGGTTGCGGTGGATCGCGGGCACCAGGAAATGACTGGGGGTGTCGTGCCCGAGCTGCACGATCAGTTCGGCGAGATCGGTTTCGTACGCGGTGATCCCGTGCTCGGCCAGATACTCGTTGAGCCCGATCTCCTGGGTGGCCATGGATTTCACCTTCACCACCTCGGTGCTGCCGGTGGCCCGGATCAGCTCGGTGGCGATCCGGTTCGCCTCGGCGGCGTCGCGGGCCCAGTGCACGGTCCCGCCGCGGGCGATCACATTCGCCTCGAACTGTGCCAGCAGTTCCGGAAGCCGTTGCAGCGCCGTGGCCTTCAGCGCGCTGCCGGCGGCGCGCAACTGTTCCCAGTCGGGGACCTCGGCCACCGCCGCGGACCGCTTGGCGCGGATCGTCGCGGTCGCCGCACCCAGATTCGCCCGTAACTGACTGTCGCCCAGAGCTTTCCGGGCCGCAGCCGGGAACGACTGCGCGCCACGGAGATTGCCGGTGCCCGCAGGCAGGCTCGGCGTGCCGAGGAAGGTACTCATATCCGGGTGGCCCCCGTCTCGGTCGCCGCGAGGATCTCGGCGAGGTGCACGGTACGAATTCCGCTGCGCAGCCGCGACAGTCCCCTGCCGATGTGCATCAGGCAGGACGAGTCGCCGGCGGTGCAGACCTCCGCGCCACTGCGCTGCACCGTGCTCATCTTGTCGGCCAGCATCGCGGTGGAGACGTCGGAGTTCTTCAGCGCGAAGGTGCCGCCGAACCCGCAACAGGACTCCGCCGCAGGCAGTTCCAGTAGGGTCAGCCCGCGCACCGCGCGCAGCAGCCGCAGCGGTTTGTCGCCGACCCGCAGCATCCGCAGCGAATGACAGGTCGGGTGATAGGTGACCCGATGCGGGTAGTACGCACCGACATCGGTGACAGCGAGCACGTCGACCAGCAGTTCCGACAGTTCGTAGGTACGCGCGGCGACCGCCTCGGCCCGCACGGCCAGGCCGTCGTCACCGGCGCGGCGGGCCACCATCGCGTGCTGATGTCGCACCGAGCCCACACACGACCCGGAGGGCGCGACCGCCGCATCCCAGGCTTCGCCCTCGAACGCCGCCACGTGATTGCGCACCAGCGGCACGGCCTCCGCGAGATATCCGGTGTTGACGTGCATCTGGCCGCAGCAGGTCTGCCCGGCCGGGAACACCACGTCGTGACCGAGGCGTTCGAGCAGGCGGACGGTCGCCGTGGCCGCCGCCGGGAACAGCGCGTCCGCCAGACACGTGGCGAACAGGGCGATGCGCATGAACTCTCCCGACGGTCGGATGTGGTCCGACCACGGTAGCACTATGGTCCGACCACAAGGGGTAAACTGCCGGGGTGCGAACCCACGAAGTCGTCCTGCAGCGAATCGAGTCGGACCTCGCGGCCGGGCGGGTGGTCGTGGGGGCCCGGCTGCCCGCCGAACGCGCCCTGGCCGAGGAACTCGGGGTCGGCCGCTCGTCGGTGCGCGAGGCCCTGCGCGTCCTGGAGGCGATGGGCGTGGTGCGCACCTCCGCGGGCTCCGGCCCGGACGCCGGCGCCATCGTGGCCGCCGATCCGGCCGCCTCCATCGGTACCGCGCTGCGGTTGCACGTCGCGACCAGCACACTGCCGGTGCGCGATCTCGTGCAGACCCGAATCCTGTTGGAGACGTGGGCCGTTCGCGAGGCGGCCGTCCGCGCGGCCGGCAGCCCGCTGCCCGACGTCGAGGCGCTGCTCGACGCGATGGACGATCCGGCGCTCACCCCCGATCGGTTCCATCGTCTCGACGCGGATCTGCACGTCGCGCTCACCGGCCTGGCGGGCAATGTGCTCATCGAGGCGATGATGTCCTCGCTGCGCGAGGCGATCCACGGTTATGTGATGGCCGCGGTGTCGCGACTGTCGGACTGGCCCGCCGTCGCCGCCGAGTTGCGCCGCGAGCACCGCGAGATCGTCGCCGCGATCCGCCGCGGGCACGGCGCCAAGGCCGCCGAACTGGTACAGGTGCACATCGCCGGATTCCACGCGCTGGTGGATCCGGGCGCCTGAGTTGCGCCCGATTTGCGCGCGAGTTCGGCCGCGACACACCGGGTTCGGCAACGGACAGGTCCAAAGCCGTTGCCGCCGAGTCGCTTCGACGTCGCCGCACCGCCCGCGGGTCCGGGCCGGTTGCACGCTCCGGCGGCGGTCCGTAGCGTCGGTGACGTGGTCCATGCCGTGATCGAAACACCGGGGGACGATTTCTTCACCGAGCCGCAGGCCTACTACCGGCGGTGGCGCGAACAGGGGCCGGTGCACCGGGTGCGCTTCTCGGACGGGATCACCCGCTGGGTCGTCGTCGGCTACCCGGAGGGCCGCGCCGCGCTGTCGGATCCGCGCCTGCACAAGGACGTCGAGGAACTCATCGAGATGTTCCGCCGCCGGCGGCCGGACCGGCACATCGACCCACCCGAGTCGATGCTGTCGGCGCATATGCTCAATGTCGATCCGCCGGACCACACCCGGCTGCGCAAACTGGTCAGCAAGGCCTTCGCGCCGCGGCAGGTGGCGGCGCTGCGGCCGCGCATCGAGCAGATCGCCACCGATCTGCTGGACCGGCTGGCAGACCGCGATCGCGTCGACCTGCTGGCGGAGTTCGCGATACCGCTGCCCGTCACCGTCATCTGCGAGGTACTCGGCGTCGGCCTGGACGACCGGGACTCGTTCCGCGCCTGGATCGCCACCCTGCTCGGCTCCGGCGGCGGCGTGGATCAGACCGCCGACGCCGCCGAGCGGATGACCGAGTACCTGCGGAAACTGGTGCAGGACAAGCGCACCCACCCCGGCGACGATCTGCTGTCGGCCATCCTCGAACCCGGTGACGACGGCGACCGGCTCACCGAGACCGAATCGGTCTCGATGGCCTTCCTGCTGCTGGTCGCGGGCCACGAGACGACGGTGAACCTGATCGGCAACGGCGTACTGGCCCTGCTGCGCGACGAAACCCGCTGGGCGGCACTGCGCGACGATCCGGCCCGGATCCCGGTCGCGGTGGAGGAGTTCTTGCGGTTCGACGGCCCGGTGAACATCTCGACGCTGCGGTTCACCGCCGAGCCGGTGACGATCGGCGGGATCGAGATCCCGGCGGGCGAATTGGTGCAGGTCGCGCTCTCCGGCGCCAACCGCGATCCGTCCCATTTCCCGGCGGCCGACGAGCTGGATCTCACCGGCGACGCCACCGGGCATCTGGCCTTCGGGCACGGCATCCACTACTGCGTCGGCGCGCCCCTGGCGCGGCTGGAGGCGGTGATCGCGTTCACCGCACTGCTGCAACGGTTCCCGCGATTGCGACTGGCCGCCGACGAGAGCGCGCTGCACTATCACCGCTCCACCCTGATCCGCGGCCTGACCGAACTGCCGGTGCGCCTGGGGAATCGACCGCTCAGTGCGGCAGATCGGGATGCGCCGCGATGAGCAGGTCGACCATCTCCCGCCGATCCCGATTCAGGATCGGCTCCGCCTCGTTCGCCGTCACCGCGGTCGTCACGACCGACGGGCCGAGGAAATCGACTCGGGTGTAACCGGATCCGGCGAAACCCCGGAACCGGCCCGGCGGGGGCATCGGATCGATCCGGAACGCCGCGGCGGGCCCGGCCCAGACGGGAATTCCGCCGAGGGTCGCGGCCCGGGTGACGTGGTTGTGGCCGCACAGGATCAGCCGGACGTCGGTGCCCGCGAGCACATCGGCCAGCGGCTGCACCTCGTGCAGCTTCACCATCTCGGAGGTCGCGAACGGCGACGGGATCGGCGGGTGATGCACCACCAGCACCGTGCCGCGCGGCGCCGGGGTGCGCAATTCGGCGGCCAGCCAGCGCAATTGACTCGGCTCCAGGCGGCCGTCGGGCCGGCCCGGGGTGGTCGAGTCCAGTGCGATCACCCGCAGTCCGCGCACCTCGGCCACCTGATCGTGGGGCCGCTCGGAATCGAGCTCGCCGGAGGGTATTCCGAGCAGTTCGGCACCGAAGGCGTTGCGCTCGTCGTGATTTCCCATCACATAGATCGGGTGCGCGTCCAACTCGGCGGCAACCGGGGCCACCAGTTCGCGCAGCCGCCGATAGGCCGCCACCGAACCGTCGTCGGCCAGATCGCCGGACAGTACGATCGCGTCCACCCGCGCCTCCGCCGCGCGCACGGCATCGAGTATGCGGGCCAGATTCGCGGCGGTGTCGACACCGTGCAGCGATTCGCCGCCGGCCCGCAGGTGGGTGTCGGAAATCTGGACCAGGGTCAGATCACTCATGCTGGATCCCCACCTCTCGAAAGATGTCCGCCAGGTTAGCGATCGCGACTAACCTCGGATGAATTCGATCGGCACGGCGTATTCCCGCGATCTGTCGCGAGTGTGAAACTTGCTTCCCCGGATTCGACAGGGCAGCATACCCGCAGCATCGTTCCGGCGTCCGGGATTGCGCTGGTTGCACTCAGAGCGAACGGAACTATCGCCGAGACGGCAACCGGTTCCTACCGTGGTGCCGGACCACCTGCCACCAGCGCGCCCGCCGGGCAGGCCGCACACCTACGCCATCAGGGAGCCAGCGATGACCGAAGCCGCCGAACCGATCGATCCCACCGCCGCCTGGAGCTTCGAGACCAAGCAGATCCATGTGGGCCAGACCCCCGACGGAACCACCGGCGCCCGCGCGCTGCCCATCTATCAGACGACCTCGTACACCTTCCGCGACACCACCCATGCCGCGGCGCTGTTCGGGCTGGCCGAGCCGGGCAACATCTACACCCGCATCGCCAACCCCACCCAGGACGCGGTCGAGCAGCGGGTCGCGGCGCTGGAGGGTGGCGTCGCGGCCCTGTTCCTGTCCTCCGGGCAGGCGGCGGAGACCTTCGCGATCCTCAACCTCGCGGGCAGCGGCGACCACATCGTGTCCAGCCCCAAGCTGTACGGCGGCACCTACAACCTGTTCCACTACACCCTGCCGAAGCTCGGCATCGAGGTCTCGTTCGTGGACGATCCCGACGATCTCGATCAGTGGCGCGCCGCGATCCGGCCGAACACCAAGGCGCTCTTCGGTGAGACAGTGTCCAATCCGCAGAACCACATCCTCGATCTGCCCGGTATCGCCGAGGTCGCGCACGCGGCCGGCGTGCCGCTGATCGTCGACAACACGGTGCCGACGCCGTACCTGATCCAGCCGCTGGCGCACGGCGCCGACATCGTGGTGCACTCGGCCACGAAGTATCTCGGCGGGCACGGCGCGGCGATCGCGGGCGTGATCGTCGACGGCGGCACCTTCGACTGGACGGTGCGCGACGAGAACGGCGAGCCGCGCTTCCCCGGCTTCGTCGTCCCGGATCCCAGCTACCACGGCGTCGTGTACGCCGAACTCGGCGCGCCGGCGTTCGCGCTGAAGGCCCGGGTCCAGTTGCTGCGCGACCTCGGCTCGGCCATCGCGCCGTTCAACGCCTTCCTGATCAGCCAGGGCCTCGAGACGCTGAGCCTGCGGGTCGAGCGGCACGTGCGGAACGCGCAGGCGGTGGCGGAATTTCTGCAGGAGCGGTCCGAGGTCACGACCGTCTACTACGCGGGCCTGGCGTCCTCGCCGTGGTACGAGCGCGGCCGGCAGCTGGCGCCCAAGGGGGTCGGCGCGGTGATCGGTTTCGAACTGGCCGGCGGTGTGGACGCGGGCAAGCGGTTCGTGGAGGCGCTCACCCTGCACAGTCACGTCGCCAATATCGGCGATGTGCGCTCGCTGGTCATCCACCCGGCGTCGACCACCCATTCGCAGCTGACCCCGGAGGAGCAGGCGGCCTCGGGCGTCACGCCGGGCCTGGTACGGCTCGCGGTCGGTATCGAGGGTATCGACGACATTCTCGCGGATCTGCGCGCCGGTTTCGCCGCGGCCGCGCAGTAACGAGCAGGGGTGGATCGTGGGGTCCCCGAATGGATCCACCCCGGACGCCCGGCTGCCCGGACCGAACGGGCAGCTGGGTGTCGTCGCGCTGGGCGCGGTGACGCTGGAGAGCGGCGTGGTACTGCCGGAGGTGCGGCTGGCGGTACAGCGCTGGGGTGCGGTCTCCCCCGCCCGGGACAACGTCGTGCTGGTCGAACACGCGTTGACCGGGGACTCCCACGTCACCGGCCCGGCCGGTCCCGGCCATCCCTCCCCCGGCTGGTGGGAGGGCATGGTCGGACCGGGTGCGCCGCTGGACACCGGCCGCTGGTGCGTGCTGGCCGCGAACGTCCTCGGCGGCTGCCGCGGCAGTACCGGCCCGTCCTCGCTCGCGCCGGACGGAAAGCCCTGGGGCGCACGGTTTCCGATCGTCACCATCCGCGACCAGGTGACCGCCGAACAGCGGCTTGCCGAGCTGCTGGGCATCGAGCGGTTCGCCGCGGTGGTCGGCGGTTCGATGGGCGGGATGCGCGTGCTGGAATGGATCATCGATGCGCCGCACCGGGTTTCGGCGGCGCTGGTGCTGGCGGTCGGGGCGCGGGCCACCGCCGATCAGATCGGTACGCAGAGCACCCAGATCGCCGCGATCACCGCCGATCCCGACTGGCAGGGCGGCGATTACCACGGCACCGGGCGAATACCGCTGTCCGGCATGGGAATCGCGCGCCGCATCGCACATCTCAGCTATCGTGCGGAGGCCGAACTCGACCACCGCTTCGGCAACGCCGTCCACGGCGACGACCGTCCGGCCGCGCGCGGCCGCTACGCGGTGGACAGCTATCTGGCCCATCAGGCCGCGAAGTTGAACGCCCGCTTCGATCCCGGCAGCTATGTGGCGCTCACCGAGGCGATGAACCGCCACGACGTGGGCCGCGGCCGCGGCGGGATCCCGGCGGCGCTCGCCTCCTGCCCGGTGCCGGTGCTGGTGGCCGGAATCGACTCCGACCGGCTGTATCCGGTGCGCACCCAGGCGGAACTGGCTGCGGCACTGCCGCAATGCGCCGGGTTCGAGGTGATCGGCTCGCACGACGGCCACGACGGCTTCCTCACCGAGATCGACCGGGTCGGCGCGCTGGTGCGCACGGTACTGTCCCTGAGCGCGGCAACGGCCTGAGCGCTCCGGTTCATCGCGCGCTCCAGCCGCCGTCCATCACGTACGAGGAGCCGGTCACCATGCCCGCGTGCGCCGACGACAGCCAGACCACCAGCGCCGCAACCTCTTCCGGTTCGATCAGGCGTTTGATCGCGCTCTCGGTGAGCAGCACCCGCGCCAGCACCTCCTGCTCCGGAATGCCGTGCGCCTCGGCCTGTTCGGCGATCTGCTTGTCCACCAGCGGGGTCCGGACGTAGCCCGGATTCACACAGTTGCTGGTGACCCCGCGCGCGCCGCCTTCGAGGGCCGTCACCTTCGACAGCCCCTCGAGCGCGTGTTTGGCGGTCACGTACGCGGACTTGAACTCCGAGGCGCGCAGCCCGTGCACCGAGGAGATGTTCACGACCCGCCCGAAGCCCTGCCCGTACATGTGCGGCAGGGCGGCCCGGATCAGCAGGAACGGCGCTTCCACCATGAGCGCCAGCATGTTCCGGAAACGGGCGGGCGGGAACCGTTCCAGCGGGCCGACCGTCTGCACGCCCGCGTTGTTGACCAGGATGTCCACCTCGAGCCGCAACTCCTCCAGGGCCGTCACGTCGAGCAGGTCCACCTCCCAGGGCTTTCCGCCGATCTCCCGGGCCACCGCCACGGCGGCGGCCCCGTCGATGTCGGCGACGGTGACGGCGACCCCGGCGGCGGCGAGCGCGCGAGCGCAGGCCGCCCCGATCCCGCTGCCGCCGCCGGTCACCAGGGCGGAACGTCCGGCCGTCGCACTCATTTCGCGACGACCTCGGTGAATTCCACCGGGGCGGGCTCGATCCGGTCCAGGGCCGCCAGATCCGCGCCGCGGGTCTCCCGCACGAATCCCACGGCCACCAGGGTCACGACGGCGGCGCCGGCCAGATACCAGGCGATCGGCACGTAGGTCCCGTACGTGTCCAGCAGTTTCACCGCGATGATCGGCGCCAGCGAACCCGCGACGATCGAGGTCACCTGATAACCCAGGGACACACCGGAATACCGCATCCGGGTCGGGAACATCTCGGCCATGATCGCCGGCTGCGGCGCGTACATGAAGGCGTGGAACACCAGCCCCACGATGATCGCGGCCATGATCACCGGTTTGTGCCCGCTGTTCATCATCGGGAACGCGAAGAAGCCCCACGTGGCCGTGGCCAGCGCCCCGAACAGATAGACCGGCCGCCGTCCGATCCGATCGGACAACCGGCCCACCAGCGGGATCACGACGAAATGCACCGCGTGCGCGGCCAGCAGCCACCACAGGATCACCTTGGTGTCGGCCTTCACGTGCACCTTGAGATAGGTGATCGAGAACGTGACCACCAGGTAGTACATGATGTTCTCGCCGAACCGCAGCCCCATCGCGGTGAACACCCCGCGCGGATACCGCCGCAGCACCTCCAGCGCGCTGAACGAGGCGTCCCGGATCCGCTCCGCATCCCGTTGTGCCGCAACGAAGATCGGCGCGTCGGTAACCTTGGTGCGGACGTAGTAGCCGATCAGCACCACCACCGCCGACAACCAGAACGCCACCCGCCAACCCCAGGCCAGGAACGCCGCGTCGGACAGGGTCGATGTCAGCACCAGCAGCACGACGGTCGCGAGCATATTGCCCGCCGGCACCCCCGCCTGCGGCCAACTGGCCCAGAACCCGCGGCCCCGGGCCGGACTGTGCTCGGCGACCAGCAGCACCGCCCCGCCCCACTCCCCGCCGACGGCGAACCCCTGCAGGAATCGCAGGATCACCAGCAGCGCGGGCGCCAGATAGCCGACCTGGTGATAGGTCGGCAGACAGCCCATCAGGAATGTGGAGACGCCCACCAGCACCAGGCTGACCTGCAACAGCGACTTGCGTCCGTACCGATCGCCGAAGTGCCCGAACACGATTCCGCCGATCGGCCGGGCCGCGAACCCGATGGCATAGGTGATGAACGCGTCCAGCACCGCGTCCAGATCACTGCCGCCCTTGGCGAAGAACACCTTGCTGAACACCAGCGTCGCCGCCGTGCCGTAGAGGAAGAACTCGTACCACTCGACGACCGTCCCGGCCATCGAGGCGGCCACCACCGTCCGCAGCCCGCGGGTGCCGGAATCGTCTGCCCGCGCTGCGTTGCGCACCCTCATCAGAACTCCTTCTCGACCGGGAGCCGTGCCCGAAGATGTGACGCCTCCCACATTTACCTGGTCGGATCCGAGTATCAATGCAGATGTTCGCCGGTAACAATGCCCAATTCCGCACCGGATATCTGCGAAAATGCAGAAGTGATCACCAGTCCCTCGCCGGCCCGCCGACCCAGCCCCGACGACCTGCTGGTCCTGCTGGCGGTGGGCCGCACCGGCCGCTTCGTCTCCGCCGCAGAGGAACTCGGCATCAACCACACCACCATCTCCCGCCGCGTCGCCGCCCTGGAACAAACCCTCGGCGGCCGCGTGCTGACCCGGGTCACCGGCGGCTGGGAACTCACCGACCTCGGCCGCGAGGCGCTGACCGCGGCCGAGGCGGTCGACGCCGCGGTCCGATCCCTGACCACCGACGCCACCGGCGCCCGCATCCTCGAGGGTGTGGTCCGGATCTCCGCCACCGACGGCTTCAGCGCCTATATCGCCGCCCCCGCCGCGGCCGGCGTCCAGCGCCGCCACCCGCGCGTCGCCGTCGAGATCATCACCGCCACCCGCCGGGCCTCCACCCAGCGTTCGGGCCTGGATCTCGAGGTGGTGGTGGGCCGTCCGAAGGTGCACCGTGCGATCGCGACCCCGCTCGGCGACTACTGCCTCGGCCTCTACGGCTCCCGCGACTACCTCGCCGCCCACCCCGCTCCCACCGGCATCGACGATCTGGCCCGCCACCCCCTGGTCTACTTCATCGAGTCGATGCTCCAGGTCGACGACCTCGACCTGGCCTCCAGTTTCGCCCCCGCGATGCGCGAATCCGTCTCGTCCACCAACGTTTTCGTCCACGTCGAGGCCACCCGCGCCGCCGCCGGGCTCGGCCTGCTCCCCTGCTTCATGGCCGACCGCCACCCCGATCTGATCCGGGTCCTCCCCACCGAGGTCGCGGTCCGCCTCACCTACTGGCTCGTCGGCCGTCCCGAAACCCTGCGCCGCCCCGAGGTTTCCACCGTCGTCGAGGCCCTCCACACCACCGTGCGGGAGCACGCCGACGCGCTACTGGGCATCCGGGACTGACACCGGACCGCACGGTCAGCGCCGGGCCGCCGCGTATCGCGCGTAGCAGGCGAGGTGGGCGGCGGCGGCCCGGTCCCAGTCGTAGCCGCGGGCGACGGTGCGGCCGTGGATGATCCGGACGGGGTCGCGGTGCAGGGCACGGGACATGGCGGCGGCCGCCGCCGGTGCGTTCGCGGCGTATTCGACCGTGTCGCCGAAGACTTCGCGCAGGACCGGGAGATCCCGTGCGACGACCGGAATCCCGGCGGCGAGGGCCTCCATCGCGGCCAGGCCGAAGCCCTCCTTCGTGGACAGGAACGGGAGCACGGTGGCGGCGGCCATCAGGGCGGGCAGGTCGGGGTGCGGGACCGGGCCGAGGACGATCGGGTTCAGGCCGAGTTCGGTTGCGCGGGTGTCGAATCGGGCTCGATAGTCGCGGTAGTCGAAGAGGGTCTCGCCCCCGGCGAAGACCAGGCTCAGGTCCGGGTGCTCACGGGCCAGGATCGCGAAGGACTCCAGCAGATCCAGGCTGCCCTTGCGGGGTTCGATGCCGCCGACGGCCAGCACGTAGCGGCCCAGGCGTTCCCACCAGGCGGCGCGAGCCGGTGCCGCGGCGGGACCGGCCGCGGCGGCGAAGCGGTCGTATTCGACACCGTTGGGAATCACGGTGGGCCGCAGGCCCCAGCCCGCCTCGACCTCCGCCGCGACCGCGGCCGAGACGCAGATCCGCGCGTACGGCTGGACCACCGCGCGATCGTGACAGCGGGCCAGTTCCGGGGTGGTGAACCGGTCCAGGTGGTGGATGGTGCGCACGCAGTGCGGGACGGCGTTGGCGCTGATGCAGTCCTGGGCGTGCGCGATGTCGTAGTCGTGGGCGGGAAAAGCGTAGTGCAGCAGCGATATCGAGCGGAGGATCCGCGGACCCACCGGTTCCCCCTCGATCGGCGGGAACGGGACCACCCGGACCGTCACCGCCGGATCCACCGGGCGGAAGAACGCGTCGTCACCGCCGCGGCCCAGGGTCCACACCGTCACGTCGGTCCCGGCGCGCGCCAGCGCCTCGGCCAGGTTCAGGGTGTGCACCACGCCGCCACGGGGTTTCGTGGAGTAGGTCAGTAGCGCGATCCGCATCAGTGGGCGCCCTTCTCGCTGGTGAGGTTGTGATAGGCGTCGGTGCGGCGTTCCTCGAGGTGCCGCAGCACCCGCCGGGCCCTCGCGACCTCGGCGTCCACGTCGACATCGCAGACCGCCAGCCCGCCCTTGGACCAGGTCCGGGCCAGGATCTCCCCGCCCGGACCGACCACCTTCGCCTGCCCGAGGAACCGCAGACTGCCCGTCACGCCGGTCTGATTGGACGAGACCAGCACCACCTGGTTCTCGGCGGCGCGGGCCTGGTCGTAGAGGTCGAACAGGCGCGCCTGCCGGTCGTTCGGCATCCGGGAGGCCCGATCGGTGATGCTGGCGGGCCACGCCGACAGGGCCGCGATCACCCGCGCGCCGTCCAGGGCGAGGGTGCGCGCGGACTCCGGGAAGGTCTTGTCGTAGTCGATCAACATGCCCAGCCGACCGACGGGAGTATCGAAGGCGGAGAAGCGATCTCCCGCCGCATAGGCCAGATGTTCACCGGCCGGCTGATGCACCTTCCGGTGGCGGCCCAGCACCCCGTCGCCGGTGAGGCAGACCGCCGCGTTGTAGCGCAGGTCGCCCGCGCGCTCGGCGTAGCCGACGCACACCACCATGTCACCCGCGGTGCGGCACAACAGCCGGATCTCCGGCCCGTCCGGATCGAGCGCCTCCGGGCCCGATGCCGGATCCGGGTGGCGCAGATCGCCGATGTAGCCGCCGAGTGTGGCGTCCGGCAGCACCAGCAGATTCACGCCGTCGGCGGCCAGCCGCTCGATGATGGCGGCCAGCTTGTCCAGCGAACGGGCGATGTCGGCGCCGAAATGTGCTGCCACGGCGGCGATTCGGATGGTGGTCATGCCGCAGGCGCTCAGGCGGCGGCGGTTTCGCGGGCGGACACCGCGATCCGGTCGGCGAGATGTCCGGCGTCGCGGGCGATCGCGGCGAAACGACCGGAACCCCAGGTGTGCAGCCAGGGCAATCCCAGGAAGTAGAGCCCGGGTACGGCCGTGACCCCGCGGCGATGACACGGATGCCCCGCGCCGTCGAAGACACCGGCGCGTAGCCAGCGGTAGTCGGTCCGGAAACCCACCGACCACAACACCGTCGTGATGTCGTGCGCCCCGAGGTCGATCGCGGGGATCTCCTGTTCGGGCCGCCACACCGGGACGTACCGCGGCTCGGTGGGCGCGTCGATACCGGATCGCGCGATGTAGGCGTCGATCGAATCCTTGATGCCCTCGGCGACCGCGTCGGCGGCGTCCAGGGATCGTTGCAGCGTCGGCGCGAAATGTGCCTGCTCACTGTGGAAGTCGATCATCCGGCCGTACAGGGCCATACCCTCCAGCGCGAATCGGCGCAGGTCGATGTCGCGGCCGCCGTCGCGGCCGGTGACGTAGTGGTTGGTGTTCTCCCGGCGGGCCAGCCCGCCGGGCTGGTCCTCGACGGGAATGTCGTAGTGCCCCATGTCCTGCAGCCACGCCACACAGTCCCGCCCCCGGTAGAACCGGGCGACCCGCGGCGCGTCGCCGGCGGCCAGATGCACCTGCCGGCCCGCGAGATGCAGGTCCTCGGCGATCTGCGCGCCCGACTGCCCGGTCCCGACGACCAGCACCGCACCCGGCGGCAGCGCGTCCGCGCTGCGGTACTGCGCGGAGTGCAGCTGGGTGACGGTGGCCGGGAGCCGCTCGGCGAACCGCGGCACCGTCGGCACGTGGTAGCCGCCGACCGCGACCACCACCTGATCGCAATGCACCGGGCCCGAGGAGGTTTCGACATCGAAACCGGACGCGGCCGGAGTGACCGCGGTGACCGCCACGTGTTCGCGCACCGGCGGATCGAAGGTGTCGGCGTAGCCGCGCACCCACCGATAGATCTCGTCGCGCGGCATGAAGCCGTCCGGGTCGGGGCCCTCGTAGCGATAGCCGGGCAGTACGCACTGCCAGTTCGGGGTGACGAGAGTGAAGTTGTCCCAACGACCGTCGCGCCACTCGTGCGCGATCGTGTCGCGTTCCAGCACCACGTGATCGATACCCCGGTCGGCCAGGTGCCGGCTCATCGCCAGTCCGGCTTGGCCCGCGCCGATCACCACCACCTGCCGATGCTCAGGCATGAGCGGTCTCCCGTTCCGGTCGTCCCACCACGCCGTAGCGCTGTACGACGCTGCCGTACACCTCGGGCCGGCGGTCGCGCAGGTTGTACATGCCGCCGTCGCGGGCCAGCCGCAGCGCCTCGGCGACATCGACTGTGGCCGTTGTCAATCCGGGGGCCGTGCCGGTGGTGGCGAGTACCTCGCCGCCCGGCCCGACGATCTTCGCGCTGCACACGAAGCGCAGCGAGCCGAACCGGCCCGCCTGATTGGCGGCCACCCAGATCACCTGGTTCTCCACCGCGCGGGCCCGGTCGAAGATGTCGAAACGCTGGGTCCAGCGGTCGTCTTCGAGGCGTTCGGCGGCGGCGGTGCGGGCCGTCGGCCACGCCGATACCGAGGCGATGATCTCGGCGCCGTCGAGCGCCAGGCCGCGCGCGGCCTCCGGGAAGGCCTTGTCGTAGCAGATCTGCATACCCATCCGGCCGATCGGGGTGTCGAACCCCCGATACTCGGAACCGGCCGCGTAGCAGAGGTTTTCGCCGAGCGGCTGATGCACCTTGCGGTACGAGCCCAGGATGCCGTCACCGGTGAGGGTGACCGCGGCGTTGTAGCGGGTGTCGCCGTCGGCCTCGCAGAAACCCAGGGTCACCACGAGATCCCCGGCGAGCGCGGCGATCCGGCGCAGTTCCGGCCCGTCCAGGGCCAGCGCCGGTGGCAGACTGCGCAGCCGCCGCGCCCGCGCCTCCTCGCTCTCGTCGGTGCCGCCGAGGCTGGTCAGATAGCCGCCGAGGCAGGCCTCGGGCAGGACCAGCAGGTGGCTGCCGCGGGCACGCGCCTCGTCGATCAACGCGCCGATGGTGTGATAGCACTGCTCCAGGTCGCGGCCGAATTCGGCGGCGGCGACGGAGATGACGGTCTCGCTCATGATTCTCCCAATCCGGTGACGGTGCCGGGCACCGCGTCGGTGACGGCCCCGTCGGGCCAGCGCAGGACGACTCCCGGTGTGGCGGTGAGGGTTCCGCACACCGCCGAGGTCGCCGGGCCGGGATCGGCGATGCGCGCGCCGGGACGATCGGCGGTGAGCATCGCGAAACCCGGGAAACAGGTGAGCCAATCGGCCACCGCGGCGCCGGCCGGCCGCGGCACCCGGGCCACCTCCAGTTCGGCGCCCACGCCGGACGCCTCGGCCAGCATCCCCACGGTGCCGGCCAATCCCGCCATACTGACGTCCTTGGCGGCGGCCGGCGCCGTGGCGGCGACGAAGCCGCCCAGGGCCCGCAGTTCGGGCCCGCTGCGGGAGGTCGTCGAATCCCATTGACGGCCTTGATATCCGGGCCGCCAGCGACCGCCGAGGTCCGCGGTCACCCGCAGTTCGTGACCGGCGCGGCCGCCGCCGCCGGGAACCGGCCGGTCGGTGCGGCCCAGCGCGGTGACCGACAGCGCGGCCGGCACGCCGAGCTGGGTGTGACCGCCGAGCACCGGAACGTCCCAGGCGCGAGCGCCTTCCGCCAGCCCGCGCAGGATCCGGGTCAGCAGGGAGGCGGTGGGCGCGCCGACCGCGTCCAGCAGCCCGGCCGGTGTCGCGCCCATCGCGGCCAGATCGTTCAGGTTGACCAGCACCGCGCACCAGCCCGCCCACTCCGGATCCCGTTCCACCATGGCCGGGATGATGGCGTCACAGGCCGCGATGAGGTCCGAGCCGGGTACCGGTGCACCGTCGTCGCCGCGGAATCCGCTGCCGCCGAACGCCTTCGGATGTCCGTCCAGGACCGCCAGCGCGGACCCGAGCGCCGCCTTGGTGCTGTGGGCCAGCCGCCGGATGCGGTCGATCGGCCATCGCATCCGGGCATGCGGCGCCCCGCCGATCACGCAGTCGCCCAGCCGATTCCAGCCCAGCTGCGCGAACATCGGTTCGTGCGCGGCCTGTACGGTCGCCTCGAAGCGCAGCACGCCGCTGCCCTCGGCATGCGCGCAGGCCGCGCGGACCAGCGCCGGGCCGAGGCCCCGGGTGCGACGGGCCGGATCGACCACCAGCCGGCTGCCGGTCCACCACCCCAGATCCGGGTCGGTCGCCGGGGCGAGCCGCACCCCGCCGAGGACGGTACCGTCCGCGGTGGCCGCGACCAGCACCACCGTGCGGGGATCGTCGTCGAGATCGTCGGCGTCACTACCCGCGAACAGGCCCTGTTCCACGACGAAGGCCGACCGCCGCAGGTTCCGGTAGGCCGTCAGGTCCCGGGCGTCGGCGGGCCGGATCAGGTACTCCGGCGCCGCCGTGGGCTGCCCGGACAGCAGGCAGCGATCCACCCGCTGGGCCGCACCCGGACCCGCACTCCACCAACCGGTTTCGGCCGTCGCGGCGATCCGTGTCGTCCGCATGTCAGCCGCCCAGGCTCGGCAGCGCGCTGCACGCGCCGCACGCCGCGCAGCCGGCCTTCTGCCCGGCGCCGGCCATCCCGGCCCGGCGCAGCGCCGCGGCCACCCGGGCGGTCACGTCGGCGAGCAGCTGTGGTGCCGGCGCCTGCGCGCCGTCGGCATCGACCGCGAGGGTGCCCGCCAGCGGCCGGAACGGCACCACGAACGGATACACCCCCATCGCGATGAGTTCCTCGGCGCCGGTGACCAATTCGTCCGGATCCTCACCGAGCCCGACGAGCAGATAGGTGGACACCTGGTTGCGGCCGAACAGCCGCACCGCCTCGGCCCAGGCCGCCCGGTATTCCGACAGCGGCACGGTCGATTTGCCCGGCATCCACCGGGCGCGCACCCGGTCGTCCAGCGACTCCACGTGGATACCGATGGAATCGGCGCCCGCGGAACGCAATTCGGCCAGCGCGATCGGATCTCCGGGCGGTTCGCACTGCACCTGGATCGGCAGCTCCGGCACCGCCGCACGCACCGCCCGCACACAGCGGGCCAGATGCCGTGCGCCCCGGTCCTTTCCGGCGGAGGTACCGGTGGTCATCACCAGCTGCCGGACCCCGTCGAGGCGGACCGCCGCCGCGGCCACCTCGGCCAGTTGCTCCGGCCGCTTCACCGCGACGGTGTTCCCCGCGGTCAGCGACTCCTCGATGGAACAGAACCGGCAGCGCTGATCGGCGGCATAGCGCACGCAGGTCTGAACCACGGTGGTGGCCAGCACATCCGCGCCGTGTAGCCGGGCGATCTGCTCGTAGGCGACGCCGTCGGCGGTGCGCAGATCGTAGAAGCGCGGGCGGCGTACCGGTTCGACGGCGATACCGAGGTCCGCACCGTCGAGCAGCAGCCGGTCACCGCGGATCTCGTAGGGGCTGTCGGCCCGGATCGGCAGTGCCGCACCGACTCCGCCGAGCAGCACATGGCCGTCGTCGCTCGGCCCGGCACCGGCGCGCCGCCGCACCGGTACCTCGACACGTATCCCGCGCAGCGCCAGGTCCACGCGGGTGGACACCTCGGTCATCGTCCTACACCTGATACGTGGAGTTGATGATGGCGCCCTTGCGCGCGTAGTGGATCAGCGCGTCCTGCACGTCCAGCGGATGCGCCGGGACGACGCCCTCGATCAGATCCTCCTCGCGCGCACCGTGCAACGCCAGCCCGAACCGGCAGGCGAACACCGTGCCACCCTCCTTGATGAACGTGCTCAACGCGTCGTTGATGTTCTGCTCACCCGGGAAGCCGGCGTCACCGGTGGTGGGGAATCCGCGGTTGGCGATGCAGTTGATCGCGCCCGGCCCGTAGAAGTAGATGGCGGACTCGAAACCCTTGCGCAGCGCGCGGGTCGCCTGCAGGACCGCCACGAAACTCACCGACGATTCGTGCGCGATGCCGTGCACCAGGGTGAAATAGGTCTCGCCGGCCTCGGCCCGGTAGTCCGGGAAGATCTTGGTGCCGCCGTAGATGTTGGTGCCCTTCGGCAGTGCCGGATGCGGAATCTCCGCAAGGGATTTCGCGATGTTCTCCTCGATCAGCCGGTCGATGTCGGCGGTCGGTTCGGCGGGTGCGGACATGTCTCACTCCTGGATACGTGGCGATGGGGCCGATGGATGGCGCTCGATCCCGGCTGCCACCGGGTCCGGCGATGTATCCAGTGCACGCCCGGCGTGTTTCCGGATGGTCACGTCCGGAATAATTGGCGATAGCGGAGAGTTCACCGCCGTGACGATCTTCGCGAGGGCCGTAATCTGTTGCGGCACAAGCAATCCGGTGCCATATGCACCCGCCGCGCCACCGGTGCACTCGAATTCGATTCGGCGACGGGGAAATCACCGTCCTGGTAATTCGCCGACAGCGGTTAACAATCGCCGCCCCGGAATCGGCGCGGCGTCACGCGACCGTAACCGGACCGTCGCGCATCCCGGCGATCCGAAAATGATATTCATGCGGATTATCTGTAATGGATATAATGGTGGTATGACCGCCATGGCACCGTCGCGCACCGAACCCGATCTGTCCTACCTGCTGGACCGGACCAGCCATGTGCTGCGGACCAGGATGGCGGCGGCGCTGGCCGAGGTCGGCCTCACCGCGCGGATGCACTGTGCGCTGGTACACGCGCTCGAGGCGGAACGCACCCAGATCCAGCTCGCCGAACTCGGCGATATGGACAAGACCACGATGGTCAACACGATCGACGCCCTGGAACAGGCCGGGCTGGCGGAGCGCAAGCCGTCCAGCACCGATCGGCGGGCCCGGATCGTCGCGGTGACCCCGAAGGGCCGGCGGGTGGCCGAGCAGAGTCAGCGCCTCGTCGACGGCGTGCACCGCACCGCACTGGAGTCGCTGCCCGCCGACGAGCGCGCGGTGATGCTGCGGGCACTGACCCGGCTCACCGAGGGCGAACTGGCCGCCCCCGCCGAGACCCCGGTCGCCGCCCGCCGGGCCCGGCAGTCGTCGCGCTGACATTCGCGTCATCGGCACGGCCCGGAGGGCACTCGCCCGATGTGCGAGACCCGGCGCTACAGCCGGAGGCCGGCCGCGTTCACGGCCGGCCGGATGTCCAGTCCGGATCAGAGGCGGGCGTGTGCGGCCTCCCCGTCGTCGGCGGCCGGAGTCGCCGAGCCGGCAACCGTCTCCACACCGGTGGCGAGGGCCGCGCCGGCATGCTCGGCGTCCGCCGCGCCTGCGTCCGCGGCGACCGGGGCGTCCGCGGCAGAACCTGAGCCCCGGCGGCCGAGGAGGACGAGGGTGACCACCAGCGCGGCGGCCAGCAGACCCGTGGCGACTGTGAACGCCGCGCGGTAGCCGCTGGTGAGCGCCTCGAGAGCGGTCGCACCCGCCGCCGTCGCAGCGGCGGTCCGGCCCGCCGCGACGGTGGACAGCACCGCCACGCCGAGCGCCATGCCGATCTGCTGGGTGGTGTTGAACAACCCGCCCGCGAGGCCCGCGTCCGCCGCACCCGCGGCCGACATCCCGAGCGTGGCCAGTGCCGGGAGTACCAGACCGCCACCGGCGATCAGCACCATGGTCGGCAGCAGATCGGTGAGGTAGCCGGCGTGCACGGGCAGGCGGGTCAGCAGCGCCAGCGCCCCCGCCAGGAGCACCAGCCCCGTGACGAGTACCACGCGCGGCCCGAACCGAGTGCTCAGCCGGGCCGAAAGCAGCAGCGACACACCGCCGATCGCCACTGCGGCGGGCAACATGGCCAGGCCGGTGGCGGTGGCGCCGTAGCCCAGCACCTTCTGCATGAACAGCGCGACCATGATCTGGAATCCGAACATGCCCGAGAGCGCGAGCATCTGGATCAGATTCGCGCCGACAACGGTGCGGGAGCGGAAGATTCGCAACGGCAACAGCGGGGTCCGGGCCCGCGACTGGCGGAACACGAAACCGGCCAGCAGCGCCACCGACACCGCGGCCAGGATCAGGGTCCGGGCCGACGCCCACCCGTGATCCGCGATGCCGACGACCGTGTAGATACCCAGCATCAGACCGCCGGTGACCAGCACCGCACCCAATACATCGGCGCCCGCGCGCATCCCGATCCCCCGATCCCGCGGCAGTACCCGCAGCGCCGCGGCGACGGTGACCACCCCGATCGGGACGTTGATGAAGAAGATCCAGTGCCAGCTCAGCATATCGGTGAGCACACCACCGAGCACCTGTCCGATCGACGCCCCCGCGGCCCCGGTGGAGCTGAAAACACCGATGGCGGTTGCCCTTTCCCGGCCTTCGGGGAACACCGTGACCAGGATGCCCAGCACCACCGCCGTGGCCAGCGCACTGCCCACCCCTTGCAGGAATCGCGCCGCGATCAGCCAGCCGGGCCCGGTCGCCAGCCCGGCCAGCACGGACGCGCCCGTGAACACCACGTTGCCCGCGATGAAGACGGTCCGGCGGCCGATCAGATCACCCGCCCGCCCGGCCAGCAGCAACAGCCCGCCGAACGCGATCAGGTACGCATTTACCGTCCAACTCAGCTGTGCCGGAGCGAAACCCAGGTCCCGCTGGATCGCGGGCATCGCCACGGTGACGATGCTGCCGTCGAGGATCGTCATCAACGCCGACGCCGACAACACCACCAGCGCAGCAAGTTTGGGAAACGACATCGTGCACTCCCGTCTGATCAGGTTCCGGAGGAACAAGAACGAGACTAGCGGATAGTTTCGTTACAGACAATCTGCAAGGCACTTTGCTGCCCGGATCCGGGCCGGCGGCCGCACTCCGGCACTCGCGCGGAACCCCCGTATGGCTAAACCTGAATCCACCGATGAATTCGGTGTATTTGGGTGTGTCGAAATGAAGAAAGTGCCTTCTGACCTGGGATGATTGGAGTTACCACACAACAACCAAGACAAGTTCCGAAAGACACTTTCAGTGCGATTGTTCCACAGGTTCGCCGAGTCCTCGGCGAGGTTCGATGATGATGGCCTCGTGTCGGTGGCGGGGTTGGTTCCGGTGATGACCCTGGCCGAGCAGACGGGTCTGACCAGGCTGTTGACCGAGAAAATTGCCATCGACGCGCCACGAGTCAAGTCCGGGTCGGTGAACCCGGCACCGAAACTGGCCACGTTGATCGCCGGGATGTGTGCGGGTGCGGACAGCATCGACGATATCGGTCTGCTGCGCAGCGGCGGGTGCAAGACGCTGTTCAGTGGCGTGTATGCGCCCTCGACGGTCGGGACTCTGTTGCGGGAGTTCACATTCGGTCACGCCAAGCAGTTGGAGTCGGTGATGCGCGAGCATCTGCTGGCCTTGACCGCGCGCGCGGATCTGTTGCCCGGTGCGGCTGTGCGGACCTTCGTCGATATCGATTCGCTGCTGCGCCCGGTCTATGGCCACCAGAAGCAGGGCGCGTCGTACGGGCACACGAAGATTGCTGGGAAAAAGGTTCTCCGCAAAGGACTTTCACCCCTGGCAACCACGATCAGCACCGACCTGGCGGCACCGGTGATCGCCGGGATACGGCTACGCGCAGGTAAGACCGGCTCGGGCAAAGGTGCCGCATCGATGGTTACCGCCGCGATCGGCACCGCTCGTGCCGCCCGCGCCACCGGCATCGTGCTGGTGCGTGGGGACTCCGCATACGGCACCCGCAAAGTCGTGTGCGCCGCGTTGCGCGCCGGGGCACAGTTCTCGCTGGTACTGACCAAGAATTCGGCGGTCAACGCCGCGATCACCGCGATCGGCGAAGACCAATGGACTCCGGTGCGGTATCCCGGTGCCGTGCGTGATCCCGATACCGGTGAGTGGATCTCCGACGCCGAGGTCGCCGAAATCTCTTATACCGCTTTCGCTTCCACGAAAGACCGGACCACCGCGAGGCTGATCGTGCGCCGGGTGAAAGACGCCCGATACCCCGATGCCCTGTTCCCGGTCTGGCGGTATCACCCGTTCTTCACCAACTCCACCGAGCCCGTCGCCGATGCCGACATCACCCACCGCAAACACGCCATCATCGAAACCGTGTTCGCCGACCTGATCGACGGGCCACTGGCTCACATTCCGTCCGGGAAATTCGGCGCCAACTTCGCCTGGGTCCTGTGCGCCGCGATCGCCCACAACCTGCTGCGCACCGCCGGAATACTGGCCGGTGGCCGACTCGGCCGGGCCCGCGGATCGACCCTGCGCCGCAAAATCATCACCATCCCCGCCCGGCTCGCTCGCCCTCAACGGCGTCCCATCCTGCACCTGCCCCGCTGCTGGCCCTGGGCGGACGCATGGCTCACGTTGTGGCACAACACAATCGGTTACACACCACCACAACCCGACAGCATCTGACCATCCCCGCCCGACGGGCCCGAACCGAGGACTCACGTGGAAAAGCTGGCCAGGCCAGCGGCTACCCCACGCCCGAAACCCGCTGGTCCGCGCGCCGCAGGCGCGCGGACCAGCACGAAACCCCCGTCAGTGGATTCAGGCTAAAAACCGCTAATCTGACACGCCGTGGAAAAACGACCGAACTGTCGGCACGTCCACCTGAAATCGAGCCGAGCGCAGTCGTCCGAACTCCACTTTTCGAGTTCGCCATGGATTCACCCGCACACGCATGATTCACCGCATCGCACCGGAACTCGCATGTGTCTCGGGCCCTGATCCGGGTACCCGCACAATTGCGCTCGAAATCGAACTTCTGAATCTCCGGAAGCGAGTGGACTTTGCGCGCAGCCGGATGCGATTTCGTGAACCAGCCCGTATCCTGTGTCTCGCGGCGCTTTTGCATCTTGCAGGGGGATGTCATGGATCGGCTGCACACCATCGGCGACAGCGATCTCGCTGTGCGATTACTCGTGCCCGGACAGCGGTGGGGCTGGGAATTCACACCGCCACAGCCGATTGCGCCGAATCCGCTGCGATCCCGCGAACCGTTCTGGGTCGCTGCCCCGGAGCCACCGCACCTCACCCACCTGCACCGCAGCCTGCACCGAGCTCCGATTCCGCTCGCCGCGGGAATAATGCTCGCGGTGTGGGCCACGGTCGCCGTCGCCGCGTGGGGGTCGTCGCTGTGGCCCGTTCCGCTGCTCGGTGGAATTGCCGCGGCGGCCGCATGGCCGATCTGGATCGCACTGCGATATTGGGCGATCCGCCAGCAATTCCGTACCGCCGAATCACAACGCCACGTCCGCTATCGGCGCGCATACGAACATTGGGCCGCCCAGGTCGCGGAACAAGAGCGGCGGGAACGGGCACGGGCCGCCGCGACCATATTGTGGTATCCGCTGATGTTGCGACCGGAATCTCGCCGCGTACAGATATTCGGCGGTACCGTCGACGGCTGGATCAGCCTGCTCGCCACGGCCGGAACCGGGCCGCTGGCGGAGGTCACAGGCATCATGGTGCTCGATTTCACCGAACACCGGATCGCCGCCGGCCTGGCCGCGATGTGGCGTGCGATCGGGCAATTTCCCGCGGCGGTGGAATTCGGTGACACCCCCGCGCGACTGAATCCGCTGGCGGGACTGACTCCCGCCGAGATCGGTGAGCTCATCGCCACCACGGTCGAATCGGCACCGGCCACCGACACCACCCGGGGTCTGCACGCCGAACTCGCCGAACTGGTCGCACGGTGCCTCACCGCGCCGATCACCGTCCCCCGGCTCGCCGCGGGCCTGCGGATCCTGCGCCGGCTGGAGCCGGGCCCGGTCCTGTCCGACGCGGAAACCCGTTGCCTCGTCGAACAATTGGGCCTGCTCGACTGGTCGGAGCCGATGCGCGAGCAACTCCGGCTGCTCGGCGGGCTACTCGATCTGCTCGCTGCCGCACCGCCGTCCGACGCCGGTGCGGAACTCCGCTGGCCGCCTGCGGGTTTGCACGTCTACAGCACGACCTCGACCAATCCGCGGCGCAAGACCCTGCTGGACCGGCTGCTGTTCCATCGGACGGCGCACAGCCTGCGCAACACCGGCACCGGGGGACGGGCCACGCTGATCATCGCCGGTGCCGACGGATTCGGGGTCGGCGAGCTGGAACAGCTTGCGCGGCAAGCCCAGCGGATCGGCATCCGGCTGGTCACCATGGTCGAGCACCTGCGCGGTGAGCTGACCCAACTGCTCGGCGCCGCCGACGGCGCCGCGATCCTCATGCGGCTGGGCAATGCCGCGGAGGCCGCCGTCGCGGCGGAATTCGTCGGCCGCGGCCACCGTTTCGTGCTGTCCCAGTTGACCGATCAGTACGGCCGCGGCCTGACCGACGGATATTCCGACACCACCGGGGATTCGACGTCCACCTCGCACACCGACGGCTATTCCACCGGTGCCGCGAGCGTATCGAACTCCTGGTCACGCACCTGGTCGTCGACCGTGAACCGGTCGGAGTCGATCTCGCTGTCCACCGGCCGCACCGTGGCCCGCACCTACGAGTACGTCATCGAACCGGTCACCTTCCAATCGCTGCCACCCACCGCGCTGGTGCTGGTCGAGACCGGCCGCACGGGCAGGCGGGTGGTCGCCGGGGACTGCAACCCTGGCATCACCCTGCTGGAACGGGTCTCCATCCGCCCGCGAGTGGCCTGAGGACAGCGCATGATTCCGTTGCGGCGCTACCGCTTCCATCAGGTACTGACCATCCCGGCGGCACCCGACGAGAACCCGGCCACCCACTCCGGGCACCTGTTCGCCGCGCTGGTGGCGGCACACGACCGGATGGCGCCGACCCCCGGCGCCGGTATCGCGGTGGCCTGGGAACGCACCGGTCCCGGACACCGGTTGCGGGTGCTCGTCGGCGGTTGTCCCTGGTTCCCCTGGGCCGAAGGCGAATCCACGGAGCCGGTGCCGATCCGCTATCCACCCGGCAGTACCGCGATCGCCGTGGATACCGCGGCGGTGCTGGCGGACTGGACCGGCCTGCCGAACTGGTTGCGCTGCACGGCCCGCATCGACGCACTGTGGTCACCGGAGGGGGCCGCCCCGCCCGCACGCGGATGTTTCGAGGACCACATCGCTCATGTGCCCGGCGAATTCGTCTGGCTGGTGGTCGCCGAACCGGCGCCGGCGGCCGAGGTCGAGGCCGAACTGCGTGACCTGGCCGCCCGGCTACCCCGGCTGCGTGCGCGCGAACACACCGAAATCGACCGAGTGGCACTGCACCGCGACGAGTTCCGCTATCGCGAACTGGTACGCGCGCAGTCGGCCGGGCTGTGGTCGGTGCACGTCCTCGTCGGCGGGCACGATCCCGACCGGACCCGGTCCGCCGCCGCCCTGCTGTGCGGCGCCGCCGATCTCGACCGGTTTCCGTATGTCCTGCGCCCGACCGGAGCCACCGGCACGCTCACCGAGATCCACGACAGTGCAACGGTTTCCACCGCGGAGTTCCGCAGTCCGTTCCTCGCCGGCACCGAGGTGGTCGCGGCTCTGGCCCGGCCGCCCCAGCGCGAACTGCCCGGAATCCGGGCCGTGGATCCGATCCGCTTCGACGTCACCCCCGAACGCGACGACGGTATCCCCCTGGGCGAGATACTCGACGAGGCCGATCGCCGGGTGGGCCCCTTCCGCATCGGCCTGGACACGATCAACCGCCACGGCTTCGTCGCGGGCGCGACCGGGTCGGGTAAATCGCAGACCGTCCGGCATCTGCTGGAAGGTCTTGCCGCCGAAAGCATTCCGTGGCTGGTGATCGAACCGGCCAAGGCCGAGTACGCGGGCATGGCCGGCCGGATCACCACCGTCTCGACAGCGGTGATCCGGCCCGGCGCGAGCGACGAGGTGCCGGTCGGACTCGGACCGCTGGAACCGGAGCCCGGCTTCCCGTTGCAGACCCACATCGACCTCATCCGAGCCCTGTTCCTGGCGGCCTTCGACGCGGTCGATCCGTTCCCGCAGGTGCTGGCGCACGCACTGACCCGCTGCTACACCGACCTCGGCTGGGACACCGTGCTCGGCGAACCGGTGCACGACGACGTCCGGCCGCGCTACCCCACCCTCGCCGACCTCCAGACCACCGCGCTGTCGGTGGTGGAGGGAATCGGCTACGGCCGCGAGGTGGCCGACAACGTCCGGGGATTCATCACCGTCCGGATCGGCGCCCTGCGGCTCGGCACCCCCGGCCGGTTCTTCGAGGCCGCGTACCCGCTCGACATCGGCGAATTGCTGCGGCGCAACACGGTTTTCGAACTCGAGGACATCGGCAACGACGCCGACAAGGCGTTCTTCATCGGTGTCGTCCTCATCCGCCTGGCGGAGCATCTGCGCGTACATCGGCACGACGGCAACGGATTACGGCACGTATTGGTGATCGAGGAGGCGCACCGGCTGCTGCGCCGCGCCGAGCCCGGCACGATGACCGCGCACGCCGTGGAACTGTTCACCGCGCTGCTGGCCGAGATCCGCGCCTACGGCGAGGGCATCGTGGTCGTCGAGCAGATTCCGGCGAAGATCGCCGTCGACGTCGTCAAGAACACGGCGTACAAGATCATGCATCGGCTCCCCGCCGCCGACGACCGCGACATCGTCGGCGCCACCATGAATCTGACGGAGAGCCAGTCGCGCCAGGTGGTATCGCTACCCCCCGGCCGCGCCGCCGTGTTCACCGACGGCATGGACCGGCCGGTCCGCATCGCGGTGCCGCTGGGGCAGCATCGCGAGGACCCGACCCGCGCAGTCCGCACGGTCGCCGTCATCGGCCCCGCCGCGACCGAGCCGCTGCTACTGCGAGATCTGCACCGCGCCCGCCGAATCGCCCAGGACGCGCGCCTGGCACTCTGGCTGGAACTGGTATTGCTGGCCCATCTGATCGGCCGTCCGTGGCCTCGCCCCACCGCGCGATGGCGGACGGACCTCACCCACCGCCACTCGCCCCGGTTGCTCACAGCCGCCGTCCATCACGGATTCCACGCCGCCGTGGAACTCCGCTACGCCGGCCTGTGCGGGTACTACCAGCCCGAACACCTCGTCGAACACCTCCACGCCGCCGCGTCCGCCGCACTCGACGGTGCCACGGACATCTGCCCCACAGGCGAAACCCGCTGGCAAGCAGGACGATTCCGCTGGGGAGATGTGGACCGTGCTCTGCACGACGCGGATTCGGCACACGAGGGACCCCATCCGGACACCCCCACCTGGCTGCAACGCGGCCTGCACCTGCCGGGCGCGACCATCCGGGAACAGCAGGCCGCCCTGCACGCCCATCCGGACACCTGGGCCGATCCCACGATCGTGATCGGCCCGGCCCCCACCGCCCTCACCCTCGCCCTGACCAGGCTGAGCCTCGCACCCGACCCCGAACAGCGATTGCGCGATGCCACCGCCCACCTGTCCCCCGCCCATCGCTGGCCGCTGGCACTGCTCGCCGAACCCACCCGGAGGCCGGCATGAGCATCGAATCCCACGACAAACCGGAAAGTGTTGCGCCGGAACCGGAATCAGAACCGAAGGATACGGACGACCTCCACGACAGCAATACGATATTCGAGTTCGACGGATCGGCCGAGGCCGAGGAGGCACCGAGCCCCGCCGGGCCGGGCCCGAGCCGCCCCGCGTCGCCCGACGCCGTCCCCGGTGCGGATCGGAGCGCCGAGCCCGAAACCGGCAGCCGCCGTGCAGCATTCGGGCCCCGCGGCCCAACCTTGCCTGAGATCGGCGTACCGGCCTCACCCGAAACCGGCCGTGCTGCCCGATTCGACACAGGCACCGAGACAGGTGGTTTCGACGGGCCGGCCACCGGCGGTCTTCCGGAGCAGAAGGCCGGTTACTCGGGATCGCCCGAGATCGGCGTACCGGCCACACCGGAGATCGACCAGTCCGGGCAGCAGTCCGACACCGGCGACCTGGACCCGCGTGGAACCGACACTTCTGCCACAGCCGACACCGACCCGCAGGACCGGGTCGGGATCGACGACCTCGCACCTCCCGGCACCGACGGGAGCAGCCGGTCCGAGGCCGACGGCCCCGATCGGGTCGAGCAGCACAGCCCGGATCCGGCCGAGTCCGGCGAGGCAGACGCGCGAAATCGGTTCAGCGACAGCGATAGCGACCGCAGCGCCGGGGACAGCGATGACGGCCGCATACGAACGGCCGATTTCGCCGCCGCCCTCGAACGAGCCGGCGCGTTCGCGGACCACTCCCGTCGGCCCGCCGACACCGCGCCGGAACCACGGGAACTCGCGGTGGCGACCGTGCTCGATCGGTACGGCGTGCGTACGCCGGAGGGGCGGGCCGCGGTGGAACGGGTCCACGATGTGATCACGGAACACCTTGCGCCACTGATCACCTACGGCACGATGAAGATTCTCGACGCCGCACGGGCCGCGGTGGCCGAGCATCCCGACACCCGCGTGGTCTTCCTCGGCCGCGACGGGCATTCGCTCGCCTTGGCCGCCAACGAGCTGGACCCGGAGTTCTTCCGCCGGCACTGCACCGAGGTCACGGTGTCGAGAGTCCTGGCCGACGCCTCGTTGCAGGATCTCGAACAGCATTCCGGCAGAGAGTTTCCCGAGGTGGAAGCGTTCCGGAGCGCGCGCGACAAGGTCGAGGTCGACGACATTCCGGGCTCCCGAGCACAACTGACGAACTACCTCGAAGGCCGCGGCGTACCTGTGGCCGACCCCGGCAGCCGAATCCTGCTGATCGACACCAGTTTCAACGGCACTGTCCAGGAGCTGTTGTCGGCAGAGTACCCCGACGTGCACTTCGAAGGTCACTACCTGTTCCACGCCGAATCCCCGGACGATCCGCATCCGGGCACCAAAACCGGTCATCTGCTGCACATCTCGGCCGACGGGTCGAGACCGGCCGACGTGTTCGCGAGCACCTTCTCCCACAAGGACGCAGTTCTCGCCGTGGAGCACATGCTGCGCGGCCCGCTGTCGAAGGCCGTCCGATTCGATGCCGACGGGCTGCCGGAGCAGCGTCCGGAGGCGCCGATCACCGGACTGGATCACCGAGCGCTGGCCCCGGAATACCGCGACGAGGCGGTACGACGGGCAGCCCTCGACATCGCACAGGTCGCGGTCGCCCAGCACGCCGAGCGGTTCGCGGACCGGGTATCCGGCCCGCCGCGGCCCCCCGGCCTGCCGTCCGCTGCGGCGCGGACCGCTGAGCAGGTGCGATCATGGAGGGAGGGCCGCGACACCGTCGATCCCACCCTCCGAACTGTGCTGGATTCGTTCGTGCGACGCTCCGATCGGCCTCCCGCCGGTTGACCGGGCAGACGTCACAGAGATGCAGAGCCGAACCGACCGCCGGAAGGAACCGACCATGGGTGATATCGAGGACGAAGCGAACGAGCCCCCCGAGCCGATCGGGTCCGCCTGGTCGTCGCTGCTGGATTTCGCGGACCGCTACCGCACGCTCGGCTTCGGCCCGCTCGCCGACCAATTGCGCGGCGGGGGTCCGCCGCTACCACCCCTGCGTGGCACCCCCGTGATCATCGACACCGATATCGGCGGCGACCCGGACGACGCGATCGCGGTCACCTGCGCGGCCCGCGGTGTGCCCGAATTGGCGCTGGTGCTCACCGCGGACGAGAACCATGGTCAGCGGGCACGTTTCGCGCGCCATGTGCTCGATCTCCACGGCCGGGCCGAGGTGCCGGTGGTCGCCGGGGCCGATCTGGGCAACATCCGGTACTACTGCGTCGAGGACCTGATCCCGCCGGATATACCCGGCCAGCGCGATGATCCGATCGCCGCCGTCCGCGCGGTGTGCGCCGCGACCGACGGCCCGGTGCGCTGGGTCGGCATGGGCCCGCTGACCAACCTGGCCCGAATCCTCGACGCCGCACCGGAATTGGCGCCACGCCTGGTGATCACCCAGATGGGCGGCGCGATCGCCTATCGCGATCCGGCCAAGGCGGAACACAACTTCCGGCTCGATCCCGCCGCCGCGAGTTTCGTGGTCGGCCACGCCGTTCACCTGTTCCTGATGTTGTCCGACACGACCTTCACCCCGGAGATCGAGATCGACCGGGACAGCGAGCTCTACAAGCGGCTCGCCGCCACCGACGCCCCGGAGTGGGCACGCCTGCTCGCCACCCACCTCGACAACTGGTTCGACCGGTTCTATCCCGGTACCAGGCAACATGATCCGCTGACCCTCACCGCCGCCCTGCAATTGCCGTTCGTCGACTTCGCCCGGCGCGCAATCGTCCTGGGCGACGACGCCCGGATGCGCGTGGACCCCCGCGGTCGAAGCGTCCGCGCCTCGAGCCGGGCCGACTACGCCGCCTTCCGCGCCTGGCTGGCCGGACAACTCGACTACTGACCGCCCGCTCGTCACCGCGCTCGCGCCCGGCGCCGCACGAACCACACGACGAGAAGCGAATTCACCACGACGGCAACGATCAGCGTCGTGGTACTGCCCCTGCGCCACCAGGCCGGGCCCTGCCTACGGTGTCGTCCCATCGCTGTCTCCCGACGTCTTCCCGTGTGGATGAACCGAAATCGCCGGCCGACGAGCAGGCCGGTCCGGACGTGCACGACGCTACGCCGCGCGAACCGGGAAAACGCGTGGGAGTTTTCGAGGGGCACGAACCGAATATTCTGCCGCTGCATGCGTTTCTGCGGCCTCCGGGCCATGATCTACGACATGGCAACCTCGCACACCGCGACACCGCTGCATCGGGCCCTGGAACAACACGGTCGCCTCGAACGGCGCCTGTCCGTCGAGACCGTGGCGGCCGGTCGAGCGGATGTCCTCGACGCTCTCACCGGCGGCCGGCAACTCGAGGCGAACGAGCGATTGCGATTGGCGCGCTGGGTGGTACCGCAGCTGCACCATCAGATCGCACGTCTGTCCGACAAGGCCGATCGCCGCATCGCGCAGGTGGTTCTGGCCTCCGAGCCCGAATTCGAACGCCTCAAGGTCTCGCTACGCCTCGATCACGTCAGGGAGAACGATCACGATTTCAGCGACGACCAGTTCCGAGTGCGGCGCAGCGCCGTACTCGCCCAGCTCGCGGCCGGGCTGCAGAGCGCGTATTGGGATGTAGCGGCGCCGACCGTCTTCATCGGTGGCAGCTACGCCGATCCGGCATGGGACTCGATCGCGGAGGAGGTCGGACACGCGCTGGCCGATCAGCCGGTCCGGCTGATCGCCGCCATGTCCGATCCCGGCATCCACATCAGCTACGGCATGGAGAAGGCCCGGATTGCCGGTGGCCGTTACGAATCGCCTCGAGCACGCCTGTTCGGACGATACGACTCGCCCCGGCACACCCGCGCCCGCCAGCCTTACGGTGCATGCGACTATCTGCACGGCACTCGCGAATCCGTCCGCGTACATCTGCTGGCCCAGTCGAACCTGGTCCTGCTGTTCGGCGGCGGTCCCGGCACGGAGTCGGAGGCACGGCTGGCCGAGCGCTTCGAGAAGCCCATCATTCCACTGGGTTTCACGCACGGGACCGCCGGACAGTGGTGGCGATCGCACCACGACCCGGCCGATCCGGACAGTTACCACCGGCTCGGCAGCCCGGATCTGCGAACCGCCATCGCCGCCACCGTCCGGTTGATCTCCCGGCACACCCTGTCGGTCGGTTGAGAATGCTGCCCAGTGTGGCGGCGACGGTATTCCGGCGAACTGCACCGGTGGCCAGGTGCCCGGCGCCGCTCACTCGCGCCGCGGCGGCTGCCCACCCCGTGGCAGTTCCGGCCCGATCGCGACGAGGCTGCCGGGCCGGCGCCCACGGCCCCAGCCGATCTCGCGGCGGTAGCGGCCCACCTGGTCCTCCGGGATCGCCTGCTCCGGGGTCAGCGGGGTCACCTGGGGTGCGACGTAGAGGGCGTCGGTGGGGCAGTACGCCTCGCACATGAAGCAGGTCTGGCAGTCGGATTGTCGTGCGATCGAGGGGATTCCGCTGTCGGTGCGATCGAAGACCGAGGTGGGGCAGACGTCGACGCACTTGTCGCAGGCGATGCAGTCGTCCGCGCGAACCAGCTCGATCATCACGCCACCGCCGCGAGCGCGTCCGCGGCGGCCCACACCCGATCCGTCCCACCGGACAGGATGTGGTGGTGCTGGGCCGGGTCCTGATCCGGATGGTCCTCGCGCTTGCTCATGCCCCGGGATTCGGTGCGGCGCAACGCCGATTCGTACATCAGGCGGCCGACGGCGGTGACGGCGGCGGCCTCGCGGGCGCGCACCCGCTCGGCGCCGGTGGCGCCGGAAAGGTTGTGCACCACCAGTTCCCACAGCAGGTCGAGGCGGTCCCGGGACAGCAGCAGGCGGTCGCCGTGGCGGAGGTAGTTCTTGTCCAGCGGCAGCAGTTCCGATTGGGCGCCGGCCAATACGTCCGCCGAGCGCAGGGTGCCGGTACCCGCCGGGTGCAGGCCGGCCCGTCCGACGCCGTGGACCGCGGCGGGATCGGGCCGGCCGGAGCGGCGGGCGAAGGCGGCGGCGCCGCGGCCGGCCCAGGTGCCCGAGGACATCGCCCAGGCCGAATTGTGGCTGCCGCCACCGGTGAAACCGCCGCAGATGCGTTCGCGGGTGGCGACGTCACCGGCGGCGTACAGGCCCGCGACGGTGGTCGCGCAGTCGTCGGCGACGATGTCGAGTCCGCCCGTGCCGCGCACGGTGCCCTCCGCGAGCAGGTCCACCTCGAAGCGGTCGGTGAACGGGTTGATGCCGCGCCGGTCGAACTGCAGGAAGAAGTTCGGCTGGCCGACGCGCATCTGCCGCTGCACGGTCTCGTCGGCGCGGTCGAGTTGCGCGAAAACCGGTTCCGACAACAGGGTTCGCGCGATCACCGACCGGCCCTGCTGGGAGCCCGCGCCCTCCAGCACCCGGCCGTCGGCGTGGAAGAAGGTGGCATAGCCGTAGTACGCGGTCTTGGTGATGGTGGAACCCTTCGGCGCGATGCCGTAGGCGTTGGAGAACTCCATGCCCGAGAAGCGCGCTCCCGCTTCGGCGGCCATCAGCGTGCCGTCCCCGGTGTCGACGTTGGTGCCCAGCGCGCGGGACAGGAATGCGCAGCCGCCGCTGGCCAGGACCACCGCGCCCGCGGTGATCCGGTACTCGTGATCGCCGTCGCGCTGCCAGCCGGCGGCGCCGCGGACCACGCCGTCGGCGTCGACCAGAAGTTCCAGTGCCGGTGCGTGATCGCGGATCTCGACGCCGAGCCGGCGCACCCACGCTCGCATCCGCCGCATGTACTCCGGACCCTGCACGCCGGTGCGGATCTGCTCCCCGGTCCGCGGATCCACCGGGAACGGGTAGCGGCCCTCGGTCGCGAGCCGATTCATGTTGGCGTAGGTCTGATCCAGCACCCGGTCCATCCAATGATGGTCGGCCAGATAGCCACCGAGGGCCTCCCGGCTCGCCTTGGCGGCGGCGCGCGCGGACGGCTCCGGCGCGACATACCAGACGCCGGTGCCGGCGGGGGCGGTCGTACCGCTGGTGCCGCAGTAGCCCTTGTCGACGAGGATCACCTCGGCCCCGGCCTCGCGGGCATGGATCGCGGCCCAGCAGGCCGCGGGTCCGCCGCCGATGACCAGGACATCGGTACTGGCGTGCAGGTATTCGCGCATCGGTGTTGCTCCTGTCGATGGTCCGAACCCGGGCCCGGCCGCACGCCGGAACCGGAATACCGCGGCGCGGGCCCGCCCGCCCGGCGGACGGGCGGACGGGCGCGCCGGAAGGTCAGTTCCCCGAGAACTTCTCGCCCACGATCTGCTCCGAGACCCGGCCGTCCACACCGACCGGGACGTCACCCTCGAGCGTGGTGCGGTACAGCACCCGGTTCACGTCGGCGCCCAGATGCCCCAGATCGCCGGGGGCCAGATGGGCGGTGGCCCGGTTGTCCCAGAAGGCCACATGGCCCGGCTCCCACCGGAATCGGACGGTGTAGACCGGATCGGCCAGTTCGGCGAACAGCAGTTCCAGGAGCGCGTCGCTCTGCCGCGGCGACAGACCGAGGATGCGGGTGGTGAAACCCGGGTTCACGAACAGGATTCGCTCGCCGGTCACCGGATGCACCCGGACCACCGAATGTTCGGTGGCCAGCGGCGCCGCCGCCACCTTCCGGGCGTAGTCGCTGTTCGAGTCCCACTGCGGCCGGCGACCGCCGAAGCGGTGTTCGGCGCGCAGTCCGTCGAGGAAGTTCCGCAGCGACTGCGGCAGATTCGCGTACACGGCGGCCAGATTCGTCCACTGGGTGTCGCCACCGCGGACCGGGACGTCGTGCGCCCGCAGGATCGACGCCGCGGGCGGGTTGATCAGCGAGGAGATGTCGGTGTGCCAATAGTTGGTGTAGCTGAACTTCTTGACGCCGAACCGCTTCTCGTAGACGCGGCTGTCGATCGCGAGGATCTCCGGATGTTCGGTGGGCGCGTCGTCGTCGTACGGATGCGACGGGGTGACCTTGCCGAACCGGCGCGCGAACGCGACCTGCTCGGCGTGGCCCACGTGCTGCTGCCCGCGGAAGAACAGCACCTTGTATTCGTGCAGGGCCGCGGTGATCTCGGACACCTGCGCCTCGGACAGCTCCGCGGCGAGATCCACCCCGGACACGTCGGCGCCGGTGTGGCCGGCGACCGGCGTGAATTCGAGTGTGCGCGTGAGGGGTTCGTTGACAGCGGTCATGGCGATAACTCCTTCGGTGGGTTCCGGCGGACTGCTTTCGGAACGGCTCAGACGGTCGCGGGGACCGCGTCGGCGAATCGGTTGGGTACGGGCGCGAGCCCGTAGTGGCCGCGCAGCGTGGTGGCGGTGTACTCGGTGCGGAACAGCCCGCGCTGCTGCAGGATCGGTACCACCCGCTCGACGAAGTCGGTGAGCCCGCCGGGCAGATAGGGCGGCATGATGTTGAAACCGTCGGCGGCGCCGCCGCGGAACCAGGTCTCGAGATCGTCGGCGATCTGCTCGGGCGTACCGGCGAGCGTCCGATGGCCACGGCCACCGCCGAGTTCGCCGATCAGCTGACGGACGGTGAGCTCCCGGCCCGCGGCCAGTTGCTTCACCAGCGTGAACCGGCTCTTCTGCCCCTCGACGGCGCTCTCGTCCGGCAGCGACGGCAGCGGCCGGTCCAGCGGATAGCCGGTCAGATCCGTGCCGAGCATGGTGGACAGTTGCCGCAGCGCGTAGTCCGGCGAGATGAGGCCGGTGAACTCCTGTTGCAGCGCAACGGCTTCGGTTTCGGTGTCGGCGATGAAGGGCACCAGGCCCGGCAGCACCTTCAACTCCGTCTCGGCTCGGCCGTAGCGCGCGAGGCGGCCCTTGAGATCCGCGTAGAACTGCTGCCCCTCGGCGAGGGTCTGCTGCGCGGTGAACACCGCCTCCGCGTGCCGCGCGGCGAATTCCTTACCGTCCTCCGACGATCCGGCCTGCACCAGCAGCGGCCGGCCCTGCGGGCTGCGCGGCGAGTTCAGCGGACCGCGCACCCGGAACCGCTCCCCGGCGTAGTCGAGGGTGTGCACCTTGTCCGGATCGGCGAACACCCCCTCGGCCGTGTCCAGCACCAGGGCGCCGGGTTCCCAGCTGTCCCAGAGCCTTCCGGCCACGTCGACGAACTCCTCGGCGCGCGCGTAGCGGCGGGCGTGCTCGGGGATGGCGTCGTAACCGAAGTTGAACGCCTCGGCCTCGGTGCCCGAGGTGACGATGTTCCAGCCCGCGCGTCCGCCGCTGATGTGATCCAGCGACGCGAAGGCCCGGGCCAGCGCGTACGGCTCGTGATAGGAGGTGGACGCGGTCGCGATGAGGCCGATCCGCTCGGTGACCGGGGCGATCGCCGAGAGCAGGGTGATCGGCTCGAAGACCGTGTGCACGTTGCGCTTCGGATACGCGCCGACGGCGAGGTTGTCGGCGAAGAAGATCGAGTCGAGCCGGCCGCGCTCGGCGATCCGGGCGAGTTCCTGATAGTGCGCGACATCGAGCACCCGGTGCGCCTCGGTCCGGGGATGCCGCCAGGCCGCCTCGTGGTGGCCGACGCCCATCAGAAAGGCGTTGATGTGCAGGGTGTTGCCGTCGTGTGTCATCGGGGACGAAATTCCTTACTGAGTGGTTGCCGTATCTCGTGATTCCGCGGATTCAGTTCCGCCAGCGCGACAGTCGGCGTTCGATGCCGACCAGCACGGCGTTGAACAGCAGGCCGACGAACGAGATCGCCAGGATGCCGGCGTACATCTGCGGGATCTGGAAGTTCTGCTGGGCCGCGGTGATCAGGTAGCCCAATCCGGCTCGGGCGCCGACCATCTCGGCCGCGATGAGCACCAGGATCGAGGCGGCCGCGGCCATCCGCACACCGGTGAAGATGGACGGCACCGAGGCGGGCAGGATCACCTTGGCGAACAGGCGCAGCGGTGAGAAGCCCAGTGAGACAGCGGCCTTCACCAGCAGCGGATCTACCGTGCGCACACCGTTGATGGTGTTCAGCAGGATCGGGAAGAACGCCGCGTACACCACCAGCGCGATCTTCGAGGTCTCGCCGATGCCGAGGATCAGCACGAACACCGGCAGCAGGGCCAGTGCGGCGGTGTTGCGGAACAATTCGAGCAGCGGATTGAGGAATTCGGCGACCGGTTTGTACCAGGCGATGGCGACACCGACCGGCACCGCCACCACCACCGCGATGACGAACCCGACGACCGAACGAGCCAGGCTGGCCTCGACGTGCTCGGCCATCTCCCCGCTGCGCACCAGATCCACGAACGCGCCCAGCACCGTCGACAGCGGCGGCAGGAACACCTCGTCGACGAGGCCCAGTCGCGGCGCCGCCTCCCAGATCCCCGCGAACACCGCGATCACCAGCAGCGGCTTGACGATTCGCCACACCAGCCGGCCCGCGAACGCGACGGCGATGCGCGCCACGGACCGCGGCGCGACGCTCGGCGGCGTCGAATCACTGCGCGGCACAACGGTTTCGGTGGGCTCGGTGGTCACCGTGCGGGTGGCCGCCGGTGCGGGCGCGGCGATCTCCGCGCGCACGGTCTCCACCTCGGCGACCTCGGCCGCGGCGGGAATGATCTGAACAACACTAGACATGGGATTCCTCCGTCACTGTCCGGCCGCGCCGGTCCGGGCCGATACCGCCACGCGCTCCAGGCCCTGGGCCCGGGTCACCTCGCTCTGCAACAGCGTCCAGATCTCGTGCCGCAGCCGGCGGAACTGCGCGCTGGACCGGATATCGTCACCGTCCCGGTCGATGTCGATGTCGACCACGGCCTTGATCCGGCCCGGCCGCGACGTCAGCACCGCGACCCGCTGGCCCAGATAGACGGCCTCGTCGATGCCGTGGGTGATGAACAGGATGGTCTTGCCCGTGGTCTGCCAGATCCGCAACAGCTCGTCCTGCAACGATTCCCGGGTCTGCGCGTCCAGCGCCGCGAACGGCTCGTCCATCAGCAGCACCTCGGGATCGAAGGCCAGGCTGCGGGCGATCGCCACCCGCTGCTTCATCCCGCCGGACAACTCGTGCGGGTAGCGGTCACCGAAACCGCCCAGCCCCACCAGTTCCAGATAGTCGTCCGCGATGGCGCGGCGCTGCCGCCGCCGGATTCCCTTGGCCTCCAGGCCCAATTCGATATTGGCCCGCGCGGTGCGCCACGGCAGCAGCGCGTACTGCTGGAAGACGACGCCGCGATCCAGCCCCGGGCCGGTGATCGGCCGGCCGTCCAGCAGGATCTGCCCGGTGGTGGGCGCGGTCAGCCCGCCGAGCAGGTCCAGCAGCGTCGACTTACCGGAGCCGCTCGGGCCGACCAGCACCAGGAATTCCCCGTTGCGCAATTCCAGCGTCACGTCCTGCAGCGCGCTGAAGGCGCCGGATCGACCGCGGCCGGAGAATTCCTTGCCGACCCCGGAGATCGACAGTTTCACGGGCTGTATCGCTGTGGTCATTTCGCTGCCTCCCCGGTCGGACCGGCGTCGGGTTTGTAGGTGCCGTTGGCATAGGGGTTGTACTGGTTCGTGTACAGATCGGCGGCCTTGTATTTGCCCTGCGGCAGTTCACCGTTGCGGACCAGCCAGTCGATCCAGATCTGGATCTCCTTGTCGGCGATCACGCCGCCGGGCACCGGAATACCCGTGCTGCGGTAGTACTTCAGCAGATCCAGGTTCTCGTTGCGGCCGCGTTTGCCGATGATGTCGGTGAAGCGGGCGACCACCTGATCGCGCGGCGTGATCTGCGCCCAGCGGATCGCACGCGCGGTGCCCTGGACGAAATCCTTGACCGCGTCCTGGTGCGCGGCGAGGTAATCCTTGCGGAAAACGAAGGTGCCGTAGTCGAATTGGCCGAACAGATCCTTGTCCGTGTACAGCGGATGGATACCGCCGCGGGCGATCGCGGTGTCCCGGAAGACGCTGCTCAGCGCCGCCACGTCGATCTGCCCCTTGCGCAGCGACTCCTCGGTGCTGACCGGCGGCAGCACGACCAACTGCACCTGCTTGATCTCCGCGTCGGTGAGCCCCTGCTGATGCAGCCATTCCCGGGTGATGAACTCGTGGTGCGCACCGAGGGTGTTCACCCCGACCTTCTTGCCGATGAGGTCGCGGGCGGTCTTGATGCCGGAATCGTCACGCACGTAATAACCGGTGAAGGATTCCTGGTCGGCGCCGTACGAGGACAGGACGGACGTGATCGGCGCACCGCCGGCGGACAATTTCACCACCGCGCCGTTGAAGGCGCTGCCGAATTCGATCTGTTTCGTGGCGGCGGCCTGGATATTGGCCGGGCCGCTGGTCGTGTCGCCTTCCCAGTGCAATTGGATCTTCGAGAAGTAACCCAGGTCCGCGGCCAGTTCGAACGGGCCCACCTGACCGGTCGACCCCTGGTAGCGGAGTATCGTCCGGCCGTCCGCGGTGGCGCCCGAGTCGCCCTTGCCACACGCCGCGACGGTCCCCGCGATCAGGCACAGCGTCAACAGTGCGTAGAGCGTCCGGTACCATCGTTTGTTCCGTGTGGAAGTTTTCGAATTCTCGAGCATGCCCATTCCTGAATTCATGTGGACGACAACGGCGAAGTATTCGCCGCCGTTTCAATCGTGCGGACCGCACAGTCTCCCGGCAACGAGCTTTTCACGCTGTGGAAATCACGGTGATTTTAATTCGGCGGCCGTGTGCGCCGCGGCGGCCGCCGCATGAAAATACGGACTCAGCCGGCCCGCCAGCTGCCGCATGGCCGGCACCACGGTCCGCACCAGCTCGTCGTTGAGCCGTACCGACCGCGCCTGGATGCTCAGCGCACCCCAGACCTGCCGATCGGGGCTCAGAATCGGCACGGCCACCGAGCGCACCGGCTCGGCCGCGTCGATCTCCTCCACCGCGAATCCGGTCCGGCGCACGCCGTGCAGGCTCTCCCGCACCGGCGCCGGCATCCGATCCCCCGGTGCGAAGGCCAGCATGGCCCGCCCGGCCGCGCTGGCGTACAGCGGCCGCCGGGCGGTCTGAACCTGGTTGGCGCAGAACCAGACCGGCGGCCGGGCCTGGAGCACCGAGACCGCCTCGGTCCGATCGGCGACGTTCAGATTGACGGTGATGCGGATACCGGCGGCGAGCGCGTACACATGCGGGGCCACGGCCTCGACCCCGGCCTGCGCCACGGTGTCGAAACCCAGGCGGGCCAGCGCCGGTCCGGCCAGATCCGCCAGCCCGCCGCCCACCCGGTACCGATCGGTGCCGGCGTCCTGTTCCAGCAGGCCGCCGCGGACCAGGGCCTGCGCCAGCCGATGGGTGGTACTGACCGGTAGCCGGGCGCGGTGCGCCAGCTCGCTCACCGACAGCTCGGGATCCGTTCCCGCGAAGCAGTTCAGCACATGGATCGCCCGATCCACCGCCTGTGTTCCCGACCTCGGCTGCTCGCTCATGGCATCCTCCTCGAGTTCCGCCTGCAGGGAACTATCGGACGACACCGGGTTTGCCACAATGATTCCGCGCACCGCGATTCCGGGCCGGCGGTACGTGGGCCGGATTCAGTCGTTCAGCGGCCGAACCCCGGTGAACCGCACCGGCAGCGAAGTCATCCCGCTGAGGAACGGCGAGGGGCGGCGCACCAGGGTCTCGGGCGCGACGGCCAGATCGATATCCGGCAACCGATCGAGCAGCACCTCGATACCGGTGCGCGCGATCGTCTCGGCCATCTGTTGTGCCGTGTACGGGCAACGGTATTCGCCGTGCCCGAAGGCGAAGTGCGCGCTGTTGCCGAGGTTCGACGGCTCGGCTCCGGCGTACTGCCGTATGTCCGGATCGGAATTGGCCGCCGCCAGACCGAGCAGCAACAGGTCACCGGCGCGAATCACCTTGTCGCCCAGACGGCTGTCGCGCACCGCCCAGCGACCCGGGAGGATCTGGGTGGGCGTCTCCTCCCACAGCACCTCGTTCATCGCTTCCCCGATACTGCGTCGGCCGCCGCCGAAGGCGTTGGCGAACCGATCGTCGGTGAGCATCAGCCGCAGCGAGTTGACCAGCCAGTCGGCGGTCGTGATGTGCCCGGAGAACAGTACCGACATCAGCGTCAGGCCGCAGACCTCCTCGGTGTAGTGGCCCTGCTGCAACAAAGCGGTCGCCAGGTCGGTACCCGGCCGTTCGCGCTTGCGGGTGATCAACTGCCGCATACTCTCCGAGAGCCGGGCGTATGCCTGCAGGGAATCTGCGCCGGCGTCGCCGATGATCTCCATCGAGCGCAGCAGTTCCAGGCCCTCGGCGTCCGGCAGGCCGATCAGCCGCGCCAAGGCCAGCACCGGTAAGGGCTCCGCGAACGCGCCGACCAGATCCACCGTGCCGCGGCCGCAGAAGTTGTCGATCAGCCGGTCGGCCAGTTCCTCGCAATCGCGGCGCAGCACGAACGGATCCATGGCCTCCAGGGCCTGATCGAGATTGGCCTGCTGCGCGCGATGCGGGAAATCGGCGAGGGCCGGGGGCGAGATCGGCAGCAGGGGTAGCAGCGGCCAGTCCGGCGGGATGTTCGGCCACTGGTTCCACAGCGTCGGATCCCGCGGATACAGGTCGGAATCGTTGGTGACCTGGTGCAATTCGCGGTAGCCGATGACCAGCCAGGCGGGCACGCCGCCGGGCAGTTCGACCGGTACCACCGCACCGTGTTCGCGCCGCATCTCGCGATACAGGCCCTGAGGATCGTTCAGGAAGCGCGGGCCGAACAGTGGAATCGGAGCCGGGTCCGGATCCACCGAGGCTACGGGATCGAGCACACGGACACGCTATTCGAAAGCTACCGAAATCGTAAGGGCAATGGCGATATCCGACTCACCCGGATCGTCCCGATGGAGCAGTTCAGCTCAGCCGCACCGGGAATGCCGCGATATCGTTCTGCGTCAGCACCGGCAGATTGCGGATCTCGGTCACCGGCACCGCCAGTCGCAGCTGCGGGAAGCGCTCGAACAGCGCGGGCAGGGCCACATTGCCCTCCAGCCGCGACAGTCCCGCACCGGGGCATACGTGCGGGCCGTAGCCGAAGGCCAAGTGCCGGTTGGCACTCGGGCGCTCGATATCGAATTCGTCGGCGTCGGCGCCGTGCACCGAGGTGTCGCGGCCGATCGCGCGATACGACATCACCACGCCCTCGCCCTTCTCGATCACCGCGTCCCCCACCGGAATGTCCTCGGTGGCGAAGCGCATCAGCAGATGCGTCGAGGGGCTCTCGTAGCGCAGCGTCTCCTCCACCGCCTGCTTCCAGTCCACGTCGCCGGACTGCAACAGCGCCAACTGGCCGGGGTGGGTCAGCAAGGCGCGCACCGCGTTCAGGATGAGGCTGACCGTCGTCTCGTGCCCGGCGGCCACCAGGGCCTTCAGATTGCCCAGCACCTCTTCCTCGGTCAGGCGATCGCCGCCCTCGTCGGCGAGGATGAGCGCCGACAGCAGATCGTCAGCGGGCTGCGCGGTCCGCTTGCGGATCAGATCCAGGTAGTAGTCGTCCAGATCGGCGATGATCTGCAGCCGCTCGTCCTGCGGCGTCAGCACCGAGAAGAACTTCTTGTAGGCGTCCAGCAACATCGGATGATCGACGCGGTCGACCCCGAGCAGCTCCCCCACCACCCGGATCGGCAACGGATAGGCGAACAGTTGCTTGAGATCCACCACGTCCCCGTCGCGCCCGGCCTCGGCCAGATCGTCGAGCAGTTCGTCGGTGAGCCGGGACACGGTGGGGCGCAACAGTTCCAGCCGCCGCGGCGACAGCGCCTGCGTCGTCTTGATCCGCAGCCGCCGGTGTTCGGAGCCGTCGACGGTGAACATCGAACGGCCGGCGTCGACCATGCCGATCAGCGGCCATTCGTAGGTGACCGCGCCGGACTGCCACAGACTCCAGGCGTTGATGTCCTTCACCAGGCGGCCGTCCACCAGCAGTTGCCGGGCCAGCGCGTGGTCGGTGACGGTCAGCGCCTGCGCGCCGAGCAGATCGATGCGGGCCACCGTGCCGGCGGCGCGCAGTCGCGCCGTCTCACCGGGCAGGTCGCCGACCATCGGGTCGATCGAGATGGTATCGCCGAACGGGCATTTCGAACTCACGGTAGACCTCCGAGCGGGCGAACTGCGGTGAAACGAACGGGGAGCGAGGTCATTCCGCCCTGGAACACCGACGGCCGCCGCGCCAGCGTCGCCTCCGATACCCCGAGCTGGATATCGGGCAACCGGTCCAGCAGCACCTCGATCCCGGTCCGCGCGATGATCTCGCCGATCTGCTGCGCGGGGAAGGGACACCGGTATTCGCCGTAGCTGAAACCGAAGTGGGCGTTGTTGCCCGTGTAGGCGGTCTGCTGGCGGTCGTCCAGGTTCTGCCGGATGTGCGGATCGGTGTTGGCGCCGGCCAGGCCGAGCAGCAGCATGTCGCCGGCCCGGATCACCTTCTCCGCCAGCCGGGTGTCGCGGGATGCCCAGCGGCCGGCCAGGATCTGGGACGGCACGTCGTCCCACAGCACCTCGTTCATCGCCTGCGCGATGCTGTTGCGGCCGCCGCCGAAGGCCGCCGCGAAGCGGTCCTGGACCAGCATCAGCCGCACCGAGTTGCCGATCCAGTCCGCCGTCGTCAGGTGCCCGGCGGCCAGGATCGCCATGAGATCCAGCGCGTATTCCTCGTCGGTGAACGGGATCTGGTGTTGCATCATCCGGGTCGTCACATCGTTGCCGGGACGACTGCGCTTGGCGGCGACCAGTTTCTGGGTGTGCTCACCGAAACGCTGATGGGCGTTGATGGCGTCGGCGCCGCCGTCGGCGAGCGTCTTCATCGTCCAGGCCAGGTCCGGGATGTCCTCGTCCGCGACGCCGACGATCCGGCCGATGGCGTACACCGGCAGCGGCTCGGCGTAGGACGCGATCAGGTCCGCCTCACCGCGACCGCAGAACAGATCGATCAGCCGATCGGCCAATTCCTCGGTGATGCGGCGCAATTCGAACGGATCCACCTCCTCCAGGGCGGGTTCCACCATCGTCACGTGCCGCCGGTGCTCGGCGCCCGCGCTGAAATAGATCGACGGCATCGGCTGGCCCACCATCGGCAACAGCGGCCAGTCCGGCGGGATGTTCGGCCACTGGTTCCACAGCGCCACATTCCGCGGGAACAGCTCGGGATCGCTGAGTACCTGGTGCAATTCGCGATAGCCGATCACCAGCCACGCCGGGATGCCGCCGGGCAACTCCACCGACACCACCGGCCCGTGCTCGCGGCGCATCTGGCCGTACAGCTGGTGCGGATCGGTGTGGAAGATCGGTCCGGACAACGACACCGGCGGCCGCTCGACCGGGCAACCGCCGGAATGGTTCGAGGCGAAATCGGGCGCGCTCACGAGAGGACCTCCGGTCCTAGCTGGAATGCCGGGCCCACGGCGTGGGCCGTCTGCTCGCGCAACCGCGCGGCGCCCCGGAACAGGTGCTCCACCAAGGCGATCAGGATCTGCTTGCACGAATCCCGGGACCGGGCATCGCAATCGATCAACGGCACCAGCGGATCCAGGTCCAGCGCGTCCCGGATGTCCGCCAGCGTCTGGGTGGCGCCCCCGAAGTTGTTGCGCGCGACCACGAACGGGATTCCCTGATGCTCCAGGCGATCGATGGAATACCAGGAGTCGGCGATCCGCCGCTGGTCGACCAGCACGATGGCGCCGAGCGCACCGGTGAACAGCCGGTCCCACAGGAACCAGAACCGTTCCTGTCCGGGCGCGCCGAACAGGTAGAGCACGTGCTCGGCGTCGATGGTGATCCGGCCGAAGTCGAAAGCCACCGTGGTGGTGGCCTTTCCGGGCACCGCGGACAGATCGTCGATACCCACGCCCACGTTGGTCATCGTCGCCTCGGTGTCCAGCGGGCGGATCTCGCTCACCGCGCGCACCAGAGTGGTCTTACCGACGCCGAAGCCGCCGATCACGACGATCTTCAGGCCCCGGCTGGCCGTGCTGAGCAACGGCGCCTCGGCCCGCGCCGGCCGGGGATCAAAGGTTGCGGAGTCCAACGAGCACCTTCTCGAGCATGGCGGTGTCGAACAGCGAATTCTGCTGCGCACCGGGGCCAGTGTGGCCGGTCTTCGGATGTCGCACGGTGATCTTCCCGGCGAGCAACAGATCGGAGAGCAGAACCATGGTGATACCGACCGGTAACCGCAGTTCCGCCGCGATCTCCACGACCGCGGTGGGGGCACGGCACATTCCGAGGATCTTCACCTGCTCGGACGGCATACCCGGCACCGGATCGCATTCGCTCACAACGAGCGTCACCAGGTCGAAGGCATCGGTGTCCGGGCGGCTGCGGCCTCCGGTCAGCGTGTACAGCCGATCCGGGGCGTCGTCGCGACCGGGCCTCGTCACGATACGATCTCGCCCTCGGCACGGGGCGGTGCGGCCAGGTGCTCGCTGAGTTGCTCCACGAGTTCGCGCATGTTGTGACCCACGAGGCCCGCGTCCGCGTCCTCCGCCGCCACCACCGCGATGTGGGCGCCCTGGCCCGCCTCGACGATGAACAGGATGCCGCCGTAGAACTCGGTCATCGATTGCCGGACACCACTACGGCCGTCACCGAATTCGGCGGAGGCGCCGTGCGCGAGGCTCTGGATGCCGGCCGAGATGGCCGCCAGCTGATCCGCCTTGTCGATCGACAGTTCCGGCGTGTGGCAGATCTTCAGCCCGTCGCTGGACAACAGCAGGGCGTGCCGTGTCTCCGGGGTGCGGTCCAGCAGCTGCTCGAGCAGCCAACTGAGCTGAGAGGTGGCGGATGTCGTCATCAATCGTTCTCCACGGCGACAGAGGGGGATACGGTGGCCGCGGCGTCGATGTCGCGACCGGTCACCGCGCGCTGGAAGGCTCCGAGCGCATCGGGCCGGGCGGGAGGCGGCGTCAGCGTCGCGTTCTCGGTTCCGGCGGGGCTGGACAGACCGTCCGGATGTACGGCGGCGAGTGTGCTGCCGCGGCGGCGCTTCGGCAGCCGGGCATCCTCGGCCACCGGAAGCTGCGCGGTGGTGGTGGCGGAGATCGGAGCGGGACCGATGGATCCCGCGCTGGGGCGCGGGGCGGCGGCGACCGTGACACCGGCGGCGGGCAGCGCCAGCACGGTGGTCGCACCGGGGGTGCGATCCAGGCGCGCGGTCAGCTCGCGCGGCACCACGACGACCACGGCGGTGCCGCCGATCGCCGACGGCCGATACGACACGGTCAGAGTGTGTTTGCGGGCCAGATGGCCGACGACCGCGAGGCCCAGCCGGGTTCCGGTCAGCGAGGACAGATCCCGGCCGCGCACGGTCTCGCCGGAGACGGCGTGCTCGGCCCGGCGCAACGCGGACTCGCTCATCACCAGACCGCTGTCCTCGATCGTGACCACCACGCCCGCAGGAACTTCCGCGGCGTACACGTGGACCTCGGTGGTCGGCGGCGAGAAGTTGCAGGCGTTGTCGATCAGTTCGGCCAGCGCGTGCATCACGCCCTCGGCGGCGTGACCGAGCACGGCGACATCCGCGACGGCCCGCAGCCGGACGCGCTGATAGCCCGCGACCCGGCCCATCGCGCCACGCAGGATCGATTCCATCGCAATGGGTTTCGCCCAGCGGCGGCCGGAACGGGCGCCACTGAGCACCGCCACGCTGTCGGCCAGCCGGCCCGCCTGCGCGGTGCGATGGTCCAGTTCGAGCAGATCGGCGAGCACCGCCGGATCACCGTGCCGGTGCTCCATCTCGCGCAGTTCGGCGAGCATGCTGGTCATCATGGCCTGCATGCGGCCGGCGGCGCTGGCGAAGGACGCCACGGCCGCGGAGCGCCGATTCTCGTTCTGCTGCGCCTGGCGCACATAGTGCGCGATGTTCTCGTCGGCGGCCGCGAGGCGGGTCGCCATATCGATCGCGGCGGTCTGGGCCGAACGTTCGGAATCGATCCGGAACCGTTCGGTGTCGACACGCGCGAGATCGGTCTCCCGGCGCGCCTGGTCGACCACGATCCGGGCCTGATCGATACCCTCTCGGTACCAGGCGGCCTCGGCCTGTGCCCGGGCGGCCTTGACCGCGTTGTGTACGGCCAGGCTCACGCTGACCGAGACGATGATCGCCGCCGCGCCGAGACCGACGCCGAGGGGGATCCGGATATTTGCCGGAGAGATGAGAACCGACCACACCGCAATACTCGCCGTCACGATCGTGACGCCCAGCAATACCGGAACGGTAGGATTCCGTCGCTGCGCTACGGCGTCGCGACGTTCATCTTCCGGCGGATTCGATGACTGTGACACCTTCCCGCACTTCCACACTCGTCAAGGGAAATGACACAGCCTCCCCGGACCTATCCGCTACTCAGGGGTAACCCAAACAGGCGGACCGACAAGCAGTTTCGAGCCGCGGATGAGCATAGCCAGTCCGGCACAGCCGCGCCAGTCGGCCGGGGGAGGGTACCCGGCGGCAATTCGCCGCAAACCACGCCCAACTGCGGCAACCGGTCGTAGCGCGCATATCGGCGAATCGGGAAGCGGGGTTTCAATCCGCCGCCGGCCAGCCCGTACCGGTCCGGGCGAGGTCCAGTTCGCGAGCGGTCGGGGCCCGGCCGTGGTCGGTGTGACCGCCGATCACGATGGCCGCCAGCAGATGTCCGGTACGCAGCGCGGCGGCCAGGGTCGCACCGCCGCGCCGAGCCGCCAGATAGCCCGCGGCGAAGGCGTCGCCCGCGCCGATCGGCTCGACCACCGGCGCCGGCAGCGGCGGCACGTCGACGCGATCCGCACCCCGGAAGGCGCTGGCCCGACGCGGTCCGTCCTTGACGATCAGTTCGCCGACATCGGGCAGCAGGGCGCGAATGTCCTCGGGCTCGTGCACATCCCAGAGCAGCGCCGCCTCGTCCAGACCGGCCAGCACGATATCGGCGCGCGCGGCCAGCGCCAGCAGGACGGGACCTGCCACGGCCGGATGCCACAGCGCCGGACGGTAATTCACGTCGAACGACGCGGTGGCGCCGGGTGCGGACAGCAGCCGCGCGACCAGATCCCGGCACTGCGGCGACAGCGCCGCCGTGATACCCGTGAGGTGGACGTGGCCGACCCCGTCCCGCGCCGGTTCCGGCAGGTGCGCGAGAACGGATGCGGCCGAATCCTTCCGGTAGTACCGCACCGGTCCGGCCGGATCCTTCAGATACAGACCGGTCGGGCGGCCCGGGTCGACCTCGAGGAATCGGGCGTCCACCCCCGCGGCCGTGAGCACCGCGGACACCTTGCGGCCGAACGGATCGTCGCCCACCCGTCCGGCGAACCGGCTCGGCACCCCGAGTTGCGCCAGGCCGACCGCGACGTTGACCTCCGCGCCGCCGACGGCCACCGACAACGTGTCCGTGTGCTGTAATCCGGTCGCGGCGGCCGGGGTCAGCGCGATCAGCGGCTCCCCCACGCACAGCACCACTCCCGGCGCCGGTCCGCCGGCGGCGGCGGTGGTCACCGCGATCCTCCCGGGGACTGCGCCGCCGTCAGGGCCGCCGCCACCGCGTGCAGGGCCAGCCCCTGACCCCAGGGTTGTTGCCGATCGTCCCGAATCACGCTGTAGCCGAACGGAATCAGTTGCAGTACGGTTCCGGCGCTGACCCGGGTGAGGGTGCCGCCGGCATCGACGTAGGCCAGGGCCCCGGCGACCGCCCGCCGTCCGGCGGTACCGATCTCCGGTGGGCACTCGGGCAATACGGCCGTCGCGCGCAACATCGCGGCGCCGATCCCGGCCGCGGCCGAGGTCTCCAGAATTCCGGCGTTCTCGGGTTGCTCGTCGACCAGCACACTCCACACGCCGTGCTCCGGCTGCCGCGCGGCCAGCGCGCGCAACTGCCGGGTGAGCACCGCGGCCACCGCCGCGCGCTGTGCCGGATCCACCGGAACCCGTTCGCGGGCAGCAACTTCCAGGAATTCGACCGCGGCCAGGGCGCACCAGGCGTTGCCGCGTCCCCAGAAACACGGGATCGTCTCGCCGCGATGGGATCCGTGCGCGAACAGCCCGGTCGCCGGATCCTGCAGGATCTCGGCGTGGGCGAGCAGTTGTTCGCCGAACCACCGCACCGGCTCCGGATCGGCGAGATGTTCGCCGAGATGTCCGAGGAACACCCCGGCCATGAAGGTGGTGTCGGCCCACACCCCGCCCGGCCAGTGTTCCAGGGCCCCGTTCGGCGCCCGGGTGGCGGCGGGCGACTCCCGGAACCAGCGGCCCAGTGCCACTGCCGATTCGGCGAGGTCCGCGTGGTCGGCGGCGACCAGCACCGCCGCGGCGCCCGGCGCGAGGTTGTTCACGTGTGTCACCTCGATCCCCGTATCCCGGTGGCGGCGAAGCCAATCCACGACCTCGGCGGGTACCGCCGCGCCGCGGGCCCGGGCGAATCGCAGCATACCCAGCAGGCACACCCCCTCGCCCCAGAACCACTCGGGCAGTCCGGCCGACCAGGTCCGCCACACCAGCCGTTCGCCGATATCGATCAGCCGCGGTACGGACAGATCCGGTAACGGCGGCAGCGGCGGCGCGGCCTGCCGCGCGGAGGTCGGATCAGCGGACGACATCGGCCGCACCCTCGAATTCGGCGGCGGGGACGCCGCTCTCGGGTTCGAGGCGGCGTCCCGCGGCGAGGTCCAGGACCAGACGATGCCCCGACCAGGCGGCCGTCAGCCGCGGTGCGCCGAACGGCAGGTGGACCGCCGGATTGTCCAGATGCGGTGGCTCGGCGGGCAATCCGTCCACGAGATCGGTTGCGGGCGAACCGTTCACGGTGAAGGCTCCGGGCCACGACAGGGCCAGCTCGCGGCCGTCGCGCGCCCGCCACGAGACCGTCGCGGCGCCGAATTCGGGTTCGGCCAGCGCGGCCACGAATTCGTCGAACGAGCCGTCGGCCACGCTGTGCCCCACGGTGGCCACGAAGGCGCGGCCGTCGCCGCGGGGCAGCCACGCCTGCCCGGCCTCGTCACCGGCCCGGACCGGTTCGAAACCACCGGCGGCGGCCACCGCGACGTATCCGTCGCCGACCGCACCGGCCAGCCACGCGCCGCGGGCCGTCGCGCGGTCGAGATGCGGAGTGGGGAACCACAGATGGGTGCCGAACCGGTCGCCCGCCGGAATCCGATGCAGGACCAGCACGGTGTCGCGGTGCTGATGCGCCCGCGGCAGAATCCGCTGTCCGGCCCAGGCATTCGGCCGGGCCGACGAGGAGGTGCTGTCGGCGGCGGCGTGGGTGGCGAACACCTGTACCTCGGGACCGAGGGTCGCGCCCCAGATGTGCTCCTGCAGGCCCGGCAGGCCGCTGCGATAGTCCTGCACGCTGGACAGCATGGCCGCCGGGGTGCGCCACACCCGCAGATCCGATCCGTACGGGCGGTCCAGCAGATCGTGGTGCAGCCGGTAGTCGCCGCGATACACCTGCCGCCCCGTCCATTCCGCGGGAAGTTCGGTGGCGATCGCGCGGATCGCCGCGGGCATCCGGTAACAGGTCGCGGTCGCCAGCGCGGTGGCGGGCAGCACCGCCGAGTTCAGCGCGCCCGCCCCCCACAGGGTCCACATGATGGGCGCGGTCTCCTCGAATCGCGACGACCGCAACGTCGGCACGTAGGAGCGGCCGTGCGCGGCGCCGTGCACCCCGCGCCAGGAATTCGCGGCCAGCGTCAGCAATGCCTTGTCCAGCAGCGCTTCCGCCAGCCGGCGCAGTCCGTCGTCGGCGGCGTACTCGATCCAGGACACCAGCGCCAGGGAGTCGATGGCCAGGTACGCGTTGGAATCGAATTCGCTGAAACCACCGGCGAGCTTGCGGCGCATCCACTCCGCGGCCAGGCGCCGGCCGTGGTCGGCGTGCTGCCGGCCGGACCGACCGGCGTTGCCGAAGGTCTCGTCCGGGAACAGCTCGCCGATCAGGGTTTCCGCGGTGTGCCAGACGAACTGGTGATTCTCGGTGAAGTAGCACATCGCGTCCAGGCCGGGCTGGTCGATCCAGTACTTGAAGGCCAGCAGCGCACGACGCACGCGATCCCGTTGCGCCGGCGACCAGTTCGCGTCGCCGAGCCGATACCACAGGTGGACCAGTCCGACCGCCTCGAAATCGGCACAGTCGGAACGGGATTCGATCATGCGCAGCGGCGGGTCCAGATCCGCGTCGCGCAGGGCGGACCCGGGCTCCAGCGCGTGCCGGGCCAGGGCCCGCGCGACCCCGGGCGCCCCGGCGGCGACGTGCCGCAGCAACTCCGCCCGCCACCGCCGCGCATCGGATCCGTCGGGCGCCGGCCGGAATTCGGCGGGCACCCGCGCCACCCGCAGCTCACGGAATACCGGCGTGCCCGGAATCCGCACCGTCAGCGTCGATTCCCCGGTCGTGAGCATCGAGGCGGTGCTGTCGGTGGGATCCGCTTCCGCGGCGGCGGGCGCACCGCACCACGACACCGCGGCACGACCGCCGGTGAGCCGCACCTCGCGGGTGTGGCCGCCGAGGTCGACCGCCACCCGCGCCCCGGCCGGACCGGTCAGTGTCACGGTGTCGCCGGTGACGGCCCAGGGGGCCACCGCGATCGCGTCGAGGATGTGTTCGGCGGCGGCACAACGGTTCTCGTCGGCCCCCGGTGACGGGATCAGCACCCGCACCGGTAATCCCTCGATCCGCAGGCTCGCCACCTGCCGGCATTCCCGGAAGGCGACCTGCCAGGTCACCAGATGTACCGCGGTCCGTCCGGCGCGCAGCCGCACCCGCAGGCGCAGCGGATGCGGCTCCATATAGGTGAAATCCTCGATCGCCCCGGCACATTCGCCGTCGACGAAGACGGCGGCCGGACCGGTACAGGCGACCTCGAGCACCCGGTACTCGGCCTGGTCGACCTCCAGCACGGTCGCCGCGATCGCCTGCCGGTACTCCGGGGTGAAACAGAATTCGCTCCAGTCCAGCAGGCCGTCGGCCCCGGTGTGCGCACGCCGCCAGGTGGCGTGCCGCATCTCCCCGGAAGCCTCCGGCCGCCAGTCGAATTCCCCGCCCTCGGCCACGATCGGCAGCGGCTGCGCCGGATACAGCGGATGCCGCTGGTACAGGCGCTGTTTCAACGGTGCGACATCGGGCCCGTTGGTCAGCACCCAGCGGCCGTCCTCGCCCCAGGGGCTGCCGTCCGCCGCCAGCACCTGATCGAGATCGTCACAGGGGGCCGACCAGGCCGGGCTCACCAGCCAGTCGCGGACGAACCCGTGCGCGCCGAGCGCGTGCGCCGAACGCTCGCCCACGGCGAGATCGGGGAGATACCGGCTCATTTCACGGCTCCGCTCCTCGTTCCGCGGCGGGTCGCGGCCCGCCGTCGCGCGGCATTCGTACCTTGCCGCTGTCGTGCTCGGTACGGCATACTCCTCCCGCATCCTCTGGGAGGGAAAGTGCTTTCCGTCAGACGGGAAAGATGAAGGAGCAGTACGTGGCCGACGTCCGCTATGCCACCAGCCCGGTCGAAATGGCCACCCTGTCGCCGGAGGAGTTGCGCGCCCGCTTCCTGGTGACCGATCTGTTCGCCGAGGGCGAGGTGCGTTTCACGCTGTCGCATCACGACCGGTTGCTGATCGGTGGCGCGGTGCCCGCCGGAGGTGAGCTCGCGCTGACGCCGCCGCCGGAGTTGCGCGCCGAACGGCTCTGTGACCGCCGCGAATTGGGCATCGTGACGCTGTCCGGTACTGGTACCGTCACCGCCGGTGCGCAGCGCTTCGAGGTCCGGGCGGAGGACATCGTCTACGTCGGCCAGGGCACGGAATCCGTTGCGGTGGCCGGTGATGCGGTCTTCTACCTCGTCTCCGCCCCGGCGCACCGGCCGCTGCCGACGAGCCTGATCACGCGCGACGAGGCGGAGACCCACCACATCGGCGATCCGGCCAAGGCCAGCGAGCGCACCCTCCGCAAATACGTCCACGAGGACGGCGTGCGGTCGTGCGAATTGGCCCTGGGCATCACGACTCTCGAACCCGGCAGCGTGTGGAACACCATGCCGTGCCACACCCACGACCGCCGCACCGAGATCTACCTGTACTTCGACCTGGATCCCGCGGAGCGCGTGGTGCACCTGTGCGGACAGCCCGCCCGCACGCGCAGCATCATCGTCGCCGACCGGCAGGCGGTGATCAGCCCGCCGTGGTCGGTCCACACCGGCGCCGGCACCGCCCCCTACCGATTCGTCTGGTCGACCGCCGGCGAGAACCTCGCCTACACCGACATGGATTTCGTCGCCACCGCGGACCTGGCGTGAGCGGTCAGGGGCCGGAGGCGGTAGCGGAGCGTCACCACGCAGGCCCCTCGAGCACGCCCGATGGAGACAGCGTGAGCGGTCAGGGGGCGGAGGCGGTAGGCGGGGCGTTTCGGGTCGACGGGCAGTGGGCCGTCGTCACCGGCGCTCGCACCGGCATCGGCCGCGCCGCGGCGCTGGCGCTGGCGCGGGCCGGGGCGAATGTGGTGCTCTGGGGCCGGGATCGGGCCGGGCTCGCGGAGGTCGCGGCGGAGGTCCGGGCCCTGGGCCGCGAATGCGACACCGTCGGTGCGGATCTCACCGACCCGGCCGCGGTCGAATCCGCCGCCGGCGATCTGGCCGCCCGCCGCCGCATCGATCTGCTGGTGAACAACGCGGGCATCATCAGCCGCGGCCCGGCCGCCGAGGTGTCGCTGACGCAGTGGCGGCAGGTGCTCGACGTGAATCTCGATGCGGCCTTTCTGCTCTCCCGCTGCTTCGGTACCGCGATGCTGGCGCGCGGCACCGGCCGGATCGTGAACATCGCCTCGCTGCTGTCGTTCCAGGGCGGACTCAACGTCGCCTCCTACACCGCGAGCAAGCACGGCATCGCGGGGCTCACCAAGGCGCTGGCGACCGAATGGGCGGGTGCGGGTGTCGGGGTGAACGCGATCGCCCCCGGCTACATCGCGACGGCCAACACCGCGGCGCTGCGGGCCGATCCGGACCGCAATCGCGCCATCTCCGCACGGATTCCGGCCGGGCGCTGGGGCGACCCCGCCGATCTGGCCGGTGCGGTGGTCTTCCTCTGCTCGCCGGCCGCGGCCTACGTGCACGGGCACGTACTGGTCGTGGACGGCGGCTGGATGGCCCGATGACGTCCTCCGCCGACGCCGTCGCCCCGCCCTCGCCCAGCGCGGTCGCCAAGGTCGTACTGGTCCTCGAGGCGCTGGCGAGCGTCCACGGGGTCAGCGAGATCAGCCGCGGCACCGGGCTACCCACCTCGACGGTGCATCGGATCCTGCAGGAACTGGTGGGACTCGGCTGGGTCCGGGTCGACGCCGACCGCCGCTATCTGCCGGGCGTGCGGCTGCTGTCGCTGGCCGGGCAGTCGGCGAGCATCCCGCAGATCGTGCGCCCGATTCTGCAGCGACTGTGCGCCGAGACCGGCCACACGATCCATTTCGCGCTGCTGTCCGGCGACGAGGCGGTATACGTCGACAAGCTCGAGGGCGACCGCGCGTACGCCATGCGCTCGCGCATCGGCCTGTCGATCCCGCTGCACTGCACCGCGATCGGCAAGTCCATCCTGGCGTCGCTGCCGAAACCCGAACTGCGCACACGACTTTCGCGGCTACCGCTCACCGCGATGACGCCGCGCACCATCACCGATCCGGATCTGCTCGTGGCCCATCTGGAACAGGTCGGATCGCGCGGGTATTCGGTCGACGACGAGGAGAACGAGGAGCACACCCGCTGTCTCGGCGCCGCCGTACTGGACCATCACGGCGCGCCTATCGGGGGTATCAGCGTGTCGGCGCTGACCTTCGACCTCGATCGCACCAAGGTCCGGACCTGCGCCCCGCTTCTGCTCACGGCCGCCCGGGAGGCGTCCCAGGCGCTCGGCCTGCCCGCCCGCCGCGACTGAGCCGCGCCCGCTCCGGGTTCCTCGGGCAGCAGCCTGCGAGTTAGGCTGTCCGGGTTGTTCTTCCGGATCGGAGGCGGGCGTGAGCTGGTTCAACCGACGGCAGCGACGCGATCCGGGGACCGACCCGCGCGATCCCTCGTTCTCGTTCCTGTCGGCGGACGAGGGCAGGCGTTTCCGCGCGACCATGCGAGAGGTGCTGGCGGAGCGCGGTATCGAGGGTGTCGTCTCCGAGACGCACCTCACCACCATGGACGGCGCTCAGCTCGGCTTCTACAACATCGCGGCCTACTGCCACAGTTTCGGCGGCGATCCGGGGTCCTGGCCCGCGCTGATCGGTGAGCACCTCGACCGGTTGCTGCGCGAACACGATTCGGATCCGCTGGATCTGCCCGTCGACGAGTTGCTGCCGACCATGTTCCCCCGCGTCGTGCCGGACTTCCAGATGCAGTACCGCGACGAGTTCCGCTACGGTCCCGAGGTCGCCGAGGGGCTGTGGGTGGTGCTCGCCCTCGACCGGCCCGACACGGTCACCACGATGCCCGACACCGCCGTCGCGGAACTCGGCGGCTTCGACGAACTGTGGCCGCGGGCGATGGAAAACCTGCGCGCCCTGCCGATTCCGGCGCATCAGACCTTCGGCCGCCGGGCCGGCGGCTGGTTCCACGCGATGATCGACGACTCGTATTTCACGGCCTCGCGGGTGCTGGTCCTCGACGAACTGCTGACCCGGATGGCGGTCCCGTTCGGCGAGGACGGTGTGCTGGTGACGATGCCGAACCGGACCCAGTTGGTGTTCCGCCCGCTCGACGGCAGTGCGTTCGCGCCGGCCGTGCACGATATGACCGACTTCACCATTCGTGGCTACGTCGACGCTCCCGGTCTGGTCAGCCCGCACCTGTACTGGTGGCGCAGCGGCGAACTGACCCAGCTCACCCAGCACGAGGACGATCGGATGACCTTCGACCTGCCGGAGGACTTCCGGGAACTGCTCGACCGCTACGGCGAATGAGCCGGGAACCGCTGCGGCGCGGCCGGATTCAGCCGACCGCTTCCTGGGTGGGCTCGGGCAGCGCCTCGCGCATCGACAGCGGAGTGGGCCGCGGGCGGCGCGGTTCGCGCACACCGCCGTGGCCGTCGTCGCGGGTGAGCCAGACCTGCACGACCGAGCGGGCCGGCACCCGGGCGCCCGACTCCGGGCTCTGATCGGTCACGATCCAGCCGGTCTCGCCGAGTTCCGGTGTGGGCGTGTCGGATTCGGCGCTCACCGCGGCCAGTCCGACCTTGTCCAGCGCCGTGCGGGCGTCGATCCAGCTCATGCCGATCATATTCGGCACGGTGACCGTCGACCGGCGCCGTTCCCGGATCGCCCGCATCGGGATGGCGGCCGCGTCCCGCGCGGCCTGCTCCAGCACGACCTGCTGATCCAGATCGTGCCAGCGCTCCCAGGCGGACTGCCGGGTCACGCCGAGATAGGTCGCGATCTCCGTCCAGCTCTGCCCGTACTCCCGCGCCGCGTGCACGGCCCGCAATTCCATCTGGTCCAATGTCCGGCGCACCGTGACGACGTCGTCGAGGGCGGCCAGTGCGTCCGATCCGGTCGACGGGCCCCCGCGCCGGGAGGTGAGCCGCTTCCACGCCGCGTTACCATCGCTCCACCTGCTGCTGTCTGCCATATCCGACAGGCTAGCCTGACAGGGAGAATCCGACACTACGCCCACGGTGAACACCGGATCGCTACGGCGCCAGTCGATCCGCCAGCAACTGCGCCAGATGCTCGCCCCGGCGATCGGTCAGATCGGCCAGCTGGGTGCGGCAGGAGAATCCGTCCGCCAGGATCGGATCGCCGGGGCCGGCCGCCGCGACCGCGGGCAGCAGCCGATCCCCGGCGATCGCCACCGAGACCTCGTAGTGCCCCTTCTCGACGCCGAAATTGCCTGCGAGACCGCAACATCCGCCGAGCCGCTGCACCTCGGCCCCGGCGGCGCGCAACAACTTCTCGTCGGCGCTCCAGCCCATGACGGCATGGTGGTGGCAGTGCGGTTGTGCCACGATCGACGTCCCGGCGAGAGTGGGCGGCTGCCAGCCGCGTTCGGTGAGCAGCTCCGCCAGGGTGCGGGTGGCCGCCGCGACCGGGGCGGCCGAATCACCCAGCAGTTCCACGGCATCCGAGCGCAGCACCCCGGTGCACGAGGGCTCCATCCCGACGATCGGAATACCCGATCCGACCTGCCGCGTGAGGGTTCCGACGGTCCGGCCGAGGATCTTCCGCGCGGCGGTGAGCTGGCCGGTGGTGATCCAGGTCAGCGCGCAGCACTGCCGCGCGGCGGTGAGTCGCGGGCGGTAACCGGCCGCCTCCAGCACCCGCACGGTCGCGATGCCGACCTCCGGATCGAAATGGTCGGTGAAGGAGTCGACGAACAGCAGTACCGGATCACCGGTCGTGGCGCGTTCGTGCGCGGTGGCCGCGAACCAGGACCGGAACGTGCGCGGCGCGAAGGGCGGAATGCCGCGGCGCGCGTCCACACCGGCGGCCGCCAGCACCGCACGGCTCACACCCGGAATCCGCATGGCCGCGTTGACCGTGCGCGGCGCGAGGGCCGCGAGCCGGGCCCAGCGCGGCAACCGGCCCAGCGAATAGTGCGCGGCGGGCCGGAGGCGGCCGCGATAGGTCTGGTGCAGTACCTCGGATTTGTAGGCGGCCATGTCGACACCGGTCGGGCAGTCCGAACGACATCCCTTGCAGGACAGGCACAGATCCAGCGCCTCGTGCACCTCCGGCGCACGCCAGCCCCCGGTGACCGCGGTGCCGTTGACCATCTCCTGCAGGATCCGGGCGCGGCCGCGGGTGGAATCCTTCTCCTCCCCCGTGGCCGCGAACGACGGGCACATCACCCCGCCGGTACCGGTGTTGTCGGCGCGGCACTTGCCGACTCCGGTACAGCGGTGCACGGCCCGGGTGAAGTCGCCGTCGTCGTCGCGGTAGCCGAAGGCCAGATCGCGGCGCAGCGGCGGCGCGGCCGGCACCCGCAGATCGGCGTCGACCGGCCGGGGGTCCACCAGCACACCGGGATTGAGCACGTTCTCCGGATCGAAGACGTGCTTCACCGCGGCGAACAGCCGGATCGCGGCCGGCGAGTACATCGCCGGCAGCAGCGCGCTGCGGGCCCGGCCGTCGCCGTGCTCACCGGACAGCGATCCGCCGTAACCGGCCACGAGTTCCGCTGCGGCGGTGAGGAATTCGCGGAAGATCGCGGTACCGCCGGGCCGATCCAGCGGCAGGTCGAGCCGAATGTGCAGGCATCCGTCGCCGAAATGTCCGTAGGGCAGGCCGGTCACGTCGAAATCGCGCATCAGCGCGTCGAAATCGCGCAGGTACGCCCCGAGCCGGTGCGGCGGCACCGCCGCATCCTCCCACCCGGCGTGCGCGGGCAGTCCGGCCGGACTGCGTGCCGACAGACCGGCGCCGTCCTCCCGGATCCGCCACAACCGGGCGGCCTGCGCGGCGTCGGTGACCACTCGACTGTCCAGTGCCCCAGCGGATTCGGCCGTCCGCGCGGCCCGGTCCAGCACCTCCGCGCGATCGTCCCCCGCGATCTCGACGAACAGCCAGGCCGCCCCGGCGGGCAACGGCGGCACCGCATCCGGCCCCCGGCGCTGCCGCAGCACCTCGACGATGCGGGAATCGATCCCCTCGCACGCGGTCGGCGCGAAGGCCAGCACTCCGGGTGCGGCGTCACCGGCGGCCGCGATATCCGGATACCCCAGCGCCACCAGCACCCGATGCGCCGGATCGGCGACCAGCCGCACCGTCGCCTGCGTCACCACCGCGAGCGTGCCCTCACTGCCGACGAGCATCCGCGCGACGTCGAACCCCTTCTCCGGCAACAGATTCTCCAGCGCGTAACCGGACACCTGCCGGCCGAAACGGCCCAGCTCGGTGCGCGCGGTGGCCAGCCCGCCCTGCATCACCCGATGCAGATCCGCGAGCGGCCCCGCGGCAGGCTCGGTGCGACCGGCCGAGAGCCGCAGTGCCACACCGGTTCCGGTCAGCACCCGCAGCTCCTCGATGTTGTCGGAGGTCCGCCCGTAGCCCAGCGCCCGGTTACCGCACGCGTTGTTCCCGATCATCCCGCCGATCGTGCAGCGGGTGTACGACGACGGATCCGGCCCGAACCGCAACCCGTGCGGCGCCGCGGCCCGTTGCAGAACCGCCTGCACCACACCGGGTTCCACCACCGCGGTACGCGCCTGCGCATCGATCGACAACACCCGGTTCAGATATCGCCCGAAATCCATCACCACCCCGGCCCCGACGGCATTGCCCGCGATGGAGGTACCACCCCCGCGCGAGGTCAGCGGCACCCCCTCCGCGCGGCACACCGCCAGCCCCGCCGCCACCTGGTCGGCATGCCGGGGCCGCACGACGACCTGCGGCAGCACCCGATACAACGAGGCGTCCGAGGAGTACGCGGCCCGCGTGGTCGAATCGTCGCGCACCTCCCCCACCCCGGAGCGGCGCAACCGGTCGGCCAGTGCGGCGGCATCGATCATTCGTAGCATGCTACACCGTCGTAGCATGCTACGATCGCCGCCATGCCAGACGGCGCGCTCGACCTCGGTCCCCTCCCGCCCGCCACCGGCCGGCGCATGGAGCAGGCGATCACCGCCGTCCGCGCCGCCATCGACACCGGCCGCATGCGCCCCGGCACCAAATACTCGGTCTATCGACTCGCCGACGCCCTGCACATGTCCCGCACCCCCGTCCGCGAGGCGCTGCTCCGCCTGGAGGAGGTCGGCGTCATCAAATTCGAAGCGCGCCAAGGCTTCCGCATCCTGCTCCCGCAACCCCACGAGATTGCGGAGATCTTCGCCGTCCGCCTGGCCCTGGAGGTCCCCGCCGCCCACCGCGCCGCCGCGAACCCCGACCCCGCACTGCGGCACGCCCTCGCCGACCGGCACGAGCGCATGCACACGGCGGCCCGCACCGCCGACGAATCCACCTTCGCCCGTGATGATTTCGGCCTCCACGACCTGATCCTGGCCGCCGCCGGCAACGCCCGGTCCCGCGCGATCGTCGCCGCCCTCCGCGAGACCACCCGCCTGCTCGGCGCCTCCACCGCCGACACCTCCCGCACCCTCACCGACATCGACGACGAACACACCCCGATCGTCACCGCCGTCACCGCCGGCGATCCCGACGCCGCCGCGACCGCCATGCGCGCGCACCTGATCACCACCGGCCGCCTGCTGGTCCACCAGGCCGCCCGCACCTCCCCCCACCTCGACCCCGACGCCATCTGGACCGCCCTGATCGAATAGCCGCACGGCACCAAGCCGACCGTCCGGGCTCTTGTTGACAATGTGTTACAGCTCACATAGATTGACGCTTCGAGCAACGGACGGTCCAGCACCGGGGGAACGAGTATGTCGGCAGCCCGCTCGACACGCAGGGCGGTGTTGCGTGCGGCCGGGCTGGGGGTGGCGGCGTTCGCCGCCGGATGTACCGGATTCTCGACCACCGGGAACGGGTCGATGATCTTCCTCTCCACCCAGTTCCGGCCGGCCGACGAGGTCGAGCATTTCCGGGCGCTGCTGGCCCGGACCGCCCCCGGGGTCGCGTACGTGACCATCGAGGAGAGTCCGTTCGCGACGCAGATTCGCAGTCAGGTGTCGGCGGGGTCCACCAGGATCGGATTGGTCGGCGGGTTGCACGGGGATCTGGCGCCGCTCGCGCCGGAATATCTGCAGGATCTCACCGGGCTGATCGGCGATCTCGGGCCGCGCGGATGGTCCCCGGACCATCTCGCGCTGGCCCGGGTGGGTACCGACCGGACCTGGTACGTCCCTTGGGCGACAGCCACTTACGTGCTCGCGGCCCACGCCGAGGCGCTCGGGCATCTGCCGCCGGGGGCCGATGCCGACGCGCTCACCTACGACCAGTTCCTGGACTGGGCCGTCGCCGCGCGGCGGGCCAACGGGAACCGGCCGATGCTCGGGCTGCCCGCGGGACCGAAAGGGTTGCTGCACAGGTTCACTCAGGGGTATCTGCTGCCCTCGTTCACCGCCGGGCAGATCACCGCGTTCCGGTCGGCGGCGGCGGTCACGGCGTGGCAGTACTTCCGCGAGTTGTGGGCCAACTGCACGCCCGCGAGCACCACCTACGACTTCATGCAGGAACCGCTGGCCGCCGGGGAGGTGCGGATGGCCTGGGATCATGTGGTGCGGCTGGCGCAGGCGCCGGCCCGGGATCCGCAGAACTGGCACATGTTTCCCGCACCGCGTGGACCGAAGGGGCTCGGCTACATGGCGGTCCTGCTGGGGCTCGCGATCCCGAAGCACGGGCCGGAACCCGAACTGGCGCAACGCACCATCTCCGCGTTCAGCCAACCGGCCGCGCAGATCGACCTGCTGCGGTCCAACGGATTCTTCCCCGCGGTCGGCGCCGCGATCCCCGGCGATCTGCCGCCGGCGGTGCGGCTGGAGGCCGACGCGGTGCGCCGGCAGCAGCAGGCGCCGGGCACCATCGTCTCGCTGCCACCGGTCGGGCTCGGGCAGCGCGAGGGCGAGGTGAGCAAGGTCTTCCAGGACACCTTCCGCGCGATCGTGCTGGGCGGGGCCGATATTCGCGGCACGCTCGACCAGCAGGCCAAGATCCTCCAGGGCATCCTCGACGAGATGAAGGTGCCGTGCTGGGCCCCCGATCCGCCCGCCGCGCACTGCCGGGTGGTGTGAGCGATGACCCTGCGCGCCCGCACCCCGTGGCTGCTGTTGCTCCCCTCGATCGTGCTGCTGCTGGCGCTGTTCGGCTGGCCGCTGGCACAGGCGGTGGTGCAGGCGTTCCGCGGCGGCCACGGCCTCACCGTCGGCAACTTCTCCCGTCTGTTCCACGATCCGTATTTCCTTCCCGCCCTGCGCAATACGATTCTGCTGATCGTCATCGTGGTACCGATCCAGCTGATACTGGCGATCGCCATGACGCTGCTGGTGCAGGCGCGGCCGCGATTCCTCGCCGGGCACTTCTACCTCTGGTGCCTGCCGCTGGCGATCTCGGAGCTGGCGGCGGGCCTGGTGTGGCTGTCCGTCTTCGGCAATCGCGGTTACCTGAATTCGCTGCTGATCCGGCTCGGTCTCGCCCACGACGGCGTGCAGTGGCTGGGCTACCGGCACACCTGGACCATGCTGCTGGCCGTCGTGATCGCCGAGGTCTGGCGCGCCACCTCGCTGGTGTTCGTCATCGTGGTGGCCGGCGCGCAGCTGATCCCCCGCGACTACGACGAGGCCGCACAGGTTTTCGGCGCGAACCCCTGGCAGCGGCTGCGGCACGTCACGCTGCCGCTGCTGGCGCCGAGCCTGCAGGTGGCGCTGATCCTGCGAACGATCCTGGCGCTGCAGGCCTTCGCCGTCGCCCAGGCCCTGACCGGCCGCGACTTCCCGCTCCTGGTCGGCGAGACCTACCAGTGGTACTCGAATCTGCAGAATCCGGCCGTCGCGAGCGCGGTATCCCTGGTGGTACTGGCGATCTCGCTGATCACCGCCGCGCTGTACCTGCGGACGGTCCGGGCACCGGAGGAGGCGCGATGACCACCGGCCTGCCGCCGATCGACCGCCGCCCGCTGCGCCGCCGGCGGTGGCGCGCGGCCGGGGTCCAGCTCGCCTGCGTCGCGGTCTCGCTGTTCATGGCGGTGCCGATCGCGCTGATCACGCTGGCGGCCTTCTCCTCCCGCGACAGTATCGACGCCTACCCGAAAACCCTGATCCCCCGGCAGTTCTCAACCGAGACGCTGTCCTCGTTCTTCCACGCCACCGGAACCTTCCCGGCCCTGGGCAATTCGGTGCTGGTGGGTCTGTACACGGTGTTCTGGTCGTTGCTGATCGGCGCACCCGCCGGATATGCGCTGGCGCGCTACGCCTTCCGCGGCAAGGACGCCTACCGGCTGTTCGTACTGCTGGTGCGGGCCCTGCCGATCGTGGTGCTGTCGGTGCCGCTGGCCACCATGTTCCTGCACCTGCGTCTCGACGACACGGTACTGGCCGTCACGCTGGTGCACACCGTACTGGCGCTGCCCACCACCGTGCTCATCACCGCGGGCATCTTCGTCGCGGTGCCCGCGGATCTGGAGGAGGCCGCGCAGGTGTTCGGCTGCAACCGCCGGCAGGCCGCGTGGCAGGTCGTCGTGCCGCTGGCACTGCCGGGCCTGGCCGCCGCCGCGATCTTCACCTTCGTACTCTCGTGGAACGAGATCCTCGGCGCCACCCTCGTGACCCTCGGTCACCGCACGCTGCCGGCCCAGGTGCTCACCGCGCTCGGCGAGGCGTCCACGCCGTATCGGTTCGCGGGCGGGTTCGCGTTGATCGTCCCGGCGCTGGTGTTCATTCTCGTGATGCGCCGCTATCTGCTGAACATGTGGGGGACGACGCTGCGATGAGGGGTGTGCGATGGCCGAGTTGATCCTGCGCGACCTGGTGAAGACCTATCCCGGCGGCACCACCCGGGCCACCGACGCGGTCTCGCTGGAGATCGCCGACGGCGAGTTCATGGTGTTGCTCGGCCCGTCGGGCTGCGGCAAGACCACCCTGCTGCGGATGATCGCCGGGCTGGAGGTGCCCGACGCCGGGCAGATCGTGCTCGGCGGGCGGGACGTCACCTATCTGGAACCGCGGCGCCGGAACCTGTCCATGGTGTTCCAGTCGTACGCGGTGTTCCCGCACAAGAAGGTCGCCGCCAACATCGGTTTCGGCCTCCGGGTGCGCGGCGTGCCCGCCGACGAGATCCGGCGCAAGGTGGCGTGGGCGGCCGAATTGCTGCAATTGACACCGTATCTGGACCGCTACCCGGCGAAACTGTCCGGCGGGCAACGGCAACGGGTCGCGGTCGCGCGCGCCATCGTCACCGACACCGATCTGCTGCTGATGGACGAACCGCTGTCGAATCTGGATGCGTTGCTGCGCATGTCCTTTCGCGCCGAGCTGAAGAAGCTGGTGAGCGAACTCGGCATCACCACCGTCTACGTCACCCACGATCAGGTGGAGGCGCTGTCGCTGGGCCACCGGATAGCGGTCATGCGGGCGGGCACGATCGTGCAGACCGGCGCCCCGGCCGAGGTCTACGACCAGCCCGCGACCGAATTCGTCGGCGGCTTCCTCGGCAGCCCGCCGATGAACTTCCTGACCGGCACCGTCGCGCCGGCCGAATACGGGCCGCGGCTGGATCTGGGCGGCCAGTCGCTGGCGCTGCCGGAGGCCCTGGCCGGCTTCGACGGCCGCGACCTGCGTCTGGGTATCCGGCCGGAGGCGCTGGAGGTCGTGGAGGCGGGCTCCGATCCGGTGCTGCGCGCCGACCTGCAGGTCATCGAGCCGCTCGGCGCCTCGACGCTGCTGACCACGGCGGTCGCGGGTCAGGTGGTGAGGGTGCAGGCCGCGGCCGGTTTCCGCGCCGAGCCCGGCGATACCCTCACGCTCCGGATCCCGCCGCAGGCGTGCCGCTGGTACGACCCCGGATCCGGGACGCTGCTGCAGACTGCATGATCGTTGCGACATTTTGTGAGAATCTTGTTCTCGTTGGAACAGAGTAAGGATCTCATCATGTCGGACAGCCCGATCGTCGCCATCGTCCAGTTGCGCGTCAAGCCCGGCGCGGCCGCCACCGCCCGCGAGACGCTCGCGAAGTCCATCCCCGACACCCGGGCCTTCCCCGGCTGCCTGAACGTCACGCTGCTCGCCGATGCCGCCGACGAGCACCTGATCACCCTCGTCGAGGAGTGGGCGAGCCTGGAGCACGACCGGGCCTACCGCAAGTGGCGGGCCGGCGAGGGCGCGGTTCCCGGCATGGCCGACCTGTTCGAGGGCTATCCCCAGTTCAGCCACCACACCCGGATCGCCGACTGACGGGGATCGCCATGGACGACACAGCGGAACAGACCCGCCCCTGGACCCAGGACGAGCTGCTGCGGTTGATGGACCTGCAGCCCGACCACGAGGAGGAGGGCGTCTACCTGGCCCCCGCGCACGGCTCCACCGCGCGCGACGTGGTGGAGGCCGGGCAGATGCTCGGCGCGACCGTGGCGGCCGCGGCCAAACACGTCGAGCACCAGCGGGTGGTCTCGGCGTCGATGATCTTCTCCCGGGCCGCCGCGCATTCGCAGCCGCTGCGTGTGCACCTGGACACGGTGCGCACCGGCCGCACCTTCTCGACCGTGGAAGCCCAAGTGCGGCAACAGGGTACGCAGCGCTGCTCCGGCGTGGTACTGCTCGACTCCGGCGCCCCGGACCTGATCCGCAACTCGATCACGATGCCGGACGTCGACCCCCCGGACCGGTTGCGCTCGCACGACGTGCCCGGCGCCGTCGTGGACGGCCGCGACATCCGGGTCGTCGACGACGCCTACGACCACGACCCGGATCGGGTCGGTCCGCCGGAGTTGTTCGTGTGGACGCGATTCCGCGACGCCCCCGGATACGAATATCTGCACCAGGCGCTGCTGACCCAGTCGACGACGCACTGGACGGTCGCCGCCGCGATGCGCCCGCACACCGGGATCGGTGAGTCGATGGCGCATCGGAGCATCTCCACCGGAATCACGATGACCACCGTGACGTTCCATGATTCGGCGGATGTCTCGCAGTGGCTGCTGTACGCCACCCGTGCCACCTACGCCGGCCGTGGTCAGGCCCAGAGCGACGGCCACGTGTTCGACGTGGACGGCCGGTTGGTCGCCTCGTACAGCGTGCACGCCATGATCCGGGGCCTGCTGAAACGGACCGACGCCACCCCCGGTGGCGACACCCTGCTCTGACCACAGGAGGCAAGCATGACCAACGACCGGCCCTCGGGCTTCGTCGACTGGCCGGACTATTACATCGACGTCCGGCGCGTGCGCAATCTGATCCGGGTGACCCACGAGGGAGCACTGCTCGCCGAGACCACCGGGGCACTGCTGGTGGCCGAACAGGATCACGGCATCGTGTTCTACATCCCCGCCGAGGACGTCCGGTTCGATCTGCTCGCCCCGGACGACGACACGACCAGCCGCTGCCCGTTCAAGGGTGACGCAAAGTACTGGCGGCGCCCGGAGAGCAGCGAGCCGATCGCCTGGGAGTACACCGACCCGTATCCGGAGGTGGCGGTGATCCGCGGCCACATCGGCTTCTATCAGGATCGGACCACCCTCGAGGTGGGTGTGGCGGTGCCCGCCGTCAGCGGTCGCCCGGCGCCGAAGCCCACGGCCGCCGCCGCGCACTGACACGGAACGCTTGGACGGCTGTGGTGTTCGATGAAGGGGATATCGAACACCACAGCCGCACCGGCAAGGATAGCCGCCCGGGGCCCGCACGTCATCATCGGGCCGATACTTGCTGTTCACCGAAATGTACAGATACACAGTACTTTTCGACACACTTATCGAATTCGCGCAGGTAGCGGATATTCATCCTGACGTGCGGCGATCCGCGACGCCGGACGTCGGCGGCAGTTTCCGGAAGGCCGACGCGACCGCCAGCAGCCAGTCGAGTTCCCCGTCGAAGCCGGGCCGGGGCGGATCCCGGAAGATCGCGCCACCACCGCCGTGCGCACCCGCGGCCTGCCGCCGCAGTGCGGCCGCGATGCGCGCGGCTTCGATTGCCGCCGAACGCTTCTCCGATCTGAGCCGCGATCCCGCGAGCCGGCGCTCGGCGCGGTCGCCGTCGTCCGGGCCGAGGTACGGTTGCAGGCGCAGCAGCGCGTCGCGGATCTCGATCACCCGGCGGTACCGCACATTCCGCATGCCGCGGCCGACCTCCGGTGCGCCGCCGCCGATCTCGGGTAGTTGCGCGCGCAGCGCCGACCAGAGCGGTCGCAGCCGGGGCAGTGTCCGCGCCTGCGCCACGGCGGTGACCGCCTGCGGGATCAGCGACGGGCACAGGTAGCCGATCAGCATGATCGTCGCGCCGAGCGCGGCGAATCCCGGCGCGATCCGAATACTCAGCCCGTGCAGCGGAGTTCCAGCCCACGCGGCGGCGAGCGCCACCGCCTTGCCCACGCTGTAGCCGAGCGCGACGGTGGAGCCCGCGGCCAGCAGCCACAGTCCCCGCCACAGCCACACCTGCGCGCGCACCTGGCCCAGCCAGGTGCGGCACAGCAGGATCAGGCGCACGAGTCCGCCGCTGTAGGCAACCAGGTAGACCGTCAGGAAGACGGTCACCACCGGCCGGGTCCCGTAGTGGTCGTCGAAATCGGTGGCGTGCGAACGGTCGTGCACCGGCGCCACCGCGAACAGCACCGCGAGGGTCACCACGACGGCGGCGATCGCCACCATCACCACCCGGCCGCGCAGCAGCGGATGTTCCTGCGGCGCGACCAGATAGGCCGTCCACACCAACTGGGCCAGTACCGCCGTCGCGATCGCCGCGTACACGATCGGGGTGGCCAGATTCGGGACGCCGCTCACCCGGCCGATCCAGTCGTAGATCGCCGGCACCGCGGCCTCGAAACCCACTGCCGCGCACAGGATCGCGACGGCCACGGCCCAGCGGGCGGAACTCGGGTTGCGGACGGCCGGCACCAGCCGCCAGCCGAAGGTGATCAGGGCGAGCGTCCCGATGCCACCGTAGGTGAGCGCGAATCCCATGCCGTCAGGCCGGTCCGAGGGTGTCGAGCAGGCTGCCCAGCTCCGGTGGCGCGGTGTCCGGCAGCACCCATTCCGGACGGGCGGTCCATTCCGTGATGTGGTGGGCCATCAGCAGATCCGCGATGTGCTCGGCCTCCCGTTCCTCGCCGTCGGACGAACAGGATCGGCCCAGCATCCGCCGCACCACCACCGGGTCGATGTGCGGGGCCAGCAGGCGAGCGGCGTCGAGCCCGGTGACGGTGACCGGGCGGTGCCCGGACAGCAGATGCCCGAATTCGTGGCACACGATGTGATCCTGATGCATCCGGGTCGTATCACGCTGGTAGGCGATGAAATCGATGTCGTCGGTGATCAGCAGTCCGCCGGACAGACCGGCCGGCGGCAGCGGTTCCGGGCGCAGCCGTAGCGGACGGCCGCGCCGCCGGGCCAGCGCCTCGGCCAGCCCGGCCACCGAAAAGTGTTGCGTCAGGCCCAATGTGCGCAGTTCGCGACGCAACCGCCGATGATCCATCACCACGTTCCCACCCCCGAGGCTCCGCCACGCCGCGATCCGCACGTCAGCCGCCGCTGTCGCGCTCGGCCTCGATCCGCCGCAGCACGTCGAACATCGCCGCGACGGCCTCGGCCCGCACCGTACCGTGTGCGAGCCCGTCGCGCAGCACCAGTTCCAGCGCGGCGCTGTCGCCTTTTCCCTTGAGCGCGTTGATCAATGCCAATTCCCGGCCGCGTTCGGCGGCCAGTCGCGGATTGGTCAGCGGGTCGAGACTGTCCAGTCCGAAGTAGGCGCGCAGCGCCTCCAGCGTCTCGAACGACGGATTCACCGCCTGGCCCGTGCGCAGTTTCCACAGATAGTTGGCGGACAGGCCGAATCCGGTCGCGCGAAGTATGTTCTCCGCCAACGCCCGATGGGTGATCTCGACCGTGCGGCCGTCGCGCTCGGCGGGCGGATGCATCGCGCCGATCAGGGTGTTCAGCGCATACGTGAACGGATGCTCGTGGGACGCAACCATTCCGATCTTGTCTCCTGCAGTTGACAGGCTCCGTGCCACAGATCATATACTCATCGGCGACTTCGCGACCCGGTGTCGACGGCGGTTGCCCCCGAAGGGGAGGGCATCGGCCGTGAGAGGTCGGCGCACGGTACGCGAAGCAAAGGGTGGGGCGATCGAGGACGCTCGCCCCATCCGGACCCGTGCCTCAGGAAACCTTCACCGGCAGGGTCAGCGGGCCGCGGTGCCGGAATCCGGACCGCCAGGGCACGGTGGTGGCGGTGGCGCGCAGACCCGGCCACCGCGCGTAGATCTGTTGCAGCACAACCGTGGTGACGGTCCGCACCAGCGCGGTGCCGACGCAGGCGTGCGCGCCCAGGCCCAGTCCCAGATGCGAATTCGGCCCCCGGCGCGGATCCGGTTCCTCGGGCCGCGCGAAGCGCTCCGGATCGTGATTGGCCGCGGCCAGGCACAGCAGCACCGTCTCCCCCGCGCGCACCCGGTAGCCGCCGAAGTCGAGATCCGTCACGGCGAACCGCGGGCCCGCCAGCACCTGTGGCGACTGATGACGTACCAGTTCGTCGACCACCGCGCCGTCGGGTCCGAGCTCCGCCGCCAGCGTGGGGCGCTGCGAGAACGTCAGCACCGCACCGGAAACGAGGTCGGCCAGGACCTCGTACCAGACGAACAGCAGATAGAACAGCAGACCCGAGAGCTGCCCGGAATCGAGTCCGGCGTCGTCCCGCCCGGCGGCGAGCAACCGCCCCAGCACGGTGTCCGCCCCGGCTCCCCGCGCGTGCTCCAGCGTGCCCGCGATGATGCCCGCCATGGTGGTGAGGGTGTCGCGCGCCCGCGGCGCCCCGTCCGGGCGCAACGTCGAATTCGCCCATCCCAGAAGGGCTTCGCGCTCCGCGTCGGCCAGCCCCAGCAGATCGCCGAGCACCGCCGCGGGCAGCGGCACGGCCACCCGCTCGACGAAATCGAATTCGTCCGCCGGCACCGCCGCGAGACACCGCCGGACCAGATCTCCGGCCGGCTCGGCCCACTCCTCCGCCCGCCGCGGCCGCAACGCCGCCACGACGGTCCGGCGCAACCGCGCGTGGTCCTCGGCATCGCTGCTCTGGAACACGTCCAGCGGCGCGGGCACCGCGAACCCACGGTAGTCGTCGCCCTGGGCGAAACGGAGATTCGTGGACAGCCGCTCGTCCAGCAGTCCGCCGCGTACCTGGTCGAAGCGGGTCACCAGCCAGGCCGGCGGCCCGTCCGGCGTCGCCACCCGATGCATTCCGCCGTCGGCACGCAGCTGCGCCAGCACCGGCCAGGGCTCCCGGGCGAACTCCTCGTCGAATATGGTCAGCACCCAGCCATCATGGTCGCTGCCGCGCCCCGGCGCACGATCACCGTCCGGACACCTGCGGCAGCCCAACGGTTTTCGCGCTCTCAGCTGCGCGGCAGCGCGGCCATCGCGCGCACTCCGGCGACGAATATCTCGATCTCGTGCCCGAAGTCGGGGTAACAGTCCGCGTCGATCAGAGCGGGCAGCACCCGCGACAGGTGCGGCAGATTCTCGGCGGCCGCGGTGTCACGGAACCAGTCCGCGATGGAATCACCCGAAACGTCAGGCGATTCCGCGACATCGGCGGTGCGGGCGAGTGCGCTGCCGAACAACAATCCCAGCAGCGAGCGGTAGTACCGGGCCGCCGCGCGATCGTCGAGTCCGGCGTCCAGCAGGCTTCCCAGTACGGCGTCGATGAAGCGCAGCGCACCCCGGGACCGCGGATCGGCCTGTCCCCCGGCGAGCAGCCCGACCACCACCGGATGGGCGAGGAAGCTCGCCTGCGCGCCGTGGGCCAGCGTCCGCAACCGATCCGGCCAGGGCAGTGCCGGATCCGGCAACGCGATCTCCTCGAACACCAGGGCCGCCACGCCGTCGAGCACATCGCGCTTGCCGGACACGTGGTTGTACAGCGACATGGCCTCGACACCGACCGCCGTGCCCAGCCGGCGCATGGACAGCCGCGCCACCCCCTCGGTGTCCACCAGCTCCAGCGCGGCGCGCAGCACGCGCCCGCGGGTCAGTGTTTCCCGCGCCACGGATGCTCCGGCATCTGACAATCCTTCCGATCGGAATCCGGCGATCGCCGCCGACTACTTACATCGTAAGTACGACGGGCTATACTTACTTAGTAAGTACGAGGGAGGACGCACCCATGGATGCCGACACGCTGCTGACCACCACCCGTTCGGTCCGCCGCAAACTCGATCTGGACCGCCCGGTGGAGCCGGACATCCTCACCGACTGCCTGCGCATCGCGCAGCAGGCGCCCATCGCGGGCGCCTTCGCCGCGGGATTCCGATGGCTGGTCGTCGACGATCAGGACACGAAAGATCAACTGGCCCCGATCATCCGGGCCGACGGGGAGAAATCCTTCGCCACCTACGGCGCCGGCCTGCCGCCGCGCACCCTGGCCTCGGGGCGGCATCTGCTCGCGACGCTCGAACGCATTCCGGTGTACGTGATCGCCTGTCTGCGCGGCCGGCCCACCGGCGATCACGCGCTGCTCACCGCCTTCTACGGCTCGGTCTATCCGGCGGTGTGGAGCCTGCAATTGGCGCTGCGCTCCCGCGGGCTCGGCAGCACGATCGTGGGGTACCACCTGGCCGGGCACGAATCCGACGTGGCCCGCATCCTCGGTATCCCGCCGGAGGTCACCCAGGTGTCGATGCTCGCCGTGGGCCACACGACGACCGGCACCTTCCGACCGGGCGCTCGCCCGCCGGTGGAGGAGATCACCTACCGCAACCGGTGGGGCGCCACGGCCTGAGGCGGCGGCTCAGGCGGTCAACTGCCCGAGCAGGGCGACGGTCCGGTCCCGCTCGGCGGCGTCGCCGAGCCCGGACCGGCTGACCCACAGTTCGGTGGCCCCCGCCCCGGCGTAGGCCCGCAACCCTTCGGCCACTTCCTCCTCGGTTCCGATCAGCGCGAGATCGGCAGCGCGAGTTACTTTTTCGCGATCGAGCGCGGCGCGGTAGGACGGGATGCCCTCGTAGAAGCCGAGTGCCGCCAGCGCCTGTTCGCGCAGTTCGGCGGCGCGGTCGGTGACCAGTGCGACCACCCCGGCGACCACCTGCGCGGCAGGCGCCTGCCGCGGCCGGGCGCGCTCGAGGCTCGGCAGGATGTGCGATTCCAGTGTGCGCGGACCGGTGAGGAACGGCAGTACACCGTCGGCGAGTTCGCCCGCGACCCGCAGCGCCTGCGGACCCAGCGCCGCCACCAGCAGCGGAACCTGTTGTCCGCCATGGACGGTCGTCGGCGATGTGGGCCGGGCGCGCAACGACTCACCGTCGATGTCGGCCCCGCCCTCCTCGATCAGCTGCCGCAGTGCGGTGAGGTATTCCCGCAGGCGCCGTACCGGTTTCGGCTCGCGGATGCCGTAGACCGCGTCCTCGATGGCGGCCGCGCCGAGGCCGAGGCCGAGCCGGAACCGCCCCCGCGACGCGGCCTGGACGGTCTGCGCCGCGGAGGCGACGACGACCGGATGCCGGGGGTTGATCGGCACCACCGAGGTACCGACGCCGATACCGTCCACCGCCTGCGCCACCACGCCGGCCAGCACCAGCGAATCCAGATCGAACCGCTGCCCGAACCACACCGAGCGCACTCCGGCGGCCCGCGCGGCCGTCACCTGATCGATCACGTCCGTGACGTCGTTGGCCGCCCCGGGCTCCGGCCACAGGGACACACCGATCGGAATTCCGATACCCATGACCGCCACCGTAGCCCGGCCCGGGTCCGGATCCCCGGATTACGACCATCCCGATCGGAACGATCGACAGCCCGCCAAAAGCGTGCTGAGCCAATGGCTCCCGGCCCCTCGACCCGCCGCCCTTGTGAACGGCCACTGCCCTGTAGTACCGTCCAGACAGGTGTCCAACATGGTGTCGGCAGGCACGCTACGGAGGGTTCGAACGATGACGTTGGTCCGGCCACGACAGGTTTCCGGCGGCGAGCACGAACACGGCCACCTGGAGGAGTTCCGCACCGATCCGATCGCGCTGATGCGCCGGGTCCGGCAGGAGTGCGGGGATGTCGGCTCGTTCCGGCTGGCGGACAAGGACGTCATCCTGCTGTCGGGCGCCGAGGCCAACGAATTCTTCTTCCGCTCCACCGACGAGGATCTCGACCAGAGCGCCGCCTATCCGTTCATGAAGCCCATCTTCGGCGAGGGCGTGGTGTTCGACGCCAGCCCCGAACGCCGCAAGGAGATGCTGCACAACCAGGCGCTGCGCGGCGATTTCATGCGCGGGCACGCGGAGACCATCGCCCGCGAGGTGAACCGGATGATCGCCGGCTGGGACGAGGCCGGCGAGATCGATCTGCTGGAGTTCTTCGCCGAGCTCACCATCTACACCTCCTCGGCCTGCCTGATCGGCGTGAAGTTCCGCGAGGAGCTCGACGGCCGGTTCGCGCACCTGTACCACGAGCTCGAACAGGGCACCGACGCGCTGTGCTACGTCGACCCGTACGCCCCCATCGACAGCTTCCGCCGCCGCGACGAGGCGCGCGCGCAGCTGGTCGACCTGGTGCAGGGCATCATGAACGACCGCATCGCGAATCCGCCCGCGGACAAGGCGGATCGGGACATGCTCGACGTCCTGGTGTCGATCCGGGACGAGGAGGGCGCGCTGCGCTTCTCCGCCAGCGAGGTGACCGGCATCTTCATCTCGATGATGTTCGCCGGGCACCACACCACCTCCGGTACCGCGGCGTGGACGGTGATCGAACTGCTGCGCAATCCGGGGGTGCTCGCCGCGGTGACCGCCGAGCTCGACGAGCTGTACGCGGACGGGCAGGACGTGAGTTTCCATGCGCTGCGCCAGATTCCGCAGCTGGACGCGGTCGTCAAGGAGACGCTGCGGCTGCATCCGCCGCTGATCATCCTGATGCGGGTGGCCCGCGACGAGTTCGAGGTGTGCGGAAACCGCATCGCACCGGGCGATCTGGTGGCCGCCACGCCCGCGATCTCCAACCGCCTGCCCGAGGACTTCCCGGATCCGGACGGCTTCGATCCGGGCCGCTATCTCGATCCGCGCCAGGAGGACCTGACCAATCGCTGGACCTGGATTCCGTTCGGGGCGGGCCGGCATCGCTGCGTCGGCGCCGCCTTCGCGCAGATGCAGCTGAAGGCGATCTTCTCGATCCTGCTGCGCGATTGGGAGTTCGAGATGGCCCAGCCATCCGACAGCTACCGCAACGACCACTCGAAGATGGTGGTGCAGTTGCAGCAGCCGTGCACGGTCCGCTACCGGCGCCGGGTGCGCTGACCGAATCCGGCGATCAGCCCTCGGGATCCGGTTCGGGAGCCCGGGGTGCCGGTCGCGGCGTGACCCGGATCACACCGCGGTCCAGATCCAGCGATTCGATCTCGAACGGCTGATCACCGGTACCGGCGTCTTCCTGGCTCTCCTTGCGGATCTTCGGCCCCGGAAAGAGCTCACCGATCTGTCCCATACGTCCACGGTACGTGGCCCGGCCGCCTCGCCGGCGACCGATCGTGACGGAAACTTGTTCGTCGCTATTGACGGGCATCCGGGTCCGGATGTTATAAATTTAGGCGAGGCTTACCTCGTGAAGACGAGCCTAACCTCGCCAGGTTGCCCACTGATGCGCTTCGAGGCCCGCCATGTACGTCTGTATCTGCAACGCCGTCACGGAATCGGACGTGCACGACTGCGTCGCCGCAGGCGCAGGCACGACCGGACAGGTCAAACGAGCGTGCGGGTGGAAGCCCGGATGCGGCAGCTGCACCACCCGCTTGGCCCAGATGGTGCGCGACGCGCGCAACAGCGACACGATCGAAACCACCGCCGCCTGACCCGACACACACAGTCGCATACCGCCAGTCATCGTGGCTTGTGCCACGATGACTAGTCATGGAAGGCGACAAGGAAATCATCGCGGTGCTCAACGAGCAACTGACCGCCGAACTGACGGCGATCAACCAGTACTTCCTGCACGCCAAGATGCAGGAGAACTGGGGTTTCACCAGGCTGGCGAGCCACACCCGGCACGAATCCATCGATGAGATGAAGCATGCGGAGACGCTGACCGACCGCATCCTGTTCCTCGAGGGCCTGCCGAACTACCAGAAGCTGAACATGCTGCGCATCGGGCAGACCGTGCCCGAGCAGCTGAAGGCCGATCTGCAGGTCGAGATGGAAGCCGTGGAGCGGCTGCGTCGCGGCATCGACCTCATGCGTTCCCGCGGCGACGTCACCTCCGCCCGCATCTTCGAGGAGATCCTCGCGGACGAGGAGAGCCACGTCGACTATCTCGAGACCGAACTCGATCTCATCGAGAAGCTCGGCGAGCCGCTGTACCTGCAGCGTTACACCAAGGCCAAGGACGACGACTGACCTCTCGCGACGAGCGACGCTGTCACCGCCGCCGGCCTCGCCGGTGACAGCACTGCCGTCGTGGAACCCTCTGCCACTCGCGCATGAGTTGCATCATGCACATCGTGTGTAGTAGCCATATAGTTAGGGTTGCTCAGCAGAGGGAAGTACCAGCCATGGCCATGCCCGTATCGACGGCCCGACCCCGTGCCCTCATGACGGTGCTCGTACTCGCGGGAATCACCGCATCGCTCACCCAGACCCTGGTGGTGCCCCTGCTGGGCCAGCTACCGCAGATCCTGCACACCAGTACGTCGAACGCCACCTGGGTGGTCACCGTGACGCTGCTGGTCAGCGCGGTCACCAATCCCGTCGCGGGGCGGCTGGGCGATCTGTACGGCAAACGCCGGATCCTGCTCATCTCCGTGGCCCTGCTGATCGCGGGCGCGGTGGTCTGCGCACTGGCGAGTTCGCTGGTGCCGATGATCATCGGCCGCAGCCTGCAGGGCATGGGTTCGGGCATCGTCGCGCTCGGGATCAGCGCGTTGCGCGATCTGCTGCCGCCCGAGCGGGTCGGCTCGGCGATCGCCCTGATCAGCTCCTCGCTCGGCGTCGGCGCGGCCCTGGGCCTGCCGATCGCGGCGACGGTGATGGAGAACAGCAACTGGCGCGTATTGTTCTGGGGCCTCGCGGGTTTGGCCGCGCTGATCGGCATCCTCATCGTCTTCATGGTCCCGGCCACCGATACCGGCGATCCCGAGGGCCGGTTCGACCCGCTCGGCGCGGTCGGGCTGGGTATCGGGCTGGTCACGCTGCTGCTGGCCGTCTCCAAGGGCGCCGCCTGGGGCTGGACCAGCGGCTCCATCCTGACGCTGATCGTGGTGGGCCTCGGATCGCTGGTGCTGTGGGGCTGGTGGGAGCTGCGCAGCCGCTATCCGCTGGTCGACCTGCGCACCACCGCCCGTCCCCAGGTGCTGCTGACCAACGCCGCCTCCTTCGTGGTCGCGATGGGCATGTACGCCCAGGCACTGCTGATCCCGCAGCTACTGCAGCTGCCGCTGGACACCGGATACGGCCTGGGCCAGTCGATGATGACGATGGGTCTGTGGATGGCGCCCAACGGCCTCACGATGGTGCTGATGTCGCCGGTGAGCGCGCGGCTGTCGGCCGCACGCGGGCCCAAGACGACCCTGCTGGTCGGCTGCCTGATCATCGCGACCGGATACGCGGCCTCCACGGTGATGCTCGCGCACACCTGGACGCTGCTGATCGTCACCATGATCATCTACACCGGTGTGGCCTTCTCCTACGGCGCCATGCCCGCGCTGATCATGGCGGCGGTGCCGCATTCGGAAACGGCCGCGGCCAACGGTTTCAACACCCTCATGCGGGCCGCGGGCACCTCGGTCTCGGCGGCGGTGGTCGGCGCGGTGCTGTCCCAGATGACCCGGAACTACCACGGCCACAGCATCCCCACCTCCGCGGGATTCCACACCGGGCTGCTGATCGGCTGCGGCGTGGCCATAATGGCCGCCGTCATCACCGCCACCATCCCGATCCGCAGCCGGCTCGCCGATGCCGAGCCGGAACCCGAACCCGTCGTGCCCGCGCCGGCCGCGCTGCGCGTGGACGGCTGAGCCGGATTCAGGCGGGCATCCGCGGCCACGGATAGAACGCCAGGTGCAGCAGGAGGAGCACCAGCAGCGCCAGGAGTACCGCGGCCAGCGGATGCGCCCGGCGCTCCAGATAGCCGATCGTGCGGAACAGGGTGGGGAACGGCACTTCTCGCGCCCGGAACGCCGCCAGCAGACTCGGCACGACCACCCACATCACCGCGATCGCGCCGTACAGCACGTACGCGCCGACATAGGTGCCCGGATGCGTCTGCCGGGCCCCGACGGCGAACCCGACCCCCACCACCAGCGTGGCGATCGCGGCGACCAGATAGCCGCCCATGCCCTGATAGCGGACCACACCGGGGTCGGGGGTCATCCGCCCGTTGGCGGTGACCTGCCGCCCGCCGACCACACCGGCCCGCTCCGGATTCGTGATCAGTTGCGGCACAGCATAATAGGCGAGCACGACGATCACGAACACCACGACTAACCGAACCCACGAGTGCTGGGTCTCCAGGTGGCCGACGGTCGCGGAGATGGTCGGCAGATCCGCGACCCGGAACACCGCGATCAACTCCGGCACCAGGATCACCGATCCGGCCAGGCCCCACATGAGGTATCCCCAGAACTCCGCCGACCGCCCACCCGTCACCGGCCGCACGGCAACCGCATCTGTCATGGGATCGGTCTACCACCGCGATTCGACACCGGCACCATTTGCGCCGAATGTCCAGGTCGCCCACCGGTCAGTGTGCGGGGACCGTCAGGTCGTAGACGGCGACGCCGTCCACCGTGGCGGCGGTGTAGTGCTGCTGCACCCAGGCGGTGATCTTCGCGCTCTCGGTGTCGCGGTCGTTGCCGAAACCGCGACTGCCACCGAGGAAGTAGTGGATCCTGCCCTGCGCCACGTACTCCTGGAACTTCGCCAGGGTCGGCGCCGGGTCACCGCCGCTGAACCCGCCGATCGACATCACCGAGACCTCGCTCTCCAGTTGATAGGAGTTGGCCGAATGTGAGGAGACGGCCGCTCCGGCCCAGGTGTAGGAACCGGCGTTCTCCTGCAGCATCGCGATCACCTGCTCGCTCGGCTTCGCGCCGAAGCCGAACCCGCCGCCGGGACCGCCCGCGGTATTCCCGCCCGGCGCACCGGGATTCGCGCCACCACCGTTCGGGACCGGTGCGACCGGGCGGCCGGTGCGGCCCGATCCGGGGGCGCCGTTGCCTGCCGGACCGGTATCACCCGCGTCGTTGCGGGCGACCGCACCGCCCGGGTTCGGGGCGCCCGGTCCGCCACCGCGGGGACCGCCGCCGAACCCGCCCCGGCCGGGCACCCGCGGCCCGGCCGACGTACCGCCGCCGCCGTGTGCGACGGCCAGAGTGTCCGCGGTGTAGGCGATCTGGCCGGCGAGGCCGACGAATACCGCCGCCAGGCCCGCGATCACCAGGGCGCGGCCGCGCAGCGGCAGCAGCATCGCCACGGTCGCCACCACACCCGCGATCAGCACGGTCCAGCGCAACCACCCGAAGAAGTCCGGTGTCCGGGACAGGATCGACCAGGCCGTCACCACCGTAAGAGCCACGCTCAGCGCCAGTGCCGCACGCACCCACGGCCGTTCGCGCTCGCGCCAGAGCAGCACGCTGCCGCCGCCGATCAGCGCCGCGACCGCCGGGGCCGTCGTCATCGTGTAGTAGGAGTGGAAGGTACCGGTCATGAAGCTGAAGACCAGTCCGGACACCAGCAGCCAGCCGCCCCACAGCAGCAGGGCCGCCCGCTGCTCGTCGGTGCGCGAATGTCCTTCCGTCGCAACCGAACCCGCGGTGATGCGGCCGCGCAGCGCCAGGCCCGCCAGCAGCAGTACCAGCGCCGCCGGGATCAGCCAGGTGATCTGCCCGGCCAGTTCGGGCTGGAACAGCCGGGTGATGCCCGGACTCCCGGAGCGCGGGCCGCCGCCCTCGGAGTTCAGTCGCTGAATTCCGTTGTAGCCCAAGGTCAGATCGAGAACCGAGTTGTCGTCGGAGCCGCCGATGTACGGCCGGGAGCCGGCCGGCCACAACTGCGCGATCAGCACCCACCAGCCGGCGGCGAGCACCAGACCCGCACCGGCGGCGCACAATTGGCCGATCCGGATGCCGAACCGGCGCGGCCCGGCCACCAGATAGGCCAGCGCGAGCCCGGGTACGACCAGCATCACCTGCAATTGCTTTGCCAGGAAACCGAATCCGATGAACACGCCGGTGAGCACCAGCCACCGCCAGCGTCCGTCGGCCAGCGCCCGGGTCATCGCCCAGGCCGCCGCGACGATCAGGAAGGTCAGCATCGCGTCCGGGTTGTTGTACCGGAACATCAACGCCGCCACCGGAGTCAGCGCCAGCACCAGACCGGCGAGCAGGCCCGCGCCGGGGCCGAACGGCCGCCGCACGGTGGCCCACAGCACCGCCACCGACGCGACGCCGAGCAGCACCTCCGGCATCAGCATGCTGAAGCTGCCGAATCCGAACAGCCTGGCGGACAACTCCATCGGCCACAACGACAGCGGCGTCTTGTCGACGGTGACGATGTTGCCGGGGTCCAGTGATCCGAAGAAGAACGCCTTCCACGACCGCGCGCCGGATTGCACGGCCGCCGCGTAGAACTCGTTGGCCCATCCGGCCGCGGTCAGCTTCCAGAAGTAGGCGACAGCGGTGCCGATCAGCAGCAGGGCCAGGCCGGGCAGTTCCCAGCGCGGCCGTGGCGAGGGAGCCGGACTCGCCGTCTCCGGCGGCACGTCGGCTCGCGTGACAGTCTCGGTCATGGTGCCGATTCTCGGCAGCCTCACTCCGGCCCGCCTGAGGTGTCGCTGCGAATACGCTGTGAGCCGATCCGGCGCTTCGACCAGGCCATACCGCAGATGCCGGTGGCATCCGGCAACCGATATGCTGCCACCACCGCCGGAGAGGAACAGTACGGATGAGCGTGCAGATGGACGCAGTGGCCGTGTACATGCGGATGACGACGCAACGCCGTATGAGCACCCCGCAGCGCGCCCGGGAGCGGATCGCCGCACCGAAGGGCTCCGCACTGCCGCCGGCCCGGCTGCGCGGCCGCCACCGCGTCGAACGGCGCACCGAGGGCGGCTTCACCTGCTACACGATCACGCCGCGGCACCGGACCGTCGAACGCAGCGCCCTCTACCTGCACGGCGGCGGCTACATCTCGGAGATCGTGCGGCAGCACTGGGCACTGATCGCCCAGCTGGCCGACGCGGGCGTCCGGGTGGAGGTGCCGATCTACGGGCTGGCGCCCCAGCACGACTATCGCGAGGCCTACGACTTCCTGACCGCCGTCTACCGCCGGGCCGCGACCGCGCCGGACGCCACGCCGATGACGATCCTCGGGGATTCCGCCGGTGGCGGGCTCGCGCTCGGCTTCACCCAGACCCTGCCCCGGCGGCAACTGCCGCCGCCGGCCCGGCTGATCCTGATCGCGCCCTGGCTGGATCTCACCGTCGCCAATCCCGACGCCGCCGCGATCCGCGACCCCTGGCTCAGCCGTACCGGACTGCTCGCCGCGGGCACCGCCTGGGCCGCGGGCGACGATCTCGCCGATCCCCGCCTGAGCCCGATCAACGGCCCGCTGTCCGCCCTGCCGCCGACCGACGTCTACATCGGCACCCGGGACCTGTTCTATCCCGACGCGTTACTGCTGCGGCAGCGTTCCGCCACCGTCTCGGTGACCGTGTGCCAGGGCGCAATCCACGTGTATCCGCTGGTCCCCGTCCCGGAGGGCCGGGCCGCGGCCAAGGTGATCGTCGAGACCGTCGCGAACGCCTAGGGCGCGCAGGCCCGCGCGGCGGTCAGCACCATGTCGACCACGGTCTCGGCGTACCCGCCGCGCACCGATTTCCGTTCGAAGTGGGCGCGGTAGACCACCGGGCCCATCAGCAGATCGATGAGCAGTCCCACCTCGGTGGCCGGCGGCAGCTCGCCGCGATCGACACCGCGGCGCAGCACCCGTTCGTAGGTGCCGCGGGCGTCGGCGACCGAATTACGGCGGACCTCCTCGAGTTCCGGCTCCCGGGTGGCCGCGTCGATGAACGAGGCGAACACCCGGCCGCTGTCGCGACTGGACACATAGGTGACCAGCTGCCGGACCAGCACCAGCAGATCCTCCCGCAGCGATCCGGTGTCCGGCTCGTCCACCGGCCGCTGGATCGAGGTGATCGCGGCGTGTACCAGCTGCGCGCGGGAACCCCAGCGCCGATAGATGGTCGCCTTGCTCACGCCCGCCGCGGCGGCCACGGTGTCGACGGCCAAGCCGCCGACGCCGTGTTCGGCCAGGATGTCGATCGTCGCGCGCAGGATCAGTTCTTCCGAGGCGAGCGGGCGCGGCACAGGCGGTCCTTTCGACGGGCTGACGAAGCACTGCGCGGGTAATGGTCCGCGACGTCCCGGAACGTACGGTCAGAAGGTACCGATACCGGCGGCTTCGTTGCGTTCGCGCCATCGGGTTTTCGACATGCGGGTGACGTCGACGTCGGTGGCCGCGGCCCGCAGCGCGCCGACGGTGGCCTGCTCCTTCGGGGTGTGCCGGAACGGATCCCAGTCGAAGAACCGGCAGGCGTTCTGCCAGGTGATCTTGTGGATCTCGTCGGGAGTCACACCGGCCTCCCGGAATTCAGCCCAGGCGAATTCCGGGGATTCGGGCCAGGTGGTGTCGGTGTGCGGGTAGTCGCACTCCCACGCGATGATGTCGGTACCGATCCGGTCGCGCAGCAGCAGGCCCGACGGATCGGTGATGTAGCAGGCCAGGATGTGTTCCTTGAACACCTCACTGGGCAGCTTCCCGCCGAAGTCGTTGCCGCCGTGCAGCCACGCCTGATTGGTGAAATGCCGGTCCACCCGGTCGAAGTAGAAGGGGATCCAGCCGATCCCGCCCTCGGACAACGCGACCCGCAGGGTCGGGAACTTCCGCAGCGTCGGGCCGAACAGCAGATCCTGCGCGGTGATCGCGGAGATCTGGCAGGCCAGCACCATCAAGTGGTCGACGGGGGCCTCGTCGGGGCGTCTGATCACGTCGAACCCGGCACCGATGTGCAGCGAGAGCACCATGTTCTCCTCGCACAGGGCCTCGAGCATCGGATCCCAGTGCCCGGACAGGAAACTCGGGAAACCCTGGACGTGCGGGGTCTCCAGGAAGCTGATCGACCGGCAGCCCTTGCGGGCCAGGCGGCGGACCTCGGCGACGGCGAGGTCCACATCCCACATCGGCACGATGCCCAGGGGGATGAACCGGCCCGGGTAGGTGCCGCACCATTCGTCGACGGCCCAGTCGTTGTAGGCCTGCAACATCACCAGCGCCAATTCCTTGTCCCGCGCCTCGTGGAAGGTGCGGGCATTGAATCCGGCCATGGTCGGGAAACACATCGACGCGAGCACACCGTTGGCGTTCATGTCCCGCACACGCTCGTGCACATCGAAACAGCCCGGCCGCAGTTCGCTGTAGGCGCCGGGGTTGAAACCCCACTCCTCCTTGGGCCAGCCGACGGTCGCGGCCATCCCGAACGGGGTGGAGGTGGCCTCGCCCTGGAACACCCACTCGTCCACACCCTGGGCGTTGCGGACGACCTTGGGCGCGTCGTCCTTCCATTTCGCCGGTACGTGATTGGCGTACATGGTCGGCGGTTCGATCATGTGGTCATCGATACTGACCAGAATCATGTCCTCGAGATTCATGGCAACTCCTTCGAGGTTCGAGCGATGCGAGCGTGGGTCGACGGAAACGGGATCACCGTGGCCGATACGGCGGCACGGTGGAATCGCTCGACCCGGTCGACCCGGCGCGCGCCGGCCCCGACCGCGACGAGCGCCTGGGCTTTGAAAGCCATTGCGGCGGAACTCAATCGGTATTCGAAGGGATCCTGATCCGAGCTGCCGGCGGCATTCCAGGAGCGGACCTCGGTGCGACCGCGGTCGCGGGCGGCGGCGACCAGTTCGCGGACCTGCGGATCCGCCCGGTACAGCGCGGCGTCGACGGCCAGGGCCTGCGGGCCCGGTGCGTCGAGCGCCGCGTCCAGCCGGTGCAGCCCGGCGACATGGGTACCGAGGATGCGCAGCGATCGCCCGTTACCGCGCTCGGCGACCAGTGCGTACACCATCCAGCCCGCCATCACCTGGTCGAACAGCCATCCGCCCGCGTGCCGGACCACCTGCTCGGGGTCGGCCGCGACGACGACCAGGCGGTGCCGCAACCCGCACCGGCGGTCGGGCGGGGTGGTCGTGGTGGCCGGGCGCATGGCAACTCCCTTCGGCTGCACGGCGATCAGGCGACGATGCCGCGAACCTTCAGGTCCACGACGGTATCCCAGTCCAGGCCGAGTTCGGCGAGGATCGCGTCACCGTGCTCGTTGAACTCCGGCGCGCGGCCGGGCACCGGTGGTTGCTCGCCGTACTGGACGGGTGCGGCGGCCATCTTGAACGGGGTGCCCGTGGCCGTACGGCATTCCTGCACGTAGCCGTTCGCGACCACCTGGGGATCGGACAGCAGTTCCAGCGTGGTCTGCACCGCCGTCCACTGACCGCTGAATCCGGCCAGCGCGGTACGCCATTCGTCGAGGGGACGAGACGCGAAGACCTCGTTGAGGATTTCGACCGCCTCGGCGCAGTTCTGCTGCAGCCCGGCATGATCGGCGAAGCGCGGATCGGTGGCCAGATCCGGCCGGCCGATCAGCTCGCACGCCTCGGCCCAGTACCGGCCCGCCTGCAGACAGCACAGCGACAGCCAGCGCCCGTCCTGGGTGAGGTAGTTTCCGACCAGCGGGTTCAGCCGCGCGCGACCCTCCGGCGGCGGCATCCACGGCACGTTCATCAGCAGCGACAGCGCGACCGCCTGGCCCATCGCCCAGATGCCGGTGCCCAGCAGCGAGACGTCGACGGTGGTGGCCTCGCCGGTGCGCTCGCGGTGGAACAGCGCGCCCATGATGCCGCCGGCGATGGTCATACCGCCGATGGAATCGCCGAAGCCGGGGGCGGGCGGGCTGGGCACGTGGCCGTAGGACGGCTGTGCCATCGCCATCGCGACACCCGGCCGGGCCCAGAACGCGAGCGAGTCGTAGGACCCGGCGTCGGCCTCCGGTCCCCGCTCGCCCTGGCCGGTGCCGCGCACGTAGATGATGTCCGGGTTGTGCTCGCGGATGGTGTCCACATCGATCTGCAACTTCTGCCGCACCCGCGGCAGCTTGTTGGTCAGGAACACGTCGGCGGTGGCCGCGAGCCGGTAGAGGATCGCCCGGCCCTCGTCGGAGTTCAGGTCCAGCCCCAGGCTCTTCTTGCCGCGATTGGAGTGTTCCAGCAGTACGTGGACGTCGGAGGGAATGTTCACCACGCCGGTCGCGCCGAGTCCGCGCATCGCGTCGCCGCGCTCGACGTGCTCGATCTTGATCACTTCGGCGCCCCAGTCGGACAGCAGGGCCGACGCCGCGGGGACGAAGGTGTGCTCGGCGACTTCGAGGATGCGCACACCCTGCATGACTTCGGTCATCTACGACCACCCATCGGACTTGCGAGACGAGACTGTCTCGTTTACTTTCGCGGTCCGCGGACATATAGTCAAGACCACGGCAACGCTCGGGCACGCTCCCCCTGCCTGCTGAATATCACTGTCTTTCAACGCTTTTCGAGGCTCTCGGAGCCGTCGCATTGCGCGGGGAGAACAACCGCGGCCCGGTCGGCGCCGGCCGCAGGAACGGGAGAGAGCAATGCAGCTGGAGGGATCGTCCGCCCTGGTGGTCGGCGGGGCCGGTGGCTTCGGCGCGGCTACCGTGCGGCGACTGGCCGAGGCGGGGGCACACGTGGTGATCGCCGACCTCAACGACGAGCGCGGTAAGGCCCTGGCCGCCGAGCTCGGCGCCGGCGCCGATTATGTGCGCACCGACGTCACCAGCGACGATTCGGTGCGCGAGGCCATCGCCACCGCCACCTCCGCGGCGCCGCTGCGTACCGTGGTGATCGTGCACGGCGGGCCGGTCGCCGCCCGGCGCATCGTCAACCGCGCCGGTGAGCCCTATTCCGCGGACATCTTCGCCCGCACCCTGGACATCTACCTCACCGGCACCTATCGGGTGCTCAGCCTCACCGCCGCCGCGATGACCGCCAACGAGCCACTGGATTCCGGCCAGCGCGGCGTCATCATCGCGACCGCGAGTATCGCGGGCTTCGAAGGTCAAGTGGGACAGAGCGACTACTCGGCGGCCAAGGGCGGCGTCATCGGCCTGACCCTCACCGCCGCGCGCGATCTGGCGCCCACCGGCATCCGGGTCATGACGATCGCCCCGGGCACCTTCTACACACCCGCCTACGGCCCGGACGAGGCCGCGGTGCAGGCGAAATGGGGCCCGTCGGTCCCGAACCCGAAGCGCATGGGCAGTGCCGACGAATACGCGCGGCTCGCCCTGCACATCGCGGACAACGACTATCTGAACGGCACCGTGATCCGCATCGACGGCGCGCTGCGGTTCAACATCTGAGAAGTGCGGGAGTTGTGGGCCCATGTTGTGGGAGTTGAATGCTGATCAGGAGTTCTTCCGGGACACCACCGCGAAGTTCCTGAGCGAGCGGGTACCGGTGGAGGCGATCCGGCGCCGCCGTCACGAGACGGACGCCTTCGACGCCGAATACTGGCGTCGCGGTGCGGATCTGGGCTGGACCTCGCTGCTGGTCGGCGAGGAGGCCGGCGGCGGCAGCATCAGCGGTGATCCGGTGGTGGATCTGACGCTGATCGCCTACGAGTTCGGCCGCGCCGCCGCCCCCGGGCCGTTGACGTCGGCCAATGTGGTGGCCGCCGCGCTGAGCGGCGCCGGATCGCATCCGGAGGTGGTGGCGGATCTGCTCTCGGGCGCCACCGTCGCGGGGTGGGCACACGCCGAACCGCGCGGCGGCATCGGCGCGGTCGGCCTGGAGATCCGGGCCGACGGTGCGGAGCTGGTGCTCGACGGGGTGAAGCGCCCGGTCGAGGCGGCCGGGCAGGCCGGCTGGTTCCTGGTGAGCGGCCGCACCGGCGACGGGCTCACCCAGGTGCTGGTGCCCGCCGACGCCCCCGGCGTCTCGGTCGCCGCACTGCAGACGGTGGACCTGACCGGCCGGTTCGGCACGGTGACCTTCGACGGGGTCCGGGTGCCGCGCGACGCGGTCGTCGGCGAGATCGGCGGCGCCGCAGCGCAACTGGAGTATCAACTGCAACTGGCCCTGGTGATCCAGGCGGCCGAGACCGTCGGCGCGATGCAACGCGGCTTCGACATGACCGTCGAATGGGCCGCCGATCGTTACTCCTTCGGCCGGCCGCTGGCCTCCTATCAGGCCATCAAACATCGCTTCGCCGATCTGAAGTCGTGGCTCGAGGCCTCGCACGCGATCGCCGACAGCGCGGCGGCCGCGGTCTCCGCACGGGCCGCCGGCGCGGGCGAACTGGTCAGCGTCGCCAAGGCCTACATCGGCGAATACGGCCTGGAACTGTTGCAGGACTGCGTGCAACTGCACGGCGGTATCGGCCTGACCTTCGAGCACGATCTGCATCTGTTCCTGCGCCGCGCCACCGTCGACCGCGCGCTGCACGGCACCCCGGCGCAGCACCGGGCGCGGATCGCGCAATTCGTCATCGATCGGGAAGGTAGTGCGGCATGAGCGGTCGAGGGCCGGAGGCGGCAGCGGAGCGTGACCACGTAGGCCCGCCGCACATGCCGAAGGGAGTGACAGCATGAGTGTCGATGTGTCGGATGTCGCGGCCGTGGCCGAGGATGTCGAGAGTTTCCGCACGCGGGCCCGGGAGTGGATCCGCGGTAATCTCGGCCCGTTCCGGCCGGAGACCGCGATGGGCCTGAGAAGTGTTCCGGCGGAAGAGGAGTTGGCGGCCGTCGCCTACGACCGGCAGTTGCAGCGCAAGGTGTACGACGCCGGGTTCGCGGGCATCGCCATCCCCCGTGAATACGGCGGGCAGGGCCTGACCGCCGCCCATCAGCGGGCGTTCAACGAGGAGCTGGCCGGGTACGAGTGCGCGACCCGTTTCCAGATCCCGACGATGTGCCCTTGTGCCGCAGTACTTCTCGACTTCGGCACCGAGGAGCAGAAGATACGGCACATCCCCGCGATGCTGCGCGGCGAGGAGATCTGGATGCAGTTCCTCTCCGAGCCGTCCGGCGGCTCGGACGTCGCGGGCGCGTTGACCAGCGCGGTCCGCGACGGCGACGAGTGGGTGCTCAACGGCTCCAAGGTGTGGACCACCGGGGCGTGGTGGTCGGATTGGGCGCTGTGCCTGGCCCGGACCAACTGGGACGTGCCGAAGCACCGCGGCCTGTCGGTGTTCATCCTGCCGATCAAGCAGTCCGGCGTGGACGTGCACCAGATCGAGATGCTCAACGGCGCCAAGGATTTCTGCCAGGAATTCCTCACCGACGTCCGGGTGCCGGACACCGATCGGGTCGGCGCCGTCGACGACGGGTGGACGGTGGTGACGCGCTGGATGTTCCACGAGCGCACCCTGTTCAACTCGCCGTACGTCACCTATCCGCAGGGGCAGGTGCACACGGTCGCCGACGCCTCGCCCGCCGACATCGCCCGCGACGCAGGGGTTCTCGACGATCCCCGTGCCCGGGACCTGATCGGCGAGGCCCGGACCCTGGACGTCGTCGGCGACGCGCTGATGCAGCGCATCGCCGGCGGTATGCGCGCCGGCCGGATCTCCGACCAGTCCGCCGCGATCGGCCGGTTGTACCGCGGTATCGCCGGAACCCGCACGGCGACCATCAAATTCGACATCGCGGGCCCCGACGCGGCCGCCTGGTCCGACGACGACGGCGGAATCTCGCAGGCGGGCAACGGTTTCCTGATGCGGCAGACCGCCTGCATCGGCGGCGGCACCACGGAGATGGCCCGGAACGTGATCAGCGAGCGGGTGCTCGGATTCCCCCGGGAACAGCTGCCCGATCGCAACGTGCCGTTCCGGGAGGTACCGCGCGGCGGATCTCGATAGGGCGACACCGGGTACGAATCCGGCCGACGGGCGTAGTATCAGAAACAGGGATCGCTGTCAATTAGCTGTCGTATCGTGCCGTCCAGGTACGCCAGGATAGAGGTGCAGCCATGGCTCGGAAATCGCCGCTGCTACGACGTTGCTGCTTCGCCACCGGGGTGGTGTGCGGCCTCCTGGGGCCGCTATTCGGCCCGCATCCGGTGGCCACGCTCGCCGGCTGCGGGGAGTGTGCGATCAGCCTGCCCGTCGGTCCCGGCGTTCCTGGCGGTGGCGGTGGCGGTGGTGGTGCCAATCCCGACGAGGATCGCGGTAACCGCTCCGGAAACGACACCATCCCGCGCGGCCTGCACATCTTCCCCGGAATCACGCCCAACCCACTGAATCTGCGGCCGCCGTCGAACGGCATCCCGGGCGGAATGCTGCAGCAGCCGCCGATGGCGAACCTGCCGACGTACAACGAACCGGTATACGAGGACGTCTGACACCGGTTCGATCTCAGTCGAACTCTCGATGGTGATCCAGCCACCACCGGGCGATATCGGCCCGGCGCGCGAACCAGACATCCTCGCGCGCCAGCGCGTGATCCAGGAAGTCGCGGACGGCGCGGGCGCGCCCCGGCATCCCGGCCCAGCGTCCGTGCAGGCCGATGGTCATCATCCGCGGCCGGGTCGCACCCTCCTCCCACAGATCGTCGAAACCCATTGCCAGATATCGGGTGAACGAGGTGGGGTCGGCGTATCCCGGGAAGGCGAACCGCATGTCGTTGAAGGTCAGCGAATACGGCACCACCAGATGCGAACCCGCGGCGGTATCGGTGAAGTAGGGCAGGTCGTCGTTGTAGGCGTCGGAGTCGTACAGGAATCCGCCCTCGGCGGCCACCAGTTCCCGGGTGTGCACCGACGGGGTGCAGCGCGAATGCCAGCCGACCGGCCGTGTGCCGCAAACCTTCTCGATATCCGCGACGGCCCGCGCGATATGGTCGCGCTCCTCCGCCCGCGACAGCCGCCAGGGCTCCTCCCAGCGCCAGCCGTGCGCCATCGGCTCGTGCCCGGCCTCGGCGATGTACTTGCCGATCTCCGGATTCTCCAGCAGCGCACGGCCACAGCAGTTGAAGGTGGCCGGCAGCCCGTACTCGTCCAGGATGCGCGCCAGACGCCAAGTGCCGGAACGGCTCTCGTATTCGAAGCTGGATTCCACGCACAGGTCCCGGATTCCGGGCCGGGTCGGGTTGATGGCAACGCCGAACTCCCCCACCGCTTCCCGGCGGCCGTCACCGGCGGCGAAACTGTACTCGGCCCCCGCCTCGTAGTTGATCACGAGGCTGACCGCGATCCGCGCGCCCTCCGGCCACACCACCCGCGGTGGCACCCGGCCGTAGCCGGCGAAATCCCGCCGCGGCCCGAATTCCTCAGGCATGGACGACCTCTCGTTCGGACGCGGCGGTCGAGCGGTTCACGGCCAGATACGCGCCGGCGGCGAGGACCGCGCCCAGTGCCCACGAGAACGGGGCCGCCTGCTGCCAGGCCGGGATCAGCGCGACCGGGAGCGCGACGACGGCGCCGATCGCGGCCGACACCATGGCCCGCGGATTGACCCCGCGCCGGTACCAGTACCGGCCCTCGCCCTCGACATAGAGATCCGCGACCACGACGGTGCCGCGGCGCACCAGGTAGTAGTCAGTGGCGATGACCCCGAACAACGGGCCGAGCAGCGCGCCGAGGCCGCCGATGAAGTAGTCGACCACGACCGGGCTGGAGTACAGCGCCCACGGGCACACCAGCACGGATCCGACCGCCGCGATCAGCCCGCCGCGCTCGAAGGTGATGTACCGGGGCGCGATATTGGAGAAGTCGAACGCCGGCGACACCACGTTCGCGGCGACGTTCACGCCGACGGTGGCGGCGGTGAACACGATCGTCGCGACGATCAGTACCGGGGTGTTGTCCAGCCGCTGGACCAGTTGGATCGGATCGGTGATCGCCGTGCCGAACAGCTTCGCGCTGCCGGTGGTCACCACCGCGACGGTGACCGCGAAGACCAGGAAGTTCACCGGCAGCCCCCACAGATTCGCCCGCCGCATGGACCGCGGACTCGGGCTGGACCGGGTGAAATCGCTGATGTTGAGCAGGAAGGTCCCGAAGAAGGACACGATCAGGGCCACGATCGACGCGAACGCCAGCACCGCCGAACCGCCGTGCACCCGCTCGGCGGACACCTCGACCCCCGGCGCGCCGCCGGTGCGCACCAGCACCCAGCCGAGCAGTACGAACATCACCGCGTACACCGCGGGACCGGCCCAGTTCTGGTACTTACGTACCGCTTCCATACCGTGCCGCACCACGAGCAACTGCAGCGCCCACAGCAGCATGAACGAGCACCAGCCCAGCGCCGACAATCCGAGCACATGCGTCCGGTTCCACGAGGCCAGCCCCGGGACCAGGCGCAGCGCCAGCGCGGACACCGCCAGCGAGCCCAGATAGGTCTGCACCCCGTACCAGAACACCGCCAGCACGCCGCGCACCAGCGCGGGCAGGTTGGCGCCGAAGACCCCGAAGCTGATCCGGGCCACGACCGGATACGGCACTCCGGTGCGCTGCCCGATCGCGCCGCTGAGATTCATCAGCACGTAGACGATGATCAGGGCCACGACCATGGCGGCGAGCACCGTCCAGGTGCCGAGGCCGCGGAAGAAGAATCCGATCGCGAAGGTGTAGGCACCGACGTTGTGCAACACCGACATCCACAGCGCGAACACGCTGTACCCGTTCCAGTCCCGCGTGGTGGCCGGCGCGAGATCCGGATTGTGCAGCCGCGCACTGATCGGCGGTGGTTCGGACATGACTACTCCTCGAATTCAGCCGGTGAGCCCGGCTTCGACGTACTGCTGGAAATCCCGCACCGCGGCGACATCGGCGGCGGTGAATCGGTGCGGACGGTCCTGGATGTGCACGGAGATGGTGCCGACGGTCCGGCCGTCGCGGCGGATCGGCGCCAATATCTGTGCGTAGACCCGCATCTCGTCGATCAGCGACCGCGGCGGCCGGATCGGGTGGGTGCGGGTATCGGACTGGATCAGTAGCTCACCGGTGTCGACCAGGTGGCGGTAGGTCGGGTAGTCGGCCGGATTGATCGGGGTCCCGGATCGCATCGAGGGCACGCCGGGTGACAGTTCCTCCGCGACCAGCGCCGGAAATCCCGTCGGGTCGGCCAATCGCAGGGTCACCCGGCTGGCCCCGGTGGCGGACAGCAGCCGGCGGCATCCGTCCGCGTATTCGGTGGTCACGCGAAACCCCTGCCCTCGTGCCGGACCGGCGACGGCCGGGCTCGATCCCGCGTGCCGATCCGGGCCGGGACATTCGATATCGCCGCATGATCCGACCGCGGCGGAACATATTCACGGAGTCGCCCGCGGGCTGCAACAGAATACGATCGGAGCCCGCCGGAAAAAGGTTTGCGGCATCGAAATCCACTCGGCCGGGACGTCGATTCACTGCCGTCGGGCAATATTCGTGCGGCCATTTCCGCGCGGCACCCGGCAGCCTCGGCGAAAATCCGTCGCGGTCCGGTGCGGACCATGTCGATCGCTGTCATGAACTGCCCTCCTCCGTATCCGGCCGATCGCTGCGATGTCGATATTCTGGGAATCCGGCGACATCGAAGTCAATGAACAGCAACGTATACTTCGCGAGGTATACACAGCCGGAAACACCGCCGAAACATCGGCGGTGCGAGGTATTAGCACGCGGGTGTTACCACTGATTCATGGCGTTACCGACATCGGTTCCGGGACATGCGCAACTGCCCCCGGTCCCGCCCCGCGCGCAGAATATGTTGCGGCAGTGCGGCCCCGGCCTGCCGCCGCTACGGGAACGGGTGCGCGATGTGCTGCGCGACTGGATCGCCGACGGCCGGCTCACACCGGGCATGCGCCTGTTCGAACAGGATCTGGCGACCGTACTCGGCATCTCCCGCGTGCCGGTGCGGGAGGCGATTCGCATCCTGGAGGCGGAGGGGTACGTGACCGTGCGGGGACGGCAGGTCCGGGTGCGGGCCCTGGATCCGGCCTCGGTCGCGCATCTGCTCGACGTGTGCGAGACCCTCGAGGCGCTGGCCGCGCGGCAGGCCGCCGAACAGATCACCGCGACCGGCACGCTGCGATTGCGCGCGGTGCTGGAGATGGGCCGGACACGGCTGGCCACCGGCGGCTTCCCGATCTCCGACGGCGGCAATATGGCTCTGCACGAAGAGATTTCGCGACTGGCCGGGAACGAGGTCCTCGACAGCGTGCTCGCCCCGCTGCGCGGCCGGGTGCAGTTCCTGCTGCGGCACGGCAGCGAGAACGACCGCATCGAGACCGAACACGCCGCCATCACCGCGGCGATCGCCGCCGGTGACGCGGAACTCGCCGCGGAACTGTCCGCGGCGCACATGCGAGCCACTCGACGGGAGATCCTCGCCGGGCTGCCCTGGTGAGCGGGGACGATCCGGAACGGCGAGCGGGGCCGTCACCGGACGACCCCGCTCACTTGTGGTTTTACGACTGCGCCGTGGCCTGCCGACGCGGGAGCTTCCAGCCCGGCCGCGGGAAGTGGCAGGTGTACCCGTCCGGGTAGCGCTCGAGGTAGTCCTGATGCTCCGGCTCGGCCGGCCAGAACGTGACCGCCGGGCTCACCTCGGTGACCACCTTGCCCGGCCACAGGCCGGAGGCGTCGACGTCGGCGATGGTGTCCAGCGCCACCCGCTTCTGCTCGTCGTCGCGATAGAAGATCTCGGAGCGGTAGCTGGTGCCGATATCGTTGCCCTGCCGGTTCTTCGTGGTCGGATCGTGGATCTGGAAGAAGAATTCCAGCAGTGCCCGGTAATCGGTCCGCGCCGGGTCGTAGGTGATCTCCACGGCCTCCGCATGACCCGGATGGTTGCGATAGGTCGGGTGATCGTTGCGGCCACCGGTGTAGCCGACCTCGGTCGACACCACCCCGGGCTGCTTGCGGATCAAGTCCTCCACACCCCAGAAGCACCCACCGGCCAGGATCGCCGTCCGCGTTTCGGTCACGCTGCCTCCTTCACGAGCACGTTCTCGACTACTCCTACAACTCGTTCCGGGGCCGAAAAGTTCCGCTCGGTCACCGGCGGCTCAGCGGCGAATCACCCACCGTGTGCAGATGCCGCGCGGATTCGATGTCGATGTATCCGGCCAGGGGCAGGGTTTCCGCCGACAACAGGTTCGCCTTCATCATCCGCAGCACGAACGCCGGCCGCGCGGCCAGTTCACCGGCGAGCGCCAGCACCTCGTCGTGCAGGTCCGCCGGCTCGAACAGGCGGGTGACCAGGCCCTGTTCGTGCGCCTGCGCGGCGGTGAACTTCCCCGGGAACAGGAGCAGTTCCCGGGCCCGGCCGCCGCCGACGGCATGCAGCAACGACCAACTCAGGCCCATATCGCCGGAGATGCCGACGTCCAGGAAGGCCGTGTTGAACCGCGCGCGAGTCGAGGCCCAGCGGAAATCGCACGCGCACGCCCAGCCCATCGCCGCACCGGCGCAGCCGCCGTCGATCGCCGCGATGGTGACCTGCGGCATGGTGTGCAGCAGGGTCGACGCGTGATAGGTCGGGCCCAGCCGCTGCAAGGTGGCCTCGCCGGCGCTGTCGCCGCTGCCCCCGATGTCGGCGCCGACCGAGAAATCGGTTCCGGCGCCGCGCAACACCACCACCTGCGCGTCACCGGCCGCCACCGCGCCCAGCGCGCGGTGGAGTTGTTCACACATGGCGATCGTGACGCCGTTGCGCCGCTGCGGCCGGTTCAGCGTGACCACCGCCACCGCGCCCTGCCGCTCGACCGTCACCTCGGAAAACTCACCCATAGCCATCCTGTCCCGGGAGAACCCTGATCTCGACAACAAGAATAACGTTCTCCGAATTTCGGTGCCGGGATCCCCGGATTCACGGGTGCCGCCGATTTTTTCGTGGTAGACCTACTCCCCGGATTGGTTCGGCCCGCCGAGCGACAGCTGCTCCGGAGCGCCCAGCCATCGACGGGGAGGAGCACGCACATGGCCGGGCTGATCTATTCGGCGATCGCCTCACTGGACGGCTACATCGAGGACGCCCAGGGCGAATTCGACTGGGCCGCACCCGATGACGAGGTACTCGCCGCGGTCAACGAGATCGAGCGCCCGATCGGCACCTATCTGTACGGCCGCCGGATGTACGAGACGATGCGCTACTGGGCGACCGCACCCACCGGCGCCGACCGGCCCGTCCTGGAGAACGAGTTCACCCGGATCTGGCGGCAGGCCGACAAGATCGTGTATTCCCGGACGCTGCAATCGGTTTCGACCGAACGGACCCGGCTCGAGCGCACCCTCGACCCGGCCGCGATCGCGGGACTGAAGAAGTCCGCCGACCGGGACATCAGTGTCGGCGGCGCCGATCTGGCCCGCCAGGTCTTCGCCGCGGGCCTGGTCGACGAGATCCACCTGTTCCTCGGCCCGATCCTCGTCGGCCGTGGCAAACAGGCACTGCCCGAGGGCATCGCCGTCGACCTGGAGTTGTTGTCGGAGCGCCGTTTCCACGGTGGCGTCGTGCACCTCCACTACCGGGTGCGCTCCTGAGATGGTCGATCCGACCGCAGCGGCGCTGCGCGTGATGCGCCTCCTGCGGGAGGGCCGGATCCGCGAGCCGGCGGTCCGGACGGATCTGTCGGTACCCGCCGACGGCGCCGAGGAGTTGCAGCGGTCGTGGGACGAAGCGGTGCGCGCGCACGGCCGGATCCTGCGCACCGGTGTGCCGAGCCGTGATCGGCTGTCGCCCACCGCGATACAGGTGCGGATCCCGTTGTACTGCGAGCAGGGCGGTTTCGGCTTCGGGGCGATGTTCGATCCGGACGACCGGCTGATCGGGCTGCGGTTGCCGAAGCTGGACTGGGCCGAGCCGTGGCAGCCACCGGATTATGTCGATCCGGAAGCCCTCACCGAGCAGGAGCTGACGATCGGCGCCGGACCGTTCGCCGTCCCGGGCACGCTGACCCTGCCCGCGGCTCGCCCGGCGGCTCCGGGCCGAGGACCGGCGGAACCCGGGATCACGACCGCCGCGATCACCGGATCCGGGATCACGACCGCCTCCGGGCCGGTGCCCGGGGTGGTGCTGCTGACCGGGTCCGGTCCCTGCGATCGGGACTCGACCCTGTCGGCCTATCCGCGCAACAAGCCCTTCAAGGATCTGGCCTGGAGGCTGGCCGGTCGGGGTATCGCGGTGCTGCGGTACGACAAGGTCGTCCGAACCCACGCCGGTCGCCTCGACACCGAGAAGTTCACGCTCACAGACGAATACGCGCACGCCGGTCCCGCGATCACCCTGTTGCGGCAGCAGCCCGCGGTGGATCCGAGCCGGATCTTCCTGCTCGGGCACAGCCTCGGCGGCTCGATGGCTCCCGGTATCGCGATGGGAGAGCCCGCGATCGCGGGTGTGATCATCCTGGCCGGCGGGGCGCAGCCACCCCACCACGCGCTGCTGCGACAGTACCGCTACCTGGCGAGCCTGCGCGCCGAACCCGATCCGGACCTGGCGGCACAGCTGGCGGAACTCGCCGAGCGGGTCGCCCGGTTCGACACCTCGGGGGCCGTGGCCGAACCGCTGCTCCCCGGTGTGCCGCTGCACTATTGGCAGGATTGGATAGCGCTCGACCCGGTCGGCACGGCCGCCGCCCTGGACCGCCGGCTGCTCGTCCTGCAGGGCGGCCGCGACTACCAGGTCACCGTCGACGACGATCTCGCGCTGTGGCGGGCCGGACTCGCCGGCCGGCCGCATGTCACGATCACCGTGCACGAGGCCGACGACCACCAGTTCTTCCCCGGTTCCGGACGGTCCACACCCGACTCGTATCTGTCCGCGCAGCATATGGATCCGGCGGTCGTCGCCGAGATCGCCGCGTGGATCGGCGCGCGGCCGGGTCAGGCGCCGATGTAGGCCGCGAGATGTTCGCCGGTCAGGGTCGAGCGGGCGGCGACCAGATCGGCGGGGGTGCCCTCGAAGACGATGCGGCCGCCGTCGTGACCGGCGCCGGGACCGAGGTCGATGATCCAGTCGGCGTGCGCCATGACCGCCTGATGATGTTCGACCACGATCACCGACTTGCCGGAGTCGACCAGGCGGTCCAGCAGGGCCAGCAGCTGTTCGACATCGGCGAGGTGCAGGCCGGTCGTCGGCTCGTCCAGCACATAGACACCGCCCTTGTCGGCCATGTGGGTGGCCAGCTTCAGCCGCTGCCGTTCACCGCCGGACAGCGTGGTCAGCGGCTGGCCCAGCCGCAGGTAGCCGAGCCCGACATCGGCCAGTCGCCGCAGGATCGCGTGCGCGGCAGGCAGTTTCGCCTCGCCGGCGCCGAAGAACGCGGCCGCCTCGTCCACCGACATGGCGAGCACCTCGCTGATGTCGCGACCGCCGAAGTGGTAGTCGAGTACGGCGGCCTGGAACCGCTTGCCCTCGCACTCCTCACAGGTGGTCGCCACCCCGGCCATCATGGCCAGATCGGTGTAGATGACGCCGGCGCCGTTGCACGTCGGGCACGCACCCTCCGAATTGGCGCTGAACAGTGCGGGTTTCACGCCGTTGGCCTTCGCGAACGCCTTGCGGATCGGTTCCAGCAGTCCGGTGTAGGTGGCCGGATTGCTGCGCCGCGAACCCCGAATGGGGCTCTGGTCGACCGACACCACCCCCGCGCCGCCGGGCACCGAGCCGTGGACCAGCGAACTCTTGCCCGAACCCGCCACACCCGTCACCACGCACAGCACACCGAGCGGGATGTCGACGTCGACGGCCCGCAGGTTGTGTGTGGTGGCGCCGCGAATCTCCAACGCGCCCTTGCCCTTGCGCACCTGCTGCTTCAGCGCGGCCCGGTCGTCGAAGTGCCGGCCGGTGATGGTGCCGCTACCGCGCAGCCCGTCGACGGTGCCCTCGAAACACACCGCGCCACCCGCGCTGCCCGCACCCGGACCGAGATCGACGATGTGGTCGGCGATCACGATGGTCTCCGGCTTGTGCTCGACCACCAGCACGGTATTTCCCTTGTCCCGCAAGCGGAGCAGCAGTTCGTTCATCCGCTGGATGTCGTGCGGGTGCAGCCCGGTGGTGGGCTCGTCGAACACGTACGTGACATCGGTGAGCGAGGAGCCGAGATGGCCGACCATCTTGACCCGTTGCGCCTCGCCGCCGGACAGCGTGCCGGCCGGCCGGTCCAGCGACAGATATCCCAGTCCGATCTCGACGAACGAGTCGAGGGTGCCGCGCAGCGTCGTCAGCAGCGGGGCCACCGACGGCTCGTCGAGTCCGCGCACCCAGGCGGCCAGATCGTTGATCTGCATCGCGCACGCGTCGGCGATGCTGATGCCCTCGATCTTCGAGGAGCGGGCCGCCGCGCTCAGCCGGGTACCGTCGCAGTCGGGGCAGGTGGTGAAGGTGACCGCGCGCTCCACGAAGGCCCGGATGTGCGGCTGCATCCCCTCCTTGTCCTTGGCGAGCATCGACCGCTCGATCCGCGGGATCAGACCCTCGTAGGTCATGTTGATCCCGGCGATCTTCATCCGGGTCGGCTCGGCGCGCAGGAAGTCGTGGAGTTCCTTCTTGGTGTATCGGCGGATCGGCTTGTCCGGGTCGACCAGGCCCGATTCCCGGTACAGCCGGAGATTCCAGCCGCCGGAGGTGTAGCCGGGCACGGTGATCGCGCCCTCGTTCAGCGACTTCGAATCGTCGTAGAGCTGGGTGAGATCGATATCGGTGACCGAACCGCGGCCCTCACAACGCGGGCACATGCCGCCGGTGATGCTGAAACTGCGGCGCTCCTTGACCTTCTCGCCGTTCTTCTCCAGCGTGACCGCACCGGCCCCGCTGATGGAGGCGACGTTGAAGGAGAACGCCTGCGACGAGCCGATATGCGGTTTCCCCAAGCGGCTGAACAGGATTCGCAGCATGGCGTTCGCGTCGGTGGCGGTGCCGACGGTGGAGCGCGGGTCGGCGCCCATCCGCTGCTGATCGACGATGATGGCCGTGGTCAGCCCCTCGAGCACGTCCACGTCGGGGCGCGCGAGCGTCGGCATGAAACCCTGGACGAAGGCGCTGTAGGTCTCGTTGATCAGCCGCTGCGATTCCGCCGCGATGGTGCCGAACACCAAGGAGCTCTTGCCCGAGCCGGATACCCCGGTGAACACCGTCAACCGGCGCTTCGGGATCTCGATACTGACGTCCGCGAGATTGTTCACCCGCGCACCGTGCACGCGGATGAGGTCGTGGCTGTCGGCGATATGGGCACCGGGCGACGCGGCGTTCCCCTTGGTGGCCGTGCTCATCATCTCTCCTCTGTCTGTTCGGACCCAACCATAGGCCGTGACCCGGACACATTCCGCGCCGGGAACGTGTCCGCGCAGGTCACGGTGCTCGAATCAGCCGACCTGGTTGATCCGGATCAGATTGCCCGCCGGATCGCGGAACGCGGCGTCGCGCACACCGTACGGCTGGTCGGTGGGTTCCTGCACCACCTCGGCGCCGCCGGCCTGCAGGGTGTCGAAGGCGGCGTCGAGGTCCGGCACCGCGAGGGTGATGCGGCCGTAGGTGCCCTTCGCCATCATCTCGGTGATGGTGCCGCGTTCGGCCTCGGTGACGCCGGGATCGGCGGCCGGCGGATACAGCACGATCGAGGTGCCGGGCTGCCCGGCCGGGCCCACGGTGATCCAGTGCATGCCGTTGTAGCCGACGTCGTTGCGCACCTCGAAGCCGAGCAGATCGTGATAAAAGGCCAGCGTGGCCTTCGGGTCCTCGTGCGGGAGGAAGGTCGATGCGATGGTGATGTCCATGCCGACGACGCTAGGCGCGGCCGACCGGCCCGTGCTTCTCGATTCCTGATCGGTTCGGCCGTGCCCGCCGGGGACGGGCACGGCCGGTTCCGGTCAGGCGGCCCGCTCCGGCCGGTAGGTGTGCAGGGCGAGGGTGTTCCCGATCGCGCGGGTCGTGACGAGCCGCAGCGGCCGGGTCGCGGGCCCGATCCGGTCGAACCAGCGTTCACCGGCGCCGAGCAGGTACGGGAAGGTGGTCAGCCGCAGTTCGTCGACCAGGTCGTGCGCCAGCAGCGACTGCACCAGCTGCCGGCTGCCGTAGACCACGATCTCACCGTCGACCCGCTGCTTCAGGGCCGAAACCTCCTCCACCACTTCACCTTTCACCACCTCCACATTCATCCAGTCGGGTCCGTCGAGGGCCGCGGAGGCCACGACGTACTTGGGCAACTCCCGCAGCCGGTCCGCCCAGTCGCCCGGACGGGCCGCCCACCGGCCGGCGAACCAGGTGTAGGTGCGGCGACCCAGCAGCAGCGCCGCGGCCGCGCGCGCCTCCGCGTACTCGATCGCGGACCATTCGTCGCGATCGGCCCCGCCGAAGTGGGTGAACCAGCCACCGAGCGCGAAGCCCTCGTCACCGGTCGGGTCCTGCACCACCCCGTCGAGGGTGACGTTCTCGCTGACGACGATTGTTCCCATGTTCGATCTCCTTCATCGTTGTGGTCCTACGAGGAGGCAGAAACCGGCGAGCCCGGAAATCGGCCGGTCCGCGAGCGACCGATTCGCGGCCCGGCCGGTGTCCATATCGGAGGCGCAGGTCGACAGCGCAGGAAGAGGTGACGCACGATGGTGACCGGTGAATTGCTGACGCGGGCGCGGGCCGGGGACGGTGAGGCGTTCCGGCAGCTGACCGACCCGTTCCGGCGGGAATTGCAGGTGCACTGCTACCGCATGCTCGGGTCGTTGCAGGACGCCGAGGACGCGTTGCAGGACACCCTGCTGGCGGCGTGGCAGGCGCTGGACGGATTCGAGGGGCGGGCCTCGCTGCGCACCTGGCTGTACCGGATCGCCACCAACCGCTGCCTCAACGCGCGGCGCGCCGCGAGCCGCCGACCGGCCAAACAGTGGGACATCCCGCACATCGAACCGCCCGAGCCGACCGGATTCGGCGATATCGTCTGGCTGGAGCCGTTTCCCGACACCCTGCTCGCGGGGCCCGGTCCGGAGGCCGGATACGAACGGCACGAGGCCGTTTCGCTGGCCTTCGTGACCGCACTGCAGGTGCTGCCGCCGCGGCAGGTCGCGGTCCTGATCCTGCGGGACGTACTCGACTTCCGGGCCACCGAGGTGGCCGACATGCTCGATGCCAGTGTGGAATCCGTGAACAGCGCGCTCAAACGGGCCCGCGCCGGCGTGCGGCGGAAACTGCGGGCGTCCGATCCGCCGCCCGCGGACTCCCCCGCCGAGCGCGCGATCGTCGCGAGGTTCACCAGGGCCTGGGAGGCCGCCGACCTCACGGCCCTGGTGGCGTTGCTCACCGACGACGTGTTCATCTCGATGCCGCCGATGCCGCTGGAATACGAGGGCCGCGCGGCCGCCGAACGCTTCTGCGGCGCGATCCTCAACGGCGGCAGGCGATTCGATCTGGTGCCGACCCGCGCCAACGGGCAGCCCGCCTTCGGCACCTATCTGCGCGGCACGACCGGAGTCCGGCACGGGACCGGTCTCTACGTGCTCACGCTGTCCGGCGATCGGATCAGCGGGATGGCCCGATTCGAGAATACGGTGCTGCCGTGGTTCGGGCTGCCCCGCTCGCTACCGCAGCGCTGACGAATCAGCCACGGCCGTGCCGGGTTTCGTAGGCGGCCCGCTCGGCCGCCGCCCGCGCGCGCTCGCCGGCGTCGGCCAGTTCGGGGTCCAGGCCGTGCGCGATCAGCCGGTGGCGGCGGTACACGTACATCAGCGCGATCGTGAAGTAGATCAGCGGCACGTACAGCAGCGCCATCATCGCGAGGCCGATCCAGAGCGGACCGGGGACCAGGAGGAACAGGCACAGCACCGGCAGGATCGGCACCATGAAGCGCAGCAGGTAGCGGCGGCCGGCGCCGGGGCCGGTCAAATCCCGCAGCACCCAGTCCGACATCGACGGCGGCAGGGTTGCCCCGAAGATGTAGCGCGCCCGCGCAATCGGGTTCGGGCTCCGACCAGTCATCTCCACTCCTAGTTTTCCGAGACCGGAAGTTCTACGGGCACAGCGTGATTGCGCACCGCGGAACGGAGCGCAGCTGTGTTGACCCGGGTGAGGACCTCGCGCAACTCCTCGAGGTCGGCCAGGCTCACGCCCAGCCGTTCGACCACCGCCGGTGGGATGCGCTCGGCTCGGCGCCGCAGCGCGCGGCCGTCCGCGGTGAGGTCGACCAGCAGGGTGCGCTCGTCGCGCGGATCGCGCCGGCGGGTGATGTACCCGGCGGATTCGAGCCGCTTCAGCAGCGGCGACAGCGTCGGCGAATCCAGCTGGATCGCCTCCGCGATGGCCTTGACCGACATCGGTGACTCACCCCACAACGCCAGCATGACCAGATACTGCGGATGGGTCAGCCCCATCGGCTCCAGCAGCGGCCGGTAGATCGCCAGCACGGACCGGTTGGCCACCGCCAGCGCGAAGCACACCTGCTTCTCCAGCCGTAGCGGATCGTCGAACTCCATCACACCTCCCATCGCCACCAACAAAGTACCGCACTAATAGTTAATGCACAAACAGTTAGTGCACATACGACCTCTGCCGGATGCACGACGACGCCCGAACGAGCCCCTTCCCCGGACGGGACTCGTTCGGGTGCGGCTCATTTCACCGGATGGGCACAGCAGTCCGCCGGCTCCTCGCGCAGCGTGATGCCGGTTCCGGCGGCGCCGTTGAGCTGCACCAGCCAGCCCGGCGCGGCCGACTCGGCGCCGGTGTACTCGTCGTGCCAGTTCCACCATTCGTACGGCGGCGTCTGCGGATATCCCTCGGGTGAGTCCTCCCACGACTCCTGCCGCCCGAGGGCGGTGATGTCGAGGTAGTCCCAGGTGCCGCCCATCATCTCGTCGCCGCGGCTGTTGACGAAATAGGTTCGGTAGACGGTGTTCTCGTCGCGGATGAAGGCGTTGGTGCCGTGCCATTCGTCGACGCCGAAGTCGGCGTCGAATCCGTCGGTGAGCGTGTACCACGGCATCGTCCAGCCCATCCGGTCCCGCACCCGCGCGATATCCGATTGCGGTGCGCGCGAGACGAAGACGAGCGTGGTGTCGCGCGCGTTGAGGTGCGCGAGATGGGCCACCTGATCGGCGACCATGGAACATCCCCGGCACGGATGCTCCGGCCAGCCGAACACACCCGGTTCGAAGAAGGCCCGGTAGATCACCAATTGCCGGCGGCCGTGGAACAGGTCGAGCAGGCTCGCCGGTCCCGTCGGCCCCTCGAACACATAGGGGTGCTCGATCGGCAGCCACGGCATCCGCCGGCGCTCGGCCGCCAGCGCGTCCCGGGCCCGGGTCATCTCCTTCTCCTTGTCGAGCAGGCGCAGCCGCGCCGCCTCCCACTCGGTCCGATCGACGATCGGCGGAGTCTTCATCATCGTTGCCTCCTAATCCTTTTCGGCTTCCGGCCGCACCCGGTCGAGATGGTCTCGCAACGCCCCGAGCGGACCGTCCCAGTCACGCGCCAGCGCGGCCAGGAACTGTTGTGCCACTTGCATGGGCGCGGAATGCACCCGATAGCGCACCCGGCGCCGCTCCCCCGGTTCCGCGGTCACCAGACCGGCCTCGGACAGCAATGCCAGATGTTTGGTGATCGCCTGCCGGGAGATCGGCAGCCGAGCCGCCAGATCCGTTGCGGTGGAGGGTCCTTCGGTTGCCAGCGCGGCGAGGATCGCCCGCCGGCTGGGATCCGCCAGGGCAACGAAGACCTGTTCGGCGATCGCCTCGGCGTCAGGCCGCATCGAGATACGCGGCCAGCTTGCCGAGCTCACTCCCCCAACCCTGGGTGTTGGACTCGTGCGCCTTCTCGTACGCCTCGTCCGGCAGCTGCGCGAATCCGGACTCCACCACCGTCAGCCGCGTCCCCGCCCCCACCGGTTCGAGCGTGAACTCGACATAGGTCCGCCGCGGATCGTCGTCCGCCAAACCCATGATCTGCCAGGTGTATCCGAACACCCGCGGCTCCTCGACCCGCTCCACCCGCATCCGCACCGCGAACCCCTCCTTCCACGCCAACCGGGCCGGCCCCCCGGGCCGCAACTCGATCTCCGCCTCATCCCCGAACCACGTCCCCAACCCCTCCGCCGTGGTCAGCGCCTGCCACACCCGAGCCGGCGCATGCGCCAACTCCACCGTCCGCTCGATCCGATCCGGAAACCCCACGAGAACCTCCACTGAGTAGCAACCTGACGGTTGCGATACTATTGCAACCACTCGGTTGCGTCAATGGACCGGGCCGCTCTCACGACGTGAACCACCGAACCGGCCGGACCCACCGCCGGTCCGGTAGGATTCCCGGGTCAGGTTGCGGCCCGACGGGCTTCTGTGCCAACGGATATGCCCCACCGCACGAGAATTCGTGCTGCCCGGGGGTATTCTGTTGCCGAATCAGGTGTATCGGTCGACCGCAGAAGAGGTTCTCGCTCTGCCTGCGGACCAACAACTGTCGGCCATCATCGCCGCACATCTGGGCCGCGTCCCCCGCGCGCGACCGACCGCCGAGCAGCGGTCGTGGGATCGGAGCCTGCCCGCGATCGCCGGTGATCTGGCCGATGTCGGACTCGAGCAGATCGAGATGCTCGTCGAATATCGCCTTCCGTCCTCGAGCCTCCGTCCCGACGTGATCCTCAGCGGTACCCATCCGCAGACCGGCGCGGACAACTACGTCGTCGTCGAGTTGAAGCAGTGGAGCGCCGCCGAACTCGCGTGGAACAGCGATCGCATCGTGCGGGTTCCGCGGCTGGCGGGCGAACATCTGCATCCGATCGATCAGGTGCGCGGCTACTGCCGGTACCTTTCCCAATACGTCGACGTTCTCCACGATCGACCGGACGCGGTGCACGGAGTCGCCTACCTGCACAACGCCACCGAGAATTCGGTGAGCGCGTTGCGCGTCCGGCAACCGGACGACCGGGGCCGGATGTTCACCGGCGAGCAGCGAGACGAATTCCTGACCTACCTGAAGAGCCAATTCGCCCCGGGCTCCGGAACCGGAGCAGCGGATCGGCTGTTGTCCAGCGCCGTGCGTCCCCGGCCGGACCTGTTCGGCTTCACGAGCGCGGAACTTCGTGCGGCGACCGAATATTCGCTGCTGGGCCGGCAGGAATTGGCCTACGAGGCCGTCATGAGCATGGTGCGGCGCGCACAGGAGTCCGATGCCAAGAGCGTCGTGATCGTCACCGGCGGACCCGGTAGCGGTAAGAGCATCATCGCGGTGTCGTTGCTGGCCGAACTGCATCGACAGGGATTGCGGGTGGCGCACGCGACCGGCTCGTCCGCATTCACCGAATCGCTGCGGAAGTTTCCCGGACGGGGGTCGAAGGAACTCCAGACCCTCTTCCAGTATTTCCGGACCTTCGCCGACTATCGGCGGAACCAGCTGGACGTGCTGATCTGCGATGAGGCGCACCGCATCCGGGAAGTCTCGACGAACCGGTTCACCCCGAAACAGCAGCGCACGAAGCGACCTCAGGTCGATGAACTGATGGCGGCCGCGCGGGTGCCGGTGTTCCTGCTCGACGAACATCAGGTGGTCCGGCCGGGCGAGGTCGGCACTGTCCACGAGATCCGTTCGCACGCAGCGCGATCCGATTATGTCGTACACCACATCGAACTCGACGGCCAGTTCCGTTGCGGTGGTAGCGCCGCCTACGACGAGTGGGTGCTGCGCCTGCTCGATCTCCGGGCCGGCGGCCCGACGGCCTGGCCCGGCGATCCCGCCTTCGAGATCCGGATCGCCCCGTCACCGCGGGAGATGGAGAACTTCTTGCGGGACAAGAACTCCGACGGCTGGACCGCTCGTATCGCCGCCGGGTACTGCTGGCCCTGGAGTTCCCCCGAACCCGACGGCACGCTGGTGAACGACGTGGTCATCGGCGACTGGTCGATGCCGTGGAACCTCCGCGGCATCCGGGCCGTCGGCGATGCGCCGCCGAGCCCGGTGTGGGCCTCCGATCCCAGGGGGTTCGGCCAGGTCGGATGCATCTATACGGCACAGGGTTTCGAGTACGACTGGGCCGGGGTGATCATCGGACCGGATCTGGTCGTCCGCAACGGTCACCTCGTGAGTGTCCGCGAGGGCAACCAGGACAAGGCGTTGAAGCACACCAAGTCGAATCCGGTGTCGGACGAGACCTTCGACAAGTCGATCCGGAACATCTACAAGGTGCTGCTCACCCGGGGGATGCGGGGCGTCGTGATCCATGCGGTCGATGCCGAGACGCAGGAATTCCTGACCGGGCTGGTGGAGCCCGCCGGGTCGGGCGGAAACCTGGGCCGGTAGGGGGCCGGTGCGAACGGAAGGGGTTGGGGCGGGGCGGTTGTGGTTATCGGGTGGGGGTGGTGGCTCGGGTGCGGGCGTAGGTGATCACGTGTTCGGCGTAGGGGGCGTCGGTGTCGGCGAAGTGGTTTCGCAGGTGGTCGAAGGCGGCGTCCAGGTCGGGGGTGGGGCCTCGGTCGGCGAGGAGGATGGTGATGGCTTCCCAGGTGTCGGCTCTCGGGTCGGGGATTGCCAGTAGTTCGTCCAGGTAGCGGCCAGGTTCCAGGAGGCGGAGGGCGCGGCGGGCGTAGGTGTGCACGCGGCGGGGCAGTTCGGCGCGGACGGTGTCGATATCGGCCTGCAGGACGTGGCCGCCGGGCTGGTCCGGGTCCAGGCGCACCGACCACAGGCCGGTCTGGTCCGGGGGCAGGCCGTGGTCGGTGAGCAGGCCGGGGCCGGTGGCGGATTCGAAGGGAGTGGGCGGCAGGCCGCGCTGGGTGTTGCGCCAGTTGCAGAATTCCCACCAGGCGGTCGGGGTGGCGCCGAGGCTCAGGCCGAATTCGAGGACCTGCTGACCGCCGGTCCAGGTGCGGAAGGTGCGGGTGCGGCCGACCGTGGCCAGGCCGCCCGGCTCCGGCCGGACCCAGGTGGGCTCGGCGCCGTGGAATCCGTACGACTGCAGCAGTTTCTCCAACTCGCGTAGCACGCGGCGCAGCGCCGACTCCGATCTCACCATTCCCGCAGATTAGCGGGGGTCACCGACAGGTCGGCGGGACGGTCCCGGCGGGTGGCGGGGATTCGGTCGCGATTATTCACCTGGCGGGAAAAATTTTGCGAAACGGCCTCGCCGGGCGCTGCGGCGGGTGTAAGCAGGAAGCCGAACCGGCCGGCATCGCCGCGTGGCCGGACCGTGAGTGAACGAGGTTTTTCGATGCCATCGACCCCCTATCGCGTCGTTCAATGGACGACCGGCAATGTCGGCAAGAGTTCCGTGCAGGCGCTGGCCGCGCATCCGGACATCGAACTGGTCGGCTGCTTCGCCTGGTCGGCGGACAAGGTCGGCCGTGACGTCGGCGAGCTGGCCGGGATCGAGCCGGTGGGGGTGACCGCGACCGACGACGTCGACGCCCTGCTGGCGCTGAAGCCGGATTGCGTGGTCTACAACCCGATGTGGTTCGACGTCGACGAGCTGGTCCGGATCCTGTCCTCCGGCGCCAACGTCGTCGCCACCGCCGCCTTCATCACCGGTCACAACCTGGGCGCGGACCGGGAGCGGATCCAGCAGGCCTGCCTGGTCGGCGGCTCGACCATCTTCGGTTCCGGCAGCAGCCCGGGATATGCGGAGCTGCTGGCGATCGTCTCGGCGAACGCCTGCGACCGGGTCGATCGCGTCACCATCGCCGAATCCGCGGACACCACCTTCTACGATTCCCCGGAGACCGAGAAGCCCGTCGGATTCGGCCGGCCCATCGGCGATCCCGGGCTGCAGGAGGCGGCCGCGAAGGGCACCGTGGTGTTCGCCGAGGCGGTGCGCCTGCTCGCCGACGCGCTCGGCACCGAGCTGGACGATGTGCGCTGCGTCGCCGAATTCGCCCAGACCACAGAGGATCTCGATCTCGGCTCGTGGACCATCGGAAAGGGTTGTGTCGCGGGCACATTCATCAGCTGGCAGGGCCTGGTCGGCGACGAGGTCGTCATCGATCTCAACTTCCGCTGGCGCAAGGGCCAGACGCTGGAACCGGATTGGAAGCTCGACGGCGACGGCTGGAAGATCACCATCGACGGCCGGCCCACGGTGACCACCAGCGTCGGATTCCTCCCGCCGCCGGACTTCCAGGCCCAGACCATGGCCGATTTCATGGTGCTCGGCCACATCCTCACCGCGATGCCGCCCATCCACGCCATCCCGGCGGTGGTCGCCGCCGCCCCGGGCATCGTGACCTACACCGACCTGCCGCTGCCGCTGCCGCGCGGAATCCTGCGGCGGCGCTGATCGGGGCGTTCCGTAGGCTGAGCGGGTGAGCAGCGGATATCCACCCGGCCCGGAGGCGCCCGCGGGCCCTCGGGGCCGGGGCCGGCCCAGCAAGATCAACCGGGACCGTATCGTCGCGGCCGCGCGCGGGCTGGCGCCGGAGAAGCTCACCATGCAGGCCGTCGCCGATTCGCTCGGCGTCGATCGCAAGGCGCTCAACTACTACGTCAGCGACCGGGAGGGTCTGCTCGAACTGGTCGCGCTGGACGCCTTCGAATCCGAGATCGGCCGCGTCGATCTGCCCGCGCACGCCGACTGGCGGCAGGTACTGCGGTCCTACGCGACGGCGACGAAGGAGGCGTTCGCCCGCGTCGGCGTGCTGATCTCCTATGTGCGGTTCGACGGGGTGACCGATACGGCGGCCCTGAAGGTGGTCGAGCGCATCATCGAATCGCTGACCGCCGCGGGTTTCGAGGTCGACGACGCCGGGCGGGCCATCACCCTGGTGTCCGGCGTCGCGCACGCCGCGGCGCGCGAGGCCATGGCGGTGGCCGGGGGCCGCGCCGATCCACAGGCGGAGAATGTGCTGCACGCGCTGGAAACCGCCGCACCGGAACAATTTCCGTTGCTGCACCGGCTGGCCGCCGACCGGCGGGCCCCGGACCGGCCCGACGAGCAGTTCCGCTTCGACGTGGAGGTGATCATCGCGGGTCTCGGGCAGCAGCTGCGCTGAGTCGGCGCCTCAGCCCGCCATCCCGGCGCGCCGCGTGATCTGCGCCGCGAGCTCCTCGGCCGAGACCGCGGTGATGGTGGTCTCGGCGTCGCCGACGTCGACGAGATAGCGGCCGCCCACCCGGGTGTCGGGCAGGACGTCGAACCAGCTGAGATGCTCCACCGGCCGCGCCGCGCCGCGCTCGATGCGCAGATAGCCCTCCGCCGAGCGCGGCGCCCGCAGCAGGACCCGCATGCGTTCCTCGATCGGACGCTGCGCGGCGTCGTCGCGCGTCTGTTCCTCCCCGCGAACCCCGGGAGTGGTGCCGGTCATGGTGCCCGCCGCACCGGCGGCGGCCGGCGGCAGACCGGCCGCGAGATGTCCGCCCAGATGCCCGGGGCCGGTGACGACCAGTCGCAGATCACCGCCGGAATCCGCTGCGGTACCGGGCTTCTGGGACAGTACGACCCCCAGGGGCCCGGATACGGCGCCGAGTGCGCGCAAGCGGACATCGGAGTGGTGCAGTCGCCCCCAGGACACGATCCGCAGATCGGGGTCGGCGAGCGCACGCAGCGGCGCGGTGAGGTCCGGATCGGCGTGCCGTGGGTACCGAGCGCTCACCGCCGCGCGATATCGCACGTGTTCGGTTGTGGTGGTGTGACTTTCGAGGATGCTGATCGGGAACGGCGGCGCGTCCTCCCCGGTCTCGGATTCCCAGACCCACGCGAACTCGTCCGGCGTGAAATTCCAGGAAGTGCGGGCACTCACCGAGCGGCACCCGGCGCCGGAACGGGTCCCGCGCCGACCACGCCGCCGCGCATCCGCGCGCGCGTCATCGCCCGGAAGCGCTGGTCACGGTCCGCGAAGCCCGGGTTCGTCCCTGACTCCTGCGAGGCATCCTGGCGACCGCCCATCGCACAACACCCCCTCGACGAACACGGCATCCGCGGGAGCCGGATCGGATGCCTGGCCTCGGGAGAATAACACGCCGACCGGTCCCGCCCGGCCGGCCGCGGATCCCGGTGCGCGGCTTCGCGGTGACGCGACACCGGAATCGCTGCGGCACAGGTGAATTCGCCACCTGTTCCCATGCATGACGAGTCATGTTCCGAGCGCGGCCCGTATCATGAAGATCGAATTTCGGGTCGGTACGGTTCGACAGGCGGTCGTTCGGTGGCAGAAGACGGCGAGGATTCGGCACTGTCACAACCGGATCCGAGTGACCCCCCGAATCCGTTCGCGGGTGTGCTGCCCGCGGTGGGCGCGATGTTGCGCGGTCTCACCGGTGGCGATCCGGGCAATCCGCTGGCCCGGGTGCCGGATACCGTGCAGCAGTTGGCCGCCGCCTACGGCAGTGGCGCCGCGGCCGCTCCCCCGGTGCCGGAAACCCCGGTGGCGCCGGATATCCGCGTCACCGGATCCCCGACCGGCACGGCGCCCGACTCGGTGGCCGCCACCCAGGCCGGGCACGGCGACACCGGCGCGGCCTACGGCGATATCGACAATCGGCTGTCCGACCGGCTCGGCGGGCTGGCCGACCACAGCAATACCGGCAGGACCGCGATGGATACGCTGGTCCGCGACCTCACCGATCGGCTGACGCAACTGGGGGTCACCGCCGACACCCCGGCGGGCCGGCAGCAGTTGCAGGACACCCTCGGCACCGCCCTGCAGAACGCGCAGAATCTGGTGACCGGATCCAGCGCCGCGATGGATCAGGCCGCGGCGGCCATCGACAGACTCGCCGACGAATTCCTGCCCGGCCACGCCGGCCGGAACGACGCTCCGGCACCGGAATCCGCCGCACCCCCGGACGACAGCCCGCCGAAGCCGGACGACACCCCGGCCGGGAAGGCGGTGCAGGCGGCGCTCACCGAGGTCGGCAAGCCGTATGTATACGGGTCCATGGGACCGAATTCCTTCGATTGTTCCGGGCTGACGCACTATGCCGCCGACGCGGCGGGTGTCGACATCCCGCGCACCGCCGCCGATCAATATCAGCAACTGGACAAGATCGGGATCGATGCCATCCGGCCCGGCGATCTCATTTTCCCGGCCGCGGAATTCAACGGCGGATATCCCAGTCACGTGATGCTCTACATCGGCGACGGGCAATGCGTCGAGGCGCCGACCGCGGGACAGAACGTCCACGTGGTCGCGCTACCGGCGAATTTTCACGCCTCGCGCTGGGCCGGCTGATCGGCGGCGCGGGAGGCGGCGAGGACCATGTCCACCACGGAATCGGCGTAACCGCCGCGCACCGATTTCCGTTCGAAATGCGCGCGATAGATCACCGGGGCCATCAGCAGATCGGTCATGAGGCCGGTATCGGCGCCGGCGGGGAGTTCGCCGCGGGCGATACCGCGGCGTAGCACCCGCTCGTACATGTCGCGCGCGTCGGCCATCGACTTCTTGCGCAGCACTTCGAGTTCCGGTTCCCGGGTCGCCGCGTCGACGAAGGAGGCGAACACCCGGCCGCTGTCGCGGCCGGACACGTAGGCGGCCAACTGCCGCAACAGGGTCAGCAGATCGGCGCGCAACGATCCGGTGTCCGGATCCACCAGCGGCCGCTGCAACGAGGTGATCGCCGCGTGTACCAACTGCGCCCGCGAACCCCACCGGCGGTAGATCGTCGCCTTGCTCACCCCGGCCGTCGCGGCGACCGTGTCCACGGCCAGACCATCGATACCGTGCTCGGCCAGAATGTCGATCGTCGCACGCAGAATCAATTCCTCCGACGCGAGCGGGCGCGGCACGGGCACTCCTTCCGGTGGAATCGGCCGAATCGGTCAAGTGAAACGAAACAGTGTCGTTTATCGTAGTCGATCCCCCGCACCCCACCGGGCCGCGACGGCGTGACCTACACCATTGTCGGCCGCGCGATCCCTCGGATGCGCCGAATCCGCAATGATACGATACGGTCTCGTTCACTTTCATACGGAGGTGCCGGGATGGATCTCGGACTGGCGGGTGCGACCGCGGTCGTGCAGGGCGGCACACAGGGGATGGGGCTGGCCGCGGCGGAATGTTTCGCCGCCGACGGCGCCAAGGTGGCCGTGCTGGCCCGCACCCCGGCGACGCTGGAGAAGACGGTCAGCCGCCTGCTCGAACTCGGCGCCGCGGACGCGGTGGCCCTGCGCGCGGATCTGACCCGTCCCGAGGAGGTGATCGCCGCCTTCGACACCGTGCGCGATCGCTGGGGTGAGCTCAACATCCTGATCAACGCCGCCGGACCCGACACCGGCGGCGGCTTCGAGGACCTCACCGACGAGGACTGGCTGGCCGCAATAGATCTCGGCGTGCTCGGCATGGTCCGCTGTGTGCGGGCGGCGCTGCCGCTGCTGCGGCGCGCGGAATGGGCACGGATCGTGAACATCTCGGCCCACTCCACCAAGCGGCAGACCGAGTCGCTGATCGCCTACACCGCCGCCAAGGCGATGGTCACCAGCATCACCAAGAACCTCTCACTGACCCTGGCGAAGGACGAAATCCTGGTCAACACGGTATCTCCGGGCAGTTTCGCCTCCGAGGGCCTGCAACGCTGGGCCCGCAGCGTCGGCATCGACCCGACCGATCTGCGCGCGGTGATGCGCGGAATAGCCGAGAACTTCGGGCATCCCGCGCATCTGCCGCGAGCCGGCGCACCCGCCGAGATCGGGGCGGTGATCGCGTTCACCGCCTCCCGGCGCAACACCTACATGACCGGAGCCGATATCAACGTGGACGGTGGCTCCGACTTCTGCTGAACGGCAACGACTCCCGGATCAGCCGCGCTCGGCGACCTGCGGCGCGCCGCGCAACGCCGAGGCCAGCGCGGCGATCAGCGTCATGATCGCGGCCGCGCCGAACACGATCAGCAGGCCGTGATGGAACGGCCCCGACACCAGCGCCGGGAAGAACCGCTTACCGGTGAGGGTTTCGGCATCGGCGGCCGGCAGCGTGTTCAGCACACCGGTGGAGCCGAGCAGATGCGCGATCGGATTACTGCCGAGGAAGGTCGAGAACAGCGTGCTGACCGGCGGTAGTCCGGCGACATCGGCGGCGGTGGCGGCCGGTACGCCGTGGTCGCGCAGCCCCGCGGACAGGGTGCCGGGCAACGTGCCGGCCAGGCCGGTGATCATCAGCGAGAACGCGAGCCCGATCGACATCGCGGTCCCGGAGTTCTGGAAGGTCGCGCGCATACCCGAAGCGACACCGCGATATTCGGGCGCGACGCTGCCCATGATCGCGGAAGTGTTGGGCGCGGCGAACATTCCGTGCCCCAGCCCGGCCAGCAAAAGTACCGCTGCGAAGGCCGGATAAGGGAAATCGACCGGGAGCGCGAGCAATCCGAGGAAGGCCGCGGACACCAGCAGCAGCCCGGTGGTGGCGAACAGCCGCGCGCCGAAGCGATCCGACAGCCAGCCGGAGATCGGCCCGCCGAACAGGAATCCGAACGTCAAGGGCAACATGAAGATTCCGGCCCACAACGGGGTGTCCTCGTAGGCGTAACCGTGCAACGGCAGCCAGATGCCCTGCAACCACATGATCAGCATGAACTGCAGGCTGCCGCGCGCGATCGAGGTCAGCAGCGCCGCAAGGTTTCCCGCGGCGAACGCGCGTACCCGGAACAGCGCCAGCCGGAACATCGGCTCGGCGACCCGGGTCTCGGCGACGCAGAACACACCCAGTATCGCCACGCCGCCGATCAGGGCGGCGAGCACGTACGGATTGGTCCAGCCGGTCGAATGACCGCCGTGCGGCTGGATGCCGTAGGTGATCCCGATGAGCAGCGCGCTGGTTCCGGCGGTGAAGGTGGCATTGCCGATCCAGTCGATCCGGCCGGGCCGGCGCTCGCCGATCTCCCGCAGGCTGCGGTACGACCACACCGTGCCGATCACCCCGATGGGCACGCTCACCCAGAACACCGCGCGCCAGTCGATCGCGGCCAGCACCCCGCCGAGCAGCAATCCGAGGAACTGCCCCGCCAATGCGGTGATCTGGTTGATACCCAACGCCATTCCGCGCTGGCGGGCCGGGAAGGCGTCGGTGAGGATGGCCGCGGAGTTCGCGGTCAGCATCGCGCCGCCGAAGGCCTGCACGATCCGGAAACCGATCAGCCACATCGCACCGTGCGCTCCGGTGAACGGATCCACCGACAGCGCAAGCGAAGCCAGCGCGAAGATGGTGAATCCCATGTTGTACATGCGAACTCGGCCGAACATGTCGCCGAGGCGGCCGAGCACGACCACCAGCACGGCCGACACCAGCAGGTAGCCGAGCATCATCCACATCAGATAGCCGATGTTGCCCGGCGCCAGCGGATCCAGGCCGATGCCCCGGAAGATCGCCGGCAGGGCGATGATCACGATCGACGCGTCGACCGTCGCGATCAGCACGCCCAGCGTGGTGTTCGACAGCGCCACCCATTTGTACCGGTCGCCGGTCCGGGGACCGGCGGCCTTCTCATCCACGATCTGCATCTGCTCACCGTCACAATCGTTCCGCGAGCCGATCCAGCAGCGGCAGGGCCGCCTCGAGGACACGCCGTTCGGCCGCAGTGAATTCACTCTCGACAGCGTCGGCCAGATATCGCGCCGACTGCGAACGCCGATCGGCGATCAGCCCGCGTCCGGCGGGTTCGATCGACACCACGGCACGGCGGCCATCGGAACGGTCCGGCCGCCGGGTGATCAGGCCGCGCTCCTCCAGCGCGGCCAGCGTCACCGCCATGGCCTGCGGCCGAACCCCTTCCGCGGTCGCCAGGGCGGTGGGAGAGCTCTCGCCCTCCCGATCCAGCCGGGCGAGTACGGATCTCTCGGACAGCGCCAAACCACCCGCACCGGCCTTGGCCTGCCGCAGCTTGCGAGCGATCCGGCCGACCGCCAGCCGCAACCGCACCGCAGTCTCACCGGCGTCCGCTCCGGACTCGCTCACCACCACGGGTATTTACAATAGGTTGATAAACTCTCGATAACTACCCGAACTAACGATCTGCCTGTTCGTCGACGACGGTGACGGTCTGGGACAGCGGCGCCCGGCGGATCCGCTCGTGCGCACCCGTCTCGTCCTCGTATCCGATCGCCAAGCCGCAGAACAGGATCGAATCCGGCGGCGGCGCGACCACGGCCGCGACCGTGCGGTGATAGCTCGACCACGCCATCTGCGGGCAGCTGTGCAGACCCTCGGCGCGCAGCAACACCATGACCGTCTGCAGATACATGCCGAGGTCCGCCCACTGCGGCGGGCCCATGATCGCGTCGATGTAGCAGAACAGCGCGGCCGGAGCGCCGAAACAGTTCTCTCGTTCCCGTTGTCGTTCGTACCGGTCTGCCTACTGTGTCGACGTTCGGCAACAGGGAAAGGTGACCCGTGATGGACCCCGAATCGGGGCAACTGTTCGACCGGCATCGTGACCACATCCGTGCCGTCGCGTACCGGATGCTCGGCTCGCCGACCGAGGCCGACGACGCCGTCCAGGAGACCTGGCTGCGGCTGGCGGCCACCGGCACCGGCGACATCGACAATCCACCGGCCTGGCTGACGACCGTGGTGTCGCGCATCTGCCTGGACATGCTCCGCACCCGCGCCACCCGCCGGGAGGATCTCGCCGGACAGCAGCTGCCCGACGGCGCCACCTCGGAACGCGACCCGGAAGCCGAAGCGCTCCTTGCCGATTCGGTGGGCCGCGCCCTGCTCGTGGTGCTGGACCGGCTGACGCCGAGCGAACGCATCGCCTTCGTCCTGCACGACATGTTCGCCGTCACCTTCGACGAGATCGCCCCCATCGTCGACCGCTCACCGGCGACGGCGAAGAAACTCGCCAGCCGGGCCCGCGCCAAGGTCCGCGGCCGGCCGGACATCCCCGCCACCGAACTGGCCCGCCACCGCCACACCGTCGAACGGTTCCTCGCCGCCGCCCGCAGCGGCGACCTGGACGCCGTCCTGGACGTGCTGTCCCCCGACGTGATCCGCCGCGCCGACCCGCACGCCCTCGGCCCCGGCCGCCCCGCCGAGGCCCGCGGCGCGGCCACCGTGGCCCGCGAGATCGCCACCTTCGGCCGCAACAGCCGCTTCGCGACCGTCCTCCTCGCCGACGACGCGCCGGCCCTCGCGATCGCTCCCCACACCCGGCTGCACCTACTCGTCCGCTTCACCTTCGACGGCGACCGCATCACCGAATACGAACTCGTCGCGGATCCGGCACGGCTGCAACATATCCGGCTCGCGGTCCTCCCCGACCCCGCACCGGCGTGAGGCGCGGCGATCCGGTGCGCGCCGAACATCCCCTTGGCGGACGGGCTCGGCGCTGCTAGCGTCAAACTAGAATTGATTTCAGTCTTCTCGTGAGGTGGGTGGCATGACCTCGATGCTGACCAGCGATGCCGGGTCGGCGGCGGTGCCGGGTGCACTGCCGCCGTCGATGATCGAACGGATCACGCTGATCATGGATCTGTTCGAGCGACCGCACACCCGGCGCACGCTGGAGCAGGTGTGCCGGTGCACCGGGTTGCCGCGGTCGACCGCGTACCGGATTCTCGAGCAGTTGGTGCGGTTGCGCTGGCTGGATCGCACCGATATCGGGTATCGGCTCGGTAGCCGGGCGCTGGGGCTGGGCGGGCGGGAGATCGGGCACAGCACGCTGCGGGTCGCCGCCGCGCCGGTGTTGCAGGAGTTGGCGTTGCGCACCGAACTGGTGGTTCACCTCGCCGTGCTGGACGGGCCCGACATCTACTATCTGGACAAGGTGGGTGGGCGGTCCGTCGTCGACGTGCCCTCGCGGGTCGGGGGGCGGGCGCCCGCGCACTGCACGGCGCTGGGCAAGGCGATGCTGGCGTGGGTGCCGCCGGAACGGGTGGAGGCGCAGCTCGGCGGGATGCTGTTGCGTTGTACCCCGCGCAGTATCGGCGAATTCGGGGTCCTGCACCGGGAACTGAGCCGGATCCGGACCGGGCACGGGCTGACTTTCGAACGGGGCGAATGCTTTCCGGGGTTCGGTTGCGTGAGTATGGCGGTCCGCAACACCGACGGGCCGGTCGGCGCGCTGTCGGTGGTCGGGACCGCCGATGCCGCGCTGGAACGGGTCGCGCCGCTGGTGATGGAGGCGACGCGCACGGTGGCCGACGCCCTCTACGCCGAGTCGCGCCGGCCGGCCGAAGGGCGTTCGGTCGCGTCCTGATCGCCGTGATCGAGCAACAGGCCGCGTGGGAGGCGGCGGTACTGTCGTTCCGCACCCGGCCGGAACCGCACGACCGCGGCCGAACCCGGCCGCATCGACGAAAAGGACTCGCGCAGTGGCCCGAATCGCCGAAACCCGCCCACCCGCGGCACCCGTCTCCCGACAGCAGGTGCAGCGGCGCGAGCGCATTCTCGACGCGGCCGCCACTCTCGGCGCCGGCGCGGACTACGACCGTGTGCAGATGCTCGACGTCGCCAAGCAGGCCGGGGTCGCGATCGGCACGCTGTACCGCTACTTCCCGTCCAAATCCCATTTGTTCTCAGGGGTTTTCGAGCAGCGGATCGGTGCCTTCGTCGGTACCCAGTGGTCGTCGCCGACCGGTGATCCGGTCGCGGACGTCGGCGAGAATCTGGTGGCGCTCAGTCGCGAACTGTTGCGCACCCCGCGGCTGTGCGGGGCGATGATGCAGGCCGTCGCCGCCGGCTACGTCAGCGGCGGCGACGGCGTGACGCCGCGACTGGCGTTGGTGCGGGCCGTGATCGACACCCTCGGCCGGACGCCCGACGAGGTCGACCTCGGTGTCATCCGCCTGCTCACCTACAGCTGGTGGGGCGTGCTGGTGTCCTGGCTCAGCCACAAGATCACACCCGCCGAGGCCGAGGCCGACGTCCGGCTGGCCGCCCGGCTGATCCTCGCCGCGTACACCGGCGAGGAGTGAATCGTCTCCGCCGGACCAACTATCGAATATTTGTTCGACTCGAGGTACGCTTCCGGATCGTGTCAGAACCGGCGCGGATACCCGACGCATACCAGCAGATCGACCAGGTGAGACGGCAACTCATCGAGGCTGCGGCCTTCTCGAAGCACCTCACGCCCGATGTGCTCGAGCACCTCGCCGGCAGCCTGGCCACCGGGCTGCGGCTGATCGCCGACCACACCACGGCATCGCCGGTCCGATACTCCGGCGGCGGCCACAAACACGCCGGATTCCTGCGCTATCGGTTGCGCTGACCTCAGGCATCTGTTGAGTGGCCATCGGCATACCAGTATGTTGTCGGCGGACACGGCGGTGTCCGCTCCGACAACGAATGGGAACCTGATGAAATCCGTGTGCCTGGTGAGCATCCTGTCCGCGACCGCGCTGTGGGCCGCCGTGCCGATCGCCTCCGCCCAGAGCCCGGCCTACCAGCCCTGTGACGATTCCGACAGCGTCCAGGCCGCCGGCTACGACCCGACCACCCGTAACGACATCGCCACCGCCTCCTCGAACGGCTGCTCCTTCATCAGCGATCAGGGCAACCGGATGACGCTGATCTACGACGGCAAGTCCTGGGAGGAGGAGACCAGAGTCGGCGGCGACCCGAACCTCCGCGCCACCCCGATCGACGACCTCGCCGGCCACCAGGCCGTGAAGTTCGAGGGCCCGGCCCTCCCCAACAGCTGCATCGTGATCGTGAAGACCGCCGACCGCCCGTTCGAGGTCCGGCTCGACTCCTACGGCGACATCTGCGGCCAGACCATCTCCGCCGCGGGCAAGTTCGCGCCCTCGCTGTCCTCGTAGGAATTCTTCGACGCGGGCCCGGCCACTCGGAGCCGGGTCCGCCGCTGCGGACCGCATCGTCACGGCCCGCGGAGTCCACCGAGCACTGTGACGCAACCGTGTCGCTTGGATCGTCGGTTTCCGGGTATCGCCACATCGACCGCGATACGGCCGCGGATTCACGCGCGACCGACGGTTTCCCGGAGGTCCCGCCGAGCCGGTGCCGGTCGCCCACTCGGGTGCGATGCTGCGCCCTGCCGAGTCACCGCCGCTCGGCACTGCTCGACAGTAGACGACGTACCCGACCGCCAGCGGGTCGACTGTGAACAGGACTCCGACGATGACATCCGCGAAGATGAACCGGCCCACCATGTTTCCGAGTCCGTGGTGGACCGTCCGCGCGTGGCGCAACCCGCTCATGCCGGGCGGCTACCGGATCCGGCACGTACTGCGAATCCTCCTGCTGGTCATCGCCATTGCCGCGATGCCCGCCGCGGCCACCCTGGGCACGGCTCAGTATCACCGCCTCACCGCGGACGCCGATCGCGAACGCGCGGCCCTGCACGATGTCGTCGCCGTCACCGATGTCGACTCCTCGCTCATCAGCCCCAAAAACTTTGCCGCATCGGCACATTGGACCTACGGCGGAATTCTGCACACCGGGTCGGTCCCGGTGCAGTCCGGCAAGCACGTCAACGATCCGATCCCGATCCTGGTGAACGCCGCCGGGGATCGCGCGGTACCGCCACCCACCCGCTCGCAGAACGCCGGTGACGCCGCGTTGACCGCGCTGTTCGCCTACGGCGGCGGCGTGCTGACGCTGGTACTCGCCCTGTGGGCCGCCGACCATCTGATCAACCGGCATCGGTACCGGCTGTGGAGCCGGGAATGGCAACTGCTGGCCACCGATCGCCGCTGGAACCTCCGATGAGCGACGAAATGCGCCGACCGTAGTCCCGGAGCGCCCCCGCGAAATCCCACTCGGTCGGACGTATGGCAGGACTCTTGTAGGCTGCGCGAGTGTCCCGTGTGACGGCCGCTGCCAAGCGCCTGCTGGTTGGTCGCCCGGTCCGTAGTGATCGGCTGTCCCATACCTTGTTGCCCAAGCGCCTCGCGCTCCCGATGTTCGCCTCCGATGCACTGTCGAGTGTCGCCTACGCGCCGGCCGAGATCTTCACCGTGCTGTCCGTCGCCGGGCTGTCGGCTTTCGCCTACACGCCGTGGATCGCGGCCCTGGTCTGCGTGGTCATGGTCGTGGTGGTGGCGTCCTACCGGCAGAACGTGCACGCGTATCCCAGCGGCGGCGGCGATTACGAGGTCGCGACCGAGAATCTGGGTCCCGACTTCGGACTGGTCGTGGGCAGCGCGCTGCTCGTGGACTATGTGCTGACCGTGGCGGTCTCCGCGGCGTCGGGGGTGGCGAATGTCGGGTCGGCGATCACGATCGTGGGCCAGCATCCGGTCTGGTCGGCGGTCGTCGTCGTGCTCGTCGTGACCGGCGCGAACCTCCGGGGGATCCGGGAATCGGGTGCGGCGTTCGCGATCCCGGTGTACGCGTTCATCTTCGCGATGATGGCGATGCTGGCCACCGGCCTGGTGCGCTGGCTGCTGGGCTCGCCGATGCATGCGGAGAGCGCGGGCTTCGATCTGCGATCCGAGCACGCCGTCTCCGGTTTCGCGCTGGTATTCCTGCTGGCGCGCGCCTTCTCGTCGGGCTCGGCCGCGCTGACCGGGGTCGAGGCCGTCTCCAACGGCGTGCCCGCGTTCCGCAAACCCAAATCACGCAACGCCGCGACGACACTCACCATGATGGGCGCGCTGGCGGTGACGATGATGCTCGGCCTGGTCGGCCTGGCAATGGTCACCAAGGCCCGGATCGCCGAGGATCCCGGCCGGTTGATCGGGGCGCCGGCGGACTACCACCAGAAGACGCTCATCGCCCAGATCGCCCAGGCCGTGTTCTCCGGATTCCCGGTCGCGTTCTACATCCTGTCGATCACGACCGGCTTCATCCTGTTCCTCGCCTGCAACACCGCGTTCAGCGGTTTCCCCGTACTCGGCTCGGTGCTCGCCCAGAATCGGTACCTGCCCCGCCAGCTGCACACCCGCGGTGATCGGCTCGCGTTCTCCAACGGGATCGTGCTGCTGTCGATCATGGCGCTGGTGCTGCTCGTGGCGTTCCGGGCCGATGTGAACGGGTTGATCCACCTGTACGTGGTCGGGGTGTTCGTCTCGTTCACCTGTTCGCAGGCCGGAATGATCCGGCACTGGAATCGGCTGTTGCGGACCGAGACCGAACCGGCCACGCGGCGGCGGATGCGCCGCAGCCAGACCATCAATGCCGTCGGGTTCACCTTCACCGCGGTCGTACTGCTGATCGTGCTGATCACCAAATTCGTGGCCGGCGCCTGGATCGCCGTCGCGGGGATGGCGATGTTCTTCGTGCTGATGAAGGCCATCCGCCGCCACTACGACCGGGTGGCGGCCGAAACCGAGGGCGGCGAGCAGGACATGCTGCTACCGGGCCGGGTCCACGCGATCGTGCTCGTGTCCCGGATGCACCTGCCGACCATGCGGGCACTGGCCTACGCGCGCGCCACCCGCGCCGACAACCTCGAAGCGGTGACGGTCAACGTCGATATCGCCGACACCCGCGCGCTGGTCGAGCAGTGGGAGAACCACAATCTTCCGGTTCCGCTCAAGGTCCTCGAGTCGCCGTACCGTGAGGTGACCCGCCCGATCCTGGACTACGTACGGCGCCTGCGCGACAAACGTCCGAACGACCTGATCGTCGTGTTCATCCCCGAATATGTGCTCGGCCGCTGGTGGGAACAGTTGTTGCACAACCAGTCCGCGCTGCGCATCAAGGCCCGGTTGCTGTTCACCCCCGGGGTCATGGTCACCTCGGTGCCCTGGCAGTTGGCCTCCTCGCGCAGACAGGACCGCCGCGTCCGCGCCCGCGCGGACCGGGAACTGCAGGCCCGTCCCCGGCACGTACCGCTGACCAGCTCCTTCACCGGATCGAACGAGCCGCAGGAGCCTCGCGAGATGCCGTGAGTCACCGATCGACCTGTGCGACAACGGATCAGCGCGGGGCGACGGCCGAGCGCAGCATCGTGAGCAGCACCCCGCCGCTGGCCTCGAGCCGCTGATCGGCGGTGGCGGCGTCGTCGCTGAGCACCTCGATGGTCATCTTCACACCGTCGAAGGCGCCGACCAGGACGGTGGCGAGCAGGTCCGGATCGGTATCGCCGGTGATGTCGCCGATGCGCTGGGCCTCGCGAATGAGTTCGGCGACGTCGTCGATCCAGCGGCGGGTCAGCTCCACGGCGAGGGGGCGGGTCGCGGGGACGGCTGCGAGGTTCTGACTCAGGCGCGAGATCACCCAGGCGTCGTGATCGTCGCGGTGCATCTCCAGCACGGCGGGCAGCAGCGCCTCCAGCCGCGGCAGTCCGGGCGGGGCGGCGGCCAGCCGGGTCCGCACCTGCTCGATCCAGCGCGCGTGTTTCTCGGTGAGCACGGCGACGGCGAGCGCCTCCTTGCTCTCGAAGTGGAAATAGACCGAGCCCTTGGTCATTCCGCTGACCTCGATCACATCGGCCATCCGCGCGCGGTCGTAGCCGAGCTGCGCGAACACCGTCGCGGCGGCGTCCAGGATGCGCTCCCGGGACGCCGCGCCGTGCTCGGTCGGGCCCGGTGGCCGGCCGACTCGTCGCGGGGCCGGCGTGTTGCTGCGGGGACTTGCCATGGCTGCATCATACCTGTATTAATTAGACCATCATGCAGGTTTAATTAAGGAGCTGGTCATGGCCGGATACTTCGAACGACAGCGCGTCCTGGTGACCGGGGCATCCTCCGGAATCGGACGAGCCTTCGCCGCCCGCGTCGCCGCGGACGGCGGCGACCTGGTCCTGGTCGCCCGCCGCGCGGAGGTATTGGAGGAACAGGCGCGCGACCTGCACACCCGCTTCGGCGCGCAGGTGGAGGTCGCACCCGCCGACCTGAGCGCCCCCGGCGCCGCCTCGAAGCTCACCGCGCAACTCGCCGAGCGCGCGATCACCGTCGACGGCCTGATCAACAACGCGGGCCTCGGCAGCCACGGCGACCTGGCCGCCACCGACCCCGCGGTGGCGTCGAATCAGATCGCGGTGAACATCACCGCGCTGACCGAACTCACGGCAATCCTGTTGCCCGGCATGCTCTCTCGCGGCCGGGGCGCCGTCGTCAACGTGGCGAGCACCGCCGCGTTCCAGCCGGTCCCGCACATGGCGGTGTATGCCGCGACCAAGGCGTATGTCCTGTCCTTCACCCGCGCGTTGTGGGCCGAGACCCGCGGCACCGGCGTCCGGGTGCTCGCGGTGAGTCCCGGGGCCACGGATACGGCCTTCTTCGAGGTCGCCGGCGAGGACGCGGCCGTCGGCAGTCGCCGAACCCCGGAGCAGGTCGTCGACGCGACCTGGCGGGCCCTCGCCGGACAGGGCCCGGACGTGGTCGACGGCGCGGCGAACGCCGTCGTGGCGCGGCTGGCCGGTCGCATCCCGGCCCGATGGGCGATCACGCTGGCCGAGCGTTCCGTCCGCCCGGCAGCCGCGCACTGACCGGCAGTGCCGATCCGCCGGACATGCGCGAAGATGTCGGCATGGAACGTGTGCTCGGCATCGGTGGCTACTTCGTCCGCGCCGCCGACCCGGTGGCCCTGAACGCCTGGTATCGCGAATGTCTCGGCCTCGACGCCGACGAGCACGGCCTGTGGCAACAGCAGCCCGGACCGACGGTCTTCGCGCCGTTCGAGGCCGAGACCGACTATTTCGGTTCCCGCACCCAGCAGGTCATGCTCAACTTCCGGGTCCGCGACCTGGACGCGATGCTCACCCAATTGCGTTCCCGCGGAGCGGAAGTGGCCGAGGAGGTGCAGGAGATGGACGGTGTCGGCCGGTTCGGCTGGGTCACCGATCCGGAGGGCAACCGGATCGAACTCTGGCAGCCCGCCTGAGTCGCCGGTCGCTCAGGCGAACGTCTCCAGCAGCCGAGTATCCAACTCCCGCAGGTAATCCCGGCCGAACGCGCCGTTCTCCAGGCCCGTGATCAGGGCGTCGGGCAGGTCCTGCGCGATCTCCGGCGAGCGGGAGGCCGCACACAGCGCGATGGTGCCGACGGTGTCGACGTCACCGGTGAAAGCCACACAGGTGCGCAGGATTTCGGTGAGACCGCTACCGGTCGCCACCGCCGTGAGCGCGGCCCGCACGCTCATCCACCCCTTCGCCCCGACCTTCCCCTGCCACGGCCGGGCCCACTCCGGTCCGAGCCGACCGGCGACCCAGGCCGGCAACTCGGCCACCGGACCCAGCCGATGGTGGCAGTAGTGCACCGCCAGCGCCGCGGCCTGCGCCGCCTCGATTCCCAACGGCGTGTCGTGGGTGATACTCGCCTGCACCCGCGCGTGATTCAGCACGTCGTCGACATCCGCCAGCAGGCCGATCGGCCCGGCCCGCATGGCCGCACCGCTCTTGTCACTGGCCGGATCGACACGGCGCAGCAGATCCGCACCGGTGTACGCGGTGTCGAGGAAAGCCTGGAATCGGCGGGAGTAGCCGACGCGCTCGTCGCGGCGGAAGGCCAGGACGAACTGCTCGGCCAACCGCTCCCGGCTCCATTCCCCGCCCGCCACAAGGACTTCCGCGATGGCGAGACTCATCTGCGTGTCGTCGGTATAGGCCCCGGGCCGGATCCCCGGATGCGTCGGATGCTGAACGTAGTCCCGCATCGTGTTGTATCGAGCGACGAATTCCGGTTCCGCATATTCGAAACCCGCCCCGTACGCGTCCCCGATCGCCGACTCGACCAGCATGCAACCCACCCCGATATCCTCGTCCCGGATCGAACACCTTGCGTGCCAAGGCTTTCGATCACTACCGCTCTCGACGGTACGGTCGATCGGATCCCCGGTCAATGCGGCGCACTCGCGTTCCGGCCGCGCCGTTTCGCGAGATCAGGACTTCCTCGTGCCGGTGAGTGTCCCGGATGCCAGCACATGTCCGTCGACCGCCGATCGCAACTGTCCGACGTCGGCGATCTTCGTGAGATCGACATCGATGTCCACGGCGTAGAGGTGGAAGCGGTAACGATGGGTCCCGTGGCCGGGAATCGGTCTGGGCCCGACATACTTTGCCTGACCGCGGCGGTTGGGAAGAAACCGGAAACCCGAATCCTCCGGTGTCAGCGCACCTTCCGGGAGACCACCGGACCTCGGCGCGAATTCCGCGATGGTGTGGATACCCGGCGCGGCGGTCGGGACATCGAGGTCCTCGATCACCAGGATCAGATCCGCTGTGCCGGCCGGGAGTTCGTCCCACGTGAGGGCAGGCGAGATCTCGTCACCGATGAACAACCCGCAGTGCTTCGCCGGAATGACCTCTCCGTCACGAAAATTGGGCGAGGTGAGCACGATACGGTTCGCGGTCGCGAACTCCGGAAGATCGGCGATGCTCGCGGATTCGTCCGAACGCCGCTTGCGCAACGCCCAGCCGAGCGGAAGAAGAAGAATTTCTACGGGGTGCATGGTGCTCCTGTTTCTGTCACTTCGGCTCATCGGTGATCCGTTCGAGCAGCGCGAGCGCTTCGTTGATGGTGTGCCGTTCGGCCTCGGTGTAGCGGTCCTGCATGGTCTCGGCCAGCCACTCCTGCCGCGCCCGGCGGCGGTGCGCGGCCCGGGTACGGCCCGACGAGGTCAAGGTGATCACCTGCCGCCGGCCGTCCGCCGGATCGGGTGATCGGACGAGATACCCGAGCCGATCGAGCCCAGCAAGCGTGGCCGTCATCGACTGCGACCGCACCCGTTCCGCACCGGCGAGCTCGGTCGTCGTCGCCGGACCGTCCCTGAAGAGCCGAATCAGCACCGAGGTCTGCGACGGCGTCAGATCCTCGGCCGTATCGACCTCCCGAAGCCGAGTACGCAACCGGCTCAGCAGAACCCGCAAATTCGTGGCCGCTGCCGCCGCAGAGGCACTGACCGAGGACATATCCGAAGTCTAGACTACGTAGTCCAGGCTGTGCATCCGGGCGGCTGCGATGCACCGGAAGCCGGTCTCGGCGTGCGTCGAGTACCCCATCGGCGCGCCGGGCGGATGCGACTTCTTCCAGCATGTTCTGCAACTGCTGAGCACCGGTTCGTCCAGCCTCTGCGCCGGCTCGAAGGCATCCTGAAACGTCCGCACGATCCGCACGTCATCGGGGAGACTGTTGCGCGGCGTGATCGTCGGTGCGGGTGCCGTGGGGTGGGATGTGCCGGAATTCCATGAAGGCGAGCACAGCCAGTGCCGCGAGGGCCGATGCCCCGAGAGCGGTGACGACGTGCAGGCCCGTGGTGAAGGCCGCGTGGGCCGACGACAGGACTTGCGAGCCCAGCGCCTCGGGCAGTCGGCGGGTGGCGGTGACCGCACCTGAGATCGCGGCGTGCGCGGGGCCGGCCTGCTCCGGTGGCACGCCGGCGGGTATGCGCACGTGGCCGCGATAGACGGCCGCACCGACGCTCCCGAGGATCGCGACACCGGCCGCGACACCGAACTGGCCGCCGGTCTCCGCGGTTCCCGCCGCGGATCCGGCCCGTTCGGGCGGGACCGCGCCGAGCACCAGGTCGTATCCGAGTGCGGTACCGGGCCCGATCCCCGCCATCGCCAGCGCGAAACCGGTGATCAGTAGCGGTGGTCCGGCGTCCGCGGGGACCACGGTGACGATCACATAGCCGGCCGCGGCGACGGCCAGGCCCGCGGCGATGATGTAGGCCGGGCGGACGATGCGGGCGAGCGCCGGGCCGAGGCCGATCGTGACGAGCATCGCGGCGGCGGACGGAATCATCCACAGGCCCGCGCGCAGCGTCGAACAGCCGAGCACCAGTTGCAGCTGGAGATTGATCATCAGGATGGTCCCGCCCTGTACGGCACCGACCACCGCGGACATGGTGAACGCGCCGCGGAACACGCGGTCGGCGAACAGGCCCGGCTCCAGCAGCGGAGCGGCCAGGCGGCGCTGGCGCCGGGCGAAGACGAGTCCCGCCACCAGGCCCACACCGATCCCGGCCCAGGCCCGCGGTTGCCCGCGATCGAGGGCCAGCTCGGTGATCCCGTAGATCACCGGCAGCACGGTGACCAGTGACAGTGCGACACTCGGCACGTCGAGGCGGCCCGCATCGGAATCGCGGTCCTCGGGGAGCAGCAGCGGTCCGGCGACCGACAGCAGCAGCATCACCGGCACGGCCGGCAGGAATACCGAGCCCCACCGGAAATGGGCGAGCATCACACCGCCGACGATCGGACCGGTGATCGCGCCGACCGTGAAGCAGCCGGTGAAGACCCCCACCGCCGCGGCCCGCTGCGCCGGATCCGCGAACATGACTCGGATCAGCGCCAGCCCCGACGGTGCCAGGGTCGCGCCGGCGATACCCATCAGGGCTCGCGCGAGGATCAGCATGGTGGACCCGGTCGAGCAGGCCGCGAGCACCGAGCCCGCCCCGAACGCCACCGCGCCCGCTAGCAGGAGCCTGCGCCGGCCGATCCGGTCACCGAGGGTTCCCATCGTCACCAGAAACCCGGCCGTCATGAAGCCGTAGATGTCCAGAATCCACAGCTGCTGCGTGGCGCTGGGTGACAGGTCGGCGGTCAGCCGGGGCAGGGCCAGGTTCAACACGCTGAAGTCCACGGAGATGAGCAGGATGGGCAGCGCGAGCACGGCCAGGCCGAGCCATTCCCGCCGCCCCGCTCGTATCGATACCGGGGAGATGTCCACGGAAAATCCCTTCGTCACGGTCATCGGCCCGACGAACGCGACGGCCGCGGCAGGACCGCGAATTGCCCTATTGTTGGGCGGCATACCGGATGAACGCCGCGCGGAAAAATTCTCGGCGGAATTCCCGGCGCACCCGTCCTTCGGCAGTGCTCACGTTCGTCGCCCTGGTAGCCGAGACGAGAGGACCGAAGACAATGCGGTATCTGCTGATGATCAGCGCGCAGGAGACCCCCGCCGAGGAGGACACGGCCGAACCGGACCTGACGGCCTTCCACGCCTGGCTCGGCGACCTCATCGAACGGGGTGTGCTGCGTGCGCACGAGGGGCTGCGGCCGAGCCGGACCGCGACGACCGTGCGCGTGCGCGGCGACGACGTACTGCTGACCGACGGCCCCTACATCGAGGCCAAGGATCAGATCGGCGGCTTCGCCCTGATCGATGTCCAGGATCTGGACGAGGCCATCGAGATCGCCGCCACCCATCCGGCCTGCGCATTCGGGCAGGTCGAGATCCGGCCGATCCGCGAGCCGTGAGCGATATCGACGTCGCCGTCACGACCGCCTTCCGCCGGGAATGGGCGCGGCTGGTGGCGACCCTGATCGGCGTCACGGGTGATTGGGATCTGGCGCAGGAGTGCGCACAGGAGGCATTCGCCCTCGCGTGGCAGACGTGGCCCCGCGACGGTGTCCCCGACCGGCCGGGCGCCTGGTTGCTCACCACCGCGCGACACCGGGCGGTGGATCGGCTGCGCCGCGACCGGGTCGGGGACGGCAAACTGCGGCAACTGGTGACGACCGAGGGCCACGACGACGCGGAGCCGGACTTCGACGCGCTGGACAGCGGTGTCGAGGATCAGCGGCTGCGGTTGCTGTTCACCTGCTGCCACCCGGCGCTCGCGTTCGACGTGCAGGTCCCGCTCGCGCTGCGGACGCTCGCCGGGCTGACGACAGCCGAGATCGCCCGCGCATACGGGGTTTCCGAGGCGACGATGGCCAAACGGCTGGTGCGCGCCAAACAGAAGATCCGTGAGGCGGGCATCCCGTATCGGGTGCCGCCGCGGCATCTGCTGCCGGAACGCACCCGGGCAGTCCTCGCGGTGATCTACCTGCTGTTCAACGAGGGCTACCTCGCGACCTCCGGGACCGAGCTGTACCGTCCGGAGCCGGCCGAGGAGGCGTTGCGACTGGCGGCGCTGCTGGTCGAACTCATGCCCGACGACCCGGAGGCGCGCGGCCTGCACGCCCTCGTGCTGCTCCAACACGCGCGATCGGCGACCCGCGTGTCGGCGGACGGGGCATTGGTGCCGCTCGAGGAGCAGGACCGCACCCGGTGGGACCGCTCCCGCATCGCGGCCGGACTCGCGGAACTGCGGCACGCGGCGCGGCGGGAACGGATCGGCCCCTATCAGCTACAGGCGATGATCGTGGCCTGCCACGTCACCACGGACACCGCCGCCGACACCGACTGGGCGCACATCGTCGAACTGTACGACGCGCTGCTGACCCGCGTCCCCTCGCCCACGGTCGCGCTGAACCGGGCCGTCGCCGTCGCGATGCGATCGGGGCCGCGAGCGGGCCTGGAACTCCTGGACGAACTCGAGCGCGACGGCGGACTCGCCACCGGCCATCTGCTGCCCGCGGCCCGTGCCGATCTGCTGCGGCGACTGGGCCGGACCACCGAGGCCGCACGGGCGTACCGCGCGGCCCTGGAACGCACCGGCAACGAGGCCGAGCGCGCCTACCTGCACCGTCGCCTGCGCGAACTCGGCACCTCCGACCACGAATGCGCATGCCCCCTGATGAGCGACACCGAAGCGGGGTCGACCGGGCCGTCGTCGTAGCTCGTGTCCATCGGACCCGCCGCCGTTCGTCGAGGAGGCGGACACGCCGCGACTCGTTCGACACATTTGCGACTCACAAGGAGAAATCATGGCCACCGCCATTTCCCGGGGCACCGTCACATCGGCCGACGGAACCACCTCGCATTCGACACGATCGGCCAGGGACCGGCCGTCATCTGCGTCGACGGCGCCTTCTGCACCCGCCGCCTCGGCCCGATGCACGCCCTCGCCGGACTGCTGGCATCGCAATTCACCGTCGTCCACTATGACCGCCGCGGCCGCGGTGGCAGCGGCGACACCGGGCCCTACGCCGTGGAACGCGAGATCGAGGATCTCGAGGCGCTGATCACCGTCGCGGGCGGCTCGGCGCACGTGTTCGGCCTGTCCTCCGGAGCGGCGCTGTCGCTGCGCGCGGCGGCAGCGGGCCTGAACATCACCCGGCTGGCGTTGTACGAGCCGCCGTTCGTCGCGATCGACAAGTCCGGACACCAGCCACCCGCCGACAGTGCGGACGTCCTGACCCGGCTGATCGCCGCGGATCGCCGCGCCGAGGCCGCCACCTTCTACCTCACCCGAGTCATCGGCGCTCCCGCGATATTTCCCCTGCTCATGCGGGTCACCCCGATGTGGCCGAAGATGAAGGGGGTGGCCGCCTCACTCCCCTACGATGCCGCGATCATGGGTGACTTCGAGGTCCCGGCGCGGCAACTGAGCACGCTCACGGTGCCCACGCTGGTGATCGGCGGCGCGAAGAGCCCCGCCAACCTCCGGCAGGCCACGCGGGCCGTCGCCGACACCCTGCCCGACGGCCGCGCCCTGTTTCTCGAAGGCCAGAACCACAACGTGTCGGCCCGCACCCTCGCGCCGCTGCTCCACCGTTTCTTCCGCACCACCGCCGATCGCGCCTGATCGCGCGTCACACCCGTGGCGGCGCGCTGCACCGGACAGAGGACGGTCGGCAGCGGTACGAAACAGCCTGCCCCCCAACGCAATTGCGCCTGGATTGCATCCCGATCAACGCCTGCCTTTCCGGGCAGCTTTCACCGAAGGTGATGGTATTCCGTCGTTTTCGGCACCGGACCGATCCTCGTACGAGCCGCATCCGAACCAAAAATCCGAAACACGTGTGCCCGCAACACTTTAGCGGACTGAATACCGACCGGTATCGTCGCTCGGCGGAGATCGAAGTGCTGGCGCGGCAGGTGCCGCATGCTGCCGAAATCTCCATCTGTTCGCTGATTCGGAGCCGGCTTCTCAGTGACGGGAGGATCCACGACGACCCGAGGCGACATCTGAGCGAGAATCTAGCCGGTTGTGTTACCAGCTGGCTAAGCCGGCTTGCCATCGAAAGCAGGTAGTCGTGGAATCGCCCGACACATCGCCGTCCGACAACCATCAGTGGCATCCAGCGCGACCACCACACCGGCCCGAATCGTCCACTGTCGCCCCGCGCGGTCCGAAGGCCGGCGCAACAGCCGAGGACCCTCGGTGCTGATCTTGTCGTTGCAGTGCGATACGTTCGAGTACGCCGTGAAATCGCCTACGGCACAGGCGATCGATCTCGATCCCGGGCAGCTCGACGTGCCGAATCGGTTCGAGAATTGCCTCTTCCTCCTGGTATCGATCGACGAGACGGACGGCATCAAGCAGGTGACCCGAGCGGCGAAGGCGATCGTCAAGGTCGTCCACGCCACCGGCGTGAAGCAACTCATCATCAACGGATTCGCCGCGCTCTCCGGGCATCCAGCGGATCAGCACAGAGCCCAGGAGATGCTCCGTCTCCTGGGTGAACGACTGGCCGAACGCGAGCCGGCACTACCGGTCGAGCACATGCCCTTCGGCTGGCGAAAGCGGTGGATCATGGACGTCGTCGCCGGCCTGTGGGCCCAGCGTTCGATCCGCACCTGACCCCTCGCAGCGGGTCATACCTGTTCGACGGTCAGCAATTCGGTGAGGCCGCTGACGGTGAGTACCGGCATCAGGATCGGGTTGGCGATCAGGTGGATGTGCTCGGCGTGGGTGAACAGGGTGTTGATGGCACCGCTGTCGAGGAATTCCACGCCGCTCAGGTCGAGGATGATCCGGGTGCCGTTCCCGGTCTCGGCGACCACGGTCGCCAGCGCGTGGGTGAATGCCTGATTGTTGCTCAGGTCGATCTCTCCGGTGACGGTGAGCACGGCCGTGCCGTCGGCGCGGCGGCTCGCGCCGAGGGACAGGGGGCTGGTCATGACTCGATCCTCGCGTGCAGGTGAACGGTGGTGCCGGTGGTACCGGGCTCGATGGCTACATCGTGCATCAAGGCGCGCATCAGAGTGATGCCCCGGCCCCGTTGTGGGTTCTCGGCGGGGCGCGGTGTCTGCCAGGTGCCGGTATCGGTGATGGTGACGTGCAGTTGGTCGACCAGGGCCGTGGCCCGGACCCGGATGAGTCCGCCGGGGTTGTTGCGGTGGCCGTGCTCGATGGCGTTGGCGACGGCCTCGCTGGTCGCGAACAGAATGTTGTAGGCCTGGTCGGGGTCGAGGCCGCAGCGGCGCAGCCAGTGCCGCAGCGCGGTGCGGGCGGGGGCGAGTTGATCGGCCTCGGCGGGTAGTTCCATGTGCAAGGGGGCCGGCTGGCGGAACAGCAACAACGCCACGTCGTCCTCGTAGCCGTCGCTCGGTGACATCCGGGCCATCAGCAGGGTCGCCAGCTCCTCCGGGGTGCTGGCACGGCCGTCGCCGACGAGGTCGCCGGCGGCGTTGATGCCCTCGTCCAGCGGCCGCCGACGACGTTCGACCAAGCCGTCGGTGTAGAGCAGCAGGGTGGCCCGGGACGGCAGGGTGACCCGGGCTTCGGGGCGGGGCTGACCGACCCGGATACCCAGCGGGAGGGCGCGCGCCTCCTGGAGCAGGGTGGTGGTGCGGTCGGCGTGGACCAGGATCGGCGGCGGATGTCCGGCGGCCGAGTAGACCAGTTCACCACTGGCCGGATCGAGCACCGCGCACAACACGGTGGTGCACTTCGCACCCGGCAGCCGCGCGGCGAATCGGTCCAGGCCGGTCAGCGCGGCGCCGGGGCTCGGATGTTCCAGCAGCAGCGCACGGCACGCGCTGCGCAGTTGACCCATGACGGTGGCCGCGTCGAGACCGTGTCCCAGGCAGTCGCCGACGACCAGGCCGATCCGGCCGTCGTCGAGATCGACCACGTCGTACCAGTCGCCGCCGACCTGGAGGGGACGCGACGCCGGCTGGTAGCGCACGGCGAACCCCTCCGGCAGTTGCTGCGGGCCCAGGATCGCGTGTTGCAGGGCGAGCGCGATCTCGCGTTGCTGCTGTAGCTGGTAGGTGCGGGCGAGTCCTTGGCCGAGCCGCCCCGCGAGCATGGTCAGCAGCGTCTGATCCTCGGCGGTGAACAGCCGGCGCTCGGCGAGTTCGACCCACATGACCAGCACACCCTCGGGATGTTGCAGCGCGATACCGGCACTGTTCGGGTGGTACGTCGTGACGGTGAGCGGGTCGCCGTCACGCAGGCCGGCGACGGTCGCCTGCACGTCGTCCGCCAGATCGCTCCAGTGCGGCGACGCGCCGGCGGCGACGACCGCCGGTTCCGATGTCCGCGAACGCGCGTCGCCGCTCGTCCCGGCGAAGATCATGCCCAGCACCCGCCGGGCCTGCCAGATCTGGCGCAGCTCGGCCACCGCGCCGGCCAGCGCCTCGGCGGCCGTATCCGCTTGGGCGAGTTGATTGTTGAGTGCCGCGAGGGCGGCCTGACGTTGAATGTTGTAGTGCTCGGCGGTGACATCGCGGAGCGTGCCGACCATGACCCGGCGGCCGGTGTCGGGGTCCTCGGCGGGATTCACCGTGGCGGTGATCCAGATCCGATGACCGTCGCGGTGCGCGACCTGGAAGGTGTGGTTGTGGCTGCCGGCCTCCGCGTCGGCGAGCATGTCCGCGATCTGCTGTGGCGCCCGCGGCGGGGTATCGCCGTCGGAGCGGCTCGGCGCGTAGGGCAGGCCCTCCGGCCCGTAGCCGAGGATGTCGGTGAACGCGCTGTTGATCTCGACGATCGCGCCGCGTTCGTCGCAGACGAAGAACGCCTCCTGCAGCGAGTCCACCAGCGCGGCACGCCAGCGGGCATGATGGCTGCGCAGCCGGTTCAGTCTCACGATGGCCCGCGCACGCGCCAGCAGTTCCGCGGCGGCGAACGGCTTGACGAGGTAGTCGTCCGCGCCTGCCTGCAACCCCTCGATGGCGGCCTCCTGCCCGGATCGGGCGGACAGCAGCAGCACGGGTATCGCGGCGGTGAGCGGATCGGCGCGCAACGTCGCCACCAGGGTCAGCCCGTCCATGCCGGGCATCATCACATCGCTGACCAGTAGGTCCGGCGACTGCGTGCGGACGGATTGCAGCGCTTGCAGGCCGTCGGCGACGGCACGGACCTCGTAGTTGGCGCCGGTCAGCAGGCGGGACAGGTAATCGCGCATATCGGCGTTGTCGTCGGCGATCAGTACGCTGGCCGGCGCGCCGATGTCCGTCCCCGGCGCTCCCCGCCGATCGGCGAGGGTGGCCATCGCACCGGCCGCATCGGCCGGCAGCCAGCGCAGTGCTTCCTGCACGTACTGGTCGGCCACCGCGGCATCGGTGGCGTCGCGCGTCGACACGAGGGCGTCGGCCGGCAGATGAGCCGACCCGAACGGCAGGACGATGGTGAAGATGGTGCCCGCACCTTCGGTGCTGGTGGCGCTGATCGTGCCGCCGTGCAGTTCCACCAGTTCCCGCACCAACGCCAGGCCGATCCCGCTGCCCTCGTGCGAACGCGCGCGGGTGTTGGCGATGCGATGGAATCGCTCGAACAGGCGCGGCAATTCCGCGGCGGGCACCCCGACGCCGGTATCGGCCACCGTGACGACCGCATGGGTGTCGGTGGCCCGCACCCGGACACCGATGGATCCGTCGAAGGTGAATTTCAGCGCATTGGACAGCAGATTGAAGACGACCTTCTCCCACATGCCGGCGTCGAGATAGACCGGCTCGGCCGCGGGGGGACAGTCCACGGTGAAGGTGAGTCCGGCCCGGTCGATGGCCGATTCGAAAACGCTCGCCAATTCGGCCGTGGCCACCGCGAGATCGGTCGGCGCATAGCGGGCCTGCATCCGACCGGCCTCGATGCGCGAGAAATCCAGCAGCATCGTGACCAATTTGTTCAACCGCAGACTGTTGCGGTGGACCATGTCGAGGGATTCGCGGGCCGGTTCGTCCAATACGTCGGCCCGCCCGCGCAATTCGACGACGGGTCCCATGATCAGCGTCAGCGGAGTTCGGAATTCGTGGCTGATATTGGAGAAGAAGGTCGTTTTGGCCCGGTCCAGTTCGGCCAGTTCCTCCGCGCGCCGCTGCTGGGCCTGATAGCTGCGGGCACTGGCGATACCGGCGGCGAGATGCGCGGCGACCAGTGACACGAAGCCGTGATAGCTCTCGTCCAGCGCGCGGAACCTGTTCAAGCCCGCCACCAGGAACCCGTAGGGTTCACCACCCTGTTGCCGCAACGGCACCATCAGTGCGCGAACCGGCGGCTGCGACCAGTCCCCGCGCGGCAGTTCGGCGAACCGCGCGTGATCGAGATCGATCTGCACGGTCTCCCCCGCGGCAACCCCGCGCAGCGGCCACACGTCCGCGGAATCGTCGCCGGTCAGTAGCTGCGGCGCTGCCGGATGTCCGGCCACGATACCGCTGGACCCGGCCAGCACCGCATTGCCCGCATCGTCGAAGACATAGGAAATCGTGAACGGGAGATCACGCTGATTGCGGGCGAGCTGCTGCTCGGCGAACATGAGGACCTGCCGCTGCGTGCGGATCACACTGGGATCCGAGCCCAGGTCCCGCAGGCAGGCCATCCGGCGCTCGTTCAGGACGCGCTGGGTGTCCTCACTCACCACGCACAGCATTCCCACGATCGCGCCGTGGTCGTCGCGCAGCGGACTGTAGGAGAAGGTGTGGTAGGTCTCCTCGGGGTAGCCGGATCGCTCCAGGAAGAGCAGCAGCGCCTCGTCCCAGGTCGCATGTCCGGTGGACAGCACGGTGTCGATGCGCGGGCCGATATCGGTCCAGATCTCCGCCCAGACCTCACTCGCCGGCCGCCCCAGCGCCCAGGGATATTTGCGGCCCAGGGTGTCACGGCGGTAGGCGCTGTTGCAGAAGAACGTGAGATCCGGTCCCCAGGCCATCCACATGGGGAATCTGGAGGACAACACGACGCTCACCGCGGTGAGCAGGCTCACCGGCCAGTCGGAAGTCGGCCCCAGCGCGGTACCGGCCCAGTTCACCGCCGCGAGATCACGACCGATCTCCTCGTCGGCACCGAACACACCGACCTCCGGCGTCCTCGACGACCGGAAATCCTCCTCGTCAGAACGCATCCGACACCCAACTGCTCGCAACCTCGACTACTGCGGCGAGAGCTTACCCTCGTACCGGTCGGCGACCGACCAGCGCGGTGTGCGCCACCGACGGTCCGGACACCGCTCGGGCATCGGCCGGCACGGTGGTTACCGTGTATCGTTTGCAGGCTTCATCGACAAGCTCCGGCACGCCGAACAAGGTGTCTTCCTTCATACGATATGTACGTGATGGGTCGCCTTTGAAAGAGAGCCAGCCGGCGGCTCGCCGATAATCCCCAGGGCGTCGGCACCGACCGAGCGCGCGATCTCGAGTTCGTGCTCGCGGCTCAGCTCACCGTCGATGACGAAGGCCGGTGGCGGCGCCGGCGATCGACAGGACCAGTACGCCGATGACCAGTCCACCCGCTCGGTCGGGCCGCTGCGGTAAGGCAGCGGGCTCATCGGCCGTGCCGATCGCCATACCGACCATCAGAGCCAGGCTGCGGCCTGCGACTCCGGCGTGAATCCGAACCAGCGGTCGTTCGTGCGTCAACACCTGACCTTCCGCTGCTATCGGCACTTGCCCACGACCGATGCGACCCAGTCCCACCGAAACCATCTGCCTCGACCGTGATCCACGGACCGTCGGGACGAGTCGGCCGCGGCCAATATGGTGCGCAGCCCACGCCTCGTACCGGTGATCGGGTCGGTCGCGGACGGCGGGAACTGACCGTTCGTGGTGAGTGAAATCCCGGAGAACTTGTGTTCGGATCGGGTTTCCGCGGCATCGTCCGAGGTCCGGCGCAGCAACCGGTCGGGCAGTGCAAGTTTCCACGTGGTGCGATAGGCCAGCCAGAACTGCGCGGTGAGCGAGTCGGTGGTGTAAGGCAAGTCGTATTTGTTGCACAGGGCGCGCACGCGTTCGGCGATCTCGGGGTAGCGGTTGCTGGGCAGGTCAGGAAACAGGTGGTGTTCGATCTGGTAGCAGAGGTTGCCGGTCAGGAACGCCAGCGCCGGCCCGGCGGTGAAGTTCGCGGTCCCCAGGAGTTGCCGTAGATACCACTCACCACGGGTTTCGCCCTGCAGCTGTCCGGTGGTGAATTTCTCGGCGCCGTCCGGGAAGTGTCCGCACATGATCACCAGATATGACCACAGGTTGCGCAGCAAGATCGCCGTCGCGTTCGCGGCGAGTGTCTGCCGGAACCCTCGCCGCCCGCTCAGCGCGGGGAACAGCACGAAGTCCTTACCGACCTGACGCGCGATCTTCCGCGCGAACTCGATGTCCGCTTTCGACCCCAGCTTGTTGCGGGGAATGCCCAGGTGCCGTCGCTCGAGTGCCAAGTCGTGCACCGCGATGCCCAGCTCGAACGACGCGGCGATGAGCAGATTCGTCACCGGCTGGAGCAGATGAACGAGACGCCACGGCTCGTCGCGGGTCATCCGCAAGACTGCGAAACCGAGGTCCTCGTCCATCCCGTAGACGTTGGTATAGGTGTGGTGAACGTAGTTGTGCGACCGCTTCCAGTGAGCGGACGGGCCGATGAAATCCCACTCCCAGCTGGTGGAATGGATTTCGGGATCGTTCATCCAATCCCACTGGCCGTGACTGATGTTATGGCCGAGCTCCATCATCTCGATGATCTTCGAGGCCGCCAAGATGACGGTCCCGGCCCTCCGCGGCACCCGGTATCGGCTGGCGCACAACAACACACGCGCAGTCACCTCGAGACCACGGTGAATCCTGATGACGCGCCGGATATAGTCTGCATCCCGTTGCCCGAGTGAGTGTTCGATGTCCGTGCGGATCTGGTCCAGTTCTCGACCGAGCGCCTCGATGTCGGTCTCGGTGAGGTGGGCGAACGCCTGAATATCGGTGATGGCCACTGGCGTTCCTATCCATCCCACCGGACGTGACCGGCACCCATCCCGAAGGTGTCATTCCTTCGGCTATCGGCGCTGTCACCCTGATTTCCATATGAGGCATTCCACAGCGGGAACCATGTCGGACCTGATCCGCCTGGTACTGCGGTCGCATCGCGGATCGGCCCTGTACTCGTTGCTGTTTTCACCGACGCGGTCGCGGTTGCCGAGCTCATCGATGTATCTCCTGCTCTCTCGTCCGATCGTCCCTACGCTCGGGCATCACGCGTTGAGCGGCATGGTGTCGGCTCCAGCGAAACCCGTGAATATGAAAACGCTCCATTTTCGGAGCGGATCTCACCGCGGCCGTCGCGTCGAGATCTGCCTCGTCACGAGACTCGCGCCACCGGGCATGAGACGTTGGCTGAATGTGCTTGTGGTCTTCGCGAACAGGCTGGTCGGCAAGTCGGCTTCTACACCGGCACGTTGTGTCGAACCTCGATCGCACACTTTGCCTGTCGAAGCTTCTCTCCCACCATGTGGGTGCCGACGATCGCAGATCGCCCGAGTAGCCAAAGCTTGTGAATCATGTTGTCGCCTCGATTCTGAACCAGGGGCCGTCGCTGTTTTCGTGCCGAGCGTCGTCGCCCTCGATCGTGAAGGCTTGCCCGACAATGCATCCCGCATCGAGTCTTGCTGTTCGCCCGCGCTCGTGAAGCCGACAGCACAGATCTCAGCCTCAGAGCGGAACGTCGACGACGGCAACCGGAATCCGCGCGTAGTTCGGCACTACCGAACGGGCACCGCTGGACGCAACACGCGGCTCCCGCACCAGCTCGCTCGCCGGCCGCATCGACGACCGTCGGTGAGATCTCCAAGGTGTAGTGGGTAACGTATTGTTCGGGTGCGCACGGTGATGCACCTGCGCTCGGGCACATGTCGCTCATGTTTCGTCGATCTGCCACAGCCCCGGGCTGTGCGGCACCGACGAAATACCAGCCCGTTTCCGCGGGGTGGTGCTCGACGATCTGCAGGCCCTCCTCACGCCAGAGCCGGTGCACCTTTTCGATATCGACGCTCGCGCCTTCATCGAACCGCAGCGCTGCCCAGGCTCGACGGAACCGGTGACCTTTATGTTGTTTCACCGCATAGGCCCGCAGACCAGCGTCCGGATCGGCCGTCGTCGCGGCGGGCCACCGCCGATATGTCCATAGTTCTTGCGGGCCCTCGCCGATACACAGCGTTATGGAACCGCGTACCGAGAGAGGGAGCAGCTCCGTGAGCCGCACATTCATCACCGGCTGTCGCAGCGGATTCGGTCAGCCGACCGCACTCACCTTGGTTCCGCACGGCGAACGGGTCTTCGCCACTATGCGAAATACCGACTGCGGAGCCGACCCGCTGGCGACGGCCCGTAACGCGGGTCTGGATGCGCTTGCTGTGTTCGTCGCGGTGGGTTGGCGCGAGTGAGCAGCCTCTCCAAAGCCCTGGTCCAGGTCGCGCACGATCTGAAAAGCCTGGCCAGAAACGCTGTCCGAGCTTGGCCCGGCAGAGGTATGGCCGAGTCCATAGTGGGCGATGTCGACGACATGATAAAAATCGACGGGCGGATCGGTCACGAGGTGGCGGCGGCAGGTGAGGGACCGACCGCATCGGAACCGAGGACCTGCGCGGGGCAGCAGGCGTGTGCCGAGCCTGCTACGGGTCGGTCCGCCACCGATCACCACCGGCTTCGTGACGCGGACCGGGTCGGACGTCGTCAGTCGCTGTTCTTCGACGAGGATCCGGGAAGGCGCGATGCCGCGCGAGCGGAGTGGTTCGGTGAGCTGCGGGGACTGGTGGATCGAGATGATCACGGGCAGGCAGATCGCGAGTTCGGAAGCGTTCTGGGTCTGCCGGAATACAAGTTCAGTGGCATTCCGAAGGATGATCGACCGCAACAGCAGTTCGGAGCCGACGGCTTGATGTCGAAGGTCGCGGGACGATTCGGTGGCCGGGAGGATGTCTACCCCCCGGAGCCCTCGGATATCAGGTACTTGACCTGGGCCAAGCAGGCCCTGGACCTGGGTCCCGACGATGTCCTGGTGGATGTCGGCTCCGGCACCGGCAAGGCCGTCGATTTCTTCGGGATATTCACCTCGGCAAAGAAAGTGTACGGGATGGAGATCGAGCCCGACTTCGCGAGCTTCGCCAATCGGCACGCAGCCGGATTGGGCTTGGATCATGTACGCACCGTGAACAAGGACGTACTCGAAGTCTCTCTACCCGAAGACGTCACTGCCGTCTATTTTTACGAACCATTCGGTTCGATCGAGGGTAGTGATGCGGTAGGCGCCTTCGCGAAAAAGCTGGCAGAAATCGGTGAGTCCCGACCGCTGAAGGTCGCCGTCAAAAGCGCGGACCTCGCGCGGCGCCTGCACGAGAGCGGCGTCTTTTCGCTTCAAGACGAGAAATCATTCACCTATCTCATCCACGACCAGCCCAAAACGCTGTCCTGGAAACTGTTCACCAGCGGCGGCACGCCAAGTAGTGATGTGCCCGCCTGACGGGTATAGGTCGAGGCCATGGCCGCGGCGCGCCTGCCTTTACCGGGCCTCGGGTCCCATGCTGTCGGGACCGATCCCGTACGGCGACAGCTCGTGGCGTCTGCGTTTCTGGAAATTGAGCGGTGTCTCTCCGTAACGTGTTTTGAACGCAGTCCAGAACCAGGATTTGCTGAATCCGACACGAGTCGCAATTTCGCTGATGCTCAATGCCTGCGGACCGTGCCATTCCAGCATGTCGCGGGCTGCCCGGAGAGCCTCGTCCCGGTGCAGTTCGCGGTATGTCGTGCCAGCACGATGCAGAATCGATCTCAGATGGCGAGGCGACCAACCAAGCGCTCGAGCGACGGCAGGTAGCCGAGTATCTCCAACTCCGATATTGTCTCGCACGAAACGTCTGATCGCTTCGGTTGTTTCGGTCAGTTGTGCCTGTGGCGGTTCAACGTCGCCTATCAATTGAAGGCATACCAATTCTGTGATGCGGTCGCAGACGGAATTGAAGTCTCTCGTTGTCAAGCCATCTCGTTCGGACCGCGTCGTTCGGATCATGTTCGTTACGATCCGTCCGAGCCCGGATTCGAGACCGAGGACCATATGGGTCGATTCGCGTTTCGACAACCGATTGTCGATGTCAGCGGTCGGCAGCGACAGTACGTACACTTTCGACGGCGGCATGTACAGGGCGATCGGTGTGTCGAGCCGAATCAATGCTGCTCGGCCGGGCGGGAAACGCAAGGTTCGACCGCCACTCCGGGCCACGTGCACTCCCATTTCCGGAACCATGATCCAGTATTGATCCACGGCAGAACCTCGAAGCAATGAGGTCGGCCTTGTCAATAGTTCCTCCCCGCGCTTTTCCGAGTGCAGGAGTGTATAGCTACCGGTGTTCTGAACAGACATACTCGACTGCCAACGTTTCGGCTCGCGGTACTGGTGCGTTGCAGGGGCAAAGCTGTCGCTCAGCGCGGCCCACTCCTCGACGTTGTCGAAGAACTGCTCGGTATGTCTCATATGTCTGAATTCCTTAGCCTGAATCCACTGACGGGGGTTTCGTGCTGGTCCGCGCGCCTGCGGCGCGCGGACCAGCGGGTTTCGGGCGTGGGGTAGCCGCTGGCCTGGCCAGCTTTTCCACGTGAGTCCTCGGTTCGGGCCCGTCGGGCGGGGATGGTCAGATGCTGTCGGGTTGTGGTGGTGTGTAACCGATTGTGTTGTGCCACAACGTGAGCCATGCGTCCGCCCAGGGCCAGCAGCGGGGCAGGTGCAGGATGGGACGCCGTTGAGGGCGAGCGAGCCGGGCGGGGATGGTGATGATTTTGCGGCGCAGGGTCGATCCGCGGGCCCGGCCGAGTCGGCCACCGGCCAGTATTCCGGCGGTGCGCAGCAGGTTGTGGGCGATCGCGGCGCACAGGACCCAGGCGAAGTTGGCGCCGAATTTCCCGGACGGAATGTGAGCCAGTGGCCCGTCGATCAGGTCGGCGAACACGGTTTCGATGATGGCGTGTTTGCGGTGGGTGATGTCGGCATCGGCGACGGGCTCGGTGGAGTTGGTGAAGAACGGGTGATACCGCCAGACCGGGAACAGGGCATCGGGGTATCGGGCGTCTTTCACCCGGCGCACGATCAGCCTCGCGGTGGTCCGGTCTTTCGTGGAAGCGAAAGCGGTATAAGAGATTTCGGCGACCTCGGCGTCGGAGATCCACTCACCGGTATCGGGATCACGCACGGCACCGGGATACCGCACCGGAGTCCATTGGTCTTCGCCGATCGCGGTGATCGCGGCGTTGACCGCCGAATTCTTGGTCAGTACCAGCGAGAACTGTGCCCCGGCGCGCAACGCGGCGCACACGACTTTGCGGGTGCCGTATGCGGAGTCCCCACGCACCAGCACGATGCCGGTGGCGCGGGCGGCACGAGCGGTGCCGATCGCGGCGGTAACCATCGATGCGGCACCTTTGCCCGAGCCGGTCTTACCTGCGCGTAGCCGTATCCCGGCGATCACCGGTGCCGCCAGGTCGGTGCTGATCGTGGTTGCCAGGGGTGAAAGTCCTTTGCGGAGAACCTTTTTCCCAGCAATCTTCGTGTGCCCGTACGACGCGCCCTGCTTCTGGTGGCCATAGACCGGGCGCAGCAGCGAATCGATATCGACGAAGGTCCGCACAGCCGCACCGGGCAACAGATCCGCGCGCGCGGTCAAGGCCAGCAGATGCTCGCGCATCACCGACTCCAACTGCTTGGCGTGACCGAATGTGAACTCCCGCAACAGAGTCCCGACCGTCGAGGGCGCATACACGCCACTGAACAGCGTCTTGCACCCGCCGCTGCGCAGCAGACCGATATCGTCGATGCTGTCCGCACCCGCACACATCCCGGCGATCAACGTGGCCAGTTTCGGTGCCGGGTTCACCGACCCGGACTTGACTCGTGGCGCGTCGATGGCAATTTTCTCGGTCAACAGCCTGGTCAGACCCGTCTGCTCGGCCAGGGTCATCACCGGAACCAACCCCGCCACCGACACGAGGCCATCATCATCGAACCTCGCCGAGGACTCGGCGAACCTGTGGAACAATCGCACTGAAAGTGTCTTTCGGAACTTGTCTTGGTTGTTGTGTGGTAACTCCAATCATCCCAGGTCAGAAGGCACTTTCTTCATTTCGACACACCCAAATACACCGAATTCATCGGTGGATTCAGGCTTAGCTCTACGCGCAGGCGTCATGCTAACTCACCACAACGCTGCTGCCTTCAACGGCGAAACAGGCAACGGCGAACGTCCGTCAACCATTGAATCCACTGTGCAACAACCTATTCAGGCCAAGACCTGCACCCGGCCGGTACCGAAGGTGCCTGCTCGTGGACAATGAGCCGATCGAGGCCGATGCTCCGAAAGTGATGTGGGCGTTGGACTTTCAGTTCGACTCGACCGTCGACGCCGAGCGGTGAAGATCGCGTCGATGATCGACGAGCACACCCGCGAATCGTTGCTGCATGTGGTGGAACGGTCGATCACCGCCGAACGCCCGGTCGCTGAGCCGCCGGTCCACGATCCGGCGCGTGGGCATTCACCTACGAAGGCCCGAATCGGTTCAAACAAAACAGGCCAGAACCGATTCCGAATCGGTCCTGACCTGCGATTTCAGGTGGAGCTAAGGGGACTCGAACCCCTGACCCCCACACTGCCAGTGTGGTGCGCTACCAGCTGCGCCATAGCCCCAGGTTGTTCAGTTGTTGTTTGCCGTCGGAGGTGTTCCCCGCTGGCCTCGATGAAGTTACACCACCGTTTGCGCCGGGACCAAATCGCCTGGATGCAGGACTGGTGGAACAGGCGTTCGAAAGGTAGGCTCGAACACATGTTCGACAGCGGAGAGCTTCAGGCGATGAGCGATGAGGTGCTGGTCGACGCGTTGCGGCGGGCACATGGGGCGGCGGCGTTCGCGCAGGCCGCGGAGGTGCGGGCGGTGCGGGAGTTGTATCGGCGCCGGCGCGGGGAGAAGCGGCACGGGGGTGCTGCGGCCGGGGAGTTCGCGGCCGCGGAGGCCACGGCGGCGGTGTATGTCGGAGAGCAGGTTGCCGCGGCGTTGATCGATGTCGGGCTGGGGTTGGACGAGTTGCCGCAGACCGCGGCGGCGTTCGAGTCGGGGCTGATCGATCTGGCGCGGGCTCAGGTCATCGTGGCGGCGGTGCGGGATCTGCCGGTCGAGGTGCTGGCGGAGGTGGAGCGGACGCTGGTGGAGACGGCGGCGCGGTCCACGCCGGCGCGGTTGCGGCAGACGGCGCGGCGCTGGGTGACGAAGATCGATCCCGGCGGGGAGCAGCGGCGGCGGGAGCAGCGGGAGCTGGATCGGGATGTGCGCATCTCGGCGCTGCAGGACGGGGTCGCCCTGTTCGACGGGGTGTTGCCCGCGATGGGGGCGCAGGTGGTGGCGAATCGGTTGCGCGAGATGGGGTCTCGGGTGTGCGCGGAGGATCCGCGGAGTGTGGCGCAGCGGCGGGCCGATGCGCTGGTGGCGCTGGCTCAGGGGGACGAGATGCTGGCCTGCGCCTGTGGACGGGCGGAGTGTCCGGCGGGGGCTGCGCCGGAAGGGGTGCCGCGGGCGTTGGTGCAGGTCGGGGTGTCGGTGGAGGCGCTGGCGGGGTTGACCGAGGATCCGGGGTTGCTGGCGGGGTACGGGCCGGTGGATGCGGCGCTGGTGCGGCGGATCGCGGAACAGGCTCGGCTGCAGGTTGTTTCGGAGCGGGGGGATTCCGGCGACGAGGCCCGGCGGGCGATCGAGGGGCAGTGCCGGTTTCCGGGGTGCACCGTCGCGGCGGCGGAATGTGTGATGGAAGCGGTCGATTCGAGGGGTGAGAATCCGCGGGGCGGGCACGGCCGTGGTGGGGCCGGACGGTCTGCCTCGCACCATGATTCGGCGGTCGTGGGGAGTACGGTCGCGCTCTGTTCCCATCATCACCGGTTGCGGTCGTCGGCCGGTGGGTGGCGGGTGCGGCGGCTCGACGGTGATCGGCTGAGCTGGAGCAGTCCTACCGGGGATCGGCACACCACCGTGCGGGAGGGGGCTCGATATCTGTTCCCGCACATCGACTCCGAGGCTCCCGAGAGCCGGATCGATACGGCGGCAATGGTTTCGCCCACCCCGCAGCCCGGACTCGATCTGACGTATCCGATTGCGGCGCATCGGCTCACGCATCGGCAACTGGCGGGGTCGACGCCCGAGGATGCGGCGACCGAGGGGCCGGTGGCGTGGTGACCGTTTCGATCGACGCCGTCCGCGGCAGCATTGACACTCCGAACACGAGGACACGGCACGTCATGGAGAATCCGGATCGGCCGCCCGCGCCGACCGTCATCTATGTCGGGGTGGAGCGGGAACGCATCGCGGCGCTGGAACAGTTGCGGCGGCGGCTGGAGGCCGAGCTCGATCGGACCAGTGCCGGAAGCGATTACGCGGCCGTCGCCGGGCAGTTGCGCGACACCGTCAACGCGATCGCGGATGCCCGGAATCGGGTGTACGAGGCGCTGCTCGGCGAGGATCCACCGCCCGCGGAGATCGATCCGTAGCATTTGCCGGTCGCTAGCCGATACGCCGGTCGCGGCCTCTGGGCCGCGGTCGCGGATCCGGTCCGGGTGGGAGGGGATGACCACTCGGACCGGGTATCCGCCGTCACGGTGCGATTTTCGTCACCCAGTCGGCGGTGTCGACGTCGAGTCGCTTGCCGCCGTCGAGCACGGTGGGGGTCGCGATCTGCCCGCCGTTCGCCGACTTCAGCGCGGCCAGCGCGGCTTCGGCGTGGATGCGGGCCGCGTCGACCCGGGTGCCCTTGGTGATGCACTGCTGCACGGTGTCGGGGGCGCCGGCCCGCTTCGCGACGTCGCCGATCTGCGCGTTGGTGAGGTCGCCGCCGTTCTCGCCGGGCTGTTCGGTGGTGAACATCAGCTGGTGGAATTTCGAGAACAGCGGACCGTCGCCGGTGTCGGCCACGCATTCGTGGGCGGCGATCGCGCGGGTCGAGTAGTCCTTGCTGCCGGACTTCGGATCCAGGAAGTTCACGAAGCGGTATCGGACGGCGAGCTTGCCGTCGTCGATCTTGTGCGAGATCTCCTGGCCGAAGAGATGCTCCAGCGAGCCACAGGACGGGCAGAGCGGGTCCTCGAAGGCGTCGACGGTGTGCGCCGCGCCGGGCTTGCCGAGCACGATCGCGCCGTCGGAGTCCAGCAGTGCCTGCACGGCGCCGTCGTGCACCGATCCGTATCCGTCCTCGCGGACCTTCAGGCCGTGGTCGCTGTTCCAGCGCACGACGAACACCACGATCAGCACCGCCACCACCAGCGCGACGCCGCCCAGGGCGTAGGTGGTGACGTTCGACATGGGCCGCGGCGTGTACTTCGAGCTCCGTTCAGTCACGCGCAACACTCTGCCGCACCGGCGCGCGGAAAGCACCGGAAGGGGCGGTGGCGGATTCGGGCAGCAGCAGCGCGCCCAGTGCCAGGCCGAGCAGTGCCGGTAGGCCGTGATTGTCGTGCAGGACGGTGTCGACGACGGCGAGGACGGGCAGCGCCAGCGCCGGGAGCCGCAGGCGCCACGGGATCGGGATCCGGAATCGCCTCGGCGCGAGCAGGACCGCCGAGGCCAGCGCGCCCAGCAGGCCGGCCACGCACATCGAATTCCCGGCGCCGGTCGGCTGGAGCCAGACGTAGCTCATCAGCTGGCCGAACAGTCCGCAGCCGAAATAGAGCAGCAGCCAGCTGCCGCGGCCGAACACCCGCTCGGCGACGACGCCGACGACCGCCAGCAGGGTCAGGTTGAACAACAGGCCGGCCAGCCATCCGTCCTGGAGGAACATGCCGGTGAGCAGCCGCCACCATTCGCCGCGGTCGATCGCGGACCCGTCGCGCCGGCCGAGGTCGTACAGCCCCGGGTGCACGAGTTGTGCGATGCCGACGGCGGCCGTCACCGCGAACACCGCGGCCGTGACCGCCGGGCGGCGATCACCGATCCGGGAGAACAAGGCGGACAAGGGATTCCGGGTCATGAGCCCAGGCTATGACCGGATGCGCCGGCGCACCCACGACAATTGTCATCGACTGACCGGGTGAAACGTCATGGCACCGTATCGGACTCCACCCGGCGCGACGGTTCCGGCACCACCGTCCACACCACGGCGGCGGCGAACAGCAGCAGCGCCGTCACGGCGAGCGCGGCCTCGAACGAAACCCGTTGGGCCAGTGCCCCGATCGCGATCGGGCCGAGGACCGTGCCGAGATCGCCCGCCATCTGGTATCCGGCCAGCACCGGGCCGCCGCGGGCCCGCGCGCCGATCACGTCGGCGACGGCGGCCTGTTGCGCGGGGCTGAACAGGCCCGATCCGAGTCCGGCGACGAACGACGCGGCGAGCAGCCAGATCAGGCCGGGGGCCAGGCCGACGCCGAGGGTGCCGAGCGCGCACACCACGGTCCCGGCGATGAGAAACGGCTTGCGGCCCAGGCGATCCGAGATGCGACCGGCGGCGAACAGCACCGCGGCGTTCCCGGCGGCGAATACCGTGAGCGCGACGCCGGCCTGGGCCCGGGACTGTCCCAGCACCTCCACCACCAGCAGCGGAACCAGGGCGGTCCGCACGCCGAGCACCGCGACGCCGTTGGCGAAGTTGGACCACAGCACCGCGGGATACGCCGGCCGGGCCAGTGCCGCACGGAAACTCAGCACCGGGACGTCCGCGGCGGCCACCGACGCCTCGGGGCCGGCGCCGCGCAGGCTGCGATACACCACGAACGCGGCGATCAGCAGGGCCACCGCGTAGATCACGAACGGCAGCCGCAGGCCGAGGCCGGTCATCGCACCGCCGATCAGCGGTCCGCCGAGCGAGCCGACGAGGAAGCCGGTCGACCACAGGCCCGATACCCGGCCGCGTTCGGCGGGCGGGGACAGGCGGATCACCAGTCCGAGCGACGACACCGTGAACATGGTCGAGCCGATACCGCCGAGGGCCCGCAGCACGATCAGTTCCCAATAGCTCTGTGCGAGTGCGCACGCGCCGGTCGACAGCGCGACGATCAGCAGCCCGGACAGGTAGACCGTCCGCTCCCCCAGGCGCTGTACCAGTCGGCCGCTGATCGGCGCGAACAGCAGCCGCATCCCGGCGAAGGCGCTCACGATCGCGGAGGCCGCGGTGATCCCGACGCCGAAGCTGCGGGCGAACTGCGGCAGGGCGGGGGCGACCAGTCCGTATCCGACGGCGACCACGAAGGCCGAGACGATCAGCACCCAGATCTCGGTCGGCAAGCGCCGGCCGGTCACCATCTCGTCACGCACCGTCACACCTTCACCACCACAGCCGAACCGGACCGCGAACAACTCTCGCACTCAGCCGAGTGCGCGGCCCACCACTTCCTCGGCCGCCGCCTGCACCTCGGCCAGATGTTCCGGGCCGTGGAAGGATTCGGCGTAGATCTTGTACTTGTCCTCGGTGCCCGAGGGGCGGGCGGCGAACCACGCGTTCTCGGTGGACACCTTCACGCCGCCGAGCGCCGCGCCGTTGCCGCGGGCGCGGGTCTGGATGTTGACGATCGGCTCGCCGGCCACCTCGCCGGCGGTGATGTCCTCGGGGGCGAGCGCGGCCAGCCGGGCCTTCTGGTCGGGGGTGGCGGCGGCGTCGATGCGCGCGTAGGCGGGACTGCCGTAGCGCTTCTCGAGTTCGGCGTAGCCCGCCGCGGGGCTGCGCCCGGTGACCGCGGTGATCTCGGCCGCCAGCAGGGCGAGCAAGATACCGTCCTTGTCGGTGGTCCAGACGGTGCCGTCCATCCGGAGGAAGGAGGCGCCGGCGCTCTCCTCGCCGCCGAAGGCCAGCGAGCCCGAGAACAGGCCCGGCACGAACCATTTGAAGCCGACCGGCACCTCGTGCACCTGCCGGCCGAGGACGCTGACCACCCGGTCGATCATCGCGGAGGTGACCGCGGTCTTCCCGATCTTGGTGAGCGCGTCCCAGCCCATCCGGTTGGCGATCAGATATTCGATCGCCACGGCGAGATAGTGATTGGGATTCATCAGTCCGCCGTCGGGGGTGACGACGCCGTGCCGATCGGCGTCCGCGTCGTTGCCGGTGGAGATGTCGTAGTCGTCGCGGATGGCGACCAGTGAGGCCATCGCGTACTTGGAGGAGGGATCCATCCGGATCTTGCCGTCGCCGTCGAGGGTCATGAACCGCCAGGTCGGGTCGACGAACGGGTTGACCACCTCGATCTCGAGGTCGTAGCGCTGGCCGATCTCCTCCCAGTAGTCGACGCTCGCGCCGCCCATCGGATCGGCCCCGAGCCGGATGCCGGCGCCGCGAATCGCGTCCAGGTTCAAGACATTCGGCAGGTCGGAGATGTAGTTGTCGAGGTAGTCGTAGCGCTGCACGGTGGTCGCGAGCGCATGCGCGAGAGTGGTGCGCTTCACCCCGGCGAGGCCGCCGCGCAGCAACTCGTTGGCGCGCGCGGCGATGGCGTCGGTGGCGACCGTATCGGCCGGGCCGCCGTGGGGCGGGTTGTATTTGAAGCCGCCGTCGCGCGGCGGATTGTGCGACGGGGTGACCACGATGCCGTCGGCCTGATGCCGGGTACCGCCGCGATTGTGCCGCAACACCGCGTGGCTGAGCACCGGTGTGGGGGTGTAGCGGTCGCGAGCGTCGATGATCGCGGTGACATCGTTGGCGGCGAGCACCTCCAGCGCGGTCGTCCAGGCGGGTTCGGACAGCGCGTGGGTGTCGCGGGCGAGGTAGACCGGGCCGGTGATGCCGCGGGTGGCGCGGTATTCGACGATCGCCTGGGTGACGGCGAGGATGTGCGCCTCGTTGAAGGCGGAGTCCAGGCTGGATCCGCGGTGCCCGGAGGTACCGAATGCCACCAGTTGCGCCGGATCGGCCGGATCCGGAATGCGACTGTAGTAGGCCGTCACCAGATGCGGTATGTCCTCCAGGTCGGTGGCCCGGGCCGGCCGTCCGGCTCGATCGTGGGCCATGCTCGGGCCTCCTTTCCGTATCGTCTGCGCCCGGCTCGTCATCAGAATCACCGTCGCCCCAGAAGGAATACGGTAGCGAATCCCGCGGCGACCGCGCTGGTTCGCAAACCCACCTGGAAACCTCCTACCGGATTCGGAATTCCACGGCTGTCATGCTAACTGCCAGCGATCTCCGTGGTTGGCGTCGGGCGGCCGGTCGGCCGGACCCGCCGTCGGCGACCGGATCCCCACCCCCGACGCGACCTGGGCGATGTCATCGGCGCCGCGGCGGCGGCCACCGGATCCGCCCGAGTGATCGCCGAAAATTTGCTGGTATCAGGTAAATAGGAGTTATCGGCTCCGGTTCCCGCGGATGCTTGTTAACATAATGGAGTGAATCCCGTCACCACGGCGCCACCACGGCGGTTGCGCGCGGACGCCGCCCGCAATCAGCAGCGGATCCTCACCGCGGCCCGGCAGCTGTTCGCCGAACGGGGTCTGGAGGTCACGCTCGACGATGTCGCGGAGGCCGCGGGGGTCGGCGTCGGCACGGTGTACCGGCGCTACGCCAACAAGCAGGAGCTCATCGCGGAGGTGTTCGAGCGCCACGTCGACGCGATGGCAGAGGCCGCCGAATCCGCGTACGCCGATCCGGATCCGTGGGCGGGCCTGGTGAAACTGCTCGAGTACGCCTGCCGGCACATGGCCGACAATCGCGGTTTCGGCGCGGTGATGCTCGAATTGCCCGATGCCATGGAACGTTTCGTGTCCATGCGGGATCGGGTCAAACCGGCCATCGCGACGGTGATCGACCGGGCGCGCGACGCGGGGGTACTGCGGCCGGACATCGCGTCGTCCGATTTCTTCGCGATCGTCGGGATGGTCGAATCGGTCGCGGCGTTCTCCCGGTCGGTGAATCCGGACGTGTGGCGGCGGTACCTGGACATCGTGCTCGACGGGATCCGCGGCGACGACCAACCGCGCCAGCAACTTTCGGTCCCGCCGCTGCGGGACGACGAGGTGGACCGGGCCAAGGCCGCCGCCTCCTGCGCGGTCCGCCGCCGCTGAAACGACTGTGCCCCGGCCCGTTTCACCCGGACCGGGGCACTGCTCAGTGAATATCAGTGCGCGAGCACCGGTTCGCCCTCGGCGGGGACGGGCACCTTGTTCGGCACGATCGCCGCGACCAGCACCGCGCCGACCACGAAAATCACCGTCGCCCACCAGAATGTGGTCACGTAGCTGTGGATCGCGCCCTCCGCCACCACATCCGGGGTCGGGGGCAGGTGACCACGCACGTAGCTCGTCGCCGCGCTCGAGGCCACCGTGCTCAGCAGCGCGGTGCCGATCGAGCCACCGACCTGCTGCATGGTGTTGACCATCGCCGAGGCCACACCCGCGTCCTGGTGGTGCACACCGGCGGTCGAGCCCTGGAAGGCCACCGACACCGCGGCGCCGAGACCCAGGCCCATCAGGATCAGCGAGGGCAGCACATGGGTCGCGTACGAGGTGTGTACGTCGATCCGGGTCAGCAGCGCCATGGCGGCACCGCCGAGCAGATAGCCCACACCCATCGTGACCTTCGGGCCGACCCGCGGCAGCAGCACCGACGGGCTGGTGGTGGAGGACAGGATCATCGCGGCGACCATCGGCAGGAACGCCACACCGGTGCGGATCGGCGAGAAGCCGAGCGTGTTCTCCAGGTAGTAGGTCAGGAACAGGAAGGTGGCGAACATCCCGATGCCCATGACGAACACCGCCAGGTAGGACGCGCCGCGGGTGCGGTCGAGCACCACGCGCAGCGGCAGCAGCGGATTCGCGACCCGCGACTCCAGTACGACGAACGCCACCAGCAGCACCACGCCGCCGATCAGGAAGCCGAGGGTGGTGCCGCTGCCCCAGCCGTTCGTCTCGGCCTTCGAGAAGCCGTACACGATGGCGAACAGCGAGGCGGTCACCGCGACGGTGCCGGGGATGTCGAGCTTCGGCCGCTCGGTGCTGGTGTGCTTGGCCAGCAGCAGCACCGCGCCGATCAGCGCGACGGCGGCGAACACCAGGTTGACGTACATCACCCAGCGCCACGATGCCCATTCGGTGAGCGCGCCGCCGAGCAGCAGGCCCAGCGCACCGCCGGTACCCGCGACGGCACCGAAGATGCCGAACGCCTTCGCTCGCTCGGACGGTTCGGTGAACGTGACGGTCAGCAGGGACAGCGCGGCCGGCGCCAGCAGCGCGCCGAACAGGCCCTGCGCGACGCGGGCGGCCACCAGCATCTCGAAGCCGTTCGCGGCGCCACCGATGGCCGAGGCGGCGGCGAAGCCGATCAGGCCGACGATGAAGGTGGTGCGGCGGCCGAACAGGTCGGACAGCCGTCCGCCGAGCAGCAGCAGGCTGCCGAAGGCGAGGGCGTAACCGGTGACCACCCACTGGCGGTCGCCGTCGGAGAAGCCGAGGGCGCGCTGCGCTTCCGGCAGTGCGATGTTCACCACGGTCGCGTCGAGCACGACCATCAGCTGCGCGGCGGCCAGGACGGCCAGCACCCACCAGCGCGCGGCGTGCGAGCCTCGCCTGCTCCGGCGCTCGGCTCGATGCGTGACCGGGCCCGGCGGCGCCCCGCCGGGCCGGTTGTCGAGATCGACAGCGGAGTTCATGAGTCCCTCAAATCGGTTGGCCGAAGGTTTACCAGTATGCGGAGGGTTCTCCTCCACTTGCTTCCACGAAGCTACCACCATAACGGAGCAGCTCCCTCCACTTAATCCCGTTTCCGAGTAGAATGTCAGTGTGAATCCCGCCACCACACCCGCCCCACCTCGCCGTTTGCGCGCCGACGCGGTGCGCAATCAGCAGCGCATCCTGGCCGCTGCCAGGCGTTTGTTCGCCGAGCGCGGGCTCGAGGTCACTCTCGATGATGTCGCGGAGGCCGCGGGTGTGGGCATCGGCACTGTCTACCGGCGGTATGCCAACAAGCACGAGTTGATCAACGAGGTGTTCGTCCAGGGCATGACGGAACTGGCCGAGGCCGCCGAGGCGGCCGACGCCGATCCCGATCCGTGGGCCGGGCTCGTCGGCTTCTGCGACTTCGCGTGCCGCCACATGGCCGACAATCGCGGCCTCGGCGAGATGATGCTGTCGGTGCCCGAATCGGTGCAGCGGCTGGGCTGCGTGCACGAGCGCATCGAGTCGACGATGAATCACCTTCTGGAGCACGCCATCGCGGTGGGAGCGCTGCGTCCGGATATCGCCGGCACCGATTTCTTCGCGCTGATGACCATGGTCGAGACGATGGCCACCCTCACCCGCTCGGTGAATCCGGAGGCGTGGCGGCGGTATCTCGCGATCCTGCTGGACGGCCTCCGCGGCGATTCCGTGCCGCGGCAGTCGCTGCCGGTCGGCCCGCTCACCGACGAGGAGATCCACGCCGCCAAGCACGCGGTGTTCGCGGCCCGCAAGAAGTGAGCCGGGCCGGCACCGATCCGGCGAACCGCCCGCGAACCATGCGATTCCGCCCGTCCGGTGGTGCAGGACACACTCATCCCCTAAAGTTGGACGGATGACCAACTTGTGGGTGAACTGGGCCGGAGACCAGCAGTGCGCGCCCGCCGCCGTGGCCGCCCCCGGTTCGCCCGACGAGGTGGCCGCCGCGCTCGCGGCCGCAGCAGCCGCCGGGCACACCGTGCGCGTCGCCGGAGCCGGCCACTCCTTCAACGACACCGTGCTCACCGACGGCACGCTGTTGCGGATGTCGAATCTCGATCGGATCCGGCACGTGGACACCGACACCGGCCTGGTGCGGGTCGAGGCCGGCGCCACCCTGAACGCGATCAGTACCCGGTTGCACCCGTTCGGGCTGGCCTTCCCGAATCTCGGCGATATCGACGTGCAGTCCGTCGCGGGCGCGACCGCCACCGGAACCCACGGGACCGGCGGGACGCTCCGGAACATCTCGGCCGCACTGCATTCGGTGGAACTGATGCTCGCCGACGGCAGCCGGGTGGAACTGAACGAGCGGACCGATCCGGACGGCTGGCGTGCGGCGCGGGTGAATCTCGGTGCGCTCGGGGTGGTCACGGCGGTGACCCTGCAACTCGTGCCGTCGTTCGTGCTCGAGGGCATCGAGCGTCCGGTGCCGTTCGCGGAGGTGCTCGCCGATCTCGACGAATTCGTCGACGGGAACGAGCATTTCGAGTTCTACATGTTCGCGCACAGCCCGCTGGCGATGACCAAGCGCAACAACCGGGTGGCCGGGCCGGAGCAGCCGCGACCCGAGGTGGTGGACTGGTTCGCCGATATCGCCATGTCCAACTACACCTTCGACGGATTGTGCCGCCTGACCCGCCGCCGTCCGCAGTTGATCCCGTGGGTGCAGCGGCTGGCCGCGTACGCCGGCAGCTATCGCCGCCAGGTCGACCGCTCGTACCGGGTGTTCGCCTCCCCCAGGCTGTTCCGCTTCACCGAGATGGAATACGCCATTCCGCGCGAGCACGCCGCGGCCGCGCTGCGCGAGATCAAGGAGATCGGCACGCGATTCGATTCGCCGATGCCGACCGAGGTCAGATTCGTCGCACCCGACGACGCCTTCCTCTCCCCGGCCGGCGGCCGCGAGACCTGTTACATCGCGGTGCATCAGTACCGCGGCATGGCGTGGGAGCCGTATTTCCGGGCCTGCGAGGCGGTTTTCGACCGCTACCAGGGCCGGCCGCACTGGGGGAAGCGGCACTTCCAGACCGCCGAGACCCTGCGCGACCGATACCCCGAATGGGATCGCTTCCAGCAGGTCCGGCGGCGGCTGGATCCCGAGGGCCGCTTCGCCAACCCCTACGTCACCCGAGTGCTGGGCTGACCGCCGGCGAATCCTCCAGGCGCAGTTCGAGACTCACCGGGACGGCATCCACCTCGAGGGCCTGGCGCAGTCGCGGCAGCGCATGCGCGGTGATGCGCCCGCGCAGCGCCACCACATCGGTGTCCTGCGCGGCCCGCACCAGCAGATGCACCCGCGGCCGGCGGCCCGAACCGGTGACCCAGGCGGTCGCCGAGCGGACCCCCGGATAGGTCTCCAGATCGGCGACCAGCGGCGCGGCGATGCGGGCCGAATCCAGGACGGCCAGATCGCCGGAACCGGCGGCGCGCGCGTGCCAGCGCACCGCGCCGGGGGTGCGGGGCACCTGGGCGACGGCCCAGCGCAGGCTGGCCAGCCCGATTCCCGCGGCCACCACCGCGATACCCCAGCACACCCAGTCCGGCGGCAGTTCGGTGCCGGGGACCACCGGATCCGCGGCGTCGACCCAGCTCAGCTCGTCGAGATGGGCGGTCAGCGCGTAGCCGCCGAGGGCGAGCAGCAGCAGTCCCAGCGCCGCGAGCACCGTGCGGTTGGGCCGGATCCGGCCGCGCCGCCGGGCGATCATCGCCGCCCCCAGCCACCGCGATTCGAATGATGTTGCCGGGCAACGGATCCCAGTCGGCGCACCCGCGCCGACACCCGCGGCGAGGGGGCCGGGGCGATCCGGGTGACGCGCTCGTCGACGGCCTCGCGGACCGCGCGGCGCAGTTCCGGAGAACGCGCACCGGCCCGGGCGACCACCCGGACCTTCTTGCGGCGCAACCGAATCCGGGCCGAATGCACCCCCTCGACGGATTCCGCCGCGGCGCCGAGCGCGCGGTACAGGCCGGATCGCGCGATGCCGGCGGCGATCCCGTCGCCGGGGGCCAGCGGCAGTACCGTGGCCCGGTCGGGCAGCACCGCCAGCGCGAGCAGCGCCACTCCCCCGCTGACCGCGGCCAGACCCGCTGCGGCGACCCGGGTGTCGTTCCAGCTGATGTCGTGCAGGATGCGGACCACGACGTCGCGCCACAGATAGTCCGGGGCGCCGGTCAGTCCGGGGATCATGGTCAGCGCCACGGCGGCGCTCATTCCCAGGAGTACCAGTGCCAGGACGGCCGCGGGTACCGCGCGATGCGGGCGGCGAATCATAGTGCCCTCCGGGGTAGCTCGGTCACCTCGATGTCGACGCGGCGGATCGGCATACCGAACCGCTCCTGCACCCGCTGCCGGACGTGGGCGCGGCATGCGGTCGCGACCTGCCAGATCGGCATCGGATACCGGATCGGCAGTTGCAGGGCCAGGGCCAGCTCGCCCCGGGCGATCTTCACCCGCACCTCGACTTCCCGGTCCACGCCGGTGATTTCGCGCGCCGCGGCGATCGCGACATCGCGTACCGCCTCGGCGGCCACCTCTCCGGGTGAGCGCGGTGCGATGGATTCGGTTGCGGTGGTGGCGGCCGTACCCCCGGGGTCGATCCGGGATTCGTCGGTCACCGTACTCGTCATGATTCCTCCCGAGCGGCGTGTGCGGACCAGCTGGCGTCCCGACCCGTTGCGTTAGCGCAACACTAGCTGCATCGGTACGAATTCTTTGTTTGACACCCGCGCGAGCCGATCGCCAGGATGGTTAGGGCCGCAGGCTGGTTGTCGAAACAGTTGCTGTGGCAGATTCACCGGTGGCCGGAACGGCGATCACACGCCGACTCGGCGACGTTCCACCCGATGGCGGACAAGCCGGATGAGGCTCGTCCCGACCGCAGGTTCTGTTCGGACGTGACCCGACCGATAGGAAGGTTCAGATGTCTGACCGCAACAAAAAGCCCGGCCAGGTGGCTGCCAAGGCCAAGAAGCCGATGAAGCAGCAGGCGGACCGCGCACAGAACGAGCGCGAGCAGATGGCCGGTGACAACCGGCGCGGCATGGGCCAGATGGCCGATGACATGCGCCAGGGCCGCGAACGTGCCGAGGCCGAGATGAATGAGAACCGGGATCGAGCCGAGTCCGGCATGAAGAATGCCGCGGACAGGATGCGCCAGAAGGCCGGCCGCCAGTAGCCGAGCCCGGATCGGCCCGCCACGCCAGGTGGCGGGCCGATCTGCGTGCGGGCGTTACTCGTTGACCAGTCGCAGGCCCCGCGCCGGCGCGCGGCGGCGGTCGACCAGCCAGACCATCATGGTCTGATCCGCGGCGGGAGTGAGCAATTCGACCTCGACCTCGACCTCGCCGCGGCGCGGATGGTCGAGATGCATGGTGACGCGGCGATGTTCGACCACCCGGTGCGAACGCCAGCGGCGGACGAATTCCGGGAATCGGTGCAGGGCGTCGATCATCGCGCCGAGCCGCCCGTCCTCGGGCCATTGCGAGCGGGCCGCGCGCAGCAGCGACACCATCAGATCCGCGACCCCGGACCAGTCCCGCCAGTACTGCGCGGCCCGCGGATGCGCGAAGACGTAGTACGCGAGATTGCCCTCGGCCTCGGCGTCGAGCAGGCCCAGCGGCTCCGCGAAATCACGCCAGGCGGCGTTGGAGGCGAGCACCGTGAGCCAGCGGCCGACCAGGAAGGCCGGGGTGGGATGCAGTCCGTCCAGCACGGCCTGCATGGTCTCGGTCACCTGATCGTGCGCCTCGCTCGCGCCGGGGCAGGTGGACGTACGCTCCATTCCCATCGCCAGTTTGCCGAAATGATGCCGCTCGACCTCGTTGAGCCGCAGGGCGTCGGCGAGCGCACCGAGAACTCCGGTGGAGGGATTGGTGTCGCGGCCCTGTTCCAGTCTGGCCAGATAGTCGACACTGACGCCGGCCAGGGCGGCCACCTCCTCGCGCCGCAGGCCCGGGGTCCGCCGGCGGCGACCACTGGGCAACCCGACCTCCTCCGGCTGCAACAGCGCGCGGCGGGCGATCAGGAATTCGGCGAACTCGGACTGCGTCACCCCACCATCCTGCCGGATCCCCGCCCTGTTATCCGCGCCCTGTCAGTACCAGGATCAGTGCGGTGTGGTTAAGCGGACCGGGGTCCGCTTACTCTCGGCGCTATGACCACTCCTGAACAGACCACTCTGCTCCCCGGCACCTGGGCCCTCGACCCGGCCCACTCGTCGGTCAACTTCACCGTGCGCCACCTGGGCATCTCCAAGGTGCGCGGCCGGTTCAACAAGTTCGAAGCCGGCTTCGTCGTGGACGAGTCCGGATATGCGCTGATCTCGGCGACGGTCTACCTCGAGTCGTTCGACACCGGCAACGAGCAGCGCGACGCGCACGTCCGCACCGCGGACCTGCTGCACGTCGAGCAGCGGCCGACCCTGACCTTCAAGGCGCTCGAGCCGATCCGGGTCGCCGAGGACTTCGAGGTCGTCGGCGAGATCACCCTCGGCGAGGTGACCAAGCCCATCACCCTCGCGGTCGAGTGGGGCGGCGTGCAGGAGTTCCGGGAGGGCGAGCGGCACACCGGTTTCACCGCGAGCGGTTCGCTGTCGCGCACCGAATTGGGCGTGGGCGCGGGCCTGCCGTCGTCGTTCCTCAGCGACAAGGTCGCCATCGAGCTGGACATCCAGCTGATCGAGCCGAAGGCCGCCTGACCCGGACGGACAACGGACGCGGGCCCGGCTCATGGCAACACGCCGCGACGCCGGGCCGCCTCATGTCCGGGGGGGTCCGCATCCGAGGTGGTCGGCACACTGTGCCGAGGACCGGCGGCGGCCGCGCTCGCCGGGGCTGTGTCGGGCGCGCCGGCTCGGGTAGCTCTGGAAGGAGACGCGGCCGAGCGACGGCCGCCGTGATCGGGAGGCCGGTGATGGCACACGACAGTTCGGCTCTGGTGGAGGCGCTGGCACGATTCGCCCGCCTGTTGCCGACGCCCTACAAGGTGGAGACGGCACTCGACGAGCTCGGTATGAGTGTGACGAAGGTCTTCGACCTGGTCGGGGCCGGTATCTGCCTGCTGGAGGACGGTGTGCTGCGGTTCGTGAGCGCCACCGCCGCCCCGGTCGCCACCCTGGAACGGGTGCAGGAGCTCAGCCGGCAGGGACCGTGCATGGAGGCCAGTCACACCGGTGAGGTCGTGGCCGTGAGCGATCTGCGCGAATCCACGGACCGGTGGCCGAGGTACACCGAAACGGCGCTGCAGGTCGGGGTGCTGGCGGTCGCGGGCATTCCGATGTGGCTGAACGAGGAGCGACTCGGCGCGGTCAACCTCTACAGCGCCGGGCCGCGCATCTGGTCGGAGGCGGATCTGGACGCCGCGCGGATCCTCGCCTCCGTCGCCACCGGGTACATCGTCAACGCGAACAAGTGGAATCAGCAACAGCAGGTCACCGAGCAGTTGGAACAGGCGCTGGAGTCCCGGGTGGTGATCGAACAGGCCAAGGGCATCATCGCCACCGTGCGGAACATCACCCCCGACGCGGCGTTCGATCTGATCCGTAAGCACGCGCGCACGAACCGGACGCCGCTGCACACCATCGCCCGCGCCATCATCGAGGCCGGCCTGCGCGTGTAACCGCCTGCGGCGCAACACGACTGCACACCCGCTCGGCGCCGGCCGCCGATTTCCGGACCGGTACGCCACCAGTGCTAGGCTGGTCCGGTCCGGGCCGCCGACAGCGGCCCACCATTCCGCCCCAGTCCCCGGCGGAGCACGAACGAATGCTCTGTGAGACGGGTGACTTGACGATGCGTGGGAATGGCGGGTGGCCGTGGCGATGACGCCGAGCGACGGCCGTGCGGCGATCTCGGCCGGCGATCGTACGGCGGATCCGGCGGGCGATGCGCACGCTCCGATCCCGGTCGCCGGGCGGTTCCGGTTCTGGTTCGAGTCGCAGCGCTGGGAATGGTCGCCGGAGGTGTTCCGGATGCACGGATATCCGCCGGATGCGGTGCAACCGACCACGGCGTTGCTGCTGGCGCACAAACATCCGGACGACCGCGACCATGTCGCCGCGGCGATCACCCGATCGGCCACCCGCGCGGTGCCGTTCTCGAGCCGGCACCGGGTCGTCGACACCGCGGGCCGGGTCCACACCGTGATGGTGGTCGCCGATCTCATCATCGACGCCGACGGACAGGCCATCGGGACCGAGGGGTTCTACGTCGACCTCGGCACCGTCGTCGCCGACACCGCTCGCGAGCTGTTCGATACGCGGCTGCCGGAGATCATCCGCACCCGCGCCGAGATCGAACAGGCCAAGGGGGTGCTGATGACCATGTACCGGATCGGCGCCGATCAGGCGTTCGAGGTGCTGCGATGGCGGTCCCAGGAGACCAACATCAAGTGGCAGCTGCTGGCCGCCCGGCTGCTCGGTGATCTGCTCGAGGTGCCGCGCGTACCGGCGGAGGTGATCACCGCCTTCGATCATCTGCTGCTGACCGCGCATCTGCGAGTCCCGCCGGACCCGCCCGCCGGCGATCCGGATCCGCGCGGGGACGACTGACCGCTCCGTTCGGACGGTCCGCCCGCGGTGGGACGAAACCGGCATTGCGACGAGTTCGCCCGGTCGCGGGCCCTACGCGCGGGACGTACGCGCCGGTACACTCGAAGTCCCTGCGTCTGAGCAATCGTCGTCGTACCGCCACCCCAGTTTGGCGCGTTTGCCCCGAGGTGGCGCGTTTTCCGCTGGCCTCACCGTCCGGCAGCCACGACACTGAATCCGTGCCGCATCGGCGCAACAGTCGTTCCCGGGCCCGATCCGCCGCGATCGGGCTGCCGCCCCGCACCCGGGACCGCCGGGGGCACCGAGCCGGCGTGCCCCCGGCTCGGTGCTCGCCGCGAAACCCCGTGTGCGGCAGGCCGGGTGGACCATCGATCGGCTGAGTTTCCCGAGACGAGAGGAGATACCGTGCTGAACACCTGCGAATCCGCGACGGCGTACGTGATCGCCGAACTGGAGGCGAAGGGCACCGCCACACGCGAGGACTTCGACGTGCCGGCCATCGTCGCCACCACGTACGCCATCGCCGAGACCTGGGATTTCCGGGCGCTGGACCGGGGCACCTTCTGGAATATCGCGGCCAGCAACCTGCGCGCCTGAATCTCAGTCGCGGGGATCGGCCTGCAGGATGCGGGCCGCCAGCGTCCAGCGCCGCTCCGATCTGCGCATCGTGTCCGCGTCGGTGTAACCGAGCAGCCGCGCCTGCCGCCGGGGGCTCAACGGTCCCGCCGCGCCCGCCCGGGTCAGCCGGGCGCGCTCCAATTCCCGCCGCCACGTGGTCCCCGCCTCGGCGAGGCGCCGTTGCAGTGTCCGGGGACTGGTCGCCAGCCGGCGCGCCACCGCCGCCAGCGACGGGTCGCCGTCGTCCAGCGCGGCCGCCAGCGCGACCGCGACCCGCTGCGGCCAGGCCGTGGCCAGCGGCGGCGGGGGCGGCAGGGTCGCGGTCAGCGGTTGCAGAACCCGCGCCAGCACCGGATCGGCGGTCCGTTGCGGCAGTGCCAGATCGGCGGCGCTGAAGGTGATCGAATCCGAGTGTGCCTCGAATTCGATTGCGGCCGTGCCGAACACGTCGACGTAGGCACGATGGTCGCGGGGGGCGCGCTGCCGCAGCCGGACCCGGACCGGCGTCAGCGGGTCGTCGACGGTGCCGCGGGCGCGGGTGAGCACCGCCACCAGACCCCACAGCTGGATGAGGTCCCGGGCCCGGCCCGCGCCGTCGATCATCTCGAGCGACAGCGTGCTCTCCCGCTCGTCGTCGGCCACGAGATCGAACCGGTGATTGGTGGTGACGGCGCCGACATACGGTCCGCACGTGGCCAATCCGGCCCCGAGCGTGGCGGCGGTGGCGAACAGGTAGTCGTAGAGCCCGAGTACCCGCAGCCGGTAACGGGAGGCGACGCGCAACGCGACTTCCGGTTCGTCGAGCCACTTCTCGGCGATTTCCCACAGCCGGCCGAAGGTGCCGCTGGACAGATGCACCGGGCCGCCGGACAACGCCCAGGCCGGGATGCCGCATTCGTGCAGCAGCGCAGCGGGATCCACGCCGGCGGCCGCGAGTTCGCCGATGACGAAACGGTGCAACAGCGCCACATCGGTGTTCATCGCCGGACCCCCAGGGCGCGATCGAGCTCACGCCGCCAGCTGGTGCCCGCCTCGGACAGCCGGCGTTGCAGGGTGCGCGGGCTGATCGCCAGCCGCCGCGCCACCACCTCCAGCGACACCTCGCCGTCGGTGAGCGCGGCGCGCAGGGCGCCGGCCACCCGGCGGGGCCAGGCGGCCGGGAGTTCCGGTGGGGGCGGCAGGGTTTCGGCCAGCGGGCGCAGTACCTGCGCCAGCATCGGGTCGGCGGTGGTCAGCGGGCGGTCGAGATCTGCGGCGCGGAACGTCATGGTGTCCGCGTCGGCGCCGAATTCGATTCCGGCCGTGCCGAATACGTCGATACAGCGACGGTCGTCGCGAGGCGCGTTCTGCCGCAGCGTCACCCGCACCGGATCGAGCGGGCCCTCGACCACCCGCCGAGTGCGCGTCAACATCGCGGTCAGGCCCCACAATTGGACCAGATCGCGGCCCCGGCCCTCGCCCTCGATCATGTCGAGCACCACCGTGGCGCGGTCCTCGCCGTCGAATCGCAGGGCGGCACCGTGATTGGTGCTGACCGCGGTGATGTAGGGGCCGCAGGTCGCGAGTCCGGTGCCGACCGTGGCGGCGGTGGCGAACAGATAGTCGAACAACTCGGCCGTGCGCAGCGGATAACGAGTTCCGATGCGCAGCGGCAGATCCGGCTCACCGAGCCGATCGCAGCCGATCTCCCAGAGCCGGGCGAACGTCGCACTCGGCAGGTGCACACCGGGTCCGCTCAGCGTCCACTCCGGAATGTCGCATTCGCGCAGGAGCGTGTCCCGATCCAGTCCGGCCGTGACGAGCTCGGACACCACGAATCGGTGCAACAGCGTCACATCCGTGCCCATGCCCCTCCTGTACTCGTTCCGGCGAACATATCGGTACAGCTGTGGCCACGCTGCGAAACACCGTATCCGAAACGCGAGAACCGCGGAACCGGGCGGGGGCCGGCCGAACCGCCGCGGGCGATGTCCGTTATCGCGGTTCGGGTTCGAATCGCACGGTGCCGACCATCCGGCGGGCGAGTTCCTCCGGATCGTCTCCGCCGAGTTGCGATCCCACCAGCGCGCCCTCGCGCCACAGCGTGGCGAATCCGTGCACCAGCGACCAGGCGGCCAGCTGCACGGCCCGTCTCGATTGGGCGGTTGATCCCGGTTCGGCTGTACCGGAGCGCAATTCGGTCCCCGAGCGCAGCCGCGCGGCGGCCAGCCGCTCGTCGTCGGCGCGCAGCAGATCGTGCCGGTACATGATGTCGAAATGCCCGGGATGGTTCCGCGCGAAGCGGATATAGGCCACCGCGACCTCGCGGAAATCGCCTGCGGCGGAATGTAGTTCGTCGGCGAGCAGGTCGAATCCGGCAATCGCCAGTTCGGTCAGCAAACCCTGCCGGTTGCCGAAGTGGTGGGCAGGCGCGGCGTGCGACACCCCGGCCCGCTGCGCCAGCGCGCGCAGCGACAGCCCGTCGACGCCCTCGGCCGCGATCTGCTCGGCGGCGGCGGTGAGCAGGACGGCGCGCAGGTCGCCGTGGTGATAGGCGCTCTTGGTCATGATCCGATCCTGACCCATCATCTTGACGTTGACAAGTTTACGGGGCGGATCTAATCTTTCCACTGTCAAGATTAACCGATATCAGGAGTCCCCGATGGCACCACTGGTCGTACTTCTCGTCGTCACCGCGATCGCCCGGCTCGCCGGGTGGTTGCACCTGACCGGCTGGCTCGATTCCTGGCCGCACGCCGCCCGCCTCGGGCTGGCCGCCATGTTCCTGCTGACCGGCATCGCCCATTTCACCGAGCCGCGCCGCAGCGGCCTGATCGCGATGGTGCCGCCGCGACTACCGGCCGCCGCGACCCTCGTGACCGTCACCGGAATTCTCGAATTCGCCGGTGCGGCAGGGCTTCTCATCCCACCCGTGGCCCCGGTCGCGGCGATCTGCCTGGCGGTGCTGCTGCTGGTGATGTTCCCCGCCAACGTCCGCGCCGCCCGCGCCGATCTCGGCATCAAGAGCATGCCGCTGCCGCTGCGGACGGTCGTGCAGGTGGTCTTCCTCGGGGCGTGCGTCCTCGCGGCGCTGTGAGCCCCCGGCGCTCAGGCTGTCAATCGACGGCGACGGGCACCAGCCGCTGCGCCTCGTCGAACAGCCACCGTTCGGCGATGCGTGCGGCGGCGAGCGCGGCCAGCGCGGCGGCGGCCAGCAGCATGTACATCACGACGATCTGATAGCGAATGGCCACCAGCGGATCCACCCCGGCGAGGATCAGGCCCGTCATCGCGCCGGGCAGGCTGATCAGCCCGACCACCTTCGTCGAGTCGATCACCGGTACCAGCGCTGTGCGCAGGGCGGAGCGGCGGTACGGCAGGAACGCCTCCTCGGCGGCCAGGCCGAGGCACAGCCGGGCCTCCACCTGCGGACGGGCGGCGATCGCGTCCTCGTGCACTCGGCGCAACGCGACCCCCGTGGCCTGCATGGCCCCGGAAACGATCATGCCGCCGACCGGGACCACCACCCGCGCCTCGGTGGAGATCACCCGCAACACCAGCAACACACCCAGGGTCAGCACCGCGCCGAAGGCGACGCCGATCGTGGCGGCCCACACCGCATGCGGCAGCCCGGCGCCGCGGCGCCCGGCCACCTGCCCCGCCACCACGATCATCAGCGCCACCCAGGCCAGCCCGCCGGGCAGGCCGGTGTGCTGGAACAGCAGCAACAGGATCGCGCCGACCGCGATCAACTGCACCCCGGCCCGGGCGGCGGCGATGAGCAGCTCCCGGGTCAGCCGCAGCCGCTGGCGATAGGCGATCCCTGCCGCGAGCGCCACCAGCAGCAGCGAGGCCGCGACACCCCACCAGCTGGGTACCGACAGTGCGTGCGCTGTGTTCGTGTTCACCGGAACTCCCGTTCACCCAGCTCGCCGAGATGTGACAGCCGGCCCTGTTCCAGCAGCAGGATCTCGTCGGCCACGGTGCCGACGAAGACGCTGTCGTGACTGACCAGGATGACGGCGCCACCGGCGGCGACGTGGCCGCGGATCAGGTCGGCGATCACCGCGGCGGCCTGCTCGTCCAGGGCCGAGGTGGGCTCGTCCAGCAGCAGCACCTCCGGCTGCACGGCCAGCCCGCGCGCCAGACAGACCCGCTGCGCCTCGCCGCCGGACAGTTCGGCACAGCGGCGATGCAGGAACGACTCCGGCAGTCCGGCGCGGGCCAGCAGCCCCACCACCTCGGCCTCGAGCAGATCCGAGCGGCCCACCCGCACCTCGTCCAGCACGATCTCGGCCAGCAGCACCGGCTGCTGGGGAATCAGCCCGACCCGGCGGCGCAACTCCAGCACGTCCAGCTCGGTCAGCGGCACACCGTCGAGGCCGATCACCCCCGACGACGGCTCGGCCAGCCGGTTCAACAGCCGCAACAACGTGGTCTTACCGACCCCGCTGGGGCCGACCAGTGCCGTGCAGCGGCCGCCCGGGAAGACGACGTCGAGGTCGGTGAACACCGTCCGATGGCCGTATGTCACCGAAACTTTGTCCAGGACAATGCTGTGCACGCCCCCACCCTGCCCTACCCGCGACGCCCTCGCATCCCCGGGGGTCAGCGCATCGGGACGCCGTACTGCTCCTTCATCAGGTCCAGATGGACCCAATTGTCGACCTCCAGTACCGGTCGCAGCGCGCGCAGCCGATCCAGTGCCGACACCACCTCGTCCAGCCGCGGTGCGTAGATCGTTCCGAGCAGATCGAACCGGCCGATGGTGGCGGCGAGGAACCGGACGCCGGGCAGTTCCGCGACCAGCGGCGACAGTCCCGACACCCGGCCGCTGGCCCGCACCCCGAATCCGACGGCCACCTCGGCGTCGCCGTGTCCGGGGGCGAACAGCGCGCCGATCCGGACGATGCCCTCGTCGATGAGGCGCAGCACCCGCATCCGCGCCGTGCCGGGGGTGGTGTCGGCCGCGGCGGCCAGTACCGCGTAGGAGGCGCGGCCGTCCTCCTGCAACCGCGCGAGCAGGCGGCGATCGAGCGCGTCCAGGGTTGCCGCAGCGACCTTCTGCGGCTGGCCGGCGTCGATCATCAGATCGGAGTAGTACAGCGTGTTGGTGTCGCGCACGCCGTCGATGCTGCGGATGCGATCCAGCGCGCCGGCCAGTTCCGCCGCGTCGCCGCAGCGGATCTCCGCGATCAGCGGATACCGCCCGCTGATCAGCGAGACGTACGGCACCTCGGGCAGGGCCGCCACTCGCGCGGCCACCTGCCGCACCGGCTGTTCGACGCTGATCGAGACGTGGGCCAGCGCCTCCAGCCCGACGGTGGCCGGGTGCACGATGCCGACGACGCGGGTGTGCCCCGATTCCAACAGCGCGTCGAGGCGTTTGGACACCGTCGGCCGAGACACGCCGAGGCGCGCCGACAGTTCGTTGCGGCCGATCCGCCCGTCCCGGCGGAGGTGATCGAGGATGCGGGCATCCAGGTGGTGGATGCCGATCGGACCCGGGGCGGTCATCCGAACTTAACAATCGACATCCGGTCCACCCCGGTTTTACAGATCGGCAGCACGGTCGCAATCTTCCGGCTACGCAGCGCCATCGATGCGAACATCTCTTTACATTTCATCGATGAAACCCCTTGTCCGGCAACTAATTACGACTAGACAAAACTTATCGCAATTTCTATGGTTCAGCCACGGTCGAGACAGCGACCGATCGACGCGCAAACTTCGCACAACCGCCACCGCACCAACAGGAGATCGACGTGATGAAAAAGCTGAAGCTGGTGGCAGCAGGGCTCGGTATCGCTCTGCTCGCCGCCGGGTGCGGCAGCGGATCCGCCGGCAGCAGCGCGCACGGGGCCGCACCCGCCGGACTGCTGAAGGACGGCGAGCTCCGGATCTGCACCGACCCGGAATATCCGCCGATGGAGTACTTCCCGGAGGGCAACACCACCGACCCGACCGGCTTCGACTCCGATGCCGCCCGCGCCCTGGCCGACCTCTGGCAGCTGAAGGTGACCTGGCAGGTCACCGCCTTCGACGGGCTGATGCCGGCATTGCAGGCCCAGCGCTGCGATGTGCTGTGGTCGGCGCTGTACATCAGCGCGGATCGCACCAAGGTGGCCGACGCCGCGCCGTTCCTGCACACCGGTCCGGGACTGCTCGTGCGCACGGGTGACACCCGCATCGCCACCGCCGACGACCTGTCCGGCAAGACGGTCGCGGTGCAGGGCGGCGGCGTCAACGAGCAGACGCTGCAGAAACTTTCGGGCAAGTTCACCGCGGCCGGCCGGCCCGGCATCACGGTGCAGGCCTATCCGAAGACCGCGGAGACGGTCGCCGCCGTCACCAACGGCAAGGCGGACGCGCTGATCGAAACCGACGTCGCCGTGGTGGACATGGTGTCGAAGTCGGGCAAGGCGCTGACCGCGGTGCCGAACGTCTTCGCCGCCGAAACGGATTTCGGCGTGTACACCCGCAAGGGCTCACCGTTGTCCGCGCCGGCCGCCGAGGCGGTGCGCACGCTGGCGAAGAACGGCGCGCTGGGTGCACTGGCGACCAAGTACGGCCTGGACCCGGCGAGGGTCGCGCAGGGATAGCGCCATGACCTTCGATCGAGACATCTTCTGGTCCGCGCTGACCTCGGCGGAGTTCCTGCACGGCGCCTGGCTGTCGCTGGCGCTGGCCGTGGTCTCGATGGCGCTGGCGACAGTGCTGGGGTTCGCGGTTGCCCTGCTGCGCACCGCGACCCGGCCCCTGCCGCGCGCGATCGGTGGCGCCTACGTGTGGTTCTTCCGGGCCATCCCGACCCTGCTGGTGCTGCTGATCATCTGGAACGCCGGGCCGCAGCTGTTTCCGGCCCTGCGGGAGCACTGGTTCACGCCGTTCCTGGCCGCGCTGTTCGGTTTCGCGGTCGTGGAGGCCGCCTACATGGCCGAGATCCTGCGCTCGGCATTGGAATCCGTGGACGAGGGCCAGCACCTGGCGGCCCGCGCGATCGGATTGGCGCCGCATCAGGTGCTGCTGAAAGTGGTTCTCCCGCAGGCGGTGAAGGTGGCACTGCCACCCACCGGCAACGAACTCATCGCGCTGCTGAAGTACACCTCACTGGCCTCGGTGATCTCGCTGCGCGAACTGCTCACCACGGCCCAGGTCGGGGTGTCGGTGACCTTCCGCTACGCCGAGTACTACAGCGCGGCACTGGTCTACTACCTCGTCATCGTCAGCGCGCTGATGGCCGTGCAGGCGCTGATCGAGCGGCGCTACCGCTGGGTCTCCCGCGCCGCCGGGGCCCGCGCGGCCGTCGCGGCGCCCGAGGCGGTGCCGGTCCGATGAACGAATCCGCCACCGTCCCGCGATCTGCCGGAGGCCCCACCGTGCACACCCCCCTGTTGCAGACCGTCGGCCTGCGCAAAAGTTATGGGACACAGACGGTCCTGGACGGCGTCGACTTCGCCATCGCGGCCGGCACGGTGCAGGCCGTGCTCGGCCCGTCCGGATCCGGCAAGTCGACCATGTTGCGCCTGATGTCGCTGCTGGAACCCGCGGACAGCGGTTCGATCCTGTTGCACGGCAAGGAGATCGGCGCCGAGTCCGGGCGCACCGGCGCCGCCGTGCGGATACCGGAGCGGCGGCTGGCGCGGCAGCGCGCCGAGATCGGCATGGTGTTCCAGCGTTTCAATCTGTTCGCGCACCTGGACGTGCTGCACAACGTCACCCTGGGCCTGACGGCGGTGCGACGGATCGGCAGGTCCGAGGCGACACAGCGCGCACAGGCCATGCTGGAACGCGTCGGCATGGCCGACCGGATGCGCCACTACCCCTCCGAACTGTCCGGCGGACAGCAGCAACGCGTGGCGATAGCCCGCGCGCTGGTGCTGGAGCCGTCGGTGATGCTGTTCGACGAGCCGACCTCCGCGCTCGACCCGGAGCTGGTCAACGAGGTCCTGGTGGTGATGGAAGATCTTGCCGCCCAGGGCATGACGATGATCGTGGTGACGCACGAGACCCGGTTCGCCCGGCGGGTCGCGCACGAGGTGGCGTTGTTCCACTCCGGTGTGATCGTCGAGCAGGCGCCGCCGGAGCAGTTCTTCACCCAGCCCGAACACGAACGCACCCGCGCCTTCCTGGCGCACGTGCACTGAAAGCGGGCCGACATGCCGGAACTCGCCGTCTACACCGATATCGACGACCTCGACCCCTCGCCGGGCGTAAAGCTGCTGCAGGACAACGGATTCCGGGTCCGCGTGCTGGCCACCCGCGATCCGGCCGAGATCGCCGCGGCCGCCGCCGGGGCCACCGCCCTGCTGGCCGGTTACGCGCCGGTCGACGCGGCGCTGCTGGATCGGCTACCGCGGCTGCGGATCGTGTCGCTGCTGTCCCGCGGTAGCGACACCGTGGACGTGGCCGCCGCCACCGCGCGTGGCGTCTGGGTGGCCGCCGTCGGGGACGCCGCCGTCGAGGAGGTCGCCACCCACGCCTGGGCACTCGCGCTGGCGCTGGTGCGCCGCCTCGACTTCTTCACCCTGTCCGGCCGCCGGGACTGGCTCGCCCGGCCCGTGCCGGGCCCGCGCCGGTTGTCCGAACTGACGCTGGGCCTGATCGGTGTGGGGCGCACCGGATCACGCGTCGCGGCGCTCGCCGCCGGATCCGTGCACCGGATCCTCGGGTACGGGCACGGGCCGATCCCGCCCGGCGTCACGGCCGCGCCGCTGGCCCAGGTGGTGGCGCAGGCGGACCTGCTGTCGCTGCATCTGCCGCTCACCGCCGCGACCACCGGACTGCTGGACGCGGACCTGCTGGCCGGCATGCGCCCCGGGGCCCAGCTGATCAACGTCTCCCGTGGCGGCCTGGTCGACGCGGAAGCTCTTGCCGCCGCGCTGGATTCGGGCCACCTCGCCGGTGCGGCACTGGACGTGCTCGACATCGAGCCGCCACCGGCCGGCGACCGGCTGGCCGGGCATCCGAAGGTGCTGCTCACTCCGCACGTCGCCTATCTGTCCGACGCCGCCGCCCGCGATTACGTGCTGACGCAGGCACGCAACGTCGTGCACTGGCGGCACACCGGCCGGCCGCTGCACCCGATCGCCGAACCGGCGGCCCGATCGTGACCGGGCCGCGGCTGGAACTGTTCAACTCACTGTGGGCGATGGAGGACCTGCCCTATCGCGGCGCGCGACCGTGGCAGCTCGAGGAACAGCTGGATCTGCTGGAGCGCAACGGGTTCGACGGCGCCGCCGTCGATCTCGGCGCGCGGCAGCGGCCCGGGGCGGCACGGCTCGCGACCGCACTGCGCGGGCGGGCACTGCGCGTCGCGGTGTTCGCCTTCGTCGCCGACGACCCGGACCTCGAGGCCGCCCTGCGGTATGCGGGCACGGTCGGCGCGGACCGAATGGTGGTGTGCGGCCGCCTCTTCGACGACGAGCCCGCCGTCCTCGCCACGGTGCTGGAGCGCTGGCACCGCCGTTGCGCCGGTGCCGGGGTGGCCATGCAACTGGAGACCCACCGCAACACACTGACCGAGGATCTGCACCGCACCGTCGCGCTGCTGCGCATCCTCGATCCGGCGATCCGGCTCGCGATGGATCTGTCGCACTACGTGTGCGGCAGCGAGATTCCGCTACCGGTGCCGGCCGCGACCGACGAACTGCTCACCGCCGTGCTGGAGCGCGCCGAATCCGTGCAGGGCCGGGTCGCGACCCGCTGCCAGGTGCAGATCCCGCTGGGCTTCCCGCAACATCGCGCCTGGGAGGACCAGTTCCGGGACTGGTGGATTCGCGCGTTCACCGCCGCCCTCCGGTACCGCGGCGGCAGCGAGCCGGTGATGTTCTGCACCGAACTCGGCACCACCCCGTACGCGATCACCGGTCCCGACGGCCGCGAGCTGTCCGACCGGTGGGCCGACACCCTCACTCTGCGCGACCGCGCCGCCGCGGCCTTCGCCACCGCCTGCGACGACCTCGCCCGCACCCCAGGAGGAACCTCGTGACCACCGCGCATACCGCCGCACAACCCTTGGGCGGCAACCACATCGCCGCGGGACCGCTGACCGAACCGCCGGCCGGCCGCGCGCTGCTGCCCGCGCGCGCCTACACCGGCGAGGACGAATTCCGGGCCGAGCAACGACTGGTGTTCGGCGCCGGATGGGTGTGGGCCGGCTATGCCCACTGGCTCGCCGAGCCGGGTGCGGTGCATCCGGTCACCGTGGCCGGGCAACCGCTGCTGCTGGTCCGCGACGAGCAGCAGCGGATCCGGGTGTTCCACAACGCCTGCCGCCACCGCGGCATGACGCTCACCGAGGAACCGACGGTGGTACGCAAACGCATCCAGTGCGCCTATCACTGCTGGTCGTTCGGACTCGACGGAAAGCTCTGCGCGGCACCGTTCTACGGCCGCGCCAAGGGGAGCGCCGTCGCTGCCGAGCTCGGTGACCGGCTGGCCCTGATCCCGGTCGCGGCCCACGTCTGGGCGGGCCTGATCTTCGTGGATCTCGCTGCCGCCGACGCCGATCCGCAGGCCTGCGCGGCCGACTTCACCGACCGGCTCGCGCCCCTGCTGCGACGCTGGTCGCACATCGCCTTCGACCGCCTGCATCCGGTCGAGGAACGCCGCTTCGACATCGCCGCGAATTGGAAACTGGTGGTGGAGAACTTCCTCGACTTCTATCACCTGCCGTTCATCCATCCTCAGGTCGGTCCGGTGGCGGCCGCGCTGGACATCGACGATCTGGTGCTGCGGCCGGACATCATGGGCGGCAGCTATCCCCGCGGCGCGGTCGGCAAGACCGGCAAGACCGAGAAACGCCTGCCGTGGCTGGGCGACCTGCCCGCCGATCTGCTCGAACGGCAGGACATCTTCTGTGTCTTCCCCAATGCCCTGTTGTTCCTGGAGGCCGACTGGTTCCAGGTGATCGGTTTCGATCCGCTGGCGCCGGGCCGCACCCTGGAGCATATGGCGGTGTTCGTGGACCGCACCGCCGCCGGGGCCGAATTCGCGGGCACCCGAACACAATTGGCCGAGGCGCTGTTCGCGGTCAACGAGCAGGATCTGCCGATCCTGCGCCGGCTGCAAGCCGGACGGCACTCCCCGGCCGCCGACGCCACCAACCTCGTCGCCGCCTGGGATCAGATCACCGCGCTGTTCCAGCAGCGGGTCGCCGACCGGGCGGGCTACCGATGAGCCCGGAGGCGCGGCTGCGGCGGGAACTGGCGGCGGTGTACCGGCTGATCGCCCATTTCGGGATGACCGACCTCATCTTCACCCACATCTCGCTGCGGCTGCCCGGCGCGCAGCCACGCTTCCTGATCAACCCGTACGGGCTGCTGTTCGAGGAGATCACCGCCTCGAATCTGGTGATCGTCGACGCCGGCGGCCACCCGGTCGGCGACGGCGGGCAGCGGGTGAACCCGGCCGGATTCGTCATCCACTCCGCCGTGCACGCCGCCCGCGCCGATGCCCACTGCGTCCTGCACACCCACACCCAGGCCGGTTGTGCGGTGGCGGCAAGCGCCGCGGGACTGCTTCCGCTGAACCAGATCTCGATGGAGTTCTACGATCGGATCGGATACCACGACTACGAAGGCGTGGCGCTCGGCCGGGCCGAACAACAGCGGTTGATCGCCGATCTCGGCGGCCATCCCGCGCTGATCCTGCGTCACCACGGCCTGCTGACCGTGGGAAGTACTCCGGCACAAGCCTTTCTGCGCATGTTCTATCTGGAGCGGGCCTGCCGGATCCAGCTGACGGCCACCGCCGCGGGCCCGGTGACCACACCACCGCCCGAGGTCTGCGCGCGCGCCGCACACCAGCTGACCACCGGCGCGGCCCCCGGCGACGACTACGCCGACCTTGATGGTTACGAGCTCGCCTGGGCGGCCCTGCTGCGACTGCTGGACCGCGTCGCCCCCGGCTACACGGACTAGCCGGACACCCAGTACCCCTCTCCCGGAAAGGATCCGCCGATGTCTCCTGTCGGACCCGTCGACGCCACCCTGGTTCCCCGTTACGCGGGCCCGGCCACCTTCGCCCGGCTGCCCCGGCTGGACGAGGTCACCGCCGCCGACGTCGCCGTCGTCGGGGTGCCGTTCGACACCGGGGTCAGCTACCGGCCCGGCGCGCGGCTGGGCCCGGCACATGTGCGCGCCTCCTCGAAACTGTTGCGGCCCTACAACCCCGAGCTCGACGTCAGCCCTTTCCAGCGGTTGCAGGTCGCCGACGCCGGCGATATTCCCTGCAATCCCTTCGACATCGGTGCGGCGATCACCGAGATCGAAAGGGCCAGCGATGATCTCACCGGGACCGGGGCCCGGCTGCTGACGCTCGGCGGGGATCACACCATCGCGCTACCGCTGTTGCGATCCGTGGCCCGCCGGCACGGACCGGTCGCCGTGGTGCACTTCGACGCCCACCTCGACACCTGGGACACGTATTTCGGCGCCGCGGTCACGCACGGCACCCCGTTCCGCCGCGCCTCCGAGGAGGGTCTCATCGACCGGGAGGCCAGTCTGCACATCGGCACTCGCGGTCCGCTCTACAGCGACCAGGACCTCGACGACGACCGCCGCCTCGGCTTCGCCACGATCACCGCGCCGCAGGTGGAGATCGACGGCGTCGCCGCGGCCGTCGACCGGATGCTGGCCCGGGTCGGCGACCGCCCGGTGTACGTCTCGGTCGACATCGACGTGCTGGACCCGGCGCACGCGCCGGGTACCGGCACTCCGGAGGCCGGTGGCCTCACCAGTCGCGAACTGCTGCACCTGCTCCGGGCGTTCCGCGCGGTGAATCTGGTGGGTGCCGACATCGTCGAGGTCGCGCCGGCCTACGACCACGCCGAGATCACCGGCATCGCCGCCGCGCACGTCGGCTACGAGCTCCTCTCCGCGATGGCCGCCGCCTGAGCGTCAGATGGTCTGCGCGACCGGCGCTGCCATCAATGCGGTGAGGAATTCCTCCGGCACGTGCGGCCATTCGGGCCGCCACCGGCCGGACTCCTGATCCGCGCGCAGTGCGGCCAGCACCGCCACCACGTACGGGCCGCCGTCGAGAAGGTAACGGACGGAACCGAAGACGGCGCACTGGGCGGCCACTCGGGCGGCCAGCGCCTTCGCCTCGCCGGTGCGGCCGGCGGCGGCGAGGCAGCCGATCAGCAGGCGGCGGGCCTTCAGCAGTTCGCGTGGACGGTCGACGGATTCCAGGCGGTCGACCCAGTCGTGCGCCCACCGGCACGCCGATTCGGGATCGTCGGGCAGCAGCAGCCGGATGGCCGTGAATTCCTCGTACAGGACGGTGAATTCGTCGACCGGATCGGCCGGGGCGCGGCGGTCGGCGTAGTCGAGCACCGGTAGTTCGCCGAATTCCGGATGCGGTGGCAGGCCCAGCCGCAACCGCTCGTTCTCGACCTCGGCGCGCAACCTCGGCAGTTGCATGGCGTGGGCCACCCGCGCACCCTCGGTGAGGCGGCGGATGGCGGCGCCCCGATCGCCGCGCAGCGCCTTGATCCGGGCGCCGACCACGAAGCGGGCCAGTTTGAAGTCGACGATGCCGGCGGTGGGCCCGAGCTTGTAGCCGTCGTCGATGAGGCGTTCGGCGGCGGCCACCTCGCCGCGTTCGTAGAGCAGTTCGCCGAGCAGCGCACCGGCCAGGCGCGCGGGATACGACTGGCTGCCACCGGTTTGGCGCGCCAGGCGCAGCGCGCGGCGGAAGTATTTCTCCGCGCCGGGGATGTCCAGTTGCAGCCCGGCGGCCACGCCCAGGAAGCAGAGTCCGTGAATCTCGTTGTACGAGCCCCGGTTCCGCCGGATGTACGGGGCCGCCCAGCGCTGGCGGCGGTGGGCCTCGTCCAGGTCGTAGCGGTAGGCGGCCACATAGGTGGCGATATTGGCCGCGATCCCGACCACGTACGGCGGCAGGCGGTCCGCGTGTTCGAAGCACGGGGCGAGCTGTTCGTCGATGCCGGACAACCGATCCGCGCGCAGCGCCACCACCGCGTGCACGACATCGGCCTGCGCGCGCAGCAGCGTGGTGTCGCCCGGCGTCCCGGTCAGCAGGTCCTCGGCCCGCCGCAGCGCCTGTCCGGCGGGATCGGGGCGGTGCAACAGGGTGTTCGCCCAGGCCAGCAGCAGTTGCAGCGGTGGATGGGTGTCGACGGCGGCGCCCGGCAGCGTGCCGACCAGGGCCAGCAGGCCCGCGGCGTGGCCGTGTTCGAGCAGCGACATGCCGTCCGCCTCGACCAGCGCGACCGCGGCCGCCTCGTCCCCGGCCCGCAACGCGTGGTCGACGGCCTCGCCGACCAGGCGCTGCCCGGCGAACCAGCGCGATGCGGTGCGATGCAGCTCGGTGATCCCCTGTGCCCGGTCCCGTTCCAGCCGCTGCCGGAGGAATTCCGCGAAGAGGTGGTCGTAGCGGAACCAGTGGCCGTCGTCGAGCCTGCGCAGGAACAGATCTCGCTGCTCGATCCGCTCCAGCACCGCCTGCCCGTCCGCGACACCGGTCAGGGCGGCGGCCAGATCGCCGCAGACCCGGTCGGAGATCGACGTGGCGGTGAGGAATTCGAGCAGGTCGGGTTCCAGGGTGTCGAGGACGTTCTCGGCCAGGAATTCGCCGATGAGGTGATGCCGGCCGCTGAGATTGCCGATCAGCCCGCCGCGATCGTCGCTGTCGCGCAGCGCGAGAGCGGCCAGGCGCAGGGCGGTGATCCAGCCCTCGGTGGCGGCGGTGAGCTCGTCGGCATCCTCCGGATCGAGCTCCGGCCCGACCAGACCGGCCAGGAAGGTCCTGGCCTCGGCCGGCTCGAATCGCAGTGCGGCGGCGCCGATCTCGACCAGGTCGCCGCGGGCGCGGGCGGCGCTCATCGGCAGGCCGGCGCGGCTGCGGCTGGTCACCACCAGGTGCAGTGCGGGACTGCAACTCTCGATCAGGAAGCGCAGCGCGGCGGTGGTGGCCGGATCGGTGACCCGATGCCAGTCGTCGATCACCACCACCAATTGCTCACCGCGGGCGTCGATATCGTTGATCAGCGAGGTGAGCACGTACCGTTCGGCCTCGTCGCCGTGCGTCGCCAGCAACTGGCCGAGCTCGCGGGCCAGCGCGGGCCGGACGGTGTGGATCGCCTCGATCAGATGTGACAGGAACCAGATGACGTTGTCGTCGTCGCGATCGACGGTCAGCCAGGCCGCGGCCGTACCCTCCGCGGTGAGCCAGCCGAACCACTGCGCGGCCAGGGTGCTCTTACCGAATCCGGTGGGGCCGTGGACGACCGCGAGTCTGCGGTCCCGGCCCCGCCGCAGCATCCCGAGCAGCCGATCACGCGCCACGAGCCCCTGGGTGGCCGGTGGCGGCCGGAAACGGGTGGCGGGCACCGGCGGTGTGGGGGTGGTGCGCGATCCCGTCGCACCGATCCGGACGGCGACGGTGCGGATGTCGGCGGCGGTGGTCCGGCTCTCCGTGGTGGCGGAGGAGGTCCGGCCGTCCGCGTCCGGCTCGGATCCGCTGTCCGCCAACGGAACCGGCAGCTCGTCCGGCGGCAGGCCGTGCCGGGCCTGGATCTCGCGCAGCCGGTCACCGAATTCGGCCGCGGTGGTGAACCGATCGGATCTGTCGCGCGACATCGCCCGCTCGATCGTGTCGGTGAGATCCGGCGGCAGCCCGTATTCGGCGAGATCCGGCACCGGCATCCGGGTGATGCGCAGGAACTGCGCCACCAGCTGCTCGCCGCTGCGCCGCTCGAACACCGCGTGCCCGGTGGCCGCGCAGAACAGCGTGGCGGCCAGGCCGTAGACGTCGGCGCCCGCGTCCGGCGGCTGCCCCTGCAGCACCTCGGGGGCGGTGAAGGCCGGCGAACCGGTCACCGTGCCCGCGGTGGTCACGAAACCGCCTGCCAGCCGCGCGATGCCAAAATCCGCCAGCTGCGGTTCGCCGTAGTCGTCGAGCAGGATGTTGCCCGGCTTCACGTCCCGGTGCAGGGTGCCGCCGCGATGGGCCGTCTCCAGCGCCCCGGCGATCTTCACCCCGATCCGCACCGCCTCGGTCCAGCCCACCGGGCCGCACTCCTGGATGTGGGCCTCCAGCGAACCGCGCGAGTGGTACGGCATGACGAGGTACGGCCGTCCGGCGGCGCTGGTGCCCACCTCGAAGAGGTCGACGATGTTGGGATGTCCGGAGAGCTTGCCCATCGCCAGCTGTTCCCGCACGAAACGTTCGAGATTGTCCGGATCCGTCTCGGCGGTGAGCAGTTTGACCGCGACCGTACGGTCCAGGGCGGGCTGGCGGCAGCGGTACACGACACCGAAACCGCCGCTGCCGATCTCGACGGGGCCGGTGAAACCGGCAGCCGCCAGCTCGGCCGCGAACCCCGCGATCGGGTCACGTTCCGTGGAGAGCGGATCGCTGTGCGTCACGACGACCTCGATACAACCTTCGACCTGAACTTCAAGGATATTCCGGTCACGGCGATCGTGGATCCCCCGGTTTCCCGGGTGTGTCGTCCCGTGTGTCCCTCGGATCGAAGCTTTCCGACTGTCGCCACGGGTTGACAGACGGTTACTATCTTTTCCTCGAGGATTCCACAGTCAGAAAAGGTTCCTATAGAGGTATGAACGCAATTCCGATCCGTCGGCGCCCGGTGCGTTGGCTGGCGTGTTGGTGTGCGGTGGTGGGGGTTTCGGCACTGGCGACCACTCAGGTGGCGGAGGCACGCCCCGTGGACCTCGCACCGGCCATGGCGCCCCCCACCGTGGCTCCGGTCACCACGTCCTCACCCGGCCTGCTCGTCGATTCGGCGACCGCGATCGCCGGGCAGATGCAGTCCGCGATCGATCTCACCGCACCCGGCAGCCAGGTCGGCATCGAGGTGGTCGACACCACCACCGGCGCCGAAATCGCCGGCGTCGACACCGATCAGCAGTTCTACACCGCCTCGGTGGTGAAGTTGCTGATCGCCCTGGACGCGCTGGAACGCGCCGATCCCGCGCCACTCCCGCCGGATGCCGCCGCGGCGCAAGCCGATCCGCCGATCGCGGATCAGGTCCGCGAGATGCTGACCACCAGTGACGACGGCATCGCCGACGAGCTCTGGGTCAGCGACGGCGGGGTCGACATCGTCACGCGGATGGCGCAGAAGATCGGCCTGCCCGGCACCGTGCCGCCCGACGATCCGGGCCAGTGGGGCGAAACCCGCACCACGCCCAAGGATGTCGCGGCGATCTACCGGTACATCACGGCCACCGCCCCGCAGCCGGAGCGTCAGGTGATCATGGACGCGCTCGAGCATGTGACCGAGATCTCCGCCGACGGCACCGACCAGTTGTTCGGCATCCCGGCCGCGCTGCTGCCGGGTGTCGCGTGGGCCGTGAAACCCGGTTGGATGGCGCTGAATTCGTCGACGACGCTCAACACCACCGGCCTGATCGCCGGCCGCCGGGGTGAGCCGCTGCGCTACATCGTCGTGGTGCTGACCACCCAGCCGGCCGATATCGGCTGGACCGCCGGCGGCGACGCGCTCACCGCCGGAGTCACGGTCCTGCGGACCGCACTGGGCCTGGAACGCTGAAACCGCCCGAGCCCGTGGCGAAGTCCCGGGCCCGGCGCGGTCTCGAATCGCGCCGACTCCCCCCGGACCCGAACCGGACCCGAAAAGATCCGGCCCGGACCGCATTTCCCGCGGTCCGGGCCGGATCTCGTCGATGTGCCGTGGCTTCAGCTCATTCGTCGTCCCGCGGCTTGGTGGACCGGGCCTTGCGCCGCTCGGCCCGCAGTTCGGCCAGTTCCTGTTCGAGCGAATCCGCGATGCGGAACTGCCCGGTGTCGTAGATGTTGAACGAATCGGTCGACGGGTTGCCGTCGTCGACGGACTTGCTCGACTTGGCACCGTTGGACTTTCCGTTGACCTTGTCGCCGGTGTCCCGGGCCGGGGCCACGGCGAAGATCGAATCCGTATTGGGCTCGTCCACATCGAGCAGCGTCGAATCGCGGTCGCTCGACACCCGATCGGAACTACGCGTGCTGCGCACCTTGGTGGTGGGCTCGGCGGCAGTGGCCTGGGCCGGCAGCGCGGCGACCGGACGGCTCGAATTCGGCTCGGGCGTACCGCCGTCGCGCAGGAAGCTCACGAACGTGGGCATCGAGCGGCGGATCTGCTCGGCCGGATCCGGCATATCGCGCACGGTCTCGGTGGCGCGCGCGATGGCGAGCCCGTACCGCGCGCTGGCGGCGTGGTGGATCAGCAGCGCGACACCGATCATCACCGGCGCCACCGCGTGCACGCACACGTCGTACCAACCGCCGGACTTCATGTACGGATAGGTGTTGAGGCCCACGGTGAGCGCGAGCAGCGCGCCTTCCGCGACCGCCACCTGACGGCGGCTGTCGATGATGCCCCACTCGGCGACCTTGTTGGTGCCGACCATGATGATCACCAGGCAGACACTGATCATCGCTTCGAGCAGGTAACTGAACCAGTACAGCGGATCGCTCGGGCCACCCGGCGCGATGTTGTGCTGCACGTTGACGGCCGACCACAGCATGCCGGCCGCCACCACGCCGGCCAGTGCCCGCAGCGACATGGACCGATGCCGGTACAGCGAGGCCAGTTTCGCGTGCGGGCTGGATTCCCGTCGCTGCGCGGCGATGGCCTTCCTGGCCAGCAACAGATCACGCATATCTGCCTTGGCGATCTCCTGAGAAGTCTTGCGCGCGTGGTTCGACGCCTTCGACAGCGCCTGCACGTGCCGCCAGCGCTGCTCACGCTCCTCCACGCGGATCTTCTCCGCGAGTTGGCGTTCGGCGGTCAGCTCGTCCTCGGACAGGGCTTCGGTCAGGGCGGGGTCGAACTGGTACGCGAGCCGCCCGCGGGCCTTCTCGACCCGCCGCGCCAGATGCGTAACCTCGTCCCCTACGGGGTGTTCGATGGTCATCTCGCCTCCAGGCCGGTGAGATTCGATGTCAGCCAGTTGATCACGGGTGGTAACGGCACAGGATATTTTTAGTCGAATACCGCCGCGAGCGAAACTCTGGATTAGCCGAGATTCCATCTTCTCTCGGCGTGGCGCGCGCGACACGCCCAGAGGCGGCCATTCCGGTCATCATCGGGACCTGCGGGTAATCGGTCGAACCGGCCAGTGAATGCCCATCGGTACGATACCGGTTAGTATGCGCGGGTGGCGAAACTGACAGTGTCGGTGGATGTACCGTTGCCGCCCGAGCAGGCGTGGGCGCACGCCGCCGATCTTCGCGAACTGGACCGCTGGCTGGTCATGCACGAGGCCTGGCGCGGCGAGGTACCCGAACAGCTCACTGCCGGAACCCAACTGGTCGGCATCGCCACGGTGAAGGGTCTGCGCAACCGGGTGCGGTGGACGGTGCGCACCGCCGACGCTCCGCACCGGCTGGCCCTCGAGGGATCCGGCAAGGGCGGCACCAAACTCGGGCTGAGCCTCGACATCGCCGCCCGGGGAACCGGTTCGGTGGTCACCGTCCGCATCGATCTGGGCGGCCGGCCGCTGTTCGGTCCGATCGGCACCGTCGTCGCACAGACGCTGAAGGGCGACATCGATCGCTCGCTGCACCGATTCGTGGAGCTGTACGCCGCGTAGGCCGTTGCGCCGCAACCGGTTCCGCCGATTCCGCCCGGACGTGTGCCGGATTCTGCTGGCATGGGGTCCGACCCATCGACGGCACGGAGGCGGATATGTTGTCGCAGCAGGAGATTTCGGATCGGCTGGAGATCCAGGAGCTGATGGCGCGGTACGCGCACGCGGTCGACTCCCGGCAGTGGGATCTGCTCGACGACATCTTCACCGCCGACGCGTACATCGACTACTCGGCCACCGGTGGCGCCGCGGGCGATCCGGCCGCGACGAAGAAATTCCTCGCCGAGGTGCTGCCGAATTTCCTCGCCTATCAGCATCTGATCGGGAACGCGATCATCACCGTGGCCGGTGACACCGCCACCGCCCGCTCGATGTGCCACAACCCGATGGTGATGTCCGACGGTAAGGGCGGGCAGCAGGTACTGCTCAACGGGATCTGGTACGTCGACGAGTACGTGCGCGCCGACGGCCGGTGGCGGCTGCGGCGGCGGCACCAGGAGAAGAGTTATCAGCTGCTGATCCCGTGACCTGTGGCGCAGCTCAACTATTTTCCAAGTAAAACATCTATTAAGCTTCTCGTGTGCCCCTCCTCGCGTCCCCCCGGTCCCGCGGCCGCCATCGTGCCGTCCGCCACCCCGATCTGCGCCGCGTGCTGCCGGTGCGGGGCATGCTGCGGCTGCGGCCGGCGGCCGACATCTGGTACAAACCCGCGATCAGCGGCGTCGTGGCGGTCGGGGTCCCGGATGTGGCGCTGCTCGGCACCGGCCGGCTGAGCCTGGCGCTCTACACCACCGCGGGCGGCCTGTGCGCGCTGTACGCGCACGGTATGCCCTACGCGGCCCGCGCGCGGGCGATGGCCTGGGTGGTCCTGAGCATGTGGGCGGGCACCGCGATCTCGCTCACCACCGCCGCGCACACCGGTTCGGCGGCCGTGCGGGTCGCCGTCATCGCCGTGCTGGCCGCGGCCTACAAGGTGGGCTGCGACGCCGCGCGGATCGGGCCACCCGGCAACATCATCTTCACCTTCGTCACCGCGACCGCGGCGTTCACTCCGCAGACGCCGGGGCAGTTGCCCGGACATCTCGCCCTGGCCCTGCTGACCGGCGCGTTCGCCTGGCTGGTCTGCCTGGCTCCCGCCCTGGTCCGGCCGAGCGGACCCGAGCGGCTCGCCGTCGCGCGGGCACTGCTGGCGGTGTCCCGGCAGGCCGGACTGCCCGCCGACGATCCGGCGCTCGGCCGATCGCGGCACCTCACGGCGGTGGCCGTCCAGGCCGCCTGGCAGGCCCTGCGCCAGAGTCATCGCGATCCGGCGCCGCTGGCCCGGCTGCTGATCCGCGCGGAATCCGTTGCCGCCGATCCCGATTCCGGCGCCGCCGGGCAGCTCGCCGACTGGTCCCGGCAGTTGCGGCGTGGGCGGGCGGTACCCGTCGTGGCGCCGCGGGCGGCCGAGGCCGCGGAGTTGCGCGGCGTGGCCGCCGAGCGCGCCCCCGGCCGCCGCGGATTCCCGGAGGTGATCCGCGCCTTCGATCCCCGCTCGGCGTACTTCCCGATCGGGGTCCGGGTGGCGGTCGGCTGTGCCGCCGCGGGCTGGGTCTCGATGGCGCTGAACGTGCACCGGCCCTACTGGGCGGTGGTCACCGCCGCCACGGTGTTCGTCGCCAATACCGCGCTGAGCTGGCATCGCGCCGTCCAGCGCACGGTCGGGAACCTGGCGGGCGTGGCGGCGTTCACCGTGCTCACGCCGATCACCCATCATCCGGTCACGATGATCGTCGTGGTGCTGCTGTGCCAGGTCGGCGCCGAGGCGACGATGTCGCGCAACTACTGGCTGGGCTCCACCTTCGTCACCCCGATGGCCCTGCTGATGACGGAATTCGCCGCACCGCAGCCCGCTGCCGAGCTGGTCCTCGGCCGCTGGCTCGACACCTGCGTGGGCGCGGCGCTCGGGCTGCTGGCCTGTTTCGCGATCCCCAATCGCCGGGCCGGCCGGCACGCCGACGCCGCATTGGACCGGGTGGAGGCCGCGATCATCGCCGCCGACGACCGGGACCGCCTGGCCGCCGCACTGGTCGAATTGCGCGAGTCGGCGGACACCGCGGCCGGGGAATGGTGGAGCAGCGCACTGCCGGACGCGCGTATCGTCGGCGCCGAACGCCGGGGCCACCGGCTGCTGGCCGACCTCACCACCGGAGTACCCCGATGAGCGAATCGCGCGACGTGGTCGCCGGAGCCCTGCGGCAATGGGAGATCACCTATCCCGGCGTGGACTTCGAGCCCGTCGCGGTGATCGGCCGGATCAGCCGCTGCGCCACGCTGCTGCAGGAGGTCACCGAGATGCCGCTGGGCCGGGAGGGGCTCAGCCGCACCGAATTCGAGATCCTGTGCGCGCTGCGCCGGGCGGGCGGCCCGGTGGGTGAATCCGTCCCGGCGCCCGCGGCCGGTGCGGGCCGCACCCCCGGCCAGCTGGCCCGCGAGACCTACGCCTCCCCCGCCGCCGTCACCAAGCGGGTCCGGGCGCTGGAGGAGCGCGGTCTCGTCACTCGCCGCTCGGATGCCCGCGATCGCCGAGTTGCTCATCTCACACTCACCGAGACCGGCCGCGACCTGGCCGATCGACTGATCCCGCAACAGCTCTCGTACGAGAAAGAGCTGATCACGGGCCTGCCGGCGGCCGAGCGCGCCGATCTCGCGCGCATTCTCGGCGAATTCCTGCTGGTGCTGGAGGGCCGGTTGGGCGGACGCTGAGGGTGCGCCGGCACCGGCGTCCGATTCGGAGGGAGCCTCCGTTTCTGGTACGTTACTCGAACGAAGTGTTTTCGTGGGGAGGAACGTTCGATGGCCCTCGTCAAGTCTCGCCCGCACTACAACGTCGTCTTCGCGGTGCTGCTGGCGGGCGTCAGCGCGTATGCCCTGTTGCAGTCGATGGTGGTGCCGGTCTTCTCGCTGCTGATCCCGGCCCTGCACACCACGCAGGCCACCGCGACCTGGCTGATGACCGGATATCTGCTCTCCGCCTCGGTCGCGACGCCGATCCTCGGCCGGATCGGCGACAAGGTCGGCAAGGAGCGGATGCTCGTCTTCACGCTGCTCGCGCTGACCGTCGGCTCGCTGATCGCCGCGCTGACCGAATCGGTGAGCGTGATGATCGTCGCGCGGGTCATCCAGGGCCTCGGCGGCGGCGTGATCCCGCTGGCGTTCGGCATCATCCGGGACGAATTCCCCGCCCGTAAGTTGCACGGCGCGGTGGGCATCGCCTCCTCACTGCTCGCGGTCGGCTCCGGCGTCGGCCTGGTGCTGGCCGGGCCGATCATCGACCACCTGAACTACCACTGGCTGTTCTGGATTCCGATGATCATGACGGCGCTCGCCACGGTGGCCGCGGTGTTGTTCGTCCCCGAATCGCCGGTACGCAGTCCCGGCCGGATCAACTGGTTCGCGGCGCTGCTGCTGTCGGCGTGGCTGGTGGCGCTGCTGCTGGCGGTCAGCGAGGGCCCGAAATGGGGCTGGGTCTCGCGCACCACCCTCGGCCTGTTCGCGCTGGCGGTGGTCACCGCGGTCGGCTGGGTCGTCGTCGAACTGCGCTCGACCACCCCGCTGATCGATATGCGGACGATGCGGATCCCGGCGGTGTGGACGACCAACGTGGTCGCCGTGCTCACCGGCGTCGGCATGTACGCGATGATGACCTTCCTGCCGCAGCTGTTGCAGACCCCGAGATCGGTCGCCGGCTACGGCCTCAGCGCCAGCATCACGAAATCCGGCGTGTACATGCTGCCGTTGTCCGTGGCCATGTTCGTGATCGGCCTCGGTCTCGGCCCGCTGTCGGCGCGACTCGGCCCGAAGGTGATCGTGCTGGTGGGCAGCATCATCACCGTCCCGGCCTTCGCGCTGCTGGCCGTCGGCCACGATCACGACTGGCAGATCTATCTGGCCACGGCCCTGCTCGGCGTGGGCATCGGCCTGTCGTTCTCCTCGATGCCGGCCATCATCGTCGCCGCCGTGCCACCCGCCCAGACCGGCGCGGCCACCGGCATGAACGCCAACGTCCGTACCGTCGGCGGCGCGATCGGCAGCGCCATCTCGTCGGTCATCCTGACCTCCGGCGCGCACACCGCCCACGGCCTGCCCGCCGACTCCGGCTACGCCAACGTGTTCTGGTTCCTGGGCGGCGTGGCCCTGCTGGCCTCGTTCGCCGCGATCGCGATCCCGGCGGTCCCGGCGATGGAACCGCAGTCCGAGCTCGTCGACACGGTGGCGCCGGAACCGCTGCAGGGCGGCCTGCACGCCCCCGCCACACTGCACGGACCCGCACTGCACGGTCACATCCGGCACGGCAGCGACCTGCCGGTGACCGGTGTCGTGCTGACCCTGATCGACCCGCACGGACATCAGATCGCGCGCGCCGCGAGCACCCCCGACGGCGCCTACCGCATCGATGCGCCGGGCCCCGGCGACTACGTCCTGATCGCCGCCGCGCACGGCCATCAGCCGGTCGCGGTCACCGTCACCCTCGGCGACCGCCCGCAACGCGCCGACCTCACCCTCCCCGACGCGGGCGAACTGTCCGGCACGGTCCGCCGCGCGGAGACCGGCGAGCCGGTACCGAACGCGACCGTCACCCTGACGAATCCGCACGGCGAGGTCGTCGGCGCCGCGACCACCGGCGCCGACGGCGGCTTCACCTGCCGCGGCGTCCCGTCGGGCACCCACACCGTCGTCGTCACCGCCGAACACCTCCGCCCCACCGCGACCACCGTGACCGTCCCCGAGAGCGGCCTGCTCCGCCACGACACGGACCTGGAGTCACTGGCCGTCCTCGGCGGCGTGGTCCGCGCCGAGGGCCGCACGGTCCCCGACGCCCACATCACGATCCTGGACCCCACCGGCAACCACGTCGCCACCGCCCGCACCGACGACGACGGCCGCTACCAGGTCCCCCACCTCCCCGCCGGCGACTACGTCGTCGTCACCCGCGGCTACCCCACCGTGACCAGCAGCGTCCGCGTAGCCGGCGACGAGAACATCCACGATGTCCAACTCGGCTACGAGGAGGCGGCCCGGCTGCCGGTGCGGTAGCGGACGCACCGATGAATCCGCGGGCCGTGGGCGGTCCTACCTCCGACCGAGGTTGTGACCGTGACCGGTAAGGATTCTCATGAGCACGAACGCAATACCGCCTGTCGTCGATGCCGAGACCTGGCAGCGGGAACTGGACGCGCTGCGCGTCCGGGAGAAGGCGGCGACCCGCGAACTGGACGCGATCGCCGCTCAGCGCCGCCGGCTGCCGATGGTCGAGATGCCCGAATACGTGCTCGAGGGTGCGGACGGGCCGGTGCGCCTGGCGGATATCTTCGAGGGCGAATCCCAGCTGATCGTCTACAACCACATGTGGTTTCCGGATGCGGAGTGGCAGTGTCCCGGCTGCACCGGCTTCACCGCCCAGTTCACCCGGCTGGAATTCCTCGGCAACTACGATGCCCGGTTCGTCATCGTGACCCAGGGGCCGATCGACGAGGCGCTGGCCTACAAGCGGCGGGTCGGCAACCGGATGACCTGGTATTCCACCGCGAACAGCCCGTTCGGCGCCGATGTCGGTGCGCCGCTCGGCGGCGGCTTCGCCGTCAATGTGTTCCTGCGCGACGGGGATACGGTCTACCGCACCTGGCACACCGACGGCCGCGGCACCGAACAGCTCACCCACACCTTCGCCCTGATCGACCTGCTGCCGTTCGGCCGCCAGGAGGAGTGGCAGGACTCACCCGCGGGCTGGCCGCAGTCCCCCACCTACTCCCGCTGGGGCGGCTCGAAAGAGATTGCCGCGCAATACGGCGAGGCCTGAGGCTACCCGGCCGCCGGCTCCACCAGCCGATGGACGACGGCCGGCTCGGCGAGGACCACGGCGAGCACCTCGGCCAGATATCGGCTGTGCGGCAGGGTGAGGTGCCGGTCCAGGGCCGGTGATCCCGTCCATCGTCCGATCACGACCAGATGCGCCGGATCGTTCGGATCGACGAAGGGTTGATAAGCGAGACAACCGGATTCGGCCAGCACCGGCTCGATCATGGCCTCGAGGGCGGTGCGCAGCCGGTCCTCCTGACCGCACGCGGCCCGGAATTCGGTGACGGCGTACACCGGTCAGGGCCGCGCCGGACCGGCGCCGGCCCCGGTGGCGACGATCGCCGCCGCGATATCGGCGAGATCGCCCTCGTCCAGGCGAAGTTCACCGGCCCCCGCCCATCCGTCGATCTGTTCCGGCGTACGCGCCCCCACGATCGCGCCGGTGACCCCCGGCCAGGCGACCGTCCAGGCCAGCGCGACCTCCGCCACCGAGACCTCGTGCCGCCGAGCGATCGGCCGAAACGCCTCCACCAGTGCCAGATTCGCGGCCAGTCCGGTGGTGAAATCCGGATGCCCGGACCGCCAATCGTCGGCACCCAGCACCCGATCCGCCGCGAACGCGCCGGTGAGCAATCCCGACTGCAACGACGAGTACACGATCACCCCGGTGGAATGCTTCGCAGCCCAGGCTATCTCGTCCGCCGCGGTGCGGTTGACGGCCGAGAACGGCGGCTGGATCACATCCACGTGCGCCACCGCCTCGGCCCGGTCCAGCTGTCCCACATCATGATTCGACAGCCCGATGGCGCGGACCACCCCCTGCTCGCGCAGATCCGCCATGACCTGCCAGTACTCCTCCAGCGGCGTCGAGCCGGTCCCCGGCGCCTCGCTGCCGAACGCCGCGCCGGTATCCGGCCAGTGCACCTGATACAGGTCGATGTGATCGATCCGCAACCGCCGCAACGACTGTTCCAGATCCCGCCGGATCGCCTCGGGCCGCATGATCCGTCGCGGCGGCCCCAGAAGATCGTCACCGTCCTCCCACACCAGCCCCGTCTTGGTGAACACGAACGGCCGCTCCGATTCCGGTATCCCGGAAAGTGCCCGCCCGACCAGTGATTCGGCATGCCCCACCCCGTACGCAGGCGCGGTGTCGATCCAGTTCAGCCCCCGATCGACCGCATGCCGGATCGCCGCGATCGACGCCTCGTCCTCGGTCGCTCCCCAGGAGTACTGCCACCCGGACCCGGCGATCACCCACGTCCCGAAACCCAGTGCGCTGATGTCCATCCCGGTATCACCCAGCGAATACGTCACGCCCACAACCATTCTCCTGCCAGTGCTCGAACGTTCCGTATCCACCGTCGCCGAACACCGCGCGCCGTGGCAGTGCCGCCCGAGCCTGGGCACGCCGTGACCAGTCGGCGCGGCCACCGAATCCGCGATACTGGGGATATGACCTTGGACCGGCGAGCCGAATTGGGCGAATTCCTGCGCTCCCGGCGGGCCCGCCTCCGTCCCGACGAGGTCGGCCTGATCGAACACGGCACCCGCCGCCGGGTCCCCGGCCTGCGCCGCGAGGAACTCGCCCTGCTGGCAGGCGTCAGCGTGGACCACTACATCCGCCTGGAACAGGGTCGCACCCTGCACTTCTCGGAATCCGTCCTCGACGCGGTATCGCGGGCCCTGCGCCTGTCCGACGTGGAACGCGACCATCTCTACCGCCTGGCCCGCCCCCGCGCCGACAACGAACCCGCCGAACAACGGGTCCGTCCCGGCCTCCGCCTCCTGGTCGACTCCGCGGAGGTGCCGACCGTCGTACTGGGCCGCGGCACCCAGGTCCTGGCGTGGAACCCGTTGGCCGCGGCCCTGTTCACCGATTTCGGCGCCCTCCCCGCGGAACACCGCAACCTGGCCCGCCTGATCTTCCTGGACGAGGGCATGCGAGCCCTCTACGAGGACTGGCCGGCCAAACTGGCCGACGTGACCGGTTATCTCCGCCTGGAGGCCACCCGCCACCCGAACGACCGGGACATCACCACCCTGATCGCCGAATTGCACACGGCCAGCGAGGAATTCCGCGCGCGGTGGCAGCAGCACGGCCTGAAGGAGAAAACCCACGGCCGCTACGCCTACCTCCACCCCCTGGTGGGCCGGATCGAACTGAACTTCGAAACCCTGCGCCTCCCCGGCGATCCCGACCAGGCCGTGATCGCCCACACGGTCGACCCCGGCTCACCCAGCGCCACAGCCCTGCAACTGCTGGCGAACCTGGCCGCGAAGTCCACCGCGCGAGCCTGAACTCGTTCCCGCCCCGCGGCTTTCACGGATCAGACGCGACGGCGACGACGGAACCCGCCCCGGGACCGCCACTGACTGCGAGTGGGAATCCGGGCACTCAATCCCGCCAAGTGCAGGGATATACCGATGAACCCGGCGATGACGAACCCCTCGATGGTGGTACCCGACGAGCCCCCACCGATATTGAGCAGCAGCGCGATGACGAACAGAACAGAAGCGATGATGGCGAACATATCCGGGTCATACCCAGGATCCCCGGTTTGCACCCGGCACTTTTCCGCCCGCCGTCGCTCGGCCACTCGATCGCGGATCGCGCACCGCGACACCGGAACCGGCACGGAGCTTCCGCGTGCCCAGCGAAAAGGCTAGCGCTGGACAGGTTTCGGCGCCGGGCGGGCCGACCTGCGCGACAATCGGACCACCAGACCCCCCGCGATTAGCCCGACGCACCACCCCGCCAGGACATCACTGGGCCAATGCGCACCGAGATAGACCATCGCGATCCCGACCCAGACGGCGGCGAGTACGAGCAGCCATCCCACCCAGCGCCGATTGATCGGCCAGGGCACCACCGCGTACAGCGCGACCGCCCCGGCCGCCGTCATCGCCGCCACCGTGGACGGCATCGCGGAGGAGTGCACGAACACCAGCGACACCTCCCGCGGCGGTCTCGGCCGGCCGATCAGATGCTTGAGCACCCTCGCCACCACCTCTGCCAGCACCACCGAACCGACCACGGTCAGCACCCCGCGCCGCCACCGGCGCACCACCACCGCGACCACCAGCAACACCAGCACCGCGAGCACCAGCGTGCGGTCGTTGGTCCCGACGTTCATCGCCCATCGCGCCACCGTGGTTGCCACCGGGTTCCGGTGCCGGGCCAGCAGTCGCATGATCTCCAGATCCACACCCACTCGACACATTGTGCCCAGCACGTACGAACACACTGTTCGCCGGGCCGATGCTCACCGGTGCAGTGTGCTGAAAAACTGCCAGATCACCGCCGAGGCGCCGAACTGCCGGGTGACCTTGCCGACGATCGCCTGCGGAAGATACTGCGTCCCATCGGGCCAGGTGTGCCCGCCGCCGGCCACCGAGTAGAGCTGGACCTGGCTTCCGTCCCGGCAGCCGCCGGTCACGGACACCGTGACGGTCGTACCGTCGTGCGCGGTGTCCGGCAGCGTATCGACCGCGGCAGGCGCGGTGCACCCGTCCACGGACAACCATTGCCGCTGGGTGTCCGCCACCGACGAGACCGGCACCGCTCCCGGACCACCGTGCCCGTTACTGGTGATCCGCACCGGGCCACCGGCATAGGGCACGATCGGATCGTCGGTGCCGTGGATCTCGAGCACCGAAACCGGCTGTGGCGGTTGGCATGTGGCCGCGGCCGGCTGCGAGAGCTCCCCCGCGACCGGCGCGATCGCGGTGATCCGGCCCCCGAGCCGGCAACCCAGATCCTCGGTGAAGATCGCGCCGTTGGACATCCCGGTGGCGAAGATCCGCGCCGGATCGGCGTGATTGTCGGCCACCAGACGATCGATGATCGCCGACACGAATCCGACATCATCGACCCCGGCGGCCCCCGCCTTGGTGTCCGCGCCGCGACTGTCGCTCCACGACCGCTCGTACCCCGCCGGATACACCGCGATGAATCCGGCGTCGTCGGAAAGCCGATCGAACCCGGTCTCGCGCTCCATCTGCGGCGCGGTCCCCCCGCCACCGTGGAACGCGAGCACCACCGGCAGCGGACCGTCGGCCGGATGAGCGGGCGGATGGACAATGTATTCACGCTGGCGACCGCCGAAGTCGAAGGTCACCGTCGTCCCCGCGGCCGCGTGCACGCGACCGGCGCATCCGGCGACGGACCCCACCGCCACACCCACCGCAACCGCCAGGATCGCCGCCGCCCCACGCCGTCCCATCATCCGGTACTCCTACCGTCCTCGGTGCCCGGCACCGTCGAAATTTCGGACACGCCACCCGAAATCGGCACTGTATCCGCTCGGCGCGACGCGGGAACCCCGGACCCGAGGTACCGGCACCGACGCTACGACCGCCCCATTACCGAATCGGCGCCGATATCGTGTGAAGACGGTGAGAAGCTCCCGGCATCCCCGCCGGAATGCCCGGTCGTATCGTCGATCCCATGAACGCTGCTTTCGCCCGAGCCATGTGGCGAGTTCTCGAACCGCTGCACGGAGTCACCTACTTCGCCCCCGAATGCATAGCGGCGTTCAAAGCAACGGGCCTGCGCGGTTACTGGATGGGCTACTTCGCCGGCCGAGCGGCCCCACTCGGCCCGGTCGGCCCCAGCGTCGTGGAGGCCGTCTTCTACAACTTCCACCCCGAGATGGTCCGCCGCGCGATCCCCGACGCCTGGACCTTCGCCACTCCCACAACCATTCTGGACACCCGCCGCACCGCGGCCGCGAACGTCCTGCGCACCCTGTCCCCCGACCTCACCGACGCCGCGCCAAAAGCACTACCCGCCCTGACCGCGGCAATAGCCGCCGCCCCCGTATCCGGCCGCACCCTCTTCGCCGCCAACCGCGACCTCCCACCCGCCGACCGACCGGAAGAAGCCCTCTGGCAAGCCGTGACCACCCTCCGCGAGCACCGCGGCGACGGCCATTTCGCCACCCTGCTCACCGAAGGCCTGGACGCCTGCGAGGCCGTCGTCCTCTTCGCCGCCGACACCGGCACACCCCCGGAGATGTGGCGCGATTTCCGCCGCTGGAGCGAAACCGACTGGACGACAGCACAATCCCGCCTGATCGACCGCGGCCTCCTGACGGAGTCGAGCAAGCCGACCGAAGCAGGCCGCGCACTACGAACCCACATCGAATCCCGCACCGACACCCTCGCCGCAACGGCGTACCACGGCATCCCGGGCATCGAGACAGCACTCGAAGTCCTACTCCCCGCCGCCCGCGCCGTCGAAACCGCCGGCCTGGCCAACTCCGCCGACTTCCTACGCGCCGGCAAGGTGTGATGTCGACTTGCCCATGCAGCGGACCAGCGACGCTACACCGGCAGCAGTGGCCTTGTCGTACCACAATCCGGTACCATCGGTGTGGAATCAGGATTAGGAGCCCCCCAATGACCAGCATGTCTGCCAGCGAGGCGCGCGCCAACTTGTACCCGCTCATCGAACAGGTCAACGACGACGCTGTCGCCATCCACATCACCAGCCGCAAAGGCAACGCTGTCCTGATCTCCGAAGATGAGTACAACTCGCTCCGCGAGACCTTGTACCTACTGCGTTCCCCGGCCAATGCCGCACGGCTCACCCAGGGCATCGCCCAACTCGAAGCCGGCGAGGTGGTCGAGGTGGATCTGGCACGGCTCGCGGAAGAACTCGAATGAAGATCACTTTCGCGAAGGTCGCGTTCGAAGATCTCGGTCATTGGATCACTACAGATCGGAAAATGGCACTCCGAGTTCTTCGCCTGATCAACGACATCGAACGCGATCCGTTCAACGGCGTGGGCAAGCCCGAACCATTGAAGGGGGACAAGTCCGGGTACTGGTCCCGCCGAATCAACGACGAGCACCGTCTGGTCTATGCCGTCTCCGAAGGCAACATCCTCATCGCGCAGGCTCGCTACCACTACTGACCCGCAGGCCCGAGGCCGCACCAGCGTCTTACATTGGTCGTACACTTGTCATATGGCCGCCACGATCACCTTCCGCCCCACCCCCGACGACGAGCGCATCATCGACCGCGCCCGACACGACGACGAGAACACCACCGACGTAATCCGACGAGCCTTGCGCCTCCTCGACCGCCAGGAATGGCTACAGCAGGCGCAATCCGACGCCGAACGACTGCGCGACGAGGATCTCAACGACGAGCCGGAGGCTTGGTGATGCTCATTCGCGGCGCGGCATACAAGGTCGACCTGGGCGAGGCAAAGCGTGGGCACGAGCAGCGCGGCCGGCGCCTCGGCGTATTGGTCAGCCCCTCGGATTGGCTCGGGTCGACAGTGACGATCGTCCCGGCATCCACGTCAGCGGACGGTTCGGTGTTCCGGCCACTCGTCGAGATCGACGGCCGCGAGACCCGGCTGCTCGTCGACCAGATCCGCACCATCGACACCGACTACCTGAAGGATCAGGTAGGCAACCTGTCCCGCGACGCCATGGCCGAACTCGACGATGCGCTCGGCAGGTATCTCGGAATCCACTGAACGACAACCTGTTCCGATCCATAGAGGGGAAATGGACCGATGAGCCACGCACACTGGACGATCCTCCGGGAACGTAAACTCGCAGAGGGTTACACCGAATCCGACGATGCCGCCGAAGCCCGCCGCGAAATCAAGCTCTCCATCGCACTGGCCAAAGCTGTCTACGACCGCCGAACCGAGCTCGGATTCACCCCGGCAGACCTCGCGGAACGTGCCGGCTTGACTCAGGCCGACATCTCGCGAATCGAAGGCTCCGACACCGTCCCGACTCTCCCGCTTCTCGCCAAACTCGCCGACGCCCTCGACGCCACCCTCAACATCGCCCTCGACGCCGACGACACCCGAGTGAAGTTCACCAGCCACCACACCGACGCAGCCTGAATCCGCCGCAGCCGTGGCATACGCGCCGTCAAGTCAGGTGCTGGACCGAGACTCCACCCAGCGCTGCGCAAAATATACATTATTCTGCCTCGCTGGCTGTGGCGCTGACGTGCGCAGCGAGCACTCCCGCTGCGGCTACTGCCCGGTGACAGCCCGATGGTTCACCCCTCCGCACAACTCCGCAGACACAACCACCACGGCCGATCTCCTCGACACGATCGATCCAGCCCGCGTAGCACTGGTCCTGGAGCATCTGGTGGAGCAGTTTGAATGGCATCGTGTTGCGGCCTCGGAGCGCCAGAGGCTCATTGCAGAAGGTCCAGAAACGGCGAAGGCCCGGTCCATGTGGACCGGGCCTTCTCAGTGGACATGGCGGGAACTTACTCGAACCGGACCGACATCTTGCAGCATCTCTCTGAGGTGCAGGAACGCATCGAGAAAAGCGGACCGCGCCAGTCGCGGCCGTCACGGGCACGGACATCAGGCGGCCAGAAGAAGCAGTTGGGGCAGCACGAACGCACAGAGATCATCGCCAAGTACGAGGCTGGCGCTTCGATGGTGCAGCTGAAGGTGGAGCATCGCATGGCGAAACGGACGGTTGCGAAGGTGCTGCGTGAAGCCGGGGTGACGATCAGGCCAAAAGGTGGACGAGCGCGAGCGTAGACTCTTCCTTCAACGCGCCAATCGACAAGCGGGTTTCTCGACACTGATCGACAAAACAATTGTTCTATATATAATTAGGCTTCGGGAGGAACCAAAATATGGCATGGGCGAAGTCATACTTGCCGGATAAAACTGAGTTCGACATGCAAAGTGGTGATTTCTCTAAATTAGAGATACGCGACAGCGGACATCCGTCGGGGCTTCATTACTTCTTCGATACCAAGGCCAACCATCTCGTCACCGACTTTGTACTTGAGAAACGACCGCAGGTAAGCACGCTTTGTCAAATAACGCTGATCAAAAAGGGCGACGAATATTCGCCGCGCCTGCGACTCTGGAAGAGGGATACCTCCAAGAGAGGAAAGAAGGCTTTCGAACACGTCGCGTCCGCCGACGAAATTACAACCATCATCAAAGCAACCGTAGACACTGACAGCTGCTACGAGCAATTTTGGCGTCTTATTGACTTCGTTCAGGCATTCAAAGGCGTCACAATGCCTGATAACAGTTTCCGGGTGATTAACACGGATAGCGCGAAGCTTGCCGAGCAGCTTCAGGGCCAAGATCGTGAAACTGTCCTACATGCAGTGCAAGCCTTCATCGGGGATTCACCGTTGACTCAGGCAGACATTAATATCATGACCAACAGAAAAAGGCAGATTGATAGATTCGATCTCCTGTTAAACGATCCGACATATTTTGAACGTGAACGCAAAGAACTCCAGAAGCCCGATAGGAAGCTTCCCGGCATCGAAGCAGTTTGGCAGAACTTTTTTGAACAAAACTCATGGATCTTTGGATATGGGCTCTCCCTCGTGGCGTGTGAGCGGCTTGACGGCGATGCGAAACTTGAACAGATCACCGCAGGACAAAATATATTTACTGGCGCTGGGAAGCGTAGCGATGCTGTCATGCGGTCGAAGGGGTTTATCAGTAGCCTAGTATTCTGTGAGATAAAAACGCATACCACTGATTTGGTAGAAGGCGAAGCCTATCGCTCAGGTGTCTACCCAGCCTCGAAAGAGCTTGCAGGAGCTGTAGCTCAAGTGCAAAAGACCGTTGCCAAGGCGCTGCGTCTGATGAACGCAAATATCCACCAGTTTTACGATGACGATGGAACTCCGACAGACATCCAGGTGTCATCAATCAGAGCAAAACAGGTAGTCGTTATCGGAAACCTAACGGAGCTTTCGGCTGCGGGAAGAATAAATCCTGAGAAAACATCATCCTTCGAACTTTTCAGAAATGCGATACACGACGTCGAGATAATTACTTTTGATGAACTCTTCGAGCGCGCCCGCTTCATTGTCGAGGACGTGTAGTCGAATCGCTACTATCACCTCATTGCGGCATTCGTGTTTCACGCACGGCAGCGCTAGGATGACCGAATGACACTCGTGGTTGCGGGGATAACCGACGTGGATGAGGCTCAGATTTCGATCGTTGCCGACACCAAGATCACCAATTCGAATGATGATCGCTTCACGGATCGAGCCTACGAAAATCCCGGACAAAAAATTGTCCTGCTTGATGATGATACTGTCATCGGATTCGCTGGCGACACACCCGAGACAGCTATAAAACGGGCAGCCAAGTTGCGGGGTCGATCAATTGAGGAGGTCTTAGAGGACCTCGCCGCCTACATACGCGAAACTAACGAGATTAGTTCATTGATCTCAAAGTCATTCGTGGTTGCCACTCGAATCCCAAAACCACGGCTGTGGAAGATCGCAAATGGTAGCATCGAAGATCGGACACACATTAGAAGATCCTGGGTAGGAGACCGTGACGCTTATAGATACTTTCAGGGATTACGTCCGCTACTGCCATCACCTCCCGAAGCGCCCGAAGAAGTTACGCTGACTTTTTCGATGATGACTCTTGTCGCGAGCAATGACATTCCGACCGTTGGTGGCTACATGTCCCGCGTATCCGGAAACAAAAATCAGCCTTTTCGGTTCCACTCTGATCCAATATTCGTAGCCCCGTGGCTTACTGAGATATCGGTTTATCGACCTGAGCCAGGAATCGTGGAGTTGCGCGAAAACCTTCCGCCCGGCGGCGACCCGACTGAGCATGTCTGTATCAATATTCCCGGCCAGCCGCCCACCGTGGGCGCACTCGCTCACTACATTCCAGAAATCGGGACGGCGTGGCTACATACACACGACGAACCGTGGCTCGACGCCGTCAAGTTGCGCGGCAGGACCGTCGATCAAGTAATAGCTGAGGCCGCCGAGAGGTACGGCCAGTATTTGATGAAGCCGCACTTCTGTCGATAAAGATTTGCTCACTCCAGCGCTTTCCACCCAGTCCACGGCCGCGGTCCCCGCTCACCACGGATGCAGGCGAGTCGGTGCAGCGCCTGCTCTTCCCGAGCTGGATTCGCTGACGCTGCCTGGACTGCCATCGTCGTCATCCGAAACTCCCGGATGTCGCGAAGCAGCTCGAACCCCGCCCACGTCGTGACGTCATGCCCGTAGACCTCGCAGAACTCGGCGTACTGCTCCTCAGTGATCCAGCCGAAGGACCGCCACTTTATCGCCGTGTGCACCAGATCCCATTCGGGTGGCCCGAAAGATGTCCTCTCCAGATCGAGTAGGCGCACCGTGCCATCGTCGGCCGCGAAGACGTTGCCCACCCAGGCATCGCCGTGGATGACGCACCAGGGCAGCCCGGCCGGAAGTTCCGCCCATCGTTGCTGGAGTTCAGTCAAATGCCCGCGGAACCACGACCTATCCTGATCGCTCAGGATCGACGCCGCCGCGATGCGCTCCTCCAGTCGTACGAAGGGCGCCACCTGACCGAGATCGAAATCCACCGGCGGCGGCAGGTGATGCAGTTGCTTCAGCACCGCGGCCACCTGAACAGGCGTGCCGTGCTGATGCGGCGGCAGCTCTCGCCAGAAGGTCACCGCCAGACCGTCGATCACTACCGGCTGATCGACGTCCGGCACAACCTGTACGGCCGCGATACCCGATGCTTCCAGCCAACGAGCAACGTTCACCTCACGCTGCGCGGCAACGTACTGGCCTGGTCGGCTGACGCGAGCGATGATGTGCCCTGGCAGCCGGAAGAGGGCGTTCTCGCTTTGGCGAAAAGGCTGGACATCTGCGACATCAAGCCCGGCCGCGGTTCCGGCGACGCGCACGATCCCAAGCAGGTCCGTTTCCCCTGCGATCATGCACCCACCAAGGCGCTGCCGATTCGTGCATCGAGTTCTTCAACTTCTCCGGCCTGACGGTGCGGTTCGGCGAGGGTACGAAGCTCACGCAGATCATCAGCCGCGCGACGCGAACGCACATGGCCAGCATCAACGAGCGCCGCCTGGCCGAAGGAAGCAGCCTCGACTGGGTCGCCGGTGGCCATCGTCAGCGACGCCAGCTTGATCCCGGAAATCGCCCGCGAGCGAACGAAGGTGGCCGTATGTCCGGCAACCGCTGTCTCTAGGCGCTGCCTGGCTTCGCCTACAAATCGGCCATCGAGCGCGACATCGAACAGGGCATGGCCGGTATCGCCCGAGTGCTGGGCCGCGTCGTAGTACGACATCCACGGTGGGTCATTCGTCGGCGAGGCGTGCGCGAATTCGTCGTCGGCCTGGCCGACCGCTCGGACAGCTTCCTCGGTCCGATGGAGCTTGGCGAGCGCCCGCGCCCGCGCTGAGTGCAGCATCGCCCTTTCCGTTGCGGTCAGCCGATCGGCGCGCACCATCGCCAGTTCGATGAAGGTCAATCCGTCGTCGGGATGCCCGCACCAGATGGCTTGCCGCGCCATCGAGGACAGCACCTTGCCGCGGAGATGCCAGTCTCCGACCTCTTCAGCGCAGGTGAGGCCGAGCTGGAACATGCTGCGGGCATCGGCATGGGCGTAAGCGTCGAAGGCCATGAAGCCTGCTGTATGCCCGAGGAAACCGACCGCACTGTGCAGCTCTGTCCGGTGTTTCTCCGCGCAACCAGCACCAAGCAGATTCACGGCGTAGCGCAGTTGTGCAGACACGGCTTCCCGGACGAGCCCACCGCCGTAGGTGTGATCCCACGAGCTGAACTCACGCGCAGCCGTTCGCACCTGTTCGATCTCGGCGAGGCCCACCGTCGACGGGATCGGCGTCGGCTCGATCTTTCCAAGCAGTTCAGCGAGCGGCTGGTGGGTCACTGCCGCCACCGTCACGCCAAGGGCGGCACGAACGAATTCCTGGCGGTTCACATGATCGAGGGTAGCGCCGGAACCCGCAGGCAGCTTGAACCACAGATGTTCGGGCGGGACGGCCAGCACTTCGGCCCAGCGGATCAACTTCGACAGTTGTTCTGGCGCGGGACCCTTCTCGATCCGGCTGAGCTGCGCCTGCGTCAGCCCGAGCCAATTGGCAACAAGTTCCTGCGGCAGTGCGCGGCCATGAAAGGGGTGCGTGCGGTAGGCGAAGATGACCCTCCCTATATGCCAGGTAGCAAGGGCATCGCGCATCTGATCGGTCAGCCAGAAGGCGGGCGGCAAAAGTGGCGGTTGTTGCCGTTGGTCGCGGGACGCGGATTCGCAAGGTGCACAACACGAGTCGTGATTGTAGTTATTCAGCCTCGTCCCGCAACGGGCGCAGTAGCGCTGCATCTGGGGTATCCGCGTCATGATGGCCCGCTCCCGGGTTTCCTGGGGGTTTTCGTCGCCTTCTGCCTTGGTCGGGTGACCCTACCAGCGCTTGACAACAAAGCCTATGCGTTTCATACATACCCCGTATTCGCCTCTGTCGTGGCCGTTTTCGGCCCTTCGACCCACCCTTGGCCCGTCCCGAGAATTGGCCGCTAGGAAAGGGGTAGGCCGTGACATTGTCCCTTGTAGTACCCATATTTGGCCCGCCAGCCGCTGGAAAAACCACCCTCACGCTTCGACTCGGATCCGAACCTGGACGTCGGGTCTTTCGCCTGCGTGAGCATGTATCCAAGGAGGTGCTGGCGGTGACCGCCGCCAGCAGCGAACGGCTGGGATGGATCGACGAGTTCACTGTGATGGAAGCGGTGCGCTTGTACTTCGCCGATGCTGCCTCTAATTCCGGCATCCACACCGTGCTCCTGGATAACTTCCCGGGCTCGGCGAGCCAGGTCGATCAGCTGCTTGCCGCCGTACGGGCAGTTGCACCGAATTGTCATGTCGAGGCGATCGAACTCCTGACCGACGCCAAGACGTTAAAGCAGCGCTCGCGGAACCGGAAGGTCTGCCACCGCTGCGAGCGAGATCCGATCTCCGATCCTCGTTTGCCGGCGATCCCGAGTGATGCAGACCCCTGGCAGTGCGCCCACTGCCGCGGGCTACTGCATCCCCGCCGGGGTGATTCGCCTCGGCTGTTCAAGGCTCGGATGCAGCGCTACCACCAGGCGGCAGCAGGTATTCGGGCCGGATTCACTGATTCCGGTATCGCCGTCACCCATCTCGACACCACAAACACCATCGACGGGGCGGCGAACCTGCTTGCCCCGCTACTTATCTCCCGGAGCGCCTCGTTATGACCACTGTTGATCTGCCCACCCCGCGAGCGACGGGCGATGGCTACGGCCATGCTCGGATGCCACGCGGCGGCAACCTCCCCGAACCGGATCGCATCGACCGCATCGCCTACGGCCGCTTCCGGAATGTCTATCTCTACATCACCGAAGCCTGCCAACTGCGCTGCGAGCACTGCTACATGGGCGAACGGCTCGACCGAGCACTCAAGATGCCGCTGCCGCAGATCGTGGACACGCTCACGACTTGGCGACGGATGGGCGGCGACAAACTCACCATCCTCGGCGGCGAGCCGACGTTGCACCCGCACTACTGCGAAGTGATCCGCCTCAGCCGGAAGCTCGGCTACGAACACGTCATCACCACAACGAACGCCCAGAAGCCTGCCCTGCGTCGATTCCGCCAGCTCGCGCCGGATGACTTCGCCTACATTCAGGTCAGCCTGGATGGTGGCACGAGCATCAGCCACGACGCGATCCGTGGCGCGAACACCTTCGACACCGCCCTCGAAACCACGACCGAGCTGACCGGTCGCGGCTTCGATACTCGGATCATCTGCACTGTCAACAAGGCGAACGAAGGCGATGCGCTCCAGTTGCTCGATATCGCCGACGAGCTTGGCGTCAGCCTGGTGAAGTTCCATGTCTTCTCCACCATCGGCACGGGGCACGGCAATGCGGAAATGGCGATGAATCCGCTGGAGTGGGTGACGTTCTGCGAACGCCTGAATGAGATTGCACCGCAGTACAAGACGCGAGTGTGGTACCAGCCGACCTACGCCCGTCGCGACGAAATGGCGCGCTACGCCGCCGAGGGCTACCAGGGGTGCATCGGCCGGACCCTGGATCGGATCTCGATCTTCCCGGATGGCCGCTGCTACGTCTGTTCCTTCCTGTTCGACACCGATCTGTACTTCGCCCAGATGGTCGACGGCAAGGTACAGCTCAACAACGGCGTCAACGAGTTCGATCTGTTCACCAGCGTCTTGGCCGAAAGTTCCTGCGGTGGCTGCAAAGCCAGCGCCTGCCAAGGCGGCTGCCCAGCGGAGGAGATGGTGATGGGCAGCGCCTCGTGCGCGACCTACGACGACATCGTGCCGGTCTGCCGGTTGTGGAAATCCAGCGCCAAGCCAGAGGAATGAGGACCTGATGGACGAAATGGATCGTATTGCTGAAAACTTGTGCTGGATCGACTGGGACGACATCGATGATGTCGAACTCAACTGCCGCGAAGCGCTGAACGCACTCGCTGCCGAACCACGAATCGTGCGCGCACGGCTGGACAAACTACCCGAGTGGCCGGACCTGCTGGCTATGTGCGAGCACTACGACATCCTGGACAAGATTGTGCTCCACAGCGACGACGACCCCGGCGTACGTATCCGGTTGCACATCTTCCTGCCAGGGTATTTCGACCGGCCGCACAACCATCGGTGGTCGTACGCCAGCCGCATCCTGCGCGGACAGTACCGGCATTTCCTGTTCGGCAATGCCGAAGTGGACGAGCAGATCGACCCGGTGAAACTGCCGGTGCTCCAGGCGCGCGAGGAGCCGGTCGGCACGAGCTACGCCCTGCACCACAGCATGGTGCACGCCGTGGTAGCCGAGCCCTTCACGGTGAGCCTGGTGATTCGTGGTCCGGCGGTGAAGGACCGCTTCCTCGTGATGGACCGCAAGACCGGCGAGGCGTGGTGGCAGTACGGGAACAAGGACGAGCCGGAAGCGGAGGCCATGGCGAAGCATATGAGCCGAGCACGGTTCGCCGAGGTGACGGGCTGGCTGGAGGAGTGGAACGTCTTCTGACCATGGCGAGCGGCATCGACGGCAGATCGCGAACGATTCGCTGTCGGTGTCGCTCGCTACGCTTCATTACATGAATATCGACAGATCGAAGGTCTGCTCGTACTGCGGTGGTCCTGTCTGCTACATCGACCATCCGATCATGGGCTACGGCTCGTCGACGCCGTCACGGGTCAATCGCACTTTCCAATGCGCCGACCTCTGCGACAAGTCACGACGACGAGGCGGCGATAGCGGCCACACCGCCGAGAAGGTTCGCTGACACGGCGCTAACTCGCGACGCCGATTCCGCCTCCCGGCCTCAACGCTTCCAACTCAGCCAGCGTCGGCAGCGGGGCACTCTGATGTCGTGCACACCGCAGCGCCCCGCTGGCCGATCCAAGAACCAAACTGCGCTGCATTGACCATCCGTCCCTGAGTCCGTAGAGCAGCCCGCCGGAAAACGCCGCCCCGGCACAGTGGGTATGACGAACCGTCACCGGGAAAGCTGGTACTGACACCACTTCCGATCGGCTGAGTGCCACAGCGCCGTAGGCGCCGGCCGTGACAATCGCCCAGGCTGCTCGCGTCTGGTCCAGCACTGATCGAGCGATGGCTGGCGTCGTCGTGTGCTGCATCATCGACGTTGGTTTGCACCAGCAGGCCGGCGTATCCGCGCACCGCCGCTGCCACATCGGGCGAGAGGTCGGAACCGCCGAGGTTGAGGAGTAGGGGCACGCCAGCAGCGATGACGGCCTCGATCACGCGCAGGACGGCGGATTCGATCAGCTCATAGCAATCTAGGTAGACGAACGACGCATCGGCCACCGGCGATAGATCAGCCCGTTCCAAGCTGGCGACGACTCCAGGCAAATGGGCGAACCAGGTGCGCGTGTGTTGGTCATCACCGGTCACAACAATCCGCGGGGTGGCGGTTGCCGCTGCCGCACGATCTATCGTCATGTGACGCGGATTGAGCCACTGCCGGACGAACCGGCCGGGCTCGTCGTCGCCGATGCTGTTGGCGATGAGATGGGTCGGCGCTCCCATCGAGGCGAGCACCGCCGCTGTCATCGGGCCGTCAGCTGTCACCGACCGCTCAACGCTTCGGATTTCTGCGCCATGATTGGCCAGTGGGAACCGAGGCACTGTCCACAGTTCCGCCAGCGCCAAGTAGCTGACGCACACCACCGGGCCGGACGGACTGTTCATCATCTACCAGCCGAAGGTCGAGAACGTGCGCTGGTCTGCAATGTGCTGCATGGCCTCGCGACAGTAGGCGATCATGTGGTCGGGCAACGCCGCCACTGCGAACCAGTCCAGGGCACTACACTTTTCGGGCTCACGGTTGGTCGGCTCGCCCTGCCAGTTCGTGACGGTGAAGAAGAAGGCCATCCGCCCGCCCGACGAGGAGTTGTGCATGATGTGGCTGAAGTGCACATCTTCCGGGTTGATCGTCACCCCGATCTCTTCGTCGGCTTCGCGGATCAGGGCGGCGATGACAGATTCGCCGGCCTCCAGGTGGCCCGAGGGCAGATGCCATGCACCATCTTCGAAACCGGTGTTCTGGCGCTGACCGTAGAGCACCTGGTCACCGCGGCGAAGCACGAGATGTACATCCCCGGTCACCTTGTGCCGCTGCGGCTTTGCCTGCTGATCGAGTGCGGTGGTCGTCATGCTGAAACAGAGATCCTTCCATTCGATTGTCCCCGCTGAACTGGCTATTTCTGGTCCTCCCCATAAAGCGACCCGAGCCTAGTCCCCGGGCAGCGGCGGGGCTATACGCCGGACGCATAGTGGTCGGCGGGCGGTTTGGTGTAGGCCGCGCGAAAGCCAGGGTGGGACTTGGGCACAGTCCTAATAGTTGCCCGACAGTAGAGGGTCCGTCCATGTATCAGGCTGTCGCGCTGTGTGATCCGAAGGCGCACCACGTACCGATCGTGCCGTTCACTGTTGCCCAAGCGAATGGAATTATGCAGATTCATGTAGCCTGCCGGGCGAAGCACTGCCCGAGAAGGGCTACTTCTACGACTCCAGGGCGATGGAGGGAGATTCGATCGACGAGCCTAGCTCTTCGATCAGAGTGCGCAGTTTCGCTTTGCCTCTTCTATTCAAGAAACCACGACTCGACGCAAGCACATCGAGTTCTTCCAAGGCTAATTCGTATTCGCCCCATCGAAACCGATCGACCGCTAAGTCTATGCGCGCTTGGAGGTCGATATATCGCCCTGGTGGCAAGATTCTCGCCCGACCTTGACCGGAAACAGCGAGAAACTGGCACAGCAGCACATGTCTAAATTCATAAACGCTACCCGTTTGGCGCAGTATCCCACGGCGGTGGGCATCGTCCAAGAAGCGCATGAAGCGCCAGGGAGCCGATCCCGTTAACGCCCAAAGCATCCGTCGATAGATCCAGCGGCCCCAGTGAGAGCTAATGACATAGCCGACTCCCCACCCCGCTGCGAACAAACCACAGGCTTCATACCACACTATGAAGCTCGGCGCTCTTCCATCTATGAAGCTCAGAAGTACTCCGTACGCTGCCGCCGCGGCAATCAGTCCCGTTAGAGCCGCATCAATGACAGCCTTCCTTCGTGCGGCCACCAATATTGCTGACGGACTTATCGCTCTCACGGTATCGACTCGGCCACTTACCAACTCTTCGACAATCTGCATGGCAAAGAACGCCACGAATACGGTTGGGATCGTGAACCACACATACCATGGTGTATGCAAGTTGATTATCACGCTCACCAAGACGAGAGACATCCCGAGCAGAGGAATAAAGTTTGCAACTATATTAGGCCAAGAAGCATTCAATTCCGTTCGCCATGCACCGACGACGCGAGCTATATGACGCCCTCCACGGCTCTTGCTATACGAGCTGGGCTCACCTTCATCACGAAAGGAACGCCAAGGGTTTATCATAAGAAGCCCCGAACCAGCCCCCACGATCAAGGCCGCATACCATGGGTGCATACCATGCCTGGCATGATCTAGAGTAATCAACAGGGAAATAAAACCGATTATGAATGGTACAGCGGAGAGAGCTGCATGCTGCCACCATGCAAACAGCGGCCCTTCCTGATACATATACATTCTAAATGCCAAGGATTCCAGCCAACTACGCGCCCGGTTTGCGTCCCATTTGGTCGACCGATATCGGGAATGATCCAACTGCTCGACCGGCAGATCATCATAAGCCACATCAACAAACCGGCTAAGCAGATGCCGCTCCAAGGTGGCCTGAGTGCTATACATATTAGAGTCCATCAGCTCAATTGGATCAGCTGACGTATCGCTGTAGATTCTGCGTGCTAGCGACACCATAAGCGGTGTTGAAAGCACAGCTAAAAGGCGCGTGGCTTGATCGCTATCCGAATCATTTTTGAGCTGACGTAAGACCGAACTCCACTTTGTCCCGGAATCTTCGCGCCGATAATCCGGGCGCGCGGTCAGTGGCAGGTAAGCCGCTAAATCATCCAGCTCTAGATGGCTGAGGAAAATTGTCGCAGCACCAGTAATGACGTCACTCTGCTCAACCGCACCTCCGTACTCGTACGGCCGACTCGTCAGTATAAGTGGGTCACCAGGACTCAATGAGGAATTCAAGGCTCGAATTGCATCAGGACGCAGAGCCGGTGTCATCTCATCGAACCCATCAAGTACGGGGATCAGGAGTCGGTGACGTAGTAACTGTGCGGCTAGTGATTGACCATCGCGATTCATTTTCCGAAGCGCTGGGTAGTCGAATTCGAGCCGAGACCGCAGCCAATCCCGCAGTGAATTTTGCGTCGGATTCCAAGAGGCAATCGAGAAAATAACCGGGACAGCGTTCAAAGGATCGTGGTGCGCGATAAAGTCAATGACAAGCCGCAGCAAAAGACTCGTCTTGCCCATCCCTCCGCTTCCTAAGATGACGAGCCGCCCTGAGGGGATCGACTCAAACATCGCCCTGACGTTAGGGAGGCTGTTTGTGAGGTCGATTGCGTCGTCACGATTAAGGTCACCGCGAATAATTTGCCAATGGTCCGTTAAAACCGATGGGCCGTTTGTCCATCTGATTGGTATCGGAAACGGATCGCTAATCTGCCGAATACGCTCTTCCTTCGACCATTGGTCGCTGACTTGTGCGGCGAGGTCGGAAACGGCGCGCATAAGTTCGGGATCATTGATTGTCGGCGCGCACCAAGCGGTTGCCAATGTCGCTGGAATTTCGGCTGCTGGTTGTTCCTCATGTACTGATTCGGGAGACGAGAAACAGTCAGCCAGGATCACAGCGGCGAGCGATAGAAGCGCTTTATCTTCCGGGCCACCGGGACGTTTGAATGCGTCAGGTTCGTAGCCCGCAGTTCTTGCCGCGACAATCCGAAGCTGCTTAGTGGGCAAATCGGCCACGTCGTCCCGGAGTCCAAACAAAATCAAAAGCCATTTGCCATGACCCGGAACCCTTATTCGAGGAATTTCGTACTCAAGCAGGTGCGTTACTGCGCTGGCTCTGGTCATCGTCGGCTCATAGCCGGGGACAGTTGCGGCAGCCTGCTCTAGCAGCGTCGTGTCAAGATCTTTGCGAGTGGGGTCATCAAGCGCAGCCAATCCATTATTGCGCACATTATTGAGCTGCTTAGATAGTGCGACCTGAAGCTCTTCCACGGCTGCACATGTTACCAGGCAAAGCCTCCTGGCGTCGCTGATTAGAACCTTATCGGCACGCGACGCTATTGACGGAATGGCGTGAGCGTGTAAATATGAAGACAAAACATGAGTGAACAATTCCCTGCAAATCCATCAGAGTATGAGCCGGAGCCATTTCCGGATACTAATCGTATCCCGAGGTATAAGCCCGAGAAAGATATTCGAGAATTCACCTTAGGTGATTTTGCGCTCAATCTTCATCGCCAGATCAAGCGCACTGCGGCGGCCGATTCGCTCGCTGCTGCACATCTTGAACTCAAACATGTGGGTAACGGCCTGGACTATCTCTTAACCCACCTGGCAGAACGTTACCCAGAAATCGAAACAGAGATATTCGAGGCCATGAAAACCGAACCGGAACCCCGTGACATCGGCGGCGGTTTCGATTACACCGATGTTGACTATCTCGCCGGTATGAAAGAGGAAAAACTCATTCCCTACCTAGTCGAGCTTGAAGGCGACCAAGACGACGATGAGCGGCAATCGCCGCCGTCATCACAACCGCCCGTCAATCCGCCGCTCGGCCCCGACGGAAACCCTACGTAGGCCCTCCCGAACCCCTACAAAACTCCTGCACAACCCATACAAAACCGTCATCGGCCCTGGTCGATGGCGGTTTTCTTGTTCACGCTGTTCGTGTGAGTTCAAGCCTTGCTCACCGCAGAGAACACCAATTACGGAAACTGAGGAACCCCAAAGTGGAACCATTCACCACAGCCTGGGCACTGCCATCTCCCGGGTAAACCAGCGGCCACGGTAGTAGGCAACCTCCCGAAACCGCGCCTCCTCCACCCGATTCAACATCGGATTCCCAAGATTCACATTCAGACAGGAGCATTCCAGTGATATCTACAACCCACTTCCTGCCAGCCTGGCCCAGGTTGTCGTCCACCGCTCGCGGCATTCTGCTCAGTCTGGCGACCGTCGTGCTCGTCAGCGCAGCGGTCAGCTGCTCGTCCGGCAATGCGCCCCATGACCTTTCGGAGTCCAAGCAGATCGCCGCGTCCTGCCCAGCCGGCCGCCAGATTGCCGCCCGAGCTGCCATCGATGTCAGCGGCAGTCGGCGGGCGGTAGCGGGCGAGGTAGGCCGCCTCGACCCTGTTCGCCAGCTGGTGCGCTATGCCCTGATCTGCGGCGGTCGTGCACGGATCGACGCCTTCTCAGGAAGTTCGGCCGCGACCGCGGCGGTCTACGACGGCGACATGCACTTGCCGGGCGCGACACAGAACGCCCGGCTGCGGCGCGAGCCGGCTATGACGGACTCAGTGATGGCCGAGGTCAACAAGAACTTGCCGATCGCGAGCGCCAAATTGCCCGCGGATAGCACAGATATCAGCGCGCAGCTCGGTCTGAGCGGCGAATACAAGCGGCAGCTCGATCCGGACGCGTCGCGCTACGACCTGCACGTCGTCATCACGACGGACGGCATTCAGGCGACAAGCCAGATCTCGTTGGCCGATCCTGCCTTGACTCCCGCCCGTGCCGAACGATTGGCCGAACAGGTTGCCGTGCCGAATCTGACAGGTGCTGATGTCCGGGTGACGGATATCGGCAAGACGATTGGGCAAGCTCCGTCGACGGTCTATGTCGACGCGCTGAAAGCGTTCTACAGCAAGCTCTGCACCGCGACCGGTGCGGCCCGCTGCACTGTGGTCACGGACGGGGCGGGGCGATGACGATGCAGCGCATTTCGTTGGGCGAACGTCTGAAGCGGTTTGCCGGATTGGACAGTTGGGCCTTGCTGGAGGCGAGGGCCAAACAGGCTCAGATGCTTCCGGTCAGTGAGGCGGCGGCAGTTTCGCGGCCACCCGACGTGTCGGAGTTCTATGTCGAAAAGGAGTTTGACGAACTCGGGATCGAGCAGCTCCGCGCTCACACGGCCATCGGCGAACAGGCAGTCACCAAGCCCGCGTCCACCGCGGCGGGACTGGAGCTTGCCCGGCAGTCGAGCTACGAAGTGATCGACGCGAACTGGCCGCTCGTCACGACCGCGCGGGATCGCTATATCCAGTTGGCGGCAGCACTGGGACCATTCGCGAAGCGCAAGAGCGGATCTCGCTGGGGGTACTTCGTCGGTCTCGTACTGCTCCTCCTCGGAGATATCGCCGGGCTGGGCGGCGCGGGCATCGCGTACGGCGAGGTCCCGGCCCTGGCCGTGATGCAAGCAACGTCGGCCAGCATGGCGACGGTCCTAGCAGGGATGGTCGGCAGCGAGTTCAAGTACCTCAAGCAGGCCCACGAACGGCGCAAGGACGACGACGCGCTGTCAGATGAGCTTGAGCCATATCGGGCACTACTGCTCGGGCCGCTGGCGGGACGAAAGTACGTGCTGGTGACGTCGGCCATCGCTGCCCTGATCGCCCTGTTCGTGGCGGTGGGCATCTTCGCTCTGCGAGCGACCATCGAGGGGCAGACGTCGGGATTCGTCTTCGGCGCCCTGGCTGCTGGTATCGCGTTGGGCAGTTGGATCAACAGCTTCCGTTACGCCGATGCCGTCGCGGACAAAATTGACGTTGCCCGGCAGGACTATCGGCGGGAAGTACGCGCCCATACCAAACTGGCCCGCTCATGGCCGTTCGTGATGGCCGAGCGTGCCCTCGAAAAGGCTCGCCTCGTGCGGCAACATCACGCCCTCCAGGGTGAAGCTGCCTACGCCCAGGTGATGGCCGCGAAATATCTGGCGCTGCAACAGAGTCCGGCGGTCGTCGGGCATGGCCTGGCAGCGGGCGAGATCGCCCGGAAGCCCCGAGTTGCTCGTCCGAAATCCCTGCACGGTGAAAGGAAATGACTATGAACAACCCGCATAACCAACACGACCCCATCAGCGAGCCGAGCGACTTCATTGTCGGCGTTCCCCGAGGAGACCACCCGATCACTGCCGAACATTTGGCGAATAAGGCCATTGCGTTGATCTCTGGCGCACTGTCCGAAATCGTGGATGTCGTTGGCGTTCATCAAGATATGGCCCCGCGTTCGGCATGTCTCGTGTTGGAACTGACGGGCATGCTGGCTGACGAGACGATCAAGTGGATGCATCAATGGCCCAGTGTCAACGCGGCGGAGGAGCAGTGATGAGCGGCAGCGAGCCCCAAAAGTGGAGCGACAAGATCGTCAGCGTCGGGATCAGCATCTTCGTTGCCGCACTGGCCATCTACTGCGCGGTGTCCCTGATCCAAGCGATCTTGCCCACGCTGCTGATGATCCTCGGCATCGCCGCCCTCATCGGCTTGACGGTAGGCGTGATCGTTGTGATTCGTACATTGAAAGAGCGCTGGTAAAACGCTGCAAGTTTATCGCAAGATTTCCTGTTCGTTTCGGTGTTGTGGAATCAGCGAACATCATTGTCGAACAAATTCAAGCATCACATAGTGAATACAGGCATTGCATCAATGCAATCGCCGATCAGACCACCTATCGGGTGAATCTCTGAAATAGAAACCGTAAGAAATTCGTGGAGGGCTAGAGCTATGTCAAAAACAGGACGAGTAAACCACCGCCGTGGCAGTCGCGGCACATCGAAGGAGGAGCGGCGCATCACTGTCAGCAGCGTTCGCCGCGATCCGCCAGATCTTCGAAAGTTGAGCCGTGCGGTCATTGCGATCGCGATGCAGGACAGCAGTCGGGTGACGGACAAAGACAACGCCGGTGCGAGTGCAACTCCGCGCTCCAGCAAGGAGGAGGCGCACCATGACAAGTGAGCAACTTCCTCTTCCTCTCACGCCAGGCACTCTCGTGTGGCAGCTGCTGTTCTGGCCTCATCCCTTCCGCGAACAATCCGCGATCGGGCTGCTACGACATTGGGCAGCCCAGCGGCACGCACCGCCACTCATCCTGGAGGCACGCGCCGACGTCACCGGCGTGGAGTACCTGATCGGCTCGCCTGCTCGACATGCCGCAGCCGTTCGTCGTACCGTCGAGCAACTGGTCGGTGGATCGGTGGTGACGGGATTCGATGCCCATGATCGGCAGCAGATCAGCACTGCTCGTCGCCTAAGACTGACGACGACGAGCACAGCCACAAGCCTGAAGAGCAGTTTGCAATTATCGAAAGACTCTGCGACGGCCCATACCTCGAACTCTTCGCCCGCCGGCGCCAACCAGGATGGGATGCCTGGGGTAACGAGATCGACTCGCAGATAAGCATCCCTGGCTATCCAGTGCCATCCGATAGACGATCTGGCAGCACCCCGCCACCCCTCGAACTAGTCGTCTGAACCTCCCAGTGAACTCGTCGGTGTCCTGCGGCCGTCCCCGTAAACGCATCAGCGCTTACCGGCCGCTCGCACCGAGGAGGAGCGATGTCCACACCCGAAGGATCGAGCAGCAGCCGGGAAATCACCCTGGCCATCAAACTCGACCCTGCTCGCCACGCTCAGCTCACCTGGATCGCCGAACTGCGCGGCACAAGCCTCAAGGCCGAATCGTTCAAAGCGGTCGACGCCTACATTGAGGCCGCCAAACGAGATCCTGAGCTGATCGCCAAGGCCACCGCCGCGAGGGAAGAGATCGAACGGCAGGCCAGGGAGCGGCAGGAGGCTATCGCCAACCTGTTCACCGCTCCCACTCCGCCACCGCCCGTCCAAGAGGACGAGCCGGAATCCAGCGAGGGTGAAGCGGCGAAGGGCACGCGGCGTCCGAGCGGACGGCGCGGCCCACAGGCCAGCGAGTAGCACCACCAGTCGGACAGCGCTCAAGCTCCCGGCGACACAGCCGATCGGATCAGCGAATCGAGGATTCATCCTCTTCACGGTCCGATCGGCCACTACTCAAACGAACCAAAGGAGGTGATAGTGAATACAAAACCCAGCAGCGCAATATTCACCAAAGCAATTAAACATTTATTAAATTCACGTTGTGAAATTGTCGAAATTCGTTGTTTCGCAATTGTTCCGGGCGTATTATTTGAAGCACAAACGGAGGCAACCGAAATGACGCCAAATCAGATCGAGCAGCTCGCGAGACTGCTACGGGAAAGACGTGAGGCGCTGGAGCTTTCAGCTCCCCAGGTCGCTCGCCGAGCACGCATTGACCCGTCCACATACTGGCGTATTGAGAGCGGTCAGATCGCCAATCCGAAGATCGACAACTTGAAAGCTATCGCTGACGTCCTCGAGATATCTCCGGCCAACGTATTCTTTGCCATCGTCGGACCGACATCTGGCGATGCGTTGCCTACCCTCCGAACCTATCTTTGCGCGAAATATGATGTGCCGCCGAATGTTCTGGAAAAGATCGAGGTATTCTTTGCTGCGCTCAGTGAGGAGCATGGAATCTGCTTTGATGCTAGAGATTCTGGCGCGAATCACCGACATGGGGGGCGAGCACAATGACAGCGCTCGACCTCGATAGCCGCCGCATGCTGCGAACACTCGGTAGTGCCGCACTCCGTATTGCCGATGGGCATATGATTGAACGGGATTGGCTCATTGAACAATTTACCTCCGGCACTCAACCGAACGAGCAGAACATAGGCGGTCGCTTATTGACGATCACCGAAGCCTGTGCACGCCTGCGGATCAGCAAATGGAGTCTCTACCGGTTGATCCACCAGCAACAACTCGCGACGGTGACGATCGGCCGACGACGCTTCGTGCCAGTGGCGGAAGCTGATCGGTTTGTGAAACAGCTGGTCAAGGTCGGAGGCCGACCATGAGCGGCCGACGACACAGTGGCGAAGGATCCGTATATCGACGTAAGGACGGACGGTGGGAGGGGGCGATCTACCTCGGTACGATCGCTGGGACGAGGCGTCGTCTCCGCGTGTATGGCAAAACCCGACAGGAAGTCCAGATCAAGCTGGTCGTGCACTCAGCCGACGCCGCGCGCGGCATTCTGATCCCGGATCGTTCATGGACCCTAAGCGCATATATCGACTACTGGATGAGTGAGATCGCCCCAACGAGACTCCGATCGTCAAGTCTGCTCCTCTACGCCGAAATCATTCGGGTTCACATCAAGCCGATGATCGGCTCCCAACTGCTTACGACGCTGTCAGTGGCACGACTACAGCACATGATGAATCGACAGTTGACCTTGGGGAAGTCGATCTCGACCATCTGGCATATCCGTGTGGTGCTCAGCGCTGTTCTCACCCGAGCAATGCGGGAGGAACTGGTAATGCGAAATGTCGCCCGTTTAGTCGAGCTACCGAGCGTTACTGCCAGAGTCATCACTCCATGGTCACTAGAGGAAGCTGCGCGATTTCTCACCGCCAGTCAAACACACAAATACTCTATTGTATACGTCCTCTTGCTCGTATACGGCATGCGTCGAGGCGAAGTATTGGGACTTAGATGGAGCGACATAGATTGGGAGCGCAATCAGATCCACGTGCGGCAGCAATTGATAGAAGTAAAAACACAGCTGATGACCGGACCAGTGAAAACCAAGGCAGGCAACCGGACGCTGCCATTGCTGCCAGCAATACGGGACCTTCTATCGCGCCATCAAGCTGCAACCGAGTTTATCGCGCCAAAGCACTCCTTGGGCGACCTGATATTCCTCACCTCCGGAGGACTACCCATTCGACCCGGCACTCTCACGGTAAATTTCAATCGCCTGTGCGACCGGGCTGGATTGCGGCGCATCAGACTTCACGATCTCCGGCATACAGCGGCTACCTTCCTGAAAAATGCCGGAGTTCCCGCACGAGATACCCAATTGATTTTGGGACACGCCAGCGTCCTCACAACACAGGAGATTTATCAACACGGTGACAGCGAAGCCCAATACCAGGCACTTGACCGCGTCGGTCGGCAGCTCTTGTATGTAGGGGACAGTTCACGTAGCCGTCTCAGCGACCCGTCGGACGACGATTTCAGCGACCCCAATATGCCGTCGGCCTCGGGAGACAGTGGAAATATAAGCGATGATCACCGAAAATTCGTAAAGCTTGTAACACTCTCCGGCGATTCGGATCTGACCCCTGTATTCTTACAACTACGACGAAGAACAAGCTTGTACATGTGTGGTGCTGTAGCCGTCAAATTCACCGTCAAAATGGCCCAACAAACGCACGACACAATCGTACTCCAACAATGGATTCCACTGCGAGAAGCCCTACTGCCCCATCGACGTCTGATTCCAGATTTTACTCAAATTCCAGCTACCGCTCATCTACAGACAGAGGAATCCCGTGGCACGTAAGACAACCTCTCGAAACTCCCAACTCAAGAAAGCCGTTCTGCTGCTCCGAGTCTCGACCAAACGGCAGCTTGACACAGCTATTGACATCGACCCCGATGGCCTGTCGATCTTTACCCAGCGTGAACTCGGCAACGCCAAAGCCGATAGCCTCAAGGCTGAGGTCATCAAGGAATTCGTCGAGCCCGGCTACTCGGCCAAGACCATCGACAAGCGCCCTGTCATCCGCGAGTTGCTGGAGTACCTGACCAAGCATCCGGAAGTTGGGTACGTGATCGTCTACATGCGCTCCCGCGCCTTCCGCAATCGCTTCGACGCCGCCATCATCGAAACCCAGCTAAACAAGATGGGCGTCCGCCTCATCAGCGCCAAAGAGGACTTCGGCGAGGGTCCGCATGCCGTTGCGATGGAGGGCATGCTCGACGTGATGAACCACCTGATGAACACGCTGCAAGGCTTGGACATTCAGGAGAAGATGCGCACGAAGGCCATCAACGGCGGCACACTCGGCGTCGCCCGTATCGGCTATCTCAACGTGCGTGTTGAATACGAAGGAAAGCTGATCAACACCGTTGCGCAGGACGAACACCGAGCGCCTCTGGTGCGCAAAGCGTTTGAGCTGTATGCAACAGGTGACTACGGACTCGAACTGCTCGAAGCCACGATGACAGACCTCGGCCTTACGGCCCGCGCCAGCGGCAAGTTTCCCGAACGGCCGGTGACTTTCAAGCGACTACACCAGATGCTGCAAGACCCCTACTATGCTGGCTGGATCGACTATGACGGCGAACTTTATCCTGGCCGACACGAACCGATCGTCACCCAAGAGCTGTTCGATCGCGTGCAAGACGCGCTGGACCTGCGTAGTCGTCCCGGCCAACGCGACAGAGTTCTCCAGCACTACCTGAAGGGTTCACTCTTCTGCCAGCGCTGTCATCGCGCGGACCGGACTGCCCGTCTGATCTACACCGAGGCGAAGAATCGGACCGGCAACCTCTACGGATACTTCTTGTGCCGCGGACGTCAGGAGGGTCTTTGCGATCTCCCCTACCTCCCGGTGGAACAGGTCGAGCAGGCCATCATCGACCACTACACCACCATACAACTGCCTGCCCAGTTCACGGCAGACGTTCGGACGCTGCTGGAGGGAGCGCTGGCAGATGAACAGACCGGTATCCGTGCGATGCACGCCAGTATGGAGAGACGGCTGAAAGAGCTGGACGCCAAGGAGGAGCGACTGCTCGACATCGCCGTTGAGGGCGAGCTTCCCCAGGACAAAATCAAAGCCCGACTGCGTCACATACGGAACGATCGCGCGACCGTCGAAGCCAACTTGGCGGCGACCGGGGCGGAACTGGCGGTCGGCGTCGAGGTGCTGATGAGCGCCTTGGATCTGACTGCCGACCCTCAACGACTGTACGAACAAGGTAGCGACGCTATCCGGCGGCTCCTCAACCAGACGTTTTATGAGCGGTTCTACCTCGATGTCGAGGGTATCAGATCGGATCAGCTGAACCAGCCCTTCGCCGACCTGCATGATGCAGCTGGAAGCCGCAGATTCCATAAGGCCACGCAACGGCCGACACGGCCAGGTGGCGGGGCTAGAAACGAAGAAAGTGGCCTTACCCTCCCCGAGGTCAAAGACCCCGGTTCGAGTAAGACCACCCTTGTGGAGCTGCCGGGAATCGAACCCGGGTCCTCCGCCGCTTCTCCAGGGCTTCTCCGTGTGCAGTTCGCTGGGCCTCTGCTCGGATCTCCCGGTCTCGCGAACAAGCCGGGATGACGATCCCAGTCGCTGTTTGTTGTCCCGTCCGAACCCGCGACCGGCCCGGACGGTGAGCCCTCTAGCTGATGCCAGTGACCGGGCCGAGGGCGGGCCCGGGCTGACAGAGACGTCCTACTGCTTAGGCAGCGAGGGCGTACTCGCGCTGATGAGAATCGGCGCTTATAGGGTTACAGCGACGCTTATACGGTGGTCTCCTGCCTGCACCGACACGCTTCCCCTGAATCGACGTACGCAGTCGAAACCGTTCAGCCCCGTCTGTTGTTGCGATTCAGTTGCCACCCCGGAGGGTGACCCACCCGGCGGTGAGGCCGGGCTGCCAATAATAACATCTTTGTACGCAGGATCATTCCAGGGGTGCCGACCTGGGGGAATGCTCAGCGCATGCCCTTGATGCGGCGGCCCAGTTCGCGGGTCACCTCACGTTCGGCGGTGCGTTTGGCCAGGTCCTGGCGCTTGTCGTAGTCCTGCTTACCCTTGGCGAGGGCCAGCTCCACCTTGACCTTGCCGTCGGCGAAGTACATGGACAGCGGGACCAGGGTCTGGCTGCTCTCCTTGATCTTGCCGGTCAGCTTGTCGATCTCGCGGCGGTGCAGCAGGAGTTTGCGGGTGCGACGCGGGGAGTGGTTGGTCCAGGTGCCGTGGCCGTACTCCGGGATGTGCAGGCCGCGCAGCCACACCTCACCGTCGTCGATGGTCGCGTAGGCGTCGACCAGCGACGCCTTGCCCTCCCGCAGGCTCTTCACCTCGGTACCGACCAGCGCCACCCCGGCCTCGAACGTCTCCAGCACCGCGTAGTTGTGCCGCGCCTTGCGGTTGGTGGCGATGACCTTGCGGCCTTTCTCCTTCATGTACACCCTTCTAGCATGTCCGCCCTGGTGAGCGGCAAATTGTTTTCCGATCGCACCTACACCTCGGCACACTGTCCGACCAGCTTACGGACCGGTGTCGTGGTGACCGATCTGTCAACGACTCCGCCGCGGGAAATCATCCGGGCCGGTCAGCATCGGGGCGCCGGCAGGCGCCGTGCACGGACCCGGCCGGCGCCGAAATCCGGCCTTGTTCCGAAACCGGACATCGTAATCCGGCCCGTGGTGTTACGCCCCGAAAAGTCCTGTCCAAGCAATTCTCGTCGTGAAATACGTTGCGCCCGTTCATAACCTGAGTCGGCGGGCGCGACCGGCGCCCATTCGGTGTTCGGGACGCTCGTGGAGAAAATGATGACGGACAAGACTCGGGGCGGGCGTCGGCGATTGTGTGCCGCATTGACAGGGATCACCATCGCGGCCGGTGGGGCCGCCGCCGCGCAGGCCGGACCGGCGGATTCGGCCATCGTCGGGATCGAGACCGTCGACGCACGGCACGAGACGGTGACGGTGCATTCGGCGGCGATGGACGCCGACATCCCGGTGCAGATCCAGCGGGCCGCGGACGAGAGTGTGCCGCGGCCGGTGCTGTACCTGCTGCTCGGCTCCGCCGGCGGGATCGACGGGTCCACCTGGGCGACGAAAACGGATGCGCTGCAATACCTCTCCGGCAAGAACGTCGAGGTGGCGACGCCGATCGGCGGGATGTTCAGCTACTACACCGATTGGGAACGCGACGATCCACGGCTCGGCCGCAACAAGTGGCGCACCTTCCTCACCGAGGAGCTGCCGCCGCTGCTCAACGCGCATCTGAATGCCAACGGCCGCAACGGGATCGCCGGATACTCCATGTCCGGCACGAGCACGCTGGCGCTGGCGGCCACCACGCCGGATCTGTATCAGGCGGTCGCGGCCTACAGCGGCTGCGCGCAGACCAGCGATCCGGTCGGGCGCGAATTCGTCCGGCTGACCGTGGAGGAATGGGGGCTGTCGGATGTGGCGAACATGTGGGGCCCGCCGGACGACCCGAACTGGGTGCGCAACGACCCGTATGTGCAGGCGGAGGGGTTGCGCGGCAAGGCGATCTACATTTCCAACGGCAGCGGGATCCCGGGGAAATACGATGTGTACGGCGGTAAATATTCGCTGTCGGGTCCGTGGTTGTTCGCCAATCAGATCGTGCTGGGCGGCATCATCGAGGCCGCGACGGACTACTGCTCGCACAATATGCAGACCCGGCTGAACAGCCTGAGCATTCCCGCCACCTACGATTTCCATCCCACCGGAACCCATTCGTGGGGTTATTGGCAGGACGATTTCGAGAATTCCTGGCCGGTGCTGGCGGCGGGTCTGGGAGTGCAGCCGTGATCGGCCGGGCCGCCGGGCCGTTGGCGGCGCTGCTGTGCGCGGCGGCGACCGCGCTCGTCGCGACGGCCCCGGCGAGCGCCGCGGAACCGCTGCCGCCCGGCGTCAACGATTTCTCCTGCCGTCCGGCGTCGGCCCATCCGGATCCCGTCGTGCTGGTGCACGGCTCGGGAACCGATGCGCAGCGCAGTTTCTCGGTGCTGGCGCCGGCGCTGCGGGAGGACGGCTATTGCGTGTTCACCGCGAATCTGGGCCGGGCGCAGATGCCGGGCGCCGCCGTCAGCGGTTCGGATGCCGTCAAGGGCTGGCCGGGGCTCGGGCCGATCGGGGCGGCGCTGGCGGGGCGGACGGTGTACGGGGTCGCCGACATCACCGGCACCGCCGCCGAACTCGCCGCCCTCGTCGATTCCGTACGATCCGGGACCGGCGCGGAACATGTTGCGCTGGTGGGCCATTCGACAGGCGGGACGGTGATCCGGCAATATCTGTCGACCCATCCCGGCGCGGCCCGCACGGTGGTCACGCTCGGCACCCCGTATCGGGGATCCACCTATGCCGGGCTGCCCGGCCGGTATCCCGATCTGGCGCAACTCGGTATGGACGGCCCGCATATCGCCGCGCAGGTGTTCGGCACCGCGGGTGTGCAGCAGACGGCCGGATCACCGATGCTGGCCCGGCTCAACGCGGGTGGTGAATCGAGCCCGGGGGTCCGGGTCACGGCCATCGCCAGCCGGACCGACGAGGTCATCACGCCGCCGGAGACGGCCCTGCTCGCCATGCCGACCCCGGGCGATCGCGACATCTGGCTGCAGGACGGCTGCCCGTTCCGTCCGGTCGACCACAACGGCCTCCTGGCCGACCCGCGCGCGGTGGCCTTGGTGGCGGCGGCGCTGGCGGGAGATCCGGCGGATCCACCCTGTTGACAGCCGGCTCAGCCCGGATGGACCCACAGGTAGAGCACGAACAACCCGATCCAGACGAGAGTCAGGGTGACGGTGGACACCCGCGGGCGACCGAGCGCCCGCCGCCGCGGCCGCAGCAACGCGGCATCCACCACGTTGCTGAGCCGGACGCTCCTGCCCGATCCACGCAGCTCCGGCCCGTCCGGACCACCGGCATCGGTGGAGATGCTGGGACTGTTGTCAGCCTGATGCTGGTGGTGATCCGTCATAGCCGCACGCTATCCCATCACGTCCGGTTCGTGGGATGAGTTACCCGGTCGACCCGAATCCCGCTCGCTGCCGGACTTTTACGGGCACCGTCTTCCGATGCCGACCGCCCTGGTGCGATACAGGATACCGCCGCAACGGAATCCGGGTGGCGGGCAGCGGTCAGTAGCTGTCCTCGGGCGGCGGCTCGAAATCCCAGTCCGGCGGGGGTTCGTGGTCGAGGTTCGGGGCCGACGGCTCGGCCGGCCGGGTACCGCCCGGGGCGCGACCGCGCGCCGGGGCCGGTTCGGCCGCACGGGAGTTGCGCCCGGCGGCCGATCCCGACGCCCGGGAACCACGGCCGGAAGAAACCGGTTCGGCGGCCGGTGCCGCCGAACCGCCCTCTCCCCCCACCACTTCCAGCACACCGTCGCCGTATTTGGCGCGCTTGTTCTCGCCGATACCGCTGATCGCGCCGAGCTCGGACATGGTCGCGGGCTTGCGGGCGGCGATCTCGCGCAGCGTGGCATCGTGGAAGACGACGTACGCGGGCACGCCCTGTTCCTTGGCGACGCCGGCGCGCCAGGCGCGCAACCGCTCGAACAGGTCCGCGTCGCCGGGCGCCAGATCGGCGGCGGCGAGCCGGGAGGTCTTGGCGCGCGGCGCCTTCGCGGCCTTGGCGCGCTCCGGTTCCCGGCGCAGCATCACCTTGCGGCCGGAGAACAGCACCTCGTCGCTGGCCTCGGTGAGAACCAGCACCCCGTACTCGCCGTGCACCGCCAGCAGGCGCTGCGCCAGCAGCTGGCGAATCGCGCCGCGCCACTCCACATCCCGCAGGTCGGCGCCGACGCCGAACACCTTCAGCTCGTTGTGGTTGTGCTGCACGACCTTCGGATTGGACTTGCCGAGCAGGATGTCGACGATGTGCCCCGCGCCGAAGCTCTGGCTGCGCTCGCGCTTGAGCCGCAGCACCGTCGACAGCACCTTCTGCGCGGCGACCGTGCCGTCCCAGGACTCCGGCGGGTTCAGGCAGGTGTCGCAGTTGCCGCACGGCTCGCCGCGCTGCCCGAAATAGGCCAGCAGCTGGGTGCGGCGGCACTCCACCGTCTCGCACAGCGCGAGCATCGCGTCGAGATGCTGTTGCAGCTGCCGCCGGTGCGCGGCGTCGCCCTCGGAGGAGTCGATGAGTTTGCGCTGCTGCACGACGTCGGCGAGACCGTAGACCATCCACGCGGTGGACGGCAGGCCGTCGCGGCCCGCACGGCCGGTCTCCTGGTAGTAGCCCTCCACCGATTTGGGCAGGTCGAGGTGGGCGACGAAGCGCACGTCGGGCTTGTCGATACCCATCCCGAACGCGATGGTGGCGACGACGACCAGGCCGTCCTCGCGCAGGAACCGGGACTGGTTGGCCGCGCGCACCCGCGCGTCGAGCCCCGCGTGGTACGGCACCGCCTCCACACCGTTGCGGGTGAGGAATTCGGCCGTCTTCTCCACCGAATTGCGCGACAGGCAGTACACGATGCCCGCCTCGCCGGCGTACTCGCCGGTGATGAAGGCGAGCAGCTGCTGGTCGGGGCGGTTCTTCGGCTCGATGCGGTACTGGATGTTGGGCCGGTCGAAGCCGGCGACGAAATGCCGGGCCCGGGTCAGATCGAGCCGCTCGGCGATCTCCGCGGCCGTCTTCTGGGTGGCGGTCGCGGTCAGCGCGATGCGCGGCACGTCCGGCCAGCGCTCGTGCAGCACCGACAACGCGAGGTAGTGCGGCCGGAAATCGTGACCCCACTGCGAGACGCAGTGCGCCTCGTCGATGGCGAACACCGATACCTTGCCGCGGTCTAGCAGGGTGAGCGTGGACTCGACGCCCAGCCGCTCCGGGGCCAGATACAGCAGATCGAGCTCGCCGGCGAGGAACTGCGCCTCGACCGTCCGCCGCTCGTCGGGGAACTGGGTGGAGTTGAGGAAGCCCGCCCGCACCCCCAGCGCGGTCAGCGCGTCGACCTGATCCTGCATGAGCGCGATGAGCGGGGAGATCACCACGCCGACGCCGGGACGCACCAGCGCCGGGATCTGGTAGCACAGCGATTTACCGCCGCCGGTGGGCATCAGTACCAGCGCGTCGCCGCCGGAGATGACCTGTTCGACGATCTCGCGCTGTAATCCCCGGAAGCTGTCGTATCCGAACACCCGGCGCAGAATCTCGTGTGCGGCATCGGAATTCGCGGTCGAACCCGGCAGGTCGGAGCTCGTGGTCGACAGTGAATCGGATGTGGTGTCGGAAGTTTCCGCGAAATTCACTCCGCCCATCCTACGGACCGCGGCGCGACACGCCAGCCCGCCCGCGACGGGTTCGCACAGCCGCACACGTTTCCGGCGCCCGGTTCCGAACGGACCGGGCGCCGGAACGCGGGAACATTAGTCGCGGACGTAGTAGCGCAGGGTGCCGTAGGCGGTGGCGGCGGCGAAGACGATGCCGCCGAACATGATCCAGCCGGAGACGACACCGATGTCCGAATCGGTGAGCCGGGGCACGATGCCGTTGTCGGACAGCGCGCCGAGAGCGGGGTTGATCACCAGCGGCCGGGCGATGAACAGGCCCACCACCGCCAGCAGCGATCCCATCAGCGCCGCGAAGACCGCCTCCAGCAGGAAGGGCAGCTGGGTGTACCAGCGGGAGGCGCCGACCATGCGCATGATGCCGACCTCCTCGCGGCGGGTGAACGCCGCGATCTGCACCATGTTCGCGATCAGCAGCAACGCCGCCACCGCCTGCAACGCGGCGAGGCCGAACGCCGCGTTGCCGACGCCGCGGAACAGCCCGACCAGCCGATCCACGAAGTCCTGATCGCTGTGCACGCTCAGCACGCCGGGCCGGGACGAATACTGCTGCATCAGCTTCGGATACTGGCCCGGGTCGGTCATCTTCACGCGGAACGACGCCGGGAACTTGGTGTCCTTGATCATCTGGACCATTTCCGGCTGGTCCTTGAAGGTGACCTCGGTCGCCTCCCGATGGGCGTCGGCGCTGCTGGTGAACTGCACGCTGACCACGCCGGCCTGCTGCTTCAGCTGCGACATCAGGACCCGGCACGGATCCTGGGTGCAATCGTTGTCGGCCGCCGACACGTCCGGGGTGAGGAACATCCGGATCTCGAGCCGGCCCAGGAACATGCTCTCGGTCTTCGAGGTCAGCTGCACGGCGAGCAGACCGCCGCCGACCATCGCCAGCGAGACCGCGGTGGTGAGGATCATCGCCACCGTCATGGTGACGTTGCGCCGCAGGCCGGTGACGACCTCGCGGATGAGGAAGCCTATGCGCATCAGCGACCCACCCCGTACACGCCGGTCGCCTCGTCCCGGATGATCCGGCCGCGATCGAGTTCGATCACCCGGCGCCGCATCATGTCGACGATGTGATTGTCGTGGGTGGCCATCAGCACCGTCGTTCCGGTGCGGTTGACACGTTCCAGCAGCGCCATGATGTCCTGACTGGTATCGGGGTCGAGGTTGCCGGTGGGCTCGTCGGCCAGCAGGACCAGCGGCCGGTTCACGAACGCGCGGGCGATCGCCACCCGCTGCTGTTCGCCGCCGGACAGCTCACTGGGCAGCCGGTCCGCCTTACCGGACAGGCCGACCAGGTCCAGCGCCTCCGGCACCGAACGATTGATGAATTTGCGCGACTTGCCGATCACTTCCAGCGCGAAGGCCACGTTCTGCTCGACCGTCTTCTGCTGCAAGAGGCGGAAATCCTGGAACACACAGCCGATGCGCTGCCGCAGCTTCGGCACCTTGCGGCCCGGGAGTTTGTCGACCCGGAAGTCGGCGACGAGTACCTCACCCGTCGTCGGCTTCACATCCTTGAGCAGAATCTGCATGAAGGTCGACTTACCCGACCCCGACGGCCCGATGATGAAAACGAATTCACCCTTGCCGATATCGACGGTGACATTGTCCAGCGCGGGACGTGTCGACGTCTGGTACGACTTGGTGACGTTCCGCAGCGTGATCACGGGAGCAGTCTAGCCAGCATCCACCGGGCAGCGCCGCCGCGACCTCCGCCGGATGTGATCTGTCACATTCGCGTCAGCGGGCCGGAGTCGACGTGACGCCCGATTTCTGGAAGGTGTTCGCGATCGGAAATCCGGTGTGATCCGGCGTAGCGGGCTTGACGAACAAGTACACGATGAAGGTGGCGATCCATACGCCACCCAGGATCGCCGTGGATTTACGGACGGCCGACGACGTACCGACGGTCGCGGGTTTACGCACTTTCACTCAGACCTTCCCGGCGCAGGGCCGCGGCCACCCGGGCGCGCAGCTCGCGTCCAACATCGAACTGCTTGCCCGGCAACGTCCGGGCAACCATCCGAATATTCATCTGGTCGACGGTGAGATCCTCGACGCCCATCACCGAGGGCTCGTCGAGGAGCAGCGATTTCAGCGCGCCGTCCTGATAGGCGCGCGCGCCGACCTCGTGCAGGATCTCGTTGATCCTGGTGATGTCGGCGGTGGCGGGCACGGGGACATCGATGGCCGCGCGCGCCCAGTCCTTGGACAGATTGGTGACCTTCACGATCTGCCCGTTGGGGACGGTGATCACCGAGCCGTCCGCGTTGCGCAGCGTGGTGATGCGCAGGTTCACATCCTCGACGGTTCCCTCGGCCGGCTCCGGCTGACCGGTGACCGCGATGCTCACCACGTCACCGAAACCGTACTGCCGCTCGGTGATCAGGAAGAATCCGGCCAGCAGGTCCTGCACGATGCGCTGAGCGCCGAAACCGATCGCGGCGCCGATCACGGCGGCCGGCGCGACCAGTCCGCCGAGTTCGAAGCCGAGGCGTTTGAGCACCTCGATCGTCAGCAGGAAGTAGACGATCGTCAGCACCAACCAGCTGAGCACCTGGGCCAGCGCGTGCCGATGTTTCGCGGCCTCGGTGCGGACCAGTGAATCGCTGGACCGGAAGCCGCTGTCGATCTGACGGGTGATGCGGTCCCGGACGAAGGTGGTGAGCCGGCTGAACAGGATCGCGCCGATCACCAGCAGTACGATCTCCAGTCCGCTGGAACGAGCCCAGTCGAGGAGATCGGATCCGGTACCGGCGGCGAGGTATTCGGTCATCGCCACATCCTTCCCGGCCGGAAAACGCGGGCATCGCGCCGCCCCCGGCCGCCGAAACTCACGCCGCACAGGCTACTACGGCCGGGCGGAGGCATTCCAACCATGGGGATCAGGCGATCTGGCGCATCCGCCAGCGGATGCCCTCTTCTATGAAGCCGTCGATATCCCCGTCGAGCACCGAGGTGGGGTTGTTGACCTCGTAGTTCGTGCGCAGATCCTTCACCATCTGATACGGGTGCAGGACGTAGGAGCGCATCTGGTTGCCCCACGAGGCGCCCTCGTTGGTCTTGAGGGCGTCCATCTGCGCACGCTCCTCCTGCCGCTTGCGCTCGAGCAGTTTGGCCTGCAGCACCCGCATCGCGGAGATCTTGTTCTGCAGCTGCGACTTCTCGTTCTGGCAGGTGACCACGATGCCGGTGGGGATGTGGGTGATGCGCACCGCGGAGTCGGTGGTGTTGACACTCTGCCCGCCGGGGCCCGAGGAGCGATAGACGTCGACGCGGATCTCCGTCTCCGGCACGTCGATGTGGTCGGTGGTCTCGACCACCGGCAGCACCTCGACCTCGGCGAAGGAGGTCTGGCGGCGGCCCTGGTTGTCGAACGGGCTGATCCGGACCAGCCGGTGCGTGCCCATCTCGACCGAGAGGGTGCCGTAGGCGTAGGGCGTCTTCACCGCGAAGGTGGCGCTCTTGATACCCGCCTCCTCCGCGTAGGAGGTGTCGTAGATCTCCACGGCGTATTTGTGCCGCTCGGCCCAGCGGACGTACATGCGCATGAGCATCTGCGCCCAGTCGGCCGCGTCCACGCCGCCCGCGCCGGAGCGGATGTTGACCAGCGCCTCGCGCTTGTCGTACTCGCCGGACAGCAGCGTGCGGACCTCCATGGCCTCGACGTCGGCGTGCAGCCCGGTCCGCTCGGCGTCGGCATCGGCGAGGGCCGAGACGCGGGCCTCGCCCTCCTCGCCCTCGGCCAGTTCGTACAGCACCGGCAGATCGTCGAGGCGCTGCCGCAGATCGGTGACGCGGCGCAGTTCGTTCTGGGCGTGGGACAGCTCGCTGGTGACCTGCTGCGCGTGTTCCTGGTCGTTCCACAGTTCGGGATCGGCCGCCTGGTGCTCCAGCTCGTCGATCCGGCGCCGCAACTCGTCGACGTCGAGGACCGCCTCGACGGTCTTCAAGGTGGTGTCGAGTTCGGCGAGGTCAGCGGACACGTCAGGATGCACGATCGTCCAATCTACCGGCCGCCCGGCGCCGGGTCTCATACGACCGGGTCGGGCGCGGTGCCCGGTCGCGGATGTTCAGCCCGAGACCGCGCGCAGGGCGCCGGGCCGGCGGCCGTGCAGGGCGTCGAGGGCCGCGGCGGTGGCCTCGTCCGCGGGCAGCTGGATCAGGATGTGCTGATCGTCGTCGGCGCACAGTTCCAGCCGCTCGTAGGTCAGCCGCAGCGGACCGGCCTCCGGATGTGCCATCCGGACCGTGCCGTTGGCGTCGGGGAGTCCGGGCACGGTCTCCAGCCGCCGGGTGAACTCCGCGCCGGCGGTCACGGTGAGCTCGTCGACCAGCGCGGCGACCTCCGGATCCAGCCGGTACGGGCCCTGTTTGAGGCCCGCCACGGCCTTGTCCGCCTTGTGCTCCCAATCGGGATAGGCCGCGCGGGCCCGCGGATCGGTGAACAGATACCGCGGGAAACAGGCCGGGAGCCCGCCGTCGAGCTGACCGGTCGGCCCGACCAGCCGGCGATAGCCGTCGGTGCAGGCCAGCACCTCGCCGAGGCGGTTCAGCACCGCGGCGGGCGCGGGTTCGAGCTGGTCCAGCACCGCGCGGACCGCCGGGCGGACCATCCGGTTCGCTTCCAGGCTGCCGCGGCAGGTGAAACCGGGCGTGACCGCCTTCACCAGCCGGTTCAGATGGACCCGCTCCCGCGGGGCGAGCCGCAGCACATCGGCCAGCGCCGAGAGCACCGCGGCCGAGGGATGCCGGTCGCGGCCCTGTTCGAGCCGGGTGAGGTATTCCACGCTGACCCCGGCCAGCATGGCCAGTTCGGCGCGGCGCAGGCCGGGGGTGCGGCGACGCGGACCGGACGGCAGGCCCACCTCCGCCGGGGACAGCGATTCGCGGCGGCTGCGCAGGAAAAGGCCCAGCTCGTTGTCGTCGCGCACACCGGAAGCCGCCATCAATCCACCGTAACCGCGCCGGTGCGGCGGAGGGTGGCCGTGCCACTACCACTCTGGGCGCGGACTCCCTCCGGCCGCGGCGGGCCCGCAGAGTCGAGAGGCGGCTCGGTCGAGCCGCGACATGTGGCCCACCGGGCCGCGACATGTGGCCCACCGGGCCGCGACATGTGACCGGACTCCGAGGAGAAGTATGTCCAGCACCGAACTGCGGCTCGCCGTCATCATCGCCAGCGTTCGCGACGGCCGGTTCGGCCCGAACGTGGCCCGCTGGTTCGCCGCCGAGGCCGAGCGGCACGGCGGATTCACCGTCGAGGTGGTCGACCTGGCCGAGATCACCCTGCCGCACGCCCTGCCCGCGGTCTCCCCGCTGATGGACCCGAATCCGGCGCGCCCCGGCACGCTGCCGCAGCTCACCCGCGCCCTGGACGAGGCGGACGCGGTGGTGATCGTGACCCCGGAGATCAACCACAGTTATCCGTCCTCGCTGAAGACGGCCATCGACTGGCATTTCGCCCAATGGTCGCGCAAGGCAATCGGATTCGTCGGCTACAGCGGTCACAGCGGCGGCCTGATCGCGATCGAGCATCTGCGCGCGGTGTTCAGCGAACTGGATGCCCACACCGTCCGCAACTACGTCTCGTTCCCCCGCTATTTCCAGCTGTTCGACATGACCACCCGCGAGCTGATCGACCCGTCGGGCCCGAACGAGGCCGCCGCGACGATGCTCGACCAGCTGCACTGGTGGGCGAGCGCGCTGGCCGCGGCGCGGCGGGTCCCGATCGCCTAGGGCGGCCGCCCACTGGATGGGACCGGCCGGCCCGTCCCGCCACGGTTTCCGCCTAGGCTCGGCCGCACGTTCCGGACAGTCCCCGGCGCGACGAGAGGCGGAGATATGGGTGGCATCGCGATCACGGGCAGCGCGTCGGGGATGGGTGCCGCGCTGGCCGCCCGTCTGACCGGGACCGGGCACCGGGTGATCGGGGTGGATCTGCGCGATGCGGAGGTGGTCGCGGATCTCGGCACCCCCGACGGCCGCGCGCACGCGATCGCCGAGGTCACCCGGCTGGCCGAGGGCAGTCTCGACGGCTTCCTGCCGTTCGCGGGCCTGGCGGCGGCCACCGGACGGCCCGGCGGACTGCTGGTGTCGGTCAACTACTTCGGCGCGATCACGCTGCTGGAGGGGCTGCGGCCGCTGCTGCGCGCCGGATCGGATCCGTCGGTCGTGCTGATCTCGTCGAATTCCACCACCACCCAGCCCGGCTGGCCGGTGGAGCTGGCCGAGGCCTGTCTCGCCGGCGAGGAGGAGAAGGCCCGCGCGATCGCCGAATCCTTCGGTGACCTGGGCGCCATCCAGGCCTATCCGGCGACCAAGGCGGCGCTGGCCTGGTACGCCCGCACCCGATCGGCGGAGTACATCAAAGAAGGCATCCGGCTCAACGCGATCGCGCCCGGTCTCATCGACACCCCGATGACCCAGGCAGGCCGCGACGACGCGCTGACCGGTGAGGGGTTGAAGGGCTTCCTCGGCGCCACGCCGGTCGGCCGCGCGGGCCGCCCGGAGGAGATCGCCGATCTGGTCGCCTATCTGCTGTCCGACCGGGCCGGATTCTTCGTCGGCTCGGTGATCTTCTGCGACGGCGGTATCGATGCGGCGTTCCGCGGCAAGGATTGGCCGGCCGTCTGGGACATCCCGCTGCATCCGTAATCTGGCCGGGTGACCGCACTTGCCGCCGATCTCGAGCTCGCCCTGCACCTGGCCGACGAGGCCGACACGATCACCCGCGCGCGGTTCGGCGCGCTGGATCTCACCGTCGACAGCAAACCCGATCTGACCCCGGTCTCGGACGCGGATCTCGCGGTGGAGCAGGCGGTACGGGCGACCCTGAAGCGGCTGCGTCCCGAGGACGCGGTGCTCGGCGAGGAGTTCGGTGGCGATGCGGCGTTCGCCGGCCGGCAGTGGGTGGTCGATCCGATCGACGGCACCAAGAACTTCGTGCGCGGCGTGCCGGTCTGGGCATCGCTGATCGCGCTGCTGGTGGACGGGGTGCCGGTGGTGGGGGCGGTGAGTGCGCCGGCGTTGACGCGGCGCTGGTGGGCGGCCGCGGGTGCGGGGGCGTGGACCCGGTTCGGCGACGAGCCGCCGCGGTCGATCCGGGTATCGGCGGTCGGCGACCTGGCCGCGGCCAGTCTGGCCATCTCCAGCCTGTCCGGCTGGCGGGATCTGGGCCTACGCGATCAGCTGATCGGTCTCACCGACGAGGTGTGGCGCACCCGCGGATACGGCGATTTCCTCTCCTATTGCCTGCTGGCCGAGGGGGCGGTCGACATCGCCACCGAGCCGGAGGTGTCGCTGTGGGATCTGGCGCCGCTGGACATTCTGGTCCGCGAGGCCGGTGGCGCGTTCACCGCGCTCGACGGTTCGGCCGGGCCGCACGGCGGTAGCGCCGTCGCCACCAACGGCCGGTTGCACGATCGGGTGCTCGCCCGCCTGCGCTGACCCCCGCGCTCCCCCGTACCGCGCCGCCGACCTGGCGAGCGTGGCGCTGACGGCTGCCCTCGGGCGCAATTCGCGAACTGTATGCTGCGGCTCGACGGCTTTCTTACTCTGGAGTAAGATAGCCTTACCCGACAGTAAGATGCGAACCCCCGTTCCTCCCATACACCTGAGAAGACTGGTGACCATGAGCACTCGAGACTCCGCAACGAAGGGCCGAGCGGATTCGGCCGTCGGCCTCAACCCGGTCAAGCGCGACTGGATGGGCGCGGCCATGCGGGTCATGACAACCATCACCGGATCCGAGCTGGCCGAGAAGTACAACCTGCGCAAGCCGCTCGAACGGCTCACCTACGAGGGCACCAGGACCGGCTTCCGCACCCTCGGCGCCGCCACTCGGGCGTTCGGCCGGGTGACCGGCGGCGGCAAGCCGAAGCGCTTGCCCGACAACGAATCCCGCACCAAGGACTACTTCGACCTGACCCCGACCGACGAGCAGCAGATGATCGTCGAGACGGTTCGCGACTTCGCCGGCGAGATCCTGCGCCCGGCCGCCTTCGACGCCGACAGCGCCGCCAAGGCGCCGCGCGATCTGCTCGAGCGCGCGGCCGAACTGGGTATCACCGTGATCAATGTGCCCGAGGAACTCGAGGGCGCGGCCACCGAGCGCGGCGCGGTGACCAACTCGCTGGTCGCCGAGGCGCTCGCGCACGGCGACATGGGCCTGGCACTGCCGATCCTGGCGCCGTCGGGCGTCGCGGTGGCCTTGTCGCAGTGGGGTACCGATGCTCAGCAGCAGACCTATCTCGGCGCCTTCACCGGCGAGAACGTGCCGCAGGCCTCGGTCGTCCTGGCCGAGCCGCAGGCCCTGTTCGACCCGTTCACGCTGCGCACCAAGGCCACCCGCTCCCCCAGCGGATTCCGCCTCAACGGGGTCAAGAGCCTGGTCCCGGCCGCCGGAGACGCGGAACTGTTCGTCGTCGGCGCCGAACTGGACGGCCGACCGGCACTGTTCGTGGTCGAATCCGACACCCCGGGCATCGTCATCGAGGCCGATCCGGGCATGGGCCTGCGGGCCGCCGGACTGGGCCGGCTGATCCTGGACAACGTGGCCGTACCGGCCGAGGCGATCCTCGGCGACGGTGACGCCGCCGCGCACGCCGAGGACTACGCCGACGCGGTGCGGCTGGCCCGGCTGGGCTGGGCCTCGCTGGCCGTCGGCACCGGACAGGCCGTGCTCGACTACGTGATCCCCTATGTGAAGGAGCGCGAGGCGTTCGGCGAGCCGATCTCGCACCGCCAAGCCGTGGCCTTCATGGTCGCCAACATCGCGATCGAACTGGACAGCATCCGGCTGGTCACGCTGCGCGGCGCCTCGCGTGCCGAACAGGGCCTCTCGTTCGCCCGCGAGGCGGCGCTGGCGAAGAAGCTGGCCACCGACAAGGGCATGCAGATCGGCCTGGACGGCGTGCAGTTGCTCGGCGGACACGGTTTCACCAAGGAGCACCCGGTCGAGCGCTGGTATCGCGATCTGCGCGGTATCGGCGTCGCCGAGGGCATCGTGCTGGTGTAGGCCGCCCGCCACCGATTCAGACTTTTCGATGGAGACAATCCGATGATCAATCTCGAACTTCCCAAGAAGCTGCGGGCCAGCGCCAACCAGGCCCATCAGGTCGGAGCGCAGATCTTCCGCCCGATCTCGCGCAAATACGACCTCGCCGAGCACGAGTACCCGGTGGAACTGGACACCATGTCCGCCATGATCGAGGGCCTGTCCGACTCCGGCACCCAGAACATCTCGGGCGCGGCCGGCGGCCGCAAGGTGAAAGGCGAAGGCGTCGGGAGTGATTCGTCCGAGCCGCGCGGTAATGCCAACGGCGGCAACATGTCCGCGCTGCTGAACGCGCTGGAGACCTGCTGGGGCGATGTCGGCCTGATGCTCTCGATCCCCTATCAGGGCCTGGGCAACGCCGCGATCGCCGCGGTCGCCACCGACGATCAGTTGCAGCGGTTCGGCAAGGTGTGGGCCGCGATGGCGATCACCGAACCGTCCTTCGGCTCCGACTCCGCGGCGGTGACCACCACCGCGGTGCTCGACGGCGACGAGTGGGTGCTCAACGGCACCAAGATCTTCGTGACCGCCGGCTCGCGCGCCACCCACATCGTGGTGTGGGCGACGGTCGACAAGACCAAGGGCCGCGCGGCCATCAAGTCGTTCGTGGTGCCGCGGGATGCCAAGGGCCTCACCGTCTCCCGGCTCGAGCACAAGCTCGGCATCAAGGCCTCCGACACCGCCGAACTGCGCCTGGAGGACTGCCGGATCCCGGCCGACAACATCCTCGGCAGCCCGGAAGTGAATGTGGAGAAGGGTTTCGCCGGGGTCATGCAGACCTTCGACAACACCCGTCCGCTGGTCGCCGCGATGGCCATCGGGGTCGGCCGGGCGGCGCTGGAGGAACTGCGCGCCATCCTCGAGGAGGCCGGCGTCGAGATCTCCTACGACGTACCGCCCAACAACCAGCACGCCGCGGCCGCGGAATTCCTTCGACTGGAAGCGGATTGGGAGGCCGCGTACCTGCTGTCGCTGCGCGCGGCGTGGATGGCGGACAACAAGAAGCCGAACTCGCTCGAGGCCTCGATGTCGAAGGCCAAGGCCGGCCGGATGGGCACCGACGTCACCCTGAAGGCGGTCGAACTCGGCGGCAGCCTCGGCTACTCGCAGCGCACCCTGCTGGAGAAGTGGGGCCGCGATTCGAAGATCCTCGACATCTTCGAGGGCACCCAGCAGATCCAGCAACTCATCGTCGCTCGGCGGGTACTTGGGTTGACCAGCACGGAGCTGAAATAGCTTGTCGCACAACAGGAAACCGGTGCGGATCACCTCGTGACCCGCACCGGTCCTATTGTTGCCGAACGATCCGTTCGCCTCGAATCTCGCCATCAGGCCGCCGCCAGGCCGTCAGGCGGCACAGCCCAGTCCTTCCAGACCGCGTCCAGCGCAAGACGCGCGCGCTCATGGCTGTCGTCCAGCAGATGCGCGTAGAACTTCAACGTGAACCCCGGATCGGCGTGGCCGAGGTACTCGGCGAGTTCCTTGATCGACACCCCGCGGCCGAGCAGCGTCGAGGCGAACAGGTGACGGAGCGCATGCATCCCGTCTGCGCGATTGACATACGTCAAGCCGGCCGCGGCAAACGCCGGTTTCCATGCGATCTTCGAGAACAGATCTCCGCTGAACGCTCGCCCGGCCGGATGGACGATCAACAACGGCACCGTCACCAACTCTCCGTCAGCACTCCCCCACGGCAGCGTCACAGGCACCGCCGGGAAATCCTCCTGGTATCGGTCTATCTCGTCCAGCAGCGACGACGCCATTGGCGCGTATCGCGTTTTGCCCCGCTTCGGTAGAGCGAACATCAGCTCACCGTCGACCAGCTTCACCTGTCGCTGTACATGGGCGACCTGGCCGTCACGGTCGATATCCAATTCCGGTGAGAAGCCGAGTATTTCGCCCTGCCGGCACCCCAGCCCGGCACCCAGCGGAACCGCGATCTCGTAGCGTTTCTGCATGCCCCCACGAACGGCCCGGAGCCGGTCGTGCTTCCAGATCGAGACCTTCGGACTTCTGCGGACGGGACGACGGACCGATTTGGCGTGACAAGGGTTCTCGCGGATCAGCTTGTCGTCCACTGCCGAATCGAGAACTCCCGCGACGATGTCGAACAAGACTGACTTGTAGTTGTCGGAGTACTTCCGGGCGTCGAGGTCATCCACCCAATCCCGGAGTTCGGCCGGACCGACACCGCCGAGCCACATGTCTCCGAACACCGGATAAATGCGGTTTTCCAGCCGCCGGCGAAGCACATATCGACTCGCCGGGTCCGGTGACTGTGCTTTCAGCCAGCTCTCGCCCTGTTGCCGAAACTTCGTCCGGCCCGCCCGCGGGTCGATATATTTGCCTTCACGCTTATCGGATTCGACCTCGATCAGGAAGTCGTCCGCGCGCTTCTTCTGCTTGTCCGGGAACGACTTCGATCGCTCACGGCCGTACGGGTCGATGTACCGGACCCGGTAGCGCAGACCCGAGCCGTACAGCTCAGTCCGCTCCAATTCCGGCCGGCCGCGTCCATTGAGCACCGGGTCCCCGGATTCATTGCGCTTCGGCCGGAACCACCGATCCTCAATGTGTCCCATTACGCCGCCACCTCAACGCCGACCCATGACCGCACCTTCGCCGGGTCGTACCGCAAATGCCGACCGACCTTCCGCACCGGAGGCCCCTCGTTCAGCCAACTCCATTGGTACAGAGTCTTTTTCGGAATCTGGAGGAAGTACGCCGCCTCATCCACCGTCCACAACCGGTTCTCCGGTAGCTCCATCTCTCCAACTCCTACGCCGCGACCGGCATGCTCGAAACCTGTTGCAAACCAGGCGAACCCATGAGGCCGAGTGCCTCGTTGTAGTCGTTCTGCCACATCGACCGCTGGGCGATTGCCGAGAAGATGAGTTGCTCTCGCGTCGGCACATCGGGGTCGGACGTGTCGGTCAGGCGGACGATCCAGCCCTCCGATTGCTCCTGCTTCGCTTTGCCGACCGCCGCCAGGACCCGGCGGACGAACTCGATCCGGTCCGCCTTGTGATCGGGCAGGGTCTTGTTGCTCCACCGCCGCGACACCAGCACCCGGCGCCCACGCAGGCCGAGAGTGTCGCGGCGGTGTGCCTTGCCCTTGCAGCGGCCCGGCTGGGTCTTGGCATTCGCGTTCCGCGGGGAGATGCCGTATCGCAGCCACACCCCGCACGAAGGGGAGCAGGGCGTGCGCTGCAATTCCGCGTGCAATCGCTCGTAGTGCCGGCGGGTCCGTTCGTTCGGTGCTTCGAGGACTTCCCCGATGGACTTCGTGAGGTACTTGGTCAGATAGCCGATCAGGCGGTTCGCGTCCTTGGTACCGCCGAGCACACCTTTGGCCTTGTTCGGCCGCACCGGACCACGTTCGCCGTCCGCATCGAGGTCAGCGCCGTCGATGTCGACGGCTTTCGTCTGGACACCCCAGCGGACCACGTGCGCCGGTTCCACCTCGTCCACGGCGTCCATTACGGCTTTGGCGTGGTCGAAGGTGGTCAGTGCGTGGCCGGTGTCCGGATCCACGAACCCGTCCGCCCGGTAGTCCCAGACCGGCATCCGGTCGTCGCTGTAGACCTCGTGGTCGAAGTGCGGCCACCACAACTGGTGATACGTCCCCGCCAGCAGCTCCGCGATCACCGCATGCGGGTCCGTGCCGCGGGCAGCGATATGCGCGTGCGGGGCGCCACGGCGCTGCGGTTCCACCGTCGCGAAGTACTGCACATCCCGGCCGGTAACCCGCCGCCAGTTCTGGACGGTCCGGTCGAACAGCATCGGGAAGAAAATCGCGTCCCGCGCCGCTCGCCGGTAGTCGTAGGTGTCGGGGTCGACCGGCGAACCGTCCCCGCACACCTCACCTTGCTTGTTGACCGCACCGTCGGCGTGGCAACGGCCGTAGGAACCGAGGGTCGCGGTAAGGAACGTCGACGGCTGATACTTGCCCGCATACCTCCGGCCCACCGTCTGTTTCGAGACCTTTTTCCGAGGCAGGTTGGGGAAGTCCTGCCGGCGGCGCGTCGACTTCACCGACCTGGGCTTCGATTCCGCGTCGATGCCGGGGATACGGCCCCGCAATCCCGACTCGCGGAGTTCCCGGTCGAGATCCGCGATGACCTCGCGGAAACCCTGAGCGGTCTGCTCATCGTCGGCGGCACGGGCAGCTTTGTATTCGGCGAGCAGGTCCGCCCGCGCGGTCAGCAGTTCGGTCTGGTGCTCGGTCGGCGGCCGTATCGCGTCGTCGGGTTCGGTGAGCATGTGCCAGCCCTCGTTGCACTGGGTCACCCGCAGCGCCTTGGCCTTCTGCGCGCAGGCCGGGCACTCGGATGCACGTGTCGTCTTGCACGCTGCCGCAATGTATTTGGACTCGCCGGACTCCGGCCGGAAGCCCCGCATCGGGATCGGCCGCTTGCACACCTTGTACTTCTCGGCGGCGGCCTGGGCGACTTCGACGATGTTCGGCATGGCGCGCCGCTCCGCCGCCGTCAACCGGTCACCAGAGGCGACGGCCGGGTTCACGGCGTCGTCTGAGACCGCGTGGTTCGTCGCTGGCGAGTCGGTCATTCTGCGGTTCCTTCCTGGTTGTCAGTGGGAAGGCCGACCGGTGGTATCCGGGTCGGAGTGGCGAGGGTGTCCCCGCGGCGCAACTCCAGCTGCACCAGTGCCGGACCGGTGATCGTGGCCCGGCATTCCGTGGCGCCGAAGGCGTGCGCGAGGTGCTCGACGCGGTTCTCGTAGTCAGCGGGGCATTGACCGGGCAGCATCCGCACCCGCAGCACATCTGCCGCCGTGCCGATGATGACCTGTTGCAGCACAGGAACTCTCGCGATCCCGGCATTCTCGATGGCCAATCCGCAGGCGTACAGATGGGTGTTCCACCGGTACCGGTAGCGCCACCACACCAGGAACCGGCTCCGCGCGCGGCCGGTCACCCATCGTTCGAACATCTCCGGCCGCTTCCAGCGCCAGAGCATCAATCCCGCAGCAGACACGCCGAACGCCACAGCAGCCGCCGGCCAACCCCACAGCACACCCGCTGCCGCCACGACGGCCAACGGCAGCGACAGCATCGGGAACAACACCGCCCAACAGATCAGGTTGCCGAGAATGGTCGCCAGGCCGAGGAACCCAGCACCGACGACTTCCAGAGCCTGCGGGCCGGTCCGGGTCGGCTCGACACGGACATGAAGATCAGAGTTGATGGTGGTCATTCGGTCACCCCCGAAATATTGAACAGGGACTGTTGATCTCGACCTGTGGCCTGCGGCAGGTCTCTCGCGTTGCGTCGCGCGGTCCGATTCTTCGAGCGACGTACCTGATCAGCCGCCGCCTGAACGATCGGATTGACCTGCGAGACAGTAGGTTTCAAGTATTTCCGATTGCCTTCTGTGGTCATGCCGGTCACGGTTCCGGCTCGTCGGGGCATTCCACACCGGCCAGGCCGCGGCGTTCGGTCCACTGCCGCAACCAGATCCGGTCATCGAGATCGGCATCGGCGACATGTTCGAGATAGTCGGTAATGGTCATGCTGCGGATCCGTTCTCGAAATCGGCGAGGTTGACCGGCCGCGGGACCGGCTTGTAGGCGGCGACGATGCGATCCACGTCGTCATCGGTGACCAGGAACGCCCGAGCACGCCGGAACCCGGCCGTACCGTCCTCCTGGACGAAACAGACACCCGGCGTCGAGTGCGGAATCCGGTCGCAGTGCGAGCCACGGTCACGGGCACCCTGGCCGTGGATCATGGCGACCTGGGTCGGTTCGTCCATCGCCAGCCCGATCCGGTACGGCAGCAACTGCCGTTGCGGCACGTTCTCCTTCGACGGGTCGATCACGGTCTCGATCACCGAGAACAGCGGCGCCCGGCCCTGCGACAGCAACAGGCCGTGCGCGCGCTGGAACCGCCGCTGCATCTCCGGTTCGGTGAACGCCGACAACGTCGCGGCCTCATCGATGATCGTGACCACCAGCGGGTTGTCCGGGGTCGGAACCGGTTTGCGGACCTTGTCCCCGCGGTACCGCTGGGCGGCCTCCTGCATGTCGGCGACCGTCTCTTCCAGCTGGCCGACCATCTCTTCCGGTGTGGTGCAGGAGAACCGGGTGCACAGCGGTTCGAGGAAGCCGAGTTCCATACCGCCTTTCGGGTCGATCACCCGCAACTCGACACGACCGGAGCGGATCGCCGGACCCATGCCGTTGACCAGCGACCACAACACCCCCGACTTCCCCGACCCGGTGCGGCCACCGAGCAGGACATGCCGACCCTGGATCGGGACACTCCACGTGTCGCCGTCTTCGAACACGCCCGCGGGGACCGCCTCCAGGTCCACACCATCGCCGACCACCCGCGGCGCCGAGGCCGGGGCAGCGAGCGTGTCGAACACACGCACCTGAAGCCGAACGAACCCCGGAAACGCTTGCGTGGCAGTGACTTCCGGGACGCCGATGTATTGGGCCAACGCGTCGAGGGTGTCCGGGTCGGTCCAGGTCTTCAAGTTCTGGCCACCACGGATCTGAATCTCCACATCCAAGCCGTGACCGGTGTAGACGGCATCGACGACGTGCGGGAACCCGTCGTCCACCGAGCCCAGGCCCAGCGATTTCCACATGACCCATTCCTGCGCCTGGTCGTAGAAGCACAACACCGCCGGACGCAGCGCGGCCGGGGCATCGGCGAGGATGTCGGCCACGGTCGGGGCAGCGGCGGTGGGTGTGCGGGACCAGCGCAGCATCCGGGCACCCAGCACCAATGCCGCACCACCGGAAATCAGCATCGGGGCCAGCTCTGCCGCGGGAATCATCGGGCACCGTCCCCGGTCGGGCGGGACAGTTCACAGAACAAGCGGCACCCCGACGAATCCGCCGGCGGCAACGGCGGTTCACCGCAGAACATCCAGCAGCCAGGACCGGTCACCGGGGACACCGGCGCCACGGACGAGGCGGGTACAGGCGGAGCGATCGGCGAGGACGACGTCCCCACAGCAGACGGGACCGGAGTCGACTGCGGATGCGGGACAGTAGGAGTGACATGGTGGGACACCAGCGCCAGGCCGACACCAGCAGCAATCACCACCACCCCGATACCGGTCGCGATATTCGGCAGGGCGCCGGGACCGGAGGAAAAACGCACAGGCTCAGACATCACCCCTCCTCGGGGTGCACAGAAATGGATCGAAACGAGTTGGGGAACTTCGCGATCGAGCAACCGCGACGAGTCACACGCCGGGAGGCCGAGCCGTCAGCGGCAACACGGGCCGTACCACCGGCACCGGGCGACGACGCACCGCAGCAGCAACGGGAACAGGCGCCGGAGCGGGTGCCGGGGCGACGAGTTCGGGTTCCGGGATCGGTTCCGGCGCAGTCTCAGTCATCGGATTCGGCACGGGGTCCGGTTGCGTATTTCGGGCGGTGGTGCGCAGCAGCAACGCCAAACCATGAGTGTCGACCAGCAGGCCGACCGGTGCGATAGCCGCGACCACCGCGCACGCCCACGCCGGGAGTTCGTGGCCGTTGGCGATCGCATGGAGGCTGTTACCGGCCACCGACACCACCGCGCCGACCACCAACACCCCCGTGAACCAACGACGTTCCTGCGACTTCGACAGCACGAGCACCGCCGCCGTGGCCTGGACGATCGTGCCGTCGATGATCAACGGCAACAGCCACGCATCCGACGCCGGGACGTGCGCAAGTTTCGCGAGATCCCGCAGAGTCGAGAACGACAGACGGAATGCGGCGGCGCCGACACCGATGATCACCAGGACCGCGAATATCCGCGCCCACCGCATCGCCCTCTGATTCACGACGATCACGCCACCTTCGGCGACTGCTCGGACACGTCTGCGGACATCTCCGCGGCCAGGTGCTCCACCGAGTCGTGCAGCATCAAAATCCGGGACAGCGACTCCGCCAGAACACGCGCATCCTCGATCTTCAGGCCCATCGAGGCATCACCACCGGCAAACTTCACCAGCACATATGCAGCGATCTGCGCCCCGTAATCGGTGCCGTGCGCAGGCGTGTACTGCGCCTCCACACCGTCGTACTCATGCACATGCAGCGACATCCACGACACGACGATCACGCAGCCTTCCCGGCCGCCGGCCGCTTCGCACCCGAGGTGTCGCCCTTGATCCCGGTCGCCCGGTACTGGAAACCCAGGTACTTGAACTCGCCCTGCCCCATCACCTTCGGCTCGGCGGTCAACCCCTCCAACTCGATCATCCGCATCCCGGTCCCCGGCACGATCTCCGGAGTCGCCGGAACCGGCTGCACCTGCGCGACGAACACGATCTCGAACGACGCCCGCTTCGCCTTGTCCTGATGCGGATCGGTCACCGTCATCTTCCACAACGGCAACCCCGTCCCCTCCCCCGTCTTCGGATCGATGTCGAACATCTGCTCCGCCATCGCACCCGGCGTCGGGTTGTACTTCGTCATCGCCGAGATCTCCCCCACCCCCACCAGGCCCTGCGGGAACGCCTCACCGAACGCGATCGGGAACTGATAGCCCTTCTTGATCGCCATGTCTTCTACCTCCATCGACTCGAGCGCCGGACCACCCGACAGGACTAGACTACGATAGTTTACTAGTCTTGTCTAGGTGATACATAGAAGACTGCTAGCAACTATGTAACCTAGTCCGTGGTACGGTCTGGTCATGGCAGACCGGCCACCCAGCGTCGACCCGAGGCCCGTGTATCTGCGGATCGCCGACTCGCTTCGCCACGCTTACGAACCGGGGAAGCAGCTGCCGTCGGTGCCGGCATTGGCCGCGACCTGGGGAGTGGCCAGGGAGACGATCCGTTCCGCCGTCGAAGTGCTGCGCTCGGAAGGTCTCGTCGTGTCCTGGCGAGGCAAAGGAACCTTCTACCAAGCCCGTTCCGAAGACGATTCCGCCGACGATCCGATAGCGCGGCAACTGGCCGCCATACTCACGCGCCTCAGCAGCATCGAGAATCGGCTTGCCACAGTCGAACAACGCGTCGAGCGCTGCACACTCGACACCGCATGAACCAGGACCCGACGTAACCACTGTCGTGGCACCCCCTGTAGGTACCAGGGGTCGAAGTCGGTTACCGGAGCCGCATCGGCAAGGCGCAGACGGCATGAACCCCGATGCCCCGAGGACGGCTCGGTGATGGCATCGGGGTTCCGCTGTTCTCGTACCGCCGGGGAGGCCGGGGCGAGACGTTCTAGAAGGGAGCGGCGATCACGGCCGTATCGGTGGTGGTGAGTCCGTGCTCGCACGCATCGTTCACGCAGACGCGGACACCACTACGTTCGAGGATCGCCAGAATGCTCGTGTTCTGCTGCTGCGCCAGCTCCGTGACGGTGGCCTGTAGAGCCATGGCGGCCATGTGGACTACGGCGGCAGGTTCTTCCCGCAGGAGTGCCCAGCCGTCCTCGTAGGGGTGTTCGGCCAGTTGCAGCAGCAGTGCGGCGGCGCGGCGGTGGAGGTAGGACATGTGATTGTCGTGCAGGACAGCGACAGTGGTGGAGGTGGTCATCGGCGCCTACCGGTCGATTGCCGGCGGGGCGGCTGCGGCGAAGCAGGTGTAGCTGTGGTGTTTGATCTGGCCGTGCCCGCAGCCGTCGCACCAATGAAGTTCCAGCGACAACCAGGTGGTGAACCACTGCGGGATTCCGGCGCGAACATTCTCCGGAAGTTCGTACCAGGCCATCCCCCAGGCGCGCCGGCAGATCTGGCAGTCGTACCCGTTGTCGGTCTCGATGGCGTCCAGGACGCTGCGGTGCTGCCCGTCGACGCTGACGATCTCGAACGTCCGCGAGGCGATGACTTTCTCATCGACATCGGTGTGCAGGGGTCTGAGAGTAGCGGCAGTGGGACGAGCGACGATCGTGGCGTGCCCGGTCTCGCAGAGGTGGATTTCGACGGTGGTCCACCACGGGAAGACCGGTTCGGTGAGCGTGTAGACGGTGACGGTGTGGAAGTCCTCCTCGCGGTCGCCGGCGCATTCGGGGGTGCTACACGGCCGGTAGGTGTCGGCGGCAGCACCGTACAGCGGCATCGGTGAGCTCTCGCCCGCGACGGTGAAGCCGAAGAACATCCGGACCGCTGCGGGTTCGGTAGTGGGGGTGGGGCTGGTCATACGCGGGCGAGTCCTTCCAGGGTCGCGAGCAGTTCCGCGGTGCCCAACGTGAGCATCGGGGCGGTAGGTTCGTGCGGTCCGGGTACAGGGATGCCTCGCCGGGCGGCGCGCTCGTGCAGGCTCGAGGTCTGGGGTACGACTTTGCCTGCGAGAGTGAGGATTTGGAGGGCGGCGCGTTTGACGACGCACGTGTACGTGGTGCACGCGCGGTGTTCACGCCAGAGCCGGTGTGCCTGATCAACATCGGTGTGCGCGCAGATCACGAGCGCGGCAGTAGGTAGAGCGGTCAACAGATTTCCCCTGAAGCGATGAATCGTGCGTGGATCACCCTGGCGGTACCCGGCTGGGTGAAGGGCGGCACCATAGGGCCGGGTACCACCAAGGCTTCGATCCCCTGCCGTACAGGAAACGGATTGCACGGCAAGGGCTTCCGGTGAGAGAGCGGTTTCCGGGGCGGACCGGGTCTGCGTCCGGTTCGCGTGGCCGGGTCCGGAAAACCACGCCCTCCTCCGGGTTCCCGGTCCGCACTGGTGTGCAGTGAGGGAGCGGACCGGGAAGTGTGAAAGTCAGTCGAGATGTCTTGTGTCGTTGTGGCGCAAGAGGTTCCATCGCTTGTAGCCGTCGCGAGGATCGGTGTGCCGGAGCGGTGCATACTGCCAGATGGTGACACCGGTGTAGTCCACGCTGAACGTGATGTCCGCGCGCGCCCAGGGCAAGAGGGAGAGGAAGTTCATCGACGCGGCGATGGCAGTCTCCCGGTGGGCGACCACGGCGACGGTTTCACCGGGGTACCGCCGCACGAGGTCGGCCAGGTCATGGCCGGTCCGGCGCTGATAGGTCGTCCACGGTTCAGCACCCGGCGCTATGGGCTTGTCCGGGCGCAAGGCAGGCGCATCACCGAATCCGGCGATGATCTCCGGCCACGGCCGGCCTTCGCCCTTGCCGTAGTTCGGCGCCGACAGCGAAGGAAATACCGGCTGGTCGAGGGCGGCAGCGACGATTTCGCCGGTCTGCCTCGCGCGGGTGGCGGTACTGCTGTACACGGCAGCGATCCGGTAATCCTGTTGATTGGCAAACCATTTCACGAGCCTGTCGGCTTGTTCGCGGCCTCGGTCGGTCAGCCCACGGCAAGCACGAGCGCCGGCGGCAATGTCGTCGACGTTGGCGTGCGCTTCGCCGTGGCGTACGAGTATCAAGCGAGTGGGGGCCTGGTCGTCGGTCACTATCCGTTCTCCTCGAGTGTGAAAGGGTGGTAGCCCCCGCCCCGAGCACTGTCGAACATCGGGGGCTACCCTTCCTCCCGGTCCAGCGGCCCTGAATCCTTACGCCGACCGGGAAGACTTCGAAGTGCAGGCTTCGGCACGGCACCGCGGGCAACGCTCCGGGGTTTCCTCCGGGTGTGCGTGCCCCAGCGCGCGGAGGTTCAGCCAGCAATACCGCCACAACTCGCACGTGTCATAGGTGCAGCGAGCGTGCAGCGAGTCGTTCATGACCGCATGCTGCTCGGCGACGGTCATCACGTTGCCCACTGGAGCGCGGTGAAACTTGCTGTCGTTCATAGTGTTTCCCGCCGTCAATAGCCGAAGTGCGGGACTGTGGCGGGCACGAGCTTCCCGGCGGACACCAGATACCGGTGCGCCTGCGCCTTGGCGGCGCACACCTCGATCGAGCACTCGAGATGCGATTGCATCACCTGATGAGCCGAACCATCGGTCATCTGATCGTCGGGTATCGCCGCGTGACTGGACGGTGGAAGGCCGAACATAACGTCTCCGGGAGAGTGAGGCGGTGCCGAATCCGAATATTCATCGACTAGGTTACCTAGATAACATGGATTAGGCCGTTGAATGGGCGGTAACTGGCTGACTACTGGGTTACTGAGATTGTCTAGAACATATGAGTAAACTAGATTTCATGACAGACCGACTGATGGACCCCGACGACCCGCGGCCCGTCTACCTGCGCATCGCCGACGAGTTGCGCCACGCGTACGAGCCGGGCGCACAGCTGCCATCCGTGCCGAAAGTGGCCGAACAATGGGGAGTCGCCAGGGAAACCGTGCGCTCCGCCATAGACGTGCTCCGCAACGAGGGTCTGATCGTCTCCTGGCAGGGCCGCGGCACCTTCTATCGTGCCCGCCCCGCAGATGACACCAGCGAATCCGGCATCCCGACCAACCCCGTCGTGCTCCAGCAGCTCGACGCAATCATGAACCGGCTCGATACTTTCGAGGCCCGCCTCACCGCGATCGAGTCCGCTCGACATCGCTGACTCGGCCCTCGAGCGCATCCAATCGAGCACACAAGATGTCCAGCCGATCCATGACACTCGCGTCATCCCGCTCGCGCCCAGCAGCAGGCCCGGACGACTCCCCAGTCCCCCGCTCCACCCGGTCCTCCCCCGCCGGAGCCGTCCCAGACCGTGCATCCTTCAACGCCATCAAGTTCTCCTCCGTTTTGTTTACCCCCCATAAACTCGCTGGATGAATCGCTGGCCATCTGGTTTAGGGGGGATAAATCGAAGGTACGCCTTGCATCCAGTCCAGTCAAGGGCCTCTAAACTCAGTTGCGTGTCGACTGCTGATGACTTCGACGAGGTCCGGAACGACCCGGACCCGATCCGTCGTGGCCGACGTGCCGCTGAGCTGATGACCGTGTATCAGCAGCGCGCGACCGAGCTTGCCAGGCTACGGAAGGCGGCGATCGAGGAAGCCCATCATCGCGGCCTCAGCTACACCGAGATCGCCGATCAGCTTGGGATCACAAAAGGGCGGATCAGCCAGATCCGGGCGACTGCACCGCAGCCCGAGCGCGCCTTCTTCGGGGTCGGGCCTGTCAATGTCGGCATCCCGAGGCGATTCGGGCTGGAAGAGGGCCGAAAACGACCTTTCTTCGACGCGAACGACCAGGCAACCCAACAGGCCGTGGAATCAACACTGTCGCGACTCTCATTGGCCTACAACAGCTTTGCCATCGACCCCGACCGATCCGTCCCGCCGGCAGGCGACTGCGTCATCATCTGCGGACCGAAGTCGGCGCCGATCGCGCAGCAGCTTCTCGAACATGATCCGATTCTCGGATTCGAGCGGGACGAGGAAGCTTGGTGGATCACGGACGCCCGGACCGGGCAGCGGCACCGCTCACCGTACCGGCGCGACAGCAGCGACCGCACTGACATCGGGTATTTTGCTCGTCACCGTGACACGGATCGCATCCTCGTTCATATCGCCGGCATCACCTCCATAGGCTCGCTCGGTGTCGCGCACTGGCTCGATGGACACCTCACTGCCGTGTTCGATCCAGCCGCCGAACTGATCAACGGAGTGGTCGAATGCGATTTCGATGCAGACTTCTCCGTGACAGACAGCCGTCTCATCGTCGGCCCCTACATCGAGGCACTATGAACGTCGTCACCGCTCAGCTCCAGGAAAGCTCCGCCGAGGACCGGATCTCCATTACCACGAGTGGCGTAGTCATTCTGGACGGTGCTACCGCCCACGACCCCATGATGCCCACCTCGGGCAGGTACGTCGATCTGCTCTGTGATCAACTCCGCCAACGCCTAAACTCTCCCGACGGACTCCAAGCCATCCTCTCCAGTGCCATCGAGTCGACCGCCGATGCGCTCCAGATCCGCCCAGGAACAGCACCATCGAGCACTGTGGCAATCGTCCGGCTCCGTCACGATGCCATCGAGACTCTCTTGCTCGGCGACTCGCCCATCGTCATCGGATGGACCGATGGGAGTCAGAGCATCCTCACCGACAATCGTCTTGCAGCACTCGACCTACCCGAATCGCGTGAGTACCGGGCGAGGCTGGCGGCCGGCAGCGGATACGACCGGCGCCACCACGACCTACTCACGGCGCTCCAATCGAGGCAGCGACAGTGGCGAAACCGTGAGGACGGTTACTGGATTGCCGAAGCAGACCCGACCGCCGCGGAACACGCCATCGTCAGGCGCGACCCGGCAAGCTCCGTGAGCTGGGTAGTCATGGCGACCGATGGGGCGGCGAATATGCTTGCACCGCTGGGCTTTTCGTGGGAGCAGCTAGCGCGGCTGGACACGTCAGCGCTGAACGACTTTCTCTCCGACTGCCACGAATGGGAAGCGCACCACGATCCGGATGGGCAACTCCAGCCGCGCTCCAAGCGGCACGACGACAAGACCGTAGCGATCATCCGCCCATCACCGGCACGCAGTCGTCAGACGCCGCAGCGGTTCGCGTGATCATTCGCCCGGACTACATCCGAGTACGCTGCTGACCAGGCACCCATCCGAACGGACTTGCCTCCTGCCGGACTTCGACACCCGATGCACTACGGTCGGTTAGCCGAATTGTTTTCCGCTGCAACAATTTTTGGAAGCTCCCCGAGATCGTTGATCTTCCAATCGGACAGGTCCGTAACCTCTTGCCTGTCCCGGAGTATCCATCCCCACGGCCCACGCTGGAGATACGCAGTCCGCATTCCGGCTTTCTTCGCCGGAGCAACATCGTTGTCGATCCGGTCACCGACATAGACGATCTGGTCAGCAGGCGCCGGCGCGGCCTCCACGACCCTCGCGAAGAACTCCGCGGACGGCTTCTCCACACCCCAATCGTCAGAGGTCGCGATGAAGTCAGTAGGCAGGTCCAGGCTGCGCAGGATCCGGCCGGATCGCACTGTCTGGTTGCCGACGATGCCGACCCAAATGCCTTGTCGCTGTAGCTCTGACAGCGCAGGGCGTACGTCGGGGTACAGGTCATCCTCACCGTAGGACTCCGGGTGGCCGGCATCTGCCCGAGCCCGCCTCGCCTCGGCCAGGTCGAACCCCGGCCTGAATACCTGGAAGGTATCGAGGTAGCTTCCTCCGGTCGCAATGATGGCACCGAAGACCGCCGCGAACGTATGACGCGGCACACCGAGCCAGTCCGCCCACGTCCCGTACTCACGCGTCTCATCAACCAGCGTCTCGCCGACGTCGAACACAACGGCCGAAATCATGCGGCCACGGTACCTGGCACACTCGGCATCACGCCCGGTGGCTACGCCACCATTTGAAAGGGGTTGTTACATGGCGCGAGTCGACTACTACGAAGACCCGGACGCCCCAGCGGCCAACAGCCTTACAGTGGCCGTCAGCGCGTTCGTCCTCGACTACAACGGCCGGCTGCTGATGATCCGCCGCACCGACAACGACCTGTACTCCATGCCCGGCGGCGGCATGGAGATCGGCGAGACGGTCAGCGAAGCGGTCACGCGGGAAGTCCACGAAGAAACCGGAATCTCAGTGCAGCCCACAGCGATTCTGGGCATCTTCGCCAACCCGAAGCACGTAATCGCCTACGACGATGGCGAAGTGCGCCAGGAATTCTCGATCTGCTTCACCGCTCACCCCATCGCAGGACAGCCACGAACCAGCTCCGAATCCAAAGAGGTGCTGTGGGTCGAGCCCGCCGACCTGCCGGCGCTCAACATCCACCCGTCGATCATGACCCGCATACGGTCCGGCCTCGAGAAAAGGCCTGAGCCCTACTTCACCTGATGGCGAAGCCGCCCTTCGTTCCGGCAGACCGCTGAAGCGCCGTCACCGTAGCGGCCAGCAGCAGTGCGACTGGTAAACAGACTGTCCACGAGGGATGTCCACGAGAGCGACTGCCGAATTTCGCTGTATAGGTTCAAGAGGCGGCGCTTCGCGCCGCCCAGCGGCGCCGCCACGCGGCGCCGCGCAGCCGCCCGGCCTCCGCTCGCTCCGGCCAGCGGGCCCGTCGGGCGCGTCGGCGCCGCTTTGGCGACCGGGGTATCACCGCTGGCTCGCCCTGATGCCTGATTCTTGCAACGACCAAGCAGTGTGGGCGCTTCCAGAGCCGTACCCGGCTGGCTCTTCCGCGGCCTCGAATGCGACCACCGGCACCAGTTCTCGGCCTGGCCGTGGTCCGGCCGTAGGAAGGTGCGGACGCCGAGACCGGTCGTTCGTTGCAGTACTTTGACTCTTCGTGAACAAGATCCAGCTTGAGATCCGCGTCAACGAGATCGTTAATGATGTCATCGCGGGCGGCAAGATCGAGGATGACTGGACAGAGGCCAAGGGGGCTTGGCCTGAACCCAAGAACGCCTGCCAAATAGCCGGAATGGCTAACGCGGCCAGGGGAAACTCAATCCTTTGGATTGTGGGCTTGAGCGAAAACCGACACCAAGTAATCGAACTCACCGGCGACGTCGATCCGAACACCTGGTGGATGCAGATGCGCGCAGAGTTCGCGCACGACGTCGCCCCGAATCTCACTGTACTGCGGGTCACCACTGACCACGGCCCAGTCTTCGCGCTCCAGTTCGAAACCGAACAGGCGCCCTACCTGGTGAAGGTTCCAAAGACCGGTTGGACGACATCCGCTCTTCCGTGGCGTGATGGCACGGGCCTTCGTACTGCGACTCGGGCCGAGTTGTTGTCGATCCTTGCCCCGTCTGCCGCGGTCCCAGGGCTCGACCTGATTCAGGCCAACGCAACGCTCTATGAGACCCGCGAAGCGGCTCCAAAACTCCCGATGGCCGTACTCACTGTCGATGGCAAGATCCTCATAGATACGGTTCCTGGTCAGCACATCCTTTTCCCGAAGCACCGACACAACATTGCGGTCGTGGCACCGACAGGCGAGCAGTTCGAGATGACCGACGGCCACATTACTTTCAGCACAACAGCTGATGACCGGCAACCGCTACCGGGTACGCTAGCTTTCACTAAACGTCGGTTGAAGGCGATTAGCCCTTACGGGGCATCGGAGCAACCAGCCGGCCTGGTAGTGCTGGCCCCTGATGTCGTGAGCTGGAAGGCCAGACTGGGGATATCGTCCGCTAGCGCTATCCCGCTCCGCGAGGCTAGTTGGGTTGATGTAACCCTGACTCTTCCGATCAGTTCAACACAGCAGGCAGCGGTTCTTCGATTCCGATTGACCAAAGACACTAAAACCGATGCGAAGCCCAAAGAAAACTTGGACCACCTTAATTCATGGGTCTTGCGCACGATGCCAAAAAACAGTTCATCAATCAGTTGAAGAACCGATCACCTGGAAGCGGACTGTACTGCGCGAAGGAATTACGCAACAAAATCTGAGGCGAGGACAGCCTGGCAGCTTGTCGACGAGGCTCGTGTGACTGCGTAATCCCCGCCTCCTCATGGCCCCGATTATCTGGCCTCGCTCTGCGCGTCAAGGGAAAGGCACCCTTGACACGACCTCCCTCCCGCTCGGGATGGGCAGTAGGAGGAGGCCGGGGAAAGGAAGTCACCTGGACGAGACCGCTCAGTGGCCGAGCATTTGTCACCTAGCCACCCTCAGAGTCCGCAGCTAGTCCGCAGAGCTGTACGACGGAGGCGATGCCGACCAATGAGCCAATCTAGATAATTCGCAGATCGGCACCGGTATCCCGTTCAGCTTCAACGTCCGCCAACGACCGCAAGCATCGAGAGCGACAATCTTCCGTCCACGGCAAGTAGAAGGAAACGAGGTGACGAGAATTTGCACGCTCCTATTAGTACAGGAGTCAAGATTCACCATCGCCAAAGAGAGTCGGGGGTGCAAGTGGTGGATCTTCCGGCTCAAGTATTTTCAACCCGGGAAAATCCCCATCACATTTTAGTATACCACGATCCCGAGTATAGAGCCTCGTGCAATGCCATTCGATTGCCGTTGCAAGTACGGTGGCATCAGGTCCCTTAAGCTGATTCTGCACTGCAAGAAAGGCGGCTTTGCGCGCTAGCCGTTCAGAGAGTTCTGCTACCAGGAACTTGCTCGCATCGATCCACTTGTTAGCAGCTTTGACGCGCGCCTCGCGAATTTCAGGCAGGAGATGGTTTCCTCGAATATCACCAGTGCCCGCAATTTCTGTTAGAGTAATCGCCGGTAAGAGGATCTGATAATCAGTGCTGTGCCTATCGAGAACATACTTGGATCTTTCCGCACGAATGGGATCGATACCCGTTAAGAGATCAACCACCACGCACGTGTCAACAACGACCCTGGGAAGTGCTCTAGTCACGTTGCGCTCTCACCCAATCGACCGGGTCGAGTCCATTAGTCCAATCGCCGCCCAGTAGCCCGACCGGATCGGCACTCTCGACTTCCTCATCCGGGCCATGTATCACTTCAATGCCCTCTGCGTATATTTTGACTAGCTTATTATCCGGATCCCGCTCGACTATCCCCCACACTTCTACTTCGGAATCTAAAGCACGCCTTACCCCGGAAGTTAGTGCAGGTGGGAAAGATATTTCAACCGAGTCGCCGGTGCGGTAATCCCTTAACGCGGCAGAGCGGCGTCGATCATTTATGTAGCGATATAAGGTTCCCTTTACAGAGCCCAACGCCATGATCCTCGTTGATAACACTTGTTCCGCATTTGCTTGAATTTCCGCGTCTATTCGAGCATTCGCTTTGTGGCGACCGAGTCGAACCTCATTGACACCGCGCTTGCGACTCACTTTTCCAAGGTCTATGAGAGCCTGAACCGACTTAAGGTTCCACCCGCGAGGGACCTCAGGTCTGATCGATAGATTCGAAAGGCCCATTTGAAGCACCTCTGCACGATCGCGGGGCGCCATCAGAGTCAGATGCGCACTGCCGATCGACAGCTCAGACAGCGTCAGGTCGTACTCGACTCCCTCAGGAGGCTCATACAGCGATCCTGTCACGTCCAGGCTTTTCAGAAGGTTTTCAACGGCAATGATGGCGTCAGCCACTGCACGCGGATCAAGGTCCTCTCCTTCAAGGTCGAGAGTGATCTTGTCTTCTCTCGGTGCTCGCACAGGTCACCTCCCTCCGCATGGACTAAGCCTATCCTCCCTCAATGATGCAACAACCGAAGCGTCCAGCGATGAAAAATCGAGTGCTTCCAACCCGTCCGCGCTGCTCAAGCTGGGATTGAGCTGACGACGCACGGGCCGACACTGTACGGGCCATCTGCTGGATCTGTGCAGCGCGGCTGCTATTACAGCGGCACAAGTCGCCCGGATCACCACGGACGCAACATGACCTCCGAATGAAAGAACCGCTGCCCACGTGGAAGTACGGACAAGCGCGGTACCTCTGCGGACGTCGGGCGCTCAACTGCAAACGAGCGGGCAATGCTAGGCGTGCGGTACCTCATCTCCGGCTTGCTCTCCCACAGTCGATCCCAGACTGACGGGACGGCCCGACCGACCGGCCGTCCCGAGACCGGAGCACTCGTCTACGAGTGGCGGTTGGCCGGTCCGGTGCACAGCGGAGTGCATCAACTCAGCCGCCAGATAGTCTGGCATATCTGCTCGATCAGGGCGTGAAAGGAGGACGGCGCGCCAGGCCGTCTCCAGGCCGTCACACAGCCGAAAGGCCTGAGAATCAGCGAGATCTCACAAGTGCAGATTGCCAGGTCAGCGGCTACTTTTGAGGAAACCGGCCAAGATCGGGAGAATATGACGCAAGATCCTCGACATCTTCGAGGGCACCCAGCAGATCCAGCAGCTGATCGTCGCGCGGCGGGTACTCGGACTGACCAGCACCGAACTGAAGTAGGCGTACCGGGCCTCTCGGGCGGGGATATAGGATACTCTCGGTTACACAGACATCGGCCGGGCGCCCGCCGGCCGATGTCGTCCCCTCGCACCGGATCTCGATGTTGCGATCCGCCGGCGCACGGCGGCATCGCGGAAGGTTGTCACCCATGTCAGCTGCCCTTCCGTCGGCAAGCACCGCTCTGCGTAGAGTCGGCGATCTGACGCGCGGAGTCAACGCCATGCGCAGGGGTGGGCTGTTCAACCCGCTGCGCCTGGATCTGGCGCTGCGCTCCGCGCTCAACGTGACCCGATACGGGCCGTTCGCCGGGGTGATCATGCATGCCGCACAGACGAATCCGGACGCGCCGGCGATCGTCGACGAGGCCGGCGAGATGACCTTCGCGGAGATCGACGCGCAATCCAATCAGCTGGCCCGGGGATTCCAGGCGCAGGGGTTGCGTCCGGGCGATGTGATCGCGGTGCTGGCCCGCGATCATCGCGGTATGGTGCTGACCCTCGCCGCCACCGGCAAGCTCGGGGTGCGCGCGGTCCTGATGAACACCGGGTTCGCGAAGCCGCAGCTGGCCGACGTCGCGGCCCGTGAGCAGGCCAAGGCCGTCCTGCACGACAGCGAGTTCACCACCTTGATGAGCGCGATCCCGGCCACCGTGCCGCGGGTGCTCACCTGGGTGGACGCGGCCGACGCGGTGGATCCGGCGACCCCCACCCTGGAATCGCTGTCCGCCGGGCAGTCCGCCGACGCCATCCCCGCGCCCGAGAAACCCGGCGGCACGGTGATTCTCACCAGCGGCACCACCGGCACCCCGAAGGGCGCGCCCCGGGACAAGGTGAGCCCGCTCATCTCCGCGCAGTTCCTGGATCGAATCCCGTTGCCGCGCAACTCGTCCATGGTGGTGGCGGCGCCGATCTTCCACGCCACCGGCCTGTCCCAGTTCACTCTCGGCCTGGCCCTGGGCAATCGGATGATCTTCCAGCAGCGCCGGTTCGATCCGGAGCGCACGCTGGCGAATATCGTTGCGTTCCAAGCGGAATCGCTGGTCGTGGTGCCGACCATGTTGCAGCGCATCCTGGATCTGCCGCCCGAGACGCTGGCGAAGTACGACATGTCCTCGCTGCGGGTGATCTTCGCGGCCGGTTCGGCGATCCCGCCGGACGTGGTGACCCGTAGCCTCGACTACTTCGGCGACGCGCTCTACAACGTGTACGGCTCCACCGAATGCGCGATCATCACCGTCGCCACCCCCGCCGACCTGCGGCTGGCCCCCGACACCGCGGGCCGCACGCCGGTCGGGATCCGGCTGGCCCTCTACGACGAGAACCGCAAGCGCATCACCCGCCCGAACGTGACGGGCACGATCTTCATCGCCAACGCGCACTCGTTCAAGGCGTACACCGACGGCCGCACCAAGGAGACCGTCGACGGCCTGATGTCCAGTGGTGACGTCGGCCACTTCGACGAGCACGGCCTGCTGTTCATCGACGGCCGCGACGACGACATGATCGTCTCCGGCGGCGAGAACGTCTTCCCGCAGGAGGTCGAGCACCTGATCGCGAACCGGCCGGACGTACTGGAGGCGGCGGTGATCGGCGTCGACGACCGGGAATTCGGGAAACGCTTGCGCGCCTTCGTGGTTCAGGGACCGGACGGTACCCGCGATCCCCAGGAGATCAAGGACTGGGTGAAGTCCAACCTGGCCCGCTACAAGGTGCCGCGCGAGGTGATCTTCCTCGACGAACTGCCGCGCAACGCCACCGGCAAGCTGCTGCGCAGGTCCCTGGTGGAGATGGACGTCCCGGCGGAGTAACCCGCCCCCGCCGCCGGATACCATCGGCACGTGATCATCGACCCCGGCCGCCGTCCCGGCCGCAGCCTCGCCACGGCGCATGCGCGCCGGGTGGCGGTGGCGCGGCTGCGCGGCGGCTGCGCCGGGGCGATGTCGGCGGCGCTGGCGATCGCCGCCCACGGCTGGGCCTCCGGCGGCATGCCGGTGTCGTCCGGCTCGCTGGGACTGCTGCTGGCCGGCGCGAGCGTGATCGGCGCCCTGATCACCGGCCTGGGCTCCGCCGGCGGTGGCATCGCCACGCTGACGGCGGCGCTGCTCGGCGGCCAGCTGCTCGGCCACGCCACCCTCACCATGGATATGGCCGGAATGCCGCACCGGTCGCCCTGGACCCCCGCCATGCTCGCCGCGCACACGATGGCCGCCTGCTGCGCCGCCGTCCTGATCCGCGGCGCCGAGGCGGCCTACGGCATCGCCTGCGCCGCCGCATCCCGAGCCCTCCCTCTCCTGCTGCGCACCCCCGCCCCGGCGGGACCCCCGGCCCTCCCGATCGCTCACCGCGATCGAGTGATCCTGCGAATCTTCCCTGCGGACACCTTCCGCACCCGCGGTCCACCCGCACCGCTCGCCGCCTGAATCCTTCAGCATCCGTTGGCTTTTGCGACTTTCGGTTGCAGCTGCCGGTGTACCGAACCGTGCCGAACGAGCAGTCCCGCTCCGGGAATACACCCGGCCCACTCCGCATGCCGGTGCGGAGCCGCGCCGAGGTGAGTGCCTGGTTGTCGTGCGGGCATGTGTCCCACGCGGATACGCCCGCCTCCTGCCGATACGACAGGAAGTTGCGTATCCACCACGGCAGTCACGTGCTGCCGCGGAGTGGCACCGTCGCGGAGTCGTGCCGCTCGTCCGCTCGGAGGCTGCCGACATCACCACGGCCGCACCCGCAACGGCACCGCTGCCGCGGGTGGCGACTCGGTCGGCGCGGGACTCTGCCGGGTCCCTCGCGCCGAACCGGTCGACGCCGGGACCTCGCGGTTTCCATATTCGGTTGGCGGCCGAGCGGATCCACCCCGTACCGGCGGAGTTGGAAACGACCGAGTTGCGACCGCCGGGTAGCCGGAAATCGCGGTTCGACCGGCCGGACGTCGTGTCGAACCACGAGTGTGGGGCTGAAGCGATCCGCACGACCACGGAAGGCCGTCACCGCCAACGGGTTCGGCCGGTGGGCCACAAGCGCTGCCGGTATGGGACAGCGATAGCGGACCGCTGCTGCTCCCGGCGATGGCGGATGCGGCCCTCGCAATAGGCAGTATCGCCAACTGGGATACAGCCAGTGCAGGTCGCACCGCCAACGGCGAATGCAGCGGCCGCAGTAGGCGGTACCGCTGACGCTGGACGCGGCTGGTGTAGGCGGCATCCGCCGTCGGCGACGCAACAGGCGGCACGCCGACGGCGGATGCGTCCGACGCAATCGGCGGTACTGCCACCGGCGCCACGACCGGCGCACCGGGCCGCACCACCACGGCCGACTCGACCGACGCAACAGACGGCCTACCGACGGCGGGCGCAACCGGTGCAACGGGCGGTACGACCAACGGCGGATGCGTCCGATGTATCGGCGGCACCACCCACGGCGAGCGTGACCGGTGCCACTCGTGGCGGATGCGGTCGGTCCGGACTGAACGGTGGCACGGGTGTGAACGACAGCGCGGCGGGTGGGGCCGGGCTCTGGTGAACCTTTTTCGAAACAGGAGTTGTTGTGAGTCTTACCGATTTAACGGATGTGGTGGATGCCGAGGCGCCGCCCGGCGAGGAACCGCATCGATATTCGATGCGAAAGGCGTTGGCCGCGTTGGCGTTGCGGCTGCATTTCTATGCCGGAGTGTTCGTGGCTCCGTTCATTCTGGTCGCGGCGGTGACCGGGGGGCTGTACGCGGTCGCCCCGACCGTGGAGTCGATCGTGAATCATGATCTGCTGCACGTGGATTCGACCGGGCCCGCGCGGTCGCTGGCCGAGCAGGTGGCGGCGGCGCGCGGTGTGGAGCCGAATCTCGTGCTCTCCGCGGTGGATCCGGCACAGCGGACCGGGGACACCACCCGGGTGCTGTTCACCGATCCCACGCTGGGGGAATCGGAGAACCGGGCGGTGTTCATCGATCCGCAGACCGCGCATCCGGTCGGTGACCGGGTGGTCTACGGCAGTACCGGGGCACTGCCGCTGCGAACCTGGATCGACCGGTTGCATCGCAACCTGCATCTCGGGGAGACCGGCCGGCTCTACAGCGAGTTGGCGGCATCGTGGTTGTGGGTTGTCGCGCTCGCGGGGCTGGTGCTCTGGGTGCGACGATCGCGGAGAGGTGGAGTGCGGCGGCTGCTGTGGCCGGATCGGTCGCGGGCCGGTCGGCGGCGGACGGTGGGTTGGCATGCGGCCGTGGGGGTCTGGATCCTGCTGCCGCTGCTGTTCCTGTCCGCGACCGGGATGACGTGGTCGACCCACGCCGGTGCGCACATCGATCGGCTGCGTGCGGAACTGAGCTGGACCACACCGTCGGTGCGGACGGCACTGCCCGGTGCCGGACAGTCCGCTGTCCCCGCCGGGGAGCACGACCATCACGGTTCGCATGCGGTGGCCTCCGGCGATCGGGACAGGCAGCTGGACGCGGTGTTCGCGACCGCTCGCGCACAGGGGCTCGACGGGCCGGTGGAGATCACCGTCCCGGCGACCGGCGCCGATGCTGTCACCGTCAAGGAGCGTCGGCTGTCGGGTGTGCTCACGCAGGACGCGGTGGCTGTGGACGGGTCCACGGGTGCCGTCACCGATATCCAGCGCTTCGCCGACTGGCCGCTGGCGGCGAAGTTGGCCAACTGGGGCATTCAGCTGCACATGGGCATGATGTTCGGCCTGGCCAATCAGCTGTTGTTGCTGGCCACCATGATCGGGCTGCTCACGGTGATCGTCCGCGGCTACCTGATGTGGTGGCAGCGACGGCCCGTGCGTACCGGACAGCGACCGTCCTTCGGACGGCCACCCCGGCGCGGCGCACTCCGCCGCACCCCGGTTGCGCTGCTGGTCCCTCTGGCCGTGATCGCGGCCGCGGTCGGCTGGTTCGCCCCGCTGATCGGGATACCGCTGCTGGTGTTCCTGGCCGTCGATGTTCTGCTCGGCCTGCTCCGGAGGCCGCGCACAGCGTGAGAACGGTCCTCACAACCGAAATCGGCCCACCACAACCCGAGAATCGCTCCACCGCAGGTGGATTCGGATACGACAGCCGGATCCAGATGCGGCACCCGGACGCGGCGTAGCAATCGGATTCGGTGCCGCAACCGGATGCGGTAGCAAGCTGCACACCTGCCGATCGGATGAACGTAGTGCGAGACGGTGCCGGAGTGCGTCGGCGGTGACGCCGAATGAGGGGCACGCCGGCACCGTCTCGTAACTGCTACTCGGACAACCGATTCGGTGCGGACCCCGGCTCACCGTCGGGGCGACTCTGCGAGGTGCCCGGCTCATCGCCGGGACGAGTCCGGGTGGTTCCCGCGTCGTCGGCGGGGCGGCTCGATGGAGCGCCCGGCTCACCGGTCCCACCCCGGGTCCCCTTCTCCCCGGCGGGTGCGTCGGAGCCGGCCGGGACGGGTTCGGTGCCGTCGTGAGCGACCCGCCGCTTCTCGACCGGCCGCAGGCGGACCCAGGTGAGGAAGAGGATCGCGACGACGATGAGGCCGATTCCCGCCCACAGGTTGATGTTCCAGCCGCCGGTGCGGTCCTGGTCCGCGGTGGTGTCGTTGATCAGGCCGGTGCCGGTCAGGATGATGCCGTAGATGCCGAGCAGCGCGCCGACGATGGTGCGGATGTCGAAGAGCATTGTGTTCCTCCGGTTTTCGAGGCAGCTAGCCGACGAAGATGTTCAGCGCGATGACGATCACCAGCGCGATCCCGGCCAGCAGCACCGGACGCTGATACCAGGGCAGTGTGGCGGCATCCGGGTCGTTCAGCTGCTCTTTCGGGGTTTCCGAATACACCAGTCCGACCAGTTCCGCGGCGGGTTTCGGCGTGGTCACCGCGCTGACCGCGACGCTGAGCACGATGTCCACCACGAACGCCACACCCGCGGCGACGAAGCTGGATCCCTGACCGGACAGGTGGATCACCTCGGTCTTGTTCAGCACGAACACCACGATCGCCGACAGCGTGCCGAACACCAGGCCGACCCAACCGGCGGTCGGGGTCATCCGCTTCCAGAACATGCCCAGGATGAACGTCGCGAACAGTGGCGCGTTGAAGAACGAGAACAGGGTCTGGAGATAGTCCATCATGTTCGAGAAATGACCGGCGATGAACGCGGTGAAGATCGCGATCACGGTGGCGCCGACGGTCGCGAGCCGGCCGACGGTGAGGTAGTAGCCGTCCGGCCGATCCTTCTTCACGTACTGCTGCCACAGGTCGTAGCTGAACACCGTGTTGAAGGCGGAGATATTGGCGGCCATACCGGCCATGAACGCGGCCAGCAATCCGGTCAGCGCGATACCCAGCAACCCGTTGGGCAGTACCGACTTCATCAGATACAGCAGCGCCTGGTTGTAGGTGGCGTCACCGTGCCCGGTCGCCTTCAGCTCGGCGATCTGCGGCACGAGCAGCGCGCTGATCATGCCCGGAATCACGACGATGAACGGAATGAACATCTTCGGATAGGCGCCGATGATCGGCGTGCGGCGGGCCGCGGAGATGGAATGCGTGGCCAGCGCGCGCTGCACCTCCACGAAATTGGTGGTCCAGTACCCGAACGACAGCACGAACCCGAGTCCGAACACGATGCCGATCACCGACAACACGTTGTTCGAGAATCCGCTCAGCTCGTTACCCGGCCACGAATGCCACTGCTGCGACCCGTCGGACAGCCCGGTCACCTTGTCCCGCAACCCGTTCCAGCCGCCGATCCGGTGCAGCCCGACCAGCGTCAACGGCAGCAGCGCCGCCACGATGACGAAGAACTGCAACACCTCGTTGTAGATCGCCGCGGACAATCCGCCGAGGGTGATGTAGGAGAGCACGATGATCGCCGCGACCACCACCGAAATCCACAACGGCCACCCCAGCAGCACATTGAGAATCGAGCCGAGCAGATACAGATTCACCCCGGCGATGAGTACCTGCGCCACCGCGAAACTCAGCGCGTTCACCAGATGCGCACCGGTCCCGAAACGCCGCCGCATGAACTCCGGCACGCTACGCACTTTCGAGCCATAATAAAATGGCATCATAACAATTCCGAGGAACAGCATGGCCGGTACCGCGCCGATCCAGAAATAGTGCATCGTCGGCATGCCGTATTCGGCTCCGTTGGCCGACATGCCCATGATCTCGACCGCACCCAGATTCGCCGAGATGAACGCCAGCCCGGTCACCCACGCCGGCAGCGACCGCCCGGAGAGGAAGAAGTCGATACTCGACGACACCCGTTGCCGGGCCAGCAACCCGATCCCCAGCACGAAGACGAAATAGATGGCGACCAGCACATAATCGACCGGCGCGGCATCCAGGCGCAGCGTGCCCGCCGCCAGCGCGGGTGGGCCGCCCGCCACCGTGGAACCGATCGTGTGCCCTGCGACAGCGGTGGGCGGCATACAACTCTCCTGTCGGTGCTGTTGGTCCCGGAGCTCAGTCGTCGCGCGTCTGGGATCCTAGCCACCGGGTACCCCGCCGGACCGCCGCCTCACCCGGGCGGGCCGATGTGGGTGCGCCGTCGTCGGAGTTCGGGACCGCACCGAGAACGGCCCCTATTCTGTACCGGTCCATGAAGTGAGGTGGCACATGCCGACGCCCCGGTTTCCGTCGAACACCCTCGACAACCAGGGAACACCACTGTGGATCAGCGGGTTGGCGAACGACGACCCGAACCACTGTGTCCACGTGGTGCGTGGGCTCGAGCCCACCGCGGCATTGGAAGTACTGGGAGCCAAGCCCCGGTGGTTCCGGACATGCGAGCTGCCCGGTTCGAGGCCGGACGAGTGGACCTCGCTGCCTGCGGCTGCCCTCGCCGCCGACGAACGTGAGGGCGCGGCGTTGCTCGCGGGACGCATCGGTGAGTGGACATTCGTCTACGACGACTCCGGTGCCACCGACCACAGCAGCACGCGCCTCCTGTCCGCCGACGGCCGTGTTGCCGCGACGAGCATGCTGTCGATCAACGCAGACGCGAGTCTGACCTATTGGGTCGACGGAAACGAGCTCGCCTGGGTCGACGTGGACAATCTGGATCTCGAAGCGGATCTGCCCGGCATGCCGGATGAATTGCGTGTCGCGTTCGAGAACGCCGGTACCTTCGACCTCGACTACCTCGACCCTGGGATGCCCGACTATTCGATCGGTATGCGCGCGGTCAGCATGCTTGCCGGTATGTGCTGCACCCTCGACGACTTGCGCAGGATCCCACTGGTGGTCACGCTCCTCGGGTGAAACGTCCTGTACGAGAGTGAGTATGAGTACCGACCCCCTCACCCGGAAGATCGGGATCAAGCCCGGTCACACCGTTCATCTCCACCACCGGCCCGCGGGCTGGCCGGTGCCGGAACTGCCCGCCGGCTGCACGATCGGCGACGGCGGCCCGGCGGGTGCGGAGGTGACGATCGCGTTCTACCGCGAGCTGGACGACGTGCGTTGCGAGGCAGCGGATCTGGCCGCGGCGCTGGACGACCACGCGATGCTGTGGATCGCGTGGCCCCGGCGAGCGGCCGGTCACGACAGCGACATCACGGACAACCTGGTGCGCGAACTCCTCCTCGCCACCGGCCTCGTGGATGTGAAGGTCGCCGCGCTCGGCGAGGACTGGTCCGGCCTGAAATTCGTCCGCCGCGTGGCGAATCGGCGACGCTGAGCCCACGCCCGCGGCCACCGGACGGCGGCCGAGGTCAGACCGCCGGTTCACCGGGTGCGAGTCGCGGTGTCCCGCTGCCCGGGTCCGGCTCCTGTGCCTTCGACAACGGATCGGCGATGTCCTCGAGCGATTTGCCCTCGGCGGCGATCCCGAAGAACCAGGCGATCAGGCCGCCGACGATCATCGTCACCGCCCCGATCACGTAGCCCCAGGTCAGTGGCACGCGGTCCGGGTTGGGGTTGTCGGAACCGCCGATCAGATGTCCGAACAGGTACGGCGCGACCACGCCGCCGGCGCCCTGGGCGATGGCGAAGAAGAACGAGATGGCCTGGCCGCGCAGTTCCAGCGGGAAGATCTCGCTGACGGTCAGATACGCCGAGGACGCGCCCGCCGAGGCGAAGAAGAAGATCACGCACCAGAACACGGTCTGCGTCGTGGCATTCAGGATTCCGGCGTGGAAGGCCCACGCCGAACCGAGTAGCAACACGCCGGACAGCAGATAGGTGCCGCTGATCATGATCCGCCGGCCGACGGTGTCGAACAGCGGCCCGAGTACCAGCGGTCCGAGCAGGTTGCCGATCGCGAACGGGAAGAAGTAGTACCCGGTGTGGTCCGACGGCACATGATAGAAGTGGATCAGTACCAGGCCCTCGGTGAAGAAGATGGCGTTGTAGAGGAAGGCCTGCGTCGCCATCATCGAGAAGCCGAGGAACGAGCGAGCGGGGTAGCGGCCGAAGAAGATTCGCGCCATCTGCGGATAACTGAGCCGGTCGGTCTCCGTCAGCGCCAGCATCCTGCTCTCGTCCACCGGTGGTAGCGAAACCCCGTACTCCTGCAATCGATTCTCGATCTCGTCGACGGTGCGTTCGGCCTCCTCGGCACGGCCGTGGGTGAGCAACCACCGCGGGCTCTCCGGGATCCCGCGCCGCACGAAGATGATGAACAGGCCGAGCACCGGCCCGATGAAGAAGCCCAGCCGCCAACCCCATTGCACCGGAACGTAATTCTCGTTGTACAGGATCAGGCTGGCCGCCGCGCCCAATGCCGCACCGGCCCAATAGGTTCCGTTCACGGCGATATCGACCCGGCCGCGGTACCGGGACGGGATGATCTCGTCGATGGCGGAGTTGATCGCGGTGTACTCGCCACCGATCCCGGTCCCGGCCAGGAACCGCAGCAGGAACAGAGACCAAGCGTTCCAGGCGAATCCGGCCAGTCCGCTGCCGAGCAGATAGATCGCCAGCGTCAGGATGAACAGCTTCTTGCGGCCGAGCCGGTCGGTGAGACGGCCGAAGAACAGCGCGCCGACCACCTGTCCGGCCAGATACCAGGACGCGGTCGCGCCGACCTGGCCGCTGCTCAGATGCAGCGTGCGGATGTCCCCGAGCGGTCCGCCCATACTGCTGACGATCTGGATCTCGAGTCCGTCGAGGATCCAGGACACGCCCAGACCCACGACGACGAGCCAGTGGAACCTGGTCCACGGCAGCCGGTCCATGCGGGCCGGGACCAGGCTTCGGACGATCCGGGCCGGCGTCCGCGATGGCGCCGGTGGCGGTGGGGTGTGCGAGGTTGACATATCGGTTCCTCTATCGGTGACGCGTCCGCGTGGGTGTCATTTGGTCCACAGGTTGAGACTGGCCTGGTCGCTGGTGAGTAAACGGTCGATCCGCATCGCGCTGCGGGCGATCTCCATCGCCGCGACGTGGTTGGCGTCGGTGGGGTCGAGGTGGAATCGGGTACTGGTCTCCTTGAGCCGTTGTGCGATCTCGACACCTACCTTGCGACGGGTGTCGTCGGTGACGGAACGCCACTCGGAGACCGGAATCCGATCCTTGATCTCCTGCAGATCGGCGTGGCTGTCCACGAGATGCAGTGCCCGCGCGACGAATGCGCGATCCACATCGTGTTCGTCGTCCCACAGCGGCCGGGTGGCCGCGCGCTCGAACAGGCTCGCCGCCTCGGCCACCTGCGCGGTGTACGCCCCGCGCCGGTCCGGCGAGTACTCGCGGGTGCGCGAGGCCAATCGCAGCGCGGCGGCGGCCTCGCCGAGCGGCTGGTAGGTGACATCGCTGGTCTTGGCCTCGTCCAGCATGTGCCGATGTACCCGGACCGCGTGCTCCGCCATCCTCGGCGAGAAGCCCGCGGCCAGCAGGGCGCCCTGCGCGTCGGCGCCGTCGCCACCGAGCTCCAGCACATTGGTGACCGCGGCCGCCGCGGCGCGAGAGTTGTACCCGCCGAACGTTTCCGCGGCCGCGCGGGCCGCACCGTCGTGCGCGTTCTTGCCGGCGGTGAGCCGGGCCATCCAGCCGCCGGCCGCCTCGGGCGGGATCTCACCGAGCAGCAGCCGGTAGTTCAGCTCGTTCATGTGCTGCATCTGCTTCGAATAGAAACCGAACGGGTTGGGGCGCCGGAACATCCACGAGGTGACCGGGTTGGCGTTGATCGCACCCAGCTCGTTGAATCCGGCCATGGCCCGCCCGGCCAGATGTCCGGGCGACAGGCTGTAGCGCAGCGAGGCGGCGCTCATCTCCGCCGGTGACGCGGCGCCGGTGGCGGCGGGACGGCCGGCGAGCGCGGCCCGGATCTGCTCGACCACCCGGACCTGGCCGCCGGCGATGCTCAGATCCAGCCGCCGGAACAGCGCGAATCCGGCGACCAGCACCATCGCCCCGACGAAGATCACCGCCATCCCGCTGCCCGGCGCGGAGCGGAACAGCGCGTCCAGCAGCAGCGTGTACACCCCCAGGAAGACCGTGTAGACGACCATCGCCACGGCGTCGGCGAAGATGTCGACCAGGTTCCGGATCAGGAAGGCCTGGGTCGGCCCGTACACGAAACCGCCTGCGGCGAAACCGAAGACGGCGAGGATGCCGTGATACACCGACGACAGCGCGGCCAGGAACACCTTGATCGCCAGATACGCCAGGAACAACAGCAGGATCGTCGCGAAGACGATCAGCACCAGGCCGGTACCGACCTGGCCGAAGCTCGGATTGTCGATCTTGGCGTGCGCGTAGGCATCTCCGCAGCCGGCCAGCTCGTTCGCCATCTGCGTCTGACTGCCCGCGCGCACCCCCGCCGACCAGGCCGCGCGGCAGCCGGGCCGATCGTCGACCACATGCCCGAAGTTCCACACCTGCAACGGATGTCGCGCGAAATTGTCGGACAGGGTGCCCTGCAGTCCGGTGAGGATCTCGCCGGACCGCGGGTTGTCCTGTCCGGCGACGCCGGCCGCGATCGTGATGCCGACGTTACGGCCCTGTGCGAGCAGGCCGTTCGAGGACAGCACATCGGCCAGGGGATGCGCGAGATAGGTGGCGCCCAGCACCGCGACGGCCAGCATCGCCGCCACCTGCAGCGCCGCCTTGGCGTGATATCCGCGCAATACGAACCAGCCCACCAGGAATGCGCCCGCGGTGGCGCTCACGGCCAGCACGATCGGCGTCGCGATCTGATGGGTCAGCGCGTCGCCGATCGCGGTCAGGGGTTTGCCCAGCCAGTCCAGCCAGCGGAAGCTCAGGACATAGCCGGTCACCCAGACGGCACTGATCACCACGACCATGAAGATCGTGAATTCGACGCCGAGCACCAGCGCCAGCGCGGTGGTCCCGGGGTGCAGCAGGTTGCCGGAATCGGTCGCGAACAGGTAGCTGGACAGGGGGACGTCGGAGGTGTCCCGGACGTCCGTCCAGGACAAACCGTCGATAGCCGACATACTGCCGCCGGATAATGTGCCGTTGTTCGCGTCGGCCACGGAACCGCCGATCAGCCACAGCGTCAGCAGTATCAGCGGCGCCGCGAACAGCCGCACCAGCACCCGCCGCGTCCGGGTCGCGGACAGCCACGCGCGGTAGCGCCGCAACAGAACGCGCGGTCTGTCCAACTCCGCGTACCACTCCAGCGAACGGCTCGGCAGATACTCGAAACGGGCTTCCCGGACGCGTGACGACATTCTCTGCACCACTTACATTGCGAACCAGATGAACTGCAGATTGCAGACAAGTTACACAGATGATGGCACGATGTAAACAGTGCCGATAGATGATGGCACGTCATCTAACAGGCCGAATTGTGCCGTTTTCACCCCACGTGCCGATTCGACTTCGCTATCACCGAGTACCCCGTCAACAGGGATGAACATACCCGCGCGAGGTCGGCACCTGCGGTCACTCGCCCGCGGAGGCACGCCGAGCCAATTTGCCGCAACACCAGCCTTTTAAATGCGACACTGGGACGGCAGGGGAAGGACGCACATGATCGCGACCTATGGACACCACAGTTTCGACGCGCTCGGTGACGATGTGCGCCAATCGAATCGGACCGCGGCACCGGCCATCGAGGTGGGCGCCGCGGCGGGGGCCGGGGCGACCCCGATCGCCGCGTTCGACGCGGCGTTGCGCGATCTCGGCGTGGGCGACGCGAATCTGATCCGGTTGTCGTCGGTGATCCCACCGCGGGCGACCATCGAACGGACCCGCCGGGTGCGCAAACCGATCGTCTGGGGCGATCGGCTGTACTGCGTCTACGCCGCCGGGTACGCCGCCGAGCCGGGGGCGCGCGCCGCCGCCGGACTGGGCTGGACATTGCAGTCCGATGGCTCCGGCGCCGGGCTGTTCGTCGAGCACGAGGGCGAAACCGCAAGGGAGGTGGACGATCTCATCCATGCCAGCCTCGCGGACATGACCGCCGGCCGGCCGCAGCGCTTCGGTCCGGTACGCACCTGCACGATCGAGGCGCGGGCCGACGGGCGACCGGTGTGCGCACTGGTCCTGGCCGCCTACGCCACCGCGGGCTGGGGCGAACCGGCGCTCCGGGCCGACGCGGCGGCCTGCGCGGACACCGGCGGCCGAAGATTGCTCGGCCGCAACCGTTCCGGCGGCCGGAGCCGGTCGTGACGGCCGGCGCGGAATATTCGGTCGCCGCCGCGGCGATCCACGTCGGCATCGAGACCACGATCCCCGATGCCGAGATCGATGCTTTCCATCGGCTGTACGAGACCGCGTTCGGCCCGTTGCGCACCCGGGCAATTGCACGGCAAGTCTTGTACCGCAACGAGTTTCACGAAGAGATGACCGACCCCCGGGTGCAGAAACATGTGGCCCGGACCACCGGCGGCACCCCCGTGGGCCTCAGTACCCTGACCCGGCACCTGGAGACGGTGCCGTGGATCAGCCCGGACTACTTCGCAGCACGTTTTCCGTTACACGCGGCCCGCGGCGCGATCTATTATGCCGGATTCACATTGGTCGACCCGACCGCGCGACAGGGCACGGCATTTCATGCCATGATCACTTCGATTGTCCGGATCCTGGCGGCCGAACGCGCGGTCGTCGGCTGGGACATCTGCTCGTACAACAACTCTCGTTTTTCGTTCGCCGATGCGCTGCGAGCAGCGCTCGATGAGCAGGCGGATGCTGACGTCGCGGTGGAGGACGCACAAACCTACTACGCGGCACGGTTCACAGGGGACTACGTGGACAAGGGGGGCTGATGGCAGCCGACGGACATCGCACCGATCGCAACTGGTGCCGAACCAGGTCGCCCTGGTGGGCGACCACGCCCGTCCTGATCCTGGCGGTGATCACGGTGCCGCTGGCGGGACGGCCGCTCGCGCTGGTGGCCATGCTCGTGGTGGTGGCCGCCACGCTGGCGATGATCTGTACCGGGGTGCACCGCCATCGGCCGCCGGCCCCGGTGGCGTGGTTCCTGCTCGCGGCCTCCTCGGTCCTGTTCTGCGTCGGCACCACGCTGCGCGACTTCCTGGAGTGGCCCATACCGCCGCCGCTGGCCGATCTGTTCACCCTCGGGGGGTACGTGGGTGTCGGTGCGGCGGCGGTGCTGTGGCTGGTGCCGCGGCGCACCTTCCACATCGATCTGATCCTGGATTCCTGGCTGATCGGACTGGGCGCGCTGCTGGCCTCCTGGACCTTCCTGATCTCCCCGGTCCTGCACGCGGCGCGGGTCTTCGACGGGCCCACCCTGATCCGGGTGACCTATCCGATCGTCGACGCGCTGCTGCTGACGGTGGTCACCCATTCGATGGTCACCGCCGGGCGTTCGGAGACCTCGCTGCGGCTGGTGCACAGCTGCCTGCTGACCGTGCTCGCCGGCGATCTCGGCTACAACCTCGACGCCGCCGGATATCTCACCCTCGGCCCGAATCTGCTGCTCATCCCCGAACTGCTGGCCTTCCTGCTGGTCGGCCTGGCCGCATTGCATCCGACCATGGTCACCGTCGGGCAGCCGCGGCACATCCATCCGCATCAGTCCCGGCAGCGGGCCAGCTTCATCGCGGTACTGCTGGTGGTGGCCTCACTCGGGCCGGTGGTCGGGGCCAATCTCGACACCCTGGATCGCGCGGTGGTCTCCGCACTGCTGGCGGTACTGCTCGTCGGCGTGCTGGCCCGCAGCGAGCGCGCGGTCGTGCGTAGTCTGCGCAGCGAACGGCGGGCCCAGTACCAGGCCGATCACGACCTGCTGACCGGCCTGGCGAACCGGGCCGCGCTGCTGCGCGCACCCAGGGTGTACGCGGACCGCTGGGCGGGGCGGCCGCTGTGCCTGTTGTTCCTCGACCTCGACGGATTCAAGGCCATCAACGACACCCACGGCCACGCCGTCGGCGACGAGTTGATCGCCGGCGCCGCGGACCGGATCCGCCACGTGATCGGTCACGACGATCTGGCGGCCCGGTACGGCGGCGACGAATTCGTGGTGCTGGGCTGTGCGAACCGGCAGGAGTCCGCGATTCTGGCCGAGCGGCTGCTCGCCGCCTTCCGGGAACCGTTCGAACTCACCGCCGGCCCGGTATCGGTGGCCACCAGCATCGGGATCGCCTGCGACGCCCCGCGCAGTGCCGACGACACCGTGTACGACCTACTGCGCGAGGCGGATTCGGCGATGTACCACGCGAAGGAGTATTCGCTGGGGTACGTGTTCTACGACGACATCCGCCATCTCGGCCATGCGGCGGCGGGCAGCCGGCGCAACTGGCGGCGGGAGACCGCGGTCTAGCCGGAGAGTTCGTCGAGCAGCCGGCGCGCGTTCTCCAGTTCGGTCTGCAACTGCTCGACCTTGGCCCGCTGACTGGTACGCACCGACTCCAGTACCGAATCGACGACCTCGGCGACCTCCGGATGCAGCAGACTCGCCGCCTGGGCGACCGCGGCGCCGGACACCGACAGGCCGCGCACGGTGCGCTTCTTGCCGTTGACCACGTCGACGGTCCATTCGCCGTCGGCGGTGCCGGACAGCGTCACGGTGACCTCCGCCACCTTCGCCTTCTTCGGGGCCGCAGGAGCCTTCTCCCGGGGTGCGCGGGCGGCGCCGGCGGGCTTCGCGCCGGCCGGGTCGGCGCCCGCTCCCGGCGCCGCGGCGGGTGTCGCCGGGGCCGGATTCGGCTCGGCGGCAACGTGGTTCGCCGGCTCCTGACTCGGCGCCGACGCTGGGGTCACGGTGGACGGGGTCGTCAAGGCGGGGTCCTTCCTGGAACTCGGGGCCGCGGGCGTGGTGCGCCGGGCCGGTTTGGTCAACGTCACTTCGGTGGGCGAGAACGACAGCACATCTTTGGAACCGGTGGGCCGAACCTGCAGGAAGTCGCCCTCGGTGGGATCTCCGAGGGCAACCACCTTGCCGGAACGGCCTTCCGGCACGCCGACAGCCTCCGCGGTGAACCACACCATCGGCGGTGTGCCGGCGGTGATGTCCGCGGCGATCTGCCGGATCTCGGTGTCGGACAGCGGTTGTGGCTTCGTTCGACGGGACGACATGGGGTACTCCGGACGGGCTCGTGGACAGTCTGCGTGCCAAGAGCATGCCCCATGACACCGACAAGTCCACATCGGCAGGTTGCCGAGGCCCACTCCCCGCATATCGGCTACGATCGAGCTACATTGCGGTTCGGCCGGTTTCGGCGCACGAGACCGGCCAACTGCATGGTAGGCGCTCGAGCTCCGGTCCGGTGGCGGGTTGCCGGAACCGGTGACCTCGGCGGAAACGAGCGGCAAATTATCTCGCATCCGCCCAGCAACATCGACTCGTCAGGCGGCGGAGCGGACCGATTCGCCGATCACCGCCGGTCGGTCCCCGATCAGGGTGCGCAGGAACCGTTCCTGACGGCGGCGGCCGTGCAGCGCGGCGCGCGCCGGCCCGCCCGGCAGCATCCGGGTGATCGCGCTGCGGGCCAGATTCACCGGAATGCGCGCCAGCGGGTACCACGGCGGCACGGTCGCGGGCAGGCCCAGTTGCCGCATCGAGGTGGGGCCGAGGAACATACTCGCGATCGAGAGGTGCTGCGCCCGCGCGATCCGACCGCGCAGCCCGGCCAGATTCGGATAGTGCCAGCCCAGTGGATCGTCGGCCATCGGCATGGCCAGCTGCGCGCTGGTCTCGTCCGGATTCGTGATCGCGGTCATGCAGTGGTACAGGATGCGCACCGAATCCCGGAAACCGTCGGGCAGCCACTCGTCCCGCACCCCGATCAGCCAGCCCACGTACCGGGTCAGGTGGGCCGCGGCGGCCAGATCGCCGCGGGCCGGCACCACCCCCATCGGCATCGCGCCCAGGAACGGCGAGATGAGCGCACCGACCAGGGTGGCCGCCATATCCGTCTGGTTGATCGGCAGCCCCCATGCGGCGCTGTCCCAATCCGGTTGCGCCGCCACATGTTTGCGGACCAGCGCGTGGATCAGCCGCACCTGCATCGTCGCCCGGTAGCCGGGGCCGAGCGGCCGCATCCCCTCCTCGGAGGTGACGTCCAGGGCCCATTGCAGGGTCTCGGCGAACCGCTTGGCCGGTCCCTTCTCCAGCGCACCGGTGCGGATCAGCGTCTTGTTGAATCCGGAGGCCAGATAGCCACCGAGCAGTGCGACGTCGCGGGCGATGTACAACCCGTCGGTGCCGCCCATCCGGAAGACCTGCTCGGCGCGGCGGATGGTGGGCCAGTCCACCCAGTCCGGCGCCGTCTCGTACCGGCCGAAGAACTCCCGCAACGGTTCCGGCGCATCGGGAATCGACGAGATCCCTTCGCGCAGAGCGCGTTCGAACAGCGGGCGGGTGGTCGCCGGGCCGCCGGCGCGCTCGCCGGACATCCACTCGACCAGCCGGTCCATCGGCTCGTCGCCGACGAGCAGCGCCTCACCGAGCGCCTGCCATTCCCGCGGATCCGGCGTGCCGATGTTCAGCAGGACGGCGAAGGCCCGCAGGCCGGGCACCTTACGGGGCGTCGCGGGATGACGATGCGGGACGGGTGAATTCATCGGTGGTCTCCTTCGGGCCGATGCCGTGTTTCACCAGCGGCACGACGGCGGCGCGCACGAATTCCCGTGCGCGATCGTGATCCTTGAAGTCGACGCCGCCCCCGGGGGTGAGGAACAGCGAATGTGCCAGCCGGGCAAGGAGTTCGGCCACCGGACGCGGATCGTAGTCGTCGATCAGGCCGCGCTGCCGGGTCAGTTCGAGGACGGCGACGATGTAGTCGACACCCTGCCGGATCATCTCCTCGCCGCGCACGGTGTAGAAGCTCATCGCCTCGTCGGGGGCGACGTTGAGCAACTGGGTCACCAGCGGATGGCTGCGGGTGGTGCGCAACACGTACAGGACGGCGGCCTCGATCTGGGCGTCGACGCCCTCGGTCGTGGTGACGACCGTGGTCACCTCGGCGAGCATGCGCCGGGTCTCCCGGGCCAGCGTGGCCTCGACCAGATTGTCCTTACCCGCGAAACGGCGATAGATGGTGATGCGATTGAGCCCGGCGCGGCGCGCGATATCGTCGAGACTCGCGCGGCGGATACCCACTTGGAGAATGCGCTCCAAGGCCGCGTCCATGATTCGTTCATCCACATCGTCGCGATCCGTCCCCATATGAAACAATGTACGATCATTTGTTTCATCGTGTCAACGAATCAGTGGGAACCCGGCCACCGCCCGGCAGCGCCGGCGAGCGCCGCACGCGCCGGTTTCCCCTGGTAGCGGACAAGATCGACGTCCGGCGCCGATGAGACTAATATCCGCTGGTATACCCGTGCCGCCGATTCGGCGCACGCCGGGTGGCCGCTCGGGCGGAGACTCGGAAATACAAGCGCAAGAGGGGTTTTCGCGTGGACAGACCGGCATGGGCACCCGACGGTGTGGACATGACGCGGGCCAGCCCGGCCCGGATGTACGACGCGTTGCTGGGTGGTTCGCACAACTTCGAGATCGATCGGCTCGTCGCGGAACAGGCCAAGAAACTCGTCCCGGATCTGCCACGGCTGGCGCTGAGCAACCGGGCCTTCCTGCGCCGGGTGGTCCGCTTCCTCGCCGACTCGGGTATCCGGCAGTTCCTCGACATCGGTTCCGGCATCCCGACCGCCGGCAATGTGCACGAGATCGTGCAGTCGATCGATCCCGGCATCCGGGTGCTCTACGCCGACATCGATCCGGTGGCGGTCACGCATTCGCGCACCATCCTCGCGAACGTGCCGGGGGCGGACGCGATCCAGGCCGATCTGCGCAAGCCGGAGGAACTGCTCGCCACGGCCGCCGGCACCGGCCTGATCGATGTCGGCGAGCCGATCGGGCTGCTGCTGATCGCGGTGCTGCACCTGCTCCAGGACGACGAGCGGCCCGCCGAACGGGTCGCGGCGCTGCGGGCCGCGCTGCCGGTGGGCAGCTACGTGGCCATCTCGCATCTGACCTCCGCGCTGCGCCCCGACGACGCGGCGCTGCTGGGTGACCACTCCGCCAACACGAGTCACGTCGGCATCCGCTTCCGCGACCGCGCGGCCATCACCGCGATGTTCGACGGCTGGGAGATGATCGAGCCCGGTGTGGTGGAGTTGCCGCAGTGGCGGCCGGAATCCGACCGCGATCTGCACGAGGCCCCCGGACGCTCCCTCGGTCTGGCGGGGGTGGGACGCAGGATCTGAGCGCGCCGGCGGGTGCGGGGGCGCCGCGGCAGCTGCCGAGCCGGGCGCGCACACTCGCCGGAACAGGAACTATGTCGAGGATCGACGATACGGCAGGGGTGTAGCTGTGGGTTCGCACGAGTTGGGGGTGCGCTGGGCCGACGCGCTCGACGGCGTGGTCGCACCCACCCTCACGCGAACCCGGATCGAGGCGCTGCTGGCCGGGCTCGGCGAGCAACTGCTGGCGGTCCTGCGCGGCACGGCCGAGCCGGGCGTGGCGCGGGCGGCCGCGTCCGCGCTGGTCGAGGCCAACTATCGGGACGCGACCGCGGTGAGCCGCTCGATCGCGGTGATCTGCCGCGACATGGTCGACGCCGCCTGCCCGGACCGGGCCGGACCGGAATACGAGCGGGTGCGGCAGCGCGCGATCGACGCGGCGAGCGAATTCGCCGCGGGTTTCACCGCGGCGCTGCGCTCCGCCGCACTGGCCGAGCAGGAGAGCACCCTCGCGGCGGCGCTGGCCGCCGTGCGCGAGGCGCAGTCCCAGCGCCAGCTGTCGGAGGCGCGGTTCGCCGCGGTGTTCGCCGGGGCCTCGGTGGGTATCGGCACCATCGACGCCGAGACCGGGCGGGTCCTGGACGTGAACGCGGCCTTCGCCGAGATGCTCGGCGTCCCGCAGGACCGCATCCCCGGTCACACCGTGCTGGAGATTCTCGGCGCCGACAACATCGGCCCCGCGTACGACCGGTTCCGGCTGCTGTTGCTCGGCGAGGTCGACCGGTTCCGGATGGAGACCCACACCATCCGGCCCGACGGCAGCCACACCGATATCGACCTGTCGATGTCGGTGGTACGCGATGCCGACGGACGGGTGCGGTTCCTGATCGGCGTCGCGGTCGACATCACCGAGCGCAAGGCCCTCGCCGACCGGCTGTGGCACGACGCCCACCACGACAATCTCACCGGCCTGGCCAATCGGGTCCTGTTCTTCGACCGGCTCGCCCATGTCACCGGCCCGATCGGGCTGTGCTATCTGGATCTGGACCGGTTCAAGGCGATCAACGACGCGCACGGCCACACCGTCGGCGACCGCGTCCTGCGTACGGTGGCCGAACGGCTGCGCGACGCCGCCGCGCCGGAGGGGCTCGCCGCCCGTATCGGTGGCGACGAATTCATCGTGCTGATCGAGGACTGCACCGGCCCGCGGCAACTGGCCGAAGTCACCGATCGCCTCCTCGCCGCCGTCTCCCAGCCGATAGTCGTAGCCGGCGAACCGGTTTCGATCGGGGCCAGCGTCGGCACCACCCTGGTCGACCGGCGCCCACAGGATATCGACGCGCTCATGCACACGGTGGACTCGGCGATGTACCGGGACAAGGCGATCCGGCCCCGGGACCTGCCGGATCGGCCGCGCTGAGCCGGCCGCGGTTCAGAAGAACGTGCCGCCGAACGGCTGAATGCCGGTGGCGAACAACGTATCCGCGGCATCGACCGCACCCGGGCGATGTTCGTGGACGCGGCCCGCGAGCGCCAGTTGCCGCCAGGCGGTGCCACCGAGGTACACGGCGGCCAGGGCCGCGACATCGAGGCTCAGATCGGCCGGATCGCCGGTGGGGACGGCTCCCTCGGCCGAGATCCGGTAGTGGCCGGAGTTGGCGGGCAGGATCGAATCGGTGACCGCCACGACCACCGGCGTACCCCCGCGGTAGGTGCGGCGATCCAGCGCCGCGGGCACATCCACCAACCGCAGCCACGTCTCGTCGGCGACCCCGGTGACCGTGACCGCGCGCTCGTCGGTGAACAGATGCCGCAACGGACTGTCCAGCGGGGTGAAGGTGACGATCAGCCGATCGAGGATGTCGTGGGACAGCAGATGCCGCACCAGCCCGTGGAAGGCGGCAGGTGTGGTCGCCACGAAATCGTCCACCACCACCGTGCGCCGCGGTTGCCGCGGCCAGCCGTCGGTATCGGCGGCCCGATAGCGCAGGAAACCGTCCTCGGCGCCGGGTTCACCGTGCACCACGGTCCATCCGCCACCGGCCGCGACCGATTCCTGTAACCGCCACCAGTATTCGGGACGATCGATCGCACCGGTCCACGAGAAGCCCTCGGTGGCATAGATCTTCGGCAGCGCCGCCCAGCGCGCCGCGGGGTCGAGGTAGCGGACCGGTCCGCCGTCGGGCACGGTGTCGCGCAGCCGGGCACGCCGGAGATCCACCTCGACCGTGGCGGACGAGGTGGCCACGCCGTACCCGAACCGCTCGTAGATACCACCCTGGGTCGCACGCAGGCTCGCCACGACCTCGCCGCGAGCGGCCACCTCGGTCAGCTGATGCCGCAACAGCGCGCTGACCACGCCGCGCCGGGTGTGCGTCGGCAGGACCCCGACATGGGTGACCGCCGCATGCGAAACCCACTGCCCGCCCGGCACCGCCAGCCGGCTGGTGTAGGAATCGGCCCCGCCCACGAGTTCCCCGTCGAGCCGCGCGCCGAGGGTGCGACCGGGTTCGACGAGGCTGTCGGCCACCTCCGCCGGCACCGGCGGCAGGCCGACCATCGCGGTCCGGAATATCGCCCCGGCGGCCCGCACCTCGGCGGGATCGGTCAGGGTGTCGATCTCGATCGTCACCGGTTCGTCTCCTCGGTCTCGGACGGAAACTGTGCGCCGCACATCGCATCACCCCGGCAGCGTCGGCACCGCGCGCAGCAACTTTCGCGTGTAGGGATGCTGTGGATCGTCGAGAACGGTTGCGGTCGAGCCGGATTCGACCATCGTCCCATCCTTCAGCACGAGCAGTTCGGCACACAACTGCTGCACGACCCCGATATCGTGCGACACCAGGATCAGCGACAGGCCGAAGCGCGCCGCGAGATCGCGGACCAGTTCGATGATCTGGGCCCGGACCGAGGCGTCCAGCGCGGAGAAGGGTTCGTCGCCGACGAGGACCGCCGGCTGCGGGGCCAGGGCGCGGGCGATCGCGATGCGCTGCCGCTGGCCGCCGGAGAATTCGTGCGGATAACGCTCGGCCGCATCGGGTTCCAGGCCGACGGCGGTGAGCAGTTCGGCGATGCGGGCATCGTGGTCACCCGGGATGCGCAGGCATTCCAGGGGTTCGGCGATCGAATCGCGCACCGTACCGCGCGGATCCAGCGAGTCCAGCGGATCCTGCAACACCACTTGCACATCGCGGCGGAACCAGCGCAGGTCACGACCGGCCACCACGCGGCCGCGGTAGCGGACCGTCCCCGCGTCGGCCGGTTCCAGCGCCAGCAGCAGGCGCAGCAGGGTCGACTTCCCGGAACCGGACTCGCCGACGATGCCCAGCCGGCCACCCTCGGGCAGGTCGAAACCGACCTCACGCACGGCATGCCGGATCTGCGGGCGTTCCCACAGGCCCCGCCGGGGCAAGCGGTAGCTGCGGGTGAGGCCGGTGGCTGTCAGCAGCGGGGGTACCTCCCCGTCGGTGGTCATCGGGTTCCCTCCGTCGAGTCCGAGCGGACCGGATTCGCGGCCTCGGCAGCCGGATTCGGAGCCCCGGCAGTCGGGGGCGCGGGCTCGGGGTCCCCGGCGGAGTGGGTCGCGGCAGGGCCGCGGAAGGCGGCGGCGCGGGCCAGGTCCAGAAGTGTTCGGGTGTAAGGGTGTTGCGGGTCGTGCAGGATCCGGTCCAGGGGGCCGTATTCCAGGACCCGGCCGTCGCCGAGGACCAGCACGCGCTGCACCACCTGGGCCAGCACCGCCAGATCGTGGGTCACGAACAGCAGGGCGGTGCCCTGTTCGGCGACGAGATCGGCCAGCAGCGCGAGGATGTCGGCCTGCACGGTGACGTCCAGCGCGGTGGTCGGTTCGTCGGCGAGCAGCAACGCGGGCCGGGAGGCGACGGCCATCGCGATACCCACCCGCTGCCGCTGGCCGCCGGACAGCTGATGCGGATAGGCGCGCACCAGCACCTCCGGATCGGGCAGACCCACCTTCGCGGCCAGCGAAACCGCCTCGGCCAGAGCCTCTCTGCGGGACAGCCCGCGATGCCGGCGCAACGGCTCGGCGATCTGCTTGCCCACGCGCATCAGCGGATTCAGCGCCGACAGCGGTTCCTGGAAGACCATGGCGATGCGGTTGCCGCGGATCCGCGACAGCTCCCGGTCGCCGCGGCCGAGCAGTTCGGCGCCGTCCAGGCGGACGCTGCCGGACACCTCGGCCTCGTCCGGCAGCAGGCCCAGAATCGCCAGGGCCGTCAGCGTTTTCCCGGATCCGGACTCGCCGATCAGGCCGAGGCGCTCCCCGGCGTCGAGCTCGAATCCGACGTCGTCGACGACCGTCCGGCCGCCGAGGCGCACGGTCAGGTCCGCTACCCGCAGCAGTGTCACGCGGAACTCCCGGCGTCGGCGGCGCGGCGCTCGGTGGCGACCACGTCGGACTCGGCGATCACGGCGCCGACCGCCAGGGGCGATCCGGCACCCCCACGCCGGCCGATCCGGCCCTGCCGCAGTCGCGGATCGGTGGCATCGCGCAGGGCGTCCCCGAGCAGGTTGAGGCCCAGCACCGTCAGGGCGACGGCCAGGCCGGGCCACACCACCAGCAGCGGCCGGGCCGAGATGTAGGCCTGTTGTTCGTGCAGCAGCCCACCCCACGACGGGGTCGACGGTGAACTGCCGTAGCCGAGGTAGGTGAGCGCGGCCTCGGTCAGCACCGACACCGCCATCACCAGCGACAGCTGCACGATGAGGGTGGGAGCGATATTGGGCAGCAGATGTTTTCGCACGATCCGCGGCGTCGAGGCGCCCGCGGCGCGGGCCGCCAGCACGAAATCCGCGGCCAGCACCCGCGCGATCTCCCCGCGCGACACCCGCGCCACCGCCACCCCGGCGCTGATCCCGATCGCGGCGAGCACCGTGGCCAGTGAGCTGCCGTAGACCGCGGCCAGCACCATCGCCAGCAGCAGCGCCGGGAACGCGATCATCAGATCGATCGCCTGCGCCACCACCGCGCCGAGGCGGCGCGGGGCGAGTGCGGCCGTGATACCCAGGGCCAGGCCGATGATCGCGGCGAGCAGCGCCGAACCGGCGGCGACGACCAGGGTTTCGCGACTGCCCGCCAGCAGTTCGCTGAACTGGTCCCGGCCCACCCGGTCGGTGCCCAGCACATGTCCGCGCTGAAAGGGCAACAGCCAGGCCGCATGTGGATCGGTGGCCTGCGGATCGAACGGCGTCCACCACACCGAGACGAGCGCGGCGACCACCAGGATCACCACCACCGCCAGGCCGAACACCCCGGCCGGCCGGCGCACCAGCGCCCGCAGCACCGTGCGCAGCGCTCGGCCGCGCCGTCGCCACGCGGCGACCCGGCGGGGGCCGAACCCGCTCACCGCGCGGCCCCGAGGCGCGGATCGATCAGCCGATGGGCGATGTCGACGAGAAATCCGATGATCGTGATGGCGGCGACGAGCAGCAGCATCTCGCCCTGCACCTTCACCAGATCACGGTTGCCGACGTCGGCCACCAGCATGTTGCCGACGCCGGGCAGGGTGAACACCGTCTCCACCACCACTCCCCCGACCAGCAGCGTCGCGACCTGCAGACCCAGGATCGAGACCACAGGCAGCGCGGCATTGCGGAAACCGTGCCGCAGCAACGCCTGTCCGCGGGTGAGACCCTTCGATCGCGCGGTGCGCAGGAAGTCCGCGTGCAGCACACCCAGCACCGCCGACCGCACGAACCGCAGCAGCACCGCGCCCTCGGTCAGGCCCAGGGCGAGGCACGGCAGCACCAGACTGCGGATCGCCTGCCCCGGATGCGCCCAGCCGTCCACCGGGAACCCTTGCGCGGGCAGCCATTTCAGCTCGACCGCGAAGACCGTGATCAGCAGCAGCGCCAGCCACAGCCCGGGGATCGCGATACCCAGCTGCGACAGTGCCGACAGCGCACCGCCGGCGACGGTGCGGTTGCGCATCGCCGCCCAGGTGCCCAGCGGCACGGCCAGACTCAGCGACACCGCGATCGCGCCGATCACCAGCGGACCGGAAACCTCCAGCTTCCGGCCCAGTTCGGCGCTCACCGAGGTGCCGTTGAGCTGGGATCGGCCGAAATCACCGTGCACCACACCGCCGATCCACGACAGGTACTGCATCGGCAGCGGCCGATCGAGCCCCAGATCCGCTCGCAGCGCGGCCAATTGGGCCGGGCTGTAGTTGATACCGCCGATGGTGGCGGCCACATCGCCGGGCAGCAGCCGCAGCAACGCGAACACCACGACGCTGGCCACCGCCAGCGACACCACCAGCAACCCCGTGCGGCGCAACAGGAATACGGTCACGACGGCAGTATCACTTGCCGACCGCGAGCGTGCTCAGATCGAACCGGTTGCTGGTCTCGGCCTGCGGTACCCCGTAGACCCCGTTGCGCACCACGGTCGTGGTCTCCACCAGCAGCAGCCAATCCGTGGCGGCGTCCTGCGAGATCTGCCGGGCCACGTTCTTCAGCAGCGTGTCCCGTTCGGCGTCGGAGGCGGCGGTGCGGGCCTGGGCGTACCACTGCTGCACCTGCTTGTTGTCGTAACCGAAGTAGTAGGTGGGCTTGGTGTAGTTGTCCAGATCGTGCGGCTCGGCATGGTCGACCAGGCTGAGCTGGAAGTCCTTGTTGGTGTACACCTTCTGCAGCCAGGTCTGGAACTCCACCTGCCGCACCACGAGCGTGACGCCGACCTTCTTCAGATCCGAGACCAGCACATCGGTGACCGACGGCGGATAGATGTTGGGCACGTCGAGGGTCAGTTGCAGCCCGTTGGCGAAACCGGCGGCGGCGAGCAGTTTCTTCGCGTTGTCCGGGTTGTAGGCGTCGATGCCGGTGAGGTCCTCGTACCAGGGATCCTGCGGCGGCACGTCACTGCCGATCACCACGCCGGCGCCGTAGGTCTGCACCGCCGACTTCTTGTCGATGGCCTGCCGGATCGCGTGCCGCACATCGGGATTGGTGAACGGCGCCTGCGAGCCGTTGAACGCGAGGACGAACTTGTCCGTGGTGGTGCCGCGCAGCACCGTGAATTTGCCGTTGCCTGTGAACGGTTGCAGCAGGGTCGGATCGGCGGCCACCTGGATATCGGTCTGCCCGGTGGATTCCGCGTTGTTCGCCGCGTTGGGGTCCTTGATGTAGTGGAACACCACCTTCGCGACCTTCGGCTTCGCGCCCGCGTAGGAATCGTCGCGCTGCAACGTGATCGAGGAGCCCCGGTTCCACTGGGTCAGCCGGAAGGGGCCGGACCCGTTCTCCGCACCGTCCAGGGTGGCGAAGTCGGTGCCCTGCTTGTAGACGATGCCGCCGCGACCGGCGAGCGACCACAGCAGCTGGGTGTCGCGCTGCTTCAGGGTGAGCCGGACGGTCGCGGGATCGGGCGCGGTGACCTCGGCGACGGAGCTGAAGTTGGCCGCGCGCACCGATTTCGAGCCGGGCGCGATCTGCTGGTTCAGCGACCAGACCGCGTCCGCGGCGGTCAGCGGGGACCCGTCGTGGAATTTCGCGCCGGGCGCCAGATGGAAGGTGTAGGACAGCCCGTCCGGCGCGACCTCCCACGCGCTCGCCAGGCCGGGGACGATCTTGTCCTTGGCATTGGTGTCGATGCTCAGCAAGCTCCGATAGACGTTGTCCAGCAACAGCTGTTCCAGGGCGGTGCCCGCGGTGCCGAAGATGTTGAGGCTGGTCGGTTCCAGCGTCAGGCGGACGTTGACCGTGGCCCCGGTGTCGAGTTCGGTGTCCGGCGGCGTCGCCGCCTGACTGGTCTGCGCGACGGTGCCCGGGCCGGTGTCGCCGCCGGTACCGCAGCCCGCGAGGGCGAGGCAGGCCAGCAGCGCGGTGGCGGCGGCCGCGGCCGCCGCCACCGGATTCCGGTGTGCGCGTGTCATCGTGGATCCTTTACAGCTGCTCGTCGATGAAGGCCACCACGGCACGGTAGACCTCGTCGCGGTCGATTTCGTTGAGGATGTTGTGCCGATCCTCCGGGAAGATCGCGGCGCGGGCATCCGGAAGCGCCGCCACGGCCTGCCGGACCCCGGCGACCGGGGCCATATCGTCGTCCTCGCCGTGCACGAACAGCACGGGCAGCGTGAGTGCGCCGAGGGCCGTGGGGATCCGGGGCGCGACCTCGCCGAGCGCGCCGAGCGTCTGCAAGCGCAGGCCACCCTGCCAGGTCAGCGGATCTTCGCGAATCTGCTGCGCGTAGGCGGGATTTCGCACCATCTCGCTCGGATCCCGGCGCAGCTCCCAGGGATCGGTGCCCGCGGCCAGCACCTTCAGCACCCAGCTTTCCCCGGCGACGACCAGCGAGGACCCGGCCAGCACCAGAGCCGTTGCGGGCACCTGACGTTCGGCGACGAGCAGCGTGGACACCAACGCGCCCAGGGAATGTCCGGCCACGATCAGCGGTAGTTCCGGATGTTGCCGCCGCGCCAGCCCGATCAGGGTCGCGGCGTCGGTGACCAGATCATCCACCGACGTGATCAGTACGCGCTCGCCCGCACTGCGGCCGTGCCCGGCGTGATCCGCGGCCCAGAACGCGAATCCGGCGTCCCGCAACGCCGCCGCGAACGGCTCGTAGCTGCCGATGTGCTCCCCGAGACCGTGGAAGAACACCACCAGGGCCCGCGGCCGCGGCGGCTCCCAGCGCTGATGGTGCACGGTTCCGGTCGTGCCGGCGAATTCAGCCACCCAATCCCTCTTCCAGATCCGCGATCAGATCGCGTGTCCCTTCCAGGCCCGCCGACAGGCGCACCAGACCGGGGGTCACCCCGCTGTCGAGCTGCTGCCGGGCGTCCAGCTGCGCATGTGTGGTCGACGCCGGATGGATCACCAGACTGCGCACATCGCCGATATTGGCGAGATGGCTGAACAGGCGCAACCGGTCCACCAACCGGCGGCCCGCGGCCAGCCCGCCGGTCAGCTCGAAGGCCAGCACGCCGCCCGCGCCCTGCGGCAGATACCGTTTCGCGGCCGCGTGCCAGCGGCTCGACGGCAGCCCGGCGTAGTGCACCCGCTCGACCTCCGGCCGGGTGGACAGCCATTCCGCGATCGCGAACGCGTTCTCGCTGTGCCGGGCCACCCGCAGCGACAGCGTCTCCAGCCCGTGCAGCAACAGGAAACTGTTGAACGGCGATACCGCCGGGCCGAGATCGCGAAGCAGCCTGGTACGCAACCGGGTCAGATAGCCGAGCGCACCGAACTCGGCGCCGAAGACCAGACCCCGATAGCTCGGGTCCGGGGTGTTCAGTTGCGGCCAGCGCCGCGGCTCGGCGCCGAAATCGAAACGGCCGCTGTCGATCACGGCGCCGCCGATGGCGGTGCCGTGCCCGGAGAGGAATTTCGTGGTCGAATGCACCACGATGTCGGCATCGTGCTCGATCGGGCGCAGCAGATACGGTGTGGGAACGGTGTTGTCGACCACCAGCGGGATCCCGGCGGCATGCGCGATCTCGGCGACCGCGGCCACGTCGAGCACGTTGCCGAGCGGATTGCCCACGGTTTCGGCGAACAGCGCCTTGGTGTTCGGGCGGATCGCCGACCGCCACCGCGCCGGATCGTCGGGATCGTGCACGAAATCGACGGTGACGCCGAGATCGGCGAAGGTGTAGGCGAGCAGGTTGTAGGTGCCGCCGTAAAGCGTTGCGGCCGCGACGATGTGGTCACCGGCGCGCGCGATCGTCAACAGCGCCAGCGATACCGCCGCCTGCCCGCTGGCCACCGCCACCGCACCCACCCCGCCCTCCAGCGCGGCCAGCCGGGCCTCGGCGACCGCGGTGGTCGGATTCGACACCCGGGTGTAGGCGTGGGTCTCCGGGTCGCGCAACGCGAAGGTCCGCGCGGCGTGCTCGGCGTCGTGGAAGACGTACGAGGTGGTCTGGTAGACCGGCGTGGCCCGCGCACCCGTGGCCGGATCCGGTTGTGCCCCACTGTGAATCTGCCGCGTCTCGAAAGACCAATCCTCCGTCAAGACTGCTCCGGCACATCGGACCACCAGCGCTGGGCCACCTTCGGATGCGAACGCAGCCAGCCGATCAGGGCGTTCTCCCCGTAGGCGGCCAGCAGCGGATTGTCCGCCTCGTCGCTGATGCCACGGGCCAGCGGCGCGAGATCCGCTGGGAGCGTGAGCGGTTCGACCACCGCGTCCAGCCGGGGGCCGAGGAAGAACGGCACCGAGTACCGGTCCACGCCCGGCGCCGGGCTGACCACCCGATGCCGGGTCGCGATCAGATAGCCCCGCGTGGCGATCTCGAGCATCTCACCGATGTTGAACACGAAACTGCCCGGCACCGGCGTCGCGTCGATCCACCCGTCCGGGCCCTGCACCTGCAAACCGCCGACCTCGTCCTGTTGCAGCAGGGCGAGATAGCCGTAGTCCTTGTGCGCGCCGACCCCCTGGTCCGAATCGCCGGTGTCACGACCCGGATAGTGGATGATCTTCACGTGGGTGGACGCCTGCTCGTCGAACCAGGCGTCGAAATAGCCCTCGTCCTGGCCGAGCGCAACGGACAAGGCGCGCAACACCTCCCGGCTCACCCGCAGCGCCTCGGCCTGCCAGGCCAGCGTGGTCTCGCGCAGCCGCGGCAGTTGCGCCGGCCATTGGTTGGGACCGATCAGCCGGGTCCAGGCGGGGGCCCCGGGCACCGGTGCGAGCACCTCGCGCTCGGGTCCGATGTCGATCTGCTCCCGGCGGTCCGGGGCGCCGGCGGTGTATTCGTGCCCGGTGCTGGTGTATCCGCGGAACTGCGGTGAGTGGATGTTCGAGATCTCCAGGCGCTGCGCGGCCGGTAGCGCGAAGAACTGCCGGGCCACGTCGAAGATCCCGGCGGTCAGCTCGTCCGGTACGCCGTGGCCGACGACATAGAAGAAGCCGATCTCGTGCGCGGCGTGCCGCAGGTCGTCGAGGAATGCCGCCCGGTCGGCGGCGGACCCCCGGAACCGGGAGATATCGATCAACGGCAAGCGGGCAGTCACTCTTCCGGATAGTAGGCGCATCGGGTTACGGGCAGGCCCCTTTGATTCACGGTGAGTCGATTCGCGGACGACCGGACCCGCCGTGCCCGCAGGCGCGGCGGGTCCGATCGGGGCCGGCGCTCAGTTCGCCGGTCGCCGGAAGGTGGTCGCGATCAGCAGGGTGAGTACCCCGACGACCGCCGAACCGGCGAACGCGGCGGTCACGCCCTCGGTCAGCACGTGATGTGCCGAACCGGTGGCGTGCCGGGTCGCGGTGCCGAACACCGTGACCAGGATGGCCAGTCCGAGCGCGGATCCGGTCTGCTGCAACGTCTGTAGCGCACCGCCGGCCGCACCGGCCTCGGCGGGCGGCACATTCGCCATGATCAGCACGTTCAACGGGGAGAAGGCCAGGCCGATCCCGATACCGATCACCGTCGTCGCCACGAAGATCAGTGGGAAATACGCGGTGTCGGTGCCGAGGAAGGTCAGCAGCACCAGCGCGCCGGTCATCAGGACGGTGCCGGTCATGGTCATCACCTTCGGCCCCAGCCGCGGCAGCAGCCGCGGGATCAGGCGCACCAGGGTGAACATCGTCACCGCCGTCGGCAGGAACGCGAAACCCGTTGTCAGCGAGCTCATTCCGCGTACCTCTTGCAGATATTGGGTGAGGAAGAAGAACATCGACATGCCCGCCATCGGACCGAGGAAGAAATTGGCGTAGGCGGCCGAGCGATTGCGGTCGGCGAACAGGTGCATCGGCAACAGCGGTTGCGCGGTACGGAATTCGATCGCCACGAAGGCCACGATCAGCAACGCCCCGGCCGCCAGCGAGATGTCGGTCACCGCGGCGGACCAGCCGTGCGCGGCGGCGTTGATGAATCCGTAGACCAGGGCGGCGACACCGCCGGTCGCGGTGAAGGCGCCGGGCAGATCCAGCCGGGCCGGCTGCCGCGGCGTCTCCGGCAGATACCGCAGCCCCGCCACCACCACCGCCGCGCCGATCGGCACGTTGATGAACAGCACGGACCGCCAGCCGAACCACTGCGTGAGCAGTCCGCCCACGATCAGACCGATCGCGAATCCGGCGCTGCCGATCGTGGAAAACCATGCCAGCGCACGGATTCGGGCCTTCGGTTCGCTGAATGTGGTGGTGAGGATCGCCAGGGTGCTGGGTCCGGCGAGCGCGCCGCCGATGCCCTGCACCACCCGCGCGACCAGCAGCCACGCCGCCGACGGCGCCAGCCCGCCGCCGAGCGAGGCCAGCGTGAACAGGGCGATGCCGAGCAGGAACAGCCGGCGTCTGCCGAACAGATCGCCGGCGCGGCCGCCGAGCAGCAACAACCCGCCGAACACCAGCGTGTAGGAGTTCATCACCCAGGACAGGCCGGTCGGACTGAAGTCCAGGTCGGACCGGATCCGCGGCAGTGCCACGTTCATGACGGTGATGTCGAGCATGATCATCAGCTGACCGCTGAGCAGCGTGGTCAGCACGACGCCGGGTCTAATTTGCCCGAATCGGGCGCGAACCGGCGTGTCGGAGGACACAGTAGTGGTAGTAGACAAGGATGCTCCATCGGTGAGGAACTAAGCGGAGAGACTCTCCGTTTCCGATGGAGATAGCATAGGGAGATGGCCTCCGCTTACGCAAGAGTAAACGGAGAGTCTGTCCGTTTCTAGTGGGAGGGTTCGTGGACGCACCGTCTCCAGGGCGGCCGATGCGCGCCGACGCGCGGCGCAACTACGAGCGCATCATCGAATGCGCCCGTCAGGCCTTCACCGAGCACGGGCCCGAGGCGCCCCTGGACGACATCGCGCGCCGCGCCTGCGTCGGCGCGGGCACGCTGTACCGCCACTTCCCCAACCGGGAGGCGCTCATCGAGGCCGTCTACCGCGCCCGGATCGAGCACCTGGCCGGTCGCGCCTTCGAGCTGATCGAGACCCTCGAGCCGATGAAGGCCCTGGAGCAGTGGCTGCACGACCAGGTCGCCTATGTGCTGAGCGAGCACAGCCTCGCGCTCACCCTGAAGGCCTCGATGGACCAGACCACCGAAACCTTCAACCTGTGCCGCACCATGATGACCGATGCGGCCGCGGCCGTGCTGATCCCGGCCCAGCAGGCCGGTCTGGTCCGCACCGACCTCGAACCCCGCGACCTGATCCGCCTGGGTCACGGCATCGCGACCGCGTGCGAGCACTCCCCCGAGGCCGCCCCCCGCCTGCTGTCGGTCGCGGTCAACGGCCTGCGCCCGGTCTGAGCTCCGGTCCAGCGACCCGCCGGTGGCTCTGGTGCCGCGGGTCCCGGCGGTTCGACACTGAGACCATGCAGCCCCTCGCACCCGGCGAATTCGCCCCCGACGCCACGTATCTCAACACCGCGAGCTACGGCCTGCCCCCGGCCCGGGTGCTCGCCGCGGTACGCGCGGTCACCGACGACTGGGCGGCCGGGCGGGCCGCGCCGAACGCGCACGACGACCGCGTGGATTCGGCCCGCGCGGCCTTCGCACGACTGCTGACCGGTGCGACCGCCGGCGATGTGGCGGTCGGCAGCACGGTGGCCGCCCTGATCGGCCCGGTCGCCGCGGCCCTGCCCGCCGGTGCGGAAGTACTGGTCGCCGCAGGCGATTTCGCCTCGGTACCGGGCCCGTTCCGCTACCGGGGCGACCTGTCGCTGCGCACCGTACCGCTCGAACGCCTCGCCGCCGAGGTACGCCCGCAGACCGCGCTGGTCGCCGCGAGCCTGGTCCAATCCGCCGACGGCCGCCTCCTCGACCTGGCCGAATTGCGCACGGCGACAAGAGCTCACGGCGCCCGCCTGCTGCTCGACGCCAGCCAGGCCGCCGGGTGGCTACCGCTGCATTTCGACGACGCCGACTACTGGGTCTGCGCCACCTTCAAATGGCTGCTCGGCGCTCGCAGCGTGACCTTCCTCGCCGCCGGCCCCGAGGCCACCGAAAGCCTGCGTCCCCTCGCCCCCGGCTGGTACGCCGCCGCCGACCGATGGTCGGAAATGTATGCGCCCCAACGTCTCGCCGCCACGATCCGCCGCCTCGACGACACTCCCGACTGGCTCGGCGTCACCGCCACCCTCGCCGGTCTGGACCTCGTGGAGCATCTGACGGTCGACGCCGTCCGCGCTCACGACCTCACCCTCGCCGACCACTTCCGCACGGGCCTGTCCGCCCTGTCCATCCCCGTCCTCCCCGCCCCCGGCTCCCCCATCGTCACCATCCCCGACGCGACCCGCCTCGCCCCACTGCTGTCCCCCGCGGGCATCGTCGCCACCGCGCGAAACGCCAACCTGCGCTTCTCCTTCCACCTCCACAACACCATCGACGATGTCGATCACGCTCTGAAGACTCTCGGTGGTGCGTGACCGGCCGACTTCGGGTGACGCTCAGTCGGCGTAGGGGTCGTCCAAGGTGACCGGAGTACGAGCGAGACTCAGGGCCGAGTCCGGGAACGAGTGACCGGCCACATAGAACCTGGCCCGGGTCCGCCCGACCGGTTCCAGGATCCCGCGTGACACGACTTCGCGGAGATCCCGCTGTGCCTGTTGCACACTCAGCGCCTCACCGTGTTCGTAGCGGGTCCGGCGGACCCGCCCGGACATCGCGACATCGTGTAGCGCGGTCACCAGGCGCTCGTCGAGTCCGGCCCCGGAAGTGAACTCCGTCAACGCATTCCACACCCGGCCGGACCGGACGAACCGCGCGTGCACCGTCTGGGCCTGCTGGTGATACGCCACCAGATTGAAGCGAATCCATTCGGAGACATCCTGATCCGGGCGATAGGTCGGCCCGCGACGGCCCAGCACCTGGTAGTACTCCCAGGTGTTACCGGGACGCCCGAGCCACGCCTCGATCGACGAGAACTCCGGCGCCAGAACACCTTCCCGCGCGATCATCAAGGTCTGGAGAGATCGGGACATCCGGCCGCTACCGTCGGACCACGGATGGATCGACACCAGATGCAGATGGGCCATCGCCGCCCGGATCAGCGGATGCGACCGGTCGTCACCGTTGAGCCAATCGACGAGCTCCGCCATCAACCCGGGCACGGAATCGGCCTCGGGCGCGGTGTAAGCCGCGATGCTCGGGTCACGCGCGGCGGTGACATAGACCGGACCGGGACGCCATTGCCCCGCGGGCCCGCGCTCGGTGTGCCGATGCCCCTGCAACATCCAGTGCAGGGCATTCAGCAGCCCCTTGCCGTACTCGAAATCCGCGACCGAGTGCAGGGTTTGGATATAGGTCATCATCTGCTGATATGCCAGGGTCTCCGCCCGGTTCTCCTCGGACACGTCGACATCGCGCTCCCCCGCCATCAGGTCCACGACATCGACGGTGGAAACCTTGAACCCCTCGATCGCATTGGAGGCCCCGACCGCATCCGCGGTCAGGAACCGGCGCAGGCCACCCGTCCACTTCGCGGGCCTGCCCTGTAGTTGATACCGCAGTCCGTCCCGCATACGATCCACGTCGGCCAGCACACGCTCGTCGGCAGCGGTCAGGGCAGGCATCGGAAATAGCATCTCTGCATAATACTATGACGCAATTATTACGTCATACGTTTCGCGCGCAAGCCTGCGGAGCCGCGAAATCCCTTCAGGCGAACCGCTTCTCGAAGCAGTGGGACAGGGGCAGGACCTCGTAGGGCGGGAAATGCGGGATGCGCTGGTATCCGTTGCGCTCGTAGAAGCGGACCGCTTCCGGTTGGAGGTGGCCGGTCTGGAGGATCAGGCGGGGCAGGGCGAGGGTGCGGGCGGTGTGTTCGGCGGCCTCGAGCAGGACCGCGGCGGTGCGGGAGCCGCGGTAGCGGGGGCGGACGAACATGCGCTTCAGTTCCAGGTCGCCGCCGTTCCAGCGGACGGCCGCGTGGCCGGCCGGGCCGTCGGCGTAGGCCAGGTAGGTGCGGACCACCGTGTCCGGGTCGACGTGGTTGGGGTTCACCGGGAGCTCACGCATCAGGCCGGCGTAGCGCGGGCCCACCTCGGCGGCCATCTCGCCGCGCAGCAGCACCGCGTCCGGGTGGTCCCACTCGACTTCCAGCACGGTCAGGTCGGTGGGCACACTCGTCATGGCCGCGACGGTAGCGCAGCGACATCGGGCCGACGAGGGTTGCGCTCAGCGGGATCCGGATCAGCCGGGGAACTGCGCGTGTTCGGTGGCGAGGGTGACCCAGCGGGTGTTCGAGAACGCCTCGATACCCCACCGGCCGCCGAAACGGCCGTAGCCGGAGGCCTTGAATCCGCCGAAGGGGGCCTGCGGTTCGTCGCCGACGGACTGGTCGTTGATGTGCACGATGCCGGTGCGCAGGCGGGCCGCGACCTTCAGGCCGTGCGTGCCGTTCTCGGTGATGATGCCCGCGGACAGGCCGTTCGCGGTGTCGTCGGCCAGCGCGATCGCCTCGTCGTCGGTGGCGAAGGTCTCGACCACCGAGACCGGGCCGAAGATCTCCGCCTGCGCGATCTCGGCGGTGGCGGGCACATTCGTCAGCACGGTGGCGGGGTGCAGGGCGCCGGTGGGCTCGCCGCCACCGGCCAGCACCGTCGCACCCCGCGCCACGGCGTCGGCGATCAGCGCCGAGACACGCTGGGCGGCAGCGGCGTTCACCAACGGACCGATCACGGTCGCCGGATCCTCGGGGCCGCCGGTGGGCAGGTTCGCGACCACCGCGGCGAGTTTCGCGGTGAACTCCGCCGCCAGCGATTCGTGCACCAGGATGCGGTCGGCGGACATGCAGATCTGGCCCGAATTGGCGAAGGTCGCGAAAACCGTTGCCCGGACGGCATAGTCGACATCGGCGTCGGCGAGGACCAGTACCGAGTTCTTACCGCCGAGTTCCAGGACGGCCGGCTTGAGGTGTTGTGCGGCAAGCGTTCCCACGATGCGGCCGACCGCGGTCGAGCCGGTGAAGTTGACCGCCCGGACCCGCTCGTCGGCGATCAGCGCCGCCACCACCGCGGGACCGTCGGCCGGCGCGTTGGTGACGACGTTCAGGACCCCCGCGGGCAGTCCGGCATCGCGCAGCACATCGGCGACGAACAGGCCGCTGGACAGGGGCGCGGCCTCACTGGGCTTGAGTACCACCGTATTTCCCGCGGCCAGCGGTGCGGCGACCGCGCGGGCCGACAGGATCAGCGGGGCGTTCCAGGGGGCGATCGCCGCGACCACGCCGACCGGCTCGCGCAGTGCCATACCCAGCACCCCGGGCTGCTGCGCGGTCAGCACCTCACCGCGCGGCGCGGTGATCGCGGCCGCCGCCTCACGGAAGACGTTGGCGGCCAAGCCGACATTGAAGTACGCCCAGCCGCGGGTGGCGGCGACCTCGCCGGCCATGGTGTCGGCGGCCGCCTCGATCCGCTGCTCCAGCAGATCCGCGGCGGTCAGGAAGATCGCGCGCCGCTCGAACGGGCCCAGCGCCGACCAGGATTCGAATTCGTGCGCCGCGGCATCGACGGCGGCGGTGACGTCGGCCGGTGCGGCCGCGGCGACCGTGACGAACCGAATTCCGGTGTGCGGGTTCACCACCTCGACGGTGCGGCCGGATCGCGCGGGGGTCTCCTTGCCGCCGATCAGCAGCTCACGGATGACGCTCATGCAGCGGAGCATGAACGGTCCGGGACGCCGAGCACCACCCGGGATCCATTCAATGGAAGGAAATTTCGCGACCTCGGCGGCCGGGATCAGCCGGTGGCGGCGAAACCCGGGGATTGGAGGGTGCGGGAGATGCCGCGGGCGGCGGCGAGCAGGGCGGGCAGGATCGAGCGCGCGGAGCCGTCCCGGGGGACGATCACCGACAGCGCCGCGACCACATGGTCACCGCGGCCGCGCAGCGGGGCCGCGACGGCGGTGGAGAGGTCGTCGATGAAGCCGTCGCAGTAGGCGTAGCCGGTGCGCCGGATCTCGCCGAGCAGGGTGCGCAGGGTGCGCGAATCGCCCGGGGTGCGTTCGGTGAAGGCGCGCAACGGGCCCGACAGGATCGACTCCTGGAGTTCGACCGGGCCGTACGCCAGCAGCACCAGTCCCGGCGAGGTGGCGTGCAGCGGCATCCGGCCGCCGAACCGGCTGACGTTGCGGACCGCACCCGGCGCCGACAACCGGTCGACATAGAGCACCTCACGATGGTGCAGCACACCGAGCTGGACGTGATGCCCGACGACGGCGTGCAGATCCTCCATATAGGGCATGGCCGCCTCGCGCAGGCCGAGGGTCGGGGACGCGCGCACCGCCAGTTCCCACATCCGCACCCCGATCCGGACCCGGCGGTCGGCGTCGCGACGCAACCAGCCGTATCCGACCAGCTCCCCGACCAGGCGCGACGCGGTCGCCGGCGGTAATCCGGCGCGCCGGGCCAGCTCGGTCACCGTGATCGCGGGGGTCTCCGTGTCGAACGCCTCGAAGATGCGCACGACCCGTTCCAGGACCGATTCACCGCTGGTCGACCTCGCCATGAATCAGTTCTACCAGCACAAACCGGCATTTTCACCCATTCAATGGAACAGTGGTGGTGGCCCGTGATCCCGGTACCGCATCCTCAGGAGGACCGGCGGGCGGCGTGTCGCGCGCCGGATTCCGGTACCCCATCCCGATCCGACGAGGAGTCACGCACATGCGAACCCGTGTGGCGATCATCGGCGCCGGCCCGGCCGGGCTGCTGCTGGCGCATCTGCTCGATGCCGCGGGCATCGACTCGGTGCTGATCGAACGGCAGAGCGCCGAGCATGTGGCCGCGCGCGTCCGCGCCGGAATCCTGGAGGCGGGCAGCGTCGATCTGCTGCGCCGCGCGGGACTCGGCACACGCCTGGACCGAGAAGGTATGGAACACCGCGGGATTCATCTGCAGTGGCCCGGCGAGCGGCACCATCTGGACTTCGTGGACCTGATCGGACGCTCGGTGTGGGTGTACGGGCAGACCGAGGTCACCAAGGATCTGCTGGCGGCCCGCGAACGCGCCGGACAGGCCGCGTTCTACCAGGCGACGGAGGTGACGCCGCACGAGATCGACGGCGAGCGACCGTATGTCGGCTTCGTCGACGCCGCCGGTCACCCGCGCCGCGTCGACGCCGAGATCGTGGTGGGCTGCGACGGTTACCACGGCCCGAGCAAGCAGGCGATCCCGGATGCGTTGCGGCACACCTGGGAACGGAACTACCCGTTCGCCTGGCTGGGGGTGCTCGCCGATGTGGAGCCGTCCACCGACGAACTGATCTACGCCTGGCATCCGGACGGTTTCGCGCTGCACAGTATGCGCTCGCACACGGTCAGCCGCTTCTACCTCCAGGTGACGCCCGACGAGGACATCGACCGGTGGAGCGACGACCGGATCTGGGACAACCTCGCCACCCGCTTCGCACTCGACGGCTGGACGCTGAAAACCGGTGTCATCACGGAGAAGAGCGTGCTGCCGATGCGCAGTTTCGTCACCACTCCGCTGCGGCACGGCCGGTTGTTCCTCGCCGGCGACGCCGGGCACATCGTGCCGCCCACCGGCGCCAAGGGCCTGAACCTGGCGATCGCCGACGTGGCCCTGCTGTCCCGCGCCCTGATCGCCTGGCTGCGCGACGGCGATACCGCCCCTGCCGCAGCGTATTCCGACACCGCGCTGGAACGGGTGTGGCGCTGCACCCATTTCTCGTGGTGGATGACCACGATGCTGCACCGGCACGGCGACGACTTCGACGCCCGGCTGCAACTGTCCCAGCTCCGGCGCGTCGTCGGATCACGCGCCGCCGCAACGGAACTCGCGGAGAACTACGCGGGACTGCCGATGCCCGGACTCGACTGAACCGCTCCCCACGCGCCCGCCGCCGCGGCCGCCGCGACGAAATCCTCGAACGAACGGGCCGCCCGGCCGAGGGCGCGCTCGACGCCGTCGGTGACCGCGCTGCCGGGACGGTGGTCGGCGTTGTCGCGGGCGGCGGTCCGCACCGAATACTGTGCGGCGCACAGACGATGGGCGATGCGGCGGCCGGTCGTACCGGTACCGCCGAGAATCAGGATGTCGGTCATGGAATCCACTCAACCGCGATCCGGTGAGACGATCCATGGGTTATGGTCCGCATTTCCTTTGTGATCGTCCACGGGTTATCGTGCCGGCATGGATGTGCTCAGCGATCTGCTGTGCCGCGCGCAGACCGGTCGGTCGACGATCCGGCAGTTGATCCAGCGGCCACCGTGGGCACTGGCCTTCGCCGAGCCACCGGATCTCACGCTGGTGGCGGTGCTCGGCGGGCACGGCTGGATCCGATTCGACGATCCGGGACGACCGCCGCGCCGACTCGCCGCCGGTGACATCGCACTGCTCACCGGCGACACCGACCACACGATCTGCGACGATCCCGGCACGCCGCCACAGGTCGTGATCCGCGGTGGCCGCAAGCAGCCGCTCGACGCGGATCCCGTGGCGTCCCGCCCGGTCGGCCCCCGCAGCTACGGCGACGGACTCCCCGGCGCCACCGTGCTGCTGCGCGGGGCCTACGAACTACACGGCGCCGTCGGCACGCGGCTACTGGAACTACTCCCGCCACTGGCGATCGTCGCGGCCGGACCGCGCACCCGCACACCGCTCGAGTTGCTGTCCGCCGAGGTCGCGCGCGACGAACCGGGCCAGGACGCGGTGCTGCACCGCATGCTGGATCTGCTCCTGGTACTGGCACTTCGAGAGTGGTGCGTCCGGCCCGGCGGCGAAATCCCGGACCGCACACGCGCTCTCGCGGACCTCGCGATCGGCCGAGCCCTGGACCTGTTGCACGACAGACCCGCTCATCGCTGGTCGGTGGCCGAACTGGCAACCGGCGCCGGAATGTCCCGCGCCGCCTTCGCCGCACGGTTCACCGAACTGGTGGGCCGTCCACCCCTCGCCTACCTCACCGACTGGCGGATGACCCTGGCGGCGGATCTGTTGCGGGACAACGACACCCCGATCGCGACAGTGGCCCGCACGGTCGGTTACCAGGACGCCTTCGCCTTCAGCACCGCCTTCAAACGCGCCCGCGGCATCAGCCCGTCGGCCTGGCGCCGGGCCGCCGTCCCGTCCGAATAGGGCTGCGCACCGGCAACTTCGCCGCGACAGCCCCGGCGTGCGCGGGCACCGTATCCCCCCGGTCGGCCGGTCGGCTCTCTAGGCTGGGCCGATGGAGCTCGAGGGTGCGGAACTGCGGTGGCTGGAGCTGCCGTTGCGCGAACCGTTCCGGACCTCGATGGGTACCGAGCGGCATCGCTGGATCCTGTTGCTGCGGCTGATGACCCCGGAGGCCGAGGGGTGGGGTGAATGCGTCGCGCTGCCCGATCCGAGCTATTCCGCCGAATATCTCGATGGCGCGGCCGAGGTCGTCCGCCGGTTCCTGTTGCCGGCGCTGGCGGCGCACGGTGATCCGGAACCGGCGGACATCGCGCCGGTATTCGCCCGGGTGCGGGGCAACCCGATGGCGAAGGCCACTGTCGAGACGGCGCTGCTGGATGCCTGGCTGCGTGCCCGGAACCTCTCCTGCGCAACCTATCTCGGTGGCACGCGGACGGTGGTCGCCTCGGGTGTGTCGATCGGCATCATGGACGGCATCCCCGCGCTGCTCGACACCGTCGCGACCCATCTCGGCGAGGGGTACCGACGGATCAAGCTGAAGATCGAGCCCGGCTGGGATGTCGAACCGGTTCGCGCGGTGCGCGAGCGCTTCGGCGACGACGTCCTGCTCCAGGTCGATGCCAATGCCGCCTACACCCTCGCCGATGCCGACCGGCTCACCGTGCTCGACGAATTCGGGCTCGCCATGCTGGAACAGCCCTTCGCCGAGGAGGATATCCGCGACCATGCCGTCCTGGCCCGCCGCCTGCGTACGCCGATCTGCCTGGACGAGTCGATCGTGTCGGCCCGCGCCGCCGCGGCGGCGATCGAGCTGGGTGCCTGCGCGGTGGTGAACATCAAACCCGGCCGGGTCGGCGGTCTGCTGGAATCGCTTCGCGTGCACGATGTCTGCGTCGCCGCGGGCATTCCCGCCTGGTGCGGCGGCATGCTGGAGACCGGTCTCGGCCAGGCCGCCAATCTGGCGGTGGCCGCGCTGCCCGGGTGCACCGAACCCGCGGACATCACGCCGTCGAGCCGCTACTATCACCGGGACGTCACCGAGCCGATCGCGATGTCGGACGGGTACATTCGCGTCCCCGGCGGTCCCGGGCTCGGTATCGAACCGCTGCCCGACGCGCTCGCCGCCGCCACGACCGGCACGGAATGGATTCCGCTGCGATGATGTCCGCCGGGCTCGGGCCGCCGATCAGCCGATGACGGCGTTCATGATGGTGCCGGCGCTGGTTGCGACGATCCCGCCGATCATGGCCCCCGCCACCATCTTCGGCGACTGCGATCCGCCGCCGGTCCACTTCTCCCAGGCGAAATGCCCACCGGCATAGGTGATCGCCAGCACGCCGGACAGGAGTACGAACCAGGTGAAGTACCGCACGAGCTTCATCAGCTTGTCCGCCGCCGGCGGGGTCTCCGGGGTGGGGTTGCCGACCTGAGCGAGAAGCGTGTCGTGGAGGGCCGCGATGATCATGGCGAGCTCTTTTCGCAGTCGTTGGGCTTACCCGGTTCCTATCGCGAGAATGATAGTGGCGTAAGGCGATTGACTGCCAGCGAACCCGATGTGGCTGCCCTGGTGCGCAGGTCGGGAACGTGATACGGGTGCGCCGCGATCACGCAGCGCACCCGTACCGACCGGTGTGTAGTTGTGATTCCGAACCATGTTGCCGGACCGGACCGTTCGCCGATCCGGACCGGCGTCACCCGTCCCGGGACGGTGACGTACGACCGGAGCCGCTGTCACCGCCGGAGCCGATGTCACACGGCCGGAGCCGATATCACTTCGGCGGAGCCGGGGCTGCCGGGTCGACGCAGTACGTACCCGGGCCGGAGCACGGCGACAGGATGGTCGAGAAGTACTGGAAGGCCGAGAACAGCACGACCGGACCGGCGACCAGGGCGGCGCCCGCCAGGGTGCCGACCGAACCGACCAGTGCGACACCGGCGATGCAGCCGACCACCGCACCCGGCAGGAATCCGCCGAGCAGCGTGGTGATGGCCGCGGACACCGAACCCACGACCGCACCGGCGATGCAGCCGATGCCGCCGCCGACGATCGCGCCGACGACGGCGCCGACGGTGCTCGCGATGCTGGCGCGCTGCGAGAACGCACCGAGCTCCTGCTGATCGCGCGGGGTGAAGGATTCGATCGGCTTGGCCGCCGCGATGGCCTCGGCGGCGAGCGGGCCGTCGGCGGCGACGCCACCGGCGACGGCCGGGGTCAGCCGGGCCGTGTGATCGTCGATCTGCGCGGCGATCGGGAAGGCGACATTGTCCTTGCGGTAGTTCAGCGGCAGCGCGTCGACCGCGTTGCCGTCGGCGTCGTTCACGACCAGGTTGCCGTCGACGGTGTCGAAGCTGCCGTCGGGAGCGGTGAGCAGGACCGAGTCGCCGTCGCGGCCGAGGGTGTAGTGGACGCCGTTGACGTCCATCTCCTGGCCGACGTCCTGACGCTGCTCGAGGGTGTGCACCTGCACGGATTGCGGGGTGGATGCCTGATCGGCATAGGCGACGCCCGTGGTGACGCCGACCGCCACGGTGGCGAGCGCGGCGATGGTTGTTAGCTTCCTCATCTGAATCTCAGGTACTTCCTGGGTATGGCGATGCCTCCAACCCGTCTGCCTCGGGTTTTCCACGATCGCAAGCAAACTGTGATCACCGGGGATGCTAGAGCCCGGCTAATAATCGGCGCATCCTCAGAATTGTCGTGACGGCGTGCACAAGGTTAATTTGCGGTGAAGTTGCCACTTGTCCGATCGGGATTCCGTTGCGCACCAGCCCAACTCGGACATCACCCGACCGTCAGTGATTTACATCACATTGATGCCGGAGTGCGGCGATTCCGCTTGACCGGACAATCGAATCCTGCTGCCGACCGGGGTGGAACCGTCTGCGCTGGTCACGGCACTGAGCTCACCCGTGGCCCGAGACCCCCGGGGCCGGAACGGCATTACCACCCAGCACATGAATACCGTTGGCGGCGAACTTGTCAACTGTATTTCCGGCAGGTTTCCGCGCTCACCGGAACATCGACGCCGTGGCTCGATCGACGTAGCGTCGAAGTGTGACAGTTCCTGAACACCTGCCCACCACCGCAGGCGAGCTGCGCTCGGCCGGCTACCTGCCACGCACGATCAAGACCGAGATCCGCGAGAATCTGCTGGCCCGGCTGGGTGCGGGCGAGGATCCGTGGCCCGGCATCGTCGGCTTCGACCGGACCGTGCTGCCGCAGTTGGAGCGCGCGCTGCTGGCCGGCCACGACGTGGTGCTGCTCGGTGAGCGCGGCCAGGGCAAGACCCGACTGCTGCGTACCCTGATCGGCCTGCTGGACGAGTGGACCCCCGTGATCGCCGACGCCGAACTCGGCGAGCACCCGCTCGAGCCGATCAGCCCGGCCGGGCGCCGGCTGGCCGCCGAACTCGGCGACAACCTGCCCGTGGCCTGGCGGCATCGCTCCGAGCGCTACGCCGAGAAGCTCGCCACCCCCGACACCTCCGTCGGCGACCTGATCGGCGATGTCGACCCGGTCAAGGTGGCCGAGGGCCGCAGCCTCGGCGATCCGGAGACCATCCACTTCGGCCTGGTGCCGCGCTCGCATCGCGGCATCGTCGCTATCAACGAGCTACCCGACCTCGCCGAGCGCATCCAGGTGGCGCTGCTGAACGTGATGGAGGAGCGCGACATCCAGGTCCGCGGCTACACGCTGCGCCTGCCGCTGGACGTGCTGCTCGTCGCCACCGCCAATCCCGAGGACTACACCAACCGCGGCCGGATCATCACCCCGCTGAAGGACCGGTTCGGCGCGGAGATCCGCACCCACTACCCGCTGACGGTCGAGGCCGAGATGGCCCTGATCCGGCAGGAGGCCGACCTGGTGGCCGAGGTCGGCGATCCGCTGGTCGAGGTGCTGGCCCGATTCGTCCGGCAGCTGCGCGAATCCTCCGCTATCGACCAGCGGTCCGGCGTGTCGGCGCGGTTCGCCGTCGCCGCGGCCGAGACCGTCGCCGCCGCGGCGCTGCGCCGATCCGCGCTGATCGGTGAGACGCCGGCGGTCGCCCGGCCGGTCGATCTCGACGCGGTCCCCGCGGTCCTGCGCGGCAAGCTCGAATTCGAATCCGGCGAGGAGGGCCGCGAACAGGAACATCTCACCCACCTGCTGCGCCGCTCCTTCGCGGAGACCGCGCGCGGCCGGCTCGGCGGGTTGGACCTGCGGCCGCTGGCCGAGGCCGTGGGCGACGGACATCTGGTCACCACCGGCGAGCGGGTGGCGGGCACCGAGGTACTGGCCGCGCTGCCGGAACTGCCCGTGCTGCACGAGGTGGCCCGGCGCCTGGGCGCCGAGGCCGCCGATCCGCCGACCCGGATCGCGGCGGCCGTCGAATTCGGCCTCGAGGCGCTGTATCTGGCCCGCCAGATCGCCAAGGATTCCGACGACGGCATGGCGGTGTACGGGCGATGACCGTCCCCGGCCGCTACTCCTACGGGCCGTACCACGACGGCCCCGATCCGCTGGCGCCCCCACTGGATCTGCGCGAGGCGCTCGACCAGATCGGGCGCGAGGTCATGGAGGGTAGCTCGCCGCGCACGGCGCTGCAGGAGCTGTTGCGGCGCGGTACCCGCAACATGAGCGGGCTCGAGGAGCTGACCCGGCGGCTGTGGCAGCGCCGGGCCGAGATCACCCGGCGCAACCGGCTCGACGGCACCCTGCAGGAGGTGCGGCGACTGCTGGACGAGGCCGTCGAGGCCGAGCGCGGCGCCCTGTTCCCCGATCCCTCCGACGATGCCCGCTTCGCCGAGGCCCAGCTCGACGCGCTGCCGTCGAGTACCGCGGCCGCGGTCAACGAACTGTCCGAATACCGGTGGAAGTCCGAGACCGGCCGCGAGAACTACCGCAAGATCCGGGATCTGCTCGGCCAGGAGCTGATGGAATCCCGGTTCCAGGGCATGAAACAGGCGCTGCAGGGCACCACGCCCGAGGATGTCGAGCGGATCCGCGAGATGCTGTCCGATCTCAACGATCTGCTCGCGACCCACGCGCGCGGGGAGGACACCGAGCGGCAGTTCGCCGATTTCATGACCAAGCACGGCGAGTTCTTCCCCGAGAATCCGCGCAACACCGACGAGTTGATCGATGCGCTCGCCGCGCGTGCGGCGGCCGCGCAGCGGATGCTCAACTCGATGTCGGAGGAGCAGCGGGCGGAACTGTCCGAGCTGATCGGTCAGGCGTTCGGCGATCCGCGCATCGCCGGGCAGGTCGCCGCCCTCGATGCGAATCTGCGCGCGCTGCGTCCCGGTGAGGACTGGGAGTCGTCCCAGCGCTTCCGCGGGCAGGATCCGCTCGGCCTCGGCGAGGGGGCGCAGGCGCTGCAGGATCTGGCCGAATTGGACGCGCTCGCAGAACAACTCGCGCAGTCCTATCCCGGCGCCCGGCTGGAGGACATCGATCTCGACGCGCTGGCCCGCCAGCTCGGCGAGGACGCGAGCGTCGACGCGAAACGGCTCGCCGAACTCGAGCGGGAACTGCGCCGCCAGGGCCTGTTCGAGCGCACCTCCGACGGATCGCTTCGCTTGACGCCCAAGGCCTTACGCCGTCTCGGTGAGGTGGCGCTGCGAGATATCGTGGGCCGGTTGCGATCCCGGCGCGGCGAGCGCGACACCGCGCGGGCCGGCGCCGCGGGCGAGCCGACCGGCGGTTCCCGGCAGTGGCAGTTCGGCGACACCGAACCGTGGGACGTGTCGCGCACCGTGCGCAACGCGGTGCTGCGGTCCGCGTCGACCGGGCGGCGCGAGGTACGGATTGACGTCTCCGACGTCGAGATCATGGAGACCGAGCAGCGCTCCCGCGCCGCCGTCGCGCTCTGCGTCGACACCTCGTGGTCGATGGTGCAGGACGGACGCTGGCTGCCGATGAAGCGCACCTCGCTCGCGTTGCACCAGCTGATCAGCACCCGATTCCGTTCCGACGCACTGGAATTGATCACCTTCGGGCGGCACGCGGGCACGGTGGACATCGGCGAGCTGACCGCCCTGGAGGCGGTCTGGGAGCAGGGCACCAACCTGCACCACGCGCTGCTGCTCGCGGCCCGGCATCTGCGCCGCCATCCCGACGCGGTGCCGGTCGTCCTGGTCGTCACCGACGGCGAGCCGACCGCGCATCTGGAACCGGGCGGCGACACCTGGTTCAACTGGCCGCCGGATCAGCGCACCCTGGCGGTGACCATGGCCCAGGTGGACGCGCTCGCGAAACTCGGTGCGTCGGTGACGGTGTTCATGCTCGGCGAGGATCCGCGGCTGCAGGCCTTCGTCGATCTGGTCGCCCGCCGCAGCGGCGGTCGCGTGGTCGCACCGGATCTGGACGGGCTGGGCACGGCAGTGGTCTCGGACTACCTACGCGGACGGCGGCGCGCATGAAGATTCGGTTCGGGGTCGGGTCCGGGGCACAGACGGCGGCCGAGGAACTGCCCGCGATGGTGGACCGGCTGGAGGCCGCGGGGATCGACTCGCTGTGGCTGTCGGAGATCGTCTACTCCGAGGCGGTGGAGCCGATCGTCGGCATGGCGTTCGCGCTGTCGCGGACCACCCGGCTGAAGGTCGGCACCTCGGTGGCGATCCTGCCGGGACGCAATCCGGTGCTGGTCGCCAAACAGCTGGCCTCGCTGGCCGCGCTGGCGCCGAAGCGGGTGCTGCCGGTGTTCGGATTGCAGCCGGCCCGGCCCGGCGAGCGCGCGCTGTTCCCGGTGCCCGAGGGGAAACGCGGTGCGGTCTTCGACGAGTCGCTGCGGCTGCTGCGCGCCGCGCTCGACGGCGGCGAGGGCCCGTTCACCGGCGAATTCTTCGAGGTGCCGGAGGTGGCGTTGCGGCCGCGTTCGGCCCGGCCGCTGGACATCTGGCTCGGCGGTTCCGCGCCCGGCGCATTCCGCCGCATCGGCCGGTACGGCGACGGCTGGCTGGGCAGTTTCCTGACCGCGGCCGAGGCCGACGCGGGCATCCGCGCCATCCGCGCGGCCGCCGCCGAGGCCGGCCGGGAGATCGAACCGGATCACTTCGGCATCAACCTGACCCTGGCCGACGGCGAACTGCCCGCGGACCTGGCGGCGGCGATCCGCCGCCGCCGGCCCGACAGTGACCCGCGCGACCTGATCGCCGCCGACTGGCCCGCACTGCACCGCCTGATCGACGGTTATCTCGCGGCCGGGCTGACCAAATTCGTCGTCACACCCACCGGCAAACAGCCGTTCGACGAGTTCACCGAGCGCTTCGCCGCGGAACTGCTGCCCCGCCAGAACTGATCGGCCCCTAGGCCGACGTGGCGGGGTCAAGCCGGATCTGCACGCGCACGCCCTTGTCGTCGCGCTGCGTCACCGCGTGCCCGGTCCGGGCCACGCCGTCGAGTGTGATGGTGATCGGCCCGCCGTCGCCGAGGAAATTGCGCCACCACGACTTCTGCTCCGGCATCGAGACGGCGATGGTGACGTCGTCACCGGAGCGGGTGTAGCCGATCGGCGTCGTGATGGTGCGGCCGGATTTCCTTCCCACATAGGTGATCTCGGTGATGTACCGGCTCACCCGGGGCCCGATCCACGGCGCCTTCGTCAGGGCGACGATCCCGCCGTTGAACCCGTGGATCACCGGTGCCAGCACCTTGCCCAACTCCATCGTGCCCTCCTGTTCGCTGATCGGATACCGGCCCCCCAACCTAGCCGAACCGGCCGGGATCGGCCGTCACCCCGCGTAGGCGGCCGAGACCGTGGCGAAGACGGCCTTGGGCTCCCAGGACAGGCCGGGATAGGTCGTGCCCGTGCCCTTTTCGAGGACCCGCACGATGCCGTAACTCGCCAGATCGAGATCGCGCCGGGATTCGCCGGGCCGATGCGGGAAGTCGTGCAGGGCGAAGGTGAAGACGAAGGTGGCGTCGACGCCCTCGGTGTCGAAGATGTCGAGCAGTTCGCGCACGTATCGCGCCTGCCCGGCCTCGTCGCGGAGATAGTCGCCGTCCAGATGCGAAGGGGCGCCGGTGTTCTCGTCCTTCACGACGATGTCCAGCCCACTCGCGCCGCGATCGGGGGCGCCTGCGAAGCTCGCGCAGCCGAATTCGGTGATCGCGACCGGTTTGCCTTGGGCCACCACGGTTCTCACCCCCTCGGCGAAGGCGTCGGCGACCTCGGCCGATCGATACAGATCCACCGAGACGATATCGAACAGCGACCAGTCGACCCGCTCCAACGGGACCGCGGCATAGGTGATCGGACCGCCGAAGCGCTCCCGGATCGTCGCGGCGGCCGCGGCGAGGAAGTCGTTGATCCGCGGGGTGACCTCGGCGATCACGGCGGGCAGGCGGTCGCGATGACGCAACAGCCCGTCGAGTCGTTGCGCCAAGGTGTCCCCGGTGAGGAAACCCGGAACCATCAGGGACAGTTCGGCGCCCGCTACGAAGACCACCTCCGCGCCGCCGCGCCGCAGCCGCTCCGCCTCGTCGGCGCAGGCGGCGAAGAGCGCGAGGATCTCGTCGGCGTTCAGATCGAGAGGGTACGGTGAGTACCACACCTCCAGGCCGAGATCGGCGGCGAGGCGCGCGGCCAGGGCCAGTCGCCCGGGATCCCCGCCCATCACCCGGACGGCGTTGCAGTGCAGATCGTCGCGAACTATCCGCAGTTCACGCGCGACCACCTCCGGATCGAGGTCGGGACGGGAGAACGTGCCGTTCTGCAGGAAGCCGGGTGTCGTAGCTGATACCTCTGGCGCGCATGATCGAACCCTTCATCGGGAAAATACGGTACTTGAAGTACCCTATTGCCGAGGAGTGCGGGACCGCAAGCATGTGGGTGCGGGGTACCGTGGGTAACCGTGTCGGAAGCAGCGGAGACGGAAGGCGGCGCGGGGACCCGGCGGCGGGGGGCCGCCCTGGAAGCGGCAATCCTGCGCGCGGCCGCCGACGAACTCACCGAATCGGGTTTCGCCGGGCTCACCATGGACAAGGTGGCGCAGCGGGCCGGCACCAACAAGAACGCCCTGTACCGGCGCTGGCCGAACCGCCTGGCGCTCGGTATCGCCGCCTACCGGCAGCTGACCACCGAGGTCGACCGGCCGGACACCGGCGACCTGCGCGGTGACATGCTCGAACTGCTCCGCCGCGCGAATCGGCACTGGAGTTCACCGCTCGGCACGATCCTGCGCGAGTTGCTGGCGGCCGCCGGCGGCGCCACCGAACTGGTGGCCCGGCTGCCCGAGCAGTCCGCCGACGGCATGACCGCCGACTGTCTCACCATTCTGGGCCGGGCCGTCGCGCGCGGCGAGGCCGCCCCGGAGGCCCTGCATCCCCGCGTCGCGACGGTCGCAATGGTGTTGCTGCGCAACGAATTCGTCGTCCGCGGCGTCCCCAGCGCACCCGACGACGTGCTCGTCGACATCATCGACGAGGTCTACCTGCCGCTGATCCGCGGCCGCGGCTGATCCGGTCCCGCACCGGCGGCCGGTGTGCCGGACTAGGCCCCGGCCAGATGCCGGGCGATGACCAGGCGCTGGATCTGGTTGGTGCCCTCGAAGATCTGCATCACCTTCGCCTCCCGCATATAGCGCTCGACCGGGAAGTCCTGGGTGTAGCCGTAGCCACCGAACACCTGGACCGCATCGGTGGTGACCTTCATGGCGGCATCCGTGGCCGCCAGTTTCGCGACACTGGCCTGACGGGAGTACGCCAGCCCCGCGTCCCGGCGGCGGGCGGCGTCGAGGTAGGTGGCCCGCGCGGTGTCGACGGCCGCGGCCATATCGGCCAGGACGAATCCCAGGCCCTGATGATCGATGATCCTGCGGCCGAACGCCTCCCGCTCCTTGGCGTAGGCGACCGCGTCGTCCAGGGCGCGCTGCGCGAGTCCGGTGGCGACGGCGGCGATACCCAGCCGGCCGGAATCGAGTGCGCTGAACGCGATCGAAAGTCCCTGCCCCGGTTCACCGATACGCCGCTCGGCGGGGACGAACGCATCGTCGTAGGACGCCGTGGTGGTGGGTACCGCGCGCAGCCCCATCTTCTCCTCGGGCCGGCCGAAGTCGAGCCCTTCCGTATCGGCCGACACCAGGAAACAGGAGATCCCGCGCGATCCCTCGCCGGTCCGGGCGAACAGGGTGTAGTAATCGGCCTTGCCGCCGTTGGTGATCCACGCCTTGGAACCGGTGACGCGGTACCCGCCGGGCGCCTCGGTGGCCCGGCACCGCAGTGCGGCCGCATCCGATCCGGCCTGCGGTTCGGACAGGCTGTAGGCGCCGATCAGAGTGCCGGACAACATATCCGGCAGCCACCGCTGCTTCTGCTCGGCGGTGCCGTAGGCGAACAGCGGATGGCACGACAGACTGTGCACGCTCACCGCGACCGCGACCGCCGCCCACCGGTACCCGATCTCCTCCAGCACCTGCAGGTACACCTCGTACGGCTGCCCGCCGCCACCGAACTCCTCCGGGTACGGCAGGCTCAGCAATCCGGCCGCCCCCAGCGCGCGGAACGCCTCCCCCGGATAGGTCTCGTTCTTCTCGGCCGGGACGACCTGGGGTTCGAGCACCTTCTCGGCGATCTCCCGGGTCAGCTCCAGCAGGTCCCGGGCCTCCGGGGTGGGCAGCAGGCGGTCCACCGGCATGTCGTCCCTCTCCTCACCGCATTCGACGTCGTTGCTCATCACATTACGTACCGCACTTGATTACATGCAAGACAGCACGCAATTTGTCCCCGCTAGACTGGACCGATGACCTCTCCTCTGCCGCCCAACAAACATCAGGAGAAGAGTCTGCGGACCCGGGCGCTGCTGCTGGACGCGGCGATCGACTCACTGGCGGAGGTCGGCTACGGCAGCGCCTCGATCGCGGACATCACCGCGCGCGCCGGGGTCACCCGCGGTGCGCAACTGCACCACTTCCACACCCGCGCGGAACTGTTCGCCCAGACCATCGGCCATCTGACCCAACGCCAGCGCGAGGCGATGCAGCGGCGCGCCCGCGCCCTCGGCGAGAACGTCACCGCCGGTGGCGTTCTGGTGGAGCTGGTGACGGCGACCTTCGCCGGCAAGCTGGGGCGCGCGGCGGTGGAACTCTACGTCGGCATCGCCTACGAGCGCGCGCTGCGGCGCGAAATGCTGCGCGTACAGCACGATCTCACTGTCGAACTGCTCGACATGTGCACCGCCCGGCTGGATCCGGCGCTCCCCCGCGAACGCCTGGAGTCCGCGTTCTGGATCACCATCAACGTGGTACGCGGCGCCACCCTCGACGATATGGTCGGCCGGGACCGGGCCCGCCGCAAACAGGTCCTGGCCGACTGGACCGCCCTGGCCGACCACGCGTTGCGCGGCTGATCCCGGCCGGACGATCGGCGGTCAGCTTGCGGCGGAACGGAATTCGGCGACCGCGGCGGCCACCACCGCGGTCCGGTCCGCCGGCAGCAACAGTCGCGCCGACACCAGCCGGTCGGCGGCGGCCGCGGCGGCCGCGACGGCGGTGCGGTAGGCGGCCACGGTCGGGTAGCGCTGCGCCACCGTGGGCCGGCCGGGCGGGAAATCGACCTTGCTGCCGAGCCTTTCGTACAGCACATCGGGGAGTCCCGGCATCGGCCGGCGCGGATTCCAGCCGGTGTAGGCGGCCACCGGGACCTCGACGGCGGGCAGGCGGATCCCGGCGATCTCGTTGCCGTCGTCGTCGACCGCGGACACCAGCGCGGGATACGGCTCGCCGAGCCGGGCGGGCCACTGCCCGATGCCCTGATCGGCGCCGGGCCCCAGATCGAGGTGACGCGGGACGGCCAGCGCGCCCGGATCGGGCCGGTGCACATGCGCGAATCGGCCCAGCACCTCCGCACGCGGCACCGCGGTGCCGTCCACGACGCGCGGCACCCGGCTGTCCGGCGGGTCGGCCTCGCCGCGCACCCATTGCTCCAGCGCCATCAGCAGGGCGCGCAGCACCGGCGTCATATCCAGGTCGTGCGGCGGATTCGCGGCGGGGAAGAATGCCTTCACACCACCCATCGGCGGAAAGTGATCGGTCCCGGCGACGAGGTAGTCCCGCACATCCGGATCCTCGGGCAGGTCGGCGCCGGTCGCGGCGTCGACGTGGATCAGCGCCGAATCGCCGCGCCAGTATTCGGCGGCCGTGTTGACCTGCACCACCTTCGGGACCCCGCCCAGGGCCCGCTGGCGGGCCAGCAGGCCCGCGGTGTCGAACGGTGGCAGCGTGCCGAAACCGTCGACCCCGGTCACCGACGGCTGTGCGTACCGGTGGTCGAACTCGCCACGGTGGGCGCCGGCCCGATCGATGTGCACGCCGTCGAAGACCCGCCGCCCGGACTCGTCGAGATTCATTCCGTCCCACAGGAATTGCCGCAGGAAGCGGCCGGATTGCGAGATGCCGTAGGCGAAGGTGTGCTCGAAGCCGGTGCGCAGGTGGGAGACCAGATCCCGGACCGCCAGCAGGCCGCAGCCGGCGATCGGGGCCCGGGAGGTCCGGAACACCAGCCGATACCAGTGGAAGGGTCGGAAGCCGCCGGTCAGCGCGATATGCGTGGGGTCGGTGAAATACCAATCGCCACGCGGGATCTCGACCGCCTCGGCATCCGGCGCGGTGCGCACGGTCAGCACCGCCGCCGGGTCGGTGAGGTCGGCGGTCGGATATTCGGTGAACGAGAACAGCGCGCCGAGACCGGCCATGGCATCGGCGAGCGGATGTTCCTTCTCCGCGATGTCGGCACGCCATTCGACACGCATCCAGCCGGGTTCGACCGCCGCCTCCGGCGCGGTCAGGCCGAGTTGTCCCGGCCCGCGGCGCACATCCCACTGCCAGCCGCACCACGCGACGGTCCAGCCGCGGTCCAGCAGGAATCCGTCACCGGGCGGGACGTTCTCGAGATTCGTGTAGTCCGGGGTGCCGCCCATACTCAGTGGCAGGCCGCCGAGCATGCCGCGATTGGGTACCAGCAGCAACAGGTTCCGGCTGCCGGCGCCGACCGGGCGCACCATCCGCAGATCGGCCTCGAATCGCACCGCTCCGTCGCCGTCGCGCGGCGCGAGGGCGAGATCGGTGATCCGCGCGTTCGCCGGATGCGCGGGGTCGACGGCGAAGGCGACCGTGCCCCGGACCGATTCGTAGCGGGGGTCGACATACGGTTCGACCGTCTCGATCCGGACGGCTTCGACGGCCATGCGCGCTCCTCGGGGTTGGGTGACCGGCCCCGAATACGGTACGCGCGGCGATCCGTATCGGATCGCCGCGCCGGTCGTAGGCCCGCCTCGTCAGCGGGAACGGTCACCACGCATGGCAGCGGCCGTCGTCGTGCCCCCAGCCGTCGTGCTCGTCGTCGTGCCAGCGGCCGTGCCGGTCGCAGTGCCAGTCGTTGTGGAACGGATCCGCCGGATCGGCCCAGCCGGGCCGGTTGAATCCACCCCAGTCCGGACCCGGCTGCTGGTGTGCCCATCCGGGTACGTCGGCCAGCGCGGAGCCGACCATCGGCCCGGCAACGAGCGCACCCGACGCAGCGGCCACGAACAATGTACCGATCAGTTTTCGTTTCACGTCGAAATCCCTTTCTTTCTTCCGGGAATCGCGGGGACCTGAATCAGTACAGTGCAGCGGCGGCGAAACCTCCAGGAAAAACAGCAAACCGTAAGCATTCTCTGCCCCCGTACACAGCCCGTCACATACGCCGAATACGGGTGCGGCGCCACCGGGAAGGTGGCGCCGCGAGCGCATCGATCAGGGATGCGTCACCAGGCGTGGCAACGCCCGAAATCGTCATGGCCCCAACGGTCGTGCTCGTCCTCGTGCCAGCGGCCGTGCCGGTCGCAGTGCCAGTCGTTGCGGAACGGATCCCGCGGGTCGAACCAGCCCGGTCGCTCGAATCCGCCCCAGCCGTCGTGGTCACGATCGTGGTCCCACGGCTGCTGGTGCGCGATGCCCGGCAGGTCGGCCGGCGATGCCGAGGCCGCCCCGATCGCGGGCACCATCATCATGCTCGCGGCCGCGCCGATGAACAGAGTGGCAAGCAATTTCGATTTCACAACTAATACCTCTTCCGGTTGTCGCCGGTCATAGGGACCGCTAACATTGCACGCCATTCCTCTCGACATCGCAATGCATTCCGCAGATCCCCAGCGAACTCACAACCGATTCCAAGCGGATCGTGATATCCGTGTCGAATTCCCGCAACCCGCCGTGCACCCGGATGCCGCCCGCCTCGTTCAAGCACTTGATTTAATCACTTGATTGAGGCAGACTCCGGGCTCGGAGGAAGGAGCGCGATGGCCGACGACGACGGAGCCGAGAGCCTGTGCGCGGGATACGAGATCGCGTTCCCGTTCGAGCGGACCGTGGGGACGGTGGTCGGCACCTTCCTGGGTGGCCTGCGGGACCGGCGACTGCTCGGGGTGCGGACCCGGCGCGGCACGATCCTGTGTCCCCCGGCGGAATTCGACCCGGTCACCGGCGAATCACTGGACGAGCTGGTCGATCTGGAGCCATACGGCAGTGTCGAGGCGTGGACGTGGGTGCCGCACCGCGACGGTGATCCGGTGGACCACGATTTCGCCTGGGCACTGGTCGCCGTCGACGGCGCCGAGGGCAGCTTCTTCCGCGCGGTCGACACCGGCGGCGATCCGGACCGGGTGCGGCACGGGTTGCGGGTCCGGGCCCGCTGGGCCGACGAGCCGCGCGGCGAACTACGCGACCTGGTGTGCTTCGAACCGCTGGAGGAATCGTGAATCGTCCACTGCCGGAAGCAGTCACGGTGATGCCCACCCCGCTGCGGATGCGGTACACGTTCGTCGCCGGGGCCGGCCGGTCCGGCTTCCTGCGCGGGCTCGCGCAGCGGCGGCTGCTCGCGCGGGCGTGCCCGTCGTGTCACCGGGTCTACCTGCCGGCGCCCGAATTCTGCGCGCGGTGCCTGGTCGAACTCGGCGCCACCACCGAACTCGACGGGCGCGGAACGGTTTCCACCTTCTGTGTGGTGAGCTTCCCGTTTCCCGGGCAGGAGATCGATCCGCCGTACGTGGTGGCGCACATCCGGCCGCACGGGGCCGACACCCGGCTGATGCATCTGATCCGCGAGGTCGACGTGGCGGATGTGCACATCGGCATGGAGGTGGAACCGGTCTGGACCGACGGCGATCCGGCGCCGTCGTGGACCAGCATCCGGCACTATCGGCCGGTGCCGCAGCACGATTCGGCCGGAGCCGGCGATGCGTGAGGTGGCCGTCGTCGGCGACGCCCAGTCGGTCTGCGCGGCCGCGAACCGGCGCGACGATATGGCGGGCATCCTGCTGCCGGTGATCCGGGCGGCGCTCGCCGGACTCGGATTGGAGCGTGGCCGTATCGATTTCGTGTGCTCTGGTAGTCACGACTTCCACGAGGGCCGCACCTTCGCGTACATCGAATCGCTGGACGCGGTGGGCGCATGGCCGCCGATCTCCGAATCGCACGTGGAGATGGACGCCGCCTGGGCCTTCCACGAGGCGTGGACGTGGCTGCAACTGGGCCACGGCGATATCGCGCTGGTGTACGGAATCGGCCGCGGCTCACTGCCGGCGGATCTCGACGAGGTCGTCCCCACGCAGCTGGACCCCTACTATCTGACGCCGCTGCGACCACATCGGGACGCGATCGCCGGAATTCAGGCCGACGCGCTGATCCGCGCCGGTGTGACCACCGAACGCGAGATGGCCCGCATCGTCGCCCGCAGCCTCGCCGCCGCGCGGTCGAATCCGTACGCCCAGGTGTCGGGCGCCGTCGCGGCCGATACCCTGCTCGCCGCCCCGTATGTGGCCAGTCCGCTACGCGCCCACGACATCTCACCGATCGGCGATGCCGCGGCGGTGGTGGTGCTGGCGGCCGGTGACGCCGCCCGGGACCTCACCGACCGGCCCGCCTGGGTCCGCGGGATCGACCACCGGATGGACACCCACTATCCGGGTTCGCGCGACCTGACCCGGGCGCCGTCGGCGCGGCTGGCCGCCGAGAAGGCCGCGGCCACCGCCGGTTTCGCGGCGGCCGCGGTCGACGTCGCCGAACTGCACGTGGAGTATTCGGCGCAGGAACCCCTGCTGGTCCGCGAATTCGGCCTCACCGGGACGACCGTCGTCAACCCCTCGGGCGGCCCGCTGGCCGGACGGCCCGCCACCGCGACCGGACTGCTGCGCATCGCCGAGGCGGCCGCCGCGATCCGCACCGGCCGGGCCGGCCGCGCGCTGGCGCATGCGACCAACGGCCAAGCGCTGCAGCAGAACCTGGTGTGCCTGCTGGAAGGAGATCGTCGTGGGTGAACCGGTCGCGGTGATCGGCGTCGGTCAGGGCAAGCAGGCCAAGCGCCGCGAGGTGACGATCGGCGCGCTGGTCCGGGAGGCCGTCGCCGCCGCCCTCGAGGATGCCGAACTCGGGCTCGGCGAGGTCGACGCGGTGGTGCTGTCGAAGACGCCGGATCTGTTCGATGGCGTGATGAATCCGGAACTGTATCTCGCGGATGCGCTGGGCGCGTGCGGTTTACCGGTGACCCGGGTGTTCACCGGCGGCAGCGTCGGCGGGCACGCGGCCATCTACGGCGCGCACCTGATCCAGGCGGGCCTTGCCCGGCGGGTACTGGTGGCGGCGTATTCCAAGGAATCCGAGGGCAATTTCACCTGGGCGCTGTCGCGGCCGCTGCCGTTCAGTGCGAAGCTCGGCGCCGGGGCCGGTGGTCATTTCGCGCCGGTGATCCGGGAGTACATCCGCCGCGCGCAGGCCCCCGAGCACATCGGCTGGCAGGTCGCCGTCAACCACCGGCGCAACGCGCTGCGAAATCCGTACGCGCACATCCACATGCCGGACATCACCGTCGAGAAGGTCCGGGACTCACCGATGTTGTGGGATCCGATCCGCTATCTGGAATCGTGCCCGTCCTCCGACGGCGCCGCGGCGATCGTGCTGACCGGCGGGGACGACATCGGCGCGCCGGCCCGGCCGCCGGCCTGGATCCACGGCATGTCCTGGCGCACGGAGACCGGTCATTTCGCGGGCCGCGACGAGGTGAATCCGCGCGCCGGCGCCGAATGCGCGGCCGACGCGTACCGGCAGGCCGGTATCACCGATCCGGCCGGCGAGATCGACCTCGCCGAGTTGTACATCCCCTACAGCTGGTACGAGCCGATGTGGCTGGAGAACATCGGCCTGGCGCCGCCGCACGAGGGCTGGCGGCTGGTGGACGCGGGCGACACCCGGTTCGAGGGCCGGCTGCCGATCAATCCGTCCGGCGGGGTGCTGTCCGGGAACCCCACCGGCGCAACGGGTCTCGTGCGCTTCCTGGAGGCGGCGCTCCAGGTGCGCGGGCTGGCCGGCGATCGGCAGGTCCCCGGCGCCCGGCGGGCGATCGGGCACGCGATGGGTGGCGCCTCGCAGTTCCACGCGCTCTGGGTGGTCGGCGGCGATCGGCCGGACGCATGAACGGCCCGGAACCGGTGCTGCTGCAGCGATCCGGCGCGATCGCGGTGGTCACCATGAACCGCCCGGAACGTCGCAACGCGCTGAATCTGCCGATGATCGAACTGCTCGCGCGGGCCTGGCAGGATATCGACGCCGACGACACGATCCGGGTCGCGATTCTCACCGGTGCGGGCGAGAGTTATTGCGTCGGTGGCGATCTCGGCGACGGCTGGATGACCGACGGGCAGCGGCGCGCGGATTTCGATCCGGGCGTGCTGGGCCGCGGGCTGCTGCTGACCCGGTCGCTGCGCAAACCGCTGATCGCGGCGGTCAACGGCGCGTGCCTCGGCGGCGGTCTGGAGATGTTGCAGCAGACCGATATCCGGGTGGCCGACGAGCACGCGGTGTTCGGGCTGCCGGAGGTGCGGCGCGGGCTGATCCCGGGCGCCGGGTCGACGGTGCGGCTGAAGCGGCAGATCCCGTACACCAAGGCGATGGAGATGATCCTCACCGGCGAACCGCTCACCGCCCGGGAGGCCTACGAATTCGGGCTCGTCGGGCATGTGGCGCCGGCCGGCACCGCACTGGCCCGCGCGCACGAGCTCGCCGAGCGGGTCGCCCGCAATTCACCGCTGGCGGTTCAGCACGCGAAGGCGGCGCTGCTGGCCAGTGGCTGGCTGCCCGACGACGAGGCACGCGCCGTCGAGGCGCGGTTCGTGCGCGAGGTGATCACCTCCGCCGATGCGCGGGAGGGCCGGAAGGCGTTCGTGGAGAAGCGGGAACCGAGATTCACCGGACAGTAGGCCGCGGGCGGTTCATGCTCGAGGGCAGTGGAGGAGGCACAGGATGCGACGGGTGTTCGTCGTCGGTGTCGGGATGACACCGTTCGTCAAGAACGGGTCCCGGGAGTGGACCTATCCGGAGATGGTGGGTGCGGCGGTGGGCGCCGCGCTGAGCGATGCCGGAATCGGCTACGACCGGATCCAGCGCGCCGCAGTGGGTTACGTGTTCCAGCCGTCGGCGGCGGGGCAGCGCACCCTGTACGACATCGGCCTGACCGGCATCCCGATCGTCAACGTCAACAACAACTGCGCGACCGGGTCGACCGCCCTGATGCTCGCGCGGGAATGGGTCGGCGCCGGATCGGCGGAGGTGACCCTGGCCGTCGGCTTCGAGCAGATGACGAAGGAGGCCATGGCCGGATCCGGCGCCGCGCCGAAGGTCACCACCATCGACGCGCATCTGAAGGCGATGGCCGGGCAGTTCGAATTCGGCACCGCGCCGATGACCACCCAGTTCTTCGGCAATGCCGCGATCGAGCACATGCGCCGCTACGGCACCACCGCCGAGCAGCTGGCCGCGGTGGCGGTGAAGAACCACCAGCACTCGACCCGAAACCCGTTGGCGCAGTTCCGGGATCCGTACACCCTCGAGCAGGTGCTCGGCGACCGGCCGGTACACGGCCCGCTGACGCGCTCGCAGTGCTCCCCCATGTCCGACGGCGCCGCCGCCGCGGTGATCGCGAGCGAGGATTTCGTGGTCGCGCACGGGCTCGAGGCGCAGGCGGTGGAGATCCTGGCCCAGGAGCTGGTCACCGACGACGCCTCCGCCTTCGGCGCCGGGTCGATGATCGACGTGGTCGGCGCGCCGATGACCCGCGCCGCGGCACGAAAGGTGTTCGACGCCGCGGGAATCGGCGTGGACGACGTCGACGTCATCGAGTTGCACGACTGCTTCTCGATCAACGAGCTGATCACCTACGAGGCGCTGGGCCTGTGCGCGGCGGGCGAATCCGGCGCACTGGTGGAATCCGGGGCCACCGGTTACGGCGGCCGCTGGGTGGTGAATCCGTCCGGCGGGCTGATCTCCAAGGGGCATCCGCTCGGCGCCACCGGCCTCGCGCAGGCGGCGGAGCTGTCCTGGCAGCTGCGCGGGCTGGCCCGCGACCGGCAGGTGCCGGGTGCGCGAATCGGCCTGGCACACAACCTCGGACTCGGCGGCGCCTGCATGGTCACCGCCTACGCCGCGCCCGCCGGCGCGGCACAGAACTGACGGCAACCGATCGGAGCCCCCTCATGACGACCATCGATCCCGATACGCGGCTGCGGCTTCCGGTGCACAACGGGCATTCCCTGCTGGCGGGTCTGCGCCGGCACCGCACCGCACCGGTGATGACCCTCGGCGACACCGTGCTCACCGGCGCCGACGTGATCGCCGAGATCAGCCGGTACATCCAGGCTTTCGCGGCGCACGGCGTCGACACCGGCACCCCGTCGGCGCTGCTGGCGCTGAACCGCACCGAGGTGCTGTTCATCCTCGGCGCGGGCCAGGTGCGCGGACATCGCCGCACCGCACTGCATCCCATGGGCGGCCTGGACGACCACGCCTACGTGCTGGCCGACGCCGGCATCACCACCCTCATCCTGGATCCGCTGCCGCCGTTCGTGCAGCGCGCCCGCGCCCTGGTCGATCGGGTCCCGGAGCTCACGAAAGTCCTCGTGCTGGGCCCGGTTCCGGACGAACTGTCCGATGTCGGGGTGAATCTGCTCGCGGAGGTCGCGAAGTACGAACCCGATCCGGCCATCGAGGCGAACGAACTGGCGCCGGATCACGTCATCTCGATCACCTACACCGGCGGCACCACCGGTAAGCCGAAGGGTGTGGTCGGCACCGCCGGCGGGATGGCGACGATGACGGCGATCCAACTGCAGGAATGGGAATGGCCGCGGCGGCCGCGATTCCTGTTGTGCACGCCGCTGTCCCATGCCGGGGCCGCGTTCTTCCTGCCGACCGTGCTGCTCGGCGGTCAGTGCTTCGTGCTGCCGCGCTTCGACGCCGGAGAGGTGTTGCGCGCCATCGAGGAATACCGGATCTCCGCGACGATGCTGGTGCCCTCGATGATCTACGCGCTGCTGGATCATCCGGACAGCCGCACCCGCGACCTGTCGTCGCTGGAGATCGTGTACTACGGCGCCTCCGCGATCGATCCGGCTCGCCTCACCGAGGCCATCGACCGGTTCGGCCCGATCTTCGCCCAGTACTACGGGCAATCCGAGGCGCCGATGGTGATCAGCTACCTCGCCAAGGACGAACACGACAAGGAGCGGCTGACCTCCTGTGGCCGTCCCGCGGCCGCGCTGCGCGTGAAACTGCTCGACCCCGAGGACAATTCGGTCGGCGCGGGCGAGGTCGGCGAGATCTGTGTCTCCGGACCGCTGTTGGCGAACGGCTACCGGAATCTGCCCGAGGTGACGGCGGATACGTTCCGCAACGGCTGGCTGCGCACCGGCGATCTGGCCCGCGAGGACGCCGACGGCTTCCTGCACATCGTCGGCCGCAGCAAGGACATGGTGGTCACCGGCGGGTTCAACGTGTTCCCCCGCGAGGTGGAGGATGTCGTCTCCGAACATCCGCAGGTGCTGGAGGTCGCCGTCGTGGGTGTGGCGGATCCGCAATGGGGTGAGGCGGTGACCGCGGTCGTGGTGCTGAAACCCGAAGCGCGCGACGCGGACAGCGTCGCGGCCGTCACCGCCGAGATCCAGGCCGCGGTGAAACGGGCCAAGGGGCCGGTGCAGTCGCCGAAACATGTACTGCCCGTAGACGCGCTGCCGCTGACGGTGCTCGGCAAGCCGGACAAGAAGGCGATCCGCGCACTGGCGGCGGAGTTGCTCGGCCGCTGAATCAGGCGGGGGGCCCGGACAGCATCGCGGTCACGACGTCGACGAGTTCGGCGTAGACCTGGTCCGGGCTCAGCCGCAGGCCCGAGATGGCCATCAGGTCCTGGGTGCGGTGGACATCGCCGAGCACCTGGAAGGTCAGCGTCATGGCCTGCGCGAGGCGGAAACGCGCGGTGGCGCCGGGCAATTCGGGCAGCGCGGCGGTGAGCAGCGCCATGAACCGCACGGCCTGCTCGGTGAATCCCTCGGCCACCAGCGACAGTGCCGGATGTCCGCTGCCGACGATGCCGGCGATGAACTTGACCCACGCCGCGCCGTCGCCGGTGGCCATCTCCCACACCGGGAGCGCGAATGCCTCGGCCAGCTGCCGGACGGTGATCGGACCGGCCTGTTCCATCTCGTCCAGCAGGGCGGTGCGCCGGGCCGCGACCTCGTCGCTGCGCTGCCGGATCAACACCTCGACCAGCGCTTCCTTGGATCCGAAATGGTAGTGCACCGACGCCACATTGGTGCCCGCGGCGGCCATCACCGCGCGCAGCGAGACACCGTCGATGCCCCGTTCGGCGAACAGTCGTTCCGCCGCCAGCACCAGCCGGCGCTCGGTGGGCATGGCGAGTTCGGCCTCGCTCACCCGCAGGTCACTCCCGTTCGCATCGGTCACCAGGCGCATTCTAATCACGGCCGGGCACTCCGCCGTGCCGAATCTCTATCATGTGATCTAATCAACTGATAGAGGATTCGACCGCCTCGCCGCGCAAGGACGATGGCGAACATGCCGCCAATCGATGGCACGTCAGATGGTGACCATCTGGAAAAGTTCCCCACCGACACCGCTCAACTGCCGTTATTGCCTAAGTTTCCTTGAAACTGGATCTCGCCGATAGATAACGGTACATTGGTCGATGGCATCATTGTGAACGGCTGGTCCGGAATTACCGGCCGTCCGAACTCAGGAGATCCGATGTTCCGCAACACAGCACTGACCAGAACGGCCGCCCGCATCGCGGTGGTCGCGGCCGTCGCCGCGGCGCCGGTCGGCCTCACCGCCGCAGCGGCTTTCGCACAGGGAGTCCCGATCACCCAGCAGCAGCAGGGTGACGAGATCTGGGGCCACCGCGGCCACGACGGCGGCTGGGGCTACCACCCGCCGCGCTGGCACGACGGGCCGCCGGTCTGGAGCGGTCCGGGTTACTACCGCCCGCCGACGGGCAGTGCGTCGGGCAGCTACTAGACCCGACTCGGCCCACACCGTTATTTCGCCCAGCGAATGAGTGTCAACTTCCACATACATCCCATGCGAGAATGCTATTCTCCTATTCGAGAATTAGTACGTAGTCGGAGTGTAAGCTTGCTCTCTCCAACGCTGGCGAAAGGCCGATCACACGGTGGGCACCTTCAGGAAAGAGCCGGTCTGGAAGCAACGCGCGGTGGAGCGGTCCATCCGAACCGCGAAACTTCGTGCTGAGCAACGGGTTCAGGAATGCCTCGAGGCCGCCCGCGCGCTGATCGTCGAAAAGGGCAATACCGATTTCACCGTCCAGGAGGTGGTGGATCGCTCCGGACAGTCGCTACGCACGTTCTACCTGCAGTTCAGTGGTAAACACGAATTGCTGCTCGCGCTGTACGAGGACGCGCTGGCACAACTGTCCGACCAGATCCACGCCGCGGCCGCCGTCCACACCGACCCGCTGCAGCAGCTGCGGGCGGCCTGTCACGAATTGTTCGAGCTGTCCCGGCCGGACGCGGCCCCGATCCGCCCGCTGCTCACCGAGTTCGCCACCCAGCTGCTGGTGACGCATCCGGCCGAGGTGCAGCTCGCGCACACCCCGTTGGTGGCGCTGTTCACCGAACTGATCGAAAAGGTCGGCGCCGCACATCGATTGCGTACCGAGGTCGACGCCGACCGCACCGCCACCCTGATGACGCAGATGGTGCTGTTCCTGGCCCAGTCCATCGGCAGCAACGACGATCTCCCCGGCCGGCCGATCACGGCCGAGGAGGTCTGGACCTTCTGTGCCTTCGGATTCGCCGACGACGGGCCGGCCGCCGGGACGGCGTGATCGGTACCGCCGCACCGGCATCACGCCCGGCCCCGGCCCGGTTACCGGGTCGGGGTCGGCCGTGCGGTGGTCGTCGTGCTGGTGTCGGTATCCGGTGACGAGGAATCCGCACCGGCGCAGGCATATGCGACACCGTGCGTACCGGGATCGGTGCGCTGCAGGCAGCCGACCGGCTGCACACCCGAATCGTTGATCCGCGCACCGGATCCGGCGGACTTGTCGACGCAGGTGAGCCCGTTGCTGTCCATCCGGCAGTCGTAGTCGCCGAAGGTGAGCCGGCTGCCGTAGTCCAGCACCGCGCCGTACCCGTTCACGAACTGACCCGGATCACCGTGCTGGGCGCCGACATTCAGCGCATCGCCGGGATAGTCCAGCCACCCGCCCACCCAGTTGGAATCGGCGCCGACCGTGGCGGGCCGGGCCGGCGGGTCGACCAGTTGCACCAGGCAGCTGAGCCCCTCGGCGTACGGCGACATCTTGGACGAGGTCATGCATTTGATCTTCTGCGACGGACTGGTGAACGCCACATCGTCACCGAGATCGGTGGTGGCGCCGTCGCGGGTGACGGTGTGGAAACCCTTGCGATCCACCGACTGCCCGGCCTGCACCCACGCCGTCATCTCGGGTAGCGTCGCGCCCGGCGAGACGGCCGCGGCCTTGCTCGTGGGGATCGCGGCGGCCGGGGTATCGGCGGCCGGCACCGGGTGACCGTGCAGACCCCCGCAGGAGGTGAGCAACAGGCACAGCGCCCCGATACCGATCGCCGACATTCGCATATTCATGGAACCTGTCTGTACCCGACCGTCATTCGCCGATCAAGCCCCGCTGCTCAATCCCGCGTGCGGTGCCGCAGCAGCGCACCTGCGAGCAGATAGCCGCCGATCGCGATGCCGGCGCACCAGGCCACCGCGAGTACGGCGTCGTGCCAGGTCGGCGTGCCGATCAGCAGGCCCCGGATGGTTTCGGTGATCGGCGTGATCGGCTGATTCGCGGCGAACCAGCGCAACCACACCGGCATGGTGTCCGGCGGCACGAAAGCGCTACTGACATAAGGCAGGAACATGTAGGCGAAGGTGAAGCCGTTGGCCGCCTCCGGATTCGCGGCCAGCAGTCCCAGCGCCGCGGCGAGCCACGACAACGCCAGCACGAACAGCGCCACCAGCCCGAGCACCCCGAGCCAGCGCAGCGGATCGGCGGTGGGCCGGAAACCGATTGCGACGGCGACGAGTACCACCAGCGCGGTGGTGAACAGGTTGCGCAGCACGCTGTCCGCCACATGGCCCACCAGCATCGACGACCGCCGGACCGCCAGGGTGCGGATGCGGTCGATGATGCCGTTGCGCATATCGGTGCAGACGCCGACCGCGGTGGTGCCGGATCCGAATCCGGCGCACAGCAGGATGATTCCGGGCACCACGTAGTCGATGTAGTGCCCGTCGACGCGCATCGCCCCGCCGAAGATGTACACGAACAGCAGCAGGATCATGATCGGCACGGCGAGCGTCATGATCATGGTGTCGGGGCTGCGCAGCGTGTGCCGGAGGTTGCGGCCGGCCATCGTCGTCGCCTCACGGACCGCCCGGACCGCCGCCGGCGGCCGGATCATGGTGGTGGTGTGGGTCATCGGGATTCCTTTCCGGCCGGTGCGCCGGTGAGCGCGAAGAACACGTCGTCGAGATCCGGTGTGTGGATGGTGAGTTCGCCGATCGCGATGGATTCGTCGGCGAAACGGCCCAGCAGCCCGGCGATCTGCCCGGCGCTGCCGTCCGACGGCACGCGCAGCGCCAGTTCACCGGCATCGGTCTCCGCGGCCGGGACCAGCCGGGAAGCGGCGGTCAGACCCGCCGTATCGGTGAAGGTCAGCCGGATGTGCCCGCCCGGCACGAGCTGCTTCAGTTCGGCGGGCGTGCCCTCGGCGACGATCCGCCCGCCGTCGAGCACCGCGATGCGGTCGGCCAGCTGATCGGCCTCCTCCAGGTACTGGGTGGTGAGGAAGATCGTCACGCCGCCCGCGACCAGGTCCCGGATCACGGCCCACAGCTCCCGGCGGCTGCGCGGATCGAGTCCGGTGGTGGGCTCGTCGAGGAACAGGATCCGCGGATCGCCCATCAGGCTCATCGCCAGATCGAGCCGGCGGCGGGTGCCGCCGGACAGCGCACCGGCCCGCTTACCCGCCGCGGCGACCAGGTCGAACCGTTTCAGCAGATTGCCGGTGCGGCGGCTGATCTCGTCGCCGGTCAGATGCAGCAGATTGCCGACCAGCCGCAGATTCTCGGCCGTGGTCAGCACGTCGTCGACCGCGGAGTTCTGGCCGGTGACGCCGATCAGCCGGCGCACCGCGTCCGGCTCGCGCAGCACATCGTGGCCGGCGACGCGGACCTCTCCGCGGTCGGCGGCGCCGAGCGTGGCGAGGATCCGGACCATCGTGGTCTTCCCCGCGCCGTTCGGGCCGAGTAGCGAAAAGACCGTTCCGGCAGGGACATTCACGTCGATCCCGGACAGCACCGGAACACCGCCGAAGGATTTGGCCAGCCCGGTGACGGCGATGGCGGACGTGGGAGGAGGAGCCATGGGACATCCGATCGAGAGAAACTGTGTGCGAGGTACACTCTGTTTATAAGATACACAGTTTTCCGGACCGGGCAAGATGACGTCCAGGAAACGACGACGATCGGAGACCCTGTGGACGAGCCCGGCGAGGTGACACGGCCGGAGTCCGGCGAGGTGACACTGCCGAAGCCCGGCGAGAGGGCGCTGCCGGGGCCCGGCGAGAGGGCAGTGCCGGGGCCCGGCGAGGTGACACTGCCGAAATCGGTGGAGCTGCTCTGGGGGCTCGGCAGTGCGGGCAGCCGCGGCCCGCGGCGCGGCATGAGCCTCGACCAGATCGTCGACGCGGCGATGGCGATCGCCGACGCCGACGGGCTGGCCGGGCTGTCGATGAGCCGGGTCGCCGAACGGCTCGGCTTCACCACCATGTCGCTGTACCGCTACGTCGACAGCAAGGACACCCTCCTGGATCTGCTCTCCGACCGCGTGGTCGGCACGCCGCCGGACATCCCGCCCGGAACCCCGTGGCGGGATGGGCTGCACCGCTGGGCCTGGGCGGAATTCCGTGCGCTACAGGCACATTCGTGGTGGCTGGACATCCCGATCGCCACCCCGCCGATGGGCCCCAACAATATGGCGTGGCTGAACGCCGGCCTCACCGCCGTGGAGGGCACGAACGTCCCCGACCAGCTGAAACTACAACTGGTACTGAACCTCTCGCTGTACGTCATCGGCCGGGCACGGTTCCAGCGCGACACCCGGAACGCTACCGAGATCACCGGCTACCCCGAGATCCTCGCGCGGGTCCTCGATCCGCAACGGTTCCCGGCACTGGTCCGGACGCTGAGCGCCCGCGCCTTCGACGACGACAATGTCGACTGGGCGGACGCCGATTTCGAGTTCTGCCTGGCAAGGCTGCTGGACGGGTACGAACGCTTCATCGAGGACTTCCCCGGCCCGGATCCGGACTGACCACCGAACTCGCCGCAGCCGGATGCACCGGTGGTGCATGATGGTTCGCGAGAGTGTCGTGCGGAAGGGCTCGTCCGATGACGGAGCGGAGCAGCCTGTCGCGGCGGCGGGCCGCGCTGGAACAGGAATGGGCGCGGGTGATTCCCGGGTCGCCGCAGCCGGTGCCCGCGCCCGCCGAATCCGGGGTGCGGCGCGAGGTCGCCCAGTCCTGGCAGCGCTCGATGCGCACCGTCGATCCCGAAACCACATGCGCCCCGGACGATTCCGCCGACATCGGCCCGCGCTGGGCGGCCTCGCCGCTGCACGGTCCGGTCACCGCGCTCACCGGTGCGCTGCACAGCATCGCGCACGACGCGGGCTACATCGCGGCGGTCACCGACGCGGACGGCACCATCCTCTGGTCCTACGGCGGACCGGCCATGCCGCCGCGCCGAACAGGTGAACTTCGCGCCGGGCGGCCGCTGGGACGAGGCGCACATGGGCACCAACGCGCTGTCGCTGGCGCTGCGCACCGGAACGCCGAGCACGGTGTTCTCGGCCGAACATCTGGTGGCCGCGCTGCACGGCTGGGTCTGCTACTGCGCGCCGATCCACGCCCCGGACGGACACCGGCTCGGGGTCCTGGATCTGTCGGCCTCCTGGGACCGCTCGAACCCCTTGGCGATGTCGACGGTGCGAACCCTGGTCAGCGCCATCGAAACCCAGCTGCGCGCCGAGACCGCCGCCACGCCGGTCACCGGCATCCGCCTGCGCTGTCTCGGCGCCGCGGGCCTCACCCGCGCCGGGCGGCCGATCCGGCTACGGCCGCGGCAGCTGGAGATCCTCACGCTGCTCGCGCTGGAACCGGACGGATTCACCCCGCAGCGGCTGCACCACGCCGTCTACGGCGGCCGCCAGGCGGGTTCCAGCACGCTGAAAGCCGATGTCTCCCATCTGCGCCGGGCCACCGGCGGGGAGATCGCCAACCGCGTCTACCGGCTGACCACCCCGCTGGCCTGCGATGCGGTGGAGCTGGTCGCCGCGCTGGCGGCCGGTGACACCGCGACCGCGGTCCGGCTGTATCGCGGACCGCTGCTGCCGGGCTCCGACACGCCCGGCATCGTGGAGTGGCGCGACCATCTCGCGGTCGGCGTGCGCGCCGCGGTACTCGCCGATCCGGATCCGTCGCACGCGTTGCGCTACGGCGAGCGGGTGCCCGACGACATCGCCGTACACGAGCACGCGCTGCAATTGCTGCCGCCCGACGATCCCCGCCGGGCCGTCGCCGTGGCCCGCCGGCACACCGCGCTGCGCCGCTGACGAACCGGCGGTTCCGGTCGCGTCGCCGTGTCGTCAACCTTCCGCCAACCCGCGCTGAGCATAGTGATCCACATCACCGACCGTCTCGACTCAGCGAGGAGCACAGCCATGATCTACGCCAAGCCCGGCGCGGACGGCAGCGTCGTCGATTACCCGTCCCGGTACGACAATTTCATCGGGGGCGAGTGGACCGCGCCGGTCGAGGGCCGCTACTTCGACAATCCGTCCCCGGTCGACGGGGAGACGATCTGCGAGGTCGCCCGCTCGTCGGCCGCCGATATCGACCTGGCGCTGGACGCCGCGCATCGCGCCGCCGACGCCTGGGGCGCGACCCCCGCGGGCGAGCGGGCCAACATCCTCAACCGGATCGCCGATCGGATCGAGGCGAATCTGGAGGCGCTCGCCGTCGCGGAGACCTGGGAGAACGGCAAACCGGTCCGGGAGACCAAGGCGGCCGATCTGCCGCTGGCGGTGGACCATTTCCGCTACTTCGCCGGCGCGGTCCGCGCGCAGGAGGGCGGCATCTCCGAAATCGACGCCGACACCGTCGCTTACCACTTCCAGGAGCCGCTCGGCGTGGTGGGACAGATCATTCCGTGGAACTTCCCGATCCTGATGGCGACCTGGAAGCTGGCGCCGGCGCTGGCCGCCGGAAATGCCGTGGTGCTCAAGCCCGCCGAGCAGACCCCCGCCTCGATCCTGAAGGTGGTGGAGCTGATCGCGGACCTGCTCCCGCCGGGAGTTCTCAACGTGGTCAACGGTTTCGGCGTGGAGGCCGGTAAGCCGCTGGCCTCCAGCCCGAAGGTGGCGAAGGTCGCGTTCACGGGCGAGACCACCACCGGCCGGCTGATCATGCAGTACGCCAGCGAGAACATCATCCCGGTCACCCTGGAGCTGGGTGGTAAGAGCCCCAACATCTTCCTCGAGGATGTCACCGCCGCGGACGACGACTTCCTGGACAAGGCGGTCGAGGGTTTCGTGATGTTCGCGCTGAACCAGGGCGAGGTGTGCACCTGCCCGTCGCGCGCGCTGATCCAGTCCTCGATCTACGACGAGTTCATCGAGCGCTGCATCGCCCGCACCAAGGCGATCGTCGGCGGCGACCCGCTCGACGAGACCACCATGATCGGCGCGCAGGCCAGCAACGACCAGTACGAGAAGATCCTGTCCTACCTCGACATCGGCCGGCAGGAGGGCGCCGAGGTCCTCACCGGCGGCGGCTCCCGCAAGGTCGACCGCTACCCGAACGGCTACTACATCGAGCCGACGATCTTCAAGGGCAGCAACGACATGCGCATCTTCCAGGAGGAGATCTTCGGCCCGGTGGTATCGGTGACCACCTTCGACTCCGTCGACGAGGCCCTGAAACTCGCCAACGAAACCCTCTACGGCCTCGGCGCCGGCGTCTGGACCCGCGATGCCAACACCGCCTACCGCCTCGGCCGCGGCATCAAGGCCGGCCGCGTCTGGACCAACTGCTACCACGCCTACCCCGCCCACGCGGCCTTCGGCGGCTACAAGAAGTCCGGCATCGGCCGCGAGAACCACAAGATGATGCTCGACCACTACCAGCAGACCAAGAACCTGCTGGTGAGCTACTCACCGAAGAAGCTCGGGTTCTTCTGATGCCCACCCGCGTGGATCTCACCGAGGCCGCGGAAACCTTGGTGCACACCCTGATTCGGCAACACGGCCCGGTGATGTTCCACCAGTCCGGCGGCTGCTGCGACGGCAGCGCCCCGATGTGCTACCCGCGCAACGAATTCCGCGTGGGCGCCGCCGACGTCCTCCTGGGCACCGTGAGCGAGGACACCCCCTTCTGGATGAGTGCCGACCAATACGAGTACTGGAAACACACCCACCTCACCGTCGACGTGGTCCCCGGCCGAGGCAGCGGCTTCTCCCTCGAAGCCCCCGAGGGCGTCCGCTTCCTGATCCGCTCCCGACTACTGACGGACGCGGAACTGGGAGAGCTGACGCCCCCACCGACCGGAGCCGAAGTCGTGAGCTGACGGACACCGCCCGGGTGCTCGCGAGAGCATCCGGGCGGCATCGCCTGCGATCGCCGCCGAGCATCCGGATCGGACCAGGACCATGAATTATGTTGTCCAGTAACGACTTTCGGGGTTCCATTCCCCGGCCGTGACAGTGCCGTCGAGCAGCGGGTTCAGGCATTCGCCCACGGACCCGAGCGCCGCCTCGAGGACGTGTAGATCGGTCGGCAACGTCGATGATCGAGCTTCGTTTCGGTAACCGATCGTCCACCCCGGACCGGGCGAGCAGATACTCGACGGCAACGCGACGTTGCCACGACGAGCACGTTCCCGCGCGAAAGCTGCCCTGGTCTTCGCCGCGTCGACGGGATACGCGCGCGTGAGCAGCAGCAGATCGACGAGGTCGTGGTATCTGGTGGAAGGAGTTCCCCCGCCCCGATGCAACTCGTACATCGCTGCGACTTTGTCCGCGATCTGGTCGGCGATGGGGTAAACCGCGAACTTCGGCAGTGGTGCCACATCCGCGATCTCAATGACCGGCCGCGGGACAAGGCGTTCTATATCGCCGATCAGTTCCCGGCCGATCGACAGATCGATAGGGATCGGTTGCGCCAGTCGCATCGCACCGAAGAATGCGGTGGCGTTGAGAGTGGCCCCCTCGGTGTGGCCGGTGAGCCGTGTCTTCAGGGCGATATCGAAGAGGAACGGGTCGATTTTGCTGGTGCCGGCGATCTCCCGCAGTTCGGTCACCGCCTGCTCGAGATCGGCGGTGGTGTGCAGCAGGTCGAGATCTCTGCTGTAGCGGGCGCCCGGAAGACGGATCAGTAATCCGCCGCCGCCCTTCACGATCCATGGCACGGTCGGGTCGGTGAAGATCCGCGCAAGAAAGCGCTGCATGAAGAACTCGCGGTGAAGCTCGGCCACCGGACGGCCCGTCACGTGTGACATGTTCCGGAGCAGTCGAGTCAGCGCGGCCTTGAAGGCCGAGCCGGTCTTGTAGACCGTCACTGTCCCCCTTCGTCTTCTCCGCTTGCTCCGGAACGATCCGCCGGCAATACCTGTGAGGTCGCACCCAATTCGGTCATCAGCTTGCGCACGATGTCGTCGGAGGCGGCGGCTGCGACGTCCGGCAATTTCCGCAGGACCTCGTCGAGCACCGCCCCGCCCACCCGGTCACGCAGATACTTCCACACCTCGGCGGGCAGATCGGCTGCCACTGTGGCGTTCGGGTCATGGGACACAACGGCTGTGGCGCTGGTGTCGACCCGAACTTTGGTGGGTTTGGCCTGCATGTTCCGTAGCACGGCCTCGGCCAGCGCCGGTGAATCCGAGTGAGCGGCCAGGGACAGCACGGACTCCGGCAGGCCGGCCTGCTCGATGAAGTTCCTGATCAGGGTGGAACCGTCGCCGAGTGCGACACCGTAATAGTGGGCGTATGGGCGAAGCGCTTCGGCGAGTTCGGACGCGGTGGTATCACCGCTCAGGATGGCGTCGCGTAGAACCGTCGCCAGGTGACCTCCATCGGTGTGCGCAGCGGCGAGGTCGACCACGGTTCGCGAGGGGCGCGTGACAGGTAGGCCGTCGACGATATGCCACTCGTGGCGGCCGACGGCCCCGACGTGGAAGGAAACATCGAGACTCCGAGTGCTGCGGCGGCGAGGAACGATGAACTCGTGGATGTCCGCGTCGAGGTCGCCCAGATCTTGCAGGTTTGCCGCCGACCGATGGGATACCACGCCGACGGGAACCGGGTCGGCCAGCCGTTCACCAGCGGGCCGGGCCGGCTCCAGCGCCAGCCATTCGGACCGGATCGCAACCTCCGGCGACTCCGCGAGGCCCGCCAGCCGGTAGACGCCGTGTCGAATGCGAACAATCAGAGACCGATCGGCAAGGCGCTTGAGCTGCTGAGCGGATACACCCAGGGTTGCGGCCTGAGCAGCGGTGAGCAGGCCCCACTGCGACTCCGCAAAGCCGGCGAGCTCTAGGAATCGTTCATCACGGACCACCCATCAAAAATATCACTCGATCCTGCAAAGATTCCAAGCTGAGGGGAATTTTTGATGTAACCAGTGTAACTATTGCCGCATATTCGGCAGCCGACAGCCTCTCAGAGGCACGGCGACGATCATGGACCAGCGAGGCCCGCTCGTGACACCCCGGTCCTCGGCCTCATTCCGACGGGCATGTCGATCCACCGTCCGAGCCGCTGCTCGACCGATAGGCACCGCCCGGGTGCTCGCAGGGCATTCGAGGACGGGGGTTCGAAACCTGTTCCGTAGGAGAGGATCCCGGCGACTTATCAGCGCACTCACACAAAACCTGTCGGTGCGCGGCCGGTCTCGGAGTGATCATTGCTGCCCCAAGGGGACTCGTAGCGCTCATCGTTTGGCGTTGCGGGCGGTGCCGCGGTGGGGTGGGACGGTGGTGGGGTCTTCGGGCCAGGCGTGTTTCGGGTAGCGGCCGCGTAGGTCGGCGCGGACCTGGGGCCAGCCGGTGTGCCAGAAGGACTTCAGGTCCGCGGTGACCGCTACCGGGCGCTGGGCCGGGGACAGGAGGTGTAGTACCGGTGCGATGCGGCCGTCGGCCAGGTGTGGGGTCTCGGTCCAGCCGAAGATCTCCTGCACCTTGACTGCGAGGATCGGTGGGTCGGCGGTGTAGTCGAGGCGAATTCGGCTGCCGGAGGGCACTTCCAGGCGTTCGGGGGCCAGTTCGTCGAGGCGGGTGGCTGCGGGCCAGGGCAGTAGGCGGCGCAGTGCGTGGCCGGCGTCGATGCGTGCCAGGTCGGCGCGGCGGCGGGCGGTCGCGAGTTCGGTTGCGAGCCAGGTGTTGTCGTCGGACAGTGTCTCGTCGTCGACCGCGGGCCAGGGTGCGCCGAGGGTGCGGTGCAGGAAGTCCATGCGTTGTCGCAGTGATACCGCGTCGTCCGACCAGCGCAGCAGGGCGAGTCCTTCGGTCCGCAGGCCGGATCGTACGGCGGCCGTCAGCGCCTCGGTGGACGGCTGTCGTAACGGCTTGTCGGACAGGGTGATCGCGCCCAGGCGGGTCACGCGCCGCGCTGTCACGTCACCGTCGGTCCAGTCGACCTCGTCGGTGGTGGTGAGCAGGGCCGGGGCCGCGCGCCGAGCGAGCTCCTCGTCGGCGGCGGCGGCCAGCCGGATCCGGCCCTCGGCCCGCCCGGGATCCCGGTCGGCGACCGCCACCGCGAGCCATTCGGTGTCGCCGAGACCGGATCCGGGCGGGAGGGTCACCGCGGTGCCGACGGCCATCAGATAGCTCGCCGAGCCGGGTGCCCGGCGGCGTGCCAGGCGCTCCGGGTAGGCCAATGCCACGATCAGCGACGGGTCGCCGGGAAGTGGCGCGACCGTGGACCGGGGCCGTGCGGTAGCGGCCCGATCGTCGTGTGGCGGTGAATCCTTCGGTGGGACTGTGGAACTCGCCTGTGCATGTGCTTCGGGGAGCGGCGCGTCGTCCGGCGGGGGCCGTCCGGGCTCGGCCCGGTCGAGCAGTCGGGCCAGTCGTTGCGCCTCGCGGCGCCAGCGGTCGGGACGATCGGCGCGCAGGGTGCGCAGGCCGGCGACCAGATCGGTGCCGGGCAGCAGGGTGTCGTCATCGAGGACGGCGACGACCTCGGCCGCGGCGCGAGCTCCCATCTCGGCGGCGCCGTCCAGCAGTGCGCGCGCGTGCCGGGGATGCAGTCCCAATGCGGCCATGCGCCTGCCGCGAGTGGTGACCTCGCCGCCCTCCAGTGCGCCGAGTGCGGTGAGGACCTCGCGGCCCGCGGTCAGCGCGCCGGTCGGCGGTGGGTCCCACCAGGCCAGGCCGCTGCCGTCGGGGGTGCCCCAGCAGGCGAGTTCCAGTGCGAGCCTGGTCAGATCGGCGGTGCGGATCTCCGGTTCCGGATAGGCGGGCAGGGTCGCGTGCTCGTTCTCCGGCCAGCATCGCCAGGCCCGGCCGGGTCCCTCGCGACCGGCGCGGCCGGCGCGCTGTTCGGCGACGGCGGCCGAAACCCGTACTGTCGCAAGGCCTGTCAGGCCGCGTCGGTGGTCGACTCGTGGTACCCGGGCCAGGCCGCCGTCCACAACGATCCGGACACCGGGCACGGTGAGGCTGGATTCGGCGACCGCGGTGGACAGGATCACACGACGCCGCGGTCCCGCACGCAGCGCGGTGTCCTGTGCCGATGCGGGCAGGCGGCCGTGCAGCGGGAGGACGTCGATCTCGCCGATGCCGCCCAACAGCGCTGCGACTCTGCGGATTTCGCCTGCTCCCGGGAGGAAGACGAGGACATCGCCGGCGGATTCGGCGAGTGCGGTGCGGGTGGCTCGCGCCACCCGCGCCTCGAATCGCTCGCGGGGCAGCGCGGGGGTGTAGGCGAGCTCCACCGGGTAGGTGCGCGCGTGCGCCTCGACGACGGGGGCGGGGTCCGGGCCGCCGAGCAGCGCCGCCAAGCGGTCCGCCGCCACGGTCGCGGAGGTCGCGAGCACGCGCAGGTCCGGCCGTAGTCCGCCGCGGGCGTCGAGCAGCAGCGCCAGCAGCAGGTCTGCGTCGAGATGCCGCTCGTGGCATTCGTCGAGCATCACCACGTCCACGCCCGCCAGTTCCGGGTCGCCCTGCAGACGCCGGACGAGCAGCCCGGAGGTGACCACCTCGATCCGGGTGCGCGGCCCGACCCGGCGATCACCGCGCACCGAATAGCCGACCGTCTCACCCACCTGCTCGCCGAGCAGCGACGCCATCCGCGCGGCCGCCGCCCGAGCCGCCAGCCGCCGGGGCTCGGCGACCACGACCTTCCCTTCGGTCCGCGCGGCGAGCGCCAGCGGCACCAGCGTCGTCTTACCGGTGCCCGGCGGCGCGACCAGTACCGCGGCACCCGCGCCGGTCAGCGCCGACGCCACATCGCCGAGCACCTCCCGCACGGGAAGGTCGGGTAATTCGGGCAGCCTCACAGCCGACCAGTCTGCCGAACGCGCCGCTGAGGTGTGACGTCGGCTCGAGCTTCACCCTGCGCGTCGTCGGCGTGGGCCCGGACGATGCGTGTCGAACCTTTGCTGGCGATGGTCATGGAAGGCGAACCATGAGTGCACAGACGCAGGAAACACTGCGCGCCGTCGAGGTGGAACGGTCACCCGAGCAGGTGGAGGCACGTCGCCGTCGAGCCGAGAAGATCCCCGGGCGAAGGCTTCCGTCACGCACGACCCCGTTCCGGTGAGCGGGGCCGGTAACCGGGGCACCACACCGCACGGACCGAAGCTCCGGCTGGAAGCCCTGTGTCATGACACGAAACCCCCTGCCGCGGTGCTTACTTCGCGCCGCGTCGGTACGCTGCCGCGCTACGCAGTAGCGCGGGTACGGCTACCGGAGGCCACTCGGGCAGGGGTTATCGTGCCGTCCAGCCGCCGTCGACCACGATGGTCTGGCCCGTGACGTAGCGGGCGGCGTCGCCCGCGAGCCAGGAGATCGCGCCGATCAGGTCGTCGGCGGTGCCCTCGGTCGGCAGCGGGGTGTTGCGGCGCAGGTAGGCGCCGCCGCGTTCGCTGTCGTAGAGGGCGTCGGTGATCTCACTGCGGAAGAAGCCGGGGGCGACCGTGTTCACGCGGATCGAGTGGCGGGCCCATTGCACGGCCAGTTCGGCGGTCAGGCCGGAGAGGCCCAATTTGCTTGCGGCATAGGATGCTTGGGGAATGCCGGGGACGCCGACCCGGCCGCTGATCGACGAGACGTTGACGATGCTGCCGCGGCCGGTGGTACACATGTGCGGGAAGACCGCCTGGGACAACAGGAACGGCGCCACCAGGTTCAGGTCGATGGTGGCGCGAATGTCGGCCAGTTGCTCGGATTCGGCGCGGTCCTCGGAGAACCGGTTGCCGGCCGCGTTCACCAGAATCTCAGGGGGGCCGAGGGTTTCGGCGACCTCGGGGACGACCGCGGCGACCGCGCCCGGGTCCGACAGATCGCAGGCGATGGCGAGGCCGTCGATCCGCTCCGCGAGTTCGGCCAGCCGGTCCTTGCGGCGCGCGACCACGGCGACCCGCGCGCCGAGTTCGGCCAGTGCGGTGGCGGTCGCGGCGCCGAGGCCGGAGGATCCGCCGGTCACGATCGCGACGCGGCCGTTCAGAGCGAACAGGTCCGTGACACTGCGAGACGGCATGGTCACTCCCCGGCGTTCTCGGTGAGGCGGTGGGCGGCGACGAATTCCGGGAGCCCGGGGCGCACCACCTTGCCCATCGCGTTCACCGGCAGATCCGGCACCCGTGACCACAGCTCGGGGACCTTGTAGCCCGCCAGCTCCCGGCGGCACGACTCGGCCAGTGCGGTGAAATCGACTGCGGTTCCGGCCGTTTCGACGACGGCGGCGACCCGCTGGCCGAGCCGGTCGTCCGGGATGCCGTAGACGGCGGCCTTCGCCACGCCGGGATGGGCGGTCAGGATCCGTTCCACCTCCAGCGGATACACGTTCGCGCCGCCCCGGATGATGACCAGCTTCTTGCGGTCCAGGACCGCGAGCCAGCCCTCGTCGTCGACGGTGCCGATATCGCCGGTCTGGGTCGGATCGGCGTCGACGGGCTGTACGCCACCGTCGGCCCAGTAGCCGAGCATCGGCCGCCACAGATTCGCGTACGGGCCGGAAGTCGTTGCGGTGATGCGCAATTCGCCCAGTTCGCCGGGGGCCAGCCGGTGGCCGGCGTCGTCGTACGCGGCGACGTCCAGGTGCGGCAGCACCTGACCGCCGGTGCCGGGCTGCCAGCGTTCGCCCGCCGGATCGATCGCGACCACCGTCGGCGCCTCGGTCAGGCCGTAGGTGGCGCGCGGGGTCAGGCCGTGTGCCGCGGCGAAATTCCGGCGCAGCGCGTCGGAGGTGTCGGCGCCGCCGCTCCACACCTCGCGCAGTGAGCTCAGGTCGAGTTGCGGACGCTGCGCGAGGTCGTACACCTGCGCGGGGGCGCCGTTCCACACCGTCACGCGCCGGCCGGTGATCCACTCGGCGACCCCGTCGACGTCGCGGCGGTTCATGATCACCGCGCAGCCGCCGGCCTGGGCGGTCAGCAGCGTGGACAGCACGACGAGGTTGAGGATGGTGAGCGGGAAGCTGTCGCCCTTGCGCAGATCCGGCCCGTAGCCGCGGGTGGCGACCAGGACCGCACCCGGCAGCAGCATGTTGCGCTGACTGTGCACCACGGCCTTCGGCGCACCGGAAGTGCCACTGGTGAAAGCGATTCCGGCGGGGGCATCGAGATCCACGGTGACGGCCGGCGCGGCGGCAGCCGTGTCCAACAGGCCCAGCCAGCGGTCGAGGCTCACGACGGTGGGCCCGGTCAGCAGGCAACGCGGACCGCCGAGGACCACGGTGGGTTCGATCGTGTCGTGCAGTTGCTGTTGTTCACCCACCGCGAGCGCCTCGCCGATCCCGGCCCACACCGCGCCGATGCGCTGCGAGCCGTGGAATGCGGCGACGATGTCGAGGTCGTTGGGCAGGCAGGCCGCCACCCGGTCGCCGGGGCGCACCCCGAGCTCCCACAGCGCGCCCGCGGCCCGTCCGGCCCGTTCGTCCAGTTCGGCGTACGACCAGACGCCCGAGGCCGCCTCGATCGCGGGGGCATCGGGTTGCCGCGCGAGGGCGGTGTCCAGCACGGCGGCGATCGACGCGGGGAGGGCGATGCCCTGGCCCGGCACGCCCGGATCGGTGAAGCTCTCCACGGCAACCTTGATATCACTATCCTTACAAAGATTCACTGTTTTGATCTATCCTTTCAAAGATTCATTGGATAGGAGGCAGTGACATGAGGGGCTGGCGCGAATGACACATGGTCCACTGTCCGGAGTGCGGGTCGTCGACCTCACCGCCATGGTGATGGGCCCGTACTGCACCCAGATCATGGCCGATATGGGGGCCGATGTGGTCAAGATCGAGCCCCCCGCCGGCGACAACACCCGCTACATCTCGGTCGGCCCGGAGCCCGGTCTCGGCGGCGTCTTCGTCAACGTGAACCGCGGCAAGCGCAGCGTGGTGCTCGACCTGCGATCGGCCGCCGGCAAGGAGGCGTTGCGCGGGCTGATCGCCGACGCGGACGTGTTCATCCATTCCATGCGCGCCAAGGCGGTCGCCGATCTGGGCTTCGACTATCCGGCGGTGGCGGCGATCAATCCCGCTGTCGTGTACACGAATTGCTACGGCTACGGCCGCCGCGGGCCGGACGCGAACCGCACCGCCTACGACGACACCATCCAGGCCGAGAGCGGATTGCCGTACGTCCAACAGCAATTGACCGGGCAGACCAGTTACGCCGGCACCATTCTCGCCGACAAGGTGGCCGGGCTGACCGCCCTCTACGCCACCATGATGGCGCTGTTCCACCGTGAACGCACCGGTGAGGGACAGGAAGTCGAGATCGCGATGTTCGAGACCATGGCCTCGTTCATGCTCGTCGAACACGCCAACGGGGCGATGTTCACCCCGCCGCTGGCGCCGGCCGGATATCCGCGCGCGCTGGCGCCGAACCGGAAGCCGTACGCCACCAAGGACGGTCACATCGGCGCGCTGGTCTACAACGACAAGCAGTGGACGGCGTTCGTGGAGGCGGTGAAGCCCGCGTGGGCCGGTCCGCAGTTCGCGACCCTGGCGCAGCGGGCCAAGCAGATCGACACCGTGTACGCGCTGCTGGGTGAGACGTTCGCCGAGCGCACCACTCAGCAATGGCTGGATCTGTTGCGATCGCTGGACATTCCCGCGGCGCCGGTACGCAGCCTGGACGATCTGTTCGAGGATCCGCACCTGAACGCCGTCGGCTTCTTCGAAACCGTCGACACCCCACAGGGTCCCGTGCGGTTCCCCGGCCCGCCGACCTGGTTCTCCCGCACTCCCGGCCATGTGGCCGGGCCGGCGCCGCGGCTCGGTGAGCACACCGACGACCTCGCCGACGGCTGGGGACCGCGATGAGCACCCCGACCGTACTGCCCGAAACCGCCGTGGAATTGGCGCATTTCGTGCGACCGGGCGATCGCATCGTGGTCGGGCAGGCGTGCGGGGAGCCGACCACCCTGCTGGAGGCGCTGATCGCGCAGGGCCGCGACATCGGCGGGCTGTCGGTTTTCGTGGCGACCAGTTTCTCCGGCATCTTCACCCCGTCCGCCACCGACAGTTTCGCGCTGTCGAGCATGGGTGCGATCGGCACCCTGCGCACACTGGCGAAGGAACATCGGCTCGCGGTGGTGCCCTGTCACGTCAGCCGGGTCGGGCCCATGATCGAGGCCGGAATCCTCGGCTGCGAAGTGGCTTTCGTACAGGTGAGCCCCGCCGACGCGGACGGCAACCACAGCCTCGGCCTGATCAGCGATCACGTCCTGGCGGCGGTCGCATCCGCGCGGGTGGTGGTGGCGGAGGTCAACGATCAGGTGCCGTTCACCCTCGGCGAGCGCCTGCCCGCCGCGCGAATCGACTACGCGGTACATGTCTCGCGGCCGCCGGTCGAGGTGCCGCCGGCCCGGATCAGCGAAACCGACACGGCCATCGCGACATTCGCCGCCGCCTACATCGAGGACGGCGCGGTCGTGCAGACCGGCGTCGGTGCGGTGCCGGACGCGCTGCTGCGGCAGTTGCACGACCGGCGCAATCTCGGTGTGCACTCCGGCATGATCGGTGACGGCCTGGTCGATCTGGCCGAGGCCGGCGTGGTGACCAACGCGTGCAAGCGGATCGACGCCGGCGTCTCGATCACCGGTGCCCTGATCGGCACCCGCCGCCTGTACGACTTCGCCCACCGCAATCCCGAAATCCGCATGTGCACCACGGATTACACGCACAACCCGGCGGTGCTGGCCCAGCTGGACAATCTGGTGACCCTGAATTCGGCGATGGAGGTCGACCTCACCGGGCAGGTGAACGCCGAACAGAGCGGGTCCGCGTATCTCGGTGGCACCGGCGGGCAGGTCGACTTCGTCCGCGCCGGAGCGAATTCCCCCGGCGGCCATGCCGTCATCGCGCTACCGGCGACGGCGAAGGGCGGCACGATCAGCCGGATCACCGCGACCCTGTCCGGACCGGTGACCACCGCCCGCAGCGATGTCGACATCGTCGTCACCGAATTCGGCGCCGCCGAACTGCGCGGGCAGAATCTCGCCGAGCGCACCCGCCGGCTGATCGCGATCGCGCACCCCGACTTCCGGGAGGATCTGGATCGGGCCGCTCACACGATCCAGCAGAGAGGTTTCTGATGACCGACGCTGTCGTCTACGACGCGCGCCCCGACGGCATCGCCGTGATCACCTTGAACCGGCCCGAAACGCGCAACTGTCTGTCGAAGGATGTGCGCGAGGGCCTGTTCGAAGCCTGGGACCGTTTCGAACACGATCCCGACGCGCGGGTGGCGATCCTCACCGGCGCCGGCGAGAAGGCGTTCTGCGCCGGTGGCGACCTGAAGGAAATGGTGGAGACCGGGATGCGGGTGCCCCCTCGCGACATGTTCCCGCTGCCCTACGACACCATCGAGCTGTCCAAGCCGACCATCGCGGCGGTGAACGGCGTCGCCTTCGCGGGTGGCTGGATGATCGCGCAGGCCTGCGATCTGTGCGTGGCCAGCAGTACCGCGAGATTCGCGATCACCGAGGTGAAGGTGGGCCGTAGTTCGCCGTGGGCCTCGCCGCTGATCCACATGATCCCGCAACGGATCATGATGGAGATCCTGCTGACCGGGAAGCCGATCACCGCGCAGCGCGCCTACGAGATCGGCCTGGTCAACCGGATCGCCGAACCCGAGGATCTGCTGCCCGTCGCCTTGGAGCTGGCCACCGACGTGCTCGCGGGAGCGCCGCTGTCGGTGCGCGCGGCTCGCGAAACCGTCATGCTCGCAACGGAAATGGGTCGCTCCGCCGCCCTGCAGGCCGCGCGGCACGCCGCCGAGTACTGCTACACCAGCGACGACGCGCAGGAGGGTCCGCGGGCCTTCGCCGAGAAGCGCTCACCGCGCTGGACCGGTCGCTGATCCAAAGCTCGAATCGGTTACCGCGGAGGGCGGTTCGCCACATCCTCACGCATAGCGCCGCGACAGGCGGCGGCGGTGTTCAGCGGGTGATCCGTACAGCGACCGGTTCAGCATGGCGCGTTTGAGATAGGTGTGGATGCCGCTCTCCCAGGTGTAGCCGATACCGCCGTGCAGTTGCATTGCCTTACCGGCGATCTCGACGGCGGCGGTGCAGGCGTAGGACGCGGCCATCGCCGCGGCGGCGCCGTCCGCCGATTCGTCGGTCAGACCGTCGATTGCCGCGTCGACCAGTTTGCGGGCGATCGTGATCTGGACCAGCATGTCGGCGCAGGCGTGCTTGACCGCCTGGAAGGAGCCGATCGGCCGGCCGAATTGCTCACGGACGCGGGCATAGTCGACGGTGGCGTCGAGCATGGCTTCGCTCAGGCCCAGGCTGTCGCAGGCGATGGCCACGGCGGCCCGGTCCCGGAGGTACCGCAGCGCTTCGTACGGATTGTCGACGAAACGCCAGATCTCCTGCACCGCAACGTCATCCGCCGTGACCTCGGCGATGCTGCGGGTGAGGTCGACCACCGGCCGGGTGGTCACGGTGAGACCCGGGGCCGACGGATCGACGGGTACCACCACGGGAGTTCCGCCCTCGTCGAGGGCGAGTACCAGCAGGCGGTCGGCCGCCGGCGCGTCGAGCACGAAATCCGCTGTGCCACGGACGATCGTGCCACCGGCCGCCTGGACGAGCCGAAAAGGCGTGACGCTCGGGATGTCCGGGGCGCCGGCGGGCCCGCCGGATGACCGCGGTGCCGATTCCGCCGGGATGTCCCGGGCGCCGAACAGTTCGGCGTCGAACACCGGCACCGGCGTCGCGGCTCCCGCCACGGTGTCGCGCAGCAGACGATCGCGTTCGGGGCTGGGTTGCAGTTGTTCCAGGGTGGTGATGGCGAGGGCGGCCACGGTCGGGTACGGGCCGGGCGCGGCGGCGCGGCCGAATTCGTGCAGGATCACGGCGACCTCGGCGAAAGTGGCTTCCGCGCCGTCGTATTCGTCCGCGGCCTCCAGGCCGAGCCAGCCGGTGCGGGCCAGTTGCCGCCGGTCGAGCGCGGCCCCCGAATCGGCCGTGAGCAGTTCCCGTGCGACGGTGCGCAGTTCGTCGTGGAATTCGGAAAGATCTTCGGACATCAGTTACCTGCCGGTTCTCTGGGGAGGCCGAGTCCGCGTTCGCCGATGATGGTCCGCTGGATCTCGCTGCTCCCACCGGGAATGGTCCACTCCCACGACCCCACGAAATCCAGCACCCACGCACCGGACTCCCACCCGCCCGAGGACGGTTTACCCACCACCGACTGCGCGGCCAGCCCACCGATCTCCGCACCGAAACCGGTGAGTCGCTGCAACAACTCGCTGTAGAACAGCTTCACCACCGACGCGTCCGCCGCACCCGCGGTCCCCGCCTCGTGCCGCTCCACCACATCCCGGCACAACAACCGCAGACCCGCGATCTCCGTCTCGAACACCGCGAGCCGATCGGCCACCACCGCATCATCGATCGGACGACCACCATCACGTCGCGGCCGGCCGCATTCCTCGACCAGCCACCGGAACCCGGCATTGCCGAGCCGTTCGGCCAACTCCAGCATGGTCAAACCACGCTCCGCACCCAACGTGGACTGCGCCACCTGCCACCCCGTGTTCTCCGCACCGATCAACTGCGACACCGGAATCCGCACCTGATCGAGAAACAACTCACAGAAATGCGACTCCCCCGTCGCCTGCTTGATCGGCCGCACATCGATCCCCGGAGACCGCATATCCATCAGGAAATACGAGATCCCCTTCCGCTTCGGCGCATCCGGGTCCGTCCGCGCCAGCAGCAGACACCAATCCGCATGCTGCGCACCACTGGCCCACAACTTCTGCCCAGTGACCACGAACTCGTCACCCTCGCGGCGCGCACTGGTCCGCAGCGACGCCAGATCCGATCCGGCACCCGGCTCCGAGAAACCCTGACACCAGATCTCACCATCGAGGATCGCCGGAAGATGCCGCCGCCGTTGCGCTTCGGTCCCCGCGGCCAGCAACGTCGACGCCGCATGATGAATCGCCACGAACGCCAGCACCAACCGCGGCGCATCCGCCGCAGCCAACTCCTGATACAGCACAACCTGCTCCGGGACGGTCATCCCCCCACCGAACTCCTTCGGCCAGTGCGGAACCGCGAACCCACCCGACCGCAACGTCCGGAACCACTCCTGCTGGAACGCCACGAACTCCGTATCGGAGACACCGGTCTGCGCCGACCGCCACTGCGACGGCACATTCGATCGGCACCACTCCCGCACCCCCGCACGGAAATCCCCGGTCACCGTGCTACTCATCGCGGCACTTCCTCCCGCCACCGGCCTCCACCGCCACGGCCCGCTGCCCGGCCCTCATCGGTTGCTCGTCCGCTGCCGCAACGCCAGCAGTCGTTCCCGATGCTCGGCAGACTGCATCGACACCACCTCCGCAGCGAACCCCGCCTGCAACGGACCCGCCAACGCCTGCGACAAATACATGTTCACCACCCGCTTCGTCCCCCGCAACGCCTCCACCGGCTGCCCCGCCAACCGACCAGCCAACACCCGCGCCTCCCCCAACAACTCATCCGCAGGAACCACCCGCGACGCCAGCCCCAGCTGCACCGCCGTCACCGCATCGATCCGATCACCGGTGAACAGGAACTCCCGCGACCGCATGATCGGCGTCAGCAACGGCCACAACGCCGCACCACCATCACCAGCCACCAAACCCACCGCCACATGCGGATCCGCCAACGACCCCCGCTCCGACATCAACACCACATCACTCAACACCGCCACACTGCACCCCAACCCCACCGCCGCACCATTCACCGCCGCGATCACCGGCAACGGAAACCGCAACATCTCCTCCACAATCTGCGCACCCTCACGCACACTCTCATCCCGCGCGATCGGATCCTCCAGAAACGAAGTGATCCAATCCAGATCACCACCAGCCGAGAACGCCCGACCGGCACCGGTGACGATCACCACCTTCGCCTCGGCGTCCATCGCCAACTGCCGCCACACATTCGCCAAACCCCAATGCAGCCGCTCGTTCACCGCATTCAACTCACCCGGACGATTCAAAACCACCGTCCGCACCGGACCCTCACACTCCACGATCAACTCATCGGGAAGGTCATACTTCACGCG